>NZ_CP015405.2:215000-1415000 GCF_001689125.2 Blautia pseudococcoides | reverse complement strand
CATACCCACGGACAGCTTCATAAATGCGTTCTTTGCTGAACACCTGTTTTTTATGCATGGATAAAAACTCTATAAGGTCAAATTCCATTTTGGTGAACGGTATCTGTTCCTTTCCATAAAACACTTTCCGCTGTGAGTAATTGATTACCAGCTTTCCCTGAAACCTAAGTTGTTCTCTGGATGCCATTCGTCGCTCCCGCCGCAGATGTGCCATAATTCTGGCCTCCAGTTCATCCATGCTGAACGGTTTCATAATATAATCATCACCGCCAACCATCAGTCCATTTACTCTGTCCTGCTCTTCCACTCTTGCAGTGAGAAAGAGAATGGGACAGCTCACATAATCTCTGATCCTTCTGCAGACCTCATATCCGTCCATATCCGGCATATTAATGTCGAGAAGGATCATATCAGGCTGTATCTTCATTTTTTCCAACGCGTCCTCCCCGCCATCCGCTGTATAAATTTCATATCCCTGCAGCTCAAAATAATCTTTCAGCATACAGCGGATATCCTTCTCGTCATCCACGATCAAAATTTTTTCCGCCATTCTTCCTCCCATCCAGCTCTGCGCGAGTACTTCTTTTCCTGCCAAGAGCATTTTTATCCATTTTATAATCAGGATAACAAAAAAATCTCTACAAAATCTCTACAAAAAAGCTGCCGAACATTTCTGCCCTGCAGCTTTTTGATCTTCTTTTTATAAGTTCCAAAATCCCGGCCGCTTATCTGTGAAAAGTAAGGCAATAACCCTTATGAAAAGTTTCCCCTTTTTTCAGAGAAATAATATCCGGTTTTTCTGAAATATCTCCTGTGAAACCATAGTCATCACAGCGCCCCATCCATGGCTCCAGACAGATATAAGGTCCTCCCGGCATTGTCCAGATGCCGAAATTGGTAAACCCTTCGCACTCCATGGTCACATAAGGTCTCCCGTCAGGGTATCCGATCCCCACCCATTCAATCTGGGTATCATCAAAGATCAGGGCATCCCTGTCAAACATATGATCTGTAATGGGGCATCTGTAATATCCTTCCGCCTCTTCCACATGCAGCGTGTATTCTTTGGAAGCATCTGCCGTACCGCTGTCGCCATACACCAGTTTGTATTTAAGCGCCGGTCCCTCTTTAAACAAAAGGTAATAATCGGTCTGTTTACTACCCTGCAGAATGGGAACGTTGAAACCGGGATGTCCACCGATCGTGAAATACATGGTATCTCCACTGTTGTTCACCACATTCCATTCCACGGTAAGCTTCCTTTCCTCCAGACGGTGTGTGATATGCAGTTCAAAATCAAAGGGAAAATAGCTTCTGGTGTTCTCATCCGAAATCAGTTTGTGGGTAAGGGCCGAATCTGTCCTGCTGATACAGACAAACTCCCTGTCTCTGGCAAATCCATGCTGGCTGGTATGGAATTCCTGTTCCTGCAGACGGTATGTATCGTTGTGATGCTTTCCTACATTTGGAAAGAGAACAGGCGCGTGGCGGTTCCAATAAGGTGGCTTTGCCTGCCATAACTCTTCTCTCTCATTTTCCTTATCATACACACTGACTAATTCAGCACCGTGGTCCTCTATGGATACTCTCAGAAATTCGTTCTCCAAAATCTGTCTCATGACTCTAAGCTCCTTTTTTCATCATTGCTTCTAGTTTATCACAAGCAGGAGGGGCAGTGCAATGTGAATTATGCCTTATATATTTCTTTGATCAGGTCTTTACTGAATCCTTCCTGAAGCTCCAGGTCAAATAAAAGCTGCAGAAGCCCAAAACGGTTTCTCAAATCTTTCGCATAATAAATGCTCCGTTTGAAAACATCTTTTGTCACCTTGATCTGCTCCGGATAATATGACGCGTCCATTGACTTCAGAATGTCAATAATTGTCTCCGCCTTTGGCAGCTCATCAATCAGCGCCTGAATCTTATCCAAATGCTGCAGATAAGCCGCTCTTCTTCTTGTTACTTCTTCATTTTTATTTTTTCCGATGGACTGCTCCAATTTCAGGACACCAGGCGCTGCCGGTCCGTAGGCTGTCTCAATCTCTTCGCTCCAGGTATTGTAGTCAAAATGCGGTGCGCTGCCTGGCACTGCATCTTTGCCAAGCTCCCGGAGCTTTTCATACATCTTGATAGCTGCCACAGTTCCGATTCCCACCTTTGTGCCGTGAAGGGGATCCGGCTGCTGGTCAAGCAGAAACATCATTTCCCAGTAATGAGACATGTGATGCTCACTTCCTGATGCAGGCCTGGAATTGCCGATATAGCTCATGACAATACCGCTGAGTACAAGACCTTCCATAATGGCTGCCACTGCCTCTTTCTCTCTTTTTGCTGCCCTCTCTGCGTGATCTACTACCTTCTGGATAGATTCCCTCACCATAGCAGCCATCTCCGGACAGTAATATTCCCCATTAATAATGTGAGCAAGCTGCCAGTCTGTCAGGCAGACATATTTTCCCAGAATATCACCTGCGCCTGCAGCGATCATGGACAGCGGTGCCTGGGCCAGAATATCCAGATCTCCGATTATCACTTTTGCTGTATGGGCTTCATATGTAGTTTTCAGATGCTTGATTATAAGCGGTGAAACATTGGAGGCATAGCCGTCCATTGACGGTGCTGTACCCACAATATAATAATCCAGATTCATTTTAAAACTGATAAAACGGCATAAATCGTTGATAGTACCAGATCCCACGCCGATGATCAGATCACAGTCCCTGTCAATCTCTGTAAGAAAATATGTGACTGCCTCCTCATCCGGCACAAGCTCCTTATCCTGAAAAACAATTGTCTGATATGGAATTGGCGTCTTGTTCAGCACTGCACATACTTTTTCCCCAGCCACCTCTTGTGTATTGATATCACTGACCACACAGAGTTTTTTATAGCCATGCTTTCCCAAAATTTCAGGAAGACGCTCAATGGCATTCTCCTCAATGATAATATCCTCAATGCTGCACACATGTGTCTTTCCACAGGAACAGTGATATGGTTTCTCCAAATATTTTTTCCAGTTTATCTTTTCCATTGTTTTGCTCCGGAGTGCGACGAAACATTACTTTCAGCTAGCTGTGCGCCACACTCTGCTCCTTTCTGTCAGATTCTATTTTGGGTAACGGTATTGGTACTGAATTATCACCCTATGTTTTTACTATAGCAGAATCTTTAAGAATGTCAAACTACCGTTTAAATTATTAATTGATAGTATTATTAATAATTTAAATTATAAATAAATTTACCAAACTGCAGCTATCTTTGCAGTTTTAGGCTGGATATTATATTTTGCAGTTCTTCTGTCACATGCCGCAAATCCACTTTTGAAAAGTCTGTGGTGTCAATCTCCATAACTGGTCCCGGAAGCCGAAACTCTACCATCCCCCGCTCTGTAATTCCCCGGATAAACTCTTCCTGTGTGAGAACTGGCTGTATGTTTATTTCTGGGTTTGTTTCTGGGTTTGTTTCTGGGTTTGTTTCTGGGTTTGTTTCTGGGTTTGTTTCTGGATTTGTTTCTGGATTTGTTTCTGGGTTTGTTTTTGGCTTTGTTTTTGGGTTTATTTCCGGCTTTTGATAACAATCATTAACAATATGGCCTTTGTGTCTGTCTGGTGAATTATTTCTTTCTGTCATCCTCTTGAATAGAACGTTATAGTCCCCGGTAAGGCGAACAGTTACAGCCTGATAACCATATTCTTCAAGCAATGACTGAATTCCCGGTCTCGAGACATTTTCAAAATTATTTTCCAGCAGGAACGGCTGTCCTGTCCTCATCATCTGGCCTGCAAAATAATACATGGTCTCCATCGCTCCTGTTCCAAGCGCAACTTTTTCTGTCCTGGAGCGAAAACCAATAGTATCGAATAAAATTTCTTTGATCTTGTCCTTTGAAACCAACGGAATATGCAGAGATGCTGACAAATACTCTGCCAGGGCAGTCTTTCCGGACGCGGGTATCCCGGTCACTAATATACAGTACATTTTTCCTCCTCGTGCAGCAGACATACGGACGGATCCTTTATACAACCGCAATGTCAACCTTTACTTTTAATTTCTCTGCCTGCATGACAAAGTCTTCAGAAACCTGGTCATCGGTAATCAGAAGATCATATGCAGTGATCGGGCAAACTGAGTGAATTGATTTTTTCCCCAATTTCTCGGAGGGATACACTCCTATGTTCCTGGAGCTGTTTTTCATGATCAGCCTGCCAAATTCCACTCCGGCACTGTTGTGTATAGATGCTCCATTTTCAATCGACAAAGCTGTATGTGACAAAAATGCTTTATCCAGACTTATATTTTTCATCATCTGCATTGTATAGAAATCATGGCAGTGCCCTCGGTGGGACATCTCCCCGCCAAGCAGTATGACAGACACATTCAAATGTCTCCGCAGTTCGTCTGCCACTGTCACGGAATTGGTGACTACCGTAAAGGAAAAATCTGTTGGCAGATATTTCGCCATATAATAACCAACCACAGAGGTAGTCAGATATACTACGTCATTTTCCACAATATATTCCGCAGCTTTTTTTGCCGCTGCAAGACAGAGTTCATTCATATCTGAAACCTCTTTGGGATTATACAGTTCTTCCGGATATTTCCCTTTTGGACCGGTGCTGATCGCACCTCCATGTGTTCTTTTTAATAATCCTCTGCTTTCCAGAGAACGCAGGTCTCTTCTGACACAATCGGAGGATACATGAAATCGCTCCTGTATTTCATTGACTGAGATGTGACCGGATTTATTTACCATCTCGACAATCATCTTTTGACGTTCTTCCATGAACATGGCTTCTGTCTCCTTTCCAGGGCCTGCCAACGAGTAAGGAACAAACATTGTCCTTATTTCTATGTGGGACCAATACCGTTTGCTGCATTGTGTTTTTGTAAACGCGAAAATAATTTAAATTGATTTTCTACTCTTAGTTCTTATTTGTGCTTGCCTCTTACTTGTTTATTCTTGTTTGTTCTTGTTTTGTTCTTGCTCATCACTTGTTTATTCTTGTTTTTGCTGTTTCCCATCAATCATTGGTTCTATATGGGATATAATACACTACTCTGTAATCGTTTTCAAGAACAAATAAGAGCCGTTATATCTATTAATATTTAGAAAACTACTACTATGTTCATGGAGGGGCGGAGCTTCATCACATCTGTTACATTTTTTCATCCGCTCCTATAACACCTATAAAAAATAGATAGCTGCCGTTTTAATAAGTAAAACCAAAAAACAAAAGACATCTCTCAAACCGGATACATCATTTTCTCATGTACAATTGCAGAATATGATGTGTTCAATCTTCAAGATGCCTTTTGCCAATTTTTTGACGCAAGCTACTTTATATTTTTTATTTCGCATTTTAGATTTTGAATCCGAATGCTGAAATTGGCGGTCCCCCTTTGCTAGACTTGCAACCATTCAAGTATTGCAATCGCTCCTGCTTTTTCAGACCATCTATTTTAATTTCGGATAAGAACTACTGCCTCTTACTACGAGTCGTGGTTCATATTCAATATGATGAACCATATTTTCTCCAGTGCTGTTATTTTTAGCCTTCTGTTCTCCCATCTCCTGTATAAGGATCTCACAGGCATCCTCGCCTTTTTTTGAAACATAATGTTCCACGGTTGTTAGGTCAATTCCTCTGAGACCTGAAAAAAGAAGATTATCACATCCAATTACAGAAATATCTTCCGGAATCCTGTATTTCTCCTTCAACAGTGCATCTCTGATTCCCAGGGCAACCATATCGTTTGTTCCTGCGATCGCGGTAATCTGGGGCACCTGCTGGATCAGTTCCAATGTCAGTTCATATCCGGTCCTGTATTCCATGTCAATTTCCTGAAACATAATATCCATTTCTTTCGGAAGGCTTCTTACATATACCCCATGGGAACAGCCGGCTTCCGCAAAAGTCTCGCAAAAGCCTTTGATTCTTGCTCTGCGGGCTGACTGCCGCTCTGTCAAAGGGGTTGAAATGAAACCAACTTTACGGTGCCCCAGTCCCAGTAAATACTCTGCAAGCATACGTCCCATTTTTTCACTGTTCAATACCACGGTATCTATCCCTGACACCACATCCTTCTCACCGATCAGAACCACAGGGATTTTCTTCGACACATTCTGCAGGGATTCCGGAAAAGTAGGTGCAAAAGTATAGATAACCCCAGAAGGATTCAGTTTTTCTATCTTTTTTAAATACTTCTCCTCAGTTTGATAATCCCTTCTGGTATTACACAGAAAAACATCAAATTTATTTTTCTGCGCTGTCTTTTCTATCCCTTGTATCAGCGAAAAATAATAGGGATTTGTAAAATTAGGGCAGACAACAAATATGGTACCACGCATGCGTATTCTGGAGGCGCGCGGTTTCTTCTCATTGGTATATCCTAACTCCTTTGCCGCCTGTTCAACTTTTTTGATCGTCTCTCTGGAAAAGGAGACATTGTACTTCTGATTCAGAACCATTGATACTGTGGCCTGGGATACTCCTGCTCTCTTGGCCACATCTGTTGATGTCACTTTCTTTCGATTCATAAACTTCCCTCTGCACGTATCCGCCCGTCTCTATTGTGATTTATTATCTGTGCTATATTGCCGTATAATAACCGGATGCCGCTGTTCACATACTGTAAAATCCCATCCCTTTGAACAGCAGTCTTCCTATACTTGATTTTTATCTTATCACAAAAAAGCAGGCATGACCATATGCATACAAACAATGTTTCATATGTCACTGTTCACAATTTGCTTAAATCACAGTTTTTCCTTCAGCAACACGCTGCACAATGCACTACTGATCCCATTATGGCAGTTCCGCCTTTCAGGGTGGAGAATACTATTAATTGCATTCTGACGCCGGGCAGCTTAGGATGTTGCGATTTTGCCGCGCATCGCACAGCTCCCCTTTACTTTTGTTCGGAAGAATAATAAGGAACACAAAGATAAGCTCCCTCATAGATAATATCACTTTCCAAATGATTCATCTGCATTACTTCCTCTATATACTGCTGCGCAGAATTGTACTCCTCTGTCATATAATCACCAGCAATCTCCCACAGGCTGGTACCTTTCTCTATCTGGATACTGGCATAATATTTGGTCCGGCTGCTGTCAGCAGTTCCCGCATTGGCTGTAGCGGCTGCCCGGACAGAAAAAATCAATGTTATCACCAAAGCCAAAAAACCAATCCCCAAAAGTTTTGCTCTGTTTGTTCTCCGTCTTCTTGCTCTTTTCCTGCTTTCCCTCATAGCTTTTCTCCTTCGTACATACAAATATATGTTCGCGAACATGCGTTCTATTTACTATAACCCATCATAATACAAGAACACACGTTTGTCAATAGTAATCGAACAAATATTCCGAATATCTGTTTGCATTTCGTATCAAAATATGTTATTATATTTTTAGTGATCGCATGGGCAGCAAACCATATCGCTCCAAAAACAAACCCCTATCAGATCAGAACCGGAGGTATTACATATGTCATATGGAAAAATCAGTAAAAAACAATCCGAAATTTTAGAATATATGAAAAACGAAATCCTTAACCGCGGTTTTCCGCCATCTGTACGCGAAATCTGTGAGGCAGTCAATTTAAAATCCACCTCTTCCGTACACTCACATCTGGAAACGCTGGAGAAAAACGGCTATATAAGAAGAGACCCCACTAAGCCGCGGGCAATTGAAATTGTAGATGATAACTTCAACCTCGTCAGAAGAGAGACCATAAATGTACCGATCATCGGCAAGGTTGCAGCCGGAGAACCGCTGCTTGCCATGCAGAACGTAGAAGGCTATTTCCCAATTCCGTCTGAGTATATGCCCAACAAACAGACATTTATGCTGGTTGTACAGGGGGACAGTATGGTCAATGCAGGTATATTCAGCGGTGACTATGTAGTGGTTGAGAAACAGGAGAATGCCGAGAACGGCGATAAGATTGTTGCTTTGGTTGATGACTCGGCAACGATCAAAACATTTTATAAAGAAAAAGACCATATCCGTCTCCAGCCGGAGAACGACTATATGGATCCCATTGTGATATATCCGGAACAGCAGTTCCAGGTACTGGGAAAGGTAATTGGGGTTTTCCGATTCATGAAGTAATGTTAAACCGCAAAATTCCTGTCATCAGGAACAAGGTACATATAACACAGCACAATATAAAAGCCGCCGTGCAGAAGTCTCCATCTGCACGGCAGCTCTTATAATTATTCATGATAATAGATAACCGTGGAAGCGTGGTCTCTATTTATCCAGTTCTTCTTTTTCAATCAGGGAACCATCTCTCCAGATTCTTTCCAAATCGTAGAAAAGGCGGTTTTCTTCATCAAAGATATGGATAACCACATCCCTGTAATCCATCAGAATCCAGTTTGCATTTTGATAACCTTCAATCTGCTTTGGCTCGATCTGTGCTTTTCCAAGAATTTCTTCCACATTATCTGCCATGGCCTGTACCTGATTCCGGTTGCTTCCGCTGGCAATAATAAAATAATCTGCCAGAGTAGATACCTTTTCAATATTGATAATCTTTACTTCCAGCGCTTTTTTGTCTTCCAGTGCCTCACATGCCATCCGTGCAATTTCTTTGCTGTTCATATATTCGCCTCCTTCTGTATTTTACTGTTATGAATTTTCTCGTAATAAATAAATGCTTCTTTTGTAGCAGGATCCAGAGTCTTTGGATCGCTGCCAAGATAGTCCAGTGTATCCTTCAGCACCTCATACATACACTCATCCAGATTCTCGAAAGCCAGTCTGCGTACTTTAAGCAGATTTGGTGCCTTGTCTCTGCCAGGCTCTATATAGTCTGCCAGATATATGATTTGTTCAAGCTGTGTCATCTCAGGCTTGCCTGTGGTGTGCCAGCGGACAGCAGACAGAATCTCTTTATCCTCTACATCATATTTTTTCCCGGCTATATAAACTCCAAGTTTTGCATGCAGAAGAAATGGTGCCTGTTTTTCTATCTCCGAAACCGGAATATTCTTTTTTTCACACAACTTCAGCTTCTTATCGTTAGGTATACATTTTGCACAGTCATGAAGCAGCCCTGCTGTCTGGGCCTTTTCCAAATCACCGCCGTGGGCCATAGCTAAAGCCGCCGCTGTATACATAACTCCAAGAGTGTGTATATAACGCTCTTCATCGAGATGTTTCTTCAGCTTTTTTGAAAAGGCTTTCAAATCATAATTCATCTGTATCACATTCCTCGTAAATATGGTTCTCCCTGATATATGCGATCACATTGTCAGGCACATAATACTTTATTGTCCTCTGCCCTGCAATCCAGGAGCGGAGCATGGCTGACGATATATCAATATTCAGGGAATTCAGTTTGCGGAAAGTTCCGCAGTATTTCTCCTCCAGGAAACGGATCGCCTCATCCAGACGTTCTTGGCTGGTATGATTTCGCGTTGCCGCCACCACGGTACATGCCCTGCATATTCTTCCAGGCTCCCTCCATTTGTCAAAATCAAAAAGAGAATCTGCGCCCAGAATAAAAAAATAATCTGTATCCTGGTGCTCTGCCTTTAAACGCTCCAGAGTTCTGTACGTGTAAGTGAATCCATCTTCATTCATCTCCTCCAAAGAGAGGGAGAAGTGCGGATTTGAAGCGATTGCTCTTCTCACCATTTCGCTGCGCTGTCCATCCGTTGCCCTGTGAAGGCGCCTTCTCTTATGAGGAGGATTTCCTGCAGGCATAAAAAGTACCTGGTCTAAGTCAAACTGCTCATAGGCTGTCTCGCCCAAAATCAGATGTCCAATATGGATGGGATCAAATGTCCCTCCCATGATGCCCACTCGTTTTCTTTTCTCGCACATGACTGTTCCTCTTATCAGGATATCCTATTATGGAAGAAATATTTTCTTCTTTTCTTTTTTTCCTTCTTTATATAAAACTATTTTCTTGCCAATCACCTGTACCACCTGGGATTTTGTCCTCTCAGCCAGTACCTCTGCAATTTGTTTCGGATCGTCCATACAGTTCTGAAGTACATTTATCTTAATCAGTTCTCTGGCTTCCAGCGCTTCCGCTACCGACGCCGTATTCTCCGGTGTCAGGCTGGATTTTCCAATCTGCAGGATGGGATCCATGGTCATAGCAAGACTTTTCAAATAAGCCCTCTGTTTACTTGTCATGTTATCTCCTATTTGTAATAATCAAAATCAAAGCCATACATCCGTACAGTGTCGCCTTCTTCAATTCCTGCTGCTTCCAGGTCTGCCAGAATACCACTATCCTTTAAGAATCTCTGGAAGAAAGAAAATCCTTTTTCTGAATCCAGATTGGTATAACCCAGCATCTTCTCAATCTTTGGCCCTTCCATATAGAACAGGTGCTCGTCCTCTTCATCCTGTTTTACGGTGTATGGAAGATTTTCAGCGATCAGCATATCTTCCGGGAAAAATTCCTGTTCAAAAATAACCGGTTCCTTATCAATCTTATCCAGAAGGCTCTTCACATAATAAAGAAGTTCCTTCAGGCCTTTTCCTGTTGCTGCAGAAATGGAGAACACTTTGATTCCCTGAGGCTCAAACTCCTGTCTGATGCACTCAACCGGGTCCTCATCCTCACTGTAGATCATGTCCGTCTTGTTGGCTGCGATCACCTGTGGACGTTCCATGAGTTTAGGATCATAGGCTTCCAGTTCCTTGTTAATTTTATAAATATCATCAATGGGGTCTCTTCCCTCTGTGGATGCCGCATCCACCAGATGAATCAGCACACGGGTTCTCTCAATATGGCGCAGAAACTGATGACCAAGTCCCACACCCTCTGAGGCACCTTCGATCAAACCCGGAATATCTGCAATGACAAATCCATCACAGCCTTCCAGATCCACCACTCCAAGATGAGGATTAATTGTTGTAAAGTGATAATTGGCAATCTGCGGTCTGGCATTGCTCACTCTTGTAAGCAGTGTTGATTTACCCACATTGGGAAATCCAATAAGTCCCACATCCGCTATCACTTTCAGCTCCAGCATAACCGCCAGCTCCTGCGCCGGCTGTCCCGGCTGGGCATATTTAGGCACCTGCATGGTAGCTGTGGCATAGTTCATATTCCCTTTGCCGCCTCTTCCGCCTTTTAATACGATTTGTCTTTTGTTTTCTCCTGACATGTCAGCAATGACTTTGCCGGAGTCTGCGTCCTTGATCACGGTTCCTTCCGGAACTTTCAGGATAATATCCTTGCCATCGGCGCCATGACATCTTTTCTTGCCGCCTTCCTGTCCGTTCTCTGCCGCATATTTACGTTTATGCCGATAATCGGTCAGGGCATTCAGACCCTTATCCACTTCAAAGATAACATCTCCGCCTCTGCCGCCGTCTCCACCATCAGGACCGCCGTTGGCAACATACAGTTCTCTTCGGAAACTCACATGGCCGTCTCCCCCTTTTCCGGAACGGATTGTGATTTTTGCTCTGTCTGCAAACATAAAAACCTCTGACTTTCTAAATCTGCCTTGGCAGATATATTGCTAAAAAAAGCGGCTTCAAACCAGAACGATTTGAAGCCTCCCTTAATTCACCACAACAGAAAATCCGCCAAGCGTAAATTCTATTGTTACTCTGCTGTTACCGGTACTACAGAAACCTGTTTTTTGTCTCTGCCTTTTCTTTCAAAACGAACAACACCATCTACTAATGCAAATAAAGTGTCGTCGCCACCGCGTCCTACATTCACACCCGGATGAATCTTTGTTCCGCGCTGTCTGTAAAGGATGTTTCCGGCTTTTACAAACTGTCCGTCTGCTCTTTTTGCGCCCAGTCTTTTAGATTCGGAATCTCTACCGTTCTTGGTAGAACCTACACCTTTTTTATGAGCGAAAAATTGAAGGTCCATTCTTAACATGTCCTTACACCTCCTCGAATATGACATCAATATATTGTCTGTTTTCTTCTTCGTCTTCCATTCTCTGCAATCCGAGAATGAGGGAATTCAGCAACAACACTGCTTCTTTGGAAGGTTTTGCCTCCAGCCTGAATACGATGCCGCCATTTTCTCTGTCCACATCCACTTTAAAAGCATCCTCTGTAAACTGTTCAATGGAATTCACCGCATTGATGACAAGAGCGGAAATTGCTGCACAGATGATATCCTCACCCTGCCTGGCATATCCGGCATGTCCACTGGTGTCAAAGCCTGTCACAACACCGTCACTGTCCTGATAAAACGTAATGTACGTCATAATTAAGCGTTGATTTTTTCAATCTTAACTTTGGTGTACTGCTGTCTGTGACCGTTTTTCTTGTGGTATCCGGTTTTCGGTTTATATTTGTAAACGATAACCTTTTTGGCTTTACCGTTTTCAACTACAGACGCGGTTACAGTAGCGCTTGCTACGTCTTCACCAACTTTTAACCCATCATTGTTTACGGCAAGGACCTGGTCAAATGTAACAGTTTCTCCAGCTTCTGCTCCAAGTTTTTCTACTCTGATAACATCGCCTTCGGCTACTTTGTACTGTTTACCACCTGTTGCAATAATTGCGTACATATGGCACCTCCTATTATCATTACTCGCCAAAATATGGTGGCTGCCTATTTCACAGCGCTTCTAACCTCTTTGTGCGGCATACTTGCTTATAATAGCACAAGAATGTCTGTTCGTCAAGATAATCCA
The DNA here is from genome assembly GCF_001689125.2 of Blautia pseudococcoides. Classification (NCBI taxonomy): domain Bacteria; kingdom Bacillati; phylum Bacillota; class Clostridia; order Lachnospirales; family Lachnospiraceae; genus Blautia; species Blautia pseudococcoides. The sequence goes on along the minus strand of NZ_CP015405.2, from coordinate 1,402,362 downwards.
GAAAATTTTACAAGAAATTTGTTAAAAAAACACTGAAATTTTCTATGGGACTCTGTCTTATCATCTGCCACAGGGAATCGTCAAAGAAAACCCCGTACAAAAACAATATTCCGCCTATCATAGCCGGTATTACAGAACATACCGTCAAAAATACAATCCAAAATGTCTGATGTTCTTTAGGAAAATAAGGCACCTTTCTGCCTTTTTCCCTTCGTATCAGATAACCGGCAGTATAAAGAGCAAATGGCGCCGCGCAGCCCACAGCCACATAAATCCCCAGGGCAGCCACCGGAATTCCCGCTTCCATCAAGTATTCTGCACTGGCTGCAGTATCGCTATTGGTCTGTCCAAAAGAGAGAAGTGTGGGCAGGAAATTATTTGCAAAATGGAACAATGCAGGGTAGACCATATTTTCTGTTCTGAGCATCAGCCAGGATAAAGCACCGCCCAAAAGCGCAGTCGGAACAAAACGCCATACGCTCCCGTGAAAAAGCCCAAAAAGGACTCCCATGATCAGCACGATCACCCACTCCCGTTTCAAACTTTTGAGACTGTGAAGAATTACCCCTCTGTGCATGGCCTCCTCGCAGACAGCAGGCATAACAGCCGTAATAAAGATTGAAACCAGCAGCGGTACGCTTGCGATTATATCATTTAAGGCGCTGCTTGTGCCAAACATCTGCTTCGGAAACAGCCATGCGATCACCATGGTTGCCGGAAGGACCAAAGCATACGCCCCGGCCCAAAGCAGAAGTGTCCCAAATATTTTACTCCATGACGGTTTTTTGACCGGAAAGACTTCCGCAAAATCCCCACCGGCAAGAGCTGTGATTCCCACAGACAGTAAGAGCAGATATAGCTCTGTCATGGCAAGTCCGTACATTCCGAATCTCATCTGCATCCAGGCAATAATTGTATAGTAGGAAACCATAACCAGAACAAAAAGAAGAATTCCATGTACCGGCTTCAGTTTTTTCTTATGAGGGTTCATAAAATCATTGTATCCGTTTTCCATCTAACACCGCCTCGCGTAATGTATCTCCCCGGTACATTAATTTCAGGGAAAAGAAAGGATGTTCCTCCTCTAAAAGCTTGAAGAATATCTTGTCCCCCTCCCAAAGGTTCAGATTCAGCACTTCTTTTTTCTGTACCCATTCCAGAATGCCTTCATTACAGGCACAAAGAGTGCCTTCATATCCATCTGCTGTGTACAGACACATATATTCCGTGTCTGGTTCCCCTGTAAGGGGTTTGAAAATAAATGTGACAATACCTCTGAATTTGTATGAAGTGAGTGTCAGTCCGGTCTCCTCTTTCACTTCCCGCAAAAGACAGTCCTCCGGACTTTCGTCCTCCTCAAAATGTCCGCCTACACCTATCCATTTGTCCTTATTTACATCAGACTCCTTTTTAATCCGGTGCAGCATCAGATAGCTGTCTCCTTTTTCAATATAACACAGCGTTGTAAGCATGGATTTTACTTTCATAACTATGATTACCTTACACTTTCCTGATATTCTTCCCGAAGCTCTTCTGCCAGGGATTTCCTTATTTTTTTGCGGGTAACTTCCACAATATTTAGTTTTGTAATATCCACCACATTCCCCTTTACCGGATCCTGATTCAGGTATCTCTGTAAAGTGTACAGCAGTTCCTCTTTATCTTTCTGCTCTTTCAGATTGATAAAATCTATTAAAATCATACCGGACAAATTACGGAGACGCAGTTGTCTCGCGATCTCCTTTGCAGCCTCCAGATTGATTTTCCGAAATGTCTCCTGATAATCTTTTTTTCCGGTATATTTTCCGGTGTTCACATCAATGGACACAAACGCCTCTGTCTGCTGGATGACCAGAAATGCACCAGACTTCAGCCACACCTTCTCAGATAAAGCTTCTTTAAGAACCGTTTCCAGGGAATATAAGCGGGACAACGGCAGAAGTTTATCCTCATAAAGGCGCAGCCTATTGTCCGTCATTCCATAATACTCCAGATAATGGGAAATCTGCCCGTAAAGCTCTTTGTTGTCAGTGACTATCTCCTCTAAATCCTGTTCATACACATTTTGCAGAACCTGCAGATATTCCGGCAGATTTTCATGGATCAGAGAAAAGCAGGTTCTGGTTGCTGCCTTCTCCTTTATCTGCCGAAGGCATTCTAAAAGACGATCCAATTCAGACTGTAAATCTTCTTCGGATGCATTTCTGCTGTTGGTGCGTACAATAACCCCGGCATCTTCCGGCAGAATAGGCTGCAGTATCTCTTTGAGTCTTCTTTTCTCCTCTGCACTTAATTTGCCCGAAAAGCCAAGCTTTGCCCAAACAGCCGTCACGACCAGATATCTTCCGGTAAAATTCAGATCACAGGTCACACAGGGAAGTTTTCCCCTGATCGGCTCCCTGCACACCTGTACCAAAAGCTCATCACCTGGTTTCAGTTTTCCGCTTTTCTTTTTATTCATATAAAGCGGAACTGCTTTCTCATCCATGGAATAATAACACATGATATCATCTGCAATCTCTATAAAAGCCGCACGGATATTTTCTGTGATATTTTTTACTTTACCCACATAAATATTACCCAGAATACTCTTATGTTCAAACCGGCATAAATTAAGCTGGCAGATTCGTCCATCCTTTACCAGGGCTGCTGTCAGCCGTTTCCTGCCGGAAATTTCCATAGGGGTTAGTACCAGTTTACTCAATTTCCTCACCCAGATCTTCCAGCGGCACAAGATGCCGCTCCTCTTCCGTGCCGGTATCGGCGTATAATTCACTTCGATGCACCATAAAATCCCATTGATCGTAAGGTACGCCTAAAAAACCACAGAAAGCTTCCATCACAAGCTCGGGTTTTGTGTTGTTGGCGCTTCCTGCTGCCAAAGTCAGACAAATGCTCCCCTCTTTTTCTTCCATACGATATATAAACGGACGAATATCCACTTCTTTTTCACTTTTCTTTGTTTTTTTCACAATAGAAATGCATGACTGGTCCGTAAACCCGGCGATTCTTTGCATCCAGTCCTCTGACGGTTCCTTTCCCTCCCGGAAAGTAATTACATAATCCGCAGCAGCCACAAGAGACATTGCCTTTCCAGCTTTTCCTTCCTCTACCTGACGGACGCTTAAAATGCGCATACCCTCCACCATGGTATCGTTCAGTTTATTTACCATTTCTTTTGATGAATACACACTTTTCAGCTCCAGATCAAAGTATTCACCTGTACTGGTTATCCCCACGCCCAGGGGGGAAGCGAATGACATGATCATATGAGGACTGTATCCCTCAGAAAAAGCAGCATCCAGCCCTGCGCGTTTTACAGCTTTCTGAAAATACCGCATAATATCCAGGTGGCCAATAAATTTCATAGCCCCTTCTTTTGCAAATTTTACTCTAACCTTCAATGCAGACACCTCCTTTATAAGAAGCTGCCCCGCAGCCGGAACATTTCACACGGCAGTTAGGTGTTACAACTCCCTCTTTTGCTCTCTCCCATTCCTTGCGCAGGAATTTCTTTGATACACCCGCATGGATAAAATCCCAGGGGAACTGTTCATCGGACGGGCGCTCCCTGAGTGTATAGAATTCCGGACTGATCCCCAGCTCATCAAAAGCTTTCATCCAAATATCATAACGGAAATATTCGGACCATGCATCAAAAATCGCGCCATTTTTATAAGCCTTTTCCAACACATCACAAATACGCCTGTCTCCTCTTGCCAAAATCCCTTCCAGCACAGTGACATCAGCCTCATGATAATTGTATTTAATACTCTTTTGATTTAACTGTGCACGAATTTCATCTTTTACTACTTTTGCTTTCGCCAGATACTCTTCTTTACGGCACATGGGGGCCCACTGGAAGGGGGTAAACGGTTTCGGTACGAAAAAGGATGTGCTGGCTACTATCTGACATCGGCCACGGCGCTGTTCTTTTGGAATTTCATAGTATTTCTTTGCAACCTCTTCAGCCAGATGGGCAATGCCTTTCATGTCCTCCTCTGTCTCTGTTGGAAGTCCAAGCATAAAGTACAATTTCACTCTGGTCCAGCCCCCTGCAAACGCTTCTGCCGCACCATTCAAGATGACCTGCTCCGTGAGCCCTTTATTGATGACATCACGCATACGCTGTGTTCCCGCCTCCGGAGCAAAGGTAAGGCTGCTCTTCTTGATGTCCTGTACTTTGCTCATGACATCCAGGGAGAATGCATCAATACGCAGGGAGGGAAGCGAAATATTTACATTTCTCGCGGAACACTCCTCGATCAGGTAATCTATCAATTCCGGCAGTTTGGAATAATCACTGGAGCTTAAAGAACTCAGAGAAATTTCCTCATGTCCGGTACTTTCCAGCATGGACCGGGCCGTTTTTTTCAAAAACTCCCCATCACGCTCCCTGGTAGGCCGGTAGATCATTCCTGCCTGGCAGAAACGGCAGCCACGGATACATCCCCGCTGGATTTCCAGAGTAACCCGGTCCTGTGTGGCCTTTATAAATGGTACAATAGGCTTTTCCGGATAGCAGACATCGGAAAGGTTCATCACAACCTGTTTTTCTATTTTCTCTTTTGCATGAGCGTTATTCGGTGTGAAGGATGCAAGTGTTCCATCTTCATGATAGGATGCATCGTAAAAGGCAGGAACATAAATACCCGGAATCTCTGCGGCACGTTCTAAAAACTCTTTTTTACTTTTTCCTGCTTTTTTGTATTCCTTATATGCATCCAGGAATTCATCAAAAACAGTTTCCCCTTCACCGATATAGAAGACATCAAAAAATTCCGCCAGCGGTTCCGGATTATAGGTACAGGGTCCTCCTCCAATGACAATAGGATATGCCTCTCCCCTGTCTTTGGCGCGGAGAGGCATCTGGCTTAAATCCAGAATCTGCAGTATGTTCGTGTAACACATTTCATACTGGATGGTTATGCCTAAAAAATCAAAATTTTTGATTGGGTCCTGGGATTCCAGTGCAAATAACGGAATCTGCTCTTTACGCATAACCGCATCTAAATCAGGCCAGGGCGAATAGACACGCTCACACCAAACATCCTCTCTTTTATTGAACATATCATATAAAATCTGAATTCCAAGATGGGACATTCCGATTTCGTAGACGTCCGGAAAGCACATACAGAAGCGCACGTCCACCTTACTTGCTTCCTTATTAACCGAATTTACCTCGTTCCCGATATAGCGGGCCGGCTTCTCGATTTTTAGTAATATTTCATCACTCAAAGCTAGTTTTCTCATGTTATTCCTCTCATTTTTGGCAATATTGCACAACTTTAGAACCTTTACATATTCTGCCGCGATCCCATTTTAAAAGAGGTTGCTTTTTTGTGTATAATAGGTCCAAAACAGCAGCTCGTTCACAATTAGTGCTTTTTCCAAATCATTACTTTCAGAATCATGTATAGCCACCTGTCATAGGAAGGCATTTTACTGTTGGTTCAATCTCACCTATTATATACATTTTACGGAAGAACTTCAAGTAGATATAATACTTTTGCCTATTGCAACACTATTTCAAAACTCATGAATGAGTAACTTCCATCAACTGCATATTTTCTTTACTGTAAAGAATTACCGGTTTTCCTGGGCATCTCCCTATAAAAATTTTTAGCATCTCTCGTAAAATAATCAAAAACTTTAAAAGGATATGATACCTCTGAGAGTACGTTAAATTTATAATAAACAACTCAGACTGTAGCCCACCCTCATAGATTTTCTGGTTTCATTCGTAAGCGTAAATCCTGTGGCCTGTTTTTCTGAAAATCATCCAGACTTTTATTTTGAATAGAACCTGTCTTTTTATTTGTGATAAAAGATGGTAGAATAAATTCAAACTGTAAATCCCAGCTTAACAGCAGGAAAAAATAAAAATTTGGTGGTGTGAAAATGATTCGATTAAGGCCTTATAAAGAGACAGACGCTAATACAATCCTCTCCTGGTGCAAAAATGAAGTTGATTTTTACAAATGGACGGCAGGGGTTTTGGGAAACTATCCTATTACGGAAAAACCATGGAAACCTCTTGGAACAAAGATGGTTTATAGAACAGGAGTTTCATAAATGGAAGTATTAACCGAACGTTAGAATTGGATGAATGTGACAGAATAAGAGAACTAAATGCTTCCCAATATATTGGACGAGCCTGTGGTTACAGACAGCTTGTTGAATTAAACTACCATGATATGGATTTTTCAAATGGTTTTGAAAATCATCTTGTAAACTTAGAGAATACAATTCGTTCCGGTGGAATTGTGTTGGGGGCATTTTTCAAAGAACGTCTTGTAGGTTTTTGTAGTGTGAACAATACTGTTTTTGTTTTTGGAGAATAGTATAAATATGTTCTTTTGGAGCAACTTTTTATTTCAAATGAATTGCATAATAAAGGTTTAGGTAAAAATTATTTTCATGGCTGCAAAAATGGCGAAAAATAAAGGGGATGAAAAATTTTATATTTGTGCCGGCTCATCGAAAGAAACCATAGCTTTTTATTTAGCAATCGGTTGCGAAGAAACAAAAGAAATAAATCAAAATCTATATCAAATGGATACTCATGACTATCAGCTGGAATTTGATTTATGAAACTATAGATTATGGAGTATGGATTATATTTGCAGAGCCTTTCCGGACGATAGGAGGCTCTGCTGTCCTCTATCTCATTAAGACGCTTGGATTTTTTCAATAGCTTCCGCATATGACTGCACTGCTTTATCAGTCAGACGATCCGATAAATCCACAATCCATGGATCATTGTAGTCAACTACGCTGCTAACAGCCAGATATTTTTCTATTTCACTTGTATGAAGCGTTATATTCATACTTTTATTTCCCCACATAAATTAAAAGTTGTTAGGCCTGCGTCTCACTCATGCTGCCGATTTCAAGCAGATTCCCCTCCGGGTGGGCAACACATGGGTTCTCCTGTCGGAAACTGCACACCCATCTTCTCTATGTCCTATCAATTGCTTTTTTACAAAAATCCCCACCGGAAATCTCAATACTGCGAAAGCATTGATTCCGGTGGGAATAATTTTATTTGGGATTAAGATATTTTAAAATGGGCATTGATCCATAACCCTTACAGCATTAAAGTCCAGCCTGTTTAAGGAGATCCGGTACTTTGGATTCCCATCCCAATGCCATAATATGGATACCCTGGCAGTATGGCTTACATTCTTTGATAATGCGCGCAGCAATCTCAACACCAGTAATACCTGCTTTTGTTTTTTCTTTATCTGCTTTCAATTCGTCGATCATGGATTCCGGAACATGGATCCCGGCAACATTTGCATTCATGAATCTTGCCATTCCCACGGATTTCGGAATTATAATACCGAGCTGAACCGGTTTTCCGAACTGTTTGGCTTTTTCCATAAATGATATGAATTTTTCAGGCTCAAAAACTGCCTGTGTCTGGAAATAATCAGCGCCGGCCATAACTTTTCGTTCCATTTTTGCAAGCTGTGCATCTACAGAATCACTACACGGTGATACTACTGCACCTTTTGCAAACTTTGGAGGTTCGCCTACCAGTTCGTTTCCTCCAAGATCATAGCCTGATTCCAACTGCTTCACTGTATGGATCAGGGAAACGGAATCCAGGTCGAAAACAGGTTTTGCCTGGGGATGATCTCCCATTTTTGTATGGTCACCTGTTAACAGCAGCAGGTTTTCGATTCCTAACATAGCTGCGCTCAAAAGGTCAGACTGCAGTGCGATACGGTTTCTGTCACGGCAGGTCAACTGATAGATTGGTGTCAGCCCTTCATCTTTCAGAACTTTACATGTGGCCAGAGAGCCAAGACGCATAACGGAAGACTGGTTATCTGTTACGTTAACTGCTGTAACGCCGCTCAGATAAGTCTTTGCCTCTTCTACAAGATGGTCAATATTGATTCCTTTCGGCGGTCCTACTTCTGCAGAAACTACAAATTCACCACGTTGAAATAATTCGCTAATATTCATTCACCCTACTCCTAATCATTATGTATTTGTAACTATTCAGTACCTTCCTAGTTACATGAATGTTAACAGTTCTCTGTTTGTTTAGACACTTCATCATCAGTCGCGTAATTGCGTATCTTAACTGGGCATTTCAGTTCTTCCAGACGTCCGAGCTGTGCCAGCCGTCTGTAAATACGCTCCCAGCCACATTCCATTTCACTGTCCACTTCGCATTTGCCGTTTTTCGTACCGCCGCAAGGCCCGTTGACCAGGCTCTTGGAGCATGCAGTGATCGGACAAATCCCCCCTGTGATATTCAGGTAGCATTCACCGCACTGATCACAGTCATATTCTAAGGGGGTTACACCCTGAAATCCCGGCAGGGGGTATGTATCACACGCTGCACATACTTTTTTATCCTCCAGGTACTCGGCAATGGTCTGTACACCGACACCGCAGGAGAATACCAGTACCACATCTGCCGCATCAATGGCACTTCTGTGTTTCTGAAGGCGCAGCTTCATATTTTCCGGATTACAAATATAGTCCGTTGTAATGATTCCGGTCACATTTCCAACCTCAGCCAGTTCCTTCTGGAATTCTTCGGCTTCTTTTTCAGGGAAATGAACTTCTTTGCATCCCTGGCAGTTAATGACAAAGACTTTTTTTCCGTCCACCAGTGATACGATAGTTTCCTTTGATTTTAATTGGGTAATCAACATATCACTTCATCCCCCTTATGGCATTTTTTCCGGCTTTGATCTTGCTGACTATTGGAATCTTGGAGGAACATATGTAGTCACAGCACCTGCACTCAACACAGTCCATGACATTTCTGTCACGCATCCCTACCCAATCCTGCTCATCTGCAAGTTTGGCAAAATACAGCGGAGAAAGTTCCATTGGACATACATCCATACAGCGTCCGCATTTGATACACGCCACTTCCTGTGTCTGGTCCGTATCTATGGCAATGATTCCATTGGAACCTTTCATCATCGGCACATTTAAATCCGGAAGGGCAAATCCCATCATAGGTCCACCCATCTTGATCATAACATCATCATCTGTCACTCCGCCGCAGTAGTCGATCAAATCTTTTACATTGGTACCGATCTTCACGATATAATTGCCCGGATTTTTAATTTTCACTCCGGTCACGGACGCAACACGTTCAATCAGCGGCATACCTTTCTGAATTGCATCAGAAACAGCCTTTACGGTACTGATGTTGCTCACCACAACACCTACATCTGCAGGCAGGCCGCCTCGTGGCACCTGTCTGCCCATAACGCGCTTGATCAGCATTTTTTCAGCACCCTGAGGGTACTTTGTCTTAGCCACTACAACCTGGAGGTTGTCGCAGTCAGCAGTTTTTTCTTCCATAAGCGCAACAGCATCCGGCTTATTGTCCTCAATGACGATAATACCCTTCTCGGCGTCTACTGTTTTCATCATTGCTTTAAGACCATAAAGAATATCATCTGCAAACTCCAGAAGCACTCTGTGGTCTGCCGTCAGAAACGGTTCACATTCACAGCCGTTCAGCAGGATAGCTTCAATTGGCTTGTTTGGTTTTAATTTAACAGATGTGGGGAAACCAGCTCCTCCCATACCTACAATTCCGGCCTCACGAACAATCTCAATGATCTCGTCCGATGTGAGGCTTTCATAACTTTTATTCGGTTTTACTGATTCGTGCAGAGTATTTTTCCCATCTGATTCAATGACTACAGCCATCATCTCACTGCCTCTTGTGGCATGCAGGCGCGGTTCAACTGCAACTACGGTTCCGCTGACACTGGAGTGAACAGGAGCACTGATAAAACCTGCCGCTTCCCCAATCTTCTGTCCCACTTTTACAGTATCGCCCACTTCTACAATGGGATTTGCCGGAGCGCCTAAATGCTGTGACATGGAAATGACAACCGTCTTCGGCTCCGGGAACCTTTTAAGCGTAATATGCTCACTGAATTCTTTACGCTCTGACGGATGAACGCCACCATAGTAGCCTGCGAACCTTTCCTCACGGATGGATTTCACATAGTCATTAATAATTTTAAAATTAATTTTTGAATAATCGCGTACCTGAACCGGCTGATTCAAAAACTCTTCAAGACGGCCCTGCTTTTCCAGCTTTTTATTGATTTTTTCCCAGGCGCAGTCTTTGTTGGGATCCACTTCGCATTTTCCATTCTTTGCGCCGCCGCACTGTCCGTTTACCAGACTCTTTGAGCAGTCAACGATTGGACAGACCCCGCCGGTGACATTCAGGTAACACTGGGCACACGCATCACAGCGCTTTTGGGTCAGTGCCATGCCGTGATGTCCTGTATAATTCAATGAATTGCTGGCCGCATATACAGGTACCTCTGCCATATCTGCAACTGTCTGAATACCCAGACCGCAGGATATCACAAAAACATGCTCCGTGCCTTCAGGAATCATATCCTGTAATTTGTTCCCAGTCTGGGTTTTGTTGCACAAAAAATCAACCTTTGCGCTGCCAGTGACTGTTTTTCCATGTTCGGCAGCAATTTTTTCAAATTCACCGCAATCTGGTTCGTCAATGGTCTCAAATTCCTTGAAGCACTTGTTGCAGGCAATGACGAACAGCTTATCCTTGTGGGCCAGTAATGAAGCCAGTTCTTCATTCCCCTTCAGCTTATACTTGGTATAATTCTCCAATTGTTCACCTTCCTTATAAAATTGATTTACAGACAAAAAACTTATCTACTTTTGTTAATTTTTTCACTCTCTGCACTTCAATGAAAAAATTACAAGAGGCAAATAAGGCATGTCTGTAATTAATATCTATTGTACCACATATTGGTTCTATTTGCTATTCCAAACGTGTTTTTTGTAGGTTTTTTTCACGAATGTTCCAAAGTTTTCTCTGTTTTCCTGTTCTTAGGGTATCAAAAAACTCCATGATCGGATCTCCAGTGCTTCTCTATGCGCATAATGTCCGCATGATAACTCCATTTGATCATTTATTACAAAATAGTCCCGGTGAATCTTACCCATCCCGGGATGTTTTTAAATTCTTCTTGTCGTTGGATATAATGCAGAGTACAGGCAGCGATGGAACTCACCTGCTGCATGTCATATCTCCAAAATTTTGTCACCCAATATGTGTTTTATGATCGCTGTTCTGCTAAACCGATCGGAACACCATCTTCATAAATCCATTCAGACGCATTCTCGATCAATAGTTCAAAAAATACTTCGTCTGATTTTATAAATTCATCTTCGTCACTAAAAGAATCCGGATATCGCAATATATAAGCTGATTTTATTTCCGTATTTCTGTCATCAAAGACAGACCCCAGCAGTTTTGCTTTTCCCGTAAAATAAAAATTCCCCACGCAGACTGCAATGTTGGGATTACTTAACATATCTTTCGCTTTTCTGCTTGCCGCTGATGTTCTTACATATAAGCGCAGCCCTATATTTAAAGGACTTACGGGTCTTGACGAGACCCTGTCATTTTTACTTGTTGATAAATAGATGACTTCTGCTGTACTCAATACACGTTCTAATTTTTTGAAATTGATTTCCATACATAACCTCCGTTGGTATTAATTGAACTCCTTATGAGCATTGGATTTCGAGAACAATCATTTTATCACAGAAAAATTTTAGTATCTTGATAAAAAACGACATCTTTAGAATTTATCAAAGAGAACCCTTTATCTCAAATCATTGTAGCATTCCCAATTATTTTTTTCTTGTATAATATGACACCATGATTATATAAATCAGCCGTATGCCTTCCCGCCCCTATAGATTTATTCATAGCTCTGTGATAGTATGAAGTAATTAAACAGGTTCTTTTAAGTAAAATAGTATTCCGGGTCCCTGCAGTGAAGATAACTCGTTATTCCCAGCTTCAAACGGAATCATTACTATTGCGAAAGGAAGTATCCAAAATGAAAATGCGCAGTGATTATACTTGTCCGCTGGAATTGACCCATGACATGATCCGAGGAAAGTGGAAACCTCTTATTTTATGGCAGCTTAAAAAGGGTGCTTGTTCCCCCTCCGCACTAAAAAAATCCATCCGGGGAATCAGTCAGAAAATGCTGCTGCAGCATCTCCATGAACTTTTAACCTGTGGTGTGATCAAAAAAACATCCTCTTATGGTTATCCTTTAAAAACAGACTATTTCCTTACAGAACGGGGAAAAAAAATTTATGAAGCCGTCTCAATCATGCAGAGTGTAGGAATTGATATGATGCTTGAGGATAACCGGGAAGATTTTTTAAGGGATAAGGGACTGTTATAGTAACAAAATTTTTGCCTTCAATTATGATTATTTTCCTCATACACCCATTCCTTTCCGGGATTTCCTATTTGTGGTCATGAACATTTGACACATAATAATTTTTGAATATCCTCAAATTGTTCCCTGCATGTTACACGGTATTGGATCCAGCCGCCATCCCCGCAGGAATATCTGTTATCAATAAAGTCCTGTGTATATTTCCGCACCTGGCTATATACGGATTCAAACTGTTTATCAGATAATCTCATCATCACGGTGAATGCGTTATCTTCTGCAAAAATATTACACAGCAGTTTCTGCTTTTTTCTATGGGCGATTCCCCAGCCATAGTGATTGCCATAGGGAAACGTGATCTTCTGTGCAGAACCATATGTTTGGGATAGCCACTCATTCAGTAAAGTAAACCGTTCTGCGTTTTCACCGCAGAACGCAGTCATTTGGGTTATGGTTGGCTCTTCCTGTTTATTCAGCATTCTTTCATACATACTCAATCCTCCAAAAGTTTCGTCAAGTCTTCTACAGAAGCGTCCATTTTTACAGACACCTCCTCCATGGTCATACCGGAATCAAGAAAACGCCGGATCACCATTTTCATATCCTCCCCGGCCTCCGTTTACTTAAAAACCCGTCAAAATCCTTTTCCTCAAAACATATTTCCATATTATTGGATTTTTTCAGGACTTTATCCTCCGGAAGATCAACAAGCCAGCTAAAATTCTGCTGCAACGCAATCCCACAGGTATATGATATATTGATTCCATAGTCCTGATAAACCTCTAAACCAAATAAACCTTCGTAAAATTTCCTTGCACGTTTCATGTCCGCCACAGATATAACAACACAGGTATGCTTCATCTTCTATATCCTCCTAATTCTATTTCGTACAATCTCTGTCCGGCTCGTACCATTTTATCGCAGAAGATGAGACGTGTCTTGAAAAATCGCGACATTCTAACGGTTTATGAGAGCAATCTTTTTTGCCTGTTCCGGTGTAACCCCGTGAAATCGTTTAAACTGATTTAACAAATGGGATTGATCTGAAAATCCGTAGCGGTATACCGCATCCTGTACATCAAACCGCTCCTGCTTTACCACATCTCGCCATACATTCTGATATCGTATGAGGCCCGCGGTCCGCTTAATGGACATGCCGATATTCTGCAGAAAAAGACGTTCCATCTGCCTCTGGCTCACACAACTGTACTCGCAAATCTCTTTTACAGAAATATTGCCCATTCCATACAAGATTCTTTCAATGGAATGATAGAGATTGGAATTGTAACGGCTCTTAGCTGTTGTTCGCAGCAGTTTTTTATAAGATGGCTTTCCATCCAGGCAATCCGTTCACTGGTATCTGCCATGTAAAAAAGTGCCTCGTATTCCCCAAATGTCATCCGGTCTACTGATGCGAAATCAAATGTTTGATTGTAAAGCTCCCTCATCTCCACATCTAAAAACAAGCGCACTGCCCAAAAAAAAACGAACCGCAAAGGTCGTCACGTTCTCACGCACTGGCTTCTGTTCAATGCGTTTCGGGGAATCTGCAAGGCCACAGAGACGGCTTGTGATGGTACAGGCTGTATGATCGATCTCTATGATAATATCCGCACAGGTATCCGGAATTACCAGCACCTCCCGGCTCATGGCTTCTCCTATACCGCTTTCCCCGCCCGTCTCCCAAAAACAGGCAATATAGGGGGCAAGCTGGCTGCACGGGGCATACTCAGAATAGGAACTTCCAGTGAGAAACGGTCGTGATGTCGGTCTGTATTGTTTATGAGAATGAAGGTCTCATGTTTATGCCTCCCTTATCTCCTCTTCTATTTTGGGCATTTTACAGGGCAGTCCCCTTTTGTGGCACAAAGAATTCATCCATGGATATACCTTCATGTGTGAGCAGTGCTATCTTTTTATCAATGCCGCCAGCATACCCAGTCAGACTGCCATTGGAACCGACCACACGATGACAGGGGATGATGATGGAAATGGGATTATGTCCTACCGCCCCGCCCACTGCCTGCGCTGACATTCTGTCAAGGCCCTGCCTTGTGGCCACTTTTTCAGCTATCTCACCATAGGTAGTGACCTCGCCATATGGAATCTCCATGAGGATTTCCCATATCCTCTTCCGAAATTCACTGCCTTCAGGCGCAAGGGGTAATTCCTTGGTTTGCGGCTTTTCTCCGCCAAAATAGCGGTCCAGCCAGGTTTTTGCCTGAACAAGCACTGCCAGTTCATGACATGTCTTTGTTTCCTCTTTGATGGAACTGAAAAAATATTTTTGATTTTCTATCCAGAGACCGATCAATGCTTCGTGTTTCGCAGCGATCAAAATCCTTCCAACCGGTGAGGCATAATCTGTTGTATATATCATAAGCGTAGTCTCCTCTCGTCTTTCATCCGCTCTCTCTGCAGATCCTTGTATATGTTCAGCCGCTTCTGTTCCTTGTTGCAAAATTAAATCTTTCTATTTGTACGGCACCAGTGAACCACCTCTGTTACTAACTTATTTTGAGTTATCCGGAATGGTTAAAACAACCGTATATTCACAAGCGCCGTCATCTCCGAAAAGGATAAAATCGTTTCTTCCCTTACATTCAGATCATGTATTTTTTATTATATAGCATAGTCAGCTTTTGTCAACAGAACACATTTCCATTCCATAAAAGAATCCGAAAAAACGGAGCGGATGAAAACCGCCCCGTTACGCTCACGCATGAATTTTCAGTGTTTATTCCCATTTAAAAAAGCGAAATGCTGTCACGGTACAAAATATGACAATCACGGCCATAAGAATAATGGAAATCAGTACATGATCTACACTTTCTCCAAGAGAAGCTGCCTTCAGTAGTTTTATCCCCTGCGTCAAAGGCAGCACATTAGCCGCCTTCTGCATGGTATCAGGCATGACCTCATAGGGAAGCGTTGCACCGGAAAATATCAGCATGGGGAAATACAATATACTTGCGATCACACCTGCTATTTTCGTATTAGGCGCAATACCTCCCACCATCATGCCAATGCTGAACATGGATACCAGCACTAAAAGATAGCCTCCCAGAAACTGTAACACGGACCCGCGAAATTCATATCCGAAGAAAACTGCCGCCGTAAGATACAGTAATAAAAAGGAGATCACCGCATATAGGGTATAGATGACTACCTGCACAAATAAGATCATGGAGGGACTCACAGGTGTGACTTTATAACGCTTCAGTATATGTCTGCTGCGGTAATCGGAGACAACCAACGGCAGTCCCATGACACCGCCGGCACAGATAGAGATTGTGGCAATGGCTCCAAAAGATTGTTCCAGAAAAGTAAATTCCGCGCCCGGATAGGCAGGTTTATCCCCGTATAGGATCCCCAGAATAACCAATACCACAATTGGAACACAGATTGCAAAAATGAACATATCCATTCCCCGCAGCGACAAACTCAGTTCTGTTTTTAACATGGTTTTAAATGTTTTCATTGTTCTGTTCCTCCTCGTCTGTGTACCAAAGATAAGCATCCTCAAATTTCTCATATGGGCTTTTTTCTACAGCCTCAGAAACCGTGCCGTAAAAAACGATTTTCCCCTCCCGCAGAATGCAGATGCAGTCACATAAAGCTTCCACCTCATCCATGAAATGTGAGGTCAAAAAAATAGTCAACCCTTTTTCCTTAAGGTCTGAAAGGATCTTCCAGACCTCCCGGCGCGCCTTTGCATCCAGTCCGGTAGTCAGTTCATCTAAAAATACCACTTCTGGATTGGGTATCAGTGCCAGAACAATGAACAGACGCTGTTTCTGCCCGCCGGATAGATCCTTGACAAGACTTTTCCTTTTATCCGCAATCCCGAACCTTGCAAGCAGTTCAAAGGGATCCGCAGATTTTTTGTATAAAGAGGCCGTCACCCGGCAAAGCTCCGCCACTGTGATCTGCTCCTGATAGCTGCTCTCCTGAAACTGAACCCCCACCTTCTCAAAAAGTTTTTTCCGGTCTTTCAAGGGGTCTGTCCCTAAAATACGGACAACCCCCTGGTCAGCCTTTTTCGTACCCAGAATACATTCAATTGTGGTGGATTTTCCCGCGCCATTGGCCCCGAGCAGGCCAAAAACCATCCCCCTGGCAGCCGATAAATTTATGTTGTCGACTGCGGTCAGTTCACCGTAAGATTTTGTAAGCTGCCTGACTTTGATCACTTCCTGCATATAATTTTCCTCCTATTTGTTTTATCAAGGTCAAGGATATCACGAAAAAAAACATTGGTGTTAAAGTGTAGGGTTGAAACTCAATTATCATTATTCAGGTACCGTTCGCAAAGGGGAAGGTGTTCAAAAAGACCTTTCATATGGTGAGGCAATTAGGTGAACGCTACGAACAAACGACAACATGCATTTAAAAAAAGATTTCTGGGATATCTAAAATTAAGGCGCAGTACGCCTTAGTCCAACGAAGCGTACTGCGCCTAATGCTTATTAGCGCAAATAACATTGGTGGTAAAATAGAGGGGTTAAGAAAATCTGCTTTTCATATCTTTTAGTTTAAGAATCATTTTCTCCGCATTGTCCATTGCAGCCATGAGGGACGTCACCAGTTTATCACATACGGCAATGATTTCTGTATCTTCTCTTGGTGTGTCCAGTGCTTTTTTTATATCCATCTCAGGATCTTGGGATAACTGAACAAGCATTGTCAAAATGGCCTCCAATGAATAATTGGCACATCTCAGGGAACGGATGATCTTTAGCCGTTTTATATCTTCATCGGAATAAACACGATACCCATTGCGCTTGCGCCGGACAGTCAGCAGGCCATTCATTTCCCAATTTCTCAAAGTATCCATAGAAATTTTCAGGTATTCGGATACTTCTTTCCTTTTCATTGCGTGGATGTTTTCTTCCGTCCGGCCGTCTAAAATCTGTTTTGCGATCACAATGGCCTCCTCCGCATTGGCTATTTCCTCCCGGACCTGCATCAGATATTCCTGTGTGAGCTTCAAAGCCGTATCATAGTCACCTGCTGCGGATGTTTTTACCATACGCACAATTTTTTTCCGCAGTCCGTTTTGCAGCACCTCAATCTGAAACGCAAGGCGTGCAAGCCGGAATTGTTCTACATGAACATCTGTAAAAACCCTGTAACCATTTGGCTGTCTCTCTGGTTTTGGAATCAACTCCAAATCTTCATACATACGAACCGTGTTGGGATGAATGCCAATGAGTTGTGCAATTTCTAAAGTTTTATATGTTTTCATTTATGAATACCTCCTTACAAAATTACATTACCACCAATAAAAAGTCTGGTGTTATAGTGGAGGGTATTTTTATTATTCCTGTCCTTCCCCACCGGATATGCTGACACAGAACGATGGACTTTTGACTCCCTAAGAAAATGGCACATATAAACGCTGAGAAAATTTGCACCATATTGAAATGAAGGAGGGCAAAAAGAGCAGACCCAACTGCATCAAAGACAGAAGTTCGCGTCCATTGTTGCAGCCAAACTGGGAAATGGTTTTCTCTTTGAAATCTATACTTCCAGTTCTTTTATGACATCCGGGCAGAAAAACGGAAGTCTCTCATGTATTAATTGTGCCCTCCGCGCTTTTCCCTGTGTGCTGTTATGATCGTCCAGCTATTGGCATTTACAGTTATCACACAGCCATCTATACTCACATACCAATTTTTTCCTTTTCTTGTGACACTGGCACGTGGTGATTGTATTTTTGTTTTGCACCATTCCACCACCAGATCCGTGTCCAGTGAAAGATTCCTTTTGATCCGTACAACACCCATTTCTGTTGTATGTAATTTGTCCAGGTTTTCAAGCAAGGCATTCTTTATCTCTTTCTCCATTGTCACTTCCCTATGCTGACTTTATTTTTTGTTTTTTACTCAGATAAAAATTCAGAGCAACACAGATGACCATTACAATGGCTGCAAGAATCAATGGCATCTCTTCTCTAGAATACAGGCTGATCAGCATAAGCACCAGAGACACCAATTGCAAAATGCGGGTAACCATATCTATTTTCATATCACTTCACATCCTTTTCGTATTTAAATACCAGACAATATCCCGCACGCATATCAGTCAGGGGCCATGAAAGGCCCCCTTTTTACTGCTGCTGTAATTACTGATTGTTTTCACGAAGCTGTTCTGCACAGCCGGATTGAATCGCTTCTATCTTCTGCGCGATCTTTTCTTTTGGCCAGTCCCACCACTTGAGTGCAAGCAGTGCCGAAATGGTTTCCTCTGAAAAGCGCTTTCTTATGGGCTTCGCAGGTATCCCTCCCACAATTGTATAGGGCAAAACATCCTTAGTCACAACCGCACGGGCTCCTATAACTGCCCCGTCTCCAATGGTGACACCTGCCATGATCACAGCCTCGTAACCGATCCACACGTCACTGCCGATCACAATATCTCCTTTGTTGTCCCAGGAATCCGTCACATTCTTTTTATCCAGCCCCCACTCTTCAAAGAAAAGCGGAAACGGATAAGTTGACAAAGAGCGGAACGTATGATTGGCGCTGTTAAACAGAAATTTCGCGCCACAGGCAATCGAACAGAATTTCCCGATGATCAGTTTATCCTTGTTTATCGGATAATGATATAATACGTTATTCTTTTCAAACAGCACCGGGTCATGGACAAAATCGTTATACATTGTATATTCGCCCACGGTTATGCCAGGGTCTGTGATCACACTTTTTAAATAAATAGTCTGTTTATCTCCTGTGCGGGGATAAATCTCTTTCTCCGGAATAGTCATATAAAATCCTCCTAAAATCAATATTTGGTCTCTAAGCTATTCCGGCCATTACAATACAACGTTTCACCTCATACCACCTCTACTTACAGAAATTCCGGTTCCCGGTCTTTATCCGTTCTTATACATTGGTCCCTTACAGTATAACATAGAGCGGCGTACAGAACAAGCGTTCTTTTCAAAAAGGAGCTGTACCCCATCATCTGGTGCATCAGCTCCTTTTTACTGCTGTTCTACTCTTTTGTACAAATGATCTTCACATCATATTTTGAAAGTGTATCCCCGCTTCGCACAGGTTCTCCTGTCAGAACATCTGTATTTCCCGCAAGACAGGACGGGATTTCCAGTTCTTCCTCCTTAAAGTCCCTGCGTGTAAACCGAGGGGAATTTGTATCCATTATGGGACCGTCCGGCTCTGGAAAAAGCACGCTTCTTTATATCCTTGGAGGACTGGACGCGCCTACCAGCGGCCATGTTTTTCTAAACGGAACGGACATCTCCGGTTTTGACGATGAAAAAATGAGCCGTATACGAAGACAAAAAATAGGGTTTGTCTTTCAGTTCTACAATCTCATCCCCAATCTGAACGTGGAAGAGAATATTATGCTGCCGCTGCTACTGGACGGCAAAAAAACAAAAGATCACCAGGAACAGATCAGCCGGATTCTGGAGGTCACCGGACTGTCAGACCGGCGCAGACATACACCCAGGGAACTCTCCGGCGGCCAGCAGCAGCGGGTGGCCATCGCCCGCGCACTGATCGGCAGTCCTGAAATCCTTTTTGCAGACCAACGGGAAATCTGGACAGCAAAACAGGGACAGAGATCATGAACCTGCTCTGTGAGATCAACCGCAGGAGCGGACAGACGATCATCATGGTGACCCATTCACCGGAGGCTGCCAAATGCAGCAGCCGCATGATCACCGTGCAGGATGGCGCCCTTATCTGACTGCACCGCTCTTGGCATAAAAGAGCAAAAAAAGTCAGGACATTTATTTTATATACTGTTATAATGGATGATATTTCGTAACTGTGAGGGTACTGAACAGTTACGGTACTTCAAAAAAGAAAGTGAGGAACAGCATGTCTCATAAAGAAAAAATCATCATCCAGGGGTTGAAGCAGAATAACTTAAAAAATGTATCTTTAGAAATACCCAAAGAAAAAATCGTTGTCTTTACAGGTGTTTCCGGTTCCGGCAAGTCCAGTATTGTATTTGATACCATAGCAGCCGAAAGCCAGAGGCAGATGAATGAGACCTACACGGCATTTATCCGCGGCAGACTGCCCAAATACAAAAAACCGAGGGTGGATTTTATAGACAATCTCACCGCATCTGTCATTATAGACCAGTCAAGACTGGGGGGAAACGCCCGGTCCACAGTTGGGACCATCAGTGATATGTATTCCGCCCTGCGTCTGCTCTTTTCCCGGATCGGAGAACCTTACGTGGGGACAGCGTCCTACTTCTCCTTTAATAATCCCAACGGAATGTGTCCGGAATGCTCCGGTATCGGCAAGATCCTGGATTTGGATATGGATCAGGTCCTGGCTCCGGATAAAAGCTGGAATGAAAGTATGGTAGAACTTCCAGCATTCCATGCAGGGAATTGGTATTGGAAACAATATACCCAGAGCGGGCTGTTTGATCTGGATAAAAAATGGAAGGACTACTCTGAAAAAGAGAGAAATCTTCTGCTATATGGCGCATATGAGCGAGGCCAGGAACAAGTAAATAAAAAGATAGAAGGGATTTACAACCACCTGAACCGGCTGCTTATCAAACGGGATCTGTCAAACTCCAGTGACCGCTCCCTTCTCCGTCTGAAGAAACTGGTAAAAGAGCGGGAATGCCCTGTCTGCCGTGGAAAGCGGCTGAATAAAGCCGCGCTCTCCTGTCGGGTGAACGGATACCGCATTGACGAAATGTGTGATATGGAATTCACAAAACTCTGCACTATCCTGCAGGCGATCACCGATCCCAGAGGGCAGGCTATTGTCAACACCCTGACGTCTTCCCTGACCCGCATGATTGATATCGGACTTCCCTATCTCAGCATGAACCGGGAATCCACTACCCTGTCAGGAGGGGAAGCACAGCGTCTGAAACTGGTCCGCTATATGGGCAGCTCCCTCACAGGCATGACTTACATTTTTGATGAACCGAGTACCGGAATGCATCCACGGGATGTCCACCGTATGACTAAACTGCTGCAGAGCCTGCGAAATAGAGGGAACACCGTCCTTGTGGTGGAGCATGACAAGGATGTTATCTCCGTTGCGGATGAGGTGATTGATGTAGGCCCACTGGCAGGCAGAAACGGCGGACAGATTTTGTATCAGGGCAGTTATGAAGGGCTGCTCCACTCCAAAACACTGACGGGGAACGCCATGCTGGAATATATCCCCATCAAACCAAACCCCAGAAAAGCCAGCCAGTTCCTGCCGGTAAGAAACGCAGATATTCACAATCTGAAACAAGTCTCTGTTGATATCCCAACCAATGTGCTGACTGTTGTCACCGGTGTGGCCGGCTCCGGCAAGTCCAGCCTGATCCGCGATGTGTTCGCACAGCAGTATGCGGACCGAGTGGTCCTGGTGGACCAGTCTCCTATCACAGCCACCGGCCGTTCCACACCGGCAACGTTTTTGGGGTTCTTTGACGATATCCGCAAACTGCTGGCAGCAGAAAACGGAGTAGATGCCTCCCTCTTTTCATTTAACAGCAAAGGCGCCTGCCCCGCCTGCAAAGGAAAGGGTATCGTTGTAACAGAACTGGTCTTTATGGACCCTGTCACTACAGTGTGCGAAGTCTGTGAGGGCAGCCGGTACAGCGGGGAAGCATTGTCTTACCGGTTTAAAGGTAAAAATATTTTAGATATCCTGAACATGACTGCTGAGGAAGCTGCGGAGTTCTTCCAGGAAAACAAAAAAATCCGCAGACAACTCCAGGCCATGATTGAGGTGGGACTTTCCTACCTGACTCTCGGACAGCCTCTCTCCACGCTCTCCGGAGGTGAGCGTCAGAGGGTGAAACTGGCAAAACACCTGGACAAAAAAGGGAATATCTACCTTCTGGACGAACCCACAACAGGACTGCACGCCTCAGATGTAAAAAATATCATGAGACTTTTGGACGGATTTGTGAAGCGCGGCAGCACGGTCATTGTGATCGAACATAATCTGGATGTTATGAAACAGGCCGATTATATCATAGACGTGGGACCTGACGGCGGAACTTCCGGAGGCCGGATAGTCTTTACCGGTACCCCTCAGGAAATGGCGGACAGCGCGGACACCATTACAGCCAGATACCTCCGAAAATCTTTGGAACATTGATCCCTTCATCTTTTCCTGAAAATGGTGTATTGACCTTTCCCTTAGGGCAAGGTGTAAGATAAGGCAAGAAACACGAAAGGGAGGGCTGCTATTGTTAACCATCGGCGAATTTTCAAATATATGCAAGGTATCTGCTAAGACGCTCCGCTATTATGCGGAAATCGGGCTGATCCAACCTGAGGAGATCGATCCGGAAAATGGATATCGCTATTATTCCATAGATCAGCTGGAAACCATGCTGTTTATCAATCGTCTGAAATCCTATAATTTTTCTTTGGAGGAAATCAAAACCATACGAAACACGGAAGAATTACAGGACGAGGCACTTTGTCTGGCACTTATGAAAAAAGAAAAGGAAATTGAAAAACAGGTGCGGGAATACCAAAAGACACTGGAGCAGCTAAATCAGGATATCTCCAACTTAAAACAGGGAAACTCCATTATGTCTTATATGGAAAACATTAATATCCGGCTTACGGAAGTACCTGAAATGTACCTTATATCTATTCGCAAAATGGTACACGAGTATGAATTTCCCGAAGAATATGGAAAATGCTACGGACAATTATTTAAAAAAATAAAGGATAAAAGACTGACGCCTGCAGCTCCACCCATGGTCCTTTTCCACAGTGACGAATTCAGCCCCTTTGGTCTGGATACGGAATTTGCTGTCCCGGTGAAGGAATACGCCACGGGAACCAGGAATTTCTGCCCCGGTCTGTGTATAAAGACAGTCCTGCACGGCTCCTACACAGAACTGCCCTCCGTATATGCGAAACAGCGGGAATGGGCAGAAAGAGAGGGGTATGAAGGAAGCAGCCTTCTGTATGAAGTGTATATCACAGATCCCTCCCGGGCTGCATCAGAAAATGAGCTGATCACCGAAATATATTATCTTGTCAAAAAGAAGACATTATAAGTCCGGGGCAGGAAAACAAACCATTAAGGAGAACACCAAATGAATCAGGAAAAGATAACAGAACTGGAAAAAGTCATAAACAAAGATCACAGCAATATCGGGGGCATGGTTGTCCTAAAAAACGGAGAAACCTTATATGAGAAGTATTTTAACGGATGCACTGCTGACTGCCGTATACATGTGTACTCCGTTACAAAAAGTATCCTTTCGGTATTGGTCGGAATTGCCATGGACCAGGGATATATCAAAAGTGTCAGTCAAAAAGTGCTGGATTTCTTCCCGGACTACACCGTGAAAAAAGGAGAAAAAACCATACAAAATATTACACTGGAACATCTGCTGACCATGACAGCACCTTACAAATATAAGTTCGCGCCTTATATAAAATATTTTACCAGTGACAATTTTGTCAAATTCACGCTCAATCTATTGGGAGGCCGGGGGCAGATTGGGGACTTTTGTTATACTCCCCTTATCGGACCCGATATCTTATCCGGCATCCTTTCCAATTCCACCGGCCGGTCTGTATTTGATTTCGCGTCAGAGAATTTATTTTCTCCCCTGGGAATTGCCGTTGCGCGCAGTTTAACGTTTCAAAGTAAAGAGGAGCAGATGGCATTCAATACGTCCACAAATATCAGCGGCTGGGCCTCCGACCCGGCCGGGAACAATACAGGGGGCTGGGGACTTTCGCTTTCACCTGTGGATATGGCAAAAATAGGGCAGTTATACTTAAATGGCGGAGTGTGGAACGGAAAACAAATTGTATCCAAAAGCTGGACAGAGGAGAGCACAAAAGAACACAGCCGATGGGAAAAATGCAGTCTTCCTTATGGATATTTATGGTGGATATCCGGGGATACGGAGCAAGGATTTTCTGCTATGGGAGATGGGGGAAATGTTATTTATGTGAATACGCACAGGGAGATGGTGGTTTCCATTGCTTCTCTTTTTACGAAGAATGTTAAAGACCGGATCGCTTTTATCAAAGATTATGTGGAACCTGCCTTTGACAAAAATTTCTCTTGATCTTTATATGAATCATAAAAGGCTTTCTATGATATAGCATCCATCATAGAAAGCCTTATTTAAACACCCGCAGAGACCATTCCACATGATCTGCCAGCGCTTTCTCCAATGCATCTTCTTCCTTATTCTCAAGGAGGCGTAAAATCCTGAGATGCTGCGCCGTGCTTTCCTGCATATTCAAGAGATTTCCGGACGGCGCCGGCAAGTATCCGAAGCGCTTCCCGGACAGGGAGCCGGCCCATCTCCAGTTCTGCCGCGATTTTGGACTTTATCTAGCATCATTCGGCAAACGGTCAAAAAGAGGCTTTAAAACTCCTGGAAAAATACAAACCATCTGTGATTTGCTGCAGACACCCTCTCTTCCACTTCTCTCACCAAATCTCCTATGCAGCTTTAATAATCTCCAACTTGTAAACAAAAAATTGGCTGTATAAACTTAACTACAATTGGTTGTTGATATACAGCCAATTCCCATTTATACTATTCATTGGACCGAACCAAATGGAGGAGCCAATGAGAATTCAAATAGACAAATCAATAAAGACACCCCTATACAAACAAATTGCGGAACAGATACAGTCTCAGATCATATCCGGTGAAATTCCCGATGGTTTTCAATTCCCATCGGAACGCCAGTTAGCCGATACACTGGGTGTAAACCGCACAACTGTGCTGAACGCATATAAAGAATTAAAGGCCGACGGGCTGCTCACCTCCCACGTGGGAAGGGGAACCATTGCTGTCAAAGAGACAGCACCCGCAGTCCGCAAAACAGAATCCCGTAAAGAACCTATGTGGGAGTATCTGTTCAGTGATTATCTGAAGAACCGTGATACCTTTGATGTGAATAAATATCTGGAAATGGCAAACCAAAAGGATGTCATATCCTTCGCGGCCGGAATCGCCTCCTTTGAAAATCCTCCGATTCAGGCATTCAAAGGAATGGAACACGACTTATTGTCCAATCCCAAAGGACTGCTTGTCTCTCCCGTGGCAGGTTTTTCCTCTCTGCGAAAGGTCATGGCGTCCTATATGCAAAAGCGCTCCTGCTTCTGCCACCCTTCCGAGATTATGATCGTTTCCGGTTCACAGGAGGGCATAGACCTGGCAGCCCGGGCCTTT
The DNA here is from genome assembly GCF_001689125.2 of Blautia pseudococcoides. Classification (NCBI taxonomy): domain Bacteria; kingdom Bacillati; phylum Bacillota; class Clostridia; order Lachnospirales; family Lachnospiraceae; genus Blautia; species Blautia pseudococcoides. Next base: position 1,376,947 of record NZ_CP015405.2, on the reverse strand, counting down.
GTCAACCCGGGGGATATTGTGCTGATTGAAGAGCCGTCCTTTTTCCCTGCAATACAGAGTTTCCGCGCTATGGGTGCCAGACTTATGGCAGTACCCATGGAAAATGATGGGATGGATATGAAAATACTGGAGCAGCTTTTGATCCGTTATCACCCCAAATTAATCTACACCATGCCCACATACCATAATCCCTGCGGTGTATGCATGAGCACCGCCAAGAGGGTCCGGCTTCTGGAATTGGCTGGTAAATATGCCATACCAATTCTGGAGGATGACCCCTACAGTGAACTGAGTTTTGAGGGGCAGACCACTGCGCCTTTGAAAACAATGGATAAGAACGGGAATGTCATCTATCTCAGTTCTTTTTCCAAAACCATCTACCCCGGTCTGCGCCTGGGCTGGATCTGCGCGGACAAAAAACTGATCCATCATTTTTCCAGTATCCGGCAGCTTGTGGATTTACATTCCTGCTGCATATCACAGCAAATTGTGGAACGGTTTATTGTAAATGGCGAGATGGAAAAATATGTGGAATTCATACGCAGGGAGTACCGGGAAAGAAGAGACATGATGGTGGATGCCCTGAAACAGTATGCTCCTTTTGAATTGTCCTTTGCTATACCGGACGGCGGGTATTACCTGTGGTGCAGGCTCCCGGACGGCCTGTCAGCAGATCTGCTGGCTTCGCAGGCGGCCAAAAACGGAGTCGCCATTCTGCCCGGAATGCCCGCTTATCTGACAAAACAAAAGGGGGAAAACTATATCCGCTTAAACTTTACCTTTCCCCCAAAGGATAAAATCGTTTATGGTATTAAAATTTTATGTGACGTGATAAGAAAACTGCTCATGGCTCATCAGGAGGACGAACCATGGCATGACAATGAAATAAACCCTATATTATAAATATGTAAAGGAGTTTTCTCATGGAATACAAATATGCGAAAAGAATGTCATCTGTTACCGCTTCCGAGATCAGGGAGCTTTTGAAACTCACAGAGCAGCCGGAAGTCATTTCCTTTGCCGGAGGACTGCCGGCCCCTGAACTGTTCCCCATAGAGGAGATCAAAACTGTCAACAATTATGTTCTGGACCATAACGGGGAACACGCATTGCAATATGCCACAACGGAAGGTTATCAGCCTCTCAGGGAATGGATTGCCAAGCGGATGAATACCCGGCTCGGCACATCTTTCTGTGATGAAAATATTTTGATCACCCATGGCTCCCAGCAGGCCCTTGACCTTTCCGGAAAAGTTTTCTTGGACGAAGGGGATGTGGTGCTGTGTGAAAGCCCCACTTATCTGGCCGCCCTCAGCGCTTTTAAAGCATATAGCTGTAAATTCGCAGAAATCCCTACAGATGATAGCGGCATGATCATGTCCGAACTGGAAAAAGCTTTGGAAAAATACCCGACAGCAAAGCTGATTTATGTGATTCCTGATTTCCAGAATCCCACAGGAAGAACCTGGAGCCTGGAACGCAGACAACAGCTTGCAGAGATTTCCGCTAAATATAATGTGGCGGTTTTAGAAGACAATCCCTATGGCGAGCTTAGATATGAGGGCGATTTTCTGCCATCCGTAAAGTCCCTTGACAAGGCAGGCAATGTTCTCTGTACAGGAACTTTTTCAAAAATCTTCTGCCCTGGCTACCGGATTGGATGGATCGCCGGGGAAAAAGAGGTCATCCGTAAATATGTTCTTGTAAAACAGGGCGTAGACCTGCAGTGTAATACCATAGCCCAGATGGTTATCTCCGCTTATCTGGAAAAATATGATATGGATGCCCATATTGATAAAATACGTGAGGTATACCGGAAACGGCGTGACACAGCTATTAAAGCTATCCGCAGCGCTTTTCCTTCGGATATTACGTTTACAAAGCCTGAAGGCGGACTTTTTCTCTGGATCGAGCTGAATGAAAAAATTGATACTACCAGGCTGCTGGAAAAGTGCCTGGAACACAACGTTGCATTTGTTCCCGGAACTTCCTTTTTTCCAAACACAAAGAAGTGTAATACTCTCAGGATAAACTTTTCTAATATGCCGGAAGATAAAATATCGGAAGGTATTATGCGCATAGGCAGAGCCTTGAATGAATTCACAGAATAGATGAAAACTAATTTCTGCTAAAAAGGAAAGCAGCCATAAACAGCCGCTTTCCTTCTCTTTAAATATCTAGTATCTCCTCTTATTCCGGATCAACAAGTATGGCAGTCTTCCCTTCTTCTGTAAGCATGACCGTTCCACAATTGGCCAGGTATCGGCAGCCATTCTATTTTCTGAAGACAGGTCAGCAGCAAAGCAAATGCAGTATCATTGGATAAAATATTCTGCGGAGTAATACTGGAATTTCAATCATCTGCGCAAAAGCTTTTTCTGTTCTCTGTGACGCATATAAATAATCCCGGTAATATCTGCCAAGAACCAGCCAATCGGTATAGCCCACCAGATTCCTGCAACCCCTATGGCCTCTACTGGGGCTAAAATATAAGCAAGGATCACTCTGGTCCCCAGGGATATGATGGTTAAAAGCAACGACATTTCAGGCAGATTGATCCCTCTGTAATATCCATAAAGCAAAAATAAAATCCCAATTCCTATGTAAAATGTGCCCTCGATCCGCAGGTAACCCATTCCGATACTTATAATCTCCGTATCAGACGGTGACACAAATAACAGCATAAGCTCCTTTGCAAGAAGAAACACAAGTATGGAGATCACTGCGCAGAACACTGCGGAAACTGCAAAAGCCTGCCTGGTACCTTTCCCAATCCTGTCTTCTTTTCCGGCGCCGTGATTCTGGGATATGAACAGGGAAAACGCATTTCCAAATTCCTGTGCAGGCATATAGGCAAAAGAATCTATCTTGACTGCCGCTGTAAAGGCAGCCATAACTGCAACGCCGAAACTGTTTACCAGCCCCTGTATCATCAGTATACCCAGATTCATTACCGACTGCTGTATAGATGCCGCGAATGAAAATCTTGTAATTTCCTTCATGGACTCCCTTGTCAGAGAGACACGGTGCTTTCCAAACAGCCGGATCCTGAACGCCGGTTCCTTCGCCCACACATATATGGAAATACCAATCCCGGATATGGCCTGTGATATTACAGTCGCCAGTGCTGCACCTCCGATTCCCCATTGAAAGGTCACCACAAATATGATATCAAGGACAACATTCAAAACCGAGGTTGTTCCCAAAAAAACAAGCGGAATGACAGAATTACCTATAGACCTCAGAAGATAAGCATAATAATTATAGAGAAACACGAAAAATATACCGGCAAAAATTATTATCACATACTCGTGAGACATGGCTAATATTTCTGTTGGTATCTGTAGTATCCGCAAAATCTGATTGATGAATACAAACACCAGCACATTGATAACTACTGTGACAACGCCTATCAGCAGAAATGACCCCTGTACACATACCTCCATCTTTACCTTGTCCTGTTTTCCGAAATAAAAGGATACCAGAGACCCGCTGCCCATACATAATCCAATTAGTATGGAAGTTAAAAAAGTCATCAGCGTATAAGCCGCTCCCACAGAAGCCATGGCATCAGCCCCTACAAATCTGCCTACGATCAGTGTATCTGCTATGTTATAAAATTGCTGCAGAAGGTTTCCGATAATCATAGGGCCTGCAAATATTAACATAGTCTTAATAATATTTCCTGTTGTCAAATCCCTCTTCATTATTACTTCATATTCCTTTTCTCATTATTCCTATTCAATATATCATAACGCATGAAGGAATATTTGTATACTTTATGTTTTTCTGATCCGGCAGCTCTTCATAATGCAGCATACCCTGCATCCAGAGACGCCTTCAGTAAATCTTCAATCCTGTTGTCATGGATCAAGAACTGCATAAGCCTGGACAGTTTTTCTTCTCCCATTTTTTTGCCTTGCTGTTCACCTTCCCTGCGCATTTGCTGAAATGCTGTACACATATTCATCCCTCCCTCTTCTGTCCTAATGGCATCCGCGTTATCTTTTATCAGCGGAACATCCAAAAAATCTCTCATGTTGTGAAGCAGGTCCAGCATTTGTTTTGTGTGATCAACCGCATCATAAAGCATATGTCTCACCGGCATTCCATAATGAATCTGTTCGCTGGCCCATTGCTGCAAGCATGGTGCCCCAAAGGCTCCCATCCGATCCACATGCTTTTTGCACGTCACGCAGTTTTTGGATCGCCACGGGCTGACCGTCTCTCCCCGGAATCTTTAGTTGTTTTTTCTCGTTCATCTCTTCCAAATACTCAGGTTTTATTATCTCCTCCCCTTGAAAGACAACGCCATTAAACAAATCTGCAAACACTTCATGATCAGACAGACGGTCATATATTTCCCCACCCTTTGCATTCCATGATACCCGGACAAAGAATAAATCTTTGCCCGGCCTTTGGGAACTGGAAAAAATCAGCCAAATGACTGCTCTGTTCTATCAATGATCTCGTCCTGCAGTGCTTTGCTCAAATTCCGGAAATGGTCACTGTATCCTGCCACACGCACGATCAGATCCTTATATTCATCCGGATGAGCCTGAGCCTCCAGAAGGGTCCTGCGGTCGATCACATTAAACTGTATGTGATGTCCATCCAGATTAAAATAAGTCCGTACCAGATTTGCCATCTGCATCAGTCCGTTCTCACCAGACACCACCTGAGGCGTAAATTTCTGGTTCAGCAGAGTTCCCCCTGTGTTTAAGTGATCCATCTTGGAACAGGATTTCACTACAGCCGTAGGACCTTGCACATCCGCCCCCTTTTCCGGGGATATTCCTTCAGATACGGGTTTATGCGCCATGCGGCCATTGGGACTTGCCAGCATCACTTCCCCAAAATAAACATGACAGGTAGTCGGCAGCATATTGATGCGGTATTTTCCGCCCTTCATATTGGGCTGCCCGGTCACACTTTCATAGTAGAACTGAAACACGTCTTTCATAATGTCATCCGCATAATCATCATCATTGCCGTACTTAGGTGTTTTATTGCTGACAAGATTCCAGATTCGGCCATGCCCCTCAAAATTGTCTCTCAGTGCCTGCATCAATTCTGACATGGTGAATTTTTTCTTGTCAAATACATTATATTTTATGGCTGTAAGGCTGTCGGTGATGGTCCCGATCCCCACTCCCTGCAGATAATTGGTATTGTATCTGGCCCCTCCGGCGTTATAATCCTTCCCCTCTGCAATGCAGTCATTGGTAATGACAGAGAGGAACGGCACCGGCATGTAGCGGGCATAAATCCCTTCAATCACATGATTACCCCGCATCTTAATATCCAGGAAATGCAGAATCTGCTTTTTATAGGCCTCGAAAAGCTCCTCATAGGATTGAAACTCCTCCGCTTTGCCAAGAGGCAGGCCAAGCATTTCCCCTGCAACAGGATCATATCCATTGCAAAGGGTAATTTCAAGTATTTTAGGCAGATTGAAATAACCGGTCAGAATATATGCTTCATTTCCAAAGGCACCTGTCTCCACACACCCGCTGGTACCGCCTTTTCTGGCATCTGCAATGGATTTTCCCGCGTTTAGAAGCTCCTGGATTATACTCTCTGTATTATAAAAGGCCGGCTGTCCCCATCCTTTTCTGGAAATCTCACATGCTTTTAATAAAAACTCCTGAGGCGTCTTTTTACTGATCTGCACATTTGAACTGGGCTGCAGTAATTTCATCTCATCCATACATTCCAGGATCAGATAGCTCACTTCATTGACACCGTCATGTCCCTTTGGTGTTACCCCGCCGGTATTGATATTGGCAAAGTCTGTGTAAGTACCGCTTTCTTTCAATGTGATTCCCACTTTTGGCGGCGCAGGCTGATTGTTGAATTTCACCCACAGGCATTCCAACAGCTCTTTTGCACGTTCCCGGTCCAGAACCCCCTCTTTTACATCCTTTCTGTAGAAGGGGATCAAGTGCTGGTCAAGCCGGCCGGGGCTGTAAGCATCCCATGGGTTCAGCTCACTTGTCACAGCCAGATGAACAAACCAATACATCTGAAGGGCCTGCCAGTATGTCTCCGGTTTGTGCGCCGGAACAACGCTGCAGTTTTGGGCGATCTGCAAAAGCTCCTCCCTGCGGACACTATCCTCCTCTTTTTCCGCCAGCTCCAGCGCATAGTCATGATACCGCCTGCCCAGAAGTATTACCGCGTCACAGGCAATTTCCATGGCGTGAAGCTCATTCTCTTTGTCCAGGGCTTCCGGGTCCTGGCTGTAATCCAGATTCTTCCATGCCTCTTGAATTTTCTTTTTATAGTCCAGAAGCCCTCTCTTGTAAATATTCTCAGAACCCACAGTATGACCCGGGCCTCTCTGTTCCATAAATTCCGTGAAGATTCCGCATTCATATGCTTTCTTCCATTCTGGTGTCATTTTTTCCAGGATCCGGTGCCGGATGGAACGCCTTTCCCAAAAAGGGATCATCTTCTTTTCCTGAAACGTATAATCCTCCTCCTGCACCTTGAAGCTGATCAGATCCCTGTCATTCATCACATGAAGGTCCTGCACGGTATGACAGCACAGTTCCGGAAACGTAGGGGCTGCCTGAGGCCCGTTTCCCTTCTCACCCACCAACAATTCACCTTTACCTATGTACAATGTCTTTTCGGCAAAATAGTGTTTTAAAACCAATGCCCGAAGTTCCGGCACGGATACGGTGCCTTCGTATCTGCGGTACACCTCTGTCTCTATTTTTGCACGTTCCATATCAATATGCGCTTCTGTCTCCAGGCTCTCCCTGCGAAGCCTTCGGATTCTTTCGTTCATTCCCTGTTCCATCTACATTAACCTCCTATTCCGGCCTGATATCCCCGCGCCAGGCACATATCCAGCAGTTCCTGCATGCGTGATTCCTTGGGGGTGGTAAAATCCCTGCCCTGGTATTTTTGACCCAGCCTTGGATACTTTCCGCTCCCTGTATTATGGTAAGGCAGCAGGTGAATCCATTTTGGTGTAATGGAGTGGGAACTGAGAAACTCCAAGGTTTCCTCCATATTCCTATCCGTATCATTTACACCGCCCACGACCGGAATACGAATCCAGATGGCTGCTTTGCTTTTGGAAAGCCTTATGAGGTTTTCCAGGATTTCTTCATTTCCTACCCCGGTCATTTTCTGATGCAGCCGGGAATCCATAAGTTTTATATCATATAAAAAGGTATCTGTATAAGGAATTATCCGCGCTATATTCTTCCATGGTATGTATCCGCAGGTATCTACGTTTACCCGTATCCCCCGCTTAGTCAGCTCAAGCATCAGCTGCTCCACAAAATCCATGTCCCTGGCCAGTACCTCTCCCCCTGAGAGAGTAACCCCGCCGTGAGACTGTTCATAAAAGGGCTGGTCTTTTACTGCTTCCGCAGCCAGTTCCTCCACTGTATATTCTCTGCCTGCGAATTCCCTGGCATTTTGCAGACAGTATTCTTCACATGTATGGCAGATTCCACATTTATTTACATCTGTCACCGGTTTGTGTCCATCCATGGAAACAGCTCCGCTTGGACAAGCCCCAGCACATTCTCCGCACCCTGCACATTTTTCCTGATTCCACATGAACTGCTGCCCATAATCCTGCGTCTCCGGATTATGGCACCAGATACAGGAAAGCGGGCATCCCTTAAAAAATATAGTGGTGCGTATTCCTTCCCCATCGTGTATGGAAAACTTCTGTATGTCCGTCACCAATTGCACTTCCATCTAAGCTGTATACCTCTCTTTGCATGCTTTAGGCTGAAAACCAGTCTACAAACAGCATTATATTCCCCCCATACCTGAAAGTCAACGGATGCACGTTTGGTTTCCCAAGACAACTGGAATCCATTGCACTTGGTATGCTGCTGGAGCACGTCCAAGTGCGTTATTCTGTCTCAGCAGGAATAACCCAGATTTCCATATAATGAATACCATCCATATTTTTATAATATTTTTCAGCAGAGAAAGGCTTCGTTGCCAGTTTATGGTGGGGCAGCCAGGTGCCGAAAAGGTATTTTCCCGCTTGATCCAGCGCTGTTGTCACAAGCGCTTCAAAACTTTCTGCCTCAATACTGCAGACAAGATATTCCCCTGCGGGCAGTTCTTGTTTCGCCAGCGCTTCCGGCATGCCCGCTCCGCCTGCAAGACCTCCTGCAAAATAGGTAAATTCCCCTTTCCGGGGTTCCTGCATGTATGACATTCCCAACTCAGCTTCCGGGTTCAGATAATCCGCAAACGCTTCCTTTTCTTTGTGGTATCTCTTCCATAACTGGCCAGGTATATCCACTCCTGTGCTTTCACCTGCCGGAATCTGTCCCTCTATTTTTACCTTTGTCTCAAATCCAAGATACACCTCCGGATAGTCCAGTGTTCTTCTATTGATCTCCAAAACCATATTACCCGCAAGCAGCGGAACCCCTTCATCAATCATGGTATAAACCATAGATATCTCAGGCTTTATAAAGGTATTCAAAAGCGGACGTGTGTCTCTGTATTCCTCCGGTGTTAACCCATATGCAGTTTTAAATGCTCTGGTGAAATTTGCATGGCTGGAAAATCCGTACTCCAGGGCAATATCCAGAATTCTCATATCGCCCTTATCCAATTCCGCTGTCACGAGTGCCAGTCGTCGCAGTTTGATATATTCCTGGACCGTTTTATTTATCAGACGTTTAAAGAGCCTCTGAAAATAGAAAGGGGACAGCCCTGCTATGTCAGACAGGGTTTCCGCGTTGATATCCTCCTTGATATGTGCTTCCATGTAATCTAAAGTCTTTTGTATAGCTTCCCATGCGTGCATTGTGCGCACCTCCTTATTTGATATGGCGTAACTTGTTCATGCGCTGACCTGCCAAACAGTTACGATATGGTTATACTATCAGATAAAATTGGTGCCCGCTTTTCACCCAATGCTCATTTTTTACGGTATTCCTCCTTATACACAAGTTTTTGAAACAGTTCTATCCACTCCTCAAACTGCCTCAGCATTTCATCCAGGCAAATTTCTGCACCTTATCATGTATATATCCGTCCCCCATCCAGCGCAGCATTTTATAAACCTTAAATGGATCAACATCATTTTTAAATTTATAAGTATCTATATGACCAAAGCATACCTGAAACAATACGTCATCTTGCATTGTATTTACATTTTTAAGTTCATCTGATACATCTTCCTTTTCAGAATAAAAGGCACGCAGAGCAAAATCCAGTATAAAAGGATACTTATCCAATATTTTCACTTTATAAGTGCCTGCATATCGTAAGAGTTCAAAGAAATCTGTTATGGATTTAAATCTTTCATCAACAATCGATTCCTTCCTGGTTTCTATCAGGCAATTGTATATATACAGATATTATTCTTTCTTATTGCGAAAATAGTAAAACAATAATCCTTTTGAGATTCCTGCTTTTGCCGCCATCAAATCCGTGGATGCCCTTTTGTATTCATTTTTCCCAAATACCTCCATTGCGGCATTTATGACGGCCTGTTGTTTCTCTTGCGGAAGAGAAGAAAACTTTTCATTCATTTAGGCTATCCTTTCCATTCATGCATGTGCACATGGTTCTCCGTGGGGCCTCCGCCTCCGTTTTCCAGACAGGCTATAGAACCGTCCTGTATTTCGCCCATTTTCCCAAATAATTTTTTTACATTAAAATTTATATGTTTGGGAGGTGTCATAAATCCTTCCATATTTTTTTCCTTTCCGGCTCGTGATAAGTCTCTTCCAGAATCATTTGCCTGTTCCCTGTCTTGAAACTGCTTGTATGCAGCAGCAGTTCATAACTTCCAAGTATCAAAAAAACTCCTGCCCCAAAGGAACAGAAGTTAGAGTTTCCGTCAACGCCTACATAGCAGTTCAGGCTGCCCTCATAAGCCCATTCACAGTTACAGGCAAAAATTCAAACAGAATCGAAGCGCAGACCCGCTGAATAGTTATAATTACCTATTATAATAAAACAGTTATGTGACTGTGTCAATCTTTTTTAATCTTTTTTAATCTCTTTTAACGCATTCAGTGTTTCATCCAGGTTGATCTTATGCCAGTTTTTGCCCAGGTCCTCATTTGCCAGAAGTCCTTTAAGACGGAAATCACTTAATTCCTTTTGCTGGGTTGACAGCCGAAGCTCATCGTGTTCTGTTTTAATCGTTATAATATAATTAAGAGCAGAGGTTGACACCTGAATACTTTCTATTGTCTCAAAGGGGATTGCCAATGCCACCTCTTTTTTCAATCCCCTGGTCATCTTGCTGAACGGCACAAGGACCAGTTCGTCCGCACATATCTGTAGTACAAAGAATTCATTGCTGCATCCTAAAAATTTTGCGATGGAGTCACTTATGTTTGCGGGTGCATAGGATACTATAATATTTCTATTCTCTATGGGTGCATACCCCGCGCTCTTAATAATGTCCCATATTTTTGTCTGTTTTGCCATATCTTGTTCCCTCCATATATCATATCTTTTATTGTCAGATGTCTTAATATACTAGCAGCACACACCGTTATTGCCATGGCCCCCAGCACCTCTAATACTATATATCTATGTAAATCTGATGCCACGGATAAATCATAATTCTGCTTAACAAAAAAGCCTGTAAAATCCTCCATAATAAATACAAGGAACATAACAACTGCACTGGTCACAATGGCATTCTTCCGCTTTTCTTTATAAATATACCGTATTCCTGCACACCAGACCAGAATATACAGGTATTGATGCAGCACCAGTAAGCCCACATGTGCAAATATTCCCGAAAGAAATTCCACAGCCCCAAAGGCCGCCAAAAAAATATTGTACGGCAGCAGAAAAATCAGAATTCTTTTCCTGTCCGCTGCTTTTCCAAGCAGTACCCGTGTCAGTATGAGCTGCTGTAGAAATTGTACTGTGATCCCAAACAGGTTGAATCCCGTAATATTCCAAAATGTCAGTTCCATACAGCCGACTTCCTTACATTCTCTGTTTTTGTTTTACAGGCATGCTCCACAGTATTGTCTTCCATAACCCTTAAACAACCGGACAAATACCATACTGCCATCTGTTTTAGCAGATTGGGCCGTACATTTTCTATGACCTGCTTGGTAATAGACGTACAATCTGTCTCCTTTTTATTCATATAACCTCCTCCAAGATATTCTGTTCATGAAAACCGTCCGGCAGATGTAAGATGGCACTGCCTGCCGGCTTTTCTTACTGTTTATAAAGGAGGACTGATACCATTGTCAATCTTGCCAAAAGCAAAGGCATGATCAGACAGCAAAAATAAGTTCATACTGTCTACCACTAAAGTATATGAATCTGAATAAAACGGAAAGGAAGTTTCATATGTTAGAATGAAAGACCGCCCCGCGGGAAAATATGTCAGGAGGATGCATGATGAACAGAATTGCAGAAAAACTATTACGGATCATCTCGGATTATGCCGATGGTTTTAAGGGTGCTTTTAACATCCGGGAAGACGGCCAGTGTGTCGGCCGGCAGTCTACACCTAATATCCGCATTGACACTAAGGAGGATGCCCCCGGCCTGGTCATCCATGTAAGCCCCAATGCGCAGAAGGAAGTGGTTTACATCCCTGCCTGCGTAACTCACGGTGCTGTCGATGACCTTGTGTATAATGATTTTTATGTGGGAGCAGGAGCCGATGTGACAATTATTGCCGGATGTGGTGTCCATACAGACAGCGGCGACATGGCAAGACATAGCGGTATCCACCGTTTTTTTCTGGAAAAGGGTGCACATGTTTTATACAAGGAAAAGCATATCGGCACAGGATCCGGAACCGGAGAAAAGCGGATTGATCCCGTTACGAATGCGTTTCTGTTGGAAGACTCCGTATTGGAGATGGACACCGTGCAGCTTCAAGGTGTGGACAGCACGGTGAGAAAAACAACCGCCAGACTGGCGGCGAGGGCAAAACTGATCATTCATGAAAGTATTTTAACAGAAAAAAACGAGACCGCAGAGACGGACTTTACGGTCTCCATGGACGGAGAAGACTCCGCCGTTGATCTGATCTCCCGCTCTGTGGCAAAAGGCAGCTCCCGGCAGGCGTATCACTCCTGCATAATGGGAAACTGCCGCTGCAACGGACATTCTGAATGTGACGCTATCCTGGCTGACCACGGCACGGTAAATGCCTCCCCGGAGTTGTACGCGGGCAGCATTGACGCTGTTTTGATCCATGAGGCCGCCATTGGAAAAATCGCCGGGGAACAGATCATCAAGCTCCGTACCCTGGGTCTTACAGAGGAACAAGCGGAAGAAAAAATCATAGAAGGCTTTTTACGGGCATGATGGCTCCCCACACATTGCCTCCCGTACAGTTTTTTCCTGTGACTGCAGACTGATCCAGCCGCTATACAACGCCTGAACAATGCAGGAAGCCGTCCCCTATCTACTTATTCCAATCCGCAGGATACGTCACATAAATAAACCGCGCCCTCTCAGGAACCGAAAACTGTATCCGAGCCCCCTTAGGGATCAAAATAATCTCACCCGCTCCAGCCGTCACCTGCATCCTGTCCTTAACGATCGTAAGCTCCCCATCAATCACATAATCAATCTCATCATAATCCAAAGTCCAGTCAAATGTAGTTCTCTCCATCTCCATAATACCGCACCCAAGCCTAGGGCTCTCAGCAAGAGAAAACAGATCATGCGTATATACCTTATCATTCCTATTTCCGGTATCCAGCCTGTCTGTTTCTGTCACATGGATTTTAGGCACTTCCATCTTAATAACACCAGCTATCTCCTGCCGATGCACATCGTTTTTCGGAATGCCCAAACCCCCAACCTTCTCCTCCAACACCTGTGCTATCATCTGTTCGATCACTTCTCTGCTAATCTCCATTCCCTACACCCTTCCTTCACACTTCTCTATACACACCACATCAACACCTACACTTCTTTTGCCGAACCATTGCTCCGAACCAAAACCAAAGCAGCAATTACCGCCGTAATTCCACCCACTAATTTTCCCACGATCATAGGAAAGATCATATCCTGGTTAAATCCTGCTGTAAATCCCAGATGGTCTCCAAACACAAAAGCCGCTGAAACCGCAAAAGCCACATTCAGCACCTTTCCCCTGTCATCCATGTCTTTCATCATACCAAACATAGGAATGCTGTTCGCAAGGCTGGCAACCAGTCCTGCCGCTGCCACCTCATTCATACCCAGCACTTTTCCCAGACCCATAAGCGGCTTTTTAAACACTTTCGTGATCACATACACCAGGGGAAATGCGCCTGCCAGTACAATCGCAATATCTGCCACCACCTCAAATCCTTCACTTATAGGATTCATACCGGGAATCAGTACAATTCCTGTGAGCTGCTCTATGATACCAACCCCCAGACCCAAAGTGATCACTGCCACCACAAACTTGCCGAAATACGTGAATCCCTTTACCATGGCATTTTCAAACTTCCACAGCCCAAGGGCGATCAAAACGGCAAAAATAATGATAGGGATCAGATTCTTAAGCACCATAACAATGGAGTATCCTGCCACCAGACCACCAACAAACGAACCGATCGGAATAGTAATGACACCTGCAAGTACACCTGTTGCCAGGTATTTCCGGTCCTCCTCCCTGATGATCCCAAGGGCTACCGGAATGGTAAACACAATGGTAGGCCCCAGCATAGCGCCCACGATCAGACCGCCGAAATTACCGGCATCTTCATTCAGAGCCAACGCCTGTGCCAGAGGCGCACCGCCCATATCATTTGCCAGAATAGAACCGGCAAACATAGCCGGGTCAGCTCCCAAAAGGCCAAACACAGGCACGATCACAGGCTTCAAAAGATTGGCGATGACGGGTGCCAAAGCGATAATTCCCACCATGGAGACAGACAGTGCACCAATTGCCATGATTCCTTCCTCAAACTTTTCTCCCAATCCAAAACGGCTGCCGAATATCCTGTCCAATGCTCCCAGAGCCGCAAATATTACCATAATGTATATAATTATCTCATTGATGCTCAACTTCATACCTCCTCATGTATATCCAGAGTATCTATAATTCCCACAATAGCTGCATCTACGGGTGTTTTTCCGTTTCCCACAACCATCCTTGCGGAATTTCCCCTGCAGATCAGGACCATATCTCCCACGCCGGCGCCGATCACGTCTGCGGCAACCAGCAGGGACTCTTTTTCCTGCCTGTACCGTTTCATCACATCAATCACCAGCAGCTTCTGTCCGCTGATCGCCTCGTCTTTTTTGGTGGCCCATACACTTCCGATTACTGTTCCGATTTCCATTCGTGTACCTCACTGCTGTCTTCTGACTGTCAGATTATGATTGGAAATATAGTCTTTGGCCAGGGGTGTTATAATAGTCTTTCTTCCGATCAAAACCGTCCGGTATCCGGTCCCGCGCAGTTTCCCAAGGTCTGATTCTCCCAACAGTTTAAGCCTTGTCAGATCAAAGGCCGCACTGTCATTTTCTGCTATTATGCAGGCACTTTTTTGTACCCGCATTTCAAGCTCTGCCGCCTCCTGTATACCGGTTACGATCTCACCGCCAAAACGCCTGATCTCTTCCTCATATTCCTGGTATTTCTGATATAAAGCCTTGTAGGAAGTCTCTCTGTATTTCCGGTATTCCAGACCTTTTTCCAGAAAATAGACTTTCTTCCCGCCAAGCAGGGCTTCAAGGATCCATTTTGCTTCCGGCTGCCCGGGAATTCCCAGTGCAGTAAAGGCCAGCAGGCCAGCGGAGACCTGGGCTGCCACAATAAAATCCCATTCTCCTGTTTCCGGGGAAGTGCAGATATTGGCAAAGGACTGCAGCATATTTTCATCTGTCTGATCCAGTTTCCCAAGTACCAGGACTTTTCCGGTGGGGGGATCCCCACAGGACTCCTCCTGTATTTTACCAAGGCGGGCCTTAACTTCCTCTATGACATCATCAATCAAACGGTCCGTTCCTTTTGTCTTCCATGTATTCATAAGCACATCCTCCTTTACACACCGGGAAAGACGCGGCATTTACCGGATGATACGGCAAAAGGTACCTTTTTCAAACCCACAGGCATTTGCCTCGTCATAGTCAATATGAACATAGGTCTGAAACTCACTGCTGACTCTGGCAATGGTATCCTCAAAAATAACCGGACGGCTTCCGTAAACTTTGATCTTCAGGGCTTCTTTGTCTTTTACATGCAGTCTCCGGGCGTCCTCAGGTGTGATATGCATATGACGCTTAGCTATGATCACTCCTTTGTCCGTGACAATCTGCCTGTCCCCGTTTGATATGGTAATTCCCGGTGTTCCCGCTATATCTCCGCTCAGTCTTACAGGCGGGCGGATCCCCAGGGCAAGGGTATCTGTCATGGACACTTCCGCCTGGGTCTCCCCTCTCTCAGGCCCCAGGATAACCACACCGTGAATCGTACCTTTCGGTCCTGTAAGGGATACCCTCTCCTTGCAGACATACTGGCCGGGCTGGGATAAATCCCTGACTTTTGTCAGCCTGTATCCTTTGCCAAATAACCGCTCCACATCCTCCCGTGACAAGTGCACATGTCTGCCGGAGGCCTCCACCTCCACCATCATCTTATCTTTCAGTTCCCTGACAACTGCCTCAACTACTGCCTCTACCTCAACGTTCATACGTTCCTCCATATTTTCCGGTCAAATACTTGAACATCATGATCCAGAACAAAGAGGACAGCCGGTTTAAAACGCGTATGATATCTTCCCGCTCCACATCGCCGGTATCTGTTTTAAAGGCACGGTATGCAATGAGTTCCGTCTCTCTGGCCTTTGTTCTCAGCTTGTTTAAATATGCCACAATTTCATTATGACAGTAGGTGGGAAGGAAATGTTTCATACCATAATACTGGCTTGGATGATGGGAGTGGGCCCGCATAGCGTCTGTGTCCAGCCCCTGCATGGTGATCTCACCCACAGGCTCCCCGGATACCTCGCACCGCAGAAGCCAGCGGATGGTTTTGATGATCTCCTCCAAGTCCTCCGTGAGCGTGTGCAGATTCTGCTTTTCCGTGATAGTCTGTAAAATGATGATCTCTGCCTCCAGGGAGTCAATAGCTCCCCGGAAGGCAATTCTTGGATGGTCCTTATATACCAGATGGTCTCCTCTTAAATGGGTCATGTGTTCGGGTTTTTCCGGTTTTTTATCCAGGGTTTCCCTGACCGCCTCCGCCACGATCCGGCGGATCTTTTCCTGTTCTTCCATTTTTCTGCTCCTAATACCCGGACGTTTTTTTCTCAGGCCTCTTCTGTATAGGAAGTTCCTGTGCTCTTTTCAAGCTGATGAGGCAGAATCACATCCACTTCTGTGTGAGGACGGGGAATCACGTGTACAGACACCAGTTCTCCCACACGCTCTGCTGCTGACGCCCCTGCATCGGTTGCTGCCTTGACTGCGCCTACATCTCCGCGCACCATAACGGTGACTAATCCGGCACCAATGCTTTCCTTTCCCACTAACGCCACATTGGCAGCTTTAACCATGGCATCTGCTGCCTCAATGGCTCCCACAAGTCCTTTTGTTTCAATCATACCTAATGCATTTGTATTTGCCATAATGATTTACCTCCAAATATTCTCCAATTTTCAACACTTTAACTATTTTGTACCCCTAGGAAAACGCCTGGCAGGATACGATACTTTCTCTGTTAGTATTCTACATTTATCTGAATTCATTCAGACGAATTCTTTTACAATTTTGTCCACAATGGCATTGATCAGTTCCTGGCTTACCTGGCTGCTGCCGGATATCTGTGAAGTATTCTGCATGCTCCCGCTTTCCCTGCGGATTTCTTCCAGTTCTTTTGTACCAAATGCTACACGTTTGATATTGATCAGATCAAGAGGCCCGATGTTGTTGGAGGAGGAACTTCCTCCCACTGCGCCGCAGCCCAGTGTCAGGGCCGGGAATAAACCTGTGGTGGCTCCAATACCGCCCAGCGCTCCCGGTGTATTGACCAGAAAACGGGATGCGGGAATCTGCAGTGCGAACTTTCTCACCAGCGCTTCATCCTCTGCGTGCATGGAAAAGGTGTGTCCCGCACCTTCCATATGAAGGATCTCAATGCTTCTCTCCAGCACCCTGTCGGTATTTTCTTCCACAAAAAGTCCCAGGATGGGAGCCAGTTTTTCCCTGGAATAGGGTGCGTCTGCTCCCACTTTCGTCTCTCTTCCCACCAGTACTCTGGCTGAGGACGGAACACCGCAGAGGCCCGCGTACTCTGCGATCTGAGCACATGTTTTTCCCACGATCATAGGATTCATGGTGCCGCCTGCCCGCAGAATGAACTTTCCAAGCTGTCTGGACTGTTCCTGGGTCAGCACAAAGGCGCCCTGGGATTTCAGTTCCTCCACCACTTTTTCCTCCATGCAGCGCTCCACAATAATGGACTGCTCAGAGGCACAGATGGTCCCGTTGTCAAAGGTTTTGGAGTCCAGGATCTGTTTTACTGCTCTTCTTACATCAGCGCTCTTGTCGATAAATGCCGGGCCGTTGCCTGCGCCCACCCCGATGGCAGGCGTTCCTGATGAATAGGCGGATTTAACCATGGCTCCGCCGCCGGTTGCCAGGATCAGGGCTGTGCGGTCATTCTTCATCAATGCCTGTGTGGCCTCCATGGTAGGCACACTGATGGCTGATATAGCCCCTTGGGGGCAGCCAGCCTGACATGCGGCCCGGGAGATGATCCGCACGGTTTCCAGGATACATTTTTTAGCTCCCGGATGGGGAGAAAATACAATGGCATTGCCCCCCTTTAAGGCTATCATTGCTTTGTAAATAACCGTTGAGGTGGGGTTTGTGGAGGGAACGATCCCGGCTATCACCCCCACCGGAGTGCCAATATCCCACACCTTTCGCTCCTTGTCCTCGTGGAGGATCCCCACTGTCTTTTCCCTCTTTACGGCATCGTAGACCACCCTGGCGGCAAACATATTTTTGATCACCTTATCCTGCCATTTACCAAAACCAGTCTCCTGCTGGGCAGCTTTTGCAAGTTCTTCTGCATGGGCAGCTCCGGCGTCGCTGATTGCTTTTACAATACGGTCAATCTGGTCCTGGTCCATACGTGCCAGTTCCCGCTGTGCTTTTTCCGCTTCCAGAAGCAGATCTCTTGTCTCCTGGACGGAAACCAGGTCTTTATCCTTTAATTCCATCGGTTCACTCTCCTTTTCCCTTATTCAAAGTCTTTTGGCCCGTCTGCCACTGTCTGCACTGCCTGGGCGAACGCAGAGCAGGCCGCCTTACATGCGGACTGGCTTCCGGTGAGAAGGCCGCCGCCAAAATTGGTCTCAGACGGAGGGCCGTAAAAAGCTGCCATGGCCACATCTGCTGCCTTCATTGCAGCATCCAATCCATAAACCGCCTCCAAAGGCGGTGCGATCAGATAAGCCAGTGCCTCCCCCTCGGGGATACCTGCTGTCTTAGACAGATAAGAACCCGTACGGGATACCGTGTGTGCGTAATAGACAATGGAGTCATCCTCATTAGCGCTGACAAAACAGGGACCATATTCCATGAAATTCCTGATGGAATTCAGTCCGCTGCGAATCTCCGCAGGGCTTGGCCCTCCAATGATGCCGATGACCTCACCTGCCAGCTTCGTGGACGCATTGGCAGCGCCTGCGTACATGGATTTTGCATAGACCACCTCCACGTCTGCGTCTTTTGTGGCTTCATCAAGGGCAGTGTAGAGCACATCGTCTGTATCTGCTGTCACGATCCCCAGGCTTTTATGTCTGGGGCCCAGCTCCAGTGCTTTTGCCAGATCCTCGCTGACATTGGAAATCATACGGATTCCCAGAATCGCGGGACGCAGTTCATCATGTTTCATAATTTCCTCCAATAATTCCTGCTTATTTCAAATCTATTCCCGATGCCTTTTTCTCCAGCATCTTCACTATCAGTTCAGCCGCATGGGCGCCTGCCTCAACAGCCGTGGTGCCGCCCTTGTGGATATTGCTGATCACGGTACGTTTTGCCTCCGCAAGGCCATGCTTTGGTTTATACGCAATATAGGCAGACATGGATTCCGCGGTCACAAGGCCCGGCCGTTCTCCAACCAGCATGCAGATCACGTCCGCATCCGTCACTTCTCCCACCGCATCCATGGCCCCCACTCTGGCATATTTGATAAAAAGCACCGGGGGAAGGGTGATCTGATGCATCTGAAGGCCCTGGCGGATGGCAGGGATCATATCCTCCACATTGGCCTCAATGGCGGAGGAGGAAAGACCATCCCCCACGATCACAAGGACTTTTGGATGGCTGCCGCAGGTCTTTCGGATGACCTCAAGTTCATCTGCGGGAAAGCGTCTTCCAAGATCAGGCCGTGTCAAATATTCATCTTTGTCCTTACAAAGGGTTTTTACAAAGACAAAACCACACTTTTTAATAAACTCCTCGGATACGTCGCTGAACACCGCATCCTGGGCCGCCGCATGGTCTGCGCGCACCCGCAGCATAGTGGCTGTCCGGTATCTGGCCCCTGCCTTTCCGATTCCCAGCCTGGCAGGTGTCTTTGCTTTCATATCCAGATACCCCTCTGCATCAACAGGGTCCTTTACAAGAAGCTGGCGGCGCAGGTCTGTTTTTGTAATATCCTCCAGACATTCCCCGGAATCAGCCGGTATCTCTTTCTTTTTCAATGCTTCTGCAGTGGTCTGTATCACCTCAGAGCGTTTGGGCTCAGGGGCTGCGGAAGTATTTAACATCTGATCCAGGATTTTTTCCACCATGGATCTAATTTCATCATCTCTCACTTGATAAGTCCTCCTTCTGGTAATTAAACAAACAATGTGGATGCATCTCCTGCTCTGGCGGTCAGATGTCCCTTTTCGTCCACATATCCCATCTTCATCAGCCACTTGTGGAATGGTTTAATGGCAGTCAGGCCGAATATCTCACGAAGTGCCGCGGTCTCATGAAAACCGGTTGTCTGATAGTTGAGCATCACATCATCCCCGTGGGGAATTCCCATAAAATAATTACAGCCGGCAGCGGTCAGAAGTACTGACAAATCCTCTATGGTGTTCTGGTCTGCCTTCATGTGATTGGTATAGCAGGCATCGCATCCCATGGGAATACCGGAGAGTTTCCCCATGAAATGATCCTCCAGCCCGGCACGGTTCACCTGCCGTCCGTCATACAAATATTCCGGACCAATGAACCCCACAACCGTATTGACCAGAAACGGTGAGAAATGGCGGGCAAATCCATAACATCTGGCTTCCATGGTCACCTGGTCTGTATCGTGGTGGGCTTCGGAGGACAGCTCTGAGCCCTGCCCGGTCTCAAAGTACATCACATTTGGCCCCTGGGCAGTTCCCTTTGTCAGCGCAAGATGGCGCGCCTCCTCAATGGTAGCTGCATTGAAGCCAAACGCTGTGTTTCCCATCTCTGAACCGGCAATAGACTGGAAGATCAAATCCGCAGGCGCCCCTTTCCTGATGGCCTCCATCTGGGTAGTCACATGTGCCAGCACACAGGTCTGGGTTGGAATCTGATGTTTTTGTTTTACTTCCTCAAAACGGTGCAGCACTCTGGCAACACTCTCGGCAGAGTCATCCACCGGATTCAGCCCCAAAAGAGCGTCCCCTGCGCCATAGGTAAGCCCCTCTAAAAGAGACGCCATAATACCATCCGGGTCATCGGTAGGGTGATTCGGCTGAAGGCGTGAGGACAAGGTCCCCTCCTCACCGATGGTGGTATTACAGTGTGCTGTGACACGGATTTTTCTGGCTCCGTATACCAAATCCAGATTGGACATGATTTTCGCAACAGCAGCCACCATTTCCGATGTCAGCCCCCGGGATACCCGGCGGATCATTTCCCCTGTTGTCTCCTCATCCAGAATCCACTCACGGAGTTCTGAGACAGTCATTCTTTTGATCTCATTGTAAATAGGTTCGCTGATGTCATCCTGGATGATCCTGGTCACCTCATCTGTCTCATAAGGCACAGCCGGATTGTTCCGCAGGTCTTCCAGTGTTATCTGGGATAACACGATTTTGGCTGCTACCCGTTCCTCAGCCGACTCCGCCGCAAGGCCTGCCAGCTTGTCTCCGGATTTTTCCTCGTTGGCTTTTGCCATTACTTCTTTTAATGACTGAAAAGCATAAACGTGTCCAAATAATTTCGTTTTTAAAATCATGGCTTCTTCCTTTCTTCTGTTTGCTACGGTTCTTATGACTCCTGTTATTTTTTATTCATGACGATCGAAAGTGCGCGGAGCATGCTTTCTATCATTTATGAAATACCAATGTCTTGACCACCACAGGGAGTACGCTTCCCTCTGCAATGGGTTTGCCAATGTCAATATACTCGCCCTCCGCCAGATGGATGCCGTCCAGACAAATGACTTCCTTCTTCCATTCCAGAAGGTGATACATGGTCTGCCCCAGGACCTTTGCCATATCATTTTCCACAACTACGATCAGAGGCAGATTAGCATGTAAAAGAGGTTCCATGCCTTCCAGAAGAGCCTTTGCATATTCCTGTATACGGGAAAAACTGGGATTGTTTTCACCCGTAAATGCAATGGCTGCCTGTTGTATACTGCCCTCCACCATAAACCAATCCAGCTTTTTTCTAATGGCATTTCCCATGGCTGTCGGCCTGCTCTCCTCCTCGCTCAGTTTCAAAACGGGAAGGTTCTTCACCGGAAACAGCTCCTTTGTGTAAGTGATCGTACTGCCGCTTATGTCAGTTGTATGGCTTCCGGCCCCTACCACCGTGGCACGGATAGTCTCCGCGCTCTCAATGACCTGCAGATCCTGAAACAGTTTTGACTCCCGGATTGCCCGCCCCAGCAGCACACCTATATCGCCGAACATAAAAGGTTCCCTGAATTTTTCCGGATGATAGACCGCATCCGCTACCCCGCCGGAAAAACTGATACAGACAGTCTCTCCTGACAAAGCGATCCCCTGGTTCGTGATCATCATTTCATAGTAAGGATTGTCTCTGCGCAGCCCTACACTCTGTTCCAGTATCTCTGTCATCTGTATTAAAAGCGGTTTCAGAAGTTTTTCACTGGCAATGGTCCCGATTCTCAATTCCCATCCTTCTGCATCAATGATTTTCTGTATTTTCGGTGCGATATATGTGATCCGCCCGGTATCTTTGTCAATCTTAACCAGCCTGCCCCCAATATCCAGACAGCCGGTATCTACTGTATCTCCCCGTTTGAATACCGCCAGGTTGCTGGTTCCGCCGCCGATATCTATATTTACTGCTGTCAGGTGGTGCTCCTTTGAATAGAGATCAGTACCCGCGCCCTTTCCGGAAATAACACTCTCCAAATCCGGCCCTGCTGTGGCAACCACAAAATCACCGGCAAATCCACTGAGTGCGTGGATCATCTCACTGGCATTTTCTTTTCGGGCTGTCTCTCCTGTGATAATGACAGCCCCGGTGTCAATTTCCTCTTTTCTTATGCCTGCTTTCTCATATTCTCTCTCTACGATTTCACGGACTTTGCCAAAATCTATTCTGGTCTGGTCAAGCAGCGGTGTAAAATAAATATCACTTTTGTACTGGATCTCTTTCTTTGTTATCACCATCCGGGGAACCGTATAACTGGTTGCCATGTTCTCCACTGTCAGTCTGGAAAAAATAAGCTGCGTGGTGCTGGTACCCAAGTCAATGCCCACACTTAATAGTTCTTCTTTCATTTTGCTCCCCTTTCCCGGTTCAGAAATTCTGACAATTCTCCAATCCCTGTGCCGTCCGGTGTGTCCACCAGAAAGATCCGGCTTACCCCTGCCTCCTTTAACTGTCTTTCCGCCTTCTTTATCTGTTCCCCACCGGCCTGCTTTATTTTTGTAATAACTCCAATCACTTTTTTTCCAAAAATACCCGCAAATCCGGGAGGGATCGCCCGGTATTCTGATGTGGGGTCAGCCACCAAAGCGATGATACCCGCATCCACGGCAGTCATGATCAGAGCATTGTAAAAATGACGGTTCTCCATATATTCTCCCGGGGTATCTATGGATTCTCCATACTGTTCCACAGCCTGTGTCTTTTTATATCGGATTTCTTCCTCATTCAGCTTCTGACACAGCGTCGTCTTGCCACAGCCGCTCTGCCCCATAAATATGACTTTTTTCACTGCCTTGCTCCTCTTCTCACGTTCTGGTCACTGGGGCCTTTGCAAATCCAAGCTGTTCTTCCATGGTTTCAAGAATCTCCTTCACTGCTGCCTCCACAGAACTGATATCTCCGGTAAACACCAGCGCTCCGCTGAACCGGTCAATAAAGCCCAGGGTGATATCTGAGGCTTTTGTGGCTATATCCGCAGCAATGATCGCCCCCTCACTGGGTGTGATGGTCAGGATTCCGATGGCGTCCATCTGTTCCGGTTCCAGCCCCAGCTTCACATAGATGGCCGGGTCAGGACCAGCTATGACGTGGGCCAGGGTTATCTGTTTTCCCGGAACAAATTCCTGTATGATCCTCTGTTTTTCTTTCACTTCCATACCCGCAGCACTCCTTACCCCGGCTGTATCAGCGCATTCCCTGATATGCCCGTTTTAAAATCTCTAAAATATCTTCCCGGGAAACCTTTCTGGGATTTGTCTGGATGCAGGCATCTGACAAAGCCCCCTGTGTCACAGCATCTTTCTGCTTCTGGTATTCCTCAGGTAAAACACCGCAGTCTTTCAGTCCTGCAGGCATTTTCAGCTGTTCCTGCATTTTCCTGATCTCACGAATGAGATTCTTTACCCCAGCCCGCACATTGCCGCCTCCGAAACCTGCCAGTTGGGCGATCGCCGCATACTTTTCGGCTGCCAGAGTGTATTCCCTGGGATTGAATTCTGTCATATCCGCATTGAATTCCACCACATAGGGAAGGAGGACCGCGTTTGTCCTGCCGTGAGGCACCTTAAATTTGCCTCCGATATTATGGGCAATGGCATGGTTCACACCCAAAGATGTTTTGTCAAAAGCCAGCCCTGCCATACAGGAGGCATTATGCATCTCCTCCCTTGCCCTTGCGTCCTCCGGATTCGTATAAGAGCGCACCAGATACCGCAGAACCGTCACCGCTGCCTTCTCCGCCAGCGCATCGGTAAACGCATTGGCCTTTGTGGAGACGTAAGCCTCCAGCGCATGGGTCAGCACATCCATACCGGTGTCCGCCACCACGGATTTCGGAACACTTTTCACAAGACTGGCATCCAGAATGGCTGTGTCCGGCAATAGTGATGAATCTACCAAAGGATATTTGATCCCCTTCACCCGGTCTGTGATCACGGCAAAGGATGTGACCTCCGAACCGGTTCCGCTGGTGGTTGGAACTGCAATAAACTCCATATCCGGCAGATTCCCGATTTGCCTGGAAAAATGCATGATAGCCTTTGCCTCATCAATGGCAGACCCTCCGCCAAGGGCGATCAAAGTGTCAGGCTTTTGCTTTATCACTTCTTTGACACCTTCGATCACCAGTTCAAGGGGCGGGTCCGGAACCACATTGCTGAAGATGGTATAACTGCCTGCTTTCAGGTATCTGGTGATATTCTCCACAAGCCCTGACTCCACCATAAAAGGGTCAGTGACAATGCATATCCCGGCACCTTGCAGTTTCTTTAAATATTCCAATGCATTTTTGCCAAAATGGATGGATGTTTTTATCCCGAACTCTTCCATAATCTTTCGTCCTTTCAATTTCATTCCTTATTTAGCTATCTTTTGTGAAATCAGCTCGGATTATGCAAAAAGCACATGAGATTCAAAAACATTTTTTAAAAATTTCTCCTATCTGGTCCGGTTTGACACCGGAAAACATCTTCCCGTCAATGAGAAGATTAGGGGACTTTCCACAGTTTCTCAGGCAGCCGCGTACATTCAGATATACATTCCCGTCCGCGGATATCCCTTCTTTTTTAATTCCCAGCTCGTTTCTCACAGCCTGTAAAACGGCTGCCCCGCCCTTGTCTCTGCATCTTTTTCCTGTACAGACCGTGACGGTGTGCTCATAGGGTGTTTCTTTTAAGCCTGTGTACATCCGCACCAGATACTGCACCACAGATTTCTTCACACCTGCCGCAGATGCTGCCCTCTCCTGGAGTGCCGGACTGATCCCGCCACAGATTTCCTGTAGTTCCCTTAACATTGCCACTATCATTTCCTGTTCTTTTTTGTCTTTTCTGCTGCTGTAATAAGCTAAAATTTCATTTATATTCTCTTCTCTGTCCATGAAACTCTCCGTTCTTTTTCTGATCACTGCCACTGTTTCATACGGTTCTGTTACATTTTTTGCAGATTTCCCGCTGCTATACACAACTGCAGCCCAAAAGGTATATTCTACCCAGAATGTGAAGCGAAACCTCTGTACGTTCCATACAAAAAAACCGTCTGGAAAAAGTCAAGACTTGTGTATCCCGGCTGTAGAAGCCTGCCAGGTACAATGGTATACTCTTCATATAAATAATAATGTCTGCTCCTCATGGGAAAGGAGGAAATACCAATGACGGATCAAGAAAAACTTTATGAAGAAAGAAAAAAACGTGTAGAAACAGCCGTCTCAAACCAGGAGCCGGATAAAGTGCCAAACACACTTTTAGTGGGCACCTACCCTCTTCACAAGGCTGGGATCACAATGGCTGAGAGTATGGTTGACCATGAAAAGGCCTGCCGTGCCATGCTGGCCTTCTATGAAAAATACTCTTACACAGATACCGGTAGCATCAGCAATTTCACCCCTGCCGCAAAGGTCCTGGAAAATCTGGGGATGAAAAATGCCCGCTGGCCCGGCGACCCCAAAGGTCTGGACGAAAACAACACTTATCAGTTTATAGAATATCCCACTTTAAAGGACGGGGAATACGATGAATTTTTCAGGGATCCGGCAGGTTTCTGGCTGACAAAGCACCTGCCCCGTACCATGGAGATCTTTGAACCCATGGCTGACCTGGATTATTATGATCTGATCGTGGGAGGCGCACAGCAGATGCTCACATCTCCGCAGGCTGTCAATGTTTACAAGCGTCTTTTAGCTGCTGCTGAAGAGGCGCGGAAAATGAATGCTGTTATTGGAACATATGACAAAAAGCTAAGGGAGCTTGGCTACTATTCCATCATGGGCGGAGGCTCTGCCACGGCTTTTGATATGCTTGGCGATACCCTGAGGGGAACTTTTGGCATGATGCCGGATTTGATCGAAGAACGGGAGAATGTAAGACATGCACTTGATATTTTTGCGGATCTGCATATAAAGCAGAGCCTTGGATTCTGTCAGGCAACCGGCTGCAGATACGCATGGGTTATGCTGCACAAAGGATTTGACAATTTTATCAGTGAGAGGGATTACAGGGAACTGTACTGGCCTTACCTGCAGAAATGGATCCTTGCGCTGATCGACCACAATATCACACCTGTAGTCTACACAGAAGGTGCTTATAATACAAGGCTGACATACCTAAAAGAGGTGCCGAAGAACAAGGTGGTATACCATTTTGAGAACGTAGATCTAAAACTGGCAAAAAAAGAACTGGGGGATACAGCCTGCCTTATGGGCGGCTTCCCGGTATACACGGTAAGGCACGGCACACCGGAACGTATCAGAGAAGAAGTGAAAAAGCATTTGGAAATCATGGCCCCCGGCGGCGGCTATTTATTCACAACCGGCTACTCCCTGGAGGACTGTCCTGAAGAAAATATGGAAGCCCTCTTAGAAGCTGTTGACCGGTATGGAAAATACTAAAACACCTTTCTGTTTTCTGGACTATCACGCCAAAATGCGGCACCCCGTTTTTAAATAACGGGGCGCCGCATCTTTTTCTTCCTATTTTTGATCCAGCACTTTTTTCCTGAATGCATGGACGGATATAATATAAATGACACTGAATATAATCAAGATAGCGGCTGCGCTGTATACATTGATCCTAAACAGATCCTCTTTCATTACAGTACCCACCGCATGGATGGCAAAATAAGAAGTCAGTACCATAAGGACAAAAGGACAGTAATAAGTAAAGCGAATCTCATTTTTCATGGATCTGTAAAGGGTTCCCCGCTGGATCCCTATTTTCTGCAGCACTTTGTAGCGTTCCGCATCTTCCGCCGCCTCATTGTTCAGTTTGATAAAGATAATGCTTCCGCAGGCCAGGATAAACGTTGCGAACATGAATACACAGAGGGAGTACATAACACGCACCCAGGCCCCTTCCTTATCTTCTGTGCGGATCAGATTGACACCTACAAACCTCTCTCCGTCCGTTTTTGCCAGAGATTTAAGATAAGGAACCGAAGCTTCCAGATTGTCAGGATCCTGGAATTTAAAGCTGTATATATACATGACTTCTCCCAAGTGCTTCAGACTTTCATATTGCGCATCGCTCACCACATAGACGCTCAGACCATTCTGCAGATCTCCCAGATATGGAACATCACTCTCTGCGATCTGTCTGAACTCCTGGTCACCGATGGTTACCAATTCTTTTTCTTCCGGCATGAAACTCATCAGCATAATATGGGTCAGGTGAATACATTCATCATCTTTCAGTTTTGCATATTCATAGGAAAGGCCGGATTCCTCGGCAGCCTTTTTTAAGGCCGATTCTGAAGTGATGCCGTAATTG
Source organism: Blautia pseudococcoides (assembly GCF_001689125.2). Lineage (NCBI taxonomy): Bacteria > Bacillati > Bacillota > Clostridia > Lachnospirales > Lachnospiraceae > Blautia > Blautia pseudococcoides. The sequence goes on along the minus strand of NZ_CP015405.2, from coordinate 1,349,354 downwards.
GCACTTACATATTTTGAATGGAGTTTTTCCGGGTCCAGAGCCAGTATGGGGATACTGCTTCTGTACTTTACCAGGTTCTCCTCTTCTATCCCATTCTGTATCTCATCTGCGTCCGCCTCTTTAGCGGCTACGACCTGGCAGGTGTACGTGGTTCTGAAATGTTCTAACCTTTCATACCTCTGTTTCAGAGCCATGGAACTTCCCAGGACTGTCACAGAACAAATCATTAGTACTGTTACGATCGCATAGGTTCTGTAATTTCGCTTCAGACGGAAAGCCAGGTTGTTCATCCACAGATTTCTCTGCTTTTGATAGAGATACTGCTTATTTTTTGTAAGTCTTCTGACCAGCCAGGGGATCAAGCCTCCGTACAAAAAATAGGTGCCGGCAATGACCAGGATAACTGCAGCCAGGGCATAGCCGAGACTGTCAATATCACCGGTCTTAACCGCGCAGTAATACCCTGCCCCCAAAACACCCACACCCAGAATGATCTTAAAGGCTGTCAGAAAAACCGGTTCCGGCTTCATCTCTTTTTGTTTCGCACCGGAAAGCATATCCAGTACACTGCTTCTGACCAGGGATACATATCCTTTCACGACCATAAGGCCATAAATTGCCATGAAAACGCCTGATGTCACAAGAACAGGCTTCAGAGAAAAGGAGAATTTAATATCCACACTGATATCTGAAATGCGTAGCAGCATCATCTGGAAGAACTTTGAAAATATAACACCGGCTCCCAGTCCTGCTGCCAGGGAAAACAGGCCGGAGAATAAAGCCTCCAGAGCATACATTTTCCCGATTCTCTTGTTGTCCAGCCCCATGAATATATAGATACCGATCTCTTGTTTCCGCTGATTCAAAAATACATTGGTGGCATACCAGATAAAGAAAAATAAAAACACACCGAATATCACAGATAATGCTCTTACGATCAAGTCTATATACTCTTTATTATAGGTGTTCAGTACCGTCATGGAATCCGAATACAGGACACACTGAAAGTTAAAAAACACAAATACAGAGAATGCCAGCGCCAAAACCAGTGAAAGGTAATTTCTGAGATTCCGTTTAAAATTTGACACGGTCAGCCGAATCAGACTCATTCCCCCTCACCTCCCATGGATGCCAGAAGTTTCAGAATCTCATCATAGAAAAGCTTTCTGTCCTCCTTGCTGTTCAGCCTGCACTGAATCTGCCCGTCACTTAGAAAATATACCTGTTTTGCGTAGCTGGCTGTGTAGGCATCATGTGTTACCATAAGAATCGTGGCTTTCCCTGAGTCATTGGCAGCTTTCAGGCTGTAGAGCAGATCCCGGCTGGAATGGGAATCCAGCGCTCCTGTAGGCTCATCGGCAAAGAGTATCCGGGGCTCTGTGATCAATGCCCTGGCACTGGCACCGCGCTGTTTCTGGCCCCCGGAGAGCTGGTATGGGTACTTGTTCAGATGGGCGGACAGGCCGAACATATCTGCCATTCTGTCTACTTTCTCCAGAATATCTTTTCTCTTTTTCCCATTCAGAGACAGTGGAAGTGCGATGTTGTCCTGCAGCGTCATGTTGTCCAGAAGATTATACTCCTGAAAAATAAATCCAATCTTATCCCTGCGAATCTCAGAGAGCTGCCGGTTTCCAACTCTTGTCACATCCGCCCCGTCCAGGATGATCTGTCCTCTGGTAGGTTTGTCCAGAGTGGACAGCAGATTCAATAGGGTGGATTTTCCGGCACCGCTTGGTCCCATGATCGCAATAAAATCATGTTCGTAGATATCCATGATCACATCTTTCAGCACGACCGACTCATACCCTTTGCGGCCATAAGCCTTTGTCAGATTTTTAATTTCTACTATTTTTTTCATTTCCCCAGCTCCTTTGTTTTTCTTTACAGTCTAATTGTAGCAAAACAGGAGCGGGAAATCCTTGCATCTGTCTAACACCTTTCCCCTGTTTCTAACATTTCTGCAAGGTTTGCTCTGATCTTCCAGGAAAAAGTGTTCCGCATGATTCTGAAAGGTAAAGGTGAACCTGGTATTGTTTTCCCCTGAATATGCCCTGATCCCTATCCCCAGCCTGTCTGCTGTCTGCTTTACAAAGTACAGTCCCATCCCTGTGGAACGGTAGCTGCCATTCCTCTGGCTGTTTCCAATAAAGCCTTTGTCAAAAATATAGGGAAGTTCCTCACCGGATATGCCGCAGCCGTTATCCTGGATCCAGAAATCCGTACTTCCCGGCGAAACAGTCTCAGCGCCGAAGGTGAGCGCAGGCGTTTCTCCCCGGTATTTGACCGCGTTGCCAATCATCTGGTCCAGCATATACACCAGCCATCTGCGGTCGGTGTAGACAGCAATATCCTTTAGATACATCTCTATGGCAAAATTATGGCGTATCAGAAAGTAAGAATGATTTTTTACAGCCTCCGCAGCGGCTTCTTTGAGGCTGACTTTTTCAAGCTTTATGTCATTCTCCGGCTTTTTCAGCTTACTGCTCATCATCATGGTGTTGAGATACTGCTGTATCCGCTCCAGGGGATCCTGCATTTCCTCCTGCAAAACCTTGTCCTGATTTCTCTCATTCATAAGCCGCAGGGCAGAGAGGGGCAGCTTTACTTCGTGTGCCCAAAGGGTAATGTAATCACTCAGTTCCAGTATTTCATTGTATAGACTTTGTATTTTTTCCTCATCTGCTTCCTTTCTCCGGCACCATATCTCACAGAGCTGGTGCCCCAACAGTTTTTTTATCTCTTCTTTCGGTATGTCCTGCTCCTGGGCAAGCGTTCTGCAGATTCTCCTATGTTTTCTGTAGTCAGACAGAAAAACGGTCACGGCAAGCACAGTCCCTATGACATCCAGATAAAGCAGATCACCTATGTTTACCCTGGTGGCGCAGATAACTCCGAAATACAGATTGACAAACAAAAACGACATGAAAAAAAGCAGTATGGCAAGGGTTCTGTCCTCCAGATACTTTTTCATAATATATAATATCCCCTTCCTTTTTTGGTACCAATGATCTCTTTTCCGCCTGATATATCCCGAAGCTTGCTTCTAAGCCGTGAGACCAGAACTGTCAGAGACGCATCTGTGACAAACTCATCCGTGTTCCAGAGATGCTGCATCAGTTTTTCACGTTCCACTACTTTTCCCCTGCACTCCATCAGGGCACACATGATCTTATTCTCAGACTTTGTCAGCTCCACGGATTGATTTTCATAGGTAAAGACCCCTTCCGCGCTGTCATAGTACCCTCCGTCAGCCAGATACTCCCTGTCATTTTTCTGGTATTCATAGGCACGCCTTATCATGGAACGGATTTTGACAAGCAGAAGTTCCGAATCAAACGGTTTTTCCATATAATCATCTCCGCCGGATGCCATCGCCATGATTTTATCGGCATTCATCTCGCGGCTGGAGAGAAACAGGACCGGCACATTGGAAATAGTTCTGATCTTTTCACACCAGTAAAATCCGTCGTGATAAGGCAGATTGATATCAAGGAGGACAAAATCCGGCTTGATGCGCATAAACTCTGCCTCCACATGTTCAAAAGCTCTGATATATTCTGTATCAAAATCCCACTTTCTGCAGAGAAGGAAAATTTCTCTGGCCAGGGATAAGTCATCTTCCACGATCATGATCTTCATATTGCTCTGCTCCTTCTCACTGTTATCTGTCATAATTATAACTTATTTTTTCTCATCCTCCCAGCGTTTCCAGGTATCTTACAAAAATGTTAGATTCAACTTTTTTAATGCACTGTACAACTCCAGCCGGTCCGTCATTTCTGTTACACCGGACTCCCCTCTCACACCACCGTAATAGGTCCTGCTTTTCCCAGCACGTCTTTGGAGATTGCTCGGCTGACACACGTTTTGGTGGCGAACCAATACTAGCGTTCTCCACAGTATGCTGTCAGCCTTGCAAGGTCTTTTCCTATCCCTTCTTCTCGCCCACATCTCACGATGTAACCCTTGGGAGTCGCTTTGGGGTTCGTCGGCAACTACGCCCCTTGTGGACTTTCACCACAGACTGACGGCATGCCCGTCATACCCAAAAACGGATTACAGGACAAATCCCTGTAACCCGTTTTTAATCTTTACAACCCTAATTTTTCCACTATTTCTTTCAGCGCTGCCCGCACCGGTGAGTCACCGGGAAGCTGTACCGCAGGCTTTCCGTCGCAGTCAAATTGGTAAACCATATCATCATGGGGAACTACACCCAGAAGGTTTAAATTCTGCTTTTCAATCTCTTCCATGGTTCCTGCGTCCAGTGTACCTTTCGGCGCCCGATTCACGATCAGCCCCATTTTCTGAGGTTTTAAATTCAGTTCCTCGATCAGACGTGCGATCCTTCCCGCTGCCTGTACCCCACGTCTGGAACAGTCGCTCACCAGAACTGCAGTCTGCATGGTGGGAAGGATTCCGCGGCTGATATGCTCCATCCCTGCCTCATTGTCCACAACAATATAGGGATAATGGCTCTGGAGTCTCTGAAGCTGTGTCTGCACCAGTCCGTTTACAAAACAGTAACATCCCTGTCCCTGGCTGCGTCCCATTACCATTAAATCGTAATCATCTTCCTCCGTGACCGCATCGGCCAGTCTCATTTCCAGATAGTCCTGTTTGGTCACACCTGCCGGAATCTGATACCGGCTGTCAACTCCCGCGCGCTCTATTTCCTCCCGCAGTTCTCCCAAAGTGATCTCTGTCTCAACTCCGAGAACTTCGTTTAGATTTGAATTTGCGTCTGCATCCACTGCCAAAACCGGTTTCTTGCCGCTCTCACACAAATACTGAATCAGCAGACCACACAAAGTTGTCTTACCTACGCCGCCTTTTCCGGCTACTGCTATTACATGTCCCATATATTTTCCTCCAAATTTCTGAACAACCTGTTGATTTCTTTCTATAATTAATTATAATTGTAATTATAAAAATTACAATCATCAATATCAGGAATCTGTTCATTTTATCAACAGATTTGGAAAATTGTTGATATCTGACAACAACGGAGGCTCTCATGGAAACCAAAGAACGAAAAGAAGACCGGCGCACAAAATACACCCGGCAGGCCATCAAGGATACCTTTCTGAAACTGCTGGAGAAAAAATCTTATCCCAAGATCACTGTCACGGAAATCTGCAAACTGGCAGAGATTAACAGAGGTACTTTTTACCTGCACTATTATGATATGGATGATGTGCTGGATGACATTCTGACAGAAATGCTGGAGGATACCAAGAGCGTGGAGGAACATCTCATGTGCCCCGGGCGTGCGGCTTCCAACTGCACATTTCCTTTTTGCCACAAGGTCCACAACACCCCCAGATACCAGGTGCTTTTTCTGGATGATATCATTTCCTCCAAAATCATTGACAAGATAGCGGATGTATACAAAGAAGGCTATGTGACCTGGCTGATGTCACACAGCCTGCTTACTTTTGAACAGGCGGAAGCTGTCTTTTATTTCCAGATGAACGGTTGTCTCACCATCAATAAACTGACCATCCGCAACCAGTGCAGCGATTGGAGAAAGATTCAAAATACCATAGATTCCTTTATCAAAGCCGGACTGGAAAGTTTTCTTATTCATGATGGAAGGGATGAAATGCAGTGACTCTCATGCCAAGTACAATCGCTTCCACATACCATATACCCTCCCTTTTGGGGGGGCAGATATCTCTGCTTCCAATGTCTCTGCCTATATTTCCATAATAACAGGCAGGATCACAGGACTTCTCTTGATCTTCTTCCACAAATAATCATCAAGGCTGTCTCTTATTTCTGACTTTATCTGCCCCCACTCTCTGTGATTCTGCTTATCACATTTTTCAATGGCTTTTGACGCCACCTTCTTTAATTCCTGCATAAGCTCCTCGGACTCCCTCACATACACAAAACCTCTGGAAATAATATCCGGACCGGATAAAAGTTTGCCTGTTTTCCGCTCCAGGGTCAGTGATACAATGATAACTCCGTTTTCTGAAAGGCTCTGTCTGTCTCTGAGTACAATGTTTCCCACGTCCCCCACGCCAAGGCCGTCCACATAGACTCCTCTTGCGGTAACTTTTGATACCACTTTCCCCGTTTCTTCGGAAAGCTCCAGCACATCTCCTGCTTCCAGTATAAATACGTGGTCCTCCTCTGTTCCCAAGTCTTTTGCCAGATTGCCGCCGGCGATCAGGTGGCGGTACTCTCCATGCACCGGAATGGCATACTTTGGCTTCAGCAGAGAATAGATCAGTTTAATTTCCTCCTGGCAGGCATGGCCTGACACATGGGTATCCTGGAAGATAACATTAGCCCCTTTCCTTGCCAGTTCATTGACAATTCTTGAGACTGCTTTCTCATTTCCCGGAATAGGGGTGGAACTGAAAATGATCGCGTCATTAGGCTTAATGACAACCTTTTTATGGGTGGAATCCGCCATTCTTGACAGCGCTGCCATAGCCTCCCCCTGGCTTCCCGTGGTAATGAACACCAGTTTTTCATCCGGGTAGCGGTTCATTTCATTTACAGAAATAAGAGTCTTTTCCGGGATTGTCACATACCCCAGCTCCTCCGCTATTTTTATAACGGTTTCCATACTCCTTCCCTGCAGGATCACTTTTCTTCCATATTTATAAGCAGTATTCATAATCTGCTGGACACGGTCTACATTGGATGCGAAGGTAGCCACAATGATTCGGTTTGTCCTGTTTTCCGCAAAGAGCGTGTCAAACGTTTTTGCAACCTTTGTCTCAGACGGAGTAAATCCCGGGCGGATGGCATTGGTGCTGTCACACATCACGGCCAGAACCCCTTTCCTCCCTAAAACACCCATCCTCTGCAAATCAATGGATTCCCCGAACAGGGGTGTATAATCCACTTTAAAGTCCCCTGTATGGAAAATGATACCCGCAGGTGTATAGATTGCCAGAGCGGAGGCGCCTGCTATACTGTGGTTCGTCTTTATAAATTCCACACGCATCTCTCCAAGATTAATCTGGCCGCCCTGTTTCACCACTCTGCGCTTTGTCTTCTTCATCAGTTTCGCTTCCTCCAGCTTATGTTCAATAAGCCCCATGGTAAGCCTTGTGGCATAGACCGGCACATTGATCTGCGGCAGGATATAAGGCAGTGCGCCGATGTGGTCTTCATGGCCGTGGGTGATCACAAACCCTTTCACCTTCTCTTTGTTTTCAATCAGATATGTCACATCAGGGATCACCTTGTCAATTCCCAGCATTTCATCGTCAGGAAAAGAGATCCCGCAGTCAATCACAAGGATCGTGTCATTATACTCAATGGCTGTGATATTCATTCCAATTTTGTCAAGTCCTCCCAGGGGGATGATTTTCACCCGTTCGTTTTGTTTCTTAGTTGTTTTTTTCAAATTATACCTCTTTCTTCATGCTGTCCCTAAATCATTCAACCATAGAAAGCATACACTGCCGGCTTTCTATGGTCATGAATTAGAAAAACAGCCCAATCTGCCATTAAAGACGGATACGGCTGTTTTACCTGTATACTTCAATTTCTTTCTTCACGGACACATACTTTTAGTATAGTATACACTATTAAGTGAAAAAGCACAACTCTTTTATGCTTCTCTGCTTTCCAGGTCCCAGGCAACCCCTTCCAAAAAGGGCACCAGGAAATTTTTGTTTCTCTTCAAAAAGCAGTCGGGATTCAGTTCCTCGTACTTAAAATGTTTCCTTCCGCCCTCCTGCCCTCTCATCCAGAAGCGGTGCATTTCACGGTATGGCATATAATAAAGCTCATCCCTGTGTGTAAAAAAAAGTATCAAAAACGCAATGCCCTGCTGCCGCTCAAAGTCACCCATAAATTCCACCTGATGGGCATGGATATTCTGCAGGGGAAAATTATCCGTATTACACTCTTTTGCATCAAAGCAGACGGGAATTCCCTGTACCACCCCGATATAGTCCACTGTACTTTTTTTTTCAAAATACGCCAGGGTGATATGTCTGCTCTCCTTGTCTATACGGACAGGTGTAATGGGGGTGGGGACTTTCTGTATCAGGGCAAGACTTTTTTCCCTGTAGCGTTCGCATGTCTCATTTATGAAGTCCTCCAGCGCGGAACCGCGCAGGCCTCTGGAATTCCAGGTCGCCATCTCCCTTCCTCCTCACTTGGTATTCTGCTGCTTTTTCACCCTTGCCTTTATTTTATCAGCTTTGGTGACGGGAAATAACGAAGAACAGCCTTACCCAGAATCTTTTCTTTCTTTACAAAGGTGTTGGTCCAAAAACGGGAATCCTTGGAACGGTTTCTGTTGTCACCCAGCATAAAATAACTGTCTTCCGGCACAACTTCCGGTCCCCAGTTTCCCTGAGGCGGCTCCGGCGTAAAGCTGTCGTCCAAAGGTGTTTCCGAACCGTCAATATACACCTTTCCATCCCTGATCTCCACAGTCTCCCCCGGCAGACCGATGACACGCTTAATAAAAAGCTGGGTCTCATCATCCGGGTATTTGAAAATAACAATGTCAAAGCGCTGCGGGTCTTTATTTATGTATGCCAGACGGTTACCGAAGATACGGTCCCCAGTCATGATCGTGTCCTCCATGGATTCTGAAGGTATCTTAGCATTGATCAAAAGAACATTGTTGACTATGAAAACTACAACAACTACAAAAATAATCATTTTTATATATTCCCAGAGTTCTTCCAGAATGGAAGGCCCTATGTACTGTTTGCTCATTTCAGTTTCTCCCCTTTGATGACTTTTTTAAATAATGCAGGCAGTTCCGCCGTCAGCTTAAGTCCGGACAGGTAATTAAGCTCTCCCTCAACGGACGGCATCTCCATCCTCCACGCATGCAGAAGCTGGGAGGATACCTGATATTTTCTCCTGTATACTTCGTTGATTTCTCTGCTGCCGTATTTCATGTCCCCAATAACAGGATGCCCAATACTGGCCAAATGGCTTCTGATCTGATGGGTGCGCCCCGTTAAAAGTTCCACCTCCAAAAGGGTAACCTTTCCCTCCGGCGAACAGGAAAGAGGCCGCAGACGGGTCTCTATGGGAAGTGCGTCTTTTTTTGGTTCTCTTGTCACAGTCACCTTGTTGGTCCGCTCATTCTTCCACAAATAGCCTTTTATATAGGATGGATGTTCGACTTTCCCTGATACCAGTACAAGATAAAATTTATGAAGGCTTCTGTCTTTAAATGCCCGGGAAAGTGTCTGCAGGCCGGCTATCGTCTTACCTGCTGCCACTATACCGCTTGTATTGCGGTCCAGACGGTTGCAGACAGCAGGATGAAAAGTCTGTAAATCTTCTCTGGTCAGGGCACCCTTTTCCAGAAGGTAGCCTGTCAGATATTCCACCAGAGAGATATCCTTTTTATCTGCCTTCTGGGAGAGCATTCCCACCGGCTTGTTGATAAACAGCACATGGCTATCCTCATAAATAACCTCCAAGCGGCAGGTGTGGATCTCCTCCTGGGTTCCCATAAATTTTTCCAGTGTCTCCTCCGCCAAAAAAAGACGGATACAATCCTCTGCCTGAAGCTTCTCACTGCCGTCAGCCTTCCTGCCGTTCAGTGTGATATTCTTCTTTCTGAGCATTTTATATAGGAAGCTTTTCGGTGCCTCCTTCAGATATTTCGCAAGATATTTATCCAGACGCTGTCCGCTCTCCCCTGCTTTAACTGTCAATTCTCTCATGTATTCCTCCTAGAGCGTGTTTGAAAATCCATTCCGACAATCTGCACGCCCCACTTTGCCGCATATTTGCCTCCAATTCGTTCAGCGTAGCCCGCTACGCCTCCTTCATTGTGCCAAATCTCCCACCGAGTGTGACGCACAGCTTGCCGAAAGCAATTTTCAAACACGCTCTAGAGGGAAATTGCATAAATAGTATGCAGAATCAGTTCATTTCTGGTCAAGTCCGGATATTTTTCATCCGGTGTAAAACGGATATCCTTTTCCAAGGAATCGCGGTGTTCCCACATGGATTCCAGCCGGTTCAGATAATCCGGCAGTTTCCGGAAAATCTTTACATTCACATAGTATCCATTCTGTCTAAGGATGGACTGGATATGCTTCTCCGTAAAAGGTATGTCAGACTTTTCGCGGCTGGTGTATCCAACCACAGTATTGCCGCATACTGCCATAGAATCCACAAAGGTCTGTTTTTCATATGCAGAAATGACCAGTTCATAACCCAGGGGCAGGCCATTTTTATGCTTTTCGATCTGCTGATAATCCTTCTCGGACATGGGTTTCTGTATATACATCATAATCATGCCCACCGCAAATTTGCAGGCCGGCAGACATGCCACAACAGCAACCACCGTAAAAACCGTATCACGGTTTCCCTTGATAATCAGGCCGGTAAAAAAAACTGAAAGCGGGGCGATAAAGGCCAATATGGTGTACAGAGTTCTTTTTTTCTTCTGGGAAGTAATATAGCCGAAATCACCTTTTCTGATTTTCTTCTTTTTTTCCATTGAAAATCCGTCTCCTCATAAGTGTCATTTAGAAACAAGGTAATTATTCAGTCCCCTCATAATATCCGCTTCCTTGCGGAATGGTGGGCACCAAACAGTTACAAAACAAGTTCTACAATTTTTAATAATACCCTATGTGGAACAATTTTGCAAAGGATAAAAAAACATTTCATAGAAAATCCATAAATAGAGATTTCTTTTTTTCTGGCAGCATCTATAATAGCCTGACTTACCACAGCCTCAGGACGGGCAATAAACCTGCGTTTGTAGGAGGGTATACGGCTTTTTCCTCCCATATTCTCAAGAAATTCTGTATCTACCGGACCCGGGCAGACGATCGTCACTGCAATATACCCCCGCAGTTCCCTGGCAAGTGCCCGTGAAAAACTGAGTACATAAGCTTTTGTAGCAGCATAGACAGCGAATTCCGGCTGGGGAATGAAAGCAGCCGCGGATGCCGTCATGACAATATGGCTTTTCTGCCTCATATACGGCAGAATGATCCTGGTGATCTCTGTCAACGCCCTGCAGTTTAGATCCACCATTCTGGCACAGTCCTCTGTGGGTGTGACCTCCACACTTCTGTGCACCCCGCAGCCCGCGGCGTTTACCAGATATTTTACATAAGGTTTGTATTCCCTCAGCATTCCTTTTAACTTTTTGATACTTTTCTCATCCGTAATATCCATAGGTATGACACGGATCTTTATACAGATTTCCTTCTTCAGCTCCTCCAAAACTTCGCCCCGTCTGGCAATGGCCCAGATTTCATCCAGCCAGCCGTAGTTGTATGCAAGCTGGCGCACAAACTCCTTCCCCATACCCGAGGAAGCGCCGGTTATGACTGCTATTTTCAAACGATCACCTACTCTTCTTTTTGTGGATGTTTCTTATTGTTTTTCTCTTCTGGGTATTTCTGCGGTCTTTTGTTCCGGCCCCGCGCTCCGCTTCGTTTCTCTTTGTATCGGTTCCCCTTCCTGTACGGATGAGACATTTTCTGTCTGTTCCGATCAGGTCGGTTCTTCCCGCTGTTATGAGGGCCTCTTTTACAAGTTCCCGGTTGGCGGGGTTTTTATACTGGATCAGTGCACGCTGCATGGCTTTTTCGTGGGGATTTTTCGGTATATATACCGGCTCCATGGTTCTTGGGTCCAGGCCTGTGTAATACATACAGGTGGACATGGTGGACGGCGTCGGATAAAAATCCTGCACCTGCTCCGGCGTGAATCCCATATCCCGCACATATTCCGCCAGTTTCACTGCCTCCTTCATGGTGCATCCCGGATGGGAGGACATGAAGTAGGGCACTGCATACTGCTTTTTCCCTGTGCGTGCGTTTGCCTTTTCAAAATCCTTCAAAAATGTTTCATATACAGCATGTTCCGGTTTTCCCATATAGAAAAGCACTTTGTCTGACACGTGTTCCGGTGCCACCCGGAGCTGTCCGCTCACATGGTGTTGTGCCAGCTTCTCCAAAAATTCCTTGTCCCGGTCTGCCTCCACATAATCAAAGCGGATTCCGGAGCGGATAAATACTTTCTTAATTCCCGGAATCTCACGCAGCTTTGCCAAAAGCTCCAGATAATCCCTGTGGTCCGCCTCCAGATTTTTGCAGGGCTTTGGAAACAGGCATTGCCGGTTTTTGCAGACCCCCTTAGTCATCTGCTTTTTACAGGCAGGATGACGGAAATCTGCGGTAGGGCCTCCCACATCGTGGATGTATCCCTTGAACGCCTTCTCCTCTGTGCACATAACTGCCTCATTCAGAATGGATTCATGGCTTCTTGCCTGTACGATCCGCCCCTGATGAAAGGCAAGGGCACAAAAATTGCAGCCTCCGAAGCATCCCCGGTTGCTGGTGAGACTGAACTTGATTTCTTCAATTGCCGGTATTTTCCCCATTTTCTCATACATGGGGTGGTACGTGCGGGTATAAGGCAGATGATAGACCTCATCCATCTCCTGTGTCGTGAGGGGCTTAGACGGCGGGTTCTGTACCAGATATCCCTGCTTCTCATAGGGTTCTGCCAAAACTTTCCCTGTAAAAGGATCCATATTTTCATACTGGATACGAAAACTCTCGGCATAGGCCTTCTTGTCTTTGCACAGCTCCTCATAGGATGGCAGGAGCACACCGCCCGGCAATTCCTTTGTACGGTATACCGTGCCCGGTATATGGTGTATATCACTGACCGGAGTCCCCTCATTGAGCGCCCTTGCTATGGCAAGGATACTTTTTTCTCCCATTCCGTAAGAGATCATATCCGCCCCGGAGTCCAGAAGCACTGAACGTTTCAGGGAATCAGACCAGTAATCATAATGGGCGAATCTTCTGAGCGAAGCCTCAATACCGCCGATGATCACAGGCGTGTGTTTATAAGTTCTGCGTATCAGATTGCCGTACACGATAACTGCCCGGTCGGGGCGAAGCCCCATTTTTCCGCCGGGGGAATAAGCGTCCGTACTGCGGTGCTTTTTTGATACGGTATAATGGTTCACCATGGAATCCATATTACCTGCTGACACCAAAAAGGCAAGGCGCGGTTCTCCAAACACCGAGATGCTGTTCTCATCCTTCCAGTCAGGCTGGGCAATGATCCCCACACGATAGCCGTAAGATTCCAGAAGCCTGGCAATGATAGCCGTGCCGAAAGAGGGATGGTCCACATAGGCATCACCGCTCACAAAGACAAAGTCCGGCCGGGTGATTCCTCTTTGTTCCATCTCTTTACCAGTTACCGGCAAAAACTCTGTCATCATATGAGCACCTCATAAGTATGGTCCATCACCTGGAAATAATCCGCAATATAGTAATCTGCCAAATTTCTCTTCTGATCTGTCTGCTGTGCACTGAAGGCATCCTCCATGGCACAGACCTTCATGCCCGCATTCTTTCCTGCCAGTATCCCCATAGGGACATCTTCAAACACCAGACATTCCTCAGGGTTTTTATGTAATCCCGCTGCTGTTTTCAGGTACACATCCGGTGCCGGTTTACCGGCCGGCACATCACAGCAGGTAGTGATGCTGGAAAAATAATTTTCTATAGAGTGGGCCTTCAGCACCATCAAAATCAGCTCCTTGCTGTTACTGGAACAGATGGCAGCGGGGATCTCTTTCTCTTTTAAATAACCTAAAAACTCCCGCACCCCTTTTTTCAGAGGAATCTCATGGCAGTATTTGTGTTCTGCCATGGTGACCCAGGTGCTTTTAATGGCTTCCAAAGAATCCGGAAGGGCAAAGCGTTCTTTAAAATATGCCGCAGTCTCTGTAAATCCCATTCCCTCCAGCTCCTGCTGGAACTCTTCCAGATTCTCCGGCACCTCCAGCCCTTTCATAGCCAGAAACTCCTCGTCCACAGCCTTCCACATCCACATGGAATCCACCAGGGTTCCATCCAAATCAAATAATACTGCATTGATATTTTCAAGCATTGTTCTTTAACCTTTCTATCTCTTTCGCCGAAAGTTTTCGGTACTGTCCGGGTTTCAGCTCTTCATCCAAAATAAGCGGGCCCATGGAGAGCCTTTTTAAGTATACCACTTCATTACCCACAGATGCAAACATACGCTTTACCTGGTGGAATTTTCCTTCCCTGATGGTGATGCAGCACTGCCTGTCTCCAGGCACAAACCCGGTGATATCTGCAGGCATGGTCAGATTTTCTTCACCGATATCCACACCTTCACACAGCTTTCTGCTGTCCTCCTGTGACAGGTTTTCTCTCAGGCGTACAAAATATGTCTTGTCCACATGCTTTTTCGGTGAGAGCAGCCTGTGAGCCAAAGCCCCGTCATTGGTGATGAGGAGCAGGCCTTCTGTGTCCTTATCCAAACGTCCTACAGGAAACAAATCTTTCCTCTTTTTTGAAACTATGCAGTCCAGAACCGTTTTCTCCCTGCTGTCCTCTGTGGCGGAGACTACGCCCTGGGGCTTATTCAGCATATAATATTCAAAATCTTCATATGCCACTTTCTCCCCGGAAGCCAAAATCTCATCGGTATCAGGGTCAACCTTAAACTCCGGTTTTGTGACGGTCCCGCCGTTTACTGTCACCTGCCCGCCTTTCAAAAACTTTTTCACTTCGCTTCTGGTGCCCAGCCCCATATCAGCCAGGTATTTGTCCAATCGCATCTTTCCCATTACTGCCATCTCCATCCGGCATAATATTTATTCTTCAGAACGCCTCCCGCCAGCTTGCCAAAACCTAAAGGATAATCTTTCACACAGATGAGCTGCCACCCCTTCTGCTTTGTGACCGGCAGATCCGATACATCCAGGGTCTCCCCTTTTAGGTATTTGACTGCCCGCACATCCTCCGGTTCCAGCCGGATGCAGGAGACAAACGCCTCTGGCTTTAAGGCCATAGCCAGTGCCTGGGAAGGCTCAAATCTGTTTTTCTTCAAATCCCCCAGATAGAGCCCTGTGCGGAGATAGCGGAGTTTCGGCATCTCCTCCCTAATGGGAAGAAGGTAAAGTCTGTCACGGTCCAGTTTCAGCCTCTCTCTGTCTATGGGGCAGGCCAAAAGTGACAGAAACTCCTCCACACAATCCGGCATCTTCTGCGGCTTTCTCTTTCCCGGACGCCGCCTGTCTCTGCCGCTGTCTTCCCCAGTCTTTTGGCTCTTTTCCAGTAAAGCCAGAAAATGCCCTTCACCGGGCATTCTGTGCGGGAAAATCCTGACACATTTTTCAAGTCCGGCGCCTTTTGCAAATCCTTCGTAGGGAAGGATCTCCTTCAGACGCATATCCGGCATATTCTGCAGCAGATATTCAATCACTTCCTCGTCCTCTTTCCTTGAAAATGTGCAGGTGGAATATAAAAGCATTCCTCCCCCGCGCAGCATACCGGCCCCCTGAAGAATGAGTTTTTTCTGTATGGGGACATAAGCCTCAGGCCCTCTCTCCTTCCAGTATTCCATCATCCTGGGTTCCCGGTGGAACATTCCCTCCCCGGAACAGGGTGCATCAATAAGCACTTTATCAAAAAAACCTGAAAAATTTCTCTCAAGCACCTCCGGGTCCTCGCTGGTCACGTAGATATTGGGAATGCCGGCCATCTCCAGATTTTTCAATAAAGCCTTAGCCCGGCTGCTGCTGATGTCATTTGCAAAAAGCAATCCCTCTCCTCCAAGCCGGCTGCCCAGCTCCGTGGCCTTGCCGCCGGGAGCCGCGCATAAATCCAGCACATAATCCCCAGGCTCCACGGGAAGCCTGCTGGCCGGTGTCATAGCACTTGGCTCCTGGATGTAATAAAGTCCCGCATAATAATAAGGATGCCTGGATGCACGCTCCTCCTCCTTCAGAAAATACCCATTGGGTATCCAGGGTACTTTCTCCATGGAGAAGGGGGAGACAGCCTCAAATTCTTCACATGTGATCTTTGCTGAATTGACACGAAGCCCCTGCATCACCGGCAGGTCAAGGCTCTTTTTATAGGCCTCCAGCTCCGTGCCCAGCAGTTCTTTCATTTCTTGTTCATAAGCACTCGGCAGATTCATTTTTCTTTCTGTGTAACTGAATGTACCTTTCCAGTTACCTTTTCCTTTACATAATCTCTTCTGTAGCCACTGCCTGGGCCCGATAGCCCTCAGCGATAATATCCAGTTCCCGGTGGAACCTCTCCAGCCTGGACAAATCCTTTGTCTCATAGATCCGGTAAAATTCATCCTGTATTTTTGCCACTTCCCGCTTGTTGGAGTAGTGGTATAGATTCTCAATATTATTCAGGATTCCGGTCACCAGATTCGACTGGTGCAGCATGGAATTCTGTGCGTCCATAACCTCACTGCGTACAGATGACATTTCTTCATCCAAAAGCAGAATGGACTGGGCCGCATGGTTCAGCCGCGCCTTTAAATGAAGCGGCATATTTCCCTTGTACTTGTACTGCAGGGAATGTTCAATGGTTGCCCAGAAATTCATGGCAAGGGTACGGATCTGAATCTCAGCCCTGATCTCTTTTGGGCCGTCTAAAGTCTCCACATGATACAGAACGATCATATGATAGCTTCTGTATCCACTCTCTTTCATGTGTGTGAGATAATCCTTCTCCTCCACCACCTGCATATCCCGGCGCTTTCTTATTATCTCTGCTACTTTTTCAATATCTTCATAAAACTGGCAGATGACCCGGATGCCGGCGATATCTTCCACCTTCTCCTCCAGGTCTGCCCAGGATATATTTTTTCTCTGCATTTTCTCCAGAATACTGTTAATTGTTTTGACTCTTCCGCTTACTTGCTCGATGGGGGAGTACAGGTCCTTTTCTTTGTGCTCCTTCTTCAGATGGTTAAATTTGATAACCAGCTCTTTGACAGCAAGTTCATACGGAATCAGCAGTTCACGCCATAAATGTATCTCCATAAGACATTACTCCTTACCAGTGCGCCTGTTTTTCTGTCCCTGATCGCAGCCGCATCTTTTGCGGCACAATTTGCGGGGTGCCCGAATGGGTATCCAGAGCCGCGCGCTTTGATTTCCCTATAACGGCCTGGTTTTCGCGTAAGGTATATTAAGTATAGCATATTTCCATAGCTCTCACCATAGAAATTCAGTAACTTATCTCCTTTGTATGATTCTTCAGGTATACAAGCACAGGATACGGATTTAAGGCATATTCCTCCTCACTACCGTATCTCACGTATAATCCCATATGTAAATGGGGTGCAAACTTCCCGCGTGTCCCCTCTTCACCATATCCGCTGTCACCCAGAAACCCCAGAAGCTCTCCTGCTTTCACAGCTTCCCCCTCCCGAAATTCCCTGCCGTAACCACTCAGATGGGCATAATAAAAATAGCCTCCTCCCGGACTTCGGATTCCAATCCTCCAGCCTCCCAAGGGGAGCCATCCCACCTTCTCCACAGTTCCGTCTGTGACACTGATGACAGGGTAATACCCGGAAAGCATTGCTTTACCGAAAATATCGCAGCCTTCATGTTTCCGTTTTCCCCCATAATTCCGCTCCTCCATCCAGGTATCCGCAAAAGAAAACGGATCTTCCTTTTCCACAGGGCAAACGGCAAGAGGAAAATACTCCATATCCTGCCAAAAAGGCAGAAAAAGTTCCATCTCCTCAGAAGACATACCTGCTTTCTCCATCTCCTGAACAGGAATCCCGGCTTCCCGCAGGGTTTCCAGGGAAACATGTTCTTTCAGGGAACTGATGGCAAAAACATCTGCAAACACCAAAATCAGAAAAAACAGTATCCATTTCCGCACAAAAATTCCCCCATCTGACATAAAATTCGGCTGTGCCTGTACCAGAGCATAAAAAAGCCCGCTCTTACCCGTACATATCATTTTATGAACAGACAGGGGAAAATATTCCAATTATTTCAATTATTTATGACAATAGAAAGTTCGCGGAGCGTGCTTTCTATCATTTCAATCTTTTTAATACTTCCAGCAGATATTCATAGACTCTGGCTGTGGAGGAGATGGAAAGTGTCTCCTCAGAAGTATGGATATCCTTCATATCCGGTCCTATGGAAATACAGTCAAGTCCCGGAATCTTCTCGTAGAACAATCCGCATTCCAGACCCGCATGGATCACCTGTACAGCAGGCTCCTCCTGAAACATTTCTTTGTAAACCTGGACCATCAGCGGACGCAGAACAGAATCCTGACGATACTCCCAGGAAGGATAATCCCCTTCCACATGATACTCACCGCCTAAAAATTCCGTCAGATACTGTATTTTCTGACCCAGTGCTTTTTTCGCTGAACCTGCGGAGCTTCTCACACTGGCGGAGCAGGTCAAACACGCCTCCGTCAGTCTGGTAACACCCACATTGCAGGATGTCTCCACAAGTCCCTCAATAAATCCGCACATCTTCTGAATACCGTTTGGATAGTTTACAAGGAAGAAGATGACTTTTTCCTGGCTTACAGGGTGAAGCACCTGTGCGCTCTTCTCGCCCTTACACGCAGCCGTCACCGTGATTCCCTCATCCGTACCTGTATATTCTTTTCTGAGCATCTGCGTAAATTCTTCGGCATAGCTTACCAGCCTTTCCCCATCTTCTGCTTCCACCAGTACAGAAGCCTGTGCCTGACGGGGAATCGCATTATCCTTTTGTCCGCCATTTAGGGAAATAAGTCCAAACTCCCCATACTCTCTGAACTCATGGAGAAACCTTGCCATAAGCAGTGTGGCGTTTGCCCTTATTTTATCAATCTCTGCCCCGGAGTGGCCGCCCAGAAGTCCATCCACCTTAATATCATAGCAAATCCCTGTTCTCTCCTGATACTTTACAGGCAGCTCACTAATACTTGTCATACCGCCCGCACAGCCTGCCCAGAGAATCCCCTCCTCCTCAGAGTCCAGATTGATCAGATACTTCCCTTTCATGGAAGTCGTATCCAGAGCAGATGCTCCCAAAAGTCCAATCTCCTCATCCACGGTAAACACAGCCTCAATGGCCGGATGCTGCAGTTTATCATCCTCCAAAATAGCCAGCTCATAGGCTACAGCAATCCCGTTATCACCACCCAGCGTAGTGCCGTCCGCATGTATCACATCCCCCTCAACAAAAAGTGTGAGCGGGTCTTTTGTAAAATCATGGGTACTGTTTGGAAGCTTCTCACAGACCATATCCACATGTCCCTGCAGAATCACCGCCGGAGCATTCTCATATCCGCCGGCAGCCTCCTTAAATATGATCACATTCCCGCTTTCATCCTGAATATAACGAAGTCCATGCGCCTTGGCAAAATCCGCAAGATAATCACTGATCCCCTGCGTATTCCCAGAGCCATGGGGAATTTTTGTAATCTCCTCAAAATAATGAAAAACTCTTTCCGGTTTCAGATTCTCTAATACTGACATATCAATTCCTCCTGTAATTTTATTCCTCTGCTGTCTTCTATTTTGTCACATTCTCCCCTGATTGGCAAGGGATAGGAGGGTGGTTTTTTTTACTTGTTTTTTTTTGGGGTGGCTCACGGACGGAGAGGTGGGGGGAAGGGGGCTGTGTCCGCTCGACGTTCCGGAACCAGTGAGCTAACCGATAACTGCGACTAAGACGCTCACCAGCGGGTTCGCGCCAAGTCTCCGTAATCGGTGGATCTCACAGGCTCCTCCACTTAACCTCGCTGACACAGCTCCCTTCCCCCCACCTCTCCTGCTATTCTCTCCGGAACTAGAAAACATGTAAAAATTTTTATTAGTAGTAAAAAACAAATCTACGTTTTTATAAAAACAAAACCCTAAGTATCTATTTATTATCGGCAATTACCTGGGCACATCCCTGACAGCAATATAAACTTCTACTTAAACGTAGTTAATCTTTCAATACAATTCCTTAAATGCAGTCCACCTTTCAATACACTTCCTTAAACGCAGTCCACCTTCCAATACACTTCCTCAAACGCAGTCACCTTTCAATACACTTCCTCAAACGCAGTCACCTTTCAATACACTTCCTTAAACGCAGTCCACCTTCCAATACACTTCCTTAAACACAGTCCACCTTCCAATACACTTCCTTAAACGCAGTCCACCTTCCAATACACTTCCTTAAACGCAGTCCACCTTCCAATACACTTCCTTAAACGCAGTCCACCTTCCAATACACTTCCCTAAATGCAGTCCACCTTTCAATACACTTCCTTAAACGCAGTCCGCCTTTCAAACACACCCCTGAGCCAGTGAAAACCAGGAAGCGTATGGGAGAAGGCCGGGGGAGAGGCGGTATGCGTGTGAGTGATGTTTAGTGGAGCGCCGCGGAGATCCACCTGCCCCAGTTCCTTAATGAAGAGGCCATTGCCGATGAATTTAGGAAATGGGAGCAGGTTAGCTCCGTGGCAGCGGAACGCTTCACTCACACGCATACCGCCTCTCCCCCGGCCTTCTCCCATACGCTTCCGTCCGCATTCATCCACATTCCCTCGCATATACTTAAAAAAACCCAAAAGAGGCCCCTCATGAAACGCTCCCTCTCCCTGCTCCCCTTCCTTATTATGCTTGCATTCCTCCTCCTATTCCCGGACACCTCCTTCACCTGCGCAGCCTCCGGCCTGATGCTTTGGTTTGAAACCCTGCTGCCTTCCCTGCTGCCCTTTATGATCATCTCAAACCTGCTGATCAAGACTGACCTGCTGAAAAACTGGATCCGTATCCCCGCCGGACTGTGGCACCGCTTTTTCGCCCTCTCCTGTGACGGTGCCTACGCTCTGATCCTTGGCCTTGTTTGCGGCTATCCCATGGGCGCCAAAGTGACTGCTGACCTCTACCTGGAAAAACGTATTTCCAAAAAAGAGGCCGAATACCTGCTCACCTTTGCCAACCACCCCGGTCCCTCCTTCCTATCTTCCTATGTCTGTCTGCAGGCCCTTGGCCAGAAGGCACTGATCCTGCCTACCTATGGCATCATCTATCTTGCCAACTATCTGTGCTGCCTCCTTTTCCGAAGGAGAGCCGACCGCCAGGCCATTGCCGCTGATTCTGACGATCATGCAGAAAACAAAAGAAACGAAAAAGAGATATCCATCCAATCCCCCGTGGGAGAAATTCTGGATACCTCTATTATGAACGGATTTGAGTCCATCACAAAACTGGGAGGATATATCATCCTCTTTTCTGTCTTCCAGGGTGTCATTAAAAAGGTATTTGCACCTTTAGGGCCTGTTATGTATCTCATGTGCGGCATCACAGAAATGACCACCGGCATCACTGCCCTGGCAGGTACTGGCTGGGACCTTACGATCCTGTACCCTATGCTGCTGGGGATCACTGCCTTCGGCGGAATCTGCGTTGCAGCTCAGACAAAATCCATGCTTGCGGGAACAGACCTTTCCTTCGGGCCTTACATATGGGCAAAAATCGTCAACTTTCTGCTCACAGGCCTTCTGGCAATTTTATTCATCGAAATCATCTAAATCATCATCGTCCAAAGATACGCTCTCTGTCGGTGCAGTTTCCTGTACCGGCGCTGCTCCTCCAAGCTGGGGCTGCAGTTCGCTTCTGTTTCTGTTGATCACATCCAGAGAAGCCTGCAGGGAACGGACAAACTCGTTGTATTTTGCGCCTGCATCCTCAAGAGTGTTGGCCATGATCTGGCCCATATTAGCCATCATTTCATCTGTATAGGAAATTGCACTGAGACGCAGGTTATTGGCATCATTGGTTGCCGCGTCAATGATCTCCTGAGCCTGACGGTTAGCGGTATTCACTGTCTCATTGGCCTGTGCGTATGCCTGCTGCATCACCTCAGACTCCTTTACCATCTCCTGTACCTGAACTTTAGTCTCAGCAATAATGGTATCTGCCTTAGCCTGGGCATCTGCCAGGATGGCATCTTTGTTACTGATGATCTTCTGGTATCTCTTGATCTCATCCGGAGTTTTCATACGCAGTTCACGAAGAAGTTCTTCTAATTCTTCCTTGTTCACTACGATTTTGGTGGTGGACAATGGCTGATATTTGCAGCTCTCTACATATTCTTCAATTTCTTCGATAATCTGTTCAATTCTGCTACTCATAATCATTCTCCTTATTGTATTCTTACTTTTTTTCCTTCTGTGCGAATTTTTCTCTCACTTTTTCAACGACGTACTCCGGAACGAACTTAGATATATCCGCGCCGAAATAGGCGGCTTCTTTTACAGTGGTGGAACTTAAGTAGGCATATTCCAGGCTGGTAGTCAGAAACATGGTATCCACATCCCTGGCAAGCACCCGGTTGGTCTGTGCCATCTGCAGTTCATATTCAAAATCAGTAATTGCCCGCAGACCGCGGATAATCACCTTGGCATCACAGCTTCTTGCGAAATTCACCGACAGCCCTGAAAATGATGTCACTTTCAGGTTCGGGATATCCGCCGTCACTTTCTTTAATATATTAACACGTTCTTCGACAGAAAACAACGGACTTTTTTCAGAATTCATCAAAACTCCAACAATCACCTCATCAAAAAGCTCCGCTGCCCTCTTTATCACGTCCAGATGTCCAAAAGTTGCCGGGTCAAAGCTGCCCGGATATATTGCTCTCACCATCGCTCGTATCTCATGCCTTTCTCAGGAAAATGTGCCGGTTCGTTTTGTATCTCTTGTCTTTTACCATAGTGAAGCCGTACTCTTCCAGATAATCAAAGGGTGTCTCTAAGGAGGCTTCCACCACGATCAGGGTATCCTCATCCACAAAGGATGCTTGGGAAAGCACCGAAAGCACCTGTTTTTCCAGTTCCCTATTGTAGGGAGGGTCCATGAAAATACAGCCGAAGGGCTCGCTGCCCTCCAGAACGCCCAGGGCAGAAAAAACGTCCTGGCAGTAAAGTTCTGCTTTATCAGCAAGCCGGGTAAACTTCAGATTTTCCCGAATGCACTCTGCCGCTTTTTTATTTTTTTCTATAAAGACACACGAATATGCCCCTCTGCTCAATGCTTCAATTCCGATAGCACCACTGCCTGAAAAAGTATCCAGGAACCGGCATTCACATAGGTAAGGCTGCAGCATATTAAACAGCGTCTCCTTGATTCTGTCGGTGGTCGGCCGGGTGTCCGTACCGGGGATTGTCTTGAGGGGCATACTCTTTGCACTTCCTGCAATCACTCTCATCTTGTTGTAATTCCTTTTCTCTACTTACTCAGCCGCCAATCCAGATCACCATGGTCAAGTCCCAGAATCAGGGATTCTGCTGTAGCGATATTCGTAGCGATAGGGATATTGTACTGGTCACAGCACCGGGAAATCTGGTAGACATCCGGTTCTTTCTGATCGATCATAGCCGGGTTATAGAAAAAGATCACCATATCTATATCTCCCCGCTCTATCATTTCTGTAAACTGCTTATCTCCGCCCATGCTTCCCGGAAGGAACTTGTGAACATGCAGATTGGTCACTTCCTCAATCCTTCTGCCCGTTGTCCCGGTGGCATAGACCTGGTGTTTTGCCAGAATATTCTTATAAGCAATACAAAAATCTTCAATCAGAGGTTTTTTACTGTTGTGCGCTATAATACCAACATTCATATTCTATCATCCTCATTTTCTTTTATCAGAACAATTATAGCAAATATAACAACTAACTGCAATTATTATTTTAAATTTTATACATATTTTACAGATTTATACAAATCAACCTGCGCAAATTAAATGTTTTATTCACTGAACCCTTATTGTAATACAATTCACAAAATTTGTCAAAACTTGAAAGAACTTCTATGTGTAAAAATATAAATAAATCACATACTACCATTGTAACAAAAAAACAAAACATTTAAGGAGGAAGAAAAAATGTCTAACACAAATTCTTCTAACAGCGCAGCAGTACCCGAAGCAAAGAGTGCATTAAACCGTTTTAAATATGAGGTAGCCAATGAGTTAGGTGTACCGCTTACAGACGGTTACAACGGAAACCTGACTTCCAAACAGAACGGTTCTGTTGGTGGTTATATGGTTAAGAAAATGATCGAAGCACAGGAAAGACAGATGTCAAGCGGAGGATCCACTCCGATGTCTAACGGTTCTACTCAGCTTTAATTAGAAGCTTAAAAAGTTCTGAACAGTAATGTTCAGCAAAACTGAATGAGCCTTCATTCAAAAAAGAGGGCGCTTCTTCCCAATGAAGGAGCTCCCTCTTTTCCTTTTACATAAAACCTCATGAAAGCACGTTCTTATAAATCTACTTTATTTCCGCCTTCTTTGTATTCCTTGTTGATCACATAGTAAGCGGCATTCTCTTCCGGTTTGATGTAAATCTGCATTTCTTTGATGTCGCTCTCTTTTTTTCCGGTCTCGTCCATCCATGCTTTTTTTACACTGTTCTCAATATCTTCAACCTTGTATTCACTGCCCATGCACTGAACATAAACACATTTCTTTGCTTCTGCAGCCTTTGCAGCAGGTTTTACAGCAGCTTTTTTCTCAGCTACGGCTTTCTTTGCAGCGGCACGTTTTACAGGCTGTTTTTTCTCTGTGGTTTTCGCAGTTTTCACTGGTTCTGCAGCGGTTACTGCTTCTGTCTTTTTCTCGTCGGTCGTTGTCTTCACAGCCTCTGTTGCTGCTGCTTTTGTCGTTGATTTCTTAATAGGCATAATAAATCTCCTCCTTTTACATACCCTTTGAAATTTCGATTTTCCCGTTAATCATATACCTTTTTTTAAAAAAATTCAAGTTTTTTACTCCACACTTTTCATGGACTCCACCATATCCACCTTTTTTAGGCGGAAATGCATGAAGAAATTTACCACTGCTGAAAAGAATAAAGTAATCAGGATACTGTACACAAAACTGATGATTTCAATGTCTCTGCCGAACATCATAATATCCGTTTCCGCTGTGAGGATCACAAACCTATGCAGGATTTTTCCAAAGAAAATCCCCAGAAAACACCCAATAAGCGTCAGGCAGACATTCTCTCTGAGTACATATCTGGATACTTCCATATCATAAAATCCAAGGACCTTTAAAGTAGCCAGCTCCCGGATCCGCTCACTGATATTAATGTTATTCAGATTATATAATACAACAAACGCCAGCAGGCCTGCAGCGATGACCAGTACATAGATGACCGTATCAAGGCTTTTCAGCATATTGGCGATCCTGTCCGCTGTTTTGGTGATAAAAGACACTTCGGACACCTGGTCATATGCCATATATTTTTCCTGCATACTATCTTCAAAAGAACTTTCCGTGGAGCTATTGATCGTAAGATAATCCACAAATTCCGGCGTTTCACCGAACACCTGGCTGTACAGTTTGGGTGAAATGTAAATGTAATGAAGGAAATAATTCTCTGTAATATGGGAAACCTTCACTTCAAAACGGTCCGTCTCCTCCTCTTTCAGGACCACCGTGTCGCCTTCCTTCACATCCAGCAGCTTTGCCAGTTTTTCCGATATGATGATCCCGTCATCTGACAGCTCATAATGTTCTTTTGTTGTGCGGCTGCGCAGGTCAGCATATTTTTTGAATTCTTTTGCATCTTCCGGGACCATGACATAGGCGCTTTTCGTCACATCCTCTTTCACGTTTTCAATATCCATGGATGTCTTGTAAACTGCCATGAATGATTTGATGTCCTTATCCTTCTCCATGGCTTTCACCACTTCGTCCTTTTCCTCCTGTGTCACCTTATCCTCCAGAACCACCTCTGCATGATAGGACAGCAGGTCATTATACTGGATCGTGCCAATGGAACGGACAGAATCCTTGACGCCGAATCCCACCAGCAGAAGTCCCATGCATCCGCCGATGCCCAGCACAGTCATGAAAAACCGCTTCTTATAACGGAACAGGTTGCGGACTGTGGATTTGTTGGTAAAGCTTAAGTGATTCCAGATGATCCCCACCCGTTCCAGCAGCACTCTTTTTCCTGACTTTGGAGCTGCTGGCCGCATCAGTGTTGCAGGTGTGGACATAAGCTCTTTATAACAGGCGATTCCGGCTGCGGCTGTGGTGCAGGCAATAGCCAGAAGTGTGGATGACACGGAATACCCCACATGAAGGGGTGCCACTACCTCAGGAAGGTTATTATAAAGAATGCCATAAGCATTGATAATGACAGGCGGCAGTATCTTCTGCCCTGCCACCAGCCCCGCCAGGCTGCCTATAAGAGACGCCAGGAGGGCATAACACAAATATTTTGCCGCTATGGATAACTTACTATATCCCAGCGCCTTCAAGGTGCCGATCTGGGTTCTCTCTTCCTCCACCATGCGGGTCATGGTGGTCAGGCATATGAGGGATGCAACCAGGAAAAAGATTGCCGGAAATACATCCCCGATAGCCTTGATCCTGTCAGCATCCTGCTCGTACTCCACATAAGTCTGTATGTGATCACGGTTGAGAACGTGCCATTCCGGCACATCCAGTTCGTCCAGTTCCTTCTGCCCATCCGCAACTTTTTGCCGGGCATCCGCTATCCTCTCGTCGGCATCGGCTTTTTTATCTTCGTATTCTCTGCGTCCATCCGCAAGCTTCTGCCGGTTCTCCTCAATCTCAGACTCCCCGTCTGCGATTTCTTTTTCTCCGTCCGCAAGCTGTGCTTTTCCGTCATCCAGTTCTTTTTTTGACTGGATGAGCTGGTTTTTGGCGCTTGCAAGCTCTGTTTCCTTGGATTCCAGAAGTGCCCTGGCCTCATCTAGCTGATCTTCTCCGTCAGCCAGCTGGACTGCACCTTCCTCCACCTGAAACTTTCCAGCTTCCAGCTCCTGCTCCTTCTCCTTGATGAGTTCCTCCGCCTGGGCCAACTGGTTCTCCCCCGCCCCAAGCTCTGCCTCCTTGGATGCCAAGGTCTTTTCCTGCTCCTCCACCTGGGCTAACTGCTTTTGAAGATCCTCCAATGTGACTGGCAGGGTATTCTGCTGCTCTTTGAGTACCAGAAGGCCCTGATCCATCTGTTCCTTCTGTTCCTGAAGCTGCTGCAGAGTTGACTGAAGGCCGGTTTGCTTCTCCCCAGCGGCTGTGATTCCTGCTGCAAGTGCTGCCTCCTGCTCTCTCGCCTGACCAAGCTGGGCTTCTAACTGCTGCCGGATATCCTCCGCCTCAGGGGGCAAAGCGGCAAGCTGCTCTTCTAACTGGGCAATCCCATCCCGGACAGCCGCCTGTTTCTGCTGCAGATCCGCTAGTGCTGCTTCCACCTGGCTGATGCCATCCGTAACCTCTGTAATACCGTTTTGGACAGCAGGCAGACCTGCCTCTATCTCCTGGATTTTCTGCTCTACCTGGGCAATACCGTTTTTTGTCTGTGCGATTCCGTCATTCAGCTTTTGTTTGCTCTGGGCTATCTGGGCTTTCCCCTCCTCGATCTGGCTTCGACCATCCGCAAGCGCTGCTTTTTGTGTGCCAATTTCCTGCCAGCCCTCCGCAATCTGCTGCTCACCGTCTGCAGTCTGCGCCCGGGCATCTTCCAGTTCCTGCGTCTTTTCTTTCAGAGTGGACGCATTTTCATAATAGGAGTTCCATCCCTCTGCGATCTGGCTCTCACCATCCGCCACCTGTGCCTGGCCGTCTGCAAGCTGGGCTTCCCCGTCAGTCAATTTGTCCCTGGCGGTTTTTAATTCCTCTTTTGCATCCGCAAGTTTTTGTTCCGCATCCGTGAGTTCTTTTTCTCCGTCATCCAGTTCCTTTTTTGCATCCGCAAGCTTCTTCCGGTTCTCCTCTATCTCCGCGGACGCATCATCCAGTTTTTCCTGACCTTCCCGGCGAACCGACTCATAGCGGATCTTACAACGGCCGTCTGCAATGGCTTCCAGCCGGTCTTCCACTTCTTTTACCGTATCCTCGTACTTCTCAGATCCTGACAAGAGTTCTCCGGCTCCTGCTACACGTATCACGGCCTCTGTATACACTTCCAGGGAAAAGCTTTCCGGAGGAATAACCAGGAAGCTGCTCAGCTCCCCGTTTCCTATCTTGCTGGTTCCTCTGTCCAGACTGAGATAATAGGCAGTGGTTCCGCTTCCCACAATTTTATATTCTGTGACCGCAAGTGTATCCCCGATATCGTCATCCGTACCGGATTTTACAGTGACCGTATCCCCTACCTTATAGCCTGAAAGGCTTAAAAACCGTTCGTCCGCAAGGCATTCGTTTGGTTTTTTTGGCATACGGCCCTGTTTTACTGTTATCTTGTTGATATGGTCATTGGCCGACATCATGCGGACTACAAGCTGTGCTTCCTCTGTACTGCAGAGCACATCGGCACTGTAGCCGCCCCGCACATTCTCCACACCCTTTATATCCCGGATCGCCTCTATGTCTTTCTCTGTAAGACCCAGGTCGCCCAGTACGCGGATATCCATGAAATTGCTCTTGTCATACAGAAGGTCTGCCGACATATTCATATCCGGAGCCGCTGCCCTCACACCGGCAAAAAAAGCAACGCCCAGTGCTGCAATGAGCATAATGGACAGAAACCGGTTCCTGGTCTTTTTTATCTCCATAAAAAAATCTTTTGCTAATGCATTTTTCTTCATGCTGTCACACCTTGGTAACTGTTCAGTATCTTCACCGTTACGCACCTTTTCTCTATAGTCCCGGCAGCTCCAGCCGTTCCTTCGCATAATCCAGAAGACGTGCCTTGAGCCTTCTGTGTTGTTCCAGTGATAAATCCGGGTCCAGCTTCAGGATTGCTCCTCCCGCTTCACTGGCCTCTTTCAACACCTGGGCATCCTGGTATATATCAGCCAGAGCAAATTCCATATCTCCGCTCTGACGGATTCCGAACAGATCCCCCGGTCCCCGGAGCCGCAGATCCTCCCCTGCGATTTCAAAGCCGTCGTTGGATTTTACCAGAATCTCCAAACGCTCCTTTGTCTCCTGGGCGTCCTGCCCCTGCATGAATATGCAGTAAGACTGATGTTCCCCGCGCCCTACGCGTCCTCTGAGCTGGTGAAGCTGCGCCAGGCCGAATCGCTCCGCGTTCTCCACCATCATGACTGTGGCATTGGGAACATTCACACCTACCTCCACCACTGTAGTGGATACCAGAATCTGTATCTCACCGGAAGCAAAGGCACTCATGATCTTATTTTTGTCAGCGGGTTTCATTCTGCCGTGAAGTGGCTCTGTCTTTATGTCCGGAGGCATGATGTTTCGCAGGCGCTCTGTGTAATCCAGTACATTTTCCGCTTCCAGCCCTTCACTCTCCTCCACCATGGGACAGATGACATAGACCTGTCTTCCGGCCTGAATCTCCCGCTCCATAAAAGCATATGCTTTTGGCCGGTAAGAAATATCTACCACACAGTTTTTTATGGGCAGTCTTCTTGCCGGAAGCTCGTCAATGACGGAAATATCCAAATCTCCGTACAGGATTATGGCCAGCGTCCTGGGTATGGGGGTTGCACTCATGACAAGAACATGGGGCTTCTCCCCCTTTTTAGACAAGTCATCTCTCTGGTTCACACCAAAGCGGTGCTGTTCATCCGTCACGACCAGAGCCAGGTTCTCGTACTGTACCTTCTCCTGGATCAGGGCGTGGGTGCCCACCACCATTTTCGCCTGCCCGCAAGATATCTGCTCGTAAATCATCCGCTTTTCCTTTGCTGTACAGGAACCTGTCAGCAGCACCGGCTCAAAGGCCAGTCCCTGCTCCTTTAACAGTTTTTTCAGCGCTTCAAAGTGCTGGGCAGCCAAAACCTCTGTGGGAACCATCAGCGCAGACTGGTATCCATTGACAGCTGCCAGGATCATGGATAGAAATGCGATAATAGTCTTTCCGCTTCCCACATCACCCTGTACCAGCCTGGACATAAGGGTATGTCCTGTCATATCCCTCTCGATCTCCCCCCAAACACGCCTCTGGGCATTGGTCAGAGGGTAGGGCAGGTTCTCTATGACATTCTCTGTCTCCCAAACGGGTTTCATGGTAAAATGGCTGGCAGCATCCTGGGTCTTTTCTTTCATCATGCGTACAGCCAGTATGAAAAATAGAAATTCATCAAATACCAGCCTTCTTCTGCCCAGAAGCATATTCTTTTTGTCTCTTGGAAAATGGATTTCAGAAACCGCAAAGTTATATTCCGCCAAGTGATAATGGCTGCGGAAATCCTCCGGGAGATATTCCTGCACGATCTCCTTCTCATCCAGAGCCTGCTGTACCGTCTTGACCACCAGCTTATTCGTAAGTCCTTTGGTCAGGCCGTAAACCGGATGCAGCGTGTGCAGCATCTCTCCGTACTTTTCAGGCGTGAATACCTCCGGGTGCTCCATTGTCAGGCGCCCTTTCTTTTCCGTGACCATTCCACGAAATATGTAGCAGCTTCCCGAGGATATGGTATTTCTCAAAAAGGGCATGTTATACCAGGTCAGGGAAAGGCTTTTTCCCTCCTCTTTCAGAACAGCTGTCACCACCGTGAGCCTTCCTGTACTGCGCACACCAACTTTTCCGGCTATCCTGCCGGCCACAGCAGCCTTTTTCCCGGGCCTCAGCATTGGGATGCTCTCAGGCTGCGCATATTCTTCGTAGTCCCTGGGGTAGTATCTAAGCAGATCACCCACACTTCGTATCCCCAGTTTCGCAAATAATTTTTCTGTCTTCTCACCAATTCCCTTGATGGAACGGATTGCATCTGCTTCTCTCATATCTGTTACTCCATCCCTGTCTGACACTGCTGTCTTTCGTAACTCTTTGGCAAGTCCGCGTATTTACCGGACTGACCGTATAAAACCTTCCCCTGGTGTAAAGAAGAGGTGTTTCCGCAGCAGGCTAAAGCCGCGTCCACACCTCTTATTCTGTAACTGTTCAGTACCTTCACGCAGGTTATTCCACGGATACCACATAATAATAAATCGGCTGACCGCCGTTATTTACTTCCACATCAAAATCCGGATAACGCTCCTCCAGCTTCTCACCCAGACGCTGGGCGTCCTCCCTGTTCACATCGGAACCGTAATATACGCTGATGATCTCTGTATCTTCATCCACCATAGCGTCAATGGTCTCCATGGTAATCCCTTCCACGCCCTCGCCTACAGCTAAAATACCGTGGTCGCCGATTCCCATAATATCACCCTGCCGGATTTCCTTATCATCAATCCTGGTATCTCTCACCGCATAAGTGACCTGTCCGGTCTTTACATTACCGATGCACTGCAGCATCTCCTCCGTGTTCTGCTCCACTGTCTTCTCCGGTACATAATTGATCAGAGCCGTGATCCCCTGGGGAATGGTCTTGGTTGGAATGACAATGATATTCTTATCCTCTGTCAAATCCCTTGCCTGATTTGCTGCCAGAATAATATTTTTATTGTTTGGGAACACAAATATATTCTTGGCATGTACCTGCTCAATGGCTTTCAGCATATCCTCTGTACTTGGGTTCATAGTCTGTCCGCCCTCTATGAGATAATCGGCGCCCAGATCACGGAAGATATCTCCCATGCCGTCCCCTACCGATACAGAGATAAATCCCACTTCTTTTTCCGGCACGGATTCCCTCTGCTGTGCTGCCAGCTTTTCTGCCTCTTTGATCACCTTTTCATGGTGTTCCAGACGCATGTTATCTATTTTCATATTGGAGAGCTGGCCATAGGTCAGGGCTTTCTGGATTGCCATACCAGGATCATTGGTATGTACATGCACCTTAACGATTTCATCATCTGCCACAACTACCAGGGAATCTCCTATAGACATAAGAAACTCCTTGAAAGCTTGTTCCTCTTTTTCCGGAAATGCCTTCTCCAGCATAATAATGAATTCTGTACAGTAACCGAATTTGATATTACTCTCCTTTGCGGATACCGGTTTGCTCATGCCTGAGGATTTGGGCTTCTCAAAATTCATATCAATTTCTTTGCCCAGATAGCCGTCAAAAGCACCTTTGAGAACCTCTACAAGTCCCTGACCGCCGGAATCCACAACACCCGCCTCTTTGAGGACCGGAAGCATGTCCGGTGTTCTGGAGAGCACATGTTCTGCATGGGCAATGACATCTGTGAAGAAACTCCCAAGATCACTGCAGTCCTCCGCGATCTCCAGGGCCTTGTCAGCCGCGCCTCTGGCTACTGTCAGGATGGTTCCTTCCTTTGGCTTCATAACAGCTTTATAGGCGGTTTCCACACCTTTTTCAAATGCTTTCGCAAATACAGGAGCATCCACGGTATCGTAATGTTCAATGGTTTTTGTAAAACCCCTCAGAAGCTGAGAAAGGATAACGCCTGAGTTTCCTCTTGCCCCGCGCAGAGAACCGGAAGAGATGGCTTTTGCCAGTGTCTTCATGGTCGGATCCTCAAGAGCACTTACTTCGGAAGCAGCAGACAGAATTGTCAGCGTCATATTCGTTCCCGTATCACCATCCGGTACAGGGAACACATTCAGTTCATTAATCCATTCTTTCTTAGCTTCCAGATTTTTGGCACCAGCCAGAAACATCCTGCCAAGCATCTTAGCGTCAACGGTATTGGTATTCAAAACAAGTTTCCTCCTTAATTAATCGATTACTCTTACGCCCTCTACAAGGATATTGATCTTCTCTATAGTCAAACCGGTAAATTCCTCCACCCGGTATTTCACATTGCTGATGAGATTGTCGGACACGGCAGAGATACTCACGCCGTACGCTACGATCACGTGAAATTCCAGAGTGATTTTATTATCGGTGATGATGACATTGATTCCATGCTTCAGGCTGTCTTTCTTCAGGAGCTTAACAAGCCCGTCTTTCATACTGACCGCCGCCATGCCTACGATTCCAAAACATTCGACTGCCACGCTTCCCGCATAAGTAGCGATGACATCCGTATCAATCATTATTTTACCTAATCCTGTATCAACAAGTCCATCCATGCACGGACACCTCCATAGCTTTTTTCTTGGCCGCTGCTTCGCATATTCCCCGGGCAGCCGCTTTTTCATAGAACCATTCTAACATATCTTTCCCAAAAACGAAATATTAATTTAAAATTTTTATATTTTCGCTTGCAAATCCTCTTATCTTCTGTTAAAATAACTATTGTTGTGAGTTTGTATACACGGACTTATTCTATGTTAAGGAGGTGCTACCATGGCAAAGTGTGCAATTTGTGAAAAAGGTGCTCATTTCGGGAACAACGTGAGCCATTCCCATAGAAGATCAAACAAGATGTGGAAATCCAACATCAAATCTGTTAAAGTAAAAACAGCAAACGGTGCTGCAAAGAAAATGTATGTTTGTACTTCCTGCTTAAGAAGCGGTAAAGTGGAGAGAGCGTAAAGAATGAGGAAAGGCCTTGTCCGATGAGACAAGGTCTTTTTTTGTCCTCTTCTATCTTCTATTTCATTCAGCAGCAGAAAAGATTATACCCTACCAGCATACAGAGTGCCGCAAGTAATACCATAAGGAAGCTTTTTGGAAAGATCAAGGCAAGAAACAGCCCTACTCCAATCCAAAAAAGTAAAAATCCAATGAGTCTCTGCACAGTTCTCTGTTTCTCCTTTTGCCTGTTTACTTTAATATATGCACAAAGCCGCCATGAATGACTTCCCGGCGGCTTTTTTATGTGCGGTATCCTCTTTACTCTTCTGTTTTGTCTTCTTCTTTGGCTTCCTCTGCCTCTTTCTTCTCAAATCCCGTTTTCTTTGCAGGCTCTTTTGCAGCAGCCACTTCCACTTTTTTACCATCCGTGAATTTATTCACAAAATCAGGGACCATATCCAGGATCTTGGTAATGCCGTCCTGATTCTTTACATTGACCAGCTTTGTACTGCCATTGGAGATCACCAGCACCGCACTTGGGGAAACCTTGCCGCCCATACCTCCGCCGCCGTTGTTCTTCTTGTCATCCGCAAATGCCCCTGCAGCCACGCCAAAGGATACGTCGATCAGTGGAAGGATAATGGTATCCCCCACCGTGATCGCCTCACCTACCACTGTTTTGGTGGTGATAAAGCTGTCCATTCCCTTGAAGAGGGAATCCACCGTTGTCTTGAAACTATTATCTGAAGCCATAGTTGTTTCCTCCTTATTGTTTATTTTCTTTCACATTCCAGGCATTTGGACCCGGAAGGCGTTACTTGTCTTTCCTGAATTTTTTTCTCAATTCCTTTACATTGGAATCCCGGAACAGTCTCCAGACTGTACGGACAAATATCACACCGTACATTCTTCCCCAGATCTGAGCCCTTCCTTCCAATATAACTCTGTCAAAATAAGGATGGAGGGAAAATCCCCTTCCGTAAAACGGATAGAAGATACTGGCCGCTGCAAGCACCTGCCCTGTAAGAGCCGGGTCATCAAATCCAAAATAGATATCCCCCTTTAATTTCCTGGGCCGTACATGTCCCATAAGGGTGCCCAGTTCTCCAAAGATCAGAGTCTTTACTCCTAAAAAGGATTCTGAAGAAAGTAATTCCTTTCCCTGCTTTATTTTACCATAAATTTCTTTGGCTGTCCGCCTAAAATTTACAAAAGCCGCCTTGATCTTTCCGGGAAGAGCAAAGATTTTTTTAAGGATCTCTGCAGTTTTCGCGAAAATTCTGCGAATCTTGTCCAGGGGATTCCGCTTTGGCTTTGGCTCTTCCTTTTGCTTTACCGTTGCCGCTTTGGCATTTTGGCCGGCCTGCTCTTTTGTTTCCAACAGTGCCTGTTTAACGCTGCGCGGCTGTTCCGAAACTGCTTCCGCCTGCTCTGCAGTTTCCTTTCCTTTGTCCAAAAGTGCTTTTTGTTCTTCTGTTCCTTCCTTCTCCGGTACAGCGGTTTTTTTCTCCTCCGCTGTGGTAAGCTCAGGCTTTTTCTTTGACTTTTTCTTTGACTTTTTCTTCTGCCTCTTCTGGCTCCAGGCAGCAATTTTTTTCAATACCACATCCACGGGTATTCCCAGAAAACGAATGGAAAGCTGTATTCCCTCCGTCTCGGAACCATATCTGCCTGTGACAAAGACCAGATGAAACAGCCAGGATATCTTCACTTTTGCCTCATACTCCCCGTCCTCCCGGTAAGCGCTTCCATAATATCGCACGGGCACAAAGACCAGTGACAGCAGAAGGAGAAGAAGCAGACACAAAATTACCAGCAGCAGAATTCCGATTATTTTTAGTATACCCAAAATTATATGTATCAGCATCATCTTCCCACCTGTCAGTCTCTTTTTTTCTCCCGGGCTGTCTTTTCAAGGAGCCAGCCGCGGATATCCATAGCGCCTGTATCCTCATAGACTTCTTTTGCAATCTGTTCCACCAGGTCCACAGCCTCATAATATCCCGAGCAGAGTCCCACGATCATGGGACAGTTTCTCCTGACTGGTTTCTGCAGCAAATAATTGGCAGAAATTATTTCCAGTGAATTAGCCGGGTTGACAGCAAGGGTCACAAGATAAACATCAATGACCCCTGCACCCTGATCGATCTTCCGTATCAGCTTTTTTTGTTTCTTTTTTGCATTATCGCCAACATACAGATTCTTATACCAGTTTAACATAAATTTCCATCCTTATTTGGATTCCTTCAGCCTTCTCTCAATTGCATTTACAACAGATTCCAGCACCTTGACGCGGGCATAATACTTGTCATTGCCCTCCACGATGATCCATGGTGCGTAGGAGGTTGATGTCCGGATGACCATCTCATTGACTGCCTCCTCGTACTGGTCCCATTTTTCCCGGTTTCTCCAGTCTTCATCCGTGATCTTCCACTGTTTTTCCGGATTTTCCATGCGCTCTTTAAATCTGCGCTCCTGCTCGTCCTTATCAATGTGCATCCAGAACTTCAGTACAATAGCTCCTGAATGGGCCAGATGGGCTTCCATATCATTAATCTCTTTATAGGCCCGCTGCCACTCTTCCTTTGTGCAGAATCCCTCAATCCGTTCCACCATGACTCTTCCGTACCAGGTACGGTCAAATATGGCAACATGGCCTGCCTTTGGCATGTCCTTCCAGAACCGCCACAGGTAATGATGATTCTTCTCCACAACAGACGGCGCCGCCGTGGGATTCACCACATATCCTCTTGGGTCCATGGCTTCTGTAAGACGTTTGATGGCACCGCCTTTGCCTCCCGCGTCCCAGCCCTCAAATCCAAGTACCACAGGGATCCTGCGGCTGTACAGCTCGCTGTGGAGGATCGCCATGCGGTCCTGTAAGTCTTTTAATTTCTTCTTGTACTCTTCCTTTGTATAGGCCAGCGTCAGGTCCGCTTTGCTTAAAGTGGAGGATTCCAGAACCTTTTTGGGGAGAGGCTCATACTCTTTTGTCTCTGTTTCGGCCCCCGCTTCCACTTTCTTTCTCTCTTCTTTTGCCAGTTTTTCTGCTTTGACCTCCTCTATTTTTTCCGATAGGCTGTCAATCACGGAGGAGAGGATCTTCACAGTGGCAAAACGGCGGTCCATGGCCTCAATGATAGTCCACGGGGCACACTCCGTCTCAGTCTTTTCCAGCATTTCCTCCAGCATGGCTTTGTAAGTGCCATATTCCTCGTTGCGGTTTAAATCTGCCTTGCTGACTCTCCAGGCTGTCTCCTTATTATCCAGAAGCTTGTCAAAACGCCTCTTCTGCTCCTTTCTGCTGATATGCATAAAGAATTTTATCAGTACCGCACCGTCGTCTGTCAGAGTTTTCTCAAATGTATTGATTTCCTGGTAGGCATACATAAGCTCTTCCGGTGAGAGTTTTTCCTCAAACCGGTCCACGGACACTCTTCTGTACCAGCTTGTATCAAAAATAGCGATTCTTCCCTTCTCCGGTGTCTTGGTCCAGAAGCGCCACAAAAACGGATACATGCGCTCCTCCTTGGACTCCTGCTTGATGGCAAAAACCTTAAATCCCCTTGGGTCCAGCGGATGGATCAGTTTATTGATCTGCACTCCTTTTCCGGCTGCTCCGAACCCTTCAAAAAGGATCATAACCGGAATCCCCAAATCTCTGCATTCTCTCTGCAGGCGGGAAAGGGTCCCTTCCAGAATCTCCATCTTTTCTTTGTACTCTTCTTTCCCCATCTCTTTTGTTAAATCAATCTGCTCTAACATATGGCTACCTCCTCCATTTTTTATGAAAGCTGTCATAGCGGGTTACCTGGTGCCAAGTAAAAGTACAAAAAGGGGCTGGAAAAACCAGTCCCTTTCGTCAGCTGAATAACTAAAAATACTTTTTGTTTCCCCAAAGATTTGATTTTTTCAAATCCAGGTATTCATTATAAGCCTTTTCCAGAATCTGCTTTTCGTTGGAAAACCGTAATAGATGGTAAGCTTCATGGAACTTGTAAAAACCGGAATCTACAAAATATTCATCTCTCTGTGGCCGGCTGTAATAACTGCCTGCCGCCATGAGATACCAGTAAACGTCCTTTTCCACAGTATCTTCCGGCACACAAAAACTATACTGGCTTTTACCTACATATTTGATGATATTCGCAGCTACGCCTGCCTCCTCCTTCACTTCACGCAGCGCTGTATCCTTATAGTCTTCGCCTTCTTCAACTGTCCCTTTCGGCAAAACCCAGCCCTCATATTTGTGCTTATAGGATTTGTATAAGGTCAGTATCTTTCCCCGATATATTACCACCCCGCCACAGCTCGTTGCTTCAATCATAGTGCAAGTCCTCCTGTAAAACCCTTTTCCGGGTCAGCGTTGTGTTTCGTTGGTATTAGTATAACTCTTTTTAGATACCTGTGCAAGGGATAAAATGGAAACTGCACAGGGGGATGGGAAAGGGGGACGGAAGAGGAAGGGAGCGGGAGGAGGGGGGGTGACTGCCCCGCGTAGTTTCATAGGTGGAAAAAAGAGTTTAATGCGTTAGATTTCGGAAAGTGTGGGTTTTTCCGGCTATGAAAGAGACAAGGCAGTAAGTTTATTGATATTTTTGAATGGCTTATTAAGCGGTTTTTTAGTAGTAGTATTCGTTGAAGACTTCGTGGGCTATGGGGACGGCTACGGAGCTGCCGGTTCCGGCGCCTTCAGCTATGACGGCTATGGCGATCTGGGAGTCTCCCATTGTGGAATATCCTACGAACCAGGAATGGGTTCTGATATCCCCGTCGGAGCCGTAGTATTCGGCTGAACCGGTTTTGCCGGCAGCGCTGTAGTTTTCTCCGCTTAAAGAGGATGCGGTTCCACGGTTTACTACCTCCTCCATGAGGCTTTGCATGGTGCGTGCCTCGCTGGTCTCTAAAAGCTGTTTGTATTCTGCAGGCTTGGTAGTTTTTACTATGTCTCCGTTTACATTCTCCACGTGGTCTACATAGTATGGCTTCATCAGTACGCCGTCATTGGCAATAGCACTGACGATCATGGCCATGTGCATGGGGGAAACCAAGGTGTTGCCCTGCCCGATGGAGGTCTGCATTAGGAGCGGATTGCCGGGGTGGTCACCTAAGTCAAATCTGCTTTTATTGTATTCGATGGGAATGGGCAGTTTGCTGTTAAACAAAAGGCTTTCCGCTGTCTGCGTCAGTTTTGATCTGCCCAGGTCTACACCGATGCCTGCAAACGCACTGTTGCAGGATTCGGCAAAGGCTGTGGTGAAGTCTTCCTCCCCGTGTACTTCTCCGTCATAGCAGGTGATGGTGTGGTCATCCATGGTAATGCTGCCGCTGCAGTTGTAGGAATATCCGTCTATGCTGCCGTGGGCTTTTAAGTATGCCAGGGCTGTCACGATCTTAAATGTGGAACCCGGCGGATACGCACCCTGTGTGGCCCGGTTCAAGAGACTGCTGTTGGAGCTGTCATTGACCAGATAATCCCAGTCCTGCGCCACGGTGTTTGGGTTGAAGTCGGGCTTGCTTACTGATACCAGAACGGCCCCGGTTTTTGGGTCCAGGACCACCACGGCGCCCCGGTTGTCACCCAGGGCATTGTAGGCTGTCTGCTGCAGAGACGTGTCCAGTGTACTGACTACATTGTCACCCTGGTTTTTTTCACTTTTCAGCTCATTGGCTGCCTGGGAGAGATAGCCGTCATGGGAGGACATGAGCTGGAAATTCGCCAGGGATTCCAGACCGTTTTTGCCGTTGGCATCATATCCCACCACGTGGGCAAACACGTTGTTGTAAGGATATACCCTGGTTTCGGAACCGTCATCATTTACCTGGGTATAGGCCAGAGTCTGTCCGTCAGCTGACAGAATACTGCCGCGTACCACCCGGTCCTCGAACTGGTCCTGCCTGGTATTGTAAGGGCTGCTGATCACGCCCTCACGCTTCACCACCTGGAAATAAACCATATAGCCAATCAAAGAAATAAAGATGCAAACGAAAAAATAACTGACTATGGCATATTCCCGGTTTCGGGCTCTCTTAGCCTTTAATTCTTTTTTCTCCAACGCCTTCTCTTCCTTTAAGAGACGCTTCTCTTCTTTTTTCTTTTTGCTTTTCAAGTTCTTCATCCTCATCTTCTCTCAAAATATATAACCCCTGGATAATCGCCAGCATAATAATGGTGCTTAATACAGAGCTTCCGCCGTAGCTGACAAGGGGAAGGGTAATTCCCGTCATGGGGATAAATTTTGTCACGCCGCCGATGGTGAGAAACACCTGGAACGCGTACTCTGTTCCCAGCCCCAGCGCGATCAGCTTATAAAATGGTTTCTTGATCTGAAGGGAAATATTGACTACCAGCAGAAACATGCTCATGCAGATCAGAATCAGACACATGGCAAAAAGACCGCCCAGTTCCTCACAGATCGCTGCAAACATATAGTCCTGCTTCACAAAAGGGATCATATTGGGTGAACCCTGACAAAGCCCCATCCCAAAAAGCCCGCCTGTACCAATGGCAAAAAGTCCCTGTACGATCTGGTAACCAGACCCCTCATAAACAGAGAAAGGATTCTTCCAGGCCACCACCCTCTGACGCACATGGCCAAAGAGGAAGTAAGCACCCACAGCAGCCACGCAGCCGGAGCCCAGTCCTGCCAATAGGTAAAGCGGTTTCTTGGTGGCCACATACAGCATGACCACATATGTGATAAAAAACACCAGGGCGCTTCCAAGGTCCCTGGATACCACCAGCACCAGCACATAAGCTGCGGCGATCGCCGTTGTGATCACGTGGTCCTGAAAGGTGGCTTTTTTCCTGTAAAGTCTGCAGGCTACAAAAAACACAAAAATTATCTTAACAAACTCTGAAGGCTGAAATGCAAATCCGCCCAGGGAAATATTGATCTTGGCTCCATTGACATTCTTGCCCAGAACCAGCACCACAAGGAGCAGCAGCATACCTGCTCCGGCATAAAACCAGGTCCATTTGTTCAAAAATGTCAGCTTTCTTATCATGACCGGAATTACCATGGCAATGACTGTGGCGATCACTACGATCCGGAACTGTCTTACCGCCGAATCCGTATCCAGCCTTGCCAGCATGATAAAACCCACAGAGAGCAGCATACACATATGGTTCAGCAAAAGCAATGACGCCTTTTTGTAAAAAATTCTGTAAAGTACCTGAACCACTATAAAATACAGAAGCTGGGCTCCAAAGAAATAAATGACTTCCATCTTCTCTGTTTTCAGAAAGATAACAAGAAAAGCCACAAAGTCCATGAAAAAGATCACGATAAGCTGTTTTCTCAATATATACCGCTTATCATCCTCCGCTTTGTATTTGAATACACTGAAACTCTCCAGCGTATAGAGGGCTGCCAGTATCAGCAGCAGATATTTGGAAAGTTCTACAATTAAATTTATCAACTCTTCACCTACTCCACGCCCCGTTTCAAATGTCCCTTTGTAAAGTCAGGCACCTGGCCGGGCACGTCTTTATTTTTCTTGTAAACATCCAGAAACAAATCGAGCAGTCTTCCAGTTTCAGCTTTCCCTTCTATGGTAAAGTTCATACGGACTGCCGAAACAGATGCGGCTTTTACCTGGTCTGCCTCCCTTAATAGTCCTGTGGGAACACTGTTGTAAATTACATTATAGCAGAAGCCGCATACACACTGGGTATGAAAATAATTCCCGTACCTGTCCTTCAGGCGGGTAGATCCGCTTTTTTTACCACAGGTGTTACAGGTCTTTTTCAGACACTGGGCAGATATCATCATGGGGTAATACCCATAGATGATCCATTCGCTGTTCTCATTGTCTCTGCGGCGTATCTCGCCGCCGTTCAGCTCCAGAGGAACCGTGGTGCGAAGCGCGCCCTGATCCTCCAGAAAAGCCTTCGCCTCATCATTAAACGCATATAAAGCGTAATCGCAGACTGCTTTCTTTGCAAGCCCCAGACGCTTTAAGTATCCCAGCTCTTCCGGATTCCGGACCAGGAAACCATCCAGACACCCTGCCAGATTTTCAAGCTCCTCCTCTTTGCCCTCCAGGATCTTTTCTCTCTGGATATAGGGCAATGCCAGATAACACTCTTTGCCGAATTCTTTTATATATTCCATGGCATACCTGGTCTTTTCCTCAAAGCTGTCTCCCCAGAACATGGATATGCTGCAGTAAATGCCGTCCACTTCTCCACGTCTTAAAGCTTCCTCCATCTGCTCCCAGGTCTCCACAGATACATAGAAGCGTTTGGAGTCTCCTGCTCCCTTTCCCATACGGTCCGGCTTTGCAGTCCGCACAGGCAAAGTTCTTTTGTACGGGGAAAGACACTCCTTTGTCAGTGCCTCCAGGCCTTTTCTGCGCAGTTCATTTAGGCTCTGCATAGGCAGAAAACCCTGTTCGTCGGTCTGCACATCCAGACCTTCAAAGACAAACGGGGTATTTCCTGTCTTTTCCATCTGTTTTTTCACCCGCTCCGCGCTGAGGGGCTGCTTCTGTGCGGCCTGTACCATTTCCCCCTCCACCTGTATATGGCGGGATCCATATTTCAAGTCCAGTATAGCAGGGCTTCCGCAAAAGAGGATTACATTTCCATAAATTTTTTCTTGCAATTTCTTATCAACATATTGAACTTTCAATTGCGAAAATAATTCCTCATCCCGTTTTCCCGGCCCCTTTTCTCTGTTATCCTGGGCTTTCAGATTCTGCACCGCGATCATATTCCTGCCGTTGTGCTGTTTATAATATCCCTCATGAAATCCGTCTCTCTGGTATAATTTTAAAAGCTCCTGCCTGTCACTTTCCAGGACACGGTACCCCTTTGGGTTCTTTTCATATAGATCAAGATACTTTCTGTAAATTCTCGTAACACCGGCCGCATATTCCGGCTTTTTCATCCGCCCTTCGATTTTCAGGGAATAGACCCCCGCTTTTAAAATCTCCGGAAGGATGTCAATGGTACACATATCCTTTGGGCTCAAAGGGTATTCCTCCCCTTTATTTCCCAGTTTTTTCTCCCCGTCATACACTTCATAGGGAAGTCTGCAGGGCTGGGCACATCTTCCTCTGTTGCCGCTCCTGCCTCCCAGCATACTGGAAAACAGGCACATACCGGAATAACAGTAGCAGAGCGCTCCATGGATAAAGCTCTCGATCTCCACACCTGTTTCCAGGTAGATCCTGTGGATCTCCTCCAGGGATAACTCACGGGCTGTCACGATCCTGGACGCCCCTGCCTCTTTTAAAAGTTCTGCGCCCCAGGGGCCGGTCACAGCCATCTGGGTGCTCACATGGATGGGAAGGCCGGGAAATTCCCTTTTAATAAAAGACAGAACACCATAGTCCTGTACGATCACACCGTCCACGCCCTGCTGGTAATAAGGAGCCAGATAGGTGTATAGCTGTTCCCTAAGCTCCCTGTTTTTAAGCAGGGTATTCACTGTCATATAAATTTTCCTGCCGTGCAGATGGGTATAATCTATGGCCTCAAGTAATTGGTCCGTGTCCGGGTTTTTGGCATATGCCCTGGCTCCGAACATCTGGCCGCCAATATAGACCGCATCCGCCCCCGCAGTGACAGCAGCCCGAAGCCCTTCATAAGAGCCGGCAGGTGCCAGCAGTTCTGCTCTCATAATCTGTCTCCTCCAAAATTCGCGTTATCATAATTTTCTTTATAAAATAATAAAAGGACGTGTTCCTTCTGTCCGGAGCGCGCCCTATCATTCTATGTTCCGGAAGTTTTACACGCAGCCGTTATTCTTCACAATAAAAAATACGTCAGGCATACTTTCTATTATTTTAAAAGTTCTTCCAGTTCTTTTTCCAGTTCCTCTATTCTGTTCTGCAGCTTATCTATCTGTTCATTTTTTAGGGCCACGTCTTTTCTGGCATTCTCAAGCTGTACCTGGCTGGTGATCAGATCATGCTTTAAATCATACATCTCCCTGTCCTTTGCCTCCAGATCCTCCTCGAAAATTTCCGCCTGCCGCTTTGCCTTAAAATAGTCATCTGCCACATTCAGGCTCAGAAGCGTGTGTTTTGTCTCCACGGACTGACGGCTGTAACCTGGGAGCTGTCCCAATTCCGTCATTTTATTATTCATATAAGATGCAACCTTCTGCAGGTATTCTTCACTTTCATATCCGCTCAGGGTAATAATCTTGCCTCCGATTAAAACCTGTGTAGTATTCTTAACTGCCATTAAAGGGCTCCTCCCGATTTTCATTCATGATAACAGAAAGTACCAAAAGAGTGCTTTCCATCATCTGCATTTTATTTCCACTGTCTATTATAATCGAAATATGCAGAAAAACAACCTTTTTCTCATTCCCCTGTCTGATTCAGCCCCAAATGGTGGTATGCCAGCTCACTTGCCACCCTTCCTCTGGGGGTGCGCAGAAGAAATCCGTTCTTAATAAGATAAGGTTCATAGACATCTTCAATGGTACCGGAATCCTCACCGATCGCCGCGGCAAGGGTATCCAGTCCCACCGGTCCCCCGGAAAAACGCTGAATTACTGTGGTGAGTAAAAGCCGGTCGGTCTGATCCAGTCCATATCGGTCCACTTCCAGAAGATCCATGGCAAAATCCGCAACCTCTTTGGTGATCTTCCCGTCATACCGTACCTGGGCAAAGTCCCTGACTCTCTTTAAGAGCCTGTTGGCCAGCCTTGGCGTTCCCCGGGAACGCTTTGACATCTCCCAGGCCCCCTCCTCGTCAATCTCCACACCCAAGACCTTTGCAGAATGCAGAATGATGGTTTTCAGTTCCTCCTCCGTATAAAATTCCAGGTGGTGCACCACCCCAAACCTGTCACGAAGGGGTGCAGTCAAAAGGCCTGCTCTTGTTGTAGCTCCCACCAGTGTGAATTTCGGAAGGTCCAGCCGGATAGAGCGGGCCGCTGTGCCTTTTCCTATCATAATATCTATGGCATAGTCCTCCATGGCCGGGTAGAGCACCTCCTCCACCTGCCGGTTCAGCCTGTGGATCTCATCCACAAAGAGCACATCATGCTCCTGCAGATTGTTGAGAATAGCTGCCATCTCCCCCGGCTTTTCAATGGCCGGACCGCTGGTCACTTTCATATGTACCCCCAGCTCATTGGCTATGATGCCCGCAAGCGTTGTCTTACCCAGTCCCGGAGGGCCGTAGAACAATACATGGTCCAATGCATCATTCCTCTGTTTTGCAGCCTCTATGTAAACTTTCAGGTTATTCTTTGCCTTTTCCTGTCCAATATAGTCATCCAGATACTGCGGGCGCAGATTTCCTTCTATTTTCAGGTCTTCTTCTATTACGTCTGTGGTAATCACTCTCTTTTTATCCATGCTCTCATCCCGCTAAAAATTCATTTTTTTAAGTGCCTGCTTCAGTATCTCTTCCACATTCATGTCAGGAGACATATCCACCTGCTTCACAGCCCGCAAAGCCTCGCTGCCGGAATATCCAAGGGCAGTGAGCGCCTGCACAGCTTCCTTCCTGGCATCCGCAAGGTCCCCTGTCTCAGCCTGGGAAGAGTCCTGCACATGCATGGTCTTGGTATCAAAGGCCTCCTGCAGATCCAGCTTGTCCTTCAGCTCCAGGATCATCTTCTGGGCTGTCTTTTTCCCCACACCGGGGGCTCTGGAGATGGTCTTCACATCATCAGACAGCACTGCAAACCGAAGCTCATCCGCAGACAGTCCGGAGAGGATCCCCAGTGCTGCCTTTGGCCCAATCCCACTGACTCCCAAAAGCATTCGGAACATCTTC
The DNA here is from genome assembly GCF_001689125.2 of Blautia pseudococcoides. Lineage (NCBI taxonomy): Bacteria > Bacillati > Bacillota > Clostridia > Lachnospirales > Lachnospiraceae > Blautia > Blautia pseudococcoides. The sequence continues at coordinate 1,304,525 of NZ_CP015405.2, read as the reverse complement.
AGATCATCCCGTGTGAGAAAGCCATATAACTGCATGGCATCCTCCCTCACATGGAGATGTGTATGTATTTTTACTTCCTGTCCCGGACGGAGGGTGCCGTCCAAGGCCGATGCAGGCATAGAGATATTATACCCTATAGTTCCGCACTCCAGAATCAATTTATCCTCTTCTATTTCAATCACTTCGCCTTTTATGTATGCAATCATGTCAAATCCTTTCCAGGTATTCGTTTCATAATCTCACCGGATAATACGCCAATCAGCAGTCCGGTCAGAAGTCCGGCTATCAGAAGCACGGGAAGATAGTAAAAAAGGTTCACATTCTCCACCACGCAGACCGCTATCAGAATTTGTCCGATATTATGTGTCACGCCGCCGGCAATGCTCACACCTGCCACGGAAAACCCGCCGTTTTTTTTCAGCAGCACCATCACCAGTAGGCTCAAAGCCGCCCCGGCCAGACTGAATAATATGGAAAACAAATTTCCAAACATAAATCCAATCACCAATATCCTTATAAAAGAGACAACTGCCGCCTCTCTCCATCCAAACAGGTAGAGCAAAATCACAGTGACCAGATTTGCCAGTCCCAGCTTAATTCCGGGGATTCCCGCAAAAAACGGGAGCAGAGTTTCCACATATCCGAATATAATGGCAACCGCTGCAAACAGCCCCATGTATGCTGTCTTCTTCATATCCATATCTCCCGTATCAGTTATGACGCCACCACATCCGGGGCATCCAAAGACTCATCTCCTGTGATCTCCAGCACAACCCGGTTAGGCAGACAGACAATAGTACCGCCTTCTTTTGAAATCCTCTTCTGCTTCATACAGAGATGATCCGGGCAGTCTGCCTCTGTCATGGATACATAACCGTCTTTGATCACACACACATTCGTATCCCCTATGTGGATAACCTGGTCCTCCTCCAAGGAATAAACACCATACTCTTCTCCGTCCACCGTGATGCGAAGCTGTGCTTCTTTGTATGTAAACTGACCGCGGATGTAGGGGATAAGCCAGCATAAAAAAGCGATCAGCAATACTATGCCAATCAGTCCTATATCTCTTTTTTTCATTTTCATTTTAACATTCTAACATAAGAGGAGAGAAAATGCAAATGTACGTTCGCAGTGGGAATATTTTATGATGGCAAAAGGGACGGAAAAAAAGGCAATCTCTTTTAACCAAAAAAGCGCCAAAGCCCTGCGGATTGCCAAGAAACAGGAAAGGGCCGGCGAGCGTCTTAGCCGCAGTTAGCAGTTAGCTCGGAGGTTCTGGAACGTCGAGCCAAAGGATACATACCCCCTCACCCCCAGACCCGCCGCCCGTCTTTTCCGTCCCCCCTCCTTATTTCTTCAATTCCACCCCACCCGTAGTCTCCACAGTCCCATCCTTCTTCACAAACACAGCCTCCACCCCAGAAGTATCTTCAATCAGCTGTCTCCCTCTTTCATACCCCAGGATCAAACAACTGGTACTAAGCGCATCGCCTTCCAAAGACCCATCTGAAAGAATGGTCACCTGTGCCAAATCTGTCTCCACAGGATACCCCGTCTCAGGGTCCAGCACATGATAATACAGCTTTCCGTCCACTTCAAAATATCTTTCATAGATTCCGGAAGAGACAACCGAACTCCCCACAGACTCCACATACGCCACAATCTCATTCCTCTTGGCAAAGGGTTTCTGAATCCCAATTTCCCAGGGACTCCCGTCTTCCTTTTTCCCGATGGTCAGCACATTGCCTCCAAGATTAATGCAGCCTCCCTCTATCTCTTTGGATACCAGATACGCCTTCAGCTTGTCCGCGATATACCCTTTGGCAAGCGCTCCCAGATCCAGCATGGTATCCGGATCATCAAAGACCACTTTATGCTCCGGTTCCAGGTGTACCTGGGAATAATCTGTTTTTTCCAGTGTTTTTTTGATTTGCGCATGATCCGGGACTTTGGGGTTTTCACTTTTAAAATCCCACAAATCTGACAGAGGCGCCACAGAGATGTCAAATCTTCCGTCTGTCTTCTCATAATACTCTTTTGCGCAGGAGAGCAGGGCATATAAATCCTCTGACACCGCCACCTCATTTCCTGACCTGTGATTCAAACGATAAAGCTCACTTTCTTCTTTTGTTCTGCTGAATATGTTTTCAAACTTGCTGCACATGGCAAATACTTCATCCAGCAGAGTCTCTCCCTGCTTCTGGCTGTCACAAAGGACGGAAACAGAAATCATGGTGTCAAAAAAGAATCCCTTTTTTGACACCATGTCCTTTTTTTTCTGACCGCAGCCGCCCGCAAGGAGGCAGACGGCTGTCAGACATATGAAAATATATATTTGTTTCTTATTCATCAGCAGATAATCTTTCTTGGGCAGGTTTCCTGGCACTTGCCGCAGTTGGTGCATTTTTCTGAATCAATATGTGCCAGATTGTCATCAATGGTGATGGCCTGTGCCGGGCACTCGCGCTCACATTTTTTGCAGGCGATACAGCCTGCCTTGCAGGCATTCATAACCGCTTTTCCTTTTTCTCTGGAGCTGCAGGCCACTGCGTGCTGCTGATCATAAGGGACCAGTTCAATGAGGTGCCTTGGACAGGCCGCCACACATTTTCCGCAGGCTTTGCATTTTTCCTTATCAACAAGGGCAATGCCGTTTACAATATGGACTGCGTCAAATGGACAAACCTTTACACAGGTACCGGAGCCCAGACAGCCGAAGCTGCAGGACTTTGCTCCGCCGTTTTGCATCTGGGAGATCATTTTACAGTCTGCCACGCCGGTATAATCATACAACTCTGTGGTTTTTTCACAGTCACCGGCACATTTTACGAATGCGGTCATGCGGACCGTGTCTCCCACTTCCTCTCCCATAACAGCCCCAATCTTGGCTGCCACGGGTGCTCCGCCCACGGGACAGGCATTTACAGGAGCCTCTCCTTTTGCGATGGCAGCCGCAAGGCCGTCACAGCCCGGATATCCACAGCCGCCGCAGTTGTTGCCCGGAAGCTCTTCCCTGACTAAAATTTCTTTTTCATCTACTTCTACGGCAAATTTCTTTCCTGCTACTCCCAGGAAGACTCCGATAAAGAGGCCTACGCCGCCTACCAAAACCGCCGCAATCACAATTCCTGTAACCATATTCCGCGCCTCCTTAGATTATGCCGGAAAAGCCAAAGAAAGCAATGGCCATCAGACCGGCTGTCAACAGTACCATGGGGAATCCCCGGAAATATTTGGGGATATCATTGTATTCCATCTTCTCACGCAGACCTGCCATAAGTACAATGGAGATGGTAAAGCCGACTGCTGTGGCAAAACCATTGACGGTACTCTGAAGCACGTTGTACTCTTTCTGCACATTGATGACAGCAACACCCAGAACCGCACAGTTTGTTGTGATCAAAGGCAGATATACACCCAGACTCTGATACAGAGCCGGCATGGATTTTTTCAGGAACATCTCCACGAACTGTACCAGGGCTGCAATGACCAGAATGAATACAATGGTCTGCAGAAACTGCATGTTCACGTGGGGATTTGCCAGCAGATACTTATAGATCAGACTGGTGACCAGGGAGGACAGCGTGATAACAAAGACAACTGCCCCGCCCATACCGGCTGCCGTCTCAATTTTCTTGGAAACGCCGAAGAACGGACACAATCCCAGGAACTGGCTCAGCACAACGTTGTTTACTACCGCCGCGCCGACCGCAATAATCAATAATTCTTTCATGCTCCTATCCTCCTATTTCTTCTCCGTGTTGTCGTAAAATTTGCCGCTGCAGGATTTGTTGCCGCAGGATGCACAGCCGCCTTCCATACAATGCACCGGATGCTGTTCTTCCTTTGGCTTCTTATCCTGGATCCTGGCCCGCAGAGCTGCCAGAAATGCCAGAACAAAAAAGGCTCCCGGTGCCAGGATGAAGATCGTTGCCGGTTCATAAGCGCCCGGCATAACCTGGAATCCAAACACGGTACCCGCACCGATCAGCTCACGGAATGCCGCCAGGATGGTAATGGAGAGGGTAAATCCAAGCCCCATGCCGATACCGTCGAAAATAGATGCAACAGGAGTATTCTTGGAAGCAAAGGACTCGGCTCTTCCCAGAATGATACAGTTCACTACAATAAGAGGGATATAGATACCCAGTGAATCATAGAGCGAAGGGATAAATCCTTCCAGTAAAAGCTCTACCACAGTAACAAAGGATGCCACGATAACAATATACGCAGGCATACGCACCTTATCCGGAATGATATTCCGAAGAAGGGAAATAAACAGATTGGACATCATGAGCACCGCTGTTGTGGTAAGTCCCATGCCAATGCCGTTGATGGCTGCTGTTGTAACTGCCAGAGTCGGACACATACCCAGTACCAGAACAAAGGTAGGATTTTCCTTGATGATACCGTTATACAGACGCTCCGCAGGTGAATTTTCTCTCATCCTATTCAGCCTCCTCTACACAATACTGGAATGCACACAGACCGGCATTGACACCGCCTGTCATGGCCTTGGATGTGATAGTCGCACCGCTTAAGGCATCAATCTGGCTGTCTGTCTGTGACCCGGTCTTGGTCACTTCAAATTTGTCAACTTTTTTATCTTTAAACTGATCTTTAAATTCATCCTTCTGGGCATTCATGCCGAGGCCGGCAGTCTCGCTGATATCCAGAATTTCAATTCCGTTCAAGGTACCGTCACTCTTTATTCCCATTGAAAATGTAATATCACCGCCGTATCCCTCGGATGTGGTCATGTTGATGGCATATCCCAGCACTTCGCCCTGTGCGTCCACAGCTTTCATCACTTCATTGACGGTCTGCGCTGTGTAGCCGTTTTCGGTAAGGTATGCAGACAAATCGGCATCCTCCGCCGGAATATAGGGTTCAAAAGAATCTGCATCTGAGAAAACAGCCATATAAGCTTCCTGTTTTTTCATCTCTTTCTGCTCAGCGATGGGATCCTTTGTGATCTGATATACCAGACCCAAAAGCAGGCCGGAGATCAAGGTGATCGCGGTAAGAATCAGCGTATCTTTTAAAATTGTGTTCTTTTTCATGCTTTCTTACCTCCTTTTCCGAAAGCAACCGGCATGGTCACCCGCTCAATGAGAGGTACCAGCAGATTACAGAAAATGATGGCATAGGAAACACCTTCCGCTGAACCGCCGAAAATACGGAAAAGCCCGGTAAACACACCGAGACAGACACCGTAAACCAACTGTCCTTTTTTCGTGATCGGAGTGGTCACATAATCGGTTGCCATAAACCAGGCACCCAGCATCAGGCCGCCGCCGAAGAGATGTGCTGCAAGATAGCTCATATCAAAACCATGTCCGCCGAACAGCAGCACAAATACAGCAAAGGTACCGATATAGGTAAGAGGGATCCTGCAGTCGATCACTTTTGTTCCAAGCAGAATGGCTGCACCGATCAAGATAGCCAGTGCAGAGGTCTCACCGATAGTTCCTTGTACGTTGCCCAGAAACAGGCTCATAACATCAACGCTCTCCCCTGCTTTTAAGGCTGCCAGAGGGGTAGCACCTGATACCGTATCCACCACTTTGCCCCAGGCATTTTCAGGGACAGCAAAATTCGTCATCCTGCCGGTAAATGAGATCAAAAGAAAACATCTGGCTGCAAGGGCCGGGTTCATAAAGTTCTGTCCCAGTCCGCCAAAAAGCTGTTTTACCACCAGAACCGCAAACACACCACCGATGACCGGTATCCACCAGGGTGCGGACGGCGGCAGGTTCAGGGCCAGAAGAAGGCCGGTGACAGCTGCACTGTAGTCCCTGACCGTCAGCTTTTTGTGCATAAAATGTTCATAGACCGCCTCTGTTGCCACACATGTTGCCATAGAGATCAAAATCAGCAAAAGCGCGTGAGGCCCAAAATTATAGATACCAAATAAAGCTGCCGGCAGCAGTGCGAGCAGTACCGTGCCCATAATGCCGCTGGTGCTCACCTTCGACCGCACATGAGGCGAAGATGAAATATGTAATAAGTCACTCATGTTATTCTCCTCCTACTTTGGCTTTTTCCTGTTGGCAAGAACCATTTTTCTCATGGACCGGACAGACTGGGTCAGGGGCCTTTTAGCCGGACAGACAAAGCTGCAGCAGCCACACTCCACACACTCCATACCATTAAATTTCACAAACAGTTCTTCCTGTCCCTCTTCCGCATATGTTGCCAGACGGGAAGGAACCAGCCTTGCGGGACATCCGCTGACACAGCGTCCGCAGTTGATACAGGCCGACTCTTCATTGGCTGCCACCACATCTTTTGTCAGACACAGGATGGCGGACGAAGTTTTTACAATGGGCACATGATAATCAAACATGGCGAAGCCCATCATAGGGCCGCCGGAGATCACTTTCTCCACAGGGCCTTTAAAGCCCCCGGCTGCCTCGATCAGTTCCGCGAAACTGGTGCCGGTCTTTACCCGGAAGTTCTGGGGATTGGCTATGCCGTCCCCTGTCACGGTGACTATTTTCTCGATCACAGGACGTCCCTCCAAAACAGCCCTGCAGATAGCACATACCGTATCAACATTGTCCACAACACATCCCACGTCCGCGGGAAGCATGGAGGAATTCAGTTCTCTGTCTGTAACAGCATTGATCAGACAGCGCTCTGCGCCCTGCGGGTATTTTGTCTTGAGGGTTTTCACCTCTATACGCGGCTCATCCTTCACAAACTCTGTCATCTTTGCAACACAATCCGGTTTGTTGTCCTCAATGCAGATGCATCCCTTTGCGTTGTCAAAAAGCTTCAGCATGCATTTCAGCCCGCCTACTACCAGCTCAGGCTGTTCCATCATCCGCCGGTAATCCGATGTCAGATAAGGTTCACACTCGGCTCCGTTCACCAGGACATACTCAATTTTGTCCGGTTCCTTTGGAGACAGCTTCACATGGGTGGGGAAACCAGCTCCGCCCATACCGACAACACCGCCGTCCTGAATCCTTTTGATGATCTCCTCTTTGGAAAGAGAATCCAGAGAGTCCACCTTCTGCATTTCAATGCTCTCGTATTTCCCATCATTCTCCACGGTAATGGCATCCACCATATTTCCCATGTTATTCCGTACCCTGCCTACTGCAGTTACGGTACCGGAAACGGATGCGTGAATGGGTGAGGAAACAAAACCTCCCGTCTCAGCAATTTTCTGCCCGGCCAGTACATGGTCACCTTTCGCCACAATGGACTTTGCAGGTGCGCCTATGTGCTGTGATAACGGATAGACCAGCTCTTGTTTCGGCAGGTAATCCGTTATAGGCTTGTCTTTTGACAGTTCTTTTCCATCATAAGGGTGTACGCCGCCCTTAAAGGTTAAAAACGCCATGTGTAGTCCCTCCTTTTATTGAATAATATAAGAAGCCAGTTAATGTTTTTTGGCTTTTCTTTCTTTATAGCGCCTGAATTCCGCCCGCAGTCCGGGGTAAGCATGGATCATACGTTTGCCGACAAGGTTGGATTTTTTCCTTGCGGACAGATATTTTTCCGAAAACTCATCCATACGTTTCTCAAGCTCCGCTTTCTTTTCCATATAATTCTCAGAGAGGGAAAAGCGTTCCTCGAGCAATTGGGTGAACTCAGATTTCTTGGTACCGATCTTTTCCGCAGCATCGGCCAGATTGAAAGCTCTGATCTCTTCCAGTTTATCCCTGATCTCCTCTTTTGTCTCATACAGCTTTGTAGTCTGCAGGTATGCGGTCAAATCCTCCAGCATATCCTCCACTCTGGCAAATCTCTTGCTGATGCCAAACGCAGCGACTGCGGAAGTAATAAAATCCGCACCGTACAGAATTACAACAATACTTACGGCAATGGTTCCTATGGTAACAGGGTAAAGATTGGTCAGCCATTCCACAAAAGGCTGGAATACCCTAAACAGCAGAACGGTAAAGACACCCCAGGCAAGGGAAGAACCAAGACAGATGTACCCGTGTAGGTTGCATTTTTTTTTGCTGTAATCCCACCATCTGGTGTGGAAGATCGTCTCCATCAGCCATCCGGTCATAAATTCCAGCACAGTGGCAACCACCACGCCTCCTATGTAGAGCACCAGAAGATTCTGATCAAAATCTTTCAGGATGAGATAGACGCTGACAGCGCCAAACCCGTAAATGGTGCAGAACGGACCATTGATAAATCCTCTGTTCACCGGTTTTTTTGATTTGACGGAAACGTAACAGGATTCCCACACCCAGCCCAAAAAACTATAGATAAAAAACCAGTTTATGATATAATACAGAGAGATTCCTGCAACTTTAAAATCCATAGATGCCTCCTTCTTATGTCTATTCCGGGGCAGAGGATGCCCCATTTGGTATTTGTTACGTCTTTATATAATATAACATTATTTTCAAAAAACTGCTACAATGATTTGTCTATTTTTCGTATTATTTTTGATACAATTAGAAAGGTTATTGTTAAAATGCTAACAAACAAGATATTTAATTATCAATTTATGCCAGAATATGCTAAACACTTTCTTCCTGCAGACACCGGGGAAGATGACTTATTATTTTTTGATATTGAAACAACAGGACTGAGCCATCATAACAGCCGGGTGTATCTGATCGGAGCCGCGCTGTGTACAGACGGCAAATGGGAGATGGTACAATTTCTCGCAGAAAAAGAGAATGAGGAGGAAGAAATTTCCGTGCTGAAAGCCTTTCAGGCTCTGTGCGCCGGGAAAAGCTGTTTTCTGCACTTTAACGGCAGTACCTTTGATATTCCTTACCTGCAGCACAAATACAGGGGCTACGGACTTACAGCACCCTTCACAGATGCCGTATCCGTGGACCTCTACCGCGCCCTTCAGCCTTTCCGTTCCCTTCTTGGGACAGAGAACTTCCGCCAAAAATCCCTGGAACCTTTGTCCGGATACAAAAGAAAGGATACCATGAACGGAAAGGAACTGATCAAGGTCTACCGCACCTACGCCAAAACAGGCCGGGAACCGCTTTTAGACCTCCTGTTCCTACACAATCATGATGATGTGGAGGGCATGGGCCGTCTTCTGGCTTTTGGTGCCCTCCTGGTCCTTTTTCGGGGAGATTTCCAGGTCCCTTCCGTCCGGGAAGTGACAGACAGGACCATGGACGGAAGCCTCCAAAAGGAAATCCTTTTCACATTGAAACTGCCCCTCTCCTTCCCTGTCCCGCTTTCTTTTTCTCTGCCCTGTGCTTACGTCACCGTGGAGAAGGACTGCGGCAAAATGAAAATGCCTCTTTTGGAAGGCACTTTAAAATACTATTATCCTGACTATAAGAATTATTACTATCTTCCTCTGGAGGATGAGGCAGTCCATAAAAGTGTGGGGGTGTATGTGGACCCTGCCTGCCGGGAAAAAGCAAAAGCTTCCAACTGCTGCAAAAGAGTAAGCGGTTATTTTCTCCGGGCCTTTGGCACACCCGGTCTTCCTGTCTTAAAACCCGCCTACGCATCCGAGGATTCCTATATCCAGTGGACGGACAGCTTTCTTAAAAGCCAGGAGATGCAGAAATCTTATCTGCACGAATATCTGAAAAACCAGGCACGTGTCTGACAGAAGGGAAAGAAGACCGGCAGCGAATCTGCTTCGCTGCCGGTCTTTTATGACTCAGGACAAAACATGCGCACAGCACTTCCGCCATTCTGAAATCATATCTCTTATTCTTCTGTATCATATCCTGCTTCATCTCTGTCATCAGAAGCCGGCTCCAGAGCTTTCATGCTCAGGCTGATTTTTTTCTCTTCTCCGTTGAAGTCCACAACTTTAGCTGTAACTACCTGTCCTACGGATAATACGTCAGACGGTTTGTCCACGTGTGCTCTGGAAATCTGGGATACGTGCAGTAATGCATCTACGCCCGGCTCCAGCTCAATGAATGCACCGAAATCTGTCATACGTGCGATTCTGCCTTCTACCACATTGCCTGCAGCGTATTTCTCTGCTGCATCCAGCCATGGGTTCTGATCCTCGAATTTCAGGCTCAGGGCAATCTTGTCACCATTGATATCTTTGATCAGCACTCGGATCGGCCCACCGGCTTTGAATACCTTTTTCGGGTTTTCCACTCTGCCCCAGGACATTTCAGAGATGTGAAGCAGGCCGTCAGCTCCGCCTAAATCAATGAACGCACCGAAATCCGTTACATTTTTGATCGTTCCTTCAACCACATCACCCGGATGGATCCTCTCGAACAGTTCTTTCTGCATTTCAGCTTTTTTAGCCATCAGAAGCTGTTTGCGGTCACCGATGATACGGCGTCTTCTCGGGTTGAATTCCGTGATCACGAATTCAATTTCCTGATCCTGATATTTTGTCAGGTCTTTTTCATAAGAATCGGATACCAGACTTGCCGGAATGAACACTCTTGCCTCATCTAAGACAACACTTAAACCGCCGTCCAGAACCTGTGTTACTTTTGCTGTCAGGACCTCTTTATTTTCAAAAGCTTCCTCCAGTCTCTTGTTGCCTTTCTCAGCTGCCAGTCTCTTGTATGTCAAGAGAACCTGTCCTTCGCCGTCGTTGACTTTCAGAACCTTTGCCTCCATGGTGTCTCCTACGGAAACTACAGTAGTCAGGTCAAGATTAGAATCGTTGGAATATTCGTTTCTTGTGATGATACCATCTGCTTTATAGCCAATGTTCAGGATAATTTCATCTTCTTTAACACCGATGATAGTACCTTCGACTACCTCCCCATTTCTGATTGTCTTAAATGATTCGTCTAACATCTGTTCAAAACTTAATTCTGACATGTTTTGAAACCTCCTCAATTATTTTATTTGGGGTTGAAGCCCCTGCTGTAATACCTACACATTGAATGGATCGAAAACTATCAGAATCCAAGTCAGCAAGTGTCTGTATATAGTATGTGTTTTTACATACGCCTTTACATATCTCAAACAGCTTCTGGGTGTTTGAGCTATGTTTGCCTCCTATGACAATCATGGCGTCTACTGTCTTTGCAATCTCTGCCGCTTCTGCCTGTCGCTCATTGGTTGCATTGCAAATCGTATTTAAAACAAGTCTATCATACCTCTTTTTGGCTAAAATTTCAACTAGTTCTTGAAAATTCTTGTAATTAAATGTCGTCTGCGAGACAATACATACATTTTCATGGCCTTCCCGCAGGAATTTTTCAGCCTCTTCCCTTGTTTTGATGACTGTCGAGGGACCTTCACACCAGCCCCGGGTCCCCTCTACCTCCGGATGGTCTTTATCTCCTATAATGACAATATGGCGTCCCGCACGGCTTTCCCGCTCCACGATCCTGTGGATCTTCAGCACGAAGGGACAAGTCACATCCACATAGTCCAGTCCTTTTTCCCGGAGCAGCTCGTAAATCCTCCTCGGCACCCCGTGGGAACGGATGATGACAGTTCCTTCAGCAAGAGCCTTTAGTTCCTCCTCGCTGTTCAGGACCGATACACCTTTCTTTTCCAAATCTCCCACCACTTCCTCATTGTGAATGATAGAACCGTAGGTATATACACCGGATCGTTTCTCTCCCGCAACCTCATATACTTTTTCCACTGCCCGCTTCACGCCGAAGCAGAAGCCGGCGCTTTTGGCTGTCTTTACTTCCATCGCAGCTCCTTCAGATTTTTTTATTCTTACAGATCTCCATCATGGTATCCAGGACTTCCTCAATGGTCAGATCAGAGGAATCCAGAAGAACCGCATCCGCCGCCCTCTTCAAAGGCGAAATTTCCCGGTTCATGTCCTGATGATCCCGCTTCTCAATATCTTCCTCTATCCGGGCCAAATCTGCCTCCATACCCTTATCCAGATACTCCTTATAGCGTCTGACCGCCCTTGTGTGGACACTGGCTGTGAGATATATTTTAACATCTGCCTTCGGCAGCACGCAGGTACCGATATCCCTGCCATCCATAACCACATCAGTCCTGGCTGCAAGCTGTCTCTGAAGCTCCACCAGCTTCTCCCTGACTTTGCCGTTCTGTGCGCTTTTGGAGGCCATATTGCCCACCTCCTCGCTCCGTATCAGGCTGCTTACATCCTCACCGTTTAAAAGTACCTTCTGGACACCGTCCTCATGTACAAGGGAGATATCCACCCGTTCACAGGCTTCTTCTATCCCGCCCTCATCCTCGGCAGATATCCCTTCCCTCAGCAGATAAAGCGCCATAGCGCGGTACATGGCCCCTGTATCCACATAGATGTAGGAAAGCCTCTGTGCAAACGCTTTGGCTATGGTACTTTTTCCGGCACCTGCCGGACCGTCAATCGCAATATTAAATGCCATCTTGTTTCTGTCTCCTTTGTACCGTTATTCTTTGCTCTCATTTATGGACGAAGCCGCTGCGAAAGCCGTAGCCCAGGCGATCTGCAGATTGAATCCACCGGTGACCGCATCCAAATCCAGAACTTCTCCGATAAAATAGAGGCCCTGGACTTTTTTAGACTCCATGGTACCGGGCTGGATCTCTCCGGTCTTCACACCGCCCTGGGTAATAATTGCCTCCTTAAAATCCCGGACCCCGGCGATCGTAAGGGGAAATTCCTTGATCAGAGAAACGAAATGCTGCCTCTCCTCCCTGGTTATCTCATTGACCTTCTTCTCCAAAGGAATACCGGAGAGCTCCAGCATGACCGGCTCCATCTTCGCCGGGAACAGACCTCCCACAGAGTTCTTAAACTGCCGGTTCCTGTTCTCCTCAAAATCCCGCAGGATCCTGCCATCCAGCTGTTCCCTGGAAAGAGCTGCCTTCACATCAATATATCCCTGCAGTTCCTTTTTCTTTAACCTTTTTGCTATCTTTGAGCTGGCAGTCAGCACCAAAGGCCCTGAAATACCAAAGTGTGTAAAAAGAAGCTCTCCGAACTCATCATAGAGCACCTTCTTCCCATCCTTTACGGTAAAGCGCACATTTTTAAGGGCCAGTCCCTGCATCCGGCTTACATACGCCTCCCTGACCTCCAAAGGCACCAGGGCCGGAAGAATCTCCGTCACCGTATGTCCCGCCTCTTTTGCCAAGCGGTAGCCGTCCCCAGTGGAACCTGTGGCCTGATAAGAAAATCCTCCGCAGGCCACCATCACCTTATCTCCGGAAATCTCTGCTCCATCTGCCAGCCGGATTCCCGCCGCACGGCCATCCTCCAGAAGCAGCTCCTTTACCTCCGTATGCAGATGTACCTTCACACCCGCTGTACGCATCCTCTGCTCCAATGCCCGGATCACATCCGAAGAGTGGTCAGATACCGGGAACACCCGGTTTCCCCTCTCTGTTTTGAGCTCCACACCCGTGGAGGAGAAAAACTCCATCACATCCTGGCTGGTACACCCATAATAAGCGCTGTACAAAAATTTCGGATTGGAAACAACCGATTCAAAAAACGTCTCCGGGTCACAGTCATTCGTCACATTACAGCGCCCTTTTCCCGTGATAAAAAGCTTCTTGCCCAATTTTTCATTTTTTTCAAACACATGCACCTGGTGGCCCTTCTCAGCCAGAAACACAGATGCAAACATGCCGGCAGCCCCGCCGCCGATAATGATTATTTTTGCCATTGCAGGCTCCTTTATTCGCGTAATCTGATCCTTACGGTTCACCCCATGTCCGCAGCCACTAATCCTCCATGCCGCCCGGATTTTTCAGTTCAATATCCTGTCCGTCAGCCACATTGATCTCGTCATTATTATAGACCTGATATTCATCCCAGATCTTCTCCAAATCCTCCAGTGTTGCCACCACTTCCTTCTGCTTCCGCATACAAAGTGCCACCACCAGGGCATTGATCACACTCAAAGGCGCCACCAGGGAATCCACAATAGAAGCCATGTCACTTCTGGCGATCAGATTACAGGAAGAATACAGATTCATAGGAGAATGTATACTGTCAGTCAGGGTGATCACCTTGGCGTTTCTGTTATTGGCAAATTCCAACGCCTTCAAAGTCCGCATGGAATACCTGGGAAAACTGATCCCGATAATAACATCATCCCCACTGATATGGATCATCTGCTCAAACAGCTCGCTGGAGCTGTTCGTATGCATCAGATGTACATGATCAAACAAAAGATTAAAATAAAAACCCAGAAAACTTGCCAGAGGAGCACAGCTTCGTATCCCAACAATATAAATACTCTTCGCCTTCAAAATAGTCTCCACAGCCAGTTCAAAGGCCCCGTGGTCAATATGCTCCATGGTCAGTTTAATCTTATCAATATCTGAATGCAGCACCGTATCCAGAATCTCCGACTGGGGAACCCTGCCGTAAGTCACTTCCATTCTCTGGATCGAATTCAGCTTATTCCTCACCAATTCCTCCAAAGCTTTCTGAAACTCCGGATATCCCTTATACCCCAGATAGATCGCAAACCGCACCACCGTGGACTCACTGACCCCAACCGTCTCCCCCAGCTTAGCAGCCGTCAGAAAAGCAGCCTTATCATAATTATCATTAATATAAGCAGCCAGTTTCTTCTGCCCCTTGCTGAAACTCTGGTACTGCTTATTCATCTTACTGAGTAAATTCTCCGCATTACCCATGTCTGTCCTCTCTTCAAAACATACCCCAAGGTATTTGATCGCTGTCTTCCACAAGCCCCTAAAAAGGCCAAATAACGACAGCCTTCCGTAACATATAGGCAAATTCCGCCCACACATGGGTTATAATAACACAAATCCAGAATTTTTTCACTAAAAAATTTCATCCGGCAATTCACCACAAAAGCATAGGGTTACTGTTCACAGTATACTAAAAACGTAACCCCTTACACAGTAACACGCTTCACGATGCACAGTTCTGCCCTTCAAGGACCCAACACGTTGAATTGCAATTGGCGCGGCAAACTCGGAATCCTTCTGCGCAAAGCACCTCCCGGGACATTGGCTTGCAAACAGCAACAACATATTCACTGTTCACTCCATGCCCAGTAACACACTTCGCGCAGCATCCTTTTTTGCAATCACATCCCAGAACAGCAGCCGTAAAAATAACAAAGCATTTACCCTCAAACAATTCCAAATACTTTCCTTTAACTACCGTAGAACAGCCAAGAACACGTCCCCCCTTGCCAAAAAAAGAAAAAGGCAAAGGCCCCGCTCATCACGACACCTTCGCCCTTCCATTTTCAAAACATCAAACAGGATAAGCCCCATTCTCCGTATCCGCAACCTTCGGGTCCACCTTCGTCTTCTGTGCTTCTCTATACTTGAAGAACTCGGTAGCCACCTGCGGGAATAATGCATAAGACAATACGTCCTCTTCCTGTTCGGACCACTGTGCCATTTCACTTCTCAAAGTATCCAGTTCATCCGGGATCAAATCAGCCGGACGGCAGGTGATCGGCTCTGTATCACCGATACACTTCTTCTGTACTTCAGAATCGAACGGTTTAACCGTAG
Organism: Blautia pseudococcoides; assembly: GCF_001689125.2. Classification (NCBI taxonomy): domain Bacteria; kingdom Bacillati; phylum Bacillota; class Clostridia; order Lachnospirales; family Lachnospiraceae; genus Blautia; species Blautia pseudococcoides. The sequence continues at coordinate 1,289,141 of NZ_CP015405.2, read as the reverse complement.
CACCGTATTTTCCGCTGAGAACGTCCTTTGTCTCTTTTGTAACCATTTTATAGCGCTCGCCCATGATCACGTTGAACACAGCCTGTGTACCAACGATCTGAGAGGACGGGGTAACCAGAGGCGGCTCGCCCAGGTCTTTACGCACTCTCGGCACTTCTTCCAGAACATCGTAGAATTTATCTTCTGCGTGCTGTTCCTTCAACTGGCTGGTCAGGTTGGAGAGCATACCGCCCGGTACCTGATACAGCAGGGTTTTAATATTAACGCCCAGGTTCTTGGGATTCAGCAGGCCGCTTTCCAGTGCCTCATCACGGATCGGACGGAAATAGTCAGCGATCTCTGCCAGAAGATTCTGGTCAAAGCCTGTGTCGTAAGGTGTTCCTTTAAAGGTTTCAACCATAACCTCGGTAGCCGGCTGGGATGTTCCCAGGGCAAAGGGAGACATTGCTGTATCTAGTACATCCACGCCTGCCTCTACAGCTTTTAAATAGGTCATGGAAGCCACGCCTGATGTGTAGTGTGTATGAAGCTGAATAGGAATATCAACAGCCTCTTTCAGCGCTGTTACCAGCTCTGTTGCTTTATAAGGCACAAGCAGGCCGGCCATATCTTTGATACAGATAGAATTTGCACCCATATCCTCAACTTTTTTGGCCATATCCACCCAATATTCCATAGTATAAGCATCTCCTAAGGTATAAGACAATGCAACCTGTGCATGTCCTTTTTCTTTGTTGGATGCTTTAACGGCTGTCTGCAGGTTTCTCAGGTCATTCAGACAGTCAAAGATACGGATGATGTCAATACCGTTTGCAATAGATTTCTGTACGAAATACTCTACCACATCATCTGCGTAAGGACGGTATCCCAGGATATTCTGTCCACGGAATAACATCTGCAGTTTTGTATTTTTAAAGCCGTCACGGAATTTACGCAGTCTGTCCCAGGGATCTTCTTTTAAGAAACGCAGGGATGCATCAAAGGTGGCACCACCCCAGCACTCTACGGAATGGTAACCGACTTTATCCAGTTTATCTACGATCGGCAGCATCTGCTCTGTGGTCATTCTGGTTGCGATCAGAGACTGATGCGCATCACGTAAGATTGTTTCAGTGATCTTAATAGGTTTTTTTACTACCTCTGCCATCTTGTTTTCCTCCTAAAATGTTATTTCAACCCATATAACTCATGACAATAGAAAGTCTGCTTTCTATATATTAAACACCGAAAATTGCCATGAAGGTACCAGCAGCTACCGCAGTACCGATAACACCTGCAACGTTCGGGCCCATTGCATGCATCAGCAGGAAGTTAGTCGGGTCTGCCTCAGCACCAACTTTCTGGGATACACGGGCTGCCATAGGAACAGCAGATACACCGGCAGAACCGATCAACGGGTTGATCTTGCCGCCGGACAGTTTGCACATTAACTTACCGAGAAGCACGCCGCCTGCAGTACCAACTGCAAATGCAACCAGACCTAAAACGACGATTTTCAGAGTATCCAGTTTCAGGAATGCCTCAGCGCTTGTGGAAGCACCTACGGAAGTTCCCAGTAAGATAACTACAATATACATAAGGGCATTGGACGCTGTCTCGCTTAACTGTTTTACAACACCTGATTCACGGAACAGGTTACCAAGCATTAACATACCAACCAGCGGAGCTGTTGTAGGAAGGATCAGACAAACAACAACGGTGATGATAATAGGGAACAGGATTTTTTCCAGTTTGGAAACCGGACGGAGCTGTTCCATTTTAATTTTTCTTTCCTTCTCAGTTGTGAGAAGTTTCATGATCGGCGGCTGGATGATCGGAACCAGGGACATATAGGAATATGCCGCCACCGCAATAGGTCCCATCAGGACTGTCTGTCCAAGCTTACCTGCCAGGAAGATGGAAGTCGGGCCGTCAGCACCTCCGATAATGGAGATCGCTGCTGCTGCCTTTCCGTTGAATCCCATAAAGATCGCCAGGAAGTATGCCATATAGATACCAAGCTGTGCTGCTGCACCCATAAGAAAGCTCTTGGGGTTTGCGATCAGCGGACCAAAGTCTGTCATGGCACCAACACCCATGAAGATCAGGGACGGAAGAATACTCCATTCATCCATCAGATAAAAATAGTGAAGAAGTCCACCTGCGTGCTCGATTCCTGCTGCATCCGTGTATGGCTGTGCCATAATATCAGGATAGATATTAACCAACAGCATACCGAAGGCAATCGGCACCAGAAGAAGCGGTTCAAATCCTTTTTTAATTGCCAGGAAAAGAAATACAAAGGCAACTAAAATCATAAGGTAATTTCCCCATGTCAGATTGAAAAACGCTGTCTGCTGGAGCAGGTTAGACAGTGTATCTGTAACGTTAGACATTATATTACCTCCCATTGTTCGTATTCGTGACAATAGAAAGTTTTCGATTTGTGCTTTCTATTGTATCAGCAAGATTTATCTCTTAGCTGTCGGGAATTTACAAATGTTTGTAAATTCTAGTTCATGGATGCCAGTGTATCGCCGTTTTCTACGGAGTCACCAACTGCCACGTCAATACTTGCAATGGTACCGTCCTGCGGAGCAACAACCGGAATCTCCATTTTCATGGCTTCCAGGATGATGATGTTATCACCGGTTTTTACTGCCTGTCCAACATTTGCTTCCACTTTGAATACTTTACCCGGAACAGATGCGGTAACTGCCACTGCGCCTGCTGCAGATGCTGCAGGTTTTGCTGCCGGAGCGGCTTTTGGTGCTGCCTTAGGAGCAGCCTTCGGAGCTGCCACAGGTGCTGCTGCGTTTCCTGCGCCCTCTTCTACTGTTACATCATATGCAACGCCATTAACTGTAATTGTATAAGATTTCATAACCATTTCCTCCTGTGATTAGGCTCTCTGCCAATTTCTTTTTGTTGATTTTCTGATGGAACGAACTACAAAACTGTCTGTAGATGTATTTTCAGATGCCGCGATGGCCGCTGCAATGACTGCGATCAGTTCACCGTCATCCACTGTCTCTTCCTCCACTGCTTCCGGAATAACAGGGGCAGCCGGAACGCGAACCTCTTCCGGAGCAGCTTTCTTCTTGCCAAAGGACTCCACAAAGCCCGGAATGTATTTCATTAAGGAAATAACAAAGCAAAGGAAGACCAGCATTACAAAAACAGTACCTACACCAAGAAGTGTATTCTGTCCTGCCTGTGCCATTTTTTCACCCATTGAATATTGTGGGTCAATGGTCACACTGAGAGGATTGCCGTTTTTATCCAGAGTAAAGACGCATACTGCGTCGCGGTTCTCAAATTTACATGACAGTGACAGCATATAGCTGCCGTCTTTGATCTCCACCTCGCCTTTGTTCGTCTCAACATATGCTCCCAGATCTTCGCCGGCTCCCTCCCATGCACTGGCTGCAGAGGCGCTGAATGCATCTTCGCCTTCCATCAGGCCTGCAATGGATTCCTCATCCAGATCAGCAATGTTGCCGACAACGCTGCCAAAGCTCTCCACAAGGGAGTCAACGGTAGCATCATCCAGCTCTTTTAAACCACCTGTGGAGTCTTTGCTGCTTCCGCAGGCTGTCATAGCCAGCGCGCAAACTCCGATCAGGATCAAACCAATTAATTTTTTCCATGTCTGCTTCATATGCTTCACCTCGCCTAAACCGTGCCGTGTTTTTTACTGGGACGATCTTCTCTCTTTGTGAATAACATTTCAAAAGCACCAATCACATATTTTCTGGTATCTTCTGCCTCGATGATGGCATCCACATAACCTCTCTTGGCAGCAGCCATTGCACTTGACTGTAAGTCGGCATACTCAGCAGCTTTTTCATTGATCGTGGCAGCATCGCTGTCCGCATACATGATCTTAGCGGCAAGACGCGCGTCCATCATACCGATCTGAGCGCCGGGCCATGCGTATACCATGTCAGCTCCCGTGGATTTGCTGTTCATTGCCAGATATGCACTTCCGAAGGCCTCACCGATCACGATGTTCACTTTCGGTATGGTTGCATTTGTAAATGTGTAAGTAAGCTGTGCGGCTGCCTTGGCAATATTGGCCTCTGCGCACTTTGTTGCTTTGTAGCCTTTTACATTTGTCAGGGACAGCACCGGAATTTCAAAAGCATCACAGAATTTAACGAAATCTGCTGCTTTCTTACATCCTCTTACAGAGAGTACATTGTCGAAGGACTCTGTTTTCTCACCTTCATCGTTGTAAACTTCGCTTCTGTTGGCAACGCAGCCCACCGAAGCACCGTTCAGACGGATAAAACCTGTCACCATATCTTTTGCATAAGCGGCTTTCACTTCAAAGAACTCATGGTTGTCCGCGATCTGGGAAAGTGCGATCGCAGTATCGCCCACACAATTTTCCAGTTCCGGGCACACACGGTTTAAGTCATCCGTGCAGTCTTCGTAAGAAGAGTTGTCTTCGTAGTTGGAAGGCAGCATGGATACCAGCAGTCTCATCTGCGCAAGGATCTCATCCTCACTTCCCAGTACATCCACCAGGCCAGCCTCTTCGCTCTGGTATTTTGCACTGGATGTATCACATTTGGAAATTTCATTTCCCTCTAAAGCGTTGGGGGAGTTTACAAACAGCTTACCGGACTTCTCTTCCATGAAGGTGAAATCGGTAAGAGCCGGAACAATTGCAAGACCGCCGCCGCAGGTTCCGAAGATACCTGTGATCTGGGGGATCACACCAGATGCCATAACCTGTTTGGTGTAGATTTCACCAAAAGCATGCAGAGCATCTGTAGCTTCCTGCAGTCTCAAACCTGCACAGTCCACAAGTCCGATAACCGGAGCGCCTGTTTTCATTGCCAGATCGTAAAGTCTGACAATCTTTTTGGCATGCATTTCACCGATGGTTCCGTTCAGAACGGAAGCGTCCTGGCTGTACACATACACCAGGCTGCCGTCGATGACACCATAACCGGTGATGACACCGTCTGCCGGTGTTTCCTTTTCAGATAAGTTGAAATCTGTGTTTCTTGCTGTGACACAGCCGCCGATCTCAACAAAACTGTTCTCATCAAGTAAAGAAGCAATTCTCTTACTTGCCAAGCTTTGTGCTGTATTACTCATTTATCAGCCCTCCATTTTTTATTATTTACCTGGATTCTGCACGAAAAATCTGCGTGATAATCCGGTTTTCATGCAGAAATCGCCTCCTGGTTTTACTTTGTTGAGTTAAAAGACAAAACCAATTTCTGCCGATTTTAATTGTACCTTGTTTCCGGGGATTTTTCAACAAAAATTTGTGAAATATTTAATTATTATGAATGTTTTTTGCAACAGTTCAGACAGGTCTGCGCATTTACTGCACTGACCGTATGAAAAACTAGTGCCAGCAGGCATCCAGCCCATAGTACCCGGCAGCAGTAATACTCCGCCATCCGAAATTTTCTGCATAAAAATGGAGGATGGAATTGCCCATCCTCCGCTCTATTCAGCCATTGGCCCGGTCCACGGCAGCCTTCATTTCTTTTACATACTCCGCTACATGCGGCACACAACCTTTTCCATATTTTGCCACAATTTTAACAATTGCAGACCCCACAATAGCCCCGTCCGATACTTTTGCCATGTCATATGCCTGCTGGGGAGTGGATATGCCAAAGCCCACGGCGCAGGGCACATCTGTTGCCTGCCGCACCAATTCCACCATGGAACCGATATCTGTCTTGATCTGGCTCCTTACGCCGGTAACACCCAGGGAGGAGACGCAGTAGATATAACCCTTAGCCTCCTTTGCGATCATGGTGATGCGCGCATTTGATGTGGGTGCTATCAGAGGGATAATATCAATCCCAAATGTGTCACAGGCTGGTGCCAGCTCCTGTATTTCCTCATAAGGCATATCCGGAACAATAATGCCGTCAACACCACACTCTACACATTTTTTCATAAAGCGTTCCTTGCCATAGGTAAAAATAGGATTCACATAAGTGAGAAATACAATGGGTACAGTGACTTTTTTTCTTGCTCTTTTTATCATATCAAACAATTTATCTGTGGTACATCCCGCTTTCAGTGCTCTCTCATTTGCTTCCTGTATTACAGGGCCTTCTGCTGTGGGGTCGGAAAAAGGTATGCCGATTTCGATCAGATCCGCCCCTGCCTCCTCCATAGCGTACAGAAGCTGTTCTGTCACGTCAAGTGTGGGGTCTCCGCCTGTGATAAATGGAATAAATGCCTTTTTGTTTTCAAACGCCTGATATATTTTACTCATAAATCTCCACTCCTCTGTACCGTGCTATGGCAGCCACGTCCTTGTCGCCTCTGCCTGAAATATTTACCACAATGATCTTGTCCTTCTCCATAGCCGGAGCCAGCTTCCTGGCATATGCCACTGCATGGGCGCTTTCAATGGCCGGGATGATCCCCTCAGTCCTTGAAAGGTATTCAAATGCCTCCACTGCCTCCACATCTGTAATGGGCACATATATTGCCCTGCCGGTTTCATTTAAGTTGGCATGTTCCGGTCCGATCCCCGGATAATCCAGACCTGCCGAGATGGAGTACACAGGGGCGATCTGTCCGTACTCATCCTGGCAGAACAAGGATTTCATGCCATGGAAAACCCCCTCTGTCCCTTTGGCTATGGTAGCCGCATGTTTCTCTGTATCCACACCGAGGCCTGCCGCTTCACATCCGATAAGCTGTACCTGCTCATCCGGGATAAATTCATAAAATGCACCCATGGCATTGCTGCCCCCGCCCACACAGGCGATCACGGCATCCGGGAGTCTGCCCTCTTTTTCCTGCAGCTGCTCTTTGATCTCCTTTCCGATGATCTTCTGGAAATCGCGCACGATCATAGGGAAGGGATGGGGTCCCATAACAGAGCCAAGCACATACAGGGTGTCATCCATCCTTCTGGTCCACTCCCGCATGGTTTCATTGACGGCATCCTTAAGCGTGGCTGTTCCGCTGTCCACAGGATGTACCTTTGCCCCCAAAAGTTCCATGCGGTATACATTCAGCGCCTGGCGGTCCGTGTCCTCCCGTCCCATGAAGACCTCACATTTAAGTCCCATAAGCGCCGCTGCCGTGGCGGTGGCCACACCGTGCTGTCCTGCTCCTGTCTCGGCAATGACTCTTGTCTTGCCCATTTTTTTTGCCAGAAGCACCTGTCCCAGAACATTGTTGATCTTGTGAGAGCCGGTATGGTTTAAATCCTCACGCTTCAGATATATTTTGGCTCCCCCCAGATCATTTGTCATTTTCTCCGCGTAATACAGCAGGGACGGACGGCCCGCGTAATTTTTCAGCAGATCGTCCAGCTCTTTGTTAAACGCCGGGTCTTTGCTGTATTTCTTATATGCCTCTTCCAGCTCCTGCACGGCGCTCATCAGTGTCTCCGGAATATACTGTCCTCCATAATTTCCAAATCTTCCTTTACTCATGCTTTTTATCCTCTTCCTTAAAAATCCATTGGTTTTACCGCTTCTCTTCCCGCACTGCCTGAATAAAAGCCTTCACTTTATCTGTATCTTTATATCCGTCTGTCTCCACCGCGCTGCTCACATCCGCAGCAAATGCACCGCTGATCTCCAACGCTTGCCGCACGTTTTCAGCATTCAGGCCGCCGGCCAGAAAAAATGGCTTGGAAAGCCCCGGGATCAAAGACAGATCAAAACTCTTTCCGCTCCCTCCGTACTGCCCTTTTGTATATGTATCAAGGAGCAGATAATCACAGGGCAGTTTTTCCGCCTGAAGGATCTGTTCCCGGCTCTGTACACGAACAGCCTTTATCACTGGTCTGCCGGTGAGTCTTTTCAGGCTGCAGATATATGCTTCATCCTCATCACCGTGGAGCTGGATCATATCAATGATTCCCTTCTCGGCAATGCGGGCTGCCTGTACGGCGGGCGCATTTACAAAGACGCCAGCCGCTAAAATCCCATCTGCAAGCTCCGCTTTGAGGGATTCTGCATCTTCTTCCGTGACCTGACGGCTGCTTGCTGCAAAGACAAATCCCACATAATCCGGCTCATACAAATTCGCCATTTCTATATCCCGGAGCCGTCTTAGGCCGCAGATTTTCACTTTACTGCTCATTGGATGTTTCTTCTCCTTTTAAGTAAGTGAGCATTTTTTTCTTGTCCCTGCTCTTCATAAGTGTCTCTCCGATCAGCACGGCATTCACTTTATTTTCCTTTAAACGTACAATGTCCTCAGGTCCTTTTATACCGCTCTCCGCCACGAACAGGACTTCTTTCGGCGCCAGTGCGCGAAGCCTTGTGCTGTTTCCCACATCAACGCTGAAATCTCTCAGATTCCGGTTATTGACTCCAATGACCCTGGCCCCTGCCCAAACGGCATGGGAGATTTCTTTCTCATCATGGGTTTCCACCAGAGCGGAGATCCCCAGGGTGTCACACACCTGAATATAACGTTTCAGGAGTACCGGTTCGATGAGAGAACAGATAAGGAGCACAGCGCTGGCACCCAAAGTCTTTGCCTCATATATCTGGTATTCCTCCACAACAAAATCTTTTCTGAGGACTGGGATCTTAACATTTTTTGCGATCTCCTCCAGATAGCTGTCACAGCCCAGAAAGTATTTCGGTTCCGTCAGACAGGAGATGGCATCTGCTCCTGCCGCTTCGTATTCCTTCGCAATGTCCAGATACGGAAACTCCTGCGCAATGATCCCTTTTGAAGGAGATGCTTTTTTCACTTCACAGATAAATGAAAGCCCATCTTTCGCCAGCACTTTTTCAAATGGAAACCCCGTTTCCGTTTCCATCTTGTACGCCGCTTTTTTCACTGTTTGGAGAGGGACTTTTTTCTTCTGCTGGGTTACACGAATCTCTGTATCTCTTGCAATCTGTTCCAGAATCATTTTGAATCTCCTCTCTTACTGTCCTCTTGTGGCCTTTACAAATTCATCAAATTTTGCCTGGGCTTTACCACTCTCTATCAATTCCCGCGCCATGTCAATGCCCTCCTGAAGGGTAATACCATCGATTCCAAGATACAGGCTCATACCTGCATTTAGAAGGACCACATCGCGTTTTGGCCCTGTCTCGCGGCCTGAAAGAATGTCTCTGGTTATCTGCGCATTATCAGCAGGGGAACCGCCCACCAGCTCGGCAAGTTTACACCGTTCCATTCCAAACTGTTCCGGCGAGATCGTGTAGCAGGTGGTCTCTCCAAAACGTATTTCGCAGACCGTGGTTTCTCCGGTGAGGGTGATTTCATCCAGCCCGTCCTCACCGCACACAGCCACACCTCTGGTCACGCCCAGATTACCCAGTACCTTTGCCAAAGGCTCAACCAGGTTTTTGTCGTATACGCCCAGAAGCTGCATGGTAGCTGCTGCCGGATTAGACAGGGGGCCTAAAATATTAAACACGGTGCGGACACCCATCTCTTTTCTCACCGGGGCAGCGTACTTCATGGAAGAATGATAAACAGGGGCAAACATAAAGCACATGCCTGTCTTGTTGAGAATGGTTTCATTTTGCTTTGCGTCCAGAGCCACATTGGCTCCCAGGTTTTCCAACACGTCAGCGGCACCACTCTTGCTGGATACGCTGCGGTTTCCGTGTTTCGCCACCGGTACACCGCCTGCCGCAACCACAAAGGCCGCTGTGGTGGAAATATTAAAGGTTCCTGCCTCGTCTCCGCCTGTTCCCACAATATCTATAACTTCTCTCTCCGGTTTTATTTTGATCCCCTTTTCCCGCATCACCTCAGCAAATGCTGTGATCTCATCTATGCTCTCGCCCTGCATACGCAGTGCTGCTAAAAATGCTCCCATCTGAGCCTGTGTGGCAATGCCGTCCATCATTTCATGCATGACTGCCTTTGCCACTTCATAGCTTAAATCCTTACCGTCCATCAGTGTGTGAATTGCTTCTTTGATCATAATCTTGTCTCCTCTTCCGGCTTTTATATTTAAAAAATTTTCCAATATGCTTTTTCCCTGTGGTGTAAGAATGGATTCCGGATGGAACTGCAGTCCATACACCGGATATTCCCTGTGGCCCACAGCCATAATTTCACCGTTTTCCACGTCTGTTGACAATATCTGCAGACATTCGGGGATGGTGCCATCCTCCGCAATGAGGGAATGGTATCTGGCTGCGTCTATTTCCTCCTCCATCCCCGCAAAGATGGGGCTTTCTGTCTGAATGTGCACCCTGCTTTTTTTGCCGTGCATCAGATGCCTGGCGTGGCTGATTTTTGCGCCGTACACCTCACAGACTGCCTGATGCCCCAGGCAGACACCCAGGATGGGAACTTTCCCCTGCAGTTTTTGAATAACTGCCTCGCACACGCCTGCGTCTTTGGGATATCCCGGACCTGGTGAGAGGATGATGTGGGAAGGATGTAATCCTTCAATCTCCTCCGGTGTCATTTCATCATTTCGGATAACACGGATATCCGGATGGATGGTACCTATCATCTGCACTAAGTTGTATGTAAAACTGTCGTAATTATCAATCAGTAATATCATAACTCATCCACCTCCCCTGCATTTTTAATGGCCTGCATAACCGCAGCCGCTTTGTTTGCTGATTCTTCATACTCCAAATCCGGTACGCTGTCCGCAACAATCCCGCCGCCTGCCTGCACATAGACCTTTCCGTCTTTTTTCACTGCCATGCGGATGGCTATGCAGGTATCCAGATTACCGGCAAAATCCAGGTAACCGATAGCGCCGCCGTAGACGCCCCGCTCTGTACTCTCCAGCTCCTCAATAATTTCACATGCTCTGATCTTCGGTGCACCGGAAAGGGTTCCCGCCGGGAGCACCGCCTCAATGGCATCAAGTGCGTCCTTATCCTGCCGGATGGAGCCTTCCACCTGGGAACAAATGTGCATGATCTTGGAATAACGGTGGATCATCATATATTTTGTCACTTCCACAGAACCAAACCTGCTGATACGGCCCAGGTCGTTTCTTCCCAGATCCACCAGCATATTATGTTCTGACAATTCCTTTTCATCCTGCAGAAGGTCATGTTCCAAAGCTTCATCTTCCTCTGTGTCTTTTCCTCTTGGTCTGGAACCAGCTACCGGGAACGTAGTCAGTCTGCCGTCCTGCAGGCGGACCAGTGTCTCCGGGGAGGTACTCATCAGTTCTTCCTCATCAAAATGGAGGTACACCATATACGGGGACGGGTTGGTTGTGCGCAGAACTCTGTAGGCATTTAAGAGGCTTCCTTTCATAGGGCTGGTAAACTGTCTGGAAATAACTGCCTGGAAAATATCCCCGTCTCTTATATATTCTTTTGTTTTCTCCACAATGCTGCAATATTCTTCTCTGCTTACGTTACAGGTAAAATGGATCTGTTCCGGTTCAGCATCAACAGCAGGTACCGGTGCACTTTTGATCAGTCCGGCAATCCTGGCGATCTCCCCTGTGGCCTCCCCGTAATTCTCCATCACTTTGTCAGTCCGCATATTCACAATGATGCATATTTTCTGTTTCAAATGGTCATAGGCAATAACTTTATCAAAAAGCATCACGTCATAATCCGGGAATGTTCCCTTTTGAATATTGAGTACCGGTTCTGCGTAGCCGATCATGGAATATGCAAAATATCCAACAAACCCGCCTGTAAACGGGGGCATGCCGGAAAGCCTCGGCGATTTATAATCCTTCATGATTTCCCTCAGCACGTTTAAAGGCTTTGCTGTTTCCACAGTCTCTGAATTTCCCTGCTTTTCTATATATACTTTGCCGGCCCTGCAGGTCACCCGCATGACCGGATCATATCCCAGAAAGGAATATCTTCCCCAGGTTTCTCCGCCCTCTATACTCTCCAGAAGATAATATCTTTTGGATAACCCTGTAAGCTTGCGAAGCAGGGTGATCGGTGTTGTAACATCCGCATAGATTTCCCTGCATACCGGTACAATTGAATATTTCTCTGCCAGTTTCAGGATTGTGTTGCAGTCTGGTGTGATTGTCATGTTTTTCCTCCTTTTCCAAAGAGCGGCTGCAATAGGAAGCGCGCTTTGCGAACGTTCTATTGCCGTAAATAAAAAAGCTCCTGCCCCATCAGATTTCTCCAATGGGACAAGAGCTGTATCGTTTCAACTCCTGCGGTACCACCCACATTGCCCATATACGCATTGTAATATGAGCCGCTCTTTCATGTACTATCATACACTGCTCCTTGATAACGGATAAGCTTCCCGTCAGCGTCTACTCTCTTCCCAGAAGGTTTCAAGCTGCCCTCACAAGTCCATTCAGCGAAAACTCTTACTGCCGTATTTCCACCAACAACGGCTCTCTGGGAATAAATATTTTCACTTACTCTTCTTGTTCATCGGTTTAAAGTGTTAATCAATTCAACTTTTTCTCAATTATAATGCTATGAATTTTATTTGTCAATAGGGATTTGAAATTTTTTCTGAAGAGCAGAGACAACGGGCAGCATTTCATAGACAAATGAAATACTGCCCGCTAAGACGTGTGAATTTATATTATGCCAAATGCTTGCTCCCGTCCGCTGCATGGCGGTCCAGGATTTCATGTACTCGTTCAACCTCACCTAAAATAGCGTCGTCCATATTCTTTAGTTCTTTGTATATGAAAGAAATACGGCGGTCTGCGCGTTTCTGAGCCGCTTTGATACTAGTGACATCCTCTTTTAAACCATTGACATCCTGTTTTAATCCACTGACATCTTCTTTTAGACCCTTCACATCTTCTTTTAGACCCTTCACATCTTCTTTTAAACCCTTCACATCTTCTTTTAAACCCTTCACATCTTCTTTTAAACCCTTCACATCTACTTTTAAACCCTTCACATCTTCTTTTAATGTGGCGATTTCCTCTTTCATGGAATCAGTATTATTTTTTATTAAGGTTAATTCTTCAAATATTAGTTCTAATAGTTGATTTTCTCTCATATTTTTTCTGACCTTTCTTGTATTCAAAGTATATCATATTACGCTGATAAAATCCATTTATATTACAAAAAATAGTGCATATTTTTATATGTTATATTTTGTTAATTCTGCTAAAAATATTGCTTTCGCAATTTACAGTATTGCTTTTCAACAAATCATTTCGTAAAAGTCATTACCCGGCTTTCCCTGTGTTGTATTGACTTTCTCTGAGTTTTATCAATTCCTGTTTCTCGGACTGGTGCTGTTTTACTGTACGCAGTAACTGGTTCTCTTTACGCCGTACTGTCCGTTCCGCACATTCCAGTTTTTCTTCCAGCTCACTGGTTCTATGTTTCATAATACGGCAATGTTCATCCAGCTCTTTCAGCTGTTTTTCCATAGCCTCTTTTTCCTTTATCTGCTGTTCCATTCTCTGCTGCCATCTGGCCGGGTTCTCCTCCCGGATCTTATCCAGACATTTTTTCACATACCCGGACAGCAGAACAATATAGAGAGAGTAAACATACTTTTCTATCCCGGAATTTTTCTCGAATCCTCCCAATTCCAGAAGGATCTGCCTTGACCTCTCATCCAAGATTTCCCCACTGAGCACATTTCGGTCTATCCCGCCCAAATGAAAAAGATTTTGAAGATAACAGTCAAATTCTTCATAACCTTCTACTCGAAAACCAAGTGCTGCCTGAAAAGGATTCCGCACAGTCTCTGTCAGCATCCGGCAGAAACTGCTGTCTGCATATCCTGCCCGCCCCCAGACTTCGTATTCCAGAACCTCCTCTTTCTTACAATCCCAGATTGTATTTCTGTCAATCATGCATTCCAAGATCAGATAATAATTCATATTTTTCTTTATCTCCACACAGAATATCTCAGCCAGCAGATAAATAATGCACAACTGACTCATACCCATGGCCGGCTGTTCCGTATAGGGGCTGGCCCACTCCTGTATCCGCTCAAATTCCAGGGTTTCTTCCGTAAAAAGTTCACGCCTGGCACTGCGCCAGCCTTTACGGATCAATCCAATGAACTGCCGGTAGGCATTCTCCGGCCTGTCACCGCATCCCTCCCGTATCTCCTCCAGCATACCAAAAAGTACCTGTGCAAAATAATGCTCCTCATAACCTAAACAGGACAAAAAATAATCACCGTGATAGCCATGGTCCAAAAATTTCTGCTGATAGCTCAGAATTTGGTCCGGTGCCAGCTTTTTAAGCTCTTCCTGGCAAACAGGATTTTGTGAGGCCGCAAAGACAAGAAAATAGGTCACGTCCAGACAGATTTCTTCCCCATCCTCCTCCAGAAGTTTTTCCAGAACACGCGACAGTTCCTTTTCACAACCAACTGTACTTTTAACAGTAGGACTGGCTTCTCCTGCCTGGAGATATCCGTTCTCCTCCCGGATACGATCCGCCAGACTATGCTCCTGATGCATTGCTTTTTTGATTTCATTGCGCACCTTCAGCCCTTCAAAAATCATTCCTTTTTTGTTCATATTTATAACCTCTCTGTTCCGGCAGGCGCTTCACAATCAGAAAAACAATAGGGAGATTCCTTTGAATCTAATTCATTGTAAATGGAAAAAATATGGGAGTTCCATAGAATTTGGAAATGTTTCATTCAGTCTTATTTTAGAATTGTTTTCTGCGCGTTTTCGATTGTACAGCGCTGACCTTTTAGTAAACTCAGATTAACACATCCCATGGCAAAATGCAATGGCATTAACAGAGAAAAATAATTTTGATGATTTTGCACAAAACGTAACGGATGCCGGGACTCCTGACAGAGTTTCCCGGCCTCCTGAAAGATGAATTTTTATTGTTTTATTGTCACTTTCCGGAAATTTTTCTTGCCGCGTTTCAGGACGATCCCTTCACCGTCAAGTTTCTCTCCCGGAACCAGATATTTCACATCCGTGATCTTCTCACCGTCAATGGCAACACCGCCCTGTTCGATGGCTCTTCTTCCCTCAGAACGGCTTCCTGCCAAGCCGCTTTTATGCAGAAGGGTGATCAGATCAATATTTCCCTCCTGCAGGTCAGACTGCTCGATGACCGCTGAAGGCATATCTGCCGCATTTCCGCTGGTAAATAAAGCCCTTGCTGCCTCCTGCGATTTCCTGGCCTCTTCCTCTCCATGTACCAGGCTGGTCAATTCATAAGCTAAAATTTCTTTTGCTGTGTTGAGCTGGCTGCCTTCCCATTTGTCCATTTCATCAATCTGCTCTAAAGGCAGGAAAGTAAGCATACGCAGACATTTCAGCACATCTGCATCGCTGACATTTCTCCAATACTGGTAGAAATCAAAGGGGGATGTCTTGTTTGAATCCAGCCAGACAGCACCTGACTGGGTCTTGCCCATCTTCTTGCCTTCTGAGTTCAAAAGCAGGGTGATAGTCATGGCATAGGCATCCTCTCCGAGCTTGCGGCGGATCAGCTCTGTTCCGCCCAGCATGTTGCTCCACTGGTCATCCCCACCAAACTGCATGTTGCAGCCATAATTTTTGTACAGCATGTAAAAGTCATAGCTCTGCATGATCATGTAGTTGAATTCAAAGAAACTCAGGCCCTTTTCCATACGCTGTTTGTAGCACTCGGCACGCAGCATATTATTTACAGAGAAATGTGCTCCCACCTCTCTTAACATTTCCACATAGTTAAGATTTAAAAGCCAGTCCGCATTATTTACCATAAGGGCTTTTCCCTCTGAGAAATTAATAAAACGGCTCATCTGCTTTTTAAAACAATCACAGTTATGCTGAATGGTATCTACTGTCATCATCTGGCGCATATCACTTCTCCCGGAAGGGTCGCCGATCATGCCTGTACCGCCGCCCAGTAAGGCGATGGGCTTATTGCCAGCCATCTGGAGACGTTTCATCAAACACAGGGCCATAAAATGTCCCACATGCAGACTGTCCGCTGTTGGGTCAAAACCAATGTAAAAAGTTGCCTTTCCGTTGTTTACCAGCTCACGGATTTCTTCTTCGTCCGTCACCTGCGCGATCAGGCCTCTGGCAGTCAGTTCTTCATAAATCTTCATCCTGTTTTCTCCTTTACTTATCTGTAAATTTTAACCGGGCGATAGCTAAACTTCCCACGCCGAAGCGGGTCTGGCAGCGGTTACTTAACGCTTGTACAGTACAAAAAAGCCCCCGCCCTCTTTGCAAAGGACGGGAGCTGTATCTGCTTCCGTGTTACCACCTTTATTCACAGACGATTCACACCGTCTGCCTCAGTAAGTACGGCCTTTTATAAGGCGATACTCATCAGCACGATAACGTGCGCCACTCCGTCACAGCCTACTTAGCCTTCATGCCGCTGTCCGCCGCATATCCACTGTTTGGTGTGAAGCTCAGGGAGGTATTCATCGTCCGCTTCTTTCTGCGCCTCTCATCAACCGGCAGCTTTCTGTCGAAGCCCGCGGGGATTACTTGTTCCCATCACAGCATTTCTGTATATGTCACCAAGTATACCCATAAGAACTTCTATTTGTCAAGTCCTTTTTTATATAAATCATCCAGCCTGGCCCGCAGTACGCCAGATATATTCTCCATTCTCCTTGATCCCGTAAAAATCTCCGAAATTCAAGTCAAAAATATCCTTTTCAATACCCGAAATGGAAATTTCATTTTTTATGAGATACTGCCAGATACCTGCATGGGAAATGTCCCCCTGAAGAAGCACACCCACCACTTTTCCGCCGCGGATGATCACACGTTTATAATTGGCGGCATCCTCCCTGGCGATCACCACGTCTGTCTCCTCCGGCACGATCACACCTACGCAGAGTGATACCAGTCCAAAGAAATTTATGGTGTTTTTCATTGCATATCGGTCTGTATACTCCACTTTTCCGCCCATCATATTGAGAGCAGCCGTCTCCCCCTGCTTCTGGGCATTGGGCCAGATACCGGAAAGTCCTGTCACATCCCCGGCTGCATACACATCTGCCGCGCCTGTCTGCAGGTGATCATTGACCTTCATTCCTCTGTCAACCACAATACCTTCACCTTCCAGACCCGCTGTGGCACTTCTCACACCTGCCGCTACGATCACCATCTGACAAGGCAGAGCTTCTCCATTATCAAGTATAACCTCTGTAATCCGGCCAGCATCATTCATTTTTGTCTGCGCAGCCTTTCTTCCCAGATAAAAGGATGCTCCTGCCGCTTCAAAACGTTTCTGGTATTCCAGGGCTCCCCTTTTATCCAGCTGGATGGGCAGTATCTGTTCTGCCATCTCCACAATGGAAACCTTCTTTCCAGTCTCCATAAGGCCATAAGCCGCATCCAGCCCCACTAGACCGGAACCGATGATAACAATCTGTTCTGCATTTTTCGCCATTTCATCAATGGCAACTGCATCCCGCAGATGACGCAGCCCGAACACATTGTCCGCTTCCCGCAGATTGCCTACAGGCGGAATAAAGCTTTCCGCCCCTGTGGCGATCAGCAGCTTTTCATAGGGAACTTCAGTACCGTCTCTCAGCTTGACCTTCTTAGCTTTAGTATCAAGGCCTGTCACAGTTTTTCCTTTTATCCAGTCAATATGATTGTCCTTAAAAAATTCTCCCGGTACAAAACTAAGCTTTTCAGCCGTCCGCTCGTGGCTCAGATACTTGTGCAGCATACAGCGGGAATGTACCTGTTCATCTGTGGAAATCATGGTGATCTCCGTCTCTTTATCAGCTTTCCGGATGGTCTTGGCCGCAGTGATGCCGGCAGCACCCACACCTAAAATCACATATCCCATGCTACACCTCCTCTACCCAGATCGCCTCTTTTGGACAGGCTTTTACACAACTGGGTTCCTCGCCTTTGTCAATACAGAAATCACATTTAATAACCTTCAAACGAGTCTTATCATCCGGCTTTAGGACACCGTATGGACAGTTCATAACACACATAAAACAAGAACCGCATTTTTCCTCATTGTACAGCACATGGCCTGTCTTCTCATCCTTTGTGAGAGCCCCGCTCATGCAGGACATCACACATTCAGGCTGGTCGCAGTGACGGCAGAAAACAGGTGTATAGCCGCCCTGCGGATTTTTATAGATATAGTTTCTGGTTTCGTTGGAAATATCCGTCACGTCCAGGTCGTAAATTGTCCCCGGTGTTTCCCGGTGCGCCTGCATACAGGCCAGGGAGCAGCTTTTACAGCCATCACATTTGCTGGCATCCACCATAATTCTCTTCATAACCGCATCCCCCTGTATCAGATATTTAAGCCTGCACGTTTTTCCTCGATAATCTTATCCAGAATTTCAGCGCTCTCTTTTGCATCACCATTGATAATAACCTGTCCGCCGGTGAGGGATTTCATATCCTCCGTCAGCACTTTTGTCACCTGCTTACTTCCTGTCACAAACGGCGGCAGTCCCAGATGCAGCGGCAGTCCCAGAGCCAGACCGAAGCACCCGTCAGCTAAAGCCTGCTCTTCAAGCCATTGTGCAGCAGACAATACCAGCGGCAGCTGTGGTATATCCACACCAATTGTTTCCGCAAGCTCTGTTGCAACGATCTCCAGACGTCCGATCGCCAGACAGGGACCAAAATTCAGCACTGGCGGGATATTCAGTTTTTCACAAACTGCCCGCAGCTTGGGTCCTGCATATTTAGCAGCCTCCGGTGTCATCAGTCCGCAGTTCTCAATCCCTCCTGAAGAACATCCTGCAGTCAGCACCAGGATATCCTTGGCGATCAGTTCTTTTGTCATCTCTACAGTCAGCACATCATGTCCTCCTGCAGTCAGGTTAGAACATCCCACAACACCTGCAATACCTTTGATATCCCCTGATACGATCAGGTCCACAAGCGGCTGCCAGTTACCACCCAGAAATTCTTTTAAAGAACCTTCACTTACACCGGTAAGTGTATTATCATTACCATGTTCCGGCAGAAGGTTCATGGGCACATTTCCTCTTCTCTCCTTGTAAGCCGCAACAATTTCATCTATGATCTCTTCGCTCTGTTTTTCTCTGTCTTCAAATACATAGGGTTTCAGCTCTGCATTTGCCTTCTTTGCCACATCATCCAGACAAATCTGTTTAATCTTCAGTTCCTCACAGATAGGCTCAATACCGGGAAGCGTACAGTTAAACTCGGAAAGCACTGCATCAATACCACCGGTAGCCAGAACCGCCTCACTGCTGTAGTTGTTTCCGGCATGACCGTCAAACACTTCTGTATAATGTGCCCCGCGAAGCTGCAGATCCTGTCCCACACAGGTACATCCAACCAATTTAAATCCTTTTGCCCCTGCTGCTTTTGCTTTCTCCACAGCCTCCTTGGACGTGAGTCTTTCCTGCAGATCCACAAAAATGGTATGCTGATGTCCTGTGATCATGATATTTATGTAATCGGGATCAATCACCCTAAGTCCCACAGGCGCCAGACGAAGCTCAGGCTCACCCAACAGCACATCATTCAGAAGGTTAGTCAGTGTCAGTCCGTAAATACCTGTGGAAATTCCCAGCTTCAAACAGTCTGTCAGCATATCCACCGGATCAGAATTCAAGTTTGTAGAACATTTCACAACACCATGGAAAACTTCACCCTTAGCGCCGCCCGGTAAAATATTCAGCTCCTGCCACTTTTTAAACCTGGGTGCATAAGCCATCTTCTCAACCAGCTCCATCTTCTCATATTCCGGTTTATACAGATCATCCAGCACTTTCTGGGCAACCATCTGCGCAGTCTCCCATTTATCCTTCCCTTCCACGCCGAAAATCTCAGCCAGTCTCTTCAGGGATTTCTCCCCTTTAATCTCACCTTTTGCCATAGCTGTCTTCTTCACATTCAGCGCCGTATTCTCCACAATATGAATATAACATCCGGAACCGCTGGCCACAGCCCTCAAAAAGTTACGAGCCACGATCACATCCGCCGTAGCCCCGCAAATCCCTCTGGGTGCCTTAGGTGTGATCCTACACGGCCCATTGGCGCAAAGCCTGCAACAGACTCCCTGCAGTCCAAAACCACACTTTGTACTCTGCCCTTCCACTCTATGATGTGAAGTCTCCATCGGCAATTCCCGAATATACCCCTCCAGCTTCTTATCCGCACTCGCACATGTGTTACAACCAAAACACTGATTCATCTCAAACATCCTCCTAAAATAAATTAATTTCCTAATCATTTACCAAATTATTTTATTAACTGTTAATATTATAACAATCTGGATTAAATTAGTCAAGTATAACATTTAAAAAATTTTCCATTTTTTTCACCCCAATATCACTCCCACAATCCCACATCATCACCATAACCCTTCCCCAATTCCTCCCTCCACTTATCCTTCTGCCTTCGCTTATCCATACGCCTCCTTTTATCCTTCCGCCTCCGCTCACCCTTCCGCATCCGCTCACCCTTCCGCATCCACTCACCCTTCCGCATCCACTGCCAGTTAAAACAGAACGGCGCCGGGCAGGGGCATCCCTCTGTAAATATATTCCGCAGGAGGCCTAGTCTTACTTAGTAAAAAACAGCGCCCCGGGCAAGGAGAAATTTCGGTTACAATCCGAAATTTCAGGGCAGTTGAGCTGTTCAGCCATAAAGGCTGGACAGCGGTTCTGCCCGGTGCCTTGTCCGGGGCGCTGTTTTTTACTTAGTAAGACTTGCCGACGAAGGTATATTTACAGAGGGATGCCCCTGCCCGGCGCCGTTCTGTTTTAACGTCCGTGATCCTCCCTCCTCACCAACACTCCGTATCCTCAATCCCCAATTCCTCAGCCCGAAACACCGGCTCCACCCCTTTCTTCTTCTGCTCCTCATAATCCCTAAGCACCTTAACCGCCGTCCCTCCAAGCACCAGGATCACAACAATATTAAGCACAGCCATTCCCCCCATAGTGATATCCGCCACATTCCAGATCACAGAGAAATCTGCCTGCGCCCCCAAGAACACTGCCAAGAGACAGCTCACCCGGAACACAAACAAAAGCCTCTTATCATCTTTAATAAACTTAATATTAGATTCCGCATAATAATAATTCCCCACCAGACTGGAAAACGCAAAGGTAAAAATAGAAAACGTGATAAAATGGATTCCCCATGTACCCACATTCGCAGAAATCGCCTGCTGCACATACGGAATCCCATCCAGAACCCCGGACTTTCCTTCCACACCGGAAAGCAGCAGCATCATGGCGGTCGCTGAACAGATCAGCAGAGTATCAATAAATACCGAGAGCACCTGCACCAGCCCCTGCTTTGCAGGGTGGCTTACCGCCGCACTGGCAGAAGCATTGGGCGCGCTTCCCATACCTGCCTCATTGGAAAAAAGCCCTCTCTTTATCCCAATCACCACAGCGCTCCCCGCAAATCCTCCGAAAATAGCCTGTCCGTCAAACGCCTCCCTAAAGATCAGGGCGAACACCTCTGGGATCCTGTTTGTATTCATCACCATAGTGGCAAGCCCCATAAGCAGGTATCCCCCTGCCATCACCGGTACGATCACGGAGGTGATAAACCCAATCCTGTGTACCCCGCCGAAAATAACGAAAGCTGTGGCTATTGCAAGCACAGCACCTATGACAGCAGGATAAATACTGTCCGCATACCCTGGAATATAATACTCCAGAGAGGATGACATATTAAATGACTGCAGTCCGTTAAACCCATAGGCAAAACAGACAATCAGCAGTACCGAAAAAATAATCCCGAGATATCTCTTTCCAAGGGCTTTCTCCATATAATAAGAAGGCCCGCCTCTGAAATCCTTCCCGTCTTTCACCTTATATACCTGTGCAAGGGTACTCTCAATAAAGGCGGATGCACTGCCAATCACGGCCATGACCCACATCCAGAACACAGCTCCGGGACCACCGGAAGCAATGGCGGTGGCAATTCCGGCAATATTACCGGTCCCCACCCTGGATGCTGTTGATATCATCAATGCCTGAAAAGAGGACACCTGCTTTTTACCGTCCTTCACCTCCGCCTTCTCAAGCAGCACGCGAAAAGCCTCCCCAAGCAGACGCCCCTGTACAAAGCGGGTTCTAACGGTAAAATATACGCCAGCCCCCACAAGCAGTATCAATAACGGGTAGGTGTACATAAAATCATTCACACGAGTCAAAATATTATTAAACATATTGTTTCGTCCTTTCCAGTTCTTTGCCGGTCCGTCTTTACGGTTTCCTATCGTAACCTTTCAGAACCCTGAACTGTCACAAGTATCCGGTCATTAAAAATTTCATTAAGATTGGCCGGATGCCTGCTGCTGCCATACATTCATACAGCCAGTGCAGTGACTGCGCAGACCTGTCTGAATTGTTACTTAGTATCTTCTTTTTTTGGTTATTTATGAAAATTTTTCTCCTGTCTGAAGGCATTCCGCCAACTGCCGGATCTCCTCCCTAAGCTCACGCTCCCTTTTCTCTGTCTGCAGGATTTCTCCTGCCTTTTGATATGCCCTGCAGCCGTTATCCATGATGAATTTCATCACGGTATCATCCCCGGAAATCTCTTCTGTAAATACAGCCATCTCCTGTCCGCCCGCAAACGCCTCCCCGGCAAATGCGAACGCCCGTTCCAAAAGGCGGCACATATCCTCTCTGGACTCATCCAGTTTTTCTTTTTCCCTTCCAAACATTTCTTTCAGGAACGAGGATGCCGTACATTCCTCCCGGTTTTTCACTTTTTTCCACTCATAAAGGAATCTTCTCACCCAATCTGTCACATACCCGGCAAGAAAAGCTTCATCCTCCCGATACAGTCCGGCTTCCTTTTTCACTTCCAAAGCATGTTGGCGTTTTTCAATCTCACGGCACAGCATTTCATCCGCTTCCTCCGGCCTCAAAATATCCAGGCTGTTTTTCAGCCTGCGTACTTCCTCAAAAAGACTCCTTAACTCTCTTTCTTTGGCGGAATACTGTGCCAGCGCCGCATGTACAGCTCCCAACAGAAGACTGACCACTGCAAAGCGCTCATCATAACCTGCTCTTTTCAGCCGTTCCTCTTTTGCTTTTACTGCCGCCTTCTCCATGGTTCCGTCCAGAAGCTCAAGAAACGCGTAATCTTCCTGATACTTTCTGCAGAGACTGTAGAATCCGGCAAAATCTTTTGCCACCTCCGGCTGCTGGATATACTGGAATACAAATTCGTCTGTAACAGGAAGCCCAAGCTCCTCATATACATACATCATCCGCGATAGATCCTCCCAGCCTCTGGCTGTAACAAAATAATGCCCCTCCGCATTGGCCTCCGTACGATAGAAATTCTCCCTCCGCACATCCAGATATGCAGGAATGGAGGGATGCACCTCGTGTTCCCTGGCATAGGATTTCCACACAGCGTAATCCTCTTTCACATCAATCCGCTTGATCCTGTCCAGAGTGACCATGTCAAATTCCCTCACGGATTTGTTATACTCCGGCGGATTTCCGGCGGCCACGATCACCCAGCCTTCCGGTATCTTATGGCTTCCGAATGTTTTACACTGAAGAAACTGCAGCATGGTGGGCGCAAGCGTCTCTGAGACACAGTTGATCTCATCAATAAAAAGGATCCCCTCCCTGCACCCGGTACGTTCCATGCACTGGTAAACCGATGCCACGATCTCACTCATGGTATATTCTGTCACGGTATATTCTTTTCCGTCAAACAGCCGCTTTTCAATTACCGGCAGTCCGATGGCACTCTGCCTTGTATGGTGGGTAATGGTATAGGCCACAAGACCAATCTGCAGACTTCCTGCAATCTGTTCCATGATAGCCGTCTTACCGATTCCCGGCGGACCGATCAGAAGCACTGGTCTTTGGTGAACCGCCGGTATGGCATAACTTCCGTCAGCCTTCTTTTTTGTGTATGCCCGCACTGTATTTTCAATTTCCTGTTTTGCCTGACCAATATTCATACTTATGACCCTGCCTTTCTCTCATCCAGATACAGCCGGATGGCCCACGAAGGAATTTTCACGTTTTGGGGAGGCTCCTTTATAAGGATAAATGCTGTCTCATAGTCCGGCTTCTTTGCGGGATAGATGCCGTCCCCATCTGTAAAATACAGAAGCCCTTTTAAATTCCTGATTTTTTTCTTCTCGATCAGCCTGTCCACATAAGTAAATACAGGACGGAAGTCCGTGCCGCCCCTTCCCTGGATACGGATATGTTTCATGTATGCCCGCCAGTCTTCCTCACAGCTGAGGGTTACATCCTCCTGAATATAGCAGTCACACTGTATGATATGGACATTCATCTTTTTCAAAAAATTCTCCCTCTCACTTAACATGGAGTACGTTTCCTCCAAGAAACGCTGCACCGTCTGGCGGGAACAGGAGCTGGAGGTATCAATGGCTATGACAATCTCCTCCAGTTTGAACGCCTCTGTATACTCCAGAGGCTCCACCAGTGGCATGTTACCATACATGGACAGTCCAAGGCAATAGGAAATATAATCAAAATTTTCCATATCGAGCTGTACCTCTTCTCTCTGCACAGCAAAACGCCGCATAAATTTCCGGTAATCATACCTTCTCTTTTGCTGCAGCTCATACCATTCCTGCATATTCCCTTTTTCAGTTCCCGATCTTTTGCCGGCACTGCCTGCATCCCGGTTTGTATAGGCTGCAGCCTTTTCCCATATTTCCCGGATGCCTGCAAGTTCCCCTTCGGAAATGTCTCTCCAGAGGCTGTGGCCATCCATAAAAAACAGGCGGCTCCAGGCATCGGTACAGCCTTTTTCAAATTTCCCCTCCAGCAGCAGTCCGTAAATCTCTGCTGCAGTCCTGGATTCTTTTTCATTCCAGAACAGACGGTAAACCTCTTCTTTTTCCCTCCCTGGCTCCCCGATAAGAAACGGAAAGCCAAGGCAGTCCACCGTATACTCTGCCACCATGTCACAGGCCAGATCCCACAATGTTTCCTCTCTCTTTTCCCGGTCAGCTGGGTGCAGATAGAGACAGTGGAACAGGCTGTGCAGATACATTCTGTTTATGTATTTCCTGCCCTTTTCCTGAAAATCAGACAGAACAGCCGCCGGGGAATAATGAATCACCCTGCCGTCTGTACAGGGACAGATGCATTTCTCATCCGCACCGGTTTTCAAATAGCTGCATGCCAGCGCAAAAAAAGGACAGGCGCAGGAAATTTCCTGAATGGCCAGTGCCCAGATTTCCTGCGCAATTTCCTCTGCCTGTCTCATAATTCCATATCCTTTCCGCCAAATCCGAACTGCTCCTCTTTCTTTGACAGAAGCCACAAAACACATTCCGTATTTCCATACTTCTGAGCCAATGCCAAAAGCTCGTTCATCTGCACAAGCGTCACCTCTGACAGGCCAAACAGAGCCTTTACTTTCTCTGTTTCCCTGGTCAAGATCAGCTTTTCCATAGCAGGACGAAAGCGTTTTTTCAGATATTCCCTGTACCGGGCATATAAAACAGTGTCCTGTGGGCACAGTTCAAAAAAACGCTCCAGCGCAATCGCAAGGCGGATGCTTTCCTGTCCGCTTGACAGAAATTTATCATCCAGCTCCCTGCTACTGTTCTTCATAATATTTTATCAGGGCCTGAGTACCCATATCTCCCATTCCCTCTTCATCCAGCTTCTTATACATATCAAGCACTTCCATAAGGATGGGGAGTGTCAGCTTTCTGGCATCTGATTCCTCCAGCGCAATTTTCATATCCTTGATATAGTGTTTAATGAAAAATCCGGGGTCGTAATCCCCTTTTAACAAGCGGGGTGCCATGTTATCCATCTGCCAGCTTCCCGCTGCGCCCTGGCTGATACTGTCCAGCATAGTCTGCACATCAAGACCTGCTGCGCGGGCATAGGTGATGGCCTCACACACGCCGGCGATCACTCCGCCCAGCGCGATCTGGTTGGCTGCCTTTGTATGCTGTCCGTTGCCGGCTTTTCCCTCGTAGATGATAGTCTTGCCCATGGATTTAAACAGCTCCAGGCAGGCTTCAAAAGCCTCCTCATCACCGCCGGCCATAATGGACAATGTACCGTGTCTTGCGCCCACATCTCCGCCGGATACCGGGGCATCCACTGCGTATATTCCGGCTTCCCTGGCTCTCTCGTAAATCTCCACAGAAAGCTTTGGACTGGTGGTGGTCATGTCAATGACATAGGTTCCTGGCCTGGCATTTGCTATGATTCCGGCCCCGCCAAAATAGACCTCCCATACATCTTCAGGATAACCCACCATGGTGATGACAGCTTCCCTGTCTTTGACACAGTCTGCAATGGTGTCACACCATAAAGCACCCTCCTCAATAATATCCGCCACCTTCTCTTTTGTTCTGGTATAGACAGACAGTTCATACCCTGCTTTCATCAGATTGCGTACCATGGATTTCCCCATGACTCCCACACCGATAAAACCTATTTTTTTCATTTCTTACACCTCTTCTCGGTTTTCACTTTTAACAGTTTACCATAATTCAGAAGATTTTACACCTGTTTTTTACAGACTGTACGGCAGCGCCTTTTTCTGCATGTATTCTATCACATCCCGCACCTGGGACAGTTTCCACACATCCCGCACAGGAATTTCCACCTGAAACCTGTCCTCAAAGGCACATACAAGATTTGCCACATCCAAAGAATTCAGCGCCAGATCCCTGATAAAATCCGTATCGGGGGTCAGTTCGCTGATTCCGGTCACCTGATAAACCAGTTCTTCAATCACAGACAGGAAATCTTCCCCGCGCATTAAAAACGCCCCCTTCTTATTTTTTGGATAGATGTCTTTTTAAATTCCGCTTCCGTCATGCGGATAAGCTGGATCCTTTGATGGAACGGCAGCTTTTTATTCAGCTCATAAATCTCCTCCTGAATCCGGACAGCCGGGATCCTTCTCCCCTTGGATACCCTTGCTATTTCCCTTCTTATTATTACAATTTCCGACATTTGCAATTTGGGTTTTTATTATACAGTCATCCAATTCCCCCTGTCAATCATTCTGATAAGAATTACTATTATTAAGAAATTTTACCAACACTTTAGCCATTACCTGTTGTAATCTTTTATTTGTCTGACTGTTTATGTGTAATTCCCTATTTTCACAGAAACCGCCTTCCGGTGGATTTTCACCGCAGATGTCTGCTCCAATACATTTCCTTGCGGCCGCGGCCTCCTCGATCCAGCCTGTGAGACAGTCCAGTTTCACTTCCCCCTGGTCCCAGTTCGTGGCTGCATCCTCACGGCAGAGAATGTCCTTGTCCACAGAAATGTATAAAGGCCAGGGATCCTTCTCTAAAAACTCATAAAATTTTTCCATGCTTCCTTCCCCCAGTTCCTCCCCTGATATCCATGTCACCCGGTCTGCAGGGATATCCCTTTTAAGGTCCGCCTCTTTCGGACCTGCAATACACACACTTTTCAGCATAGGATTGGACAACAGGGCCTCCCTCACCCAGCTACCGCAGGACAAAAGCCCGAAAAACGCGGACTCCTGCATATCTGTATGGTTGTCAAAGAGAAGAAGGGAAAACGGTGTGTCTATCATCTCCATCCAGAGTTTGCTCACATAGTGATAATTGCCGGAATCCAGAAAATGGATACCATAAGGGCCGTACGTTTCCATTTTCCCCTTGATCTCCTGCTCTGCCTCACCGGTACAGTAGCAGTTCACACCTTCCGCCCGGGTAAGATCCATCATCTCATATGATTCCTGTTTATAAAAATCCTCCTCCGGATACACACCGGAAAAATTCATGATAACTGTTTTCATATCTGGACATCTCCTGTTTTTTCTTTTACCATAGCACAGACGGGCAGAATTTGTAAACCGTACATGACTGTGAAGGCCACCGGCTGTTACAACCGTAGTTACTGTTCACGCGCCACTGTCCCGCCAGGTGTTTTCAGGCCGAAGGCATGATAATCCCAAGGCAGCCAGCGCGATATGGAGCAGAATGCTCCATATCTGTACATCGCGAAGCGTGTTGCTGGGCACGGAGTGAACAGTAACCAACCGTACACCCAAAAGGACCGCCGCTTCCAAATGAAGCGGCGGCCCTTAAAGGAGGAGTAACAAAAAGCTTATCCTTCGATGGAGATATACTTGTTCTCTTCAACCTGCTTTCTGTCCTTCTTTGGTACGGTCAGGCGAAGGATCCCATCTTCAAATTTGGCGTTGATCTCATTCTGGGTGATACCCTCTCCCACATAGAAGCTCCTGGAACAGCTTCCCGCATAACGCTCTCTGCGGATATATTTTCCTTCCTTGTCCTCTTTGTCTTTGTCAAGAGATTTTGCTGCCTGTATGATAAGATATCCGTTCTCCAGTCTGGCAGATACGTTCTCTTTCTTGAAGCCCGGCAGGTCGATATCAACTTCGTAGGAATCTTCCCTCTCTTTTACATCGGTCTTCATAAGATTCTTCTCGTTCTTTCCGTACAGAGGATTTTTTCTTCCGAAAAACTCTCTCTCAAAAGGAAAGTCCATCCATTCGTCAAATAAATCTTCTCCAAAAATACTGGGTATCATTCTCATAAGTCATTCTCCTTTCCATGTATATCAATCAACGAATTGTTACATATAACAGGGGATTCTTTCTTTTCCCTTGTTCTAATTGTAATATAGCACGCATTATTAGCAGTGTCAAGAGTAGAGTGCTAATTTCACACTTTTTTCACATTTTTCTTTTGTTGTGCGACTCATTAAAAAAGAACCCTCCGTTTCCATTTTCTGCACCTTATGCAAATCATGGAAACGAAAAGTTCCTTTTTAATTACTGAAACCAGCCTTTTATTTTTTCTTCCTGTTCTTATTCACAGCGCTGGACAGCAGTTTATCCAGATAAACGGATTTGAACTGCTTGCTGGCCAAGGCCTGTTTCAGCGGAGGAAGATTCAAAATGACACCAAACACGGCAGCCATGGCTCTGTGATTGGCAAATGCCTGATTGTCAAAAATAAGGTTCTGCAGGGTCCCTTTTTCAATGGCCTGCAGCACAAACCTGTGCGTGCTGTTCACCGGTGTTATGACCTGTACCGGGCGCCGCTGAAGTTTCAGGGAACCATTGGGGCATCTGGACGCGCACACACCGCAGCCAAGGCAGATATCCGTATCCACCACAGGGCGTTTTTTCTTTTTCCCGCCCTCCTGGACTTCCTCCATGGAAATGGCAAAAATGGGACATGCTTTTTCGCATTTTCCGCATCCCATACAGGTCGTGTCTTCCACCGACGGGATATAATTGGTAGTTGCAACAGGCTGCATGGGGGAAAACTTTCTGGCAGCCTGGAGGGCCTCGCAACAGCATCCGCAGCAGTTGCAGATAAATGCCGGGTCCTCCCTGACATTCTCCCCAATCTGCACAAGTCCCGCGTCATAAGAACGCTCCAGGGCATCCATGGCTTCCTCCTTGGAGATGAGCCTGGCATGTCCGCCGTGCTCTGCCAGAGAGCGGGCTACATTACCGAAAGTCAGGCATACATCCCAGGGAGCGTCAATCGCACAGGGATGTCCCGCGTGGAATGCCTTATGCCTGCAGTAGCAGGTGCCAAGGCCGATATACGCCGCCTCCTCCACTATGTGGCTGGCCCGCTCATGGTCCAGGATATGCAGCGTATTCTCCGTGGTAAGCACCGGTTCCTGAACGTAGACACGCCCAAGCTTCGTCTCTGTGGCATAGAAAAGATCTTTGACAAAATCCTCCTCCACATTCATATACTGATAATACAGTTCACTTAAATATTTCTGGTCAATGTCCCCCCTGGTCCGCATGAGCGCAAATTCAATGAATCCGGCCATGGGCGGCGGCATGACAAAACGGCGTACGCCCCTGTATGTGGAGTCCACCAGCAGAGCCTTCTCACACAGATGGTCCAGCACTTTTTCCGCCTTTGCCTCCGTGGTCCCCCAGATACGTGCCGCTTTTTTCAGCGTAAAGGGACGTACTGGCAGAAGCGCCACCCACTTTGCCTCTTTCTCTGTATAGAGTACCTGCAGGATCTTATAAAAAGTATCCGACGGCGGCGCTCCCTGGGTAAACCAGTTGATTCTGTCTTCCAGATTTTTATATGCGTCTTTTGATGTGATATGTCCCATTCTAAACGTCCTATTCTACAAAATGTACCTCTCCTGTTTTTTTCACTTCCTTGTTCTCAGATGCCGCAGCATATCCAAGAGCAGCCATGCCGAATACCTTATGTGATCTTGGAATATCCCAGCTGTTTAATATCTCCCGCACTTCAGACTCCTGGCAGAGATCGCGCATCTGGTTGATCCACACAGAACCGATACCAAAGGAATGGGCTGCCAGAAATATATTTTCCAGAGCACAGGCATTATCCTCCATGGAATGCCGGTTCTCCTTTTCATTGGACGGAATCACCAGAACCTGGGGGCTGTACATGTCATAGCCGTCTCTGCCAAGTTTCCTTCCGATCACCTCTGCCAGCTTCCGGATCTTATCTCTGTCCGTCACCACTGTAAATTTCCATGTCTGACGGTTCTGGCCGCTGGGTGCATAAAGACCTGCCTGCACAATCTGTTCCAGCTCATTCTTAAGGATTTCCTTATTCTGAAATGCCCGGATACTTCTTCTCGTCAAAATATTTTCCATTACTGCATTCATCCTGATTCCTCCTTGTGTTTTTCTTTATTTTATCACAATATCAAAGATTGTAAAGTGTCCGCCTCTCAGCCCGCCGCGCCGAAAGCCCATTTGTCCATGGTCTTCTCCAGACACCATGGAAAATCAATCTTTTTCACGGACTGCTTCACCTTCACAGGGCAGGTGAGAAATGTCTGCCCTCCTACCCGGTAAGTGATGGTTCCCACCTGGGTTCCCGCTCTTACGGGCGCTTTCAGAGATTCTTTTCCCTCATATCCCACTTCTATTTCCTCATCCTGGCGCATCAGCATTCCGAAATCCTTTGCCTTCTCCACCTCCAGGTTGGTAAATGCCGTATTTCCCAGCGAAGCGCTCTGCCCGTTTTTAACCGGTATGGCAGCCGGTATATGGGGAAGCTCTGCATCGGAAAAAGAGCGGTAGCTGTAATTCTCCAGACCGTAATTCATAAGTTTCATAGTATCCTTCCACTTATAAGTCTTGTTATTGGGCCACCCACATGCAAGAAGGGCCACAATAAAGGTCTTGCCATCCCTGGTAAGGGCTCCCACATAGCAGTATCCTGCATTTGCCGTAAACCCGGTCTTTCCGGTGAGCGCACCCTCCATCATATTCAGAAAGGCGTTGTGGTTATTACAGGAAAAACTTCGTTTTCCGTCAACATCTGAAAAGCTGTAGGAGGCAGTTCTGGTCACATTGAGAAACTCTTCCCGGCAGGGCGATTCCTTAATACAATACCGCATAATACGTGCCAGGTCTGCCGCTGTGGTAGAGTGTACTTTCTGCTCCTCCCCCACAGTCACGGACGCGTCCAGCCCGTTGGGCGTAATGAAATACGTGTCCTCACATCCAAGCTCCCCGGCTTTCGCGTTCATCATGTCTGCGAATCCCTCCACACTTCCTCCCAAATGCTCCGCGATCATCACGGCCGCATCGTTGTGGCTCTCCAGCATCAGGGAATAGAGAAGGTCCCCAAAACGGAAGGTCTCCCCTTCCGCCACCCCCAGATGCACTTTGGGCCTGGATGCCGCATAGGCGGATGCCGTCACAATATCCTCCGCATTCCCCTTCTCCAGAGCCAGAATACAGGTCATGATCTTGGTTGTACTGGCCATGGGCCTTTTCTCAAACCCGTTTTTTTCATACAGTATCCTGCCTGAATCCGCATCCATAAGTACCGCTGAGGTGGCATACAGACTTCCAACATCCTGTCCATTTTCCCCTGCCCAGACGATATCTCTATGTCCCACGAAGCATCCTGTTATCACTGCGCATACTAAAATCCAGCTTATAATTTTTTTCATGCTTCCATCCCTGCACACAAAATTTCTTATACATTATATGCCTGTCCTCGGACAATTATAACAAAAAGTCCAGGATAACGGCTCCTGTATAAGAATAACAAGAAGCTGTACCAAAACAGTTTTTTCCTGCTTTGGTACAGCTTCCAATCAGACACGCTCCAACTTCTCTGTTTTTCCAAACAGGAAAAATCCGATGATAAACATCACAGCCAGCATTCCCACGCCTGTCCTTGAACTTCCGCTTAACTGCGTGGAGATTCCCATAAGCATGGTTCCCATAAATGCCGCGCCTTTGCCGAAGATATCATAGAATCCGAAATATTCGCTGGAATTTTCCTTTGGGATGATCCTTGCAAAATATGACCGGGACAGCGCCTGGATAGCCCCCTGGAATACAGCCACACAGACAGCCAGAAACCAGAATTCCCATGCCCGGTCAAGCTGAAGGGCAAACAGTGCAATGCCCAGATAGCCCAGAATACAGACTTTGATCAGCTTCTCACTCTTAAACTTTGCCGAAAACTTTCCAAACAACAAAGAACAGGGGAATGCCACGATCTGGGTCAGCAAAAGTGCCAGGAGCAGATGGGTATCGTCAATCCCCACATCTTTTCCGTAGGAAGTCGCCAAATCAATGATGGTATAGACACCATCAATATAGAAGAAAAAAGCAGCCAGAAAATAAAGTACCTTTTTGTCCTTGTTGATCTTAAAAACAACATTTTTCAGTCTCACAAAGCTTTCCCTCAGCGGGTTCTTCTTCACTTCCACCCAATGCTTCTGCTCATAATTTTTCAGAAGCGGAATGGTTACCGCAAACCACCAGATTCCTGTGATCCCAAAAGAGATCATGGTGGCCGTGACACCTGATATACCCAGTTTCTCAGCGAAAAGGATAAGAAGCAGGCAGGCGGTGAAAGGAATACAGCTTCCAATATACCCCCACGCATATCCGTGTGAAGATACCATGTCCATCCTCTCATCCGTTGTCACATCCGCAAGCATGGAGTCGTAAAAGATCAGGCTCATACTGTATGTGGTCTTGGCGATCACCAGAACCACCAGAAAAGCCAGCCACTCATTTGGTATGGCAAGGGAAAGACATCCCATCACGCCGATCACAAAAAAGGAGGCAAACATAGGCTTCTTATACCCTTTTGTATCCGCCAGGGTTCCAAACACCGGCCCCATCAGTGCCACGAGAACCGTACAGACGGACAGGGCATAACTCAAATACGCAGTAGAATCCGCCAGGGAAATCCCTTCCGCTGTGGCGATATTTTTAAAATAGATCGGGATTATTGTGGTACACAGCATAACAAATGCTGAATTTCCCACATCATACAGCACCCACTGTTTTTCCAGTTTGCTTAATCCTTTCATATACCCCCCGTTTTTCTCAGCCGAAATTCCTGCCGAAACGCTGTGACAGCCGCTCTTCCTTTACCATGCAGCCGTACAGATTGGTAAGTGCCTCCACAGCCTCATCCAATGCCTCGTCATACAGATGACGCAGCACATCTGTTGCCATGTCACATCTTCTGTCCGGTTTGGCCGGTATGATATGACCGCCAAGTGTATCCCGGCATCCAAACAGCTTCATTATTCCCCAAAGCCCTTTTCTCTTCAGACTTCCCTCGCAGACAAGGGCACCTGTATAGAATTTCATGCCCCTTAACGCTTTTGCAGCCTGTTTCACTGTAATCTTTCCAAAGGCCCTGCTTATGGTCCTGCAGCCCTCCAAGGTGGGGCAGATATTTACTGCCGGCTTGTAGGTGAACGGGTCTTTTCCCTCACGCAGCATATAATAACGGTCAAGCTCGGATTCAATCTCTGCGTGTGAAGCACCTGTTTCCTTTTCAAACCGCCGCACATAAGGGTGGCAGGTACTGTCCAGAATGTAATGACACCCAAACCCCAGCAGATAGGAAAGCATCTGCGCCGTGGGCTCCTCCTGGTACTTGACAACCGCCTGGCAGAAAAACTCCGCCGCCTCTCTTTTGTGCACCTGATGTCCCAGTCCACTCACCCGGTTCTTCACCAGGGGCTGATAATAAAACAAAATATCCGAACCGTGCAGGCCGGTTAAATACATACTTTTTGATTCCCTGATCGCCTCTTTTATCTCAGAAGGAAGCCTTTTATAAACTTCCTTGCCGAAAATGTCATGTGTGTAAGTTGTTGGCATGTCTCTTTCCCCCGTTTATACATCCAGCTTCAGCTGAATTTCTTCTTCTGCCTCTGCTTTGAAATCTTCAATCTGTACCGGATCCAGTTCCGGCAGTTCATCCAGCCCCTGCACCCCGAAGTTCCTCAAAAATTCCTCCGTAGTTCCAAAAAGAAGGGGCCTTCCCGGCGCGTCCAGACGTCCAACCTCCTGGACCAGATTATATTCCATCAGCTTGTTCACTGCATGGTCGGACTTGACACCGCGGATTTTCTCTATCTCAAGCTTTGTGACCGGCTGCTTATAGGCAATGATGGAGAGTGTCTCCAGCATAACATCTGTAAGCACCGCCTTTTTCGGCTGCAGGGCAAGCTTGACCAGATAGTCATAATATTCTTCCTTTGTACACATCTGATAAGCGTTCTCCAGCTCGATTATCTTGATCCCACGGTCTTTGGCATTATATTTCAGCATCATATTCCGAATGATTTTTCTGGTGGTTTCCGTATCGTGTCCTATAGCCTTGGCAATGGCAGAAACTTCCACAGATTCTCCCACAGCAAACAAAAGCGCCTCAACAGCGCCCTCCAGATGTTCAATTTCCATACGGGTCCCCTTTCTTATCCTCCCTGCTCTCAATCTGAATATCATCGAAGATATACTCCTGCCGGATAAAAATCTTTCCTGTCTTCATAAGCTCCAGAATAGCCAGAAATGTAACCACCACCTGGAATTTACTGGCCTGTTTTCCCAGAAGATCCCGGAAACTGAAACGACGGTGCCGTCTGGCATACGCCTCCACATCCGTCATTTTCTCCGGCAGGCTGACCTCCTCCTGCTCAATCTTGCCGAAATTACTTCGGATCGGGTCCTTCTTATCTTCCTGCCGCTTCAGTACATCCTGAAAAATTTTATGAAGACGGCCCAGTGTCAGCCCGCAAAGCAGTTCACTGGTATCCACCGGCTCCCTGTAATCCTCCACTTCCTTTGGAAGAGAGGGGAGCTTATAAATACTCTTTGCCGCTTCTGACATCCTGTCCCTGAGCTCATATGACATATACTTATACATTTTATACTCCAGAAGCTGGCGCACCAGTTCATCTCTGGGGTCCTCCTCCTGGCCGTCCTCATTGACTTCTTTCGGGAGGAGCATCCTGCAC
Source organism: Blautia pseudococcoides (assembly GCF_001689125.2). Lineage (NCBI taxonomy): Bacteria > Bacillati > Bacillota > Clostridia > Lachnospirales > Lachnospiraceae > Blautia > Blautia pseudococcoides. The sequence goes on along the minus strand of NZ_CP015405.2, from coordinate 1,254,092 downwards.
TTGATGGAGATAAGCGTTGCAGCCATAACCATAAATTCACTCATAAGATTCAGGTCTTCCCGTTCCATCTGGTGAATGTATTCCATATACTGGTCTGTTATCTTCACAATGGGAATATCGTAAATATTCACTTTATTTTTCTCAATCAGGTGCAGAAGCAAATCCAAAGGTCCCTCAAACACCGGAAGCTTTACCGGAATTCCCATTTACTATCATCCTTTTCCTGCAGTTATTACACGGTCATACCGCTTACAGCATTTTACACTATTTTCAGGGAAAAGTCCAGAATATTCCTTGCCTGGAAAAACGGACAGCTTTACAGCCTCTTTCCCAGTTCCTTCATCCTCCCCCATTCTTCCTGCCCGCAGTCCTCTTTCCCGTACCTTGCCTTCTCGTATATCCCATGAAACTCCTCAACCCCCTCCGCATTCGTAAGCCCTGCAGCTTCTTCTATCTGCTCCGGCGTAAACGCCTCCTTAATCTTCTGTTCCATGGAACTCTCAATCTTCTTTTTATAACACCTGCGGATTTTTTCCCCCAGTGAACGTGCAGAGAACAGCCCGCTTCTTCTCCTTTCCCTTTTCAGGGATTCTTTCTTATCCCCTTTTACAGGAGAGAGGAACTCCACACGGTCCCCGTCCGTAAAGGCGGTTTCGTGATATTTTTTATATAATCCGTAGAGAATCCGGAAGACCCAATATACGGATGCTGCCAGAAACAGAAAAATGAACACCTTCTCCAATATCTGAAAAAGTGTCTGCCAGATAGGCCAAGCCTCGCGGAATTCCCCCGGAAAAAACGGCATCTGTTCTGCCATCTGCGGTTCGTCGGGTATCATTTCCTCCGCACCGCCAAGACCTGCAAGAAGTTTTCGGATCATGTTCAAAAACAGGTGTCCCAGCCTTTTCAGGATTTTGTCAAAACCAGACATCGGCAGAAACACCATACCTGCAGTGATAAGAGCGCAGAACCCTCCAAGCGCGATCCTGTTTCCCTCCGCGATCCTGTTTCCGGGAAATCTGTGAAGCTTCTCATTCTGTTCGTAGAGTTTCAAAAGGGAACGGCGGTTCTCAGACAGGATGGTGAGCAGCCAGTAAACGCCTGTACTGATGCATATGATCCTTCCCAAAGTGCTTCTGTGATAGGCCAGTGCGTAAATATAGATTCCGGCAAAAACCAGAAGCCCCGCATAGGAAGGGCGCACGAGCATACTCTCCCCGCTGCCTGCCCGCTCAAAAAAGTACAGAAGCACCAGAAAGACTCCGCATACTGTAAATGCGCCCCGCTCCCATATGGTTGAAGCTGAAAAATACAGCACTGCCAGACTTGCGGCGCCTGACACCGCAAATAGAAACAGACTTTTGAAACGGCGCACGATCCAGTATAAAAGCAGTATCGGGATAAACAATAGGAGACTCTTTGTAAACTGAAGGGGCGTGATATCCCCGCCGAAAGACAAAATCATTAAAGCCAGACTGTCAATCAGAAGAAATGTATGAAAGAAACGGTATATCACCAGCAAATCCGGTTTCATCTCGGCACCTCCCAGCGCATTATTTCCATATAGGGTGAGGACGGAAGTTTCCATTCCATATCCTTGTACAGGGTGGAAATCCACATGGCACTGCCTCCGGCTTTTGCAAGGCTTTCCATCCCGGCAAACAGGGGCCTGCCCTGGTTTTTGGAGATGAGAAGGGGGATTCCCCGGCCTTCTGCTAAAAGACGGCACTGCGCGCTTAAAAGTTCAGGGAATTTACCGGCAGGAAGGTCCAGATCCAGTCTGGCCAGGTTCTGGTACAGTTTTACAAGCTGCCCTCTTCCCGTGCCCGGCATCACTGCGATCGGCAGCTTTGTGATGTGGTCTCTGCCGTTGGTGATAAGGCCTGTGGCAACGCCTCTTTTCAAAAGTTGTTCTGCCAGAGAGACCGCCAGGGATATGCCTGCCTCGTGGATTTCCTCGTATTTCCATATGGTTTCATCCTCCACATCCAGGAATATAAGGACCTGGGCGCTGGAGCTGGAATCTAACAGGTTCACCATCATATCCCCTTCTTTTGCGGAGGCTTTCCAGTTAATCTTGTTCATGGGGTCCCCGGGCTGATATTCACGCAGGCCCCGGAAAGAAAAGGGGTCCTCATACATCCGCTGCCGCACCAAAACCTGTCCCATCAGCTTTTTAAAAGGAATCTCCATATTAGACACAGGGGTGGTTCTGGGATACACATACAAATGGGTGGAAAGAGGCACGGTCAGATACAGTTCACGGTTCATGAGCAGGCCTCTTGTGAGGATTTCTGCCTGCCCAATCTCGTAATATCCCCTTTTCTTCGCCAGAAATGGGATTTCCCTCTGGATCTTCTGATAAAAAAGCACGGAAAATATATCTCTTTTATAGGTATAGTCAGAGATGCTGGTATTTTCCTCCTCCTCAAAAAATAGATTTCTATGTACCCGGAACGCTGCCTGCAGCATGGGGAGAAGAAGCCACTTTCTGTTTTCAATGGTCTCTGTCAGATACGCGTGCTCACCCTCATGGACGGGATGATCCTGGAATTTAACATCCACTTCCAGATGCCTGTCCCAATGGTTCCGGTAGAACCATTCCGCCAAAAACTGCAGCAGGACAGCTCCCAGCAAAAGTAAAAAAATTGTCATGGTTTTCTCTTCCACTCCTCCGTGGGTACAGGGACCTGTTCCAGTATCCGTTTGACCGCCTGACTGCCGCTCTCCTCCTGCCCGTATCCAGAGGTCATGACCATCCGGTGCGCGAGTATGGGAACTGCCACGGTTTTTATATCCTCAGGCACCACGTAATCCCTGTTCTGTACATAGGCATAGGCTTTTGCCCCGTTAAATAATGCCAGGGTTCCTCTGGGACTGACACCTGCTATCACATCCCCGGCCGCTCTGGTAGCCTGTACCACCTCCACCAGATAGGATCTCAAATCCGGGTGTACATATACTTTCTTATACGCCTCCCTGGCATTTAACAGTTCCTCCCGTGTGCACACACAGGGAAGTTCCAAAAGTGGCTGCCTGTCCTCAAAACGGTCCAGGATTGCCAGCTCCTCCGCTTTGTCAGGAAGGCCCATGGAAAGGCGCATAAAAAAACGGTCCATCTGTGCTTCCGGAAGCGGAAATGTACCTGTGGTCTCCACCGGATTCTGGGTGGCGATCACGAAAAACGGTTCCTCCAATGTTCTGGTTTCCCCGTCAATGGTAATCTGATGCTCCTCCATACACTCCAGAAGGCTTGACTGGGTTCTGGGTGTAGCCCGGTTGATTTCATCGGCCAGAAGGATGTTGCAGAAGGCCGGACCTTCCTTGAAAAGGAATTCTCCTTCTTTCTGGTTATAATAATTCAGCCCCGTCACGTCTGAGGGCAGCAGATCCGGAGTGAACTGGATCCTGGAGAATTTTCCGTCCATGGAACGTGCCAGGGATTTTGCCATCATGGTCTTGCCTGTTCCCGGCACATCCTCCAAAAGGACATGGCCTCCTGCAGTCAGAGCCGTGAGCAAAAGCTCCAGTACCTTGTCTTTTCCCACAATGACCTGACTGATGTTCCCGCGTATTTTTTCCATACAGTTTTTCTCTTCCATCTCACACCTCTTTCGGCAGACATTCCAGCACGATCAGCTCTCTTGGATTGTTGATCCTAAGAGGCAGCGTATGCTCTCCAAGTCCTGCTCCTGTAATCATGATCTGTTCACTGCCTGTTATCCTCTGTCTTCTGCCCGCTTTTTTGGGCGAAGCGCCGTCTCTTTTCCTGTATTCCCCATATCCGTAGCGGGGAAACAGCCGCAGATCAGGGCTGATAATACTTCCCAAAAAGGGCAGCCGCACAATGCCCCCATGATAATGGCCTGACAGGATCAAATCCGCGCCCCAGGCAAAGTATGCATCCCCATACCTGGGCGTATGCGCCAGCAGGATTTCATATACCTGTTTATCCGGCCCGCCTATCAGTCCTTCAAGCTCCGTTCTGCCCGGTCCCTTGACAGGACCCCTTTCATAATATTCATAGGGCAGATCCAGTCCGGTGACTGCCACGGTTTCACCGTTTATCTTCAGAATCATACGCTCATTTTCCAGATAGGTGACTCCCATCTGTTTTATTTTTTTCTCAAACGCGGAGAACCTGCCACCATAATCCTTTGTAAATAATTTCATCCGCTGCTCGTGATTACCCGGTCCGTACAATACGGGAGCCAGTTTCACGGCCTCGCTCAAAAATGCCGCAGCCGGTTTCAGGGAAGCGTCGGTTTTCCCAAGCACCAAATCCCCGGCGATCAATATGGCATCTGGGGCAAGAGACTTTATTCTGTCAAAGACAGGTTCATTCTTCTTTCCCAACACCACGTTGTGGAGGTCGCTTATCATCACGAATTTCAGCGGATGTCTTTTTATCTTATCTGTTGTAATCTTGTAAGTTGTGGTCACAAATCTCTTCACAAATACTCCCTGCTTTTCTCTCTGTTTTTTTTCTATTTTAACTCAAAAAGAGAAAAAAGAAAAGGCAAGACTATCTGGTTTTTCCGAAAACTTTTTCCTGCTGCTTCATAACTACCCGGTACATGAAAAGCAGCAGCACACCTGCAAATACCCAGGCCACCGGGCTTGCCAGGCAGGCCAGAAGGTAACTCCTGTTTAATCCCGCGGCCAAAGCCACGATACCGCGGCCTAAAAGCTCCGCCACACCTGCCATCATAGGCAGGACACCGTATCCCATCCCCTGTATGCCGTTCCGGTAGACATTTACAATATTCAGGGCAATAAAAAACAGGGATGCACATTTCAGGTAAATATCCACCTGCCCCATCAGTGTCTGCACATCGCTGGACACAAAAAGATAAGTCAGATATTTTCCAAAAAAGGCGGTCAGAAGGCCAAAGACCAGGGAATAGGCCACACCGATCCAGGTTGTCGCCCGAAATCCCCTGCGTATCCTGTCAAGCTTTCCTGCCCCCATATTCTGGGCACAGAAGGTTGCCATAGTAGTCCCAAGTGCCACATAGGCCTGGGTAGCGATCTGCTCCACCTTGCTGGCTGCGGTAAAGGCTGCCACCGCCATGGACCCCAGCATGTTCAGCGCAGACTGTACCATCATGGTTCCAATGGCTGTGATGGAATACTGAAGCGCCATGGGGATGCCGATTCCCACCTGCATTTTCACAATATGGGCGGACAGGCGGAAATCCCCTTTCTCAAGGCGCAGTTCCGGCATTTTCTTTGCTATATACACCAGGCAGAGAATCCCGGAAACCCCCTGGGATATAACCGTGGCGTAGGCTGCTCCGGCGGCTCCCCAGTGAAATACAATGATAAACAAAAGATCCAGCACCACATTCAGCAGTGCCGACAAAATCAGAAAATACAGCGGCACCTGGCTGTTTCCCAGTGCTCTCAGCACACTGGCAAGCAGGTTATATAGCACGGTGGCAAAAATGCCGCCGCAGATGATCATAATATACCTGTATGCGTCACCAAAAATGTCCTCGGGGGTGTGCATAAACTGCAGAAGCCCACGCATTCCCAGCATACTCACCAATGTCATGACAAGGGTGACGATCAGGGACAGCACGGCCGCTGACCCCACAGTCCGCCTCATATTCTTCATGTCTCCCGCACCGTATCTCTGGGCTGTCAGCACGGTGAATCCCGCTGTCAGACCCAGCATAAAACCAATGATCAAAAAGTTAATGGTACCCACGCTCCCCACGGCTGCCAGTGCTTTGGTACCTACGAATTTTCCTACAATGATGGTGTCCACCATACTGTAAAACTGCTGAAAAATATTTCCGATGAATACCGGAATTGTAAATCCTACAATCGCTTTTGCCGGGCTGCCGGCTGTCATATCTTTCTGCATGCCTCTCCTCATTCTCTCTGTAAACAATGTGTCCACCGGCAGACAAAAAAGCGCGGGCGCGGCTTTCCTCTGCCATCAAGTCATTTTTTCACGAAAAAGGAAGGTGCCAGCGGGCACCCTCCGTCTTTTTGTTACCGGGCTATTATAATGCAAACATTTCTATCCTGCAATACCCAAATTTTATTTTTTAGAAAAAAGTTTTGAATACCTTTTTCACATAATCCATATACCCGGCCTTCTCCACCGTCTCGTTAAATAACAGGCTGACACTGCCTATTTTTTTTCCATTCAGATAATAATCCGCAGTCCCTGCCTTGCTGCCTTTCTTTACAGGGGCGTCTGTGCTTTTTTTCAGATTGATCTTCTTCTGTATATGGTCAAGAGCCTCCCCCTTTGTATCCAGATAGCGGAAATCCCCCTCGTAAGATACAGACGTCTTTTCCTGAATGGAACCCTTTACCGGAACCTTTGGCAGGCTGTCTTTATTTTCGTCCACATAAAGACTGCAGGCACCAAAGCCCAGGTTCAGCATTGCCGCTGCGTCCTTAAACCGCACTTTATAGTCAGGCGCTGTCATGACCACGCTTATGAGTGTGATCCCGTTTCTCTCGGCCACCTCGGAGACACAGTATTTTGCCAGACTGGTACTCCCTGTTTTAAGTCCTACACAGCCGTCATAGCTGCGCAGAAGCTTATTTGTATTGGTAAGGCCGAACTCACTGCTTCCCTTTGCTGTATTATGGGTGATATTCTCCATCCAGATGGAGGAGTAATCCAAAATCTTGGGGTATTTTGTCACCAGCTCCCTGGACATGAGGGCCACGTCATATGCCGTGGTATAGTGGTTGGTGGACTCCGTCAGTCCGCAGCAGTCCTCGAAATGCGTGCCTGTCATGTTAAGCCCTGCTGCCCTCTCATTCATACGTTTGACAAACTCCGCCTCACTTCCCGCTATGTGTTCCGCCATGGCCACACTGGCATCGTTACCGGAGGCAATGACAATACATTTTATCATAGTCTCCACAGTCTGCTTCTCGCCCTCCTCCAGATAGACCTGGGAACCGCCCATGGATTTGGCGTAGGCGCTTGTAGTCACTTCATCCTCCATATGTAGGGTGCCCTTGGCGATCTCATCAAATATCAGCACCAGAGTCATAATTTTTGTAATACTGGCTGGGTAGACCTTGGTGTCTTTGTCCTTCTCGTAGATTATGGTTCCTGTGGATGCCTCCATCAGAACCCCATGAGGTGCGGTGATCAAATCCTCCCCCTCCGCGTGCACCGTGACCGGCAGGGCTATATTGACAATAAGGGAAAATAAGACCAGAAAAACAGATGCTTTCCGAAACATACCGCTCTCCCGTAGAAATGCTCTTATAGAATTGTATTACACCGGGATAAAAAATAGAATACGGAAAGCCTGGCTCCATGACATTTTCGTTGCTATATTCAGGAAATCCAGGTATAATTCAGTTTGAATGTCCCTGCTCCCTCCTTAAAAGAAGCGTTGCAGTCATCATATCCATTTGCATTAAGACCGGAACACCATTTTTTAGCCGAAAAAGTAAAGCTGTTTTTTCTGTTTCTTACTGTCCTGCAAGGATCACATTCGGATTCGGGCACTTCACGGTACCCGGACTGCCGAGTCCAGTGCCATAACCCCCATTCCGTCATTTAGGGCGGAATCTCTGCCATAAATCTCCTTTATTATATCCAGATACAAACCTATGTAATCATTCCCCTGTTCCAGAACATGAACTTCCAGCGCACCACTGATCAACAAGGGATAACTCTCCATAACCGAACTGCCTTCTTGAAGTGACAATTGAATATACATTCCGGGTTTTAGTGCATCTGCTTTTATTTCCTGCTTTTTTTGACTATATATTTTGACATTTTTTATTTCTGCTTCCATGAGTCCTTCGTTCACATCTCCCTCGTGTAGCGTTCAAAGCGTCTTTGTATACAATCCTGACAGTAATTACACAGATGATATACTATACCAAATTGAAACGTTGACACAGTGATTTTATAAAATGAAAAGGCTGGGAACTTTCACTCTCAGCCTAAAACGATACAAAATCAATGACATATAATGGATTAAAACCATAATAGCAGGGGCAGCAGGACAGAGACTTGCCCCTTGTACTCCCGTATACATTTCTAATTGAGCTTTCTGCCCTGGTCCAAATTGCTTGATTTCGCCCATATATCCTGTATAAATAATAGTTCCGTTTTCATCTAATACATCAACACTACATCCGATATATTCATTGGCAAGAGGGACGCCCGCAGGCGCCCCTCTTTTTTTAAAATCTGCCGTAGATCAGGGAACGTATTCCCTCCCGCACCTCTCCGAAAGAGGAAGGCAGACTGTCCTTTTTCTTTTCGTATAAAGTATGTAAAAAATCTGCTGTGAACAAGAACAGAATCAGGGACCCTGCCCGGTATCCAACGGAAAACGGATAGCTGTCCACAAAACGTTCCACCCCTTCATGCAGAAACAGAAACAGGCCTAAAGTATAAAATCCCCATGCTATGGTGCTTTCCAGACAGAGAATTCCTTTGTAATTAAAAGGCTTCTCCGAATAATCCCACCACACCTCTCCGAACATGGAAAGCATAAGCCTGGCTGTCAGATACTCAAGCAGTGTGGGAAACACACAGCCCAGTATATATAACAGCAGAAGGTTATCGCAGAACGGTCTCAGCAGAAAAAACACAGATAAAGCCCCCACTCCGTAAATCGGGCAGAACGGCCCTCTTACAAACCCCCTGTTGGTAATCCGCCTGTTGCAGATTGACATGTAGATAGATTCCACGATCCATCCCAGAATGCTGTAAACTAAAAACCACTGGGTGACATGGTAGAGATCTATCCCAAACATACTCTTTGTCCAAATCATAACTAATCTCCCCTTATAATTGGCGCATCTCTTAACATGTGTCTTCATTGTAGGTTTTATGTAACAGTTCAGACAGGTCCGCGCATTCACTGCGCTGACCATACATACGTGTGGCAGCAGTAGGCATCCAGACCATCCCAAAGCGATTTTTAATGGCTGGATGCCTGTAGCAGTTCAGCTGTCTGAACTGTTACGGTTTTATGTGCCCATTCTATCATGGGAGCCCTGGCTTGTAAAGAAAAAAACTAAAGCATGGGTGCAAATAGCCTGAGAATACTCTGTGTCATACGCACAACAATATTCCGGCTGCGGCAGAACTTCATGCAGATTTCCCTGCATTTTGGAAATGTATCCTCCATATCGTCCTTTACCTGCATAACAGCCCGGCTTTTGTACATCCACACTGCACATTCAAAATGCAGATACAGGCTTCTGTAGTCCAGATTAATAGTGCCTACAGATGCGATCTCGTCATCACAGACAAAAGATTTGGAATGGATAAATCCCGGTGTGTACTGAAAAATTCTCACACCTGCCTCCAGAAGCTGTTCATAGTAGGACTGGGTCAGGAGGAACACCATTTTCTTATCAGGGATTCCCGGTGTCACGATCCGCACATCCACGCCCTTTTTGGAAGCCAGGCACAAGGCTGTCATCATCTCATTGTCAATGATCAGATACGGCGTACAGATATACACATACCGTTTTGCCTGGTTGATGATATTCAGGTAAACATTCTCCCCAACGATCTCGTTATCCAGAGGGCTGTCTCCGTAGGGCTGTACAAAACCGTCATTTTCAAATTCTTCCGGATGGTAAATATAAGGTCCGTAAGCCGGCAGATGGCTTCTAGTATGGGTGATCACTGCCCACATCTGCAGAAACATCACGGTCAGGTTCCAGACACCTTCCCCATGCAGCATGACACCGGTATCTTTCCAATGCCCAAACCGCACATCCTCGTTGATATATTCATCCGCCAGATTGATACCGCCTGTGAATCCTGTATGACCGTCAATCACCAGGATCTTTCTGTGGTCCCGGTTGTTGAGGATAATATTCAGCACAGGCCGGACCGGATTAAACGCGGCACATTTAATCCCCTTTTTCTGCAGTTCTTTATAATATCTGTGGGGCAGGGTAGTCACACACCCCATATCGTCATAGATCAGGCGCACATCCACGCCTTCCCTGACCTTCTCCTCCAGGACCTGAAGGATTTCCCGCCACATTCTTCCGTCATGTATGATAAAATATTCCAGAAAGATAAAATGCTCTGCCTTTTTGATCTCCTCCAGCATGTCCACAAACATGGTATCCCCCACCGGGTAATACTTGGTGGTGGTATTCTTGTGGAGAGGAAAACCAGCATAGTCCCTGATATAGGCGGATTGGATGGATACGCCCCGGTCCGTATCCTGAAGCTCTGACCTGGTTCTGGGATCTTCCTTGAAATAATTGCCGATTTCCGTGAGAACTGCCTCAGATTCCCTTGTCATTTTTTTCGCCACACGGGATTCACCGAACAGCAGGTACACAATTGCACCGAAGACAGGGATGACAAGGATCAAAATAGTCCAGGCAAGCTTGTAAGAAGGGTTGATTTTCTTATTGACCAGCCACAGTACCAGGAACAGGCTCAGGATGTTCATAACCCATCCCACCGTGGTGGAAATATTCCTCATCCCCCATGCCAGCGCCACCAGCCATACAAGCTGCAGCAGCACAGCCAGGGCAAATACAAAGATCCGGCTGGATACCAGGTCAATAATCTTTTTCATCTTCTCACCATCCTCTCTTTGCGTTTCTTTGGCTGCAGAGTCGTAAAAAAGCCTCTGGCTTTGTCCAGAGGCTTTTACTGCACATTAATTATATTTACGTTTTCTAGCTGCTTCAGATTTTTTCTTACGACGAACGCTTGGTTTCTCGTAATGCTCTCTTTTACGGATTTCCTGCTGAATGCCTGCTTTTGCACAGCTACGCTTGAAACGACGTAAAGCGCTATCCAAAGTTTCGTTTTCTTTTACGATTACATTTGACATAGTCTCACACCTAACCTCCCTCCAGTTGTAGATTGTGCATAATACAACTGTCTGGGTATTTTTACTGCACATCAAATATTATATCAGATTTTTGCCGTACGTCAACTATTTTGACTTATTTTCTTTAAAAAATTTTATATAAATTTTATTTTAACTGGCCTTCCAGCAATTCTGCCGCTTTTTCCAGGGCTTCCGGCACTTTTTCCGGATTTTTTCCGCCGGCCTGAGCCATGTTCGGACGTCCGCCGCCGCCGCCGCCGACCACTGCTGCCATGCCCTTCACCAGATTTCCTGCATGTGCTCCGCCCTTCATAGCGCTGTCCGTCACCATAGCCAGCAAGTTTACTTTGCCGCTGTTCACGCTGGCAAGAACTACTACACCTTCACCCAGTTTCTCTTTTAACTGGTCGCCTAAGTCGCGAAGCCCGTTCATATCCACATCTGCCACGGATACAGCCAGAAGTTTTGTGCCTTTTATCTCTTTTACCTGGTTCATCACATCACCCACTGCTTCCTGTGCCAGTTTGGCTTTCAGGGATTCGTTCTCACTATGGAGTTCTTTCACCTCTGCCTGCAGATGAGCGATCTTGTCTGCGGCCTCCGCCGGAGTGGTTTTCAAAAGGGACGCGATCTGAGCCAGCTTCTGTTCCATCTCTTTATAGTAACCAAACACACCGTCACCGGTCAGTGCCTCTATACGGCGCACACCGGCTGCAATGCCTGCCTCAGATACGATCTTAAAGGTAGTGATCACACCTGTATTGGATACATGGGTACCGCCGCACAATTCTTTGGAGAAATCTCCCATGGAAACCACGCGCACGCTGTCCCCGTACTTTTCTCCAAAGAGAGCCATTGCTCCTGTCTTCTTGGCATCCTCAATGCTCATAACCTCTGTCACAACAGGAAGTGCTGCCTGGATCTCCTCATTGACCATTGCCTCCACCCGGGCCAGTTCCTCCCGGGTCATAGCCTGGAAATGTGCAAAGTCAAAACGCAGCCTGTCCGGTGTTACCAGAGAACCCTTCTGTTCTACATGGGAGCCGAGAACTGTCTTCAGGGCTTTCTGCAGCAGATGTGTGGCACTGTGGTTCTTACAGGTATCTGCGCGGTCTTTTGCGCTGACTTTCAGTGTCACCACATCACCTGTCTTTAACATACCTTTTGTCAGTCTTCCCACATGGCCCACTTTGCCGCCGCGCAGCTTGATGGTGTCTTCTACAACAAACTGGGCATCCCCCAGAACAATAAGGCCTTTGTCACCTTCCTGTCCGCCCATGGTGGCATAGAAAGGAGTCTCTTCCACGAATACGGTCCCCTTCTCATCCTCTGTCAAAGCCTCCACAATCTCTGTCTCGGTTGTGAGAACTGTGATTTTGGACTGATGGGACAGATTGTCATAACCCACAAACTCTGTGGTGACTTTAGGGTCTATCTCATCGTATACCGTAGCGTCAGCGCCCATATAGTTGGTCACTTCGCGGGCTTTCCTGGCCTTCTCTCTCTGCTCTTCCATAGCGGCCTTGAAACCGGCCTCATCAATAGAGATCTCTTTTTCTTCCAGGATCTCTTTTGTCAGATCCAGAGGGAAGCCATAGGTATCGTATAATTTAAATGCATTCTCACCGGAAAGCTGTGTGCTTCCCGCTGCTTTCATCTCCGCTTCCATCTCTTCCAGAATATGAAGGCCCTGGTCAATGGTCTTGCTGAACTGTTCCTCTTCCTTTGTCAGCACATTGAAGATGAAATCTCTTTTCTCATCCAGCTCCGGATAGCCATCCTTAGAGCCTTCGATCACTGTGCTGCTGAGTTCTGCAAGGAAATTCCCTTTGACGCCCAAAAGACGGCCATGACGGGCAGCACGGCGGATCAGGCGGCGCAGCACGTATCCTCTTCCTTCGTTAGTCGGCATAATACCATCGGAAATCATAAACGTGGCGGAACGGATATGGTCCGTGATCAGACGGATGGAAATATCCACGTTCTCGTCTTTTTTATACTCTGTGTGTGTCAGCTCACAGACTTTATTCCGAAGGGCACAGATAGTATCAATATCAAAGATGGAATCCACGTCCTGCACAGCAACAGCCAGACGCTCCAGGCCCATGCCTGTGTCAATGTTCTTCTGCTGCAGTTCTTCGTAGTGTCCTTCCCCGTCATTTTCAAACTGGGTGAATACATTATTCCACACTTCCATGTAACGGTCGCACTCACAGCCTACCGTACAGCCCGGTTCCTTGCATCCGTACCTCTCGCCTCTGTCATAATATACCTCAGAGCATGGTCCGCAGGGGCCTGCACCGTGCTCCCAGAAGTTGTCCTCTTTTCCGAAACGGAAAATACGGTCAGCCGGAATACCAATTTCCTTATTCCAGATATCATACGCGTCGTCATCGTCAAGATAGACAGAAGGATACAGACGGTCCGCGTCAAGTCCCACAACCTCGGTCAAAAATTCCCAGGACCAGCGGATTGCCTCCTTCTTAAAATAATCTCCAAACGAGAAGTTTCCCAGCATCTCAAAAAAAGTGCCGTGACGGGCAGTCTTACCTACATTTTCAATATCACCGGTACGGATACACTTCTGACAGGTGGTCACCCTTTTTCTGGGCGGCACCTCAGCGCCTGTAAAATATGGCTTCAGCGGCGCCATACCGGAATTGATCAACAATAAACTCTTATCATTATGGGGAACAAGAGAAAAACTCTTCATAGCCAGATGGCCTTTTCCTTCAAAGAACTCCAAAAACATTTTCCGAAGTTCGTTCACTCCGTATTTTTGCACGGTTCATACCTCCTGATGGTTACTATCATAAATTACTGTTTTTAATAATAGCACAGGAATTGTCAGGTTTCAAGAAAGAAAAGCGGGAATTTTGCGGCCTTCCAGGAATGGTTCTGCCAAATTGGTGCGGAAATACTGGATAAGCGGACCCACTGTAAGGGCAATGATGACGGTTGCGATCCCGATCTCCCCACCTGCCAGGATCCCTGCGGTCAGGCAGGTAAGGTCAATGGCGATCCTGCAGTATTTAAATTTTCCGATCTTTCTGTCAGCCATGATGAGAGCAATGGCATCATAGGTGGAAACCCCTAAGTCTGCGGTATAATACATAGCACCCGAAAATGCCAGAAGGAATAGGGCGCCTGTAAGACATATGATTCTGACACTGAGAGCAGGGGTCTCGGAAACACTTTTCAGCGCTGCGAACACCCCATCTGCCACCACGCCGTATATGAGCAGATTTAAAAGCGTGGACACGCCCACCAGACTTTTTTTCATCCTCCAGGCAAATACCAGAAGCAGGGCACATATCACATTGGCTGTGATGGTAAAGCTGGTATAGAATATCCGAGCCAGTCCTGTCAGCAGAACACAGTAAGGGTCAACCCCAAAATCCGCATAACGAAAAATCCCCACACTGACCGCAGTCATAATAATACCTATGAATGCCATGCCTATCCTTTTATTTTTTCTTTCCATTTTCTGATCCTCCGTTTTATTTATTGGAATGTTATCCTTACTGTTCACAGACTAATGTCCACGGTTGCCCAGGGCAGAACTGTGCGCCGCGAAGCGTAATACTGTGCAAAGAGTTACATTTTCAGTATACTGTGAACAGTAATATGTACCAATTTCCGGCATTTTTTATTTTGGAATCATATTGTACTTCTTTCCGGTCTTTAGTATAATGACAAAAAGTATTATTTTCTATCAGGATTACGGCGGATTTTATAACAATATCATCATTTTCAATTTGGAGGCAGGATTCTATGAGATCATCGGTGGTGGCAGAGGATAAAAATTTAAAGGAGCAGATATCCCATGGAAATTACGCATTTCCTGTGGATGTGCACAGTGAATTTTTCCAGTCAGAGGGAATCGGCGCTCCCTCCTACTTTGTCTGTCATTGGCATCCCGAAACGGAGCTGATGATAGTTCTGGACGGTTCCATGCGGTATCAGGTCAATGAGACCATCCATGATATGAAGAAGGGAGAGGGTCTTTTTATCAATTCCAACTGTCTGCATATGGGCACAGCCGTAAGCGGCCAGGCCTCCACTATGCCGCGGCATTGAGCACAGGTGAATGGGGAAGAATCTGTAAACGGCTCCTGCACCAGACGCCCTTTGAGTACCTGAACGCTTACCGCGTGGTTATTGTCTATTCCACAAAACACAAGATGCGGACAGCCTGTGACCAGGAACTTTGAAAACCTTCCATTTTTTGTCACAATTTCATTACTGACGGCTGTAATTGAAAAAGGGAATGTCTGCGCTCTGAGATTCATTGCCCGGACATTCCCCATATAAATAACTATAAGATATACATGTTTCTTAACCACAGCTTTTGTGATCCGGCATCATACTTAACAGCATTTGTAGTAAGCGGCAGCCAACACGATACCGTATCATATTACGGTTTTACACCCCCGGATCCACCAGCAGATCATCCCCATCCGCTGCGCTGGTTGCCAGATAGTCACACCGTTCATTCATTTCGTGTCCGTCATGCCCTTTCACCCAGATAAAAGTAACACGGTGAGGCTCTTTTGCTTTTAACAGCCGCTTCCATAAATCCACATTCTTTACCGGCTCATTTTTCCCCCGTTTCCAGCCCTTTTTCAGCCAGCCGTCAATCCAGTGCTGGTTAAAAGCATCCACCAGATATTTGGAATCTGAGTACAGTTCCACCTCACAGGGTTTTGTCAGTGCCTCCATGCCCACAATAGCTGCCATCAGCTCCATGCGGTTGTTGGTGGTGCGCACGTATCCCTGGGAAAATTCACGCTCATGCAGCGTTCCTTTGGCATCTGTATAGTGGAGGACACAGCCGTATCCTCCCGGTCCGTCCGGGTTGCCCCTGGCAGAACCGTCTGTATATATTTTTACAAGCATATTAATTTCCTACCTTTTTCCAGATTCCGGTGGCCTCAAAATCCGCCACCGCGGCTTCCGATTCTTTTACAATATCCCGGTCATAACCCACCATAGAGAGCAGACGGATGGCATTTCTGGTGGTAACCCTGCCCTTTTTCAGCAGATAGTTAAATTCCACATCATCCTCCTTGACTTCCTCCTCAAAATGATAGTTGGTGTACGCCCCCTCCAGCATATATGAAAGTTCAATATCATGTGTTGCCGCAAAAGGAAGCACATGAGGCTTTTTCAGGTGCGCCAGAATATTGGAAGAAGCCGCAATTCGCTCTATGGTGTTAGTCCCCCGCAGCACCTCGTCAATGATACACAAAAGGGGGGCCTCATCCCCGGATTCCTCCAGGATCCTCTTCAGAGACTTGATCTCCACAATGTAATAGCTCTCCTTGCTCTCCAGGTCATCCCGCAGTGCCATGGAGGTTTGTATCTTAAAAAACGGCGCAGCATATTCCGTGGCCGTACAAGTATATACTGTCTGGGCGAGAATTGCATTCAGTGCCACATTCTTCAAAAATGTGGATTTACCCGAGGCATTGGAACCGGTCACCAGAATACCGCCGGACGCGTCAATACTGTTTGCCACAGGTTCGTGGATCAGCGGATGATAAAGATTCTCCACCTTCATCCGCACACCGCTTCCCTTTTTATATACCGTAAACTCCGGTACACAGTAATAAGGCATGGCCTCCCTGAACGATGCAATGGAAATGCAGGCATCCAGAAGTCCGAATATCTCCAGCATCTCCTCTGCTTCCGCCTTATGCTCCTTCATAGCTTTCATCATGGAGTTAAATTTGATCAGATCAATATGCGTCATCATCCTGATATAATCCAGAATGAAGGACTCCGGACCGCTGGCAAAACCGTCCCGGTCCAGAACCAGATTTGCTCCGTTTTTAAAGCTGGAAAATCCTTTTTTACAGGTATTCAGACGTTTTGTATAACGGAAAAGCGCCTCTATCTTCAGCTTGCTCAGGTCACCTGCGCTGTTAATGAGCTGCATCATACATTTAAACCCGGTCAGGTAAACATGGATGACCTCTTTGTCTTTCAGATACGTGCCCATATTGATACAGGTCACAAGCAGAAATACAAAGACGCCATACCTGGGAACCGCTATAAAGGCAGCTATGGACAGCAGAAAGGCCAGACACATGAGGACCTGCTTCCACGGCTTCCCGGCATCATACTCTTTCGTCACGTGGATGGCCTGATAGACAGACGCTGTGGGCGGCTTTTTGATATGTGTGAGTATTTCCTGGACCTTCTGCCGCTCCTCTTCATGTTCCCGGAAGAACATGTACAGCCGCTCTCTCTCCACAAGCTTTTCCTCATCAAATTCGGGGGTACGCAGAAGATAGTACAGATAATCCTCCCCCGGGGAAGATACGGTCTGGTTCATGAGCATGAACACTCTGTCCATGTCCAGATCGTTCCAGGTAATGTCATCAATGATAAAACGACCGTCTTTTCGCTCCCGGAAATACTCTGCGGTCTGTTCCAGCTTATCCCAGGTATACTCCCGGTCCGGAATCTGTCCCCAGCTTTTTTTGATCTTCTGAAGAAATTCTCTTCGTTTTCTCCTGTTTTCCCGAAACATGGTCACAAATACGACTGCCATAAAAATGACGATCAATCCTGTCCACAAAGTAGTCTCACTCATAGCTGTCCTCCGTTTTCCTTTCACCGGTCATGCATAAAAATATTCCTTTATCAGCTTCAGTGCTGCTTCTATATCCTCTTCTGTATGGGCATCTGACAGGAACATGGCTTCAAACTGGGAAGGTGCCAGATGTACGCCGTGGTTCAGCATATATTTAAAATATGCAGCAAAAGCATCTGTATCCGAAGTTTTTGCAGATGCATAGTCCGTCACCTTCTCTTCTGTAAAGAAAATACATCCAAGAGATGCCACGCTGTTCACCTGATATGGGATATTATTCTCCACGAAAATCCTGCGGATCCCCTCGAACATCATCTCCCCTTTCTGGTACAGCCTTGTATAAATCTCCGGATCCTCAAACAGGATTTGAAGCTGTGCCAGGCCTGCTGCCATGGCAATGGGGTTTCCGCTGAGTGTTCCCGCCTGGTACACCGGACCTGCGGGGGAGATTTTTTCCATGATCTCTTTTCTTCCGCCATAAGCACCCACGGGCATTCCCGCGCCGATGATCTTTCCATAGGTGACAAGGTCCGGTGTCACGCCGTAAAATCCTGCGGCACCGTCAAATTTCAGCCGGAAGCCTGTAATGACTTCATCAAAGATCAGCACTGCCCCGTGCTTATCACACAGCCTCCGGAGTCCCTCCAGAAATCCGTCAGCAGGTGGGACCACACCCATGTTGGCACCCACAGGCTCCACGATCACAGCAGCCACCCGGCCTCTGCTCTCCTCCAGAAGTTCTTCCACACTCCCCAGATCATTATACACAGCGATCATGGTATCCTGTGTGCAGCCCTTGGGCACACCGGCACTGTCCGGCACACCGCTGGTCATGACACCGCTTCCCGCACTCACCAGCATGGCATCTGTGTGGCCATGGTAGCATCCTGCAAACTTAATGATCTTATCCCTGCCGGTAAAACCTCTGGCGGCCCGGAGGGCACTCATCACGGCCTCTGTGCCGGAATTTACCATACGGATCATCTCCACATGGGGGATCCTTTCACAGATAAATTCGGCCATCTCCACCTCTTTGGCGGTGGCACAGCCAAAGCTTAACCCGTTTTCACTGGCCTTGATCACCGCTTCACGGATGGCAGGATGGTTATGTCCTAAGATCATAGGTCCCCAGGAGCCAATGTAATCCGTGTAGGAATTGCCGTCCACATCAAATATTTTACTTCCCACTGCCCCCTGTATAAAACGCGGAGTCTCCCCAATGGCGCCGTAAGCTCTCACAGGGCTGTTTACGCCTCCGGGAATCCGTTTTACGGCGCGCGCAAATAATTCCTCTGATCTTGTCATTATCCGATTCTCCCTTCATCCATAAATCCGGCCAGTTCTTTTGCAAAATAAGTCAGGTAGATATCTGCTCCGGCCCGGTAAGTGCTCACTGCCATCTCACAGATGATGTTTTCCTCATCAATATATCCAAGCTTTGCCGCTGCCTTCACCATAGCATACTCCCCACTGACCGAATAGGCCGCTACAGGCAGATTGATGCTGTTCTTTACCTCATGGATCACATCCAGATAGGAAAGCGCCGGTTTCACCATGATAATATCAGCACCCTCCTGCACATCCAGAAGCGCCTCCTTCAGGCCCTCCCGCTTATTGTGGAAATCCATCTGATAGCTCTTTCTGTCCCCAAAAGAAGGGGCAGAACCCGCTGCTTCCCGGAAAGGACCGTAAAATGCAGAGGCATATTTTACAGCATAGGACATGATGGGGATATCCTTATGCTGATTGGCATCCAGGACTTCACGGATGGCCCGGACTCTGCCGTCCATCATATCTGAAGGGGCAACCATATCAGCCCCCGCCTCCACATGGGATAGGGCCGTCTTAGCCAAAAGTTTAAGGGTTTCATCATTTTCCACATCATGGCCGCACAGTACGCCGCAGTGTCCGTGGGATGTATACTCACACATGCACACATCAGTGAGCAGATACATTTCCGGGAACTGTTTTCTGGCCTCCCGAAGCGCCCTCTGTACAATACCATTCTCTGCGTATGCCTGGCTTCCCACTTCGTCCTTCTCATCCGGGATACCAAAGAACATGACTTTATCCACCCCTGCCTTCCTAAGCCCTTCCAGGGCGTAAGGCAGTCTGTCTATGCTGTATCGGAACTGTCCTTCCATAGAGGGGATTTCCTCCTCCATATTCTCTCCCTCGCGGACAAAAATGGGGTAAATCAGGGAACTCTTATCCATCCTGGTTTCCCGCACCATTCTGCGCAGGGTATCGTTTTTCCGAAGCCTTCTCGGTCTGACTGTCATTTCCATGCTGCTACACTCCTTTTATCCTCTCTTATTGTAATTTTCAATTATTCGTATATTCGTAACGCTCCAGACAGGTCTGTGTATTCATTTGTTCCGTGTTTTCACAGTTACCTGTTGTTTTTCAAGTTTACAACCAAATCCACCACACTGTCAATGGTCGCCTGTTTTGCCATAAATGTCTTCATTCCGTATGCGTCCGCCGCAGCTTTCGTCTGCTTTCCAATGCAGGCAGCCGTCACTTTTGTATAATCAAGGCCTTCTACTGCCTCCGCAAATCCTTTTACGGTAGACGCACTTGTAAAGACAGCACAGTTGATCTCTCCGCTCTCAAAAGCCTTTTTCTCATTGATCATTTCCTGTTTTTCATAAAAGGTATCATAGGTCGGCACATCACAGATCAAAAGCCCTGGCTTTTTCTCCAGCTCCTGGATGATCTCTTTTCCTCCGATCTTTGCTCTCGGAAGAAGAATCTTTTCATTTCCGCTGCAGACTTCA
Organism: Blautia pseudococcoides; assembly: GCF_001689125.2. NCBI lineage: Bacteria > Bacillati > Bacillota > Clostridia > Lachnospirales > Lachnospiraceae > Blautia > Blautia pseudococcoides. Next base: position 1,233,891 of record NZ_CP015405.2, on the reverse strand, counting down.
CACAGCACTCTTCCCAGGGATTCCCCGTCAAACACCTCAGGCATCAGATCCACAAACAGGCCTCTCTCTTCCAGTGCCTTTTTCGTACCTTTTCCAATGGCAGCGATCTTTGCTCCGCCCAGTTTTCTCACGTCTGTCCCTGCCTTTTTCATCTCCTCAAAAAATACATTCACACCGATAGGGCTTGTAAATGCCAGCCAGTCATAGCTGTCAAGCTGTCCGAATGCGCTGAAAAGCGCGCTCTGGTCTTTAAGCGGTGCTGTTTTGATAGCGGGAAGCTCCAGTACTTCCGCTCCCATCAGGCGCAGCTTTTGAGACATGGTGGAAACCGTCTCTCTGGGCCTTGTGACCAGCACTTTATATCCTGCCAGGGGCAGCTTCTCATACCATCCAAAGGTATCAGCAAGAGAACAAACCTGGCCAACCACAATGATAGCCGGCGTCTCGATCCCCTGGCGTTTTACCTCCTCCTCCAAAGTGGAGACGGTAGCCACGATCCGCTTCTGCCCTGCCGTAGTTCCTTTCTGCAGTATGGCGGCCGGCATCTCACCCGGCATACCTGCCCGCAGCAGGGAATTGCAGATATCAGCAAGTGCCGTGACACCCATGAGGAACACCAGTGTTCCCTTTGTGCGCACCAGTGCTTCAAAATCAATGTCATAGGCCTCCCCCTGCTTTTTATGTCCTGTGATAATATGCAGGGAGGAACAGAAATCCCTGTGTGTCACCGGAATACCGTTATATGCAGGAACGGCCAAAGAGGAGGTGACTCCGGGCACCACTTCATAGGGGATTCCCTCTTTTGTGAGAAGCTCCAGCTCCTCTCCGCCTCTTCCGAAGAGAAATGGGTCTCCGCCCTTTAACCGGACTACCCGGTATCCCTTTTTTGCCTCATCCACAAGTACCTGGTTGATCTGCTCCTGAGGCATAATATGGTGAGACGCACGTTTCCCCACATTGATCAGGCGCACACCAGCCGGAATCTGGGAAAGGACGCCCTGTCCCACAAGGCTGTCATACACAACCACCTGGGCATTTTTCAAAGTTTCCATACCTTTCAGGGTAAAAAGTCCGATATCTCCCGGGCCTGCGCCCACAAGCCAGACCTTTCCCTTACCGTATGCACGGTCTGTCTCCTGTCCACCTGCTGTCATGGATTCCGCTCTGCACTCCTCTCTCAGTTTTCTTGCAAGACGAACGCCCAGTTCCTCTGCCTCAGCCCTGGTCCCTTCCAGACTGCCCTTTTTATATGCACCGGTCTCCTCCTCATAATAGAGGCCGGTAAGCACGATTCTGTCCCGGTCCACCACCGCATGGGCCGCAACCGGTGAGGAACATCCGCCGTCCAGAACTCTTACAAAAGAGCGCTCCGCCAGGGCCGCACAGGTACTGTCCGCATCCCCGTAGCCATCCAGGTAAGAATAGTCTTTCCCTTTTCTGCCCTGTACAGTCAGAATCCCCTGTCCTGCCGCGGGCAGCATCTCCTCCGGCTCAAAATATCTGGATATCCTGTGGGTCAGCCCCAGCCTTTTAAGCCCTGCCGCAGCCAGAACCAGAGCACTGTATTCTCCTCTGTCAAGCTTTCCAAGCCTTGTCTGTACATTCCCCCTGACACTTTTACACTCCATCTCAGGAAACAATTCACCAAGCTGCAGGGTACGCCTGAGACTGGAACAGCCGATGGGCTTTGTCTTATCCAGTTCCGTCGCTCCCTCGGGAAGCACCAGCGCGTCCCTTGGGTCCTCCCTTTTTGAGAAAGCCAGAAGAGGCAGTTCCTCCGGGACTTCCATGGGCATATCCTTCAGACTGTGTACGGAAAGCTGGCTTCTTCCGTCCAGAAGCGCCCGGTCCAGCTCTTTTACAAACAGGCCCTTCCCCCCCACTTTGTCAAGGGTTCTGTCCAAAATAATATCCCCTGTTGTCTTCATAGTGAGAAGCTCAGCTTTCAGTCCTTCATTGTTCTTCTCTATGTAGTCTCTCACCATCTCACTCTGTATTACGGCAAGCCGGCTCTCCCGGCTCCCGATCACTACTGTTTTGCTGCTCATTTCCTACCTCCCGGCGTCTTTAAAAATTCTTCCACCTTTTCCCGCATCTGCCTTGTCTTCTTATGATCTTTTCCCGCTGCGTTGAACCCAATGACCACACCATCGTGGTTTATGATTCCAGGAAAATGAAAATCACATTTGTTTTGGTCACTGGCTGTGTTCACCAGTATGCCCAGACATTTACAGGCACTGTAGATATCTTCATTTACCTTCCTGTCATCTGTGGCCGCCAATGCCAGATCCGCATCATATAAATCTTCCCGTTCGTATTTTTTCTGTTTCCAGACCAGCTCACCGCTTTTTGCAAGCTCCTGGATTTCCGGCTGAACATCGGGGGCGATCACTATCAGTTCCCCCACAAATCCAAGAAGGCTTTTGATCCTTCTGGAAGCTATGTTTCCTCCGCCTATGACCACAGCTTTTTTCTCAGTCAGGTCTGTGTACAGGGGAAACCGTTTTTTCTCAGTCTTCATAAACCTTCTCCAATCCGGCCACACACTCCATGAACAAATCCTGCTCCAGAGAATCCCTCAGCCCGAAGATCATCTTGCCTACCACCTTCCCCGCAGCGGTGTCAATAGCCTTCAGAAGCCTTTCCCTGTCACTGTCCTCCATAGGGGTCTTTTTCAGGATCTTCAGGATCCGCGCATTCAAATCCTCCACAGCCTCTGTCTTGATGTCCTGGATTCTCGGAAATACATCACGACCAGAAAACCAGTCGTAAAACTCTGACATCTGTTCCTTTAAAATAGCCCCTGCCTTCTGCATACTGGCCTGAAGCCTGGGGGATGCAGCGTCGATCTTAAAGCTGTCAATATCATAGAGGGTCACATTCTGAAGTTCTCCCACCTCCTGGTCAATATCTCTCGGCACAGCCAGATCGATCAGGATCACATGATGGGGAACCTCCGCATTTTCAAAAAGTTCTTTTGTTATGGTACAGTTCGGGCTGGCCGTAGCTGACACCACCAGATCACACTTTGGCAGCAGTTCCATCCTGTCCCCATAATTGATACGCTCACATCCCTGGGGAATGGTCACCATACCGCTTCGGTACTGGCGGACCGTCACCGTCACATCCGCGCCTGCCTCTTTCAGTGCCAGAGCCGTCACTTTCCCCATCTCTCCGTTTCCGATGACCATACAGGTCTTGCCCTGGATGGAAAATCCCTGGTTTTCCAGCCTGTCAATTGCCTGATGGATGACAGAGGTATTGGCTCTTGAAAACGCCACTTCTGTTTTCACTTTTTTGGCTGCCGTCACTGCCATCCTGAAAAGCACTTCCAGCACACCGTCCGTACAGTAAGCATCCCTGGATAGTGTCAGCGCATCCTTCACCTGGGTGATGATCTGGTCCTCCGCCAGAATCTGGGATTTTAAACCGCTGGTCAGATAGAACAGGTGCTCCACTGCCTCACTGCCTTCTCTTGTGATGAAAAACTCCCGGTGTTCCTCCTCGCAAACATCTTTTTCCCTGCAAAGAAAACTGTAAAGGGAACCCTCCCAGTCATCCTGCACGCTGGCCCAGATCTCCATCCGGTTGCAGGTAGACAAAATAATACACCCTAAGATATCTTTGTCTTCTTTCAGCCGCTCCATAGCGCTCACCGCATTTTTTCTGGTGAAAGAAAATCTGGCCCTGATATCCACGGATGCTCTGCTGTGGTCAATTCCAATCATGGAAATACTCATAGTTCCTACACTCCATATCTTTCGTTTCCGTTTTTTAGATGCTAAGAAAGCCAGGACATTGCACTGTTTTATACGCACCTTTTGTTTTTTCATATTAGCACAGAATGTTACCAGGTGCAACATCTTGATTTTTTGTCGAATTCAATTGACAAAAAACTTCCAGGGCGATACAATAATCACAGAATTGAGTGTGTACAGGTGTCCGCTACGTCGGAATAATAGGAAAGTTGAGTTAAAAGCTCACACGGTCGCGCCGCTGTGAGGGAAGAGCTGCATTTTATGATGTCACTGGGAAACTGGGAAGGCAAAATGTGGTGATGAGGCCCGAGTCAGAAGACCTGCCTGTCACAAGCGATTTACACAATGGTTACGAACGATGGCCTTGTGTAAGAACAGGCGGTATAGGCGCTTATTAAAATAAGGTCTGCTGTCCGCATTTGTTCTTCTGATGGCCTGTCGGTGTTTTTACCGCCAGGTTTTTTTATACCCATTTGGGCATTATATTACTCAATCAGAAGGAGGAAAAGACAAAATGAGTAAGCAACAGAAAAGAATCATTGTATTGGCAAGCATGTTCGCACTGACCTTTGGTATTGTGCCGAATGTAAGTGCCATGCACATCATGGAAGGTTATCTTCCCGGAGGGTTCTGCATCGCATGGGGTGTGATCTGCGTCCCATTTTTGATCGCAGGTTTTATGTCCATCAAGAAAACCCTGAATGAACACAGAAACCTGATCACCCTGCTGGCTATGTCAGGAGCCTTTGTATTCGTGATCTCATCCCTTAAGATCCCGTCTGTGACAGGAAGCTGTTCCCATATGACAGGAACCGGGCTTGGCGCCATCCTTTTCGGCCCCAGCGCAGTTTCTATTCTGGGAATCATTGTGCTCCTCTTCCAGGCTATCCTGCTGGCCCACGGCGGACTTACCACCCTGGGTGCCAATACTTTTTCTATGGCGATCGCAGGACCTTTTGTATCTTACGGAATTTTCTTTATCTGTAAAAAATGCAAGGTGAACCGATATGTTTCTGTTTTCCTTGCAGCAACCCTGGGCGATTTATTTACATACTGTGTAACTGCCGTACAGATGGCACTGGCTCACCATGCAGACACTACCATCATGGGCGCTATGGGAAAATTCCTGCTGGTGTTCGCACCCACACAGTTACCTCTGGCAATTATCGAAGGCGTCATCACAGTTCTTATCATCATGGGTCTTGAGACCTATGCGAAACCGGAACTCCGTACCATCGGTTTTTTAAAGGAGGCAAAGTAATATGAAAAAAACAGTAATCGGATTATTAGTTGTGATCATTCTAATTGCGTTCATACCGCTCTTTGCTTTAAAGGACGCGGAATTCGGCGGCTCTGACGATGCCGGCAGCCAGGTGGTGGCGGAAGTGGACTCCGGTTTTCAGCCCATCGCAGAACCGATCCTTGAAAAAATACTTGGCCGCGAGCTTCCCGGCGAAGTGGAAAGTCTTTTATTCTGTGTACAGTCTTCCATCGGAGTTGGCATCCTGGCCTTCTTTATGGGACGCTTTGTAGAAAGAAAGAAGCTGGGAAAAGGCCAATGATACTTTGCATCCGGCGAAAGGAGTAACTTATGATAACCATTGATAAGCTTTGTTACAATTCTAAGCTTAGATATGAAAATGCCGGTGAAAAGTTTGCGTTCGCGATGATTACACTTCTTTTCTGTGTAATGAGTCGTTCCATCGTGGTCGCATGCATGGTTTTAGCAGTCACAGGGATTCTCACCGTTTATAAGGGGGGAATCCCTTTTTCCCGCTATATACATTTTATGACTGTGCCGCTGGCTTTCCTGATTCTGAGCACCATTGCCATTGTTCTGAATTTGAAACACGAGCCCCTGGATCTATTTGCTGTTTCTATGGGCAGTTGGTATCTCACAGGGAGCGTGGACGCGCTGCTTTATGCCCTGCAGTTGATTCTGACAGCCCTGTCCGCAGTCTCCTGCCTGTATTTTCTGTCCATGACAACCCCTATACCGGACATTCTGAATGTACTGGGAAAGCTGCACTGCCCCAAACTGATGATTGAGCTGATGCTGCTGATTTACCGTTTTATTTTTGTGCTGCTGGATACTGCCTATTATATTTCCACGTCACAGAACAGCCGCCTGGGAAATAGAAATTACAAGACAAGCTTAAAGTCCTTCGGTGCCCTGGGATCTGTCCTGATGATCCGGGCGGTTAAGCGTTCCAATGCCCTCTACAGCGCCATGGAGGCACGCTGCTATGACGGCACCATCCATGTTTTGAATGAAACCTATCCTCCCAAGAAAAAAGTGATCGTGTGGATCGTTTTATTTGAAATCATTTTATTTTCCATAACTATCTGGAGGAGGTTCTTCGCATGAACAATGACATCATATTAAAAGCAGAGAATTTATTTTTTTCATATGACGACGAGAATTCCCATTCGTTAAATGGTCTCAGCCTGGAAATCAAACGGGGACAGAAGGTTGCTTTCATGGGCTCCAACGGCTCAGGAAAATCCACTTTCTTTCTGTGCTGCAACGGCATACACCGCCCTTCCTCAGGCGCCCTGTATTTTAACGGCGAACCGTTCACCTATGACAAGAAAGGCCTCTTAAAACTGCGGAGCAAAATAGGGATCGTGTTTCAGGACCCTGACAACCAGCTTTTTTCAGCCAGTGTATACCAGGAGATTTCTTTTGGCATCCTCAATCTGGGTGTATCAGAGGAGGAGGCAAAAAAAGAGGTGGAGGAGGTCATCGAGCATCTGGAAATCACACCTTTCCGCCATAAGCCCACCCACTCTTTAAGCGGAGGCCAGAAAAAACAGGTGTCCATAGCTGACATTCTTGTCATGCATCCGGACATTATTATTTTAGATGAACCGGCTGCCGCCCTGGACCCCAAGCATACCACCATGGTGAACCAGATCGTAAACCGTCTGACAGAGGCCGGGATCACAGTCCTCATGGCAACCCATGATGTAAATTATGCCTATGAGTGGGCGGACGAAATTATGCTGTTTCACGAGGGAAAAGTTCTCATGCACGGCACCCCCGCTGATGTGTTCAGCAACAAAGCAGTGCTGGCCCAGACGAACCTGGAAGCGCCTGCCGTGCTGGAACTGTTTGACAGCCTGTGTATGAAAGGTATTTTAAAGCCTGCGCTGCCTGTTCCCAAAAATCTGCAGACCTTAGAGAAATACATAGCAGATGTCAATATCAATACTACACATTACGGAGGAATATCACCAGTGAACATGAAGACAAAGAAAGCGATCCTGGCAGTCAGCTTCGGCACCAGCCATGATGACACCAGAAAGGTTACCATTGATGCCATCGAAGATTCCATGAGACAGGCTTTCCCGGAGTATCCTGTCTATCGGGCATGGACCAGCAAAATGATCATCCGAAAGCTTAAAAACCGGGATAACCTGATCATTCCCACTGTAAAGGAAGCCATGGAGCAGATGATGTCAGACGGCATTACAGATGTACTGGTACAGCCCACTCATGTGATCAATGGCATTGAAAATGACCTGATGAAGGAGGATGCCCTTACCTACCGGGATTCCTTCCATTCGATTTCTTTCGGGGACCCGCTTCTTACCACGGAGGATGACAGCCATAAAGTTATTACTGCTATTGCGGACGAATTCTCTCATATTACAAAGGAACAGGCACTGGTATTCATGGGGCACGGCACGACCCATTTTGCCAACTCCATCTATGCTGCCCTGGATTACACCTTCAAAGATAAAGGATATCCCAACTTCTTTTTGGGCACTGTGGAGGCCTACCCTTCTATGGAGAGTCTGAAAAAAATGCTGAAAGCCTACCAGCCGAAGGAAGTGGTGCTGGCGCCCTTTATGATCGTGGCCGGTGACCACGCCAAAAATGATATGGCGGGGGATGACCCGGAATCCTGGTACAGCCAGTTTAAGGACGAAGGATATGAAGTGAAGGCTGTGTTAAAAGGTCTCGGAGAATACAAGGGCATACGCCGTCTCTTTATTGACCACATCCGTGCAGTTGACAAATAAGAATCACTGCTATACAGGTCTATGTATTCACTGGTCTGGCTGTAAGAAAGCCCCTTTTGGATGACCTTGACAGCAAACAAAAAGCCATGAAACAGAATTATAGCTTTCTGTTTCATGGCTTAATCATTTCTGCCCTGATCTTTTATTCATATAGTTCAATTTCTGAAATACAGTTGTCATTCCATCTGTCTCCCTCAAATCCGCTTTTAATATAAAGGGATACATAAGAGGCCTCCACCGGTTCATCAAAGGAAAGGCAGAACGCCTTCTTTTCATTGGAAAACTCCACATCCTTCTTCTGGGAATCTCCCACACTGATCGTCAGGGACGCCGGTCTGGCATTTGCCTTCCACATGTCCTCACTTCTCCAGTTCCCCAGGTAAAGTACCATGTAGCGCACTTTGTGAGCCTTGTCAAAATCCAGACGGATACCGGTACCCTCCCCCAGTCCGTCTTCCCCCTCCTGCCAGGAGGAAGCAGTATCCCCATCCGCAGCGCTGGCCGCGCTGTAATCATATTTATCGGAGGACTGCTGGGAATTCTGGTCCGTGGAAGCAATGGAGATTTTTTGGAATTTGGAAAAGTCTACGCTGTCCGCATCCACCGGTTTAAAATATTCCTGTTTCTTTTCTTCCTTTTTTTCTTCTTTGGATTTTTCTTCCTTTTTCTCCGCCGCTTTGTCTTTTTCTTCTTTTTCAGCCTCTGCGCCGCTGTTGTGCTTCTCTCCGGTTTCCGTCTCTTTTTTGGCATCCGCTTCCTTATCGGCTGACCCCTGCGTATTTTCAGAATCCTGCCCCTTGGCACCGGCTGTTTTGTCTTCCTGTTCTGCCTTGGCATAGTATGCCTTTTTTTCCTCATCCATCTGCTGCATGGCGTGTACACCCCACAGAATTCCAATGAGAAGGCAGACAATTAGAATACATCCGGATATGAGCCAGACCGGATTTCTCTTCTCCGGTTCTCCCTGCCGCTTTTCTTTTTTCGGCTTGTAGGAGGATTCTTCCCTGGGGTTCTCCTCCTTCTGCAGAAATGTTGGAGGCGTCTCCCTCTCACGCTCCGCCGCTTCTGCATCCGTATCCCCTAACGTATCCTGACTCAACTCCTCCGTCACTGTATCCCCGAGAACAATGCCTTCCCCATCCGTTTCTGTATGGTCTGTCCTTTCAGGTTTCGGAGGTTCTGCCCCTACTTTTTCTTCTTTTGGATCCGCTGCCGCATTTTCAGCTCTCTGTTCTTTAGGATCGCTTTCTTTTGCTGCGGCGGTTTCCTTTTTTATATCCTTCAGTTCTTCATCGCTTTTATAAAACTCCCAGATGTCGTCCTCATCCATGTATTCCTCGAACACCGCTTTTCCGCACTTTGAGCAGAACAGATCGTCGTTGTCCAGTTCATGGCCGCATCTTTCACACTTCATATTATACTTCCCCTTCCTGTTCTTTCCCTTTGTATTGAAGGTCTGTTTCCGTAACTGCTCAACGGTCTGAACAGTTCTCTATTTCCAGTAATCTCTCTCATTATCGATCATATAGAGAAGTGCATTGCAGATACAGGCTGCGATATTGCTGCCGCCTTTTCTTCCCCTTGCTACAATGTAGGGCACCCCTGTCTCCATGATCATTTCCTTAGATTGTACCACATTTACAAAGCCTACCGGAACACCAATTATAAGATATGGGGAAATTTTTTTCTCATTTATCAGTTCGTACAGGCGGACCAGGGCTGTGGGCGCATTGCCGATGGCAAAAATAAGAGGTTTTCCTATAGAGACAGCCTTATCCATACTTGCCACTGCCCGGGTGGATCCCTGACTTTTTGCCGCACAGGCAACATCCTCATCAGACATAAAACAAAAAACCTCCCCGCCGTACTTTTTAAGCGCTTTCTTGTTGATACCCGCTTTTGCCATCTGCGTATCTGTCACAATACAGGCACCGTTTTTAATGGCCTGGACCGCCTGTTCCACTGCATGGTCGGAAAAACAGAGATTATCTGCATAGTCAAAATCTGCACTTGTATGGATGCAGCGTTTTACGATCAGCTCTGTACCGGGCACCAGTATTTTGTCCCCCAGCTCCTCTGTGATAATCTCAAAACTTCTGGTTTCAATCTCTTTTGGTCTTACATTTTCTAATTCTGTCTTCATCTTATCCGCCCTTTCTATATGCCGGCTTCCAGGATTTCATATATCTTTTTCATATCCAGATGTTTTCTCAGCCCATCTGCCAGAATATCATACTGCGTTTCCTTGAATTCTGCAAACTCCACACCTGCCATCTGGCTTACATCCAGGCCTTTTACTTCCCCTATAGCTTCCACTATCTTCTTTGCCACTTCCTCTTTGTCAAAAATACCGTGGACATAGGAACCGTAAACATTTCCCGCATAAGCCCCGTCCTCTTTGGAACTGCCTTTCACGGTATCCGTGATCCTCACAAGGGGTCTGGCCCCTTCCCGCAGGGACGAAATACCCATATGGATTTCATACCCTGCAAGTGACACGCCGGAAAGCCCCTTCAAAGCGCCCTCCACTTCCGGGAAACTGCCCTCCACTCGGGTCCTTGTCTTTGCCCCCTGAAATACCGTATCCATAGGAAGAAGTCCCATGCCCTTTATCTGCCCTCCGGCCTCCACACCGTCAGGGTCCGACAGAGTTTCACCCAGCATCTGGTAACCGCCGCACACACCGAAAATGATCTTTCCCTCTGCTGCCTTCTTTAAAATCGCAGCCTCCAGACCGTTCTGCCGCATCCAGAGAAGGTCTTCCATGGTGTTTTTGGAACCCGGCAGCACGATCATATCCGGATTCTTCAGATCACCCACCGTTTTCACATAACGCACCGATACCCCCGGTATCACTTCCAGGGCATTGAAATCCGTAAAATTGGAGATGCGTGGAATACGGATGACGGCAATATCAATTACATCCACTTCCTGTTTTCCGTCAAAACGTTCGGTTAGGCTGTCCTCATCCTCCACCTCGATATTCAGGTAGGGTGCCACTCCCACTACGGGAATGCCGCTTTTTTCCTCCAGCATTGTGATCCCCGGGTCCAGAATGGTCTTATCTCCCCGGAATTTATTGATGATCATGCCCTTGACGATTTCCCGCTCGTCCTCCTCAAGGAGCATCACCGTGCCGATCAGCTGCGCGAACACACCGCCACGGTCAATATCCCCCACCAGCAGCACCGGTGCTTTCGCCATTTTAGCCATTCCCATATTTACAAGGTCTTCCTGCTTCAGGTTGATTTCCGCAGGACTCCCCGCGCCTTCAATCACTACAATATCATATTCTGATGCCAGTTTTTCATAAGCTTTCTTAACTTCCGGGATCAGGTTCCTTTTATATGCAAAATATTCTCTCGCACTCATGGTTCCCAGAACCTCTCCGTTTACGATCACCTGGCTGCCCGTCTCATTTGTAGGCTTTAACAAAATAGGATTCATGTACACAGACGGCGTAATGCCCGCGGCCTCAGCCTGCATCACCTGGGCGCGGCCCATCTCCAGCCCCTCCTCTGTGATGAAGGAATTAAGCGCCATATTCTGTGACTTAAAAGGCGCCACCTTGTATCCGTCCTGTTTGAAAATACGGCACAGACCTGCCGTCAAAAGACTTTTCCCCGCATTTGACATGGTGCCCTGCACCATAATTGCTTTTGCCATTTCCCGTTACCTGCCTTTCTCTTATGGTATCTGTCTATTCTTGCTGCCTGCCGCCGGTATCTCTCCAAGCACGCGCAGAAGTTTATCATTTTCTTCCCTGAGTCTCACCGCGATCCGGTAATACCCTTTGGAAAGCCCGTAGTAGTTGCTGCAGTCCCGAATTAAAATCCCCTTGTCAAGACAGCTCTTTTGAAGGTTTATCGGCCCTTTAAAAAAAATATAGTTGGCGCTTGAGGCAAACGTCTCATATCCCAGTCGCCCAAGGCCTTCCAAAAGATACGTGCGTTCCCTGTGTATCACGGCCATGGAATGCTCCACATATTCCTTCTCCGAAAGTGCGGCGATGCCGGCCTCCTGAGCCAGAATTGACACATTCCAGGGCTGGGTCACCATCTGCATATTTTCAAGGAGTTCCCTGTTCCCGCACAGCGCGTATCCCAGCCTGACACCGGCCATGGCATATCGTTTTGTAAATGCCTTCAGCAGAAAAAGGCTGTTATACTGCTCTAAAAAAGGTTTCATGGTGTGCGCTTCGGGATGTTCCACAAAGTCAACAAAACACTCATCCAGCATAAGGATACAGCCGCATTCCTGGCAGCGAAGCAGCACTTCTCTCAAAAATGTCTGCTCCATGAGCACACCTGTGGGGTTGTTGGGATTGCAGAGAAAAACCATATCCAAATCCTCTGTGATACGATCCAGAAATTCCCTTCCCACGGAAAATCCACGGCTCTCCTCCAGCACATACCGCTTAATCTCACAGTCTACCGTGGCAAGCGCCTGCTCATATTCCGCAAAGGTCGGGGCAGGAAGCAGCGCCTTTTTTGGCTTCAGCGCCAGTACCAGGGCAAAGATCAAATCCGCCGCACCATTTCCGCAGATAACCTGTTCTGCGGGAACCCCCTCATAATGACTGATGGCATCTCTGAGACGCTCACATTTTACATCCGGATAATGGCAGATCTGCTCCATGGCCCTGGCTACAGCCTGCTTTACAGACTCCGGGGTGCCGAAAGGATTACAGTTTGCGGAAAAATCCGTCACATTTTGATGGCGGTAGACATCACCGCCATGGGTGTGGTAACTTATCATTTATTTTCTCCTTACAGTAATAAAAAGAATCCTGCTCGCAGGATTCCCGCGCCGAAGCGCGGCCGCCTGCGGTCATCTACCTCTTGCGCGAAGTGCGCATCCCGCCCGGATGGCTTTTTGTTATATTAGGAAAGTTCAGATAACTTTCCTAATATAACAAAAAAATGCCCATGCGGATCAGTGCAAAAAGCAGGGTTCCCAGGGCTGCACTTACATACAGAAGGCGGTTTGCCCTTGGAATATCCTGTATCTCCACTTCCCTGACCGCATCTCCGATCGTTGGTTTTTCATATAATTTTCCGAAATAAAACGCATTTCCCGCAAGCTGGATATCCAGCGCACCTGCCATGACTGCCTCTGTCTGGGCAGAATTAGGGCTTGCATGATTGTAGCGGTCCCTCAAAAATATTTTCTTTGCATTTTTCCAGTCAAATCCCGCGCACAGGGAGGCCAGTATCATCAGCCAGGCACTGATCCTGGCCGGTATGTAATTGGCAATATCGTCCAGTCTGGCCGCATACCGTCCAAAATTCAGATATTTGTCATTTTTATATCCCACCATGGAGTCCATGGTATTGATCCCCTTATACAGGAACATAAGGGCAGGACCCCCTATCGCCATGTAAAACAGAGGGGCAATAATTCCATCGGATGTGTTTTCCGCAATAGTTTCCACTGCTGCCTTCGTCACACCTGCTTCAGACAGACTCTTGGTATCTCTTCCCACGATCATGGAAACCGCTGTTCTGGCTCCCGGCAGATCCAATTTTTTCAGTTCCTCATACACCCGCATACTCTCCGCCTTCAGGGATTTCACTGCCAGCATCTGATAACACATAAAGGTCTCCAGCACAATTCCCAGGACCGTATGGATATGATATGCCAGATACAGAAGTAAAAACGGAACCCCTCCGCTTCCGATACAAATCAGCAGTACAAGAAAAAGCCCGGCTGTTCTCTCCCCTTTGGCCGTTTTGGGGAAAATCCGCCTCAGCATTTTTTCCAGCAGCGTGATCCCGTTTCCGATCATGCGGACAGGATGGTACAGCCATCTGGGGTCTCCCAAAAGCAAATCTATCAAAAAGCCCAGTACCAGGGCCAGTGCTGTCCATTTCACCATATCTTGCCAAATCCTTCCTGTGTATATTTTCCGGTCACCTCTACCTTTTGACCCTCTTTCCATTTTTTTTCATCAACCAGTATCTCATAGCCCTGGGCATTCTTTACCTGCCAGTCAAAATAACTTCGGTCTGAGTCAGCAAGGATACTGAGGATACTCATAATGGTTCCGCCGTGCACCACGAAAGCCGCTGTAGAAATCCCGTCCTCCAGACACTGCCCCAGGCAGCGGACAAATCCCTCCACACAACGTTTCCTGAATCCCTCCTGACTTTCCCCCTCCGGAAAAGGCAGGGTTCCGTTACTGTCAATCCATGCCTGGTATCTGGGTTCCCCGGAAAGCTCCTTATAATTCCTGTTCTCAAATATTCCGAAATCGCACTCTTTCAATCGTTCTTCCGTCTCTTTTTCTATTCCCGGAAACAAAATTTCCGCAGTCTGGGTGCACCGGAGCATGGGGCTTACAAAAACCCGCTTTACAGGCGGGTAGGAGAATTTTTCAAGGAGACAGATCCCCTCCCTGCTAAGAGGCTCGTCTGTGCGGGATCCGATGTAACGTCCCAGCTTGTTTCCGGCTGTCATGGAATGGCGGATCAACATGATTTTAAGCATCTTTTATCACCGTCCCGATTCCGCAGGTCACCCGGACAACACGCTTAGCTCTGGCTGCTGTCCTGGTACAGATCCTGCCCACAGCCTCCCGGTATTTCCGGTCAAAGGCATCCACAGGAACTACGCCATAGCCCAATTCATTGGATATAAGCACGATCTCAGGGTTTTTCCCGGACAGTTCCTCCTCCAGATTGGACAAATCCCTGTTCTCCAAAAGCCTGGCACGTATCCACTCATGGAAATGGTACAGGCATCTGGTGGAAAAAATATCCTCATAGGAGGCTTTCGCACCGTCCTTCATATCCTTTTCCTCCAACCCCTGCACTGCCATAGCATATTCTTTTTTACCCTGAAATGCTCCGCCTATAATAAGCTGCATATGCCTTTCCTCCAATCATTTGTTATGTAATGGCTTTACAGATGACGCACGATCACCTCACCGGCCACTGCGAACAGGGCAATGGCAAGTTCACAGATCTGCATATGAAAACCAGCCAGATCCCCCGTGATCCCCCCGAACTGTTTCATGGACATGCGGTAGTAGTACAGGTATTCCAGCGCAGCGCCCAGAACGGCAGAACCGCCGATAACCGGCTGATGAAGGACCATCAGTACTGCTGCTGCCAGAGAGAATAATACGGAAACCACCCTGACCGCATGTTTTTGGGCACCATCTGAAAAAGCTGCCGCAAGCCCCGTATTTTTTGCCATGGGAAAAGACGCGATTGAAAAAGCCCCCATCCCTCTGGAGAGAACAAATCCCAAACACACCACCGGAAGCCCCGCACTCGTCAGCTCACTGTAGACACCAAAATACAGAAGAAAATAGCAGATACCCACAATAATAGCAAAAGCGCCTGCATTGGAATCTTTTAATATTTCCAGTTTCTTCTCCCTGGGCTGATAGGAATTCAGGGCATCCGAGGTATCCAGAAGGCCGTCCAAATGAATGCCGCCGCTTATGGCAACGGGAATCAGAAGCAGAACTATTGTGATAAAAACACGGCTGTCCAGAACTTTTGGGGCATATGCCCCCCAGAGCCAGGAGAGACCCCCGATCACCACGCCGATCAATGGGAAAAAGCACATGACATAGCGCATATTTTCCTTTGTCCATTCACTCTGTGGCATGGGAATCTTGGAATACATGGAAAACGCTATCTTAAAACTGTTCCAAAACTGTCCCGCTTTACTCTGTCTCATCACACATTTCCCCCATCCTGTCATTTTTATCTGTCCTGCTCTTGTATGTGAGGGGCAGGCCATACACGACCTCTGTGACCTGGCAGGCCCGGCGTGCAGTTTCCCGGTTGATCTCACCCAGATATTTCTGGTACTGCCTGGTCTCCTCATCATACTCGATCCCGTCTGAAAAAATCTCATTTGTTACAATCACCAGCTCCGCTGCCTGGGCATCCAGGGAGGCAATACCCTCCAGAACCGCCTTCACCGTACGGCTCCCGGCACCATCTTCCTGAAACATCTCATTGGCTGTCAGGTTGGACAGGCATTCCAGAAGTACACAGGCGCCTTTTGGCACCTGCACGTTTTTAAGCCCTGTGTAACACTCTATTGTTGTAAATTTTTTTTCCGCACGCATACGCCTGTGGCGTTCCACACGCTTCTTGCTCTCCTCATCAAAGGGGTACATGGTAGCTATATAAATCCTGTCGCCATCGCCGAATCCTGTCAGCATATCCTCCGCAAAGGCAGATTTTCCGCTCCCGCTTCCCCCTGTCACCAAAGTTATCATACTTTTGCTCCAACCTCCGGGTACAGTGGCCTGTGAACCGTTACATCGCAGCTTTCCCGCGAATCAATCTAAGGGCACGTAAGCATCCATGCCCATGCCGCCGAAATCGCTCATGCCGTAAAATACCGCTGTGGCAATATCCAGAAGCGGGAAGAACGCCACTGCTCCTGTACCCTCTCCCAGGCACATATCACAGTGAAGACAGGCTTCCTTTCCAAGAGCCTGGAGAAGCAGATGGCCCGCAGGCTCTTTGGATACATGGCTGGCAATCATATATTGTTTTGCAGTGGGACAGATTCCGGCCGCAACCAGTGCACCTGTAGCTGAAATGACACCGTCTATCACCACCGGAATTTTAAGGGCAGCGCCGCCCAAAAACAGTCCGGCAATTGCCGCGATATCAAATCCGCCCACTTTTGCAACCACATCAACCGCATCATTTTTATCCGGTTTGTTTACCTCAACAGCCTTTTTGATGGCATTGATCTTACGGTTCAGTCCCGCACTGGAAAGTCCCGCGCCGCGGCCTGTCATGTTCTCCACAGGCATATCAAGAAGCACAGAAGCCACTGCACTGCTGGTGGTGGTATTTCCGATCCCCATCTCACCGGTGGCGATCACACCATAGCCCTTTTCTTTCAGCATTTCCACCATCTCGATACCCGTCTCCATGGCCCGGATGGCCTGCTGCCTTGTCATGGCAGGCTCCTTTGTCATATTTTTTGTCCCGTAGGCGATCTTGCGGTTTAAGATACTTACCTCTTTTGCCACCCCTACATCTACAGGGAAGATTTCCGCACCAACGGTTTTACACATAATACTGGAGACCGCTTTTGTCTGCAGGAAGTTCTCTGCCACAAGGGCTGTGATCTCCTGTCCGGTCTGGGTCACGCCCTCCTCAACCACGCCATTGTCCGCACACATGGGGACAAGTGCTTTCTTTTCCAGATGGATATCCAGGCATCCCGTGATACCGGTGATCTGTACCAGCAGGTCCTCCAGCTTGCCCAGGCTGTGAAGGGGATGTGCGATACTGTCCCAGCGCTTCCTGCTCTCCTCCATCACTTCCTCATTGACCGGTTCAATCCTTTTTAAAGCCTCTTCCAGTTTCATGTTCCTTTCCTCTCTTCCTCTGTATATTTCTATTTCCTTTATTTTCCTGTTCTTCTGTACTCCAGGCACTTCTCCAGAAACGCCTGCGGCAGCTCGGGATTTCCATAGTAATAAAAATGCGGAAATCCTGCCAGCAGATGTTCGGAAGCGTGCAGGCAGTTCCAGGACCTGCTGCTCATAGGCTTCTCTGCCAGAAAGTCTTCTCCGCAGGAGGTGGAATCAAAGTAATGGAACTCATGGGCCGGACTCTTCCCAATCCTTTTTCCAAAAACGGTTCCCTCCCTCTGGGTGAGTGTCACATACCCGAACCGTCCCAGTTTTTCCGTCCTGTACGCATGGCCCGGTATGATGCCCACACCGTCACATGGATTTTTGTCCATATCCTCCATGGACTCATGGAGGTACATAAATCCCCCGCACTCTGCCAGAACAGGGATCCCTCTCTGATATTCTGCCAGAATGGCCCGGCGGACAGAATAATTATCCTCCAGCTCTTTGCCCAAAAGCTCCGGATACCCGCCGTAAAAGATCAGGCCGCAAAGCCCCTCGGGCAGCCGCTTGTCATGGATAGGAGAAAAATATACGATCTCTGCTCCCATCTGCTCCAAAAGCTTTAGATTGTCCTCATAGACAAAACAAAACGCCTCATCCCTGGCGATTCCGATCCTCACCTTCTCAGGCAGACAAAACGCATAGGCGCTGTCCTCCTTCCATGGTCTTCTGGGTGAGATCTCAGGGGCATTTCCGGCGATCTCAAGGATTTTATCCACACAGAGTGTCTGCTCCAAAATCCCGGCCAGCTTCATAAGCTTTTCCCGGAACCCCTCCACTTCCTCCGGCATTACAAGACCCAGGTGGCGGCTTTCAAGAACACAGTCCTCCACTTTGGGGACATATCCCAGGACAGGTATGGAAAGTTCCTCCTCAATCATTTTTTTCACTCTTGGATACAACATGGCTGTCATCTGGTTCAGGATCACACCTGCGATCCGGCTGTCTTTTTTGTATTCCGCAAATCCCTTTATGTAAGGGAGCACAGATACACTCATACCCCGGCAGTTCACGATCAGGACCGCAGGGGTCCCGGTCACATTCGCCAGTTCGTAGGCGCTGGCTTTGCTGGTGGTTCCGCCCACCCCGTCGTAATACCCCATGACGCCTTCCATGACCGCAATATCCATATCGCAGCTGTTCTTTGCAAGCAGGTACCGCACCACATCTCCGTCTGTAAAAAAGGTGTCCAGGTTCCTGGATTTGGTTCCAATGACTTTTGTATGGAACATGGGATCAATATAGTCAGGTCCGCACTTGAAGGAAGCAGTCCTAAGCCCACGGTTTTTTAAGACCTGCAGGATCCCGCAGGTGAGCAGAGTCTTGCCGCTGCCGCTGGCACCGGCACAAAGAAGTACACGCGGTATTTTCATATCATCTCTCCTATCTGATATCCCCTGTGCAGGAAATAATGGTGATTGGATTTTCCCCCATCATCATATGGTAAGGCCCTGCTTTTCTGGCTCTTCCCACACTGAGCTGCACCACCTCTGTGTCTGTGACCGGCAGTTCCTTCAGACACCGCAGGGCTTCCGCCACACTCTCCAAAGCAATGCAGTTCATCACGATTCTGACACGGGGATTTTTGTGGAGCAAAAGTTCCATGATTGCTTTCATGTTCCCTGATGAACCCCCGATAAACGCATGGGTTGGTGCCTCCAGGCCGCGAAGTACCTCCGGTGCCTCCCCTTCCACAATGATCAGGTTATCTGCCGCAAATTTCATTTTGTTTTTCAGAAGCAGTTCCGCTGCCAGAGATTTCTTCTCAATGGCATATACCCTTCCCTCTGCTGCCCGAAGAGCCATTTCCACAGAGACCGAACCGGTTCCGGCTCCCACATCCCAGCAGACAGAATCTTTTAAAAGACCTAGTTTTGCAAGGGAAACGGTCCGTATTTCCTCTTTTGTCATGGGTACCTTGTCCCTTACAAATTCCTCATCCCGAATCCCATGGGTGGCAGGCATTGGCATATATGTTTCATTTTCCACATACACTACGCTTAGGGCGTCCCCGGTATAAGAGACAAAATCCTCAGGATATCCGGTCAGGATTTTTTCCTGGGCATAGGAGAGCTGTTCCCCTACAAACAGACGCACCCGGCCCATATTGTATTCCTTCAGTTTTTTTGCCAAAGCCGACACACCGTCACTGCTGCCCAGAATGGAGAACACCTTCTCATGGGTACGGATCGCTGCCAGAAGATTTGCCTTTCTTCCATGGGCACTGGTGATAAACGCGTCATCCCAGGATTTCCCGATCTTTCCCATAAAATAAACCAGGGAGGAAATTCCGCAGATGATCTGTACATGATATCCGGAAAGCTTTTCCAGAAGTTTTCTGGCACCGCTGTAAAATCCCACATCCCCGGACAATACCACCGCAATCTTCTCATATTCCGGGTGTTCCTCTATATACCTGCTGATTTTATCACTGTCATACTCTATGCAGACATCCTGCCCCTCAAGGGCTGCTGCCTCCACCATACGTTTGGCGCCAATCACCAGCTCTGCCTTTTCAAGAACCTGCTGCGCCTCCACTGTCATGAGCAATGGGCTTCCCACACCGATCCCCACCAGAGAGATTTCTTTTGGCGGGCAAAGGGCAAACTGACTGCAGAGCATTTTTCTGCACTGGGAAAGGGAAATCCCTTCCTCCAGAAGAGGCCTTCCCACCACCACAGGCACACAGCCTGTCTCCCGGGCCGCATCCAGTTTTTCCTGATATCCTCCGGTTGTGCCCGACATTTTTGTGACCAGGTATTTACAGTCAAGCTGCCCGATCATGGCTCTGTTCATCTCTTTTGAAAAAGGCCCCTGCATACAGATCAGGTTTCTCCCTTCAAATCCGTGTGCCGCACACTGCTCTGCCACATTTGCCAAAGAGAGAACCCTGGCAAACACTCTTTCCTTATATCCCGGAATTACCGTATATTTTGCGATCTCCTTGCTCCCGGTGGTCACCAAAACATTTCCCTTGGTACCCTTCAGATACTCTGCTGCCTCATCCACACTGGACACGTAAACTGCCCGGTCATTCATTCCTCCACCGTCTTTACTGCTGCGAAGAAGCCGTACATAACGGCACCCTGCCTTCTGGCAGGCAGCGCGGATATTCTTTGTCACCTCAGCCGCATAGGGGTGGGTGGCGTCTATGACCGGGTTTGCCTGGATCTCCCCCATAAGCCTTTCCATATCCTCCCTGTGGAGGCGGGTATGGGAGACGGTCATCTGCCCGCTCTTTGGCAGCAGTTCTTCTCCGTATTCCGTGGCTACACAGATATGGGAAGGGATTGAATGGCTGTCCAGAAATTCCGCGATCTTACGTCCTTCCGTGGTGCCGGCAAACACAAGAACCTTACACATTTTTGTAACCTCTGGGCGTCACCATCCTGCCGCCGATCTCCTTTGTCTGGGAATTGCCAACGAAGACTGTGGTAAACATATCCACTGTTGTCTCCCTTAACTCTTTCAGGGTCATGACCTTCATCTCTTCCCCTTCCCTTCCGATATTGCCCACGATTCCGCAGACCGTGTCTTCTGCCTTATATTTCATCATCAGGTCACAGGCTTTCATCAGGTAATCATGGCGTTTTTTGCTGGACGGGTTATACAGGCAGACCACAAAATCCCCGTGTGCCGCATCAGTCAGCCTGCGCTCAATTTTCTCCCATGGTGTCAGCAGGTCGCTTAAGCTGATCAGACAGAAGTCGTGGATCAAGGGCGCACCAAGGACTGCTGCCCCTCCGGTGGCTGCCGTGACACCCGGAATGATGGAAAGCTCCACGTCAGGGTATCCTGTGCCCACCTCATACATAAGGCCTGCCATGCCGTATACACCTGCATCCCCGCTGCAGATCATAGCCACTGTCTTTCCTTTCATGGCCTCCACAAAGGCCATCACACAGCGCTCCACTTCCTTCTTCATGGGCGTTGTGAGAAACTCCTTTCCCGGAAAATGGTCCTTTACCAGGTCCACATACACGGTATATCCAATGATCACATCACTGTTCTTCAGGGCTTCTGCGGCCTCAATCGTCATCTTCTCATAGGCACCCGGACCGATGCCTACCACGTATAATTTATTCAAAATGCACACTCCATTTCCTTCTGGCAAGAGCAACGGTCACGCCGTCCTCCGCATATTTTCTTAAGATCAGCATACTCTTCACACCATCCTGGCTGCTGCCGAGGACTGCACTCCGTTCACAGACATTGTCAACACCTGTGACCTCTTCCACAAATCTTGACTCCGCAAAGGTACCTTCCACCAAAGCCAATTCTTCCTTTGTGTAAGTCACAAAAGGCAGATTTCTGTCCCGGCAGTAACCGATAATGCCCGCCTCCTCTTTTTTCAGATCAATGCTGGCCACCCGCTCCATGGATACAGAGGGGACCAGAAGTTCATCACAGGCTCTTCTAATGACCCGTTCCACCGTTTCTTTTGGGGTATCCTTTCTGCAGCCCACGCCCACGGTCACCACTCTGGGCACCAGATACAGCGTGTGGACAAAGGGATGTTTCTGGTAACTGTTTGTCACATAGATGCCGATTTCCGGCTTCTCTTTTTCCTCATCCAGGAGCACTAGTTCAGAGGGAATGTCCCCTATCCATGGAAAATCGCTGGCAAATCCCACTTCCTTTCCATCCACAAGCGCGGCGGAGATCTCTTTCGCCAAATCCATGTCAGAGATATAGCACCCGTTTTTTCTGGCAAACACATCCACTGCGAACTTTTTATTGATGTCCGTCGCTGTAGTTATGACCGGTGTGGCGTGAAGGATATCGGCGATCTCTTCCGTGAGTTCATTGGCTCCTCCGATATGACCGGAAAGCAGGGAAATGGCAAAACCGCCCTGCTCGTCCACCACAATGACAGCCGGGTCTATTTTCTTGCTGGTCACAAAAGGAGCAATGCTGCGCACAGCGATTCCGCAGGCCCCCACAAACACAATAGCGTCGGAATCCTGGAACCTCCTGCCTGCCCACTCTTTAATGGAGGCATCCACCGGCTTTGCAAACTGCTTCACATTACGGAATGATTTATCATCCACCTCTAGCTGTGACTCGTCCATGACTTTTTTCGTATATTTGCTCTTTGTATATGACTCCACCTCATACCCGCGCTCTTTCATCACCCAGTAGAGCATTTCGCTCAGACGGTATCCCGCACGGCTGAAGCTAATAATGGAAACTTTCATATGGAATCCGTACCCTTTCTGAATTCTGTTGTAAATCCGGGATCATATAATTTGGAACGGGCATACCCGTTGTGCGCCACCACATCGCCGATGATCATAAGTGCGGTCTTGGTGATATGGTTCTCTCTGGCAGTCTCAGCCAGGGTACCCACCGTACAGACAAAGGATTTCTCATCTTCCCAGGTAGCCTTGTATACAATGGCAGCCGGCGTATCCGCAGTATAACCGCCTGCGGTCAGCCGTTTGGAAAGCTCCTCTAAAAGGCCTGTGCTCAGGAATATCACCATAGTTGCATGGTGCGCGGCAAAGGACTCAATGCTCTCTTTTTCCGGCACAGGCGTTCTGCCTGCCATTCTTGTAATGACCACACTCTGAGACACATTCGGCAGGGTATATTCCAGATCCAGGGCTGCTGCAGCCCCGCTAAAGGAGCTTACACCGGGACAGTAGTCATAGGCAATATTCTCTTCATCCAATACATCCATCTGTTCTCTGATGGCACCGTACAGACAGGGATCTCCTGTGTGGAGGCGCACGGTCATTTTCTTCTCACGCTCCGCTCTGCGCATAACCTCCAGCACTTCCTCCAGTGTCATTTTGGCACTGTTGAAAATCTCACAGCCTTCTTTTGCATATTCCAGAAGCTGCGGATTCACCAGGGAACCTGCATAGATGATCACATCTGCTTCCTCCAGAAATTTTTTTCCTCTCAGGGTGATTAAATCCGGGGCACCGCTCCCCGCTCCAACAAAATGTATCATAATGTCTCCTTCTCTTTTGCAATGATCAGGGAATAATAACCGGACTGTTCCGGTATATCCTCTGCACACTCATAAATTTTCTCTGTGGGCATACCACAGTCCTCGATCATAACGGCTGCCTGTCCGCTTTCCAGTATGCTTTCCCGCACCTGTTTCAGTTTCTTTCCTGTCTTCATCAGCACCTTTGTGCCCGGAAGCTTCAGGATATCATCCATGGTGGCCGCATTATACGTGGCCGGGATCACATGAAGAGGCTCCGCCATTTCCACAAGCCCCATGTTCAGTCTGGCCGCCACCGCGCAGAAGGAAGTGATGCCGCTTACGATTTCCGCCTCATATCCGCGCTCCACAATTCTTTTATGTACATAGAGGTAGGTAGAATACACGGTGGGGTCTCCCAGGGTGAGAAAGGCTACGTTTTTTCCCTCTTTCAGCCAGGCCTCCACATCGTCCGCCGCTTTGTCGTGATTTGCCTCCAGAACCTTGGGGTCCTTTGTCATGGGCATGGCAACAGGAATGAGTTTTTTCTCATCCAGGCTGTCATAGGCGCCCTTTACGATTTTATATGCCACACTCTCCTTTACGTTATTACCGGGCACAGCAATCACTTCGCTTTCCCTTATCAGGCGGAGTGCTTTGAGTGTCAGCAGCTCCGGGTCTCCCGGTCCCACCCCTAATCCAAATAATATACCTTTCATCTGTACTATCTCCTTTATCTTTTAGTATCTTGTTGTAACGGTTCAGTACCCTCACAGTTACACGCAAAAATCCATGCAGAACCGCCTTTGGTGATGGGATTTCTGCCTGGCTCACAAAATGCCTTCTTACGGTCAGCGCAGTGAATGCGCAGACCTACTGATCCGTTACGTCTTGTTCTCTCAGAAGTTCCATCAGTTCCCCGGCTTTTTCTGTCTCCCCCAGATAACCGAATTCATTTGAAAAAATAACAGCACCCAGCATCATTCTGTCATATGCACGATGATGCAGATAATAAGAAATCCTGTCTGTTATCTCCTTTATGGTTTCCTGTAGTTTTCCTTCTCTTTCAATAAGCGCCAAAGCCTCATCCGTAGTGACTGTATTTAAAATTTCAAGCGCCGCAGGGGCAGAGATCCCTGCACGTATAGCATTGGAAGCCAAAACCTCCGCTCTGGCATCCGCACAGCGGGAATGGGTGTTCATGATCCCTGCTGCCACTTTAACGAATTTTCCGATATGGGATACAAAAAGAATGCCTTCCACTCCCATAGAAACTGCCATGTCGATTGTCTCACCCACGTAGTTGCTGCATTTCATGGCTTCCTCAAGGGGAAGGTCCATATGCTCCTTCAGATATGCGGAGCCATAATTGCCGGGGGTCACCAAAAGAAAACGGCTGCCGTTTTCCACCCGCTGGCGCATTTCCACTTCTATGGTTTTTATCAGTGCACTTTCACTCATAGGCTCCACAATACCGGAGGTCCCCAAAATAGAGATGCCTCCCTGAATGCCAAGTCTTGGGTTGAAGGTTTTTTTTGCCGCCTCCTCCCCTCCCGGAACGCTTATGATGATTTCCAGGCCGCCCTCATAATCATACTCTGAGCTGACATCCTCCACTGCTTTCAGGATCATACTGCGGGGTACTTTGTTGATTGCCGCATTTCCAACCGGCTGCTCCAGGCCCTTTTTTGTCACACGTCCCACCCCGGGTCCCCCGTCCAGCACGATTCTTGCTTCCCCGGTTTTCCTCACCCTGGAATAAATCTCCAGGCCATCCGTCATATCCGGATCATCTCCCGCATCCTTACGCACGGCGCAGGATACATGATCCTCCCCCTTTTCAATTTGCCCAACCTCCAGATTCAGCAGAATCCCTTTTGGCGTCAAAAAAGGGATCTCCCGGATCTCCTCTCCTGACAAAAGCATCTGGGCTGCAGCTTTAGAAGCCGCGGCTGCACATGTTCCGGTAGTGTAGCCAAAACGCATTTTCTTATTATTCCTGATAATGTAATAGTCTTCCAAACCAGTCTTATGTGTCATATGTACATGTCTCCGAATCGGCCAAAGTCTGCCGCTTTTCCTTCTAAAATAAAAACCGCTGCCAGAAAACTGACAACGGATTCCTTCTCTTTTGGGCTGCAGCAGAATAAAAATGATACACTTATCCTGTTGTCTTGAACTGTCCGGTTGCCGCAGACGTCCCCATCTCCGGCTCCGCACGTATCTGGCTGTACAGTAACGGACTTGCACAGGAATTTCACCTGCTTCCGTAACGTTTCCGGGTCATATAATCACTGTTGTAATTATATAATTTTCCCTAGGAAAAGTCAATGTAAAAAGAAGTTCTGTCAGATGATGATGCAGACCATCCCACCTTTGCTGTCATTGACAATTTTCTGCATGGTATCCTGAAGTTTTACCTGGCTCTCATCACTGATCTGCACCAGCTTGGTGTGAATGCCGTCCTCCACCAGCTGTCCGATGGATTTGCCAAAAATATTGGTCTGCCAGATGCTCTCCTGCCGTTCATCACTGTTCTTGATATATTCGATCAGATCTTTTGCCTGCTCCTCACTACCCACGATGGGTGCGATCTCTGTCTCAATATTGGCCCGTATCATATGGATGGACGGGCTGACTGATTTGATCTTCACGCCGTATTTGCTGCCCTGTTTGATAACCATGGGTTCTTCCAGCCTGATCTCCGATTTATCGGGAGTCACCACACCGTAGCCTTTACCCCTGACAGAGGAGATTGCTTCACGCACCTTCACATATTCTTCCTTCATCTTCGCCAGCTCCTGCATGGTGTGGATCAGCTCATACTCATCTGAAATAGAAACTCCGGTCATTTCGCTTAGAACTGCATAATACCAGTTCTCATCCATATCCACCCGTATCCGCACTTTGCCGGTGGACAGATCCAGGGCTTCCGGTACCAGATTGCGCACATACTGGGACTTGAGGACCATCTTATCCCTGGTGGCATCCTTCACATATTTCATGTTCCCCATAAGTTCCCGGATACAGCTTAGCAGTTCCGCTTTCAGGTAATGGTCTGTGGGAAGGATTTCCACCCATTTCGGAATAAAAAATTCCATCTGCACAATAGGGAACTCATATAACACCTTTTCCATGATCCTTGTCACGTCGTCCCTGCGGAGCTGCTCACAGTTTACACTCAGGACACCTGCCTGGTACTTCTGTTTCAGCTCCTCACACAAAGCAAGTGTCTCCTCCTTGTAGGGCTTCTGGGAATTTACCAGAATCAAAAACGGCTTTCCCGCTTTTTTTAGCTCGGCAACGGTTTTCTCCTCACTCTCTATGTAATTATTCCTGGGAATCTCTCCAAAAGAGCCGTCACATGTGATGACCAGGCCGATGTTGGAGTGTTCCTCGATCACCTTTTTTGTGCCTGTCTCCGCTGCCTGATGGAAAGGTATCTCATAGCCGAACCAGGGCGTCTTCACCATACGCTCCTTGCCGTCCTCCATATTTCCCGCCGCATCGGGCACCATATACCCCACACAGTCAATAAGACGTATTTTCGCAGTCATATCATCGCCGATCTTAATTTTAGCGGCATCTTTTGGAATGAATTTTGGCTCCACGGTGGTGATCAGTTTTCCGGAACCGCTCAAAGGAAGCTGGTCCCTTACCTCTTTCTGTGCTGTCTCTTCCATGTTGGGCAGTGCCGCCAGCTCCATAAAACGGCGGACGAACGTGGACTTTCCCGTCCGTACCGGTCCCACTACCCCTATGTAAATTTCTCCTCTGGTGCGGGCTTGTATGTCTTTATAAATGTTATATGTATCCATGAAAATACCCCCTTATCGTACTGCTAAATTATATGCTCCCGGCCCCTCAGATATTCCCTTTCTTTCAAAAAAACGTTACTATCACAGCCCTGAAAAACGTAGTGTCGTGAATAGGTTACTGTTGGCAGTATATTAAAAACGTAACTCTTTGCGCAGTAACACGCTTCGCGATGCACAGTTCTGCCCTTTAAGGTACAAAATGCAAGGAATTGCATTTAGGCGCTGCTTTTGGAAAACACCTCCCGGAACATTGCCTGTGAACCGTAACGTGAATAGTAACAAAAATGCCAATGCCGAACATTTGTTCTTGACACATTTTTGCCGCTGTGCTATTCTATAATCAGAACATACATTCGGAAGGATTTGATCACTATGTACTTATCATCATCCCTGACTCTGGAAGAAAAACTGAAAATATTATCCGACGCAGCCAAATACGATGTGGCCTGTACCTCCAGCGGCTCTGACCGCCGCGGGGAAAAGGGCAGTCTGGGCAATTCCGTAGCTGCCGGTATCTGCCACAGCTTTGCCTCCGACGGACGCTGTATCTCCCTTTTAAAAATACTATTATCCAATGAGTGCATCTATGACTGCAAATACTGTCTGAACCGCCGTTCCAACGATAAGGTACGCACCACCTTCACCCCGGACGAAATCTGCAGTCTCACCGTGGAATTTTATAAAAGAAACTATATAGAAGGCCTCTTCCTCAGCTCCGGCGTAGTAAAGAATCCCACCTATACTATGGAGCTTATGTACCGGAGCCTTTACCTGCTGCGCACCAAATACCATTTCCGCGGCTATATCCACGCCAAAGCTGTCCCCGGAGCCGCCCCGGAAATCATCGAACAGATAGGCTATCTGGCTGACCGCATGAGTGTCAACATGGAACTTCCCACCAGAGAATCCCTCCAGGCCCTGGCTCCCGGAAAAAGCCATGAAAACATACTAAAGCCTATCAAACAAATTCAGCACGGCATCACAGACTACCGCCTTTCCATCGGCAAGTCTGCCCAGATGGAACGAAGCAGCGCCAACCGCTACCTCCCCAATTCCATCTTCAAAACAAAAAAAGAAACGCAGGACACCATCACCGGCACTTCCCGCTCCGGATCTTTAAACGGTCCTCTGGCCTCTGCCGTTCCGCATTCCGCCACCCCTGCGCCTTCACTACCGTCAGGAAATACGGAAACCACGGTAACCTCCTCCGTCATCCGCCCTTCCGCCTCCCGGAACATGACTACGCCCTCTTCCTTTACGGGAAGTCCGTCCTTCTATTTCCGCCAGGATGCCCCCGCCCTGCCTGCGGCCCAAAGCCGCTCCTTTGTCCCTGCAGGCCAGAGCACCCAGATGATCATCGGCGCCACCCCGGAAAACGACTACCAGCTCTTACAGGTGACCCAATCCCTGTATCAGCAGTTTGATTTAAAACGTGTCTTCTTTTCCGCCTATGTTCCGCTGAACGAAGACTCCAGCCTTCCCTCCCTGGACACAGCCCCGCCCCTCCTAAGAGAACACCGTCTGTACCAGGCAGACTGGCTTCTGCGTTTTTACGGTTTCCATGCAGAGGACCTTTTAGACCCCGGCCGCCCTAACTTCAACATTCTCCTGGACCCCAAATGTGACTGGGCCCTGCGCCACCTGGAGCTGTTTCCCATTGAGATCCAGACTGCATCTTATGAAGACCTGCTGAAAGTCCCCGGCCTGGGCAACAAATCCGCCTATCGGATCGTCCAGGCCCGCCGGACCAACCGTCTGGATTTCCCAGCCCTAAAAAAACTGGGCGTCGTCCTAAAACGCGCCCAATACTTCATCACCTGCAGCGGTAAAATGCTCTACCGCACCCCCATCGAAGAGGACTTCATCACCCGCCAGCTCACCTCCACCGACCAAAAGACCAGCTGGTCCCTGGACCACCCCCAAACCTACCGCCAGCTCTCCCTCTTCGACGACCTGAACCTAACCACCCCCACCCCCGAAGACCCCCTAAAAACCCTAAGCGGCCAATTATAATTCAACCGCCAATACCCAGGGAAACTCGGGTGGGAGAGGCCAGGGGTTTCCCGTCCCCTTTATAAACATTTGAAAGGAGCCCACCCACATGGTAATATTCACCTGCCAAGACACCTTTGAATCCATGATGACCTGCATCTACGACGCCTGGTCCGCCCGTCTGGGCCACAGCAACATAAAACTCCGGACCGAACCCATCTGGTCCCCGGAACTTTTCTGTGACTACCGCCACATAGACCCCGATGAAGAAAAAGTCCAAAAAGTGATCCGTTCCATCCAGCAGAAAATCTCCGAAAAATCCTACCATGACATCTACCGTGCCGCCATGTCCGACCATCCCCACAAGCTGGACATCATCTACCGTTACATGATCCTGGGCTTTGTTTACAAAGAAAAAACTTCCCAGATGCTGGGGGATCCCGCCGTTTCCGCCCTCTTTGAACTAAACCGCAAAGTAGCCAATGAAGCACACCTGTTTCGGGAATTCGTCCGTTTCTCCCGGCTGAAAAACCAGATTCTGCTGTCCATTATTGAACCCAAATGTAATGTTCTAACCATCCTTGCCCCCAACTTTGAAGACCGTATGCCCTCAGAGCACTGGATGATCGTGGACAAAACGCGGATGCTGTCTGTTGTACATCCTGCCGACAGTGACTACTTCCTAACCCCCGTATCACCTGAAGAACTCTCCTACATGGAAGCCTCAAAAGACCGCTTCGACCCATATGTTGGCCTCTGGAAATCCTTTTTTCAGACGATTGGCATCGAACAACGCAAAAATCCCCGCTGCCAGCGCAATATGCTCCCTATCTGGTACCGAAAACATATGCCTGAATTCCAACAATAGAAAGCACCTTTGCTTACGTTCTATTGTTATGGACAGTAATCCCGCTGATGCCTACGAGGCAGGAGGCAATATACCCCTAACTCAGTCTACCCCCTCACAACCGTGCAGTTCCCTTCGTGTCCATGAACCAAAAACCCCCGGAAATCCAATTGAATATGAATTTCCAGGGGTAAAAAACATATGTATTTACTCGTAACTCCTCCGTAAACCTGCGCATTGACTGCACTGACCGCAAGAAAACATTCCGCAGCCACAAAAATCCTATGGCAAAAGGCCATTCTGCAAGGATTTTATATGTGACTGTGAAGGTACGGAACAGTTACTTTTACGCTGTCCTTATGCAAATTTGCGTTTTGCAGCTTCCACTACATGTCCAACCAGAACGGAAGTTGTTACACTTCCAACACCACCCGGAACCGGTGTGATGGCATCTACAACAGGCTCTGCCTTCTCAAAATCAACATCTCCGCAGAGTTTACCTTCTGCATTTACGTTGATTCCAACGTCGATTACGGTCTGACCTGCGCTTAAATAAGTATCATCAATAACGCCGGCACGGCCTGCCGCAACGATAACGATATCTGCCTCTCTTACTACAGAAGGCATATCCACAGTTCTGGTATGGCAGATTGTAACAGTTGCATTTTTCTTGATCAGCATCATAGCTGCCGGTTTACCTACTACCAGGCTTCGTCCCACAACTACTGCTTTTTTACCTGTACAGTCAATTCCGTAATGATCCAGAATCTCCATACATGCCTGGGGTGTACATGGCGGGAAACCTACATTCTTTCCTGTAAATACGCCTGACATGGAGCCATCTGTCATACAGTCAACATCTTTGGCCGGATCCAGTGCGTTTTCAATCACTGACTGATCCAGGTGTTTTGGCAGCGGACGGAATAAGAGAACACCATGAACCTTGTCATCTTTATTCACTTTATCAATGGCTGCCAAAAGCTCATCCTGACTTACATCTGCCGGAAGCAGAATTTTCTCACATGCAACACCCAGTGTTTCACAGCGCTTGGTTGCGCCTCTCTCATAGGAGATATCGCTTTCATTTTCACCCACACGGATAATGCAAAGAGTCGGTTTTACGCCTTTCTCCTCCAGTGCTGCCACATCCGCTTTGATTCTCTCATTTAATGCTGCTGTTACTTCCTTACCCAGTAATCTTTTCGCCATTCTCTATGAATCCTCCTGCATCTTTTTATCATACCCATCCGGGCATACCATAACTTATACCGCATTCGCCTGCGGTATAAGATTTCTCTGAAATGACACTCTGCAATATTTATCTTCCCTTGTGTCATTATAAGACAAAACTATGATACTATTATTTCAGTCTGGAAAGTACACTGTCAAAGGTCTCATCAGCGATTTTTGTATACTTCTCCAACATCGCGTCAGCCTTTTTATTCAGCTCTTCCGCATAAGCTTTATCAGCCATGGATTTTGTGTTGATATATACATTCAGGCTGGCACCTTTCAGCGCTGCTTTGCAGAATGCTGCTCCTACACCTGCATCACTGATGGCCAGTGTGGAACCTTTTGCTGCAAATTCTACGATCACTTCAATGGCTTCACAGCACTTTTCCATTATTTCCATGGGTACAGAGCAGGCGTCTTTCAGAACGATTTCCATCACTCTGGCTTTTTCCGCTTTCTCTTCCTCGGTTGCACGAGGCATACCATAGGCTTTTGACAGGGGTTCAAATACTTCTGCATCTCTCTCAATCAGACGTAAGAAATCTTTCTGCAGAGCATCACATTTCTTCTTCAGCTCCCACATCTCGTCTTCTACTTCTGCGTATTTCTTCTTGCCCACAGTCAGGCTGCCCACCATATTACCCAGGGCTGTTCCCACTGCGGCAACCAGAGCAGATGCTCCGCCGCCGCCCGGAACCGGTGCTTTTGATGCTAATACTTCCACAAATTCATTACATGGTACAGTTGAAAATCCCATCTCTCACATACCTCTCTTTCTTTGATCGCCGGATTTCTCCAGCTTTATATCAACTCCCTTTCGGGAATTATTTTGCGTGGTCAGATACATTTACAGACCCATTTTTCAGCATAGTGCTCTTATTTACCATAGCAGTCAAAGGGCTCTTGTAGAGGAAGAACACCAGCACCGTATTCAGAGTTGCCAGAAGAGGCGTCTGAACCAGTCTCTGGGCATACAAAACAGCCCACGGTGTTCCGTAGTACATATGAAGTCCCAGACATGTAAATCCAAGAGAACCTACGATTCCATGAACTACAATCACTGCAAGTACATGCCAGATTTCCAGTTTCTTTGCATAAAAATGCCGAAACAGTCCCGGCAGCACGCCAGCCAGAACAGCAGTGACAGAAATCATGGGATTTGGCGCATAACCCTGAAGAATCGCCCCAAGGAAATCAGATAAAAAGCCGCAGATTCCCCCAACCAAAGGGCCAAACCAAAAGCCGCAGAGGTATACCGGAGTCTGACCTACGGTAAGCCGAATACTGGTACCAATGGGAATCGCAACTACCCTGGTCAGGATAATACTCATTGCCACCAGAACACCCGTAAATGCCAAAACTTTCACATTATTCACTTTTTTCATCAGATATAAATCCTCCTTCATCTGTTGTCTCCAAGGAACAGCATAACTGTCCCTTCTCGTTGTATACTTATGGCATAGTAGTTTACTACACCAAAGAGAAGAATTCATATCTGTCTTTAATGTAGTAGCGGACGCAATATTACATCGTGGAGCCTTGCGGCTGCCTTCGTTCATGGACAACTTCCCATCCCATGACACTTAACGCGTAATACCTACTCTACTATAACAATCTTATTTAAGACAACTTTTTTTCCAATGCTTTCATCATGTTAATGCTGATATCGCCCACAACCGCCAAATCCTCCGCGGCAAATGAGACGGCAAAATTATCAGAAAATAATATCTGTGCAGAAGGCTGGAATTCGTCATCCCCTTCCCACAAGATAAATTTCACATACAAATTGTCCATAAATTCCAATTCATAGGAACAGTCTCCCTCTGAACATTTTTTTGCTCCCAAGTGCTCCATAATCTTCCGGAACACAGGCAGCTTATTTCCATAGCCAAATGCCAGACGGAACAGGCACCTGCCCTGAAACTGCCGGAAGTATACCTCACCCCAGGGAACATCATGATAGGTCACAAATTTTCCTGATGCTGGTGCTGCACTTCTCTCTGTCAAAAAACGGACAATGAGAATTTTAGCGTTCATGGCTTCCTCCAGAGGATATACTTTGGCCCAATCCTCCACGTGATGAATTTCATAATCCGGAAAAGATACCTGGTATGTACTTCCCATCAATTTCACGGTAAAAAGCCCCTTTTCCTCATCATAAGGAATTCCGGTCCGCCCGCTGATTTCTTTCGGGTCCATCTCTCTGTATGCGTTCAGATAATGCTCATAAGGACGCTGCTCTTTACTGTCCTTTGCGTATTCAAAATTCATCTTTTCACCTCAGTCAGTCTATTTATTCGTGACAATAAAAGTCCCCATCGCGCACTTCTATTCTTCTGTTACAGACGGAAACAAAGACGTATCCGTATGTGGTATAAAACAACATGCTACAAATTCATCCATATAACTGGGTACAGCGGAAAGCTCCAGGTATGTCATATTGGATGCGATTTCATAACACTTCTGCTCTGCTTCTTTTGAAAGGAGCATTGTATATGCACCGGACAGAGAAGAGTTTCCGATATAATGGAATTTCTCCAAAGGAATATCCGGGAACATTCCAATTCTCACGGCATTCTGCATATTGATGCCGCTGCCTATTCCTCCGGCCACATAGACATCATCAATCATGGAAATATCAAAATCAAGGGATAACAGCATGGTACGGATAGCTGAGAAAATAGCACCTTTAGCCCGTATGAAATTATCAATATCCACCTCATTGATCTCCACTTCCTTGACACTGCCCGACTCCTCCTCGAAGGCGAGCACATAGCTGCCCATGCCATACTCATCATGGCGGACACGTTTCCCCTCCCGGATAAACTTTCCTTTCGGATTAATGATACCGGTACGGAATAATTCGCTGATCACATCAATGATACCGGAACCGCAGAGACCGATCGGTTTCTCACCCTGATCCCCTATGACAGAAAAACTGGGTTCCATGGTTTCTGCATCAATGGTACAGGCCTCGATAGCGCCGTCCGTGGCGCGCATACCGCAGCTGATATCCCCGCCTTCAAAGGCAGGCCCTGCAGAGCAGGCACAACTCATCATAAAGTCTGAATTGCCAAATACAAGCTCGCCATTTGTACCTAAATCAATAAACAGGGAAAATTCAGGACGATTCCACAGCATACTGACCAACGTACCTGCTGTGATATCTCCACCCACATAACTTCCAATATTAGGCGCCAGTATAATATGGGCATCCGGATTTACCCTGATTCCAATATCAGAGGCAAAAAGTGAATTTGTTTTATAAAATGTAGGAATATATGGCTCCATACGGATCGGATCCCCATTCATTCCTGTCAGCAGATGGTTCATAGTAGTATTAGACGCAATACACATACGGTAAATATGCAGAGGTCTAAATCCACAGGACCGGCACATCTGCTCAATCATTGGATTGATGGTTTCCTCCACCACTGCACGCTGCAGTTTCACGCTACCACCCGGTTTCATAGATTCAATAATACGATTGATAACATCCGCACCATAACGAATCTGACCATTTCCGGCTGATGCTTTTCCCAGAATCTCACCTGTCTGCATATTGATCAGCAGTGCAGACACCGTAGTTGTACCAATATCAACAGCCAAACCGCCGATGACTACTTTTTCATCTCTGCCATAGACGTCATACACGAAAATATCATCTTCTGTTCTGCGCACAATGCATTTTACATCAAAATGATTCTCACGGAAAACAACAGATATTTTCCTAAGTGCAGAATAAGGCAGACGCACCCTTTCCACACCGGTCTCTCTTTTGATTGCCCGCATCAGACGCTCATTATCCGGCATGGTGTCATCCAGAGACGGTTCATCCATGGTCACATGGATAATATCCAGACTATTTTTCAAGACAATTCCTGCTGCTTCCACATCGGATTTTGCCTGTTCAAATATGGCAATCTCCTCCTTGGAACTCAAATCTGCGACTTTCATCCGGCTTCTGTAAGCGGATGCAATGTCGGGTACCTGTACCTCCACATCACCTGTCAGCTTGCTCACACATGCCAGTCTCCAGCCCTCTGCATACTCTTCATTGGAGATATGGCGGGTCTTTGGAGAATTCATTTCACCTGTCACCAGTTTTACTTTGCATTTACCGCAGGAGGCATTGCCGGAACAGGGGGCATCAATAGCCACATTCGTTTTTCTCGCTACTTCTAAAAGGATTTCTCCTTCCTGGGCGAAAGTTGTGACGTCTTCGCCATTTTCAAACATAAAAGTCACTTTGAACATAGGAATTTAGCCTTTCTGTATATTTTTATCTGCGCCGGCGATAAAAATATCCCCGGCGCTTTTTTTGTTACACGATTCTGCCTGCTATTAAATTTCCAGGTAAGAGTCAGCGTATAATGTGTTGTTTTTGAAAACATCACAGGATTTAATTGTTTCCATCAGTCTTAAATCACATGGATTTACGATAGCGGAGGTTAATCCCTGCATCATGCACATTGCAACCATTGCGGAATCCATGATCGGACGGATATGTTTCGGCATACCGTTAGAGTTATTTGACAGACCGCCTGTGGAATTCAGTCCCATATCGCTGAACATTTTGATCGCTTCCAGAACTTCCATCTGTTTGTCCTGCATTCCTTTTACAACCAGGAATAACGGGTCAAACCACAGGTCTGTAGGCTCCATCCCCAGCATCATACCTCTTTCCAGCATGTTCTGGCAGTGCATCATACGCTCATCGTTGTCTGCTGCAATACCTTCTGCAGAGCAAAGAGCGATTACGATAGCATCATTTGCTGCAGCCAGGTCGATATTCTCGATTCTTCCGCCTGCATCAGCAGAGTTTACAATCGGTTTTCCTTTGCTTCTGTTGTATACAGAGATACCTGCCTCGATTGCTTTTTTGTTGGCAGTATCCAGTGCCAGAGGAACATTGTCGAAGTTGGACTGGATCAGCTGAACCGCCCATTTCATTAAATCTTCTCCGTCGTTCTCAGCCGGTCCGATGTTTACGTCCAAATATGTAGCACCAGCCTCTAACTGCTCTTTTGCGCGTTTTAAGATTGGTTCCGGATCACGCTCTGCCATCGCTTTGCGGATAGACGGGGATATACAGTGAATTCTCTCACCAATTGTAACAAACTTTGCCATAATAGTTCTCCTTTTATATTATTCATTTTGGCTGGACAGAAAGGGGGAGAAAAAGCCTCCTTTCTGTCAGCCTGTATTTCTCATATTATGCAGTCAGGTCTTTTAAGAATTTTACTAACTGAACTGCTTCCAACGGAGCAACGATCACTTCCCAACCCGGAAGTTTTGCTTCGATATCACCCTTTAATACGGCAACTTTACCCGGAATGATCAGTTTTCTGCATTTCACTTTATCTTCTACATTTTCCTGAATATATTTGGATACAGAAGTGGAAGATAATTTGCCTGCAGCCCAAGCGGTCAATACAGAAAGTCCGCCTGCATCACTGATGATCAGGTTACATGGCACACCGGAACGCTCCAGCTCTCCGGATACCACGAAATATGTAAGAGCAAAGTCTACGGTTGTCAGACACAGAGAATTCTCGTCTGCACCATTTAAAGCATAAATACCCGGTTCCACTTTCATTGGTTTCTGCGGGTCTGTAAATACGTTCTGTCTAAGACCGAATAACGGCAGAGCTTCTGCGTACTCAAGCTGCTCCATAACCACAATGGAACCATATTTCATTGTGAACATGGAAGCCAGTGCCTGCTGCAGGTTTCTGTCGCCATGTGCCAGAACTGACAGGTTTACCAGTGTAGGATAACCAAAGGTTCTGTCCTGATCTTTTAAAGCTGCGCGGCGGATCTGTACAGCATTGCCGTAAGCTTCTTTGATGGATTTCGTTCCAACATCCAGAATCAGATTCTTATTGCCTGCTTTTTCCAGAGCTGCAACTGTATCATATAACTCATTCAGGTCAGCACCTGTAACGCCAAGTACAACACCTGCCTCTG
Organism: Blautia pseudococcoides; assembly: GCF_001689125.2. Classification (NCBI taxonomy): domain Bacteria; kingdom Bacillati; phylum Bacillota; class Clostridia; order Lachnospirales; family Lachnospiraceae; genus Blautia; species Blautia pseudococcoides. The sequence continues at coordinate 1,196,900 of NZ_CP015405.2, read as the reverse complement.
TTGCAACTGCGCTCATGTCAGCGTAGTTAGAAGCATCCGCACCGTTTAATACCGGTTTGCCGTCTTTGCAAACAGCCAGAGCTGCTTTTGCAGCTTCGATATCTTTGCAGCCCAGAACTAAAGTTCTTCCAAGAGCTGCTGCTTTCTTTACGATTTCAACGTATCTGTCTTTGTCAGCGCCGTCTTCGTAGTTCACGTAAATCATTTCAACGAACATTCTCTCGCTGATACGCTCGTAGTCTACCTTCGGAATTGCTGCCAGTTTAGCGTCGATCGCAGCATCATCCATACATGTGCACAGGGAAACTGCATATCTTGTTTTGCTTACGAAAGTTTTTTCATGTCTGAATAAAACAGTCTCGCCGCCTAAAGTAAATTCATTGTCACCGCTTCCGACTTTGATCGTCTTCATCGGCGGAGCTGTTGCCTCAGATAACTGAGCCAGAGCATCCTCAGACATATGCGGGCATTTGGAAATTTCCAGAGCACCCTGAGCCACTTTCATGGAGAAAGCCATACATGTTGGGCAGCCGCACTCTTTACAGTTCTTTTTTGGTGTCAGTTTAAAAATTTGAATACCTGATAATCCCATTTGTTTTTATCCTCCTGTTCTACGATTACACTAATTCTTTAATCATTTTTGAGATTGTTGCAACAGATTTGGGATGTCTCAGAATGACAGCGTCAGAACCGGAAGCTAAAACTGCTGCTGCTGTCTGTACTTCCATACTGATACCTCTCTCTTCCAGCGGTCCCCATTCCGGCATATCTTCCTCAGAAGCCATAGCCTCTTTTACTCCCCATGTCTCATCGGCAACCGGAGTGATGATCGGCATCTGTAACATGTTATCATTCTGGGAAAGAGCTGCACCTTTAATACGGTCCATTGTGGATACCACGTACTCAAAACCATAGCCTACTGCTGCAGAACCAACGTTCATTACGATATCCTGAGCTTTTACGCCTAACTGAGTTGTAACAACGTTAAGCTGTTTTGCCAGGTTGATATCCACTGCGGATTCTGCTCCAACCTTCTGATTGTAAGCAAGGCCTGCTGCTGCACCAACTGCTTTGTAATCTTCTTCTCTTGCAGAAAGGACTAAAACATTTTTGCCCTGAAGTGCTTCTGCCACTTTCGGCAGTAATTCAGAATCTTTTTCCACATTCTTGCATCCTTCAACAACTAAAGGACAGGAAACAGCTTCGCCGACTTCTTTGACAACTGCGATCAGTTCATCAATAGATTTGTCTGCGCCGTTCGGATCCCCGCCTTCAAGACGTAAGCATACGAAGTCCGCACCTTCCATTGCTTCCGCTTTTTTTGCGATCTCGGCCATTGTGGCAGCACCTGCATAATATTCCTGGATTCCCGGAACATTGGTAAGTCCCATATCGGAAATTTCCACGCCTACTTTTGGTGCATTTTCCGTGGGAGCATCAAAGGAATAGAAAGGAAATGTACATTCCCCTCCTAATTTGATTGCTTTGTCCCCGCAGCCAATTTCAACTGTGTTTATGTTTGCATTGAATTTCTGTGGTTTTTGATTAAACGGCATTTCTCATTAGCCTCCTTAATATATTTTTTATAAACGGTGAACACGGTAAAACGCGCATTCACCGTTTACATGATACTACAATTAAGCGATTTTGTCTTCCAAAATCTTACATCATTGGATCCAGACCCAGAGCCGGATGTCCTTTTTCTGTTAAGAATGCAACTAATTCTTCCGGATCTGTTGCAATAGTCTCGTCACCAACCATGTCTGTGAAGTTGTCGATACCGTATAATTCTTTTGCTGTATTATTCAGTCTCTCAGCAACAAATTCTTTCAGCTCTTTCGGCATCCAAACGATTCTCTCGATACCGCCCTCTGCCTTCATGAACTTCTTAGAACCGATGAAGTGTTTTCCATGTCCCATGAAGCCTGGTGTCTGCACACCGCCGCCTGTCATGGAAGCCAGTTCCGGGAAGGTCATTCCAAGTGGTGTCATACCTGCATACTCACGGTTTGTAATAACTACACCATTGGAGAATGGCTCGATACCACAGATACACTCAAAGCATCCGCAGCTTGTCATCGGTTTTTCCATGATGGAATACAGAGATACCTCTTCCAGAGCACCCTGGGAGAATTTGCGTACGGCTTCGTTTACGTCCTCGTACTCACCGATTCTCTCATCAATACATTTCTCTTTTGTGATAACCTGGCATGGTCCGTTGGGATCCAGCTCGTTGGTTGCCTTTGCATCCAGCCATGAAACGGCACCGCACAGGCCCAGACGTTCCGGTGTTACCACACATACATGAGACGGGGAGAATGCCTGGCACAGGATACAGCTGTAGTATACTTCTACAGACTCATCTGTCAGGGATTTCAGACGGTCATCACGTTTGTTGAATGTAGGGATTGCCACTTCGTGACGGATTCTCTTACACTCTGCAGGATCTGTGTAGATAACAACTTCACATTTATCAACAACGGCATCAAATTCATTCTTAACAGATGCGTACAGAACCTCACCGATATGTTTCAGGCGGAAGCCTGCATTGAATGCATCCTTGCTGATACGGATACGCTGCATATCACGCTGTCCTGTGTGGTATACACCTTCGATACAGTTGATGTAGTTATGGAATTTACGCTCGATAACCGGCTCAAAGTCAGACTGCATGTTCTTGCCTGCAACTTTTACAACATAAGCAATGCTGTTCTTGCTGCCCAGTTCCATTTCATCTGCTTCCGGTCCGATCACGGTGATCTTGTGGTCTTCGATCTCTGTAGCCTCTGCTGACTGAACCAGCTCTGCACAGTCTACACGGGAACCGTCGAACTCTACCTGCATGTCGCCGCGGCGGATGATCTCACCCTCGAATGCGGATGCAAAAGCAACCGGAATATCAATATTGGTGATCTTGATCTTGATATCGCGTGCTTCCAGGGATGTAGCGTTGAATTTAGCAACATCCGGCTGTAAGATCAAGCTCTTCGGTACTGTGGATACGCCTTCCTGGTTTGTGATAACAGGGAAGCCAAGTGCAATGGCACCTGCACCGCAGGCAACGATCACATCATCCAGAGGAGCAAATGCGTTTACGAATGCCGGTACACGCTCGAAGGTGTACTTCATCAGATTCGCTGCATCTCCGGGTGTTACATTACCAAAGATAAGCGCTGCTCTTAATGCAACGGATACTACATGGATCACACTTGTCACGTCTTTACCCAGAGGGATAACACGTAAGTTTGCACCGGTCTTCATGCCGGCTTCAGCAACCTGGTCGATCACACCGCCAACCAGTGTTACCAGGATACCCTGTGCCTGATAGCTCTTAACCAGGGCAACTGCTTCCTCTTTTGTAGGAGCGCTTCCCAGAATAACAGCAACACCAGGGATATCACCTGTTACAAGGGGTACACCCAGTTCACGGATCACAGCATCTGCCAGATGTCCGTAGCAGGGCTCTGTGTACGGTTCTGCACCGTCAATATATTTCAGAACTTCGATAAACTCTGCGCAGAGAGCAGTTGCAACGCCAGACATAAATACGTCATTTAATCTCAGCTCTCTTGTCATCAAAGTTTTTACAACACCTAAAGCTTCTTTTAATTCTCCTAAAGTTTTAACCTTCACACCTGTCACTGCATAGTAGCACGGTAAGCAGTAAGCGGTGTTCGGGAAGCTGACAGCTTTGTCAGCACCATGCTGTTCGATAGCAGCATTAATAGCGCCTTCTGTTAATCCATAGACAGCGTCATTTCCACTAAATACGGTTTCAAATAATGTCAATGTTCTCTTCCTCCTGACCTTCTCATAATCCTTGCTCGATTATGTGTTTAATGTTTGTAATTTCCTCTTTTACAGTATTGCTGAAGTCGTATGGAGACTTGCCCTGACGGTCCGCGTCCATCACTTCGGTATTATAGTGAATGAATCCCAGCAGATCCTCCTGCGGTATGTGCCCTTTTACAAACGCCTCATCCTCTTCGTTCCGAACCTTATTAGCCACAACACGCACCTGTTTTACGCCCAGGTCCTTTGCCAGCCTTTTCACATTCTTATAGGTCTGCACGCTTCTGGCGCCCGGTTCTATGACCACGATAAACTGGTCCATGGATTCCGTAGTACCCCGGCCGAGGTGCTCTAATCCAGCTTCCATATCCATGATCACTACATCATCCCTGTGAAGCACCAAATTATTGATGATTCTGCGAAGCATAACGTGCTCCGGGCATACACAACCGCCGCCGCCGGTTTCCACAGTACCAAGCACAAGCAGCTTGACTCCGTTCACTTCTTTGGAACATGTATCCGGGATATCGTCCACCTTTGGATTGATCCGGTAGAACTGATTTTCTTCATTAGCTCCGGTACGTTCTTCCACCAGCTTCCGCATCTTTGTTATGGGGATGATAGCATCCAGGGTTTCATCATCAAACCCAAGTGCCAGCCCCAGATTCGCATCCGGATCCACATCCGCAGCAAGCACCTTTCTTCCCTCATCCGCATATAAACGCGCCAGCGTCGCAGCAAAAGTAGTCTTTCCAACGCCGCCTTTTCCTGTCACTGCAATTTTCATGTCATTCACCTTTCCTGATAAAGATTAGATTCCAAGAGCAGCTCTCTTCTCTTCGATTTTTGCGATCATAGCATCGCCCAGTTTTTCAATATCTTTTTCAACTGTAAATGCAGCTTCTACCCATTCTTTTGTTCCGTTGGTCAGGATTTCAACCATTTCACTGGAACCGCAGGCATATGGGTCAACACCTAAGAAGGTATCAATACCGGAACCAATTACATAGTTACCGATAGAAACTGCTTTTTCAGACATCCACTCAGGAGCACATCCAACAACCGGAAGCTGGGAAATATGCAGACCTGCGTCTTTTGCCAGGGTAGCTGCCAGAACCAGCATACGGCTGATATCTACGCAGGAGCCCATGTGCAGTACCGGCGGAATGTCAGCCAGTTCACAAACTCTCTTAAGTCCGGCGCCACAGACATCTTTCGCTCTCTTGTCCATCAGACCTGCTTTTGCAGCTGCCTGTGCAGAACATCCGGAAGCGATGATGATGATATCGTTAGCAACCAGTTTTTTCATAAGTTCAATATGAGCTAAGTCAGGACGAACCCTCGGGTTATTACATCCAACCATTGCGACAGCACCACGGAGAACACCGGAGGTGATACACTCTAATAACGGTTTTGTGGTTCCCAGCTCGTCTACCTGTGAGTTGGTTACGCCGTCCAGAGCCTTAACGATAGCTTCTGTAGAGTATCCGACAGTTGCTTTCTGCTTCAGCTGCGGAATATGTACCAGTTCAGGTTTTCTGTTCTTGAAGTTCTCAATAGCTGTCCTAACGATCAATTTTGCTTTCTCGCCTGCTGTGTGCGCATCGAATCTGATGAATTCAGAATCCGGCATCTGAGCGATCGGAGAAGTCGTGATGAATTTTGTGTGGAAACATTTGCTTAAAGGACCAAGTGCCGGGAAGATACACTGTACGTCTACGACGATCGCTTCACATGCACCTGTCAGAACAACGTTTTCCTGCTGCAGGAAGTTACCGGCCATGGGGATTCCGCGGCGCATTGCAACTTCGTTTGAAGTACAGCACACACCAGATACAGTGATGCCTTTTGCACCCTGCTCTTTTGCGTATGCTATCATTTCCGGATCATCTGCGAATTCACAGATCATCTCAGAAAGACTCGGATCATGTCCATGAACAACGATATTGACATTATCCTCAACCATAACTCCTAAGTTTGCTTCAGTCTCAATCGGCTTCGGAGTTCCAAATAATACATCTGAGAACTCTGTTCCCATCATGGAACCGCCCCATCCATCACTTAAGCCTGCACGGATGGCCTGTTTTACCAGCGCTTCCGGTTTGGAAGAGCATCCCATATGGCTCATATGTAAGGAACAGGAAACCTCGCGGTCGATTGCTCTTGGAGCAAGTTCATTCTTTTCCCACAGTTCCTGCTGTGACTCCGGCGCTCTCTTTAAGAATCTCTGTGTTCCGAATGGTTTACCATACTCCATCAGACCTGTCTCAGCAACTTCGTGTGCCAGATCATAAATATCTTTTCCTTCGGTCTCGATCCCCCACTCTTTTGCGATACGGATCAGTTTATCCGGATCTTTTACCTTATAACAGCCATCAGCTGCAGATTCATATAAGGTATGGCAGATTTCACGGCCATGGTCAGAGTGTGTTGCAGAACCGCCTGCAGTAAATTTCAGGTAGTTACGACCTACAATACCGTGTACATCACATCCGCAGATTCCTCTCGGAGCCTTTTTTGTGATACGGCATGGTCCCATTGTACAGATACGGCAGCAAACGCCTTCTTCACCAAATTTACAATGGGGTGTCTGATTTTTTACGCGGAACTGCCAAGCGTCAGCGCCGACTTTTGCACCTGTTTCCAGGAGACGTGCAGTAGCAGCTTCAAATTCTTCTACTGTGGTTAATTTGAATTCACTCATGAATATCCTCCTTGTTTTCGCCTCTTTTTGCTTTTTTATCCGGGTCCGCTTCCCCGGTTTTTATAACTCCAGCTTGCTCACAATATCCCTGACCGCTGTTCTCACCGGTGAATCTTCCGGGAGCTTCACGATCGGAGTACCGTCGCAGTCGAAGTCATATACAGTTTCATCCTGCGGTACGATTCCCAAAAGGGTGAGGCCTTGTTTCTCAATCTCCTCTTTTGTGCCCGCATTGAGTACCCCGCCCGGTGCACGGTTTATGATCAAACCAACCTGCTTCGGGTGCATGTCACATTCTTTGATCAGTTCCGCGATCCTGCCCACTGCCTGTACACCTCTTCTGGAACAGTCGCTGACCAGAATCGCTGTCTGCATATTGGGAAGAACGCCTCTGCTGATATGCTCCATACCGGCTTCATTGTCCACGATGATATATGGATAATTCTTTTGCAGCTTTGCAAGCTGAGCCTGCAGAAGTCCATTTACGAAGCAGTAGCAGCCTTTCCCCTGGGTACGTCCCATGACAAGCAGGTCATAATCATCATTTTCAATCAATGCATCATCAAACTTGAACTCCATATAATCCGCTTTTGTCATTCCGGCCGGAATGGGATTTTCTTTTGACATCTCCGCACGGGCCACTTCCTCACGGATATCGCCCAGAGTTGCCTCAAGTTCCATACCGAGAACTTCATTTAAGTTTGAATTGGCATCTGCATCTACTGCAAGAATCGGACCCTTGCCTTTTTCAGCCAGATACTGGATGATAAGTCCTGTCAGGGTTGTCTTGCCTACGCCGCCTTTGCCGGCAATTGCAATTACATGTGCCATGAAAAGGGCACCTCCTAAAATATAATTTTAATACGTGTTAAACAAGTGTACGAAGACCGCATCTGTCAATGATTTCAGATACATCTTTCCATTTGTTCAGAGCATACAGATGGATACCATTAACGCCCAGTGCGCGGTATTCATCAATCTGACTGATGGTGTATTCGATACCAGCCTCTTTGAATGCTGCTTTCTTTTCATCAGCAGCGGCGTCAAACGGATCTTTGTCGAACGGGTTCGGGAAAATCCAGTTTTTGGATATGATCTCGCAAAGTTTACGCGGCATTACACAACCATTACGCGAAAGTGCCATATTGATCGTAGCAGCCTGATCCAGAATCGGCATGATGCCCACATCAACCGGCATTGTGATGCCTGCAGTGCGGATTGCATCCAGCCAGCGTTTGAACTGCTCCATATCCCAGCAAAGCTGAGTCATGATGTAGTCAGCACCGTTATCCTGTTTCTGTTTCAGGACAGCGATGTCAGATTCCAGGCTGCGGCAAGTGATATGTCCTTCCGGAGAACCTGCTACAGCGATCTCGATCTTATCGCCGAATTCTTTGCGGACATAAGCCACCAGATCTGTTGCGTAAGCGAAATCCCCACCGGTCCCTGTCCATCCAAACGGAAGGTCACCGCGGAGCGCCAGCATATGATCTACGCCGTTGTCCAGGTAATTCTGAAGCTGCTCTTTGATCCCCTCTGCGGTATTGCCGATACATGTAAAATGCGTTACCGGAATCGTCCCGGCATTCTGGATCATTTTGCACACATCCATGTTCTTACCCACATTGGTTCCGCCCGCACCATATGTACAGGAAATGTACTCCGGCCGGTACTTGCAAAGATGCTCGATGGTTCCCGGAAGATTTTCCATTCCTTTGTCTGTCTTCGGCGGGAACAGCTCAAAAGAAACGAGCATTTTGTTCCTCATTGCCTCAGATAATTTCATAGTTACTACCTCCGCTTTGTTAATTTATTTTTAAGGCCGAAGCCTTAAAACCGTTGTTGATCCAGCAGAAAGTCCTCCAACTTTTCCGCTGCTTTACTGGCAGTCCAGCTTAACAAGACTGTTTCCAAGGTCTACCATCAATATTTTGCCAATAATGGTCCTCTCCTCGCCCATGATGTCCCGTATGATAAGCTTTTCGCCATCCACGTCGATTCTGCTTACATTTCTGCAGATGACTGTGTTGTCATCGCTTCTCTGTACCGTTGCAAGACACATAGCTTACGCCTCCTTCAAATGTTCTTTTACCAGTGTCAGGGCCAGGCCCAGGCGCATATTTCCTTTCTGGAAATCAGCAACGCCTTCTTTAATGGTCTTGGCTGCATCTTCCATTCCAAGCTTTGACAGATTCTCTGCCATCTGGTCAAGCTCCTGTGCGTGATGCTCATTGTGGGAAAGCATATAGTTCAAAAGTGCTGCCACTTCCTCCGTACAATTCCCGCCACATTCGCCCTCTGAACAACTGCTGCAGCCGTGGCTGTGTTCATGGCTGTGACCATGGTCATGCTCATGGTCATGTCCGTGAGGAACCATGTTGCCATTTTCGTCGTTGATTAAATGCATTTTTCCATCCTTTCCCTACTGCTTTTACCCCGTTTGGGCGCAGTAAATGACAATAATTTATCAATAAATTCATTATACATGCTTTCCGGTTTTTTATCAAGTTATTCTTATGTTTTTTTAGAGGTTCAAGAGGTAAAAAACACGGAGCTTCCACCTCTGTTTTTTTCCACTTCGATCCTGCATTCTATACGCTCCTTAAGCTCAGGAACATGGGAAATGATGCCCACCAGGCAGTCTTCCCTGGAAAGGGCCGACAAAGTCTCCACGGCAGACTCCAGGGACTGCTCATCCAGGCTGCCGAACCCCTCGTCGATAAATACGGTCTCCACCCGGATCCCACCTGCAAACTGGCCGATGACCCCGGAGACTCCGAGGGCCAGGCTCAAAGCTGCCTGAAAGCTCTCCCCTCCCGAAAGGGAACGGATGCCCCTGACCTTTCCGGTGTGGTAATCATAGACATCCAGATCCAGGCCAGACCTGGACTGAAGGTTTTCTTTTTCCTCCCGCACAAGCAGCTCATACCTGCCGGAGGACATACGCTCCAGCCGCCTGTTGGCTTCAAGGGCGATCATACGGAAATAGGCAGACTGTACATAACGCTCCAGGGAGATCTTAGGCTTACCCTTCAGCGTGCCGCACGCCGTATCCGAAAGACTCTGAAGCGACAGCCGGCGGTTTTTCGTCCTGCTGCTCTCCTCAAACAATACCTCCAGCTGCCTGCGCACTTCTTTTGTCCTGTCAAGAGCGCTGTACTCCTCCCGAAGCTGCATCCGCACAGTCCTCAGCTGCTGCTCTGCCCTCTGGATCTGCTCCCGCACGTCCTCCTCCGGGCACAGCTTCCTGCCACGCAGAGAAGGAGCCAGGCTTCTGATCCTGATCTGAAGTTCTCTCACATGGTCTTCATAAGCCTGCGTCTCTTTTTCCATACGGGCCATCTCTTCACTGTCCAGACATGCCTCCATAGCTTTTGCCCTGCTTTTGAATTTCTGCTGTTTCACTTCCAGAAGCAGCTTCCCTTCCGCCGCTTTTTGATCCTTTGCAATCTCTGTCACCCGTTTTTCACAAATCTGGATCTCTCTCCCGGCTGCTGCCCGGCGCTGCGCATTCTCCTCCAGGTTTTTTCTGATCGTCTCCACACAGAGAACTCCCGGAGTGCTTTTTGCCTTCTTCTTCTCCAGACGCCCGCCGGCCTCTTTGATCAGGGAAGCTGTTTTTTTACGCATAGCGGCTCCGCTTTTTTTGCCGGAAAGAGCCGCCTCCCTGCGCAGGTGTTCCATTCTGGTCTGCCATTCCTTTCCGTTCTCTGCCAGGGCTGTAAGGGTTTTCTGCAGTTTTGCGGAAGTTTTTTCCTTTTGATCCTCCATTTCCTTCAGTACGGCTTCACTCAACTCCTTTTTCCCGCAGGCAGCTTTTACCGGATGTACTGTGGAGCCGCAGACCGGGCATGGCTTTCCTTCCTCCAGTTTCCTGGCCAGCAGGCCGGCCTGGCTTCTGAAGAATTCTTCCCTGTAACTCTCATAGGCGATTCCCTGTTCTTTCTGTACCGTGATCTGGTTTTCCGCAGACTCAAGCAGCTTTTCCTTCTGCGTTTCCAGTTCCAGGAGTACCTCTGCCTCCCGCTGCCATTTTTCATAAACCAGAAGGCGTTCTGTCAATTCCTGTATCTCTGCCCCAAGCTTTTCTTCCCTTTTGGCTGCTGCCATTTGGACAAGCAGAGCTTTCTTCTCCTGTTCCAGTTCTCTGATCTCTTTTTTTATCTCTCCTGCATGGGCTTCTTCGTCAGCAAGCAAATTCTTTTTCTCTGTGCAGTCATCTGCCAGGGGCTTTATATAAATATTTGCCCTTTTTCCCTCCGAGATCCGCTTCTCCAGCTCCCTGACCTCACCGGCGCGCAGTTTTGTCCCCTCCAGTTCCTTCCTGAGGGCATACAGTGTTTTGAGTTCCCCGTTGTTCTTTTGGATACGCTCCAGATTTTTAAGCGCCCTGTCCTTTTCCTTCTCCAGGCGCTGTTCTTCTTTTCTGCCGCTTTTCTCCCTTTCCCGTGACTGGTGGATGCGGCTGTCCAGGATCTCAAAAATCTCCTCTCTGTCCCTGTCGGCCAGAGGACAGTCAGGATGCAGCGCATCCCAGGATTCCAGAACCTGCCTGCGGCGCTCCTCCCTTAGCTTCTCCTCCTCCCGCTCCTTGATACTCATGTTTTTCAGCCGGTCGGAAATCAGCTTATAGAATTCCGTGTCGAAAACTTTCCTGAAAATTTCGCTCCGCATGTCGCTTTTTGCCAGAAGAAGATTCATAAATTCCCCCTGGGCGATCATGGAAACCTGTTTGAACTGACGGTAGTCAAGCCCCAGAATATCCTGCAGCTTCTGGTTCACTGCCTTCCTTCCTGTCAGCGCACTTTTGTCCGGACACTCCAAAAGTGCTTCATGTTTCCTGTTTAAGTTAAACGTCCTGGTAACCTGATACACTTCTCCTTTGTGGGTAAAAAGCAGACGCACCTTGCTCATAGCTTTTTTCTCCACATAGTCACTGTGAAGATTTTCCGGCTTCCTGACTTCCGTGCTGGCGGCATCATACAGGGCAAAAGTAATGCCGTCAAAAATGGTGGTCTTGCCTGCTCCTGTGTCTCCGCAGACCAAAAACAAACCCGCCTTTTCACACTTTTCAAAAAAGATGAGTGTATTGTCTGCATAAGGCCCAAAAGCCTCCATCTCCAGTTCTACCGGTCTCATGATCCCACCTCTTCCATGCTTTCTATGATGTCTTGAAGCAGTTCCTGTTCCGCATCTGACATGGGAATCCCATTTTGTTTCTCATAAAACTCCCCAAACAAATCCCGAGGCGTTTTTTTCAGACACGTAAGCTTGGCGCTGCCCGAAATGCCCCCTGACCTGCTCCGGCGGTTTTCGACGGCAAATTCCAGCATACCGGGAAATATTTTTCTAAGCCGCTCCATGGGATGCTCCAGAATTTCCTCATCGGTCACCACAACCGACAGGTAATATCCCTCTCTGTATTTTTCATATTTATCTGAAACCAGCGCTTCCATGGTGTCTTTTAAGACCGCCATCCCTGTTTTAGGTTTAAGGGGAAGTTTCCTCACAGACAGCGTTCCTTTGTCCCCTAGCTCTGCCACAGTCACGGATTTTGTCTGTTTCCATTCAGAAAAAGAATATTTCAGGGGAGAACCTGCATACCGTATCTTTACATCCCCGATTTTCTGGGGTCTGTGGATATGTCCAAGCGCCACATAGTCAAACGCTTCAAAAACCGAAGCATCCACCTGGTCCATGCCTCCCAGAGAATGCTGTTCTGAATCCGATATCTCCGGCCTCTCCCCGCCGGCTGTCACAAACTGATGTGCCAGCAGCACATTCCGCTCTTCCTTGTGAAGCTTCGCACCCGGCAGTGCGGTTTTCACGGCCTCCTCATAAGTTTCCGGAATTTCTTCCGCAAAAGGGCGCAGCATGCCGGGCCGCAAAAATGGCAGCATCCACACATGCAGCGGACCGAATTGGTCTGTCAGCATGATGTGCTCTGCGCGGCCTTTAAAAGTACCCGCAATATGGATCCCCTCTTTTTTCAAAATCCCGCTGGCAAACTGAAGCCTCTGGGCTCCGTCATGGTTGCCGCTGATCAAAAATACCTGTATTCCACGGACGGACATTTCTTCCAGGAACCAGTCCAACAGGCCCACCGCCTCCTGGGAGGGAATAGACTTATCATAAATATCACCGCAGAGAAGAACGGCCCCGGGTTTCTCCTCATCCGCCATCCTTAGCACCTGGCTGAGTAAATCTTGCTGTTCTTTCCACAGCGGCTCTCCTAAAAGCTTTCTCCCCAGATGCAGGTCCGCCATATGAAAAAATTTCATTCTATATCCTCCATTGCCATATTTTGTCATTTCGTTGGATTTTAGCTTGCACTTCTTATAATAGTAGCATGGATTTATTAAAAAGTTAATAAATTCGGAGTAAATATTTCACATTTCTATGGTAAACTGTCTAAGTGTTTAAGGTTATAGTTAAAGGAGGGGCTGTTATGTCTTTCAATGAAAAAGTCATTCTGAACGATGGCCGCCAGATGCCGCTGCTGGGTTTAGGCGTCTACAAAGCCGTCGGCGAGAACGAAGTGGAACAGGCGATCGCAGATGCTGCAGATGCCGGCTATCGACTCATTGACACTGCTTCTGTTTATAAAAACGAAGACGGTGTGGGACGCGGGATCAAGGCACTTACCATACCAAGAGAGGAATTATTCGTAACAACGAAAATATGGAACACGGCACAGAGAATCGGCGATGTGGAGGATACCTTCAACAGAAGCCTGGAGCGCCTGGGACTGGATTATGTGGATTTATATCTGATCCACTGGCCGGTACCCGGATGTTACACAGACACCTGGAAGGCTCTGGAAAAACTACAGGCCCAGGGGCGGGTAAAATCCATCGGCGTATCAAATTTTCACGTTCACGACCTGGAAATGTTAAAAAATGTATCTGATGTGATACCTGCTGTCAATCAGGTGGAATTCCATCCCTTGTTCAACCAGCCGGAACTTCTGTCTTACTGCAGAGACAACAAAATTGCGGTACAGGCTTATGCTCCCCTTGCACGGGGCGCATATCTACACAGCCAGCTGCTTCTGGCGATTGGGAGAAAATACCAGAAGACCACCGCCCAAATCGGCCTTCGCTGGGCCATACAGCAGGGAATCTCTGTGATTCCCAAATCCGTGCACAAAGAACGTATCCTGGAAAATGCAGCAATCTTCGATTTTTCCCTGACGCAGGAAGAGATGGAGGCCATTACTGCTATGGACGCACACCAGCGCACTGCCAGTATCCCCGAGGATATGATTCCGTACTATAAGGACTGACTCTTTGGATCAGTCATACATATTGGGCATTCTCCCCAAACAATAAAAAGTATCGCAGGAGTATTTTGATATGATATGCCCCTTGTCAAGTAGACAAGGGGCATATCATTTCTTGCTCAGTGCGGTACTTTTTATTCCTAATCGCTTTGTTCTTTTCTTAATTTCTCCTGAGCGCTTCAATAGGGCTGAGTCTGGCAGCTTTTCTGGCCGGATATACACCGAACAGAATGCCGATTCCCGAAGAAAACAGGGTCGCAATAAGAATTGTGGACGCCTTGATCCCAGGTGCAAACCCCAGGGTAGGTATGGAGCAGACAGCATACGCCAGCAGCACACCGATAATGATTCCAATCACACCGCCAATACAGGCGATAATGGCGGATTCAGCAAGAAACTGCACCATGACAGAGGAGGTTCTGGCTCCCAGGGATTTTCTGATACCAATCTCTCTTGTTCTCTCTGTGACGGACACCAGCATAATATTCATGACACCGATGCCGCCTACCAGCAGGGATATTCCGGCTACCAGGGCAATGAATCCCGTGATCATATTCAGCATGGAGTTGATCTGCTGCATCTGGTCATTGAAGTCTTCCATATCAAAATATGTCTTTCCCTGGCTGTAGTGGCGCTGATTTAATAGCGCAATGGCTTTATTCGCCACATCACCAGTGTCTGCGCTGCCGTCTGTAGTAATATACAGATAACTGGTCTCCGAAGTATCATAGCCGAAGTTCTCCATTGCCGTGTAGGGAATATCTGCAGATATCCTCTTGACATCTCCATAAGCCATGGATACCATATTGCCCATATTCTCCTGCTCTACAATGCCAATAATGGTAAAGTCCGAAGTATTTTGATAGAGACTGAATTCCAGGCTCATTCCCAGAACATCATCTGTGCCAAAAAGGGAAATGGCATCTTTTTTGCTGATCACACAGACTTTATTCCCTGTATCAATATCACTCTGGTTAAAGTATCGTCCGCTCAGCACTTTCCATTTGGAAATTTCCTGCTGTGCGGTACCTCCTCCGGTGACAGACAGATCAAACTGGCCTTTTGAGGACTGGGTAGTCCCTGTATCGGAAAATATGGGTGAAGTTCCGGTAACTCCCGGGATTTCCTGCTCAATAGCCGCAAAATCCTCCGCATTCATGTATTCTTCCCGTTTGATTCCCTCTTCATTGGAATAAATACAAATCTGCCCTCCTGCAATGGAATTCAGCTGCCGGTTCATCTCCCCCTGGAACCCGGAACCGACAGACATAATGGTAATCACAGAGGAAATACCTATAATAATACCCAGCATGGTGAGAAGGGAGCGGCCTTTATTTGCCCTGATATTCTGCAGGGCCATTTTCAAGTATTCTGCTAACTGTGCCATAGGCTACTCCTTTACCGCATCTGCAGTCTGCGCACCGGATGTGCTGCCCGCAGCCGCCTCTTCCACTTTCATGCCCTCCGCTAATCCGTCCGGAAGCTCAGCGATCACGGAATCACCCAGCTTCAGGCCGCTTTTGATCTCTGTGTACTCGGAGGATGAGATTCCGGTCTCAACATCCTGTCTGGCGATCACGCCATCCTTTACTACATAACAGAAGGTACTGTCTTTTCCTGTATTCACAGCGTTGACAGGAACGCTTACAACGCCTTTTGCACTGCCTGTCTCAATGGAAACCTTTGCCTCCACACCCAGGAATATGTTGTCATCCGGGTTATCAATCTTAACTTCTGCCCAGATAACCGGTGCGCCTTTTTCGTTGGTGGTTGCCATTTTACTGATGCGTGAGACAGTTCCCTTGTATGTATGGTCCGCTATGGTGATAGATGCCTTCTGGCCTTCTTTCAGCTTGTCATAATCATATTTTGACACGGTCACGTTCACTGCCACCTCTTCGTTGCTGGCAATAGTGATCAGCTCCATGCCCTGTGAGGCTGCAGAACCCTGTGAGGCGTCGGCCTTGGATACAATACCGGAAAACTCTGCCTGCAGGCCCTGTTTTCCTTTTTCCAAAAGTTCTTCCAGGGACGCCGCTTCCAGCTCAGCAATGTTGTTGGTAGCCTGCATCTGGGCTTTGGCTGCCTCTGTAACCTTCGCTCCATCCGCACTGTTAGCCAGGCTTTTCTGCTCCGCAAGCTCTGACTGCATCTCCGAAAGTTCTGTGGCAGCACTCTCCAGTTCATTCTGCCACTCCACGATCTGTGCGTCGCTTGTGGGATCTTGGGCAGACTGGTTCTCAATCTGGTTGATCTGGAGCTGAGTCACCTCATCACTCTTATCATTCATCTGTGAGTTCAGGTCATCAATGGCCGGATCCATATTTTCCGCCTGAGCATTTAAATCCTTCCATTGTCTTTCCAGATCAGCAGTATCCTGATTATTTTTCTTTGCCTCTGCAATCGCCGCCTTCAGTTCCTCGGCCTGGGCATTTAACTGCTGCTGTTCCGCTTTCTGACCTTCAAGCTCCTGCTGCAGCTTTGTCAAATCCGCCTGAGCCTGGGTCAGGGCAACGCTGGCATCTGTGGTTTCCTGTTTTGCCCAGTCGGTCAGCTCTCTTGTCCTGTCCGCTATGGCAGTCTTCAAAGACGCCACGTATTCCTGATAGCTGTCCACATTGGCCTGGAGTGTGGGGACTTTTCCGGCAGCTTCATTGGCTTTCTGCTGTGTCTCCGCCGCTTTTGCCACACTGTCCTTTGAACCGTTGACCGTGGCACTCACATTTAACTGTGCCTTCTGGTTATCCTGCTCCAGTGTGGATACATCAAACGCAACCAGGGAGTCTCCCGGCTTCACCACTTCCCCCACTTTCAGAGGATACTGGGATATGGTGGCATTGACCGGAGAAAAATAGGTCTTTGTCTTAAGACTTTCCACCGTTCCGCTGGTATCCACATTTGCTGTCAGGTCCTCTTTTGTCACAGCGCTTACCGGTACCTGGGGCAGTGCCTTGGGTGTCAGTTTGGACGCTGCAAAGCTGACAACAATGATCGCCACCACAACGCCGCCGATGATCAGCGGCACTTTTATCTTTTTCTTTCCTGCTTTCACAGTGTCGGGAAGATTTTCCTTATTCTTTCTCAACATGATGTGCTCCTTCCTCATAATGCTCATTTAATCTGTCTGACTCAATTTTTCCATCCATAATACGGATGATACGGCGTGCCTGTGCGGCAATGCCGTCATCGTGGGTGATCAGGATCACTGTTCTGCCCTCATTGTGCAGCTCTTTTAAAATCTGCAGGATTTCCTTGCTGGATGCAGAATCCAGATTACCCGTGGGCTCATCTGCCAGAATCACCGGCGGCCTGGCCGCTATGGCCCTTGCTATGGCAACTCTCTGCTGCTGTCCACCGGACATCTCAGAAGGCTTGTGGTCCATACGGTTCTCCAACCCTACCATTTTAAGGGCCTCCTGGGAAAGCTGTCTTCTCTTCTGTCTGCCAAGACCTCTGTAAATAAGAGGAAGCTCAACATTCTCCAGCGCATTCAGATTGGCGATCAGATTAAACCCCTGAAAGATAAATCCAATCTCCCTGTTGCGGATTTCTGACAGCTGGTTATCTCTCAGGTGAGAGACATCCTGTCCGTGAAGGCAGTAAGACCCTTGTGAGGGCACATCCAGGCAGCCCAGCATATTCATGAGTGTGGATTTGCCCGAACCGGACTGCCCGATGATCGCCACAAATTCCCCCTCATCAATCTGCAGGTCCACATGATCCAGCGCACGCACTTCATTTTCACCCGGATTGTATATTTTGCAGATTCCGGAGAGCTGTATCAGATTCTGCACTGT
The DNA here is from genome assembly GCF_001689125.2 of Blautia pseudococcoides. Classification (NCBI taxonomy): domain Bacteria; kingdom Bacillati; phylum Bacillota; class Clostridia; order Lachnospirales; family Lachnospiraceae; genus Blautia; species Blautia pseudococcoides. The sequence continues at coordinate 1,179,325 of NZ_CP015405.2, read as the reverse complement.
TTCTTCTCTTTTCATTTCTGTATTGTTTTCCATACACACATCCTCCCCTGCATCTTCCAAATGCAGTGCAATTTTCGATTGTACTACATCATTAGTACAACCATACATCACAAATCTTAAATTGTCAATTTGGAAATCCGAAAACTTTTCTTAACGTTCTCTAAAGAATTCTTTAGAAAGGAAATGAGGGCATACTGCGCCCTCATTTCCAACTGCCGTCCCAGGATTCAATTTTCTTGTCTCTCACCATCAGGTCAGATACTGCTTCCGCCGGAGTCCTGCCTTCGAAAAGCACCCGGTTCACTTGTTCTATGATAGGCATTTCCACTTTGTATTTCTCTGCAAGCTCCCTTCCCGCCTTTGCGGAGAAGACACCTTCCACCACCATATTCACCTCATCCATTGCTTCCTCCATGGAACGCCCCTGCCCCATGAGAAATCCGGCCTTGCGGTTCCGGCTGTGAACACTGGCGCAGGTAACGATCAGATCGCCGATCCCGGAAAGTCCGTAAAAGGTATCCGGGCGCGCTCCCATGGCAATTCCCAGTCTTGCGATCTCTGCCATTCCTCGGGTGATCAGCGCTGCTTTTGTATTATCCCCGTATCCCAGACCATCCGCGGTTCCCGCAGCCAGAGCAATGACATTTTTCAGAGCTCCCCCCAATTCAATACCCAGCATATCCGGGCTGATATACACGCGGAACGCAGGGCTCATAAAAATATTCTGCAGATATTCCGCAGTCTCTTTCCGCTTTGCCCCCACCACGCAGGTTGTGGGCAGATTCCTGCTCACCTCCTCCGCGTGGCTTGGTCCTGAGAGAACACATGCCTGTGAATTGGGGATTTCCTCCTCTATCATATCCGTAAGGGTGGTGAGGGTATGCTCCTCAATCCCCTTTGCTACATTCACAATAAGCTGTCCGTAGCGGATAAAAGGGTTCATCTTTCTTGCGGTAGCCCGGACTGCCACGGAGGGCACGGCCAGGACGATCACATCTTTCCCCTCCAGCGCCTCTTTGAGACTGCTGGTTATACAAATCTCCTCCGGCAGCCTGACACCGGGCAGCTTTGTCTTATGCTCCCTTGTCCTTCGCAGTTCCTCTGCCTGTTCCTCCCTGTGAGACCACAAAACCGTGTCATGTCCGTTGCCGCAAAGCAGCATGGACAGGGCGGTTCCCCAGCTTCCTGCTCCAATCACACTTACTTTTGCCATGCTATCCTCCATAAAATAATCACTTAATGTTTCCCCAGAAAAATCTTATTCTCATTACCGCGGATCAGACGTACAATGTTCTGTCTGTGCCGCCAGAAAGCCAGCGCCATCAAAAGCAGTGCCAGTATGTACATCTCGTGGAGCACTCCCGGGTCCACATCATACCTGCCTATCTGTCCTGATACGATCACCCCCACAGCGAAAAAGAAATATGCCAGCAGAGACCCCAGAGACACATAGTGGCTCAGGAAAAATGCCGTAAAAAACACAACCGCACAGATCAGAAACAACCGCCAGTCAAAAGCCGCCACCAGCCCGACAGAAGCTGCAATCCCCTTCCCACCCTTAAAGCGCAGATAGAAGGGAAAGTTATGTCCCAGTATACATCCTGCGCCGGCATACAGCTCCAGCAGCCGAACCAATTGGGGGTGGCTGCTGCCGAAAAGCAGATAGACCGCCAGGATCGCCAGGGCACATTTCAGACAGTCCCCCAAAAGAGTAACAGCTCCTGCCTTCTTGCCCAGGGTGCGGAGCGCATTCGTTGTCCCCGCATTCCCGCTTCCGTGTTCCCGGATATCAATTCCGTTTTTTCTTCCGTAAATATAAGAGGTCTGGAACAGACCAAACGCATAACCAATCAGCAGACTCACAATTCGTACCAGCATTTGTCATCCTACTCCTTTTCTTTGCGTTCCCTTATGATGAATTTCAGGGATGTTCCCTTAAATCCAAAGGTATCTCTGATTTTATTCTCCAGGTATCTGGTGTAGGAGAAATGCATCAGCTCTTTGTCATTGACAAAAATAACGAAGGTAGGAGGCTTGACCGCCACCTGTGTAATATAAAACAATTTCAGGCGTTTTCCCTTGTCAGAGGGTGGCTGCTGCATAGCCACAGCTTCTGTCATGATTTCATTGAGCACACCTGTCTGGACTCTCAGTGTCTGATTTTCAAGCACCATATCAATGGTCTCAAACAACTTGGGGATTCTCTGTCCTGTCTCAGCGGATATGAAAATGATCTCCGCATAGGGCATGTAGGACAACACTTCCCTTACTTTATCTGTGAACTTGTAAATCGTTTTATCGTTTTTCTCGATGGCATCCCACTTATTCACGGCAATGATGACTCCCTTGCCCCTCTCGTGGGCAATGCCCGCGATCTTGGCGTCCTGCTCAGTCACGCCCTCTGTGGCATCAATCATCATAACAACCACATCCGCCCGCTCCACAGCCGTCACGGTACGGATAATACTGTACCGTTCCAGCTCCTCTTTAATTTTGCTCTTTCTTCTCAGTCCTGCCGTGTCAATGAAAATGTATTCTCTGTCCTTCCATTCCACCCTGGTATCAATGGCATCCCTTGTGGTTCCCGCAATGTCGGATACAATGACACGGGATTCTCCGATCATCTTGTTGATCAGAGAGGATTTTCCTACATTTGGTTTTCCCACCACCGCGATTTTGGGAATCTCTTCCTCATCGCCGTCCACTGCATCCTCATCAAAATACTCCACCACTTTTTCCAGCATATCACCAATGCCCAGCTTTCCTGTAGAGGAGATAGGCACCGGCTCTCCGATACCCAGATTGTAAAATTCGTAGGTATCCATAATAAATTTGTCAAAGTTGTCCACTTTATTTACCACCAAAACCACGGGTTTGCCGCTTCTTCTGAGCATATCTGCCACCTTGGCATCCGAATCCACCAGCCCTTGGCGCACATCGGTGATAAAAATGATCACATCCGCGGTATCAATGGCGATCTGTGCCTGCTCCCGCATCTGTGAAAGGATAATGTCCTTGCTGTCCGGTTCGATACCGCCGGTATCTATCAGGGTAAAGGATTTATCCAGCCAGTTCACATCCGCATATATACGGTCCCTGGTCACGCCCGGCGTATCCTTTACAATGGAGATCTTCTCTCCTGCCAGGGCGTTAAAAAGTGTGGATTTTCCCACATTAGGTCGTCCAACAATTGCTACGATCGGTTTGCTCATACATCTGTCTCCTTCTATGTGCTCTTCCCGCCTCTTTTTCCAGAAGTGCCGACACCAGAGAGGCGCCGTCCTCTTCCACTATTTTAACGGGAGTATTTAACTGTTTTTCCACCTGCTCTACGGTCACATCATCGAGAAACACATTCTCACCGCTTCTGAGCAGATTGCAGGGCAGCAGCAGGTATTCCCCGAGAGGCCTGCCCTGAAGCTGTTCCATGATATCCTGTCCGGTCAAAAGCCCTGACACCGTGATCTTCTCCCCAAAGAAACGGTTCTCCACACAGTAGCCATGGATCTTAACATGGGGATAGCACTTTTCCACCTGGTCCGCGTATCTGCGGATAAAGGGATATGCCAGTTGACCGGTTGCAAAAGATACCTCCAGCTTTCTTTCGTCCCCGGAAAGATTTTTCATGGCCTCCTGCACTTCACTCTCCAGCAGCCGCAGCATTCCCACACCATTATCAAGCTGCAGGTAGCCGTCATAATTTTCTTCAGGGGGCAGTTCTCTTTCGGCAGTCAGATACCACTCATCACTTGCGTGTATAAAATGTAAGCCATATTCTTCATATAACCGTTTCTGCCATGTTTCAATCAGGGAAATGACATTTTGTGCCTCTTCTTTACCAAATGGCTCCAAAGGATACAGGCCATCCCTGTATTTGCTTAATCCTACCGGCACCACAGAGACGCTTTTCAAATGAGGCAGATAGCCTGCCAGCTCCTCAATGCTTCTCTCTAGCTCTTTGCCGTCATTCAGACCTTTACACAGTACGATCTGCCCGTTCATCTCAATTCCAGCCTCATACAGCCTCTGTACCTTTGGGAAAATATCCCCGGCAAAACGGTTGTGGAGCATTTGGCAGCGAAGCTCTGGATTGGTTGTATGGAAAGAAATATTAATGGGTCCCAGATGATAATGGATAATCCTGTCAATATCATGGTCACTCATATTTGTGAGCGTTACATAGTTTCCCTGTAGAAATGACAAACGGGTATCATCATCTTTAAAATAGAGGGTTTCCCTCATACCCGGAGGCATTTGGTCAATAAAACAGAAGACGCATTTATTGCTGCAGGAACGGTAGTCATCCATGAGACTGCTCTCAAATACGATCCCCAGGTCCTCCTCGTACTCCTTTTCCACCTCCAGCTCCCATTCCTCGCCGTCAGCTTTCCGCACAAGAACCTCTATATACTCATCATTCACCAGGTAGTGATAGTCAAAGACATCCTCAATCTCCTGTCCGTTGATCGACAGAAGTTCATCCCCACAAGCCAGTTCCAGCTCCTCGGCAATGCTTCCGGCTTCCACTTCCCGGATGATATGTCTGCATTTTTTCACAATTTCTCCTCATTTCTAAACGGATCATTTTATGCCCGCTATTTATTATCATACCAATAAAGCATAAAAAAAGCAATAATTTCCTTGACGCTGCTCACTTTCGGATGTTATAACTTAATGTGTAATTATATGTCAAAAAAACTCTAACGGAGGTCATTATGGTCAATATCAGTTTACTGGAGAAGTCCATTCCGGTGGCTCCTATTAAAATAGCAGCCCTGGACAGCTGTGGCAGGCTGGCCCAGCAGGTGGATTCCCATCTGGTACAATTCAGAAAGGAATTAGATTCTCACAATCAGTCCGGACTTAATTTCCGCGGTTATACAGCAGATACTTTTTTACTTGACTGCAAGTGTCCGCGCTTTGGCTCAGGTGAAGCGAAGGGCATCATCAATGAATCCGTGCGCGGCACGGACCTCTTTATTATGGTGGATGTGTGCAATCACAGCCTGACTTATAAAGTCAGCGGGCATGTGAACCACATGTCCCCGGATGACCACTACCAGGATTTAAAGCGTATTATCGCCACTGCTACAGGGAAAGCGCACAGGATCAACGTTATCATGCCATTCCTCTACGAAAGCCGTCAGCACAAGAGAAGCAAGAGGGAATCCCTGGACTGTGCTCTGGCTCTGCAGGAACTGGTACAGATGGGTGTATCCAATATCATCACCTTTGACGCCCACGATCCCCGGGTACAGAACTCGATTCCCCTCTCCGGATTTGATAACTTTATGCCCACCTATCAATTCCTGAAGACACTGTGTGCTTCCATTGACGACTTTAAGATCGACAACGAGCACCTGATGATCATCAGCCCGGATGAGGGCGCCATGCAGCGCGCGGTGTACTTCTCCAATATTCTGGGTGTGGATATGGGTATGTTCTACAAACGCCGGGACTACTCTACCGTTATTAACGGCAGGAACCCCATCGTGGCCCATGAATTTTTAGGTGATTCCGTGGAAGGAAAAGACGTGATCGTCATTGATGACATGATCTCCTCGGGGGAAAGCATGCTGGATGTGGCGAAACAGTTAAAGGACAGGAAAGCAAGGCGCGTCATTGTCTGCACCACCTTCGGACTTTTCACCGACGGTCTGGAAAAATTTGATGACTACTTTGAAAAAGAGTATATTTACCGTGTCATCACCACCAACCTGAATTACAGGAATCCGGATCTGCTGAACCGTCCTTACTATCTGGAAGCTGATATGAGTAAATATCTGGCAAGCATTATGGACATTCTGAACCATGACCTGTCCGTAGAAAAGGTTCGCTCTACAACAAAGAAGATCAATAAGCTGCTGAACCGTTTTTCCTAAACATAAAATAATAGAAACCAATCTCCGAAAGTTTGGTATTCTGCCCAAAAAGCACAAAACTCAAAGCTGTACAATGCCCGTCAAACGGTTTTGTACAGCTTTTTTAACCTTTTCCAGGGAACTTAGGGAACTTTTCTCCTGCAATAAAAAATCTCCGTACAAAGCGATTTTAAACGCCTGTACGGAGATTTTAATTAATTCAACTGGTATACTTCCGCATATCCCACACCAAAGGAAAGTGCCTGGTCATGTGTATCATGGTAGATATCCACATTGCCGTAAGGTACACCTCTGTCTTCCACAACATAGACGCCTCCGTTGATCAGAAGCTTTGTTCCAAATGGAATACCGTTCATAGCCACGGTCCTTCCCGCCTGGGGAACCGTACCGCTGGCTGTGTATCCCTGTCCGTGGCAGAGAGCACAGTTACAATAACCTGTCAGTCTGAATCTGCCCAGGTATTTTCCCTGGGAATCGTCTGAGGATGTATCTTCCTGCTCTGTGCTTTCCTGTGAAGCTTCCGTATTGGAAGGAATCTCTTCCTGTACGTCGTCATAATCCCGGGAGGATCCCTCTGAGGCATTCTGCTGTGCAGCCTGCTGTTCTGCGGCTTCCTGCTCTGCCTTTCTTGCTGCTTCCTCCTGGGCTTTCTGCGCTGCAAGCGCTGCTGCCGCTTCCTCATCCTTCTGCTGTTTCATCAGGCTGTCTATCACGGCTTCCTGGGAATTTACTTTCTCCAGCAGCTCTTTTGCTGCGCTCTGCTCACTGTCAATCTGTGAGCTGTATGTATCAATCTGCTTGGATGTATTTCTGACCAGGTCGGATACCTCCGCCTGCTTGTCCATACTTTCCTGCTTCAGTTCTTCAAGCGCTTCCTGCTCTTTTTTCGCACCGGCTTCTTTATTTTCAATTTCCTGCTGTGTCTCCTTGTAGAGGTTCAGCATCTTCCGGTCGTACTTTGTGAGCTGCATAATGTTCTCTGCCTTGTTCAGGAAGTCTGTAAAGTCCTTTGCTTCTGTCAGCATAGTCATGTAGGAATCATTGCCATTCTCATACATGTACTGAATACGAAGCTTCATGCTCTCATACTGCTCTTCCCTGCGGGCTTTCGCATCATTCAGTTCCTCTTCGATCTGTTGTAACTCTGCCTGCTTAGCATCTGACTTTTCCTGTAGATCTGAGAGGTTCTTACTCAGGTCCGTAAGCTGCCGGTTCAACTCCGTAAGGTATCCCTCCAGATCACCTTTTTTGGCTTCCAGAGAGCTGATCTTATCCTGTGAGGCGTTCAAATTACTTTGTGTCTCAGTTTTCTGCTGTTCCGCTTCTGTAATCTTTTTCTGGGTTGCAGACGCGTATACCGGAGTTATGGTAAGACTCGCAATCAGGAATGTCAAAAATAAGCTTGTACATTTTTTATTTCTCATATTCTAAGCTCCTTTTTTCATTACGAACCTAATTATAACACACAGATTACTAAATGCAAAGCTTTTTTACATATTTTGTAACAACTATGTAATATTCACAAAAAAACAACCCTAAAATTTATGCATTAAGTCAATTGATTTCGCGCAATCCGAGGAATGCTCCCAGATTTCCCCTTTTTCCTTTACTGGCCCTGTGGGAAAATAAAAACCGGGGATTACAGCAGGTACAGATTCCCGGATAAGAGATATGAGCGGGAAGGATACCTGCCTCCCGGAAAATCAGCGCATTTGCTGCCCAAAGGTTTAAAAGATATTTGCCATGGCCTTTCTCCTTCAGGATCTTCCCGTGTTCCGAAACCGGAAATGCCTCTTGAAACTGCTCTGCCACATCCCTGCTGACCTCATAGCATTCCTGGCAGATAGAAGGGCCTATGGCAGCCAGGATATCCTCCGGCCTGCACCCATATTCCCTCTGCATTGTCTCCGCCGTCACTTTTCCTATCCTGCCCACAGTTCCCTTCCAACCGGAGTGTGATAAACCAATGACGCGCTTTTCAGGGTCCACAAAATATAACGGGACACAATCCGCATAAAAGGTGGCAAGCACCAGACCCGGAACATTCGTTACAAGTCCGTCCACATCTGTGTAATCCCTGGGGATGGAAATTCCTTTTCCCCTGTCCGCCTCTGTGACCACACGCACATTGGTGGTATGGGTCTGGTCAGAGCAGACGATCTGCTCCGGGGAAAATCCCACAGCAGCAGCAAGCCTTCTGTAATTCTCCCTGACATCTTCCTCACGGTCGCCTCTGGCAAAGCTCAGGTTCATGGATGTACAGTCCCCCCTGCTCACTCCCCCAAGCCTGGTGGAAAATCCATGTACAATTTCCGGAATTTCCTCAAAAACAGGGTATGTCAGGTACCAAACGCCGTTTGTTTTGTGGACATTCATGTGCTCATCTATGCCGGCCTTCCAATTAATTTCCATAGTACCGCCTATGCTGTTTTTCATGTCTTGCTCTCCCTTCTATGTATGGTAAGGAAACGCATCCTTAATAAGCGCAGTGTCATCTGGTGTGATCCCCACCACATCAAATCTGCAGGGTGTTTCCTCTGATAATCCTCTTCTCATAAGATAAAACAGCGCCGTCTGACATATCCGGCGCTGTTTTTTGTTATCCACTGCAAGAAACGGACCACCGCAGTCAGAGCTCTCTCTAAATTTCACCTCAACAAAACAGAGGTATTCCCCGTCCATGGCAATCAAATCAATCTCCCCTCTCTGACAACGGAAATTTTTCTCCAGGATCCGGTATCCATGCCGCTCCAAATACAGTGCAGCGCTCTCTTCATACAGCGTTCCTGTCTCTCTTGTGGATTTTCTCATACCCTTATATCCTCATGCAATAAAATTCCTGATAAAAGTGGCCCGGTGAATGGGAGACGGCCCGTATTTCCTTATGGCCTCTATATGGGAAGCCGCCCCATATCCCTTATGGGAGGCAAATCCGTATTCGGGCATTATTTTGTCGTACTCTCTCATAAGCCTGTCCCTGGTCACTTTTGCAATGATACTGGCAGCGGCAATGGAAATACTTTTTGCATCCCCCTTTATAATAGGAACCTGGGGAATCTCCATACCCGGGATGGTCACTGCGTCATTTAACAAAATCTGGGGGCGGACCGTGAGTTTGGACACTGCCTCCCGCATGGCTTCATAGGTCGCCTGCAGAATATTGATCTCATCAATTCTGGCAGGGCTGGCAAACCCAACACCCACACTGACCGCATTTTCCATGATCACATCATATAATTCCCCGCGTCTTTTCTCTGAAAGCTGTTTGGAATCATTGAGATAAAGGAGTCCGCAGTCCTTGGGAAGAATAACAGCACCGGCAGTCACAGGTCCCGCAAGAGGCCCCCTTCCGGCCTCGTCAATACCGCAGACATAGCCCAGATGCTCATACTGATACTCATAAACCTTCATCTTCTCAGTACGTGCCCGCTCCGCTTCCAGCCTTTCCTGGTACTTCTTCGCCTTCCCGATCAGGGCCTGTACACCTTTCCGCTCATCTTCTATATAGACTGCGCACAGAGCATCCAGCTCTGTCATCGCCGCAGCCTGAAATTCTGCGCGGATTTCCTGAATACTTTTCATCTTTTGTCTCATCCTTTGTCAAACTGTAATGATCCCGCGTGTTTCAGACTTGTTCCAGCGTGATCCTGCCAATCTTGCCGTTTCTAAACTCCTCCAGCAGAATATTGGATGCCTTGCCATAGTCAAGTTCACTGCCCTTCTGCAGGCAGTTTCTGTTTACCGCAATTGCCTCCAGCATTTTCAAACGGTCAACCGACTCTTCCACTTCATAGCGCTCCTTCAAAATACCTTCATAATACTTCTGGAGATATCCCAGCAGTTCCAGGGAAAGCTCCTCCAGATTCAGGATCTCATCCTTGATAGAGCCCACCATAGCAAGCTTAGCCCCCACACTCTGATCCTCAAATTTTGGCCAGAGGATTCCCGGTGTGTCAAGAAGCTCCACATTTTTGTTTATGCGGATCCACTGTTTTCCCTTAGTCACACCCGGCTTGTTTCCTGTTTTTGTACAGGCTTTTCCCGCAAAGGAATTGATAAACGTGGATTTTCCCACATTGGGGATTCCCACAACCATGGCCCTTATGGGGCGGTTTTTAATGCCTCTTCGTCTGTCTCTCTCGATTTTTTCCTTACAGGCCTCCATGATAACAGGGAGCACCTGACGGATGCCTGCTCCGCTTTTGGAATTGGCTTTGACCACACAGAACCCCTGATCCATAAAATACTGGGTCCATTTTTCATTCTGTCTCTCATCCGCCAAATCGGATTTGTTCAGCAGGATCAGCCGGACTTTATTTTTTCCCAGCTCATCAATATCAGGATTCCTGCTGGAAACAGGGATTCTGGCATCCACCACCTCAATGATCAGATCTATCAGCTTTATATTCTCCTGCATCATGCGCTTTGCTTTCGTCATGTGTCCAGGATACCATTGATAATTCATATTTGTTCCTCTCTGTCTGTCAGCTCTTGATAAGACCGAATTTTCCAAACGGGGAAACGCGCAGCCAGATTTTGCCTACAATATATTTCTGCTTCACATTTTCCACCTCTGCAAAACGGCTGTCCTCGCTGTTATTCCGGTTATCGCCAAGAACGAAATATTCATTTTTTCCCAGTGTGACCTGAGTCTCTGCCAGTCCCGGATTGCTGATTTTCGGAAAATCCTTCTTTTCCATATAAGTTTCCCCGTTGATCAGAATCAGTCCGTCCTTTATCTGCACAGTTTCCCCCGGCAGACCGATGATCCGCTTGATATGCATACTGGAATGTTCCTTGGCGTCCTTCTTAAAGGCAATGATATCGCCTCTCTCAGGGTCTCCCAGCTTATACGACACTTTATTGATCAGCACCTTATCCCCGGTAGCCAGGGTAGGTTCCATACCGCCCTCCTGCATGACAATGGTCTGGCAGAAGAAAATGGACACCACTGCAGCCAATACCAGAACCACCGCGATCTCAAATGCCCATATAAGCAGCGGACGCATTTTGCTGTCCTTGGAAAACTCCGGTCCCTTACTTTCTTTTTTCTTCATGGCAGCATCCTCTTATTCATTCAGAAACAGGGACATATACATAAGTATGTGTCCCTGTCTTCTAAAAAACATTATTATTTTACTAATTCTTTTACCTTAGCTGCTTTACCGACACGCTGTCTTAAGTAGTTCAGTTTTGCACGTCTTACTTTACCGCGTCTGATCACTTCCACTCTTTCCACATTAGGGGAATGCAGCGGCCACGTTTTCTCAACGCCGATTCCGTTGGAATTCTTTCTCACTGTAAAGGTCTCACGATTGCTTCCGCCCTGTTTTTTCAGCACAACGCCTTCAAAAATCTGGATTCTCTCGCGGTTACCCTCTTTGATCTTACCGTGTACTCTTACGGTATCTCCCACATTGAACTGCGGAACTTCTGCTTTCATCTGAGCAGCTTCGATGTTTTTAATGATGTCGTTCATGTTTTTTTCTCCTTATACTCTGGATGTTCTTAATGCAGTCAGCAGCAGAGGACCATCTCTTTTTTACAACGAGTATAATTATACTATGCGTACGGGGAGAATGCAAGCGTTTTTTACCATTTTTTGATCCATCGGCGGAATATAATGTAGAAAATGTACCCCAAAGCCGTCCCCAAAACGTTGGTGAGTACATCATCCAACTGTGCGTATCCTCTTCTTGTGAAATATTGACAAAATTCAATCAACAGGCTGGACGCACATCCCATACCCAGAACTTTCCAAAACCGCCTCATCTTTATGGACACTGACGGCAGCAATACGCCAAAGGGGAGGAACAGCAGTACATTTTCCAGGACAAAAGCATCACCCCGGGGGCCGCTGCCCAGCGTTCCAAAAGGTATCCAGTCAATTCCGTCCCTGCTCCCCGGTTCCCTGGATAAAAAAGTAATAAACAAAAGCATACAGAGATACCCTGCAAAGACGGCCGCCGCCAGAAAAAATCCGCGCGGTCTGCCTTTCTTTCCCCGCATTTTTGCCGCCAGCAAACCCATGGTGCCGACTGTCAAAAACGCCGACAATCCCGCAAAAAAATATTTCCCCACATCTGCAATATCTTGAATTACATAGTGTATCAGTTCCGCCGTATATTGTCCCATATCCAAGTGCTCCCATTCTGTCCTTACCGGCAAAGCCTCTCCCATTTCCATACCTATGCGGAAGCGCGGCTTTCCTTATTCCAAAAAAAGCATTCCCTGCCGTGTAAACTGCCGCGGCCTTGGGAATGCTTTCTATTTTACTATACCAGGTATTTCCCATCCAGTACATCTTTCAGGTAAGCACCATACTCATTCTTTTTCAGAACTTCATACGCTTCCATAACTTCTTCCCTGGAAATCCATTTGTTATGGTAAGCGATCTCCTCCAGGCAGGCGATCTTTCTGTGCTGATGGTCTTCCATGGTTTTTACAAAATTAGTTGCCTCCACTAAAGACTCATGTGTCCCTGTATCCAGCCAGGTAAAGCCCTGGCCCAGAAGTTCCACGTTCAGTTCATTCTGCTCCAGATAGATCCTGTTCAAATCTGTGATCTCCAGCTCCCCTCTTGCGGAAGGCTTCAGATTTTTGGCATATTCCACTACTTTATTGTCATAGAAATACAGACCTGTCACGCAGTAGTTGGATTTTGGCTGTGCCGGTTTCTCCTCAATGGAAACAGCCTTGCCGTCACTGTCAAATTCCACGATCCCAAACCGCTCCGGGTCATCCACGTAATAGCCGAATACTGTGGCCCCCTCTGTGCGTGAGGCGGCAGCACACAGTCGCTTTTTCAGGCCGTGTCCGTAGAAAATATTGTCACCCAGGATCATGGCAACGCCGTCATCACCGATAAAATCTTCACCGATGACAAAGGCCTGTGCCAGACCGTCCGGACTTGGCTGCACTGCGTATGACAGTTCCAGGCCGAACTGATGGCCGTCGCTTAATAGCGCCTCAAACCTGGGCGTATCCTCCGGTGTGGAGATGATCAAGATCTCTCGTATCCCCGCCTCCATAAGTACGGACAGGGGGTAATAAATCATGGGCTTGTCATATATTGGCAAAAGCTGTTTTGATGTTACCTTGGTCAGTGGATACAGCCTGGTTCCTGATCCACCTGCTAAAATAATTCCCTTCATAACTGGTACCTCTGTTTCTTCCTGTATTTTAGATTTCCAGTAACTGTTCCATCCCCTCACAGTTACAGGCAAAAATCCATGCAGAATCACTTTTGGCGATGAGATTTTTACCTGGCTGTGAAACACTTACTTACAGTCAGCGCAGGGAATGCGCAGACCTACTGAATCGTTTTGGTTTCCGGCTGCTGCTCTTATGCAGGGCCGGCACAGCATATGTGCTGACCTGAATATGCAGTCACGATCTCCGTTCAAAAAGCATGTGAACCCCGCATTTTTTAGTTTTCTTGAAGCAGTTTCTGCAGCTCTTCCGTCTGCAGATAACGCGCCAATGCATCCTGCCATGCAGGAAGACGGTTAAAGCCGTTTGCCTCCAGCTTATCCTTGCTCATCCGGCTGTTATGGGGCCTTTTTGCCTTTGCCGGAAATTCCTCAGAACTTACAGGATGTACATTTACACGCATCCCTGCCTGACGGAAAATTTCAGACGCGAAATCAAACCAACTGCAAAGTCCTTCATTTGTGGCATGATAGAAACCGTATTTCTCTGTCTCGATCATATCCACAAGGAGGACAGCCAGATCATAGGTATAAGTAGGAGAACCGATCTGGTCTTCCACCACATTGATATCTGTATGTTTCTTCCCCAGATTCAGCATGGTTTTAATGAAGTTCTTGCCGTTCACGCCAAATACCCAGGCGATCCTCACAATGAAAAATTTGTCCACATGGTCCGTAACTGCCACTTCACCTTCATATTTCGTCTGTCCGTACACGTTTAAAGGTTCTCTCTCATCATCCGGTTCCCATGGCCTTGTGCCCTCGCCGTCAAACACATAGTCTGTGCTGATGTACATCATTTTAAGGCCAAGCTCCTGACACACTTTTGCAATGTTTTCAGTGCCGTAGGCATTGACTTTCCGGCAGACTTCTATATTATCCTCCGCTGCATCCACGGCAGTGTAGGCTGCGCAGTGGACAACCGCTTCCACGTCCGCCTCCCCGATCACCTGTCTGCACGCCTGGGGATCTGTGATATCCATCTCCTCAACATCCACTCCGACGCCAATATGGCCTCTCTTAGCCAGCTCATTCATAACGTCATGTCCCAACTGTCCTTTTACACCTGTCACTAAAACTCTCATAACCTTCATCCTTTCTCTTCTCTGCCCCTATTATGCCCGGCAGAGCAAAATTATTTCCTGCAAATAAAAATCCCCGCTTCTTTGGTGATGGAGATACCACCGTTCTTTTGAATCTTCTCCTCCAAAAACTTCTTAAATTCTCTCTGTCTGGGATACAGAAGCTCACTCTGGTTCCCATGACAGGATAAAATATAATCAAGCAGCGGCTCCGGCTTGTCCACCCACAGGCCGTCCTCGTACATTCGTTTCTCCACGGAGGAAAAATAGGGTTCCAGCAGCTTCTGCCCGTTTTCCAGACCGAACAGTTTATACAGGGCCACCTCCGACAAGGAAATCCTGGGATCAAATTCCTGAACCAGTTCCGTGATCTCATGCATATGCCCTGTCCCATAGGTACTGCAGTAGAAAATCCCGTCTTTACTTAATACACGGCTGATCTCCTCCAAAGCCTTTGCCATATTCTGTACATAGAAAAGCACATGATTGGCAACTACCCGCTGAAAGTATCCGTCAGGAAAAGGAAGCTCCTGGCAGTCCAGCACTCGGAAATCAAAATATTTCTTTCTTTCCCTTCCGATATTTGCCGCTGCGTCCCGGACCATTCCTCCTGACGCATCGGAGAGACAGATATATCTGCCTTGAAGCACTGCATCGGGAGCATGTCTCCAGAGCTGGCCATTGCCGCATCCCACCTCCAGAAGATTTTGCACACGATCAAGATCAATCTGCTCATACAGCCATGCAAACCATCCTTTGGGATTGGAGGAATACCGTTCATGCAGAGAAATACGGATATTTAAGTTGGCTCCGTTTTTATACTGCTCCACCAAAGTCTTTTCCATATCCGTCAGATGGATCAGGTTCAGGATTTCGTTCCAGTCTATCTGGTTTGTCTGCTGAACGATCTGCATGGTATTCTGAAGGGCGTGCTCCATCTGGTTCATATTTTCGATTTTCTTCTGCACCAGGTCGATCTGCAGCTTTAGGGACTCCAGAATATCGGAACTGGTGTCATGTATGGTCATATTGGAGATTTCTTTTAAAGAAAATCCCAGATATTTCAGGGAAAGAATTTTCTGGAGCTTTAGAAAATCCTCATCAGAATACATACGGTAGCCTGATTCGTTGACAAAACTGGGTTTTAGCAATCCGTTCTTATCATAATACCGGATGGTCCGGATCGTCACGTGTGCCATCCGTGCAAACTCGCCGGTGGTATAATAGCGCCCCATAAAATCCCTCCCTTCCGCTTTTTTCTATTACGCTGCCCTGACATTTACAGCACCCGGTGCAGCGGCTCCCGGTGAAATACCCTGGGCAATAGCTGTGTATAAAAACTGCTGTTCTTATGACAGACGTTCTTTGTACATCTTGTCAAAATAATTGGAGTATTCACCGCTCAGGATGTGCTTCCACCAGTCTTCATGGTCCAGATACCACTGAATGGTCTGTGCAATTCCTGTATCAAAATTATATTTGGGCTTCCATCCAAGTTCTGTTTCCAGTTTTGTGGGGTCGATGGCATATCTCATGTCATGTCCCGGACGGTCTTTGACATATTTAATCAGACTTTCCGGTTTATTCAGGGCTTTGAGAATTGTCTGAACTACCTGGAGATTAGTCCTCTCATTATGGCCGCCCACGTTGTAAACCTGGCCGACTCTTCCCTTATGGATGATCCGGTCAATGGCTTCACAGTGGTCTTCTACATGCAGCCAGTCTCTTACATTCTCACCGTTTCCGTATACCGGAAGTTCTTCATCCGCCAGTGCACGGCTGATCATCAGCGGGATCAGTTTTTCCGGAAAATGATAGGGTCCATAGTTGTTGGAACATCTGGATATGGTCACCGGTAAACCAAAGGTCCTGTAATAAGCAAGTACAAATAAGTCTGCGCTGGCCTTTGAGGAGGAATACGGACTGGAGGTATGGATCGGTGTCTCCTCTGTGAAGAACAGGTCAGGCCTGTCAAGGGGCAGGTCACCGTAAACTTCATCTGTGGATACCTGATGGTAGCGCTTTACCCCATATTTTCTGGAGGCATCCAGAAGCACCCTTGTTCCCATGACATTGGTCTGGACAAAAATACCCGGGTCTTCAATGGAACGGTCCACATGGCTCTCTGCTGCAAAGTTCACTACAATGTCGAACTTTTCCTTCTCGAACAACTCCATAATAAACGGTTCGTCCGCAATATCGCCTTTGACAAATTTGTAATTCGGTTTATCTTCCACTGGTTTCAAAGTTTCCAGATTACCGGCATAGGTGAGCAGATCCAGATTTACAATTTCGTAGTCCGGGTATTTATTCACCATGTGATGGACAAAGTTTCCTCCGATAAAACCGGCACCGCCTGTTACTAATACTTTCATGTGGTATTCTCCTTTTCTTTTTCTCTGATACTGTTACTATAAGGGGTGACGTAAGGTCACTGTCAAGGGTTTTTTTAGAAAAAAAGGACCCGGGCTTCCGCCCGGGTCTCTAAGCATTATAAATTATGCTTCTCTTCTTTTTTTGTATGTAACAGCCATTCCGGCTACTGCAATAACAGCTACGATACCTGTCCACATCATGACATTTGTTTCGCCTGTCTTAGGAGATGTGGATGCTTTTGCTGCTGCATCTTTGTCAACAACAAATGCTACAGGAGACAGAGATGTGAAGGTAGCTGTGATCGTACCAGCACCAGCTTTTGCTTCTACTTTCTCCCAAGCGCTTCCATTGTAGTGCAGAACTGCAACAGAAGAACCTTCTGTAACACCAGCAACTTCAAATGTGATGGTCACAGGGAAAGTTGTTCCGTCCGGAACAGAGATGTCTTTGACATCTACTACCTGCATTCCTTCTTTGAAGTCTGCGCCGAGAACTTCTTTCAGAGTTTCCTCTTTCTTAACGTTCTCAACCGCTTCCTTGTACTCGTCAGGAACCGCTTTGATTTCTACAGTAACTGCGTTTCCGTCAGCATCTGTAGCGGCCTGAGCCTTGGTTACAACACCTGTAACCTGTACACTTGGCTGTGCGAATACTGCAACGGCTGAGCTAACAGTCATAACAGCAGCGCACACAAAAGCAATAAGTTTCTTCATGATAAAATCCTCCTTTTGTTTCTTCTTGCTTTATTACATTTAACAAGCTTGAAGTTATTATAACACTACTTCCGTAATTTGTAAAACATTTCTATCAATAATTTTTGTAATTTTTCATCATCTAAGTGAAATTTCTCTTATTCTGTCCACCCAGTCCCCTGCCCGGGGATATATTGTGTTCCCATAGTTCCTAAGCACTATATGTTTGGGTTCAGATTATATTTTTTCTTGTTTTTATGTTATTTATATACACCGTCATGAGGAAGGAGAAGCAATATAAAGTCCAACTCTTCACTCCTGTGATAAATTTCAGAAAAATTCTGGTTATTCGGCACCTGAAAAAACCTACAATGATGACCATGTATGTTTTGTTTAAGCGAATCGGTTCTTTGGGAAAAATAAACAAACCCGTAATCCCTTGATGCTCTTGGGATTACGGGTGTCAGGTTATATTACTCTCGTAATTTATAAAACATTTCTATCAATATTTTCTGCAATTCTTCATCATTCACATAAAACTCTTCATGTTCCGCGCCTGCTACCGCTTCTCCGGGAGCATACTGTGTTCCGCTGTCATCAAGCTGATAGCGTGCCAGATCATTGATCTGGTCAGCATTCAGATCCGTCACCAGATAAGGCTTGATCACCGGATAAAATGCCTCATAATAATCTCCCGCTGCGCCGACCCTATTCCTCAGCGATGAAATCAGAGCCGGAATATACTGTACCTGGCGCTGCATACGTCCGTTGTTGCTGCCCTGGACGTCCGTATCCCTGTAGCGAACATATTTCTCGGCCTGTTCCCCTGACAGCTTCACAGTCTCACCTTTTACAAATGCAGGGTCTATGGCAGTATAATCCTCCGGTATCGTGATCTCCACACCGCCCACCGCGTCGTTCATTGTGCTGATCGCGTCAATATTCAATGACACATAGCCATCTATGGGCAGATCAAAAAGCAGTTCCGATACTGTCTTTTTCATGGCCCAGCAGCTGCTCTGCTCCCCATTGCCGTAGGCATACTGGGTGGCAAGCTGTGCATTTACGGAAGTATAATAATTGCCGCTTGCATCATAGATATCTATGTCTGTCATGGAATCCCTGGAAACCTGCAGGATGCGTGCTGTCTGTGACTCTTTATCCAGAGATATGATCATAACACAGTCCGCCTGTCCTGCCACTCCCGGAGTATCCTTTAAGGTAACCGTCTCTTTCTTATCCACACCCATGAATAAAATATTCGTAAGATTTTTATTATACTCATATTTTTTACCATCATAGGTGATGGTATCATCACTGGCCTGGGAAACGGATGCGCCTGTGCTTTTCTTCATATTGTCTGCAACCGTCTTTGCTCTGCTGTTATTTTTCACAACATATACAAGGACTGCCCCAGCCAAAAGCAGAAGGAGGATCACAGAAAATATCACAACCAGTCTCTTTTTTTCTTTACTTTTCATCTATCAGTACCGCCTCTACAAGAAAACGCTGGTCATTATTTCCATTGCAGGTTGACATTGTGATAATTCGGTCAGATGTTGTGACCGGAATATCTGTGTTGATATAGGATGCCATATTTCTCACCTGACTGAGTGAGTCCAAATATGCCTGATATTGTTCATCCTGATCAAAATCAAAGGCTACCATAATGTGCCTGCTGTCATAAGTCACCGCAGCAAAAATCTTATAAGTAAAAATGTGTTCCGGTGTATAAATATACACTTCCGAATGCTCATCCATATAAGCGCTGTCCTTATAATCCTTCAGGCCGCCGAACATAGTGTTGTCTTTCATATTATGTCCGTATATCACTGTATTTTTGTCTGTAAAATCTTGTTTATTCAGGGATTCTGTATAGATAGAACCCGGAAGTCCCTCTTCGCCTTCAATTGTGTGGTCAAGATAATATGCGTCATCCTCGGGCCGCTGTACAATAGGATAATCCACTTCCGTACCGGGAATCTGTATCCACGCATAGATTTCAGGATTCATCTTCTGAAGCTCTGCAAAATCTATGGGAATGTCTACAGGCTCCGGTTCAGGTTCTGCCGCCTGCTCCGGTTCCTGTATCGGTTCTTCTTTGACCTTTGGTTCTTCCGTCTTCTTATTATTTTCTTTCAGCTTATCATAAACTTCCTCTTTTTTCTGCTGGCTTGTATAATAATATACAGCAAAAGCTGCAGCTGCAAGAAATATGAGCAAAAAAACCCAGAATAGTTTACTTCTTTTTTTCTTTTCCATTGTCTGCCTCTTTCAATTTGCGAAGCTCATCCTTCTTCTTATCTTTCCCCTTCACATAAGGAACAATAGCCAATGTGGAAAGTCCCAGATATTTTTCAACATCTTCTTCTGTCTTGATGTTGTCATTGATGATAAACCTCACACTAAGCACTCCGCATACTAGCAGGATACCCAGCAGAATACCGATCGCGGTATTTTTCAAAAGGCTGGGGCTGACCGGCTTTTCTGACACTTCAGCACTCTCCACAGTTGTGGGCGGGTCAGATTTCATAATGGATGCCATCCTGTCTGCCGTCTCCTCGGCAACTGCATTTGCGATGATGCAGGCATCTGCCGGGTTCTCGTCTATGGCCTTAACTTCCAGGATTCGCGTACCGGATTTGTTGACCACTGTAAGTACATCCAGTATCTCTTTTCTGGTAAAGGTTTTGTCTTCTTCTCCTTTGATCCGTTCTATGGCAGCATCAATGACCGGCTTACTGGTGGCGATCACCTCAAAGTCAGCCGTCAGCTCACTGCCGATCTGAATATCTGCCAGAGAGGTTACGCTGGTCGTCTTGTTCAAAATATAAAGCTGAGCTTTTGATTCATACTTAGGCGTGATGAGAAGCGCTGTACCGCCAAGCGCGATTACTCCGCCCATGATCGCACAAATACCAATCAGCCACCATTTACGCAGCAGGATATGGAATAGGGCACCTAAATCAATCTCAATATCGTCATCGTATTCTTTATTATTCATTTTGTTCCTCTTTCATTGCAAAATTTTTCTTACGGTGTCTTGTTGATCTTAATAGTATCCGCCGTATTTATTTCCATAATATCCGCCATACTTCTTGCCATAGTAGCTTCCTGTATGCACATCCACCTTGTTGAGCACAACTCCAAGAAGATTGCTGTTGGCTGCTTTTAGCTGGCCAACCACACCTTTTGCCTCTGCTCTGGAGGAATTGTCTGCCGCCAGTACAAGGATGGAACCATCACACACCTGGGCGATCACCGCTGCGTCGATAACGCTTCCAAGAGGCGGTGTATCTATGATTATGTAAGCAAACGTGTTCTTCAAGCCTGTGAGCAGCTTCTGAAGTCTCTCATTTCCAAGAAGCTCTGTCGGGTTGCTGGGGAAAATTCCGGTTGGAAGCAGGAAAAAATTTCTCTTATTTGTTCCATATACCACATCCCCTAATTCCTCCTGACCGGAAAGATAATGGCTGAGTCCTTTGATGGCTCCTTCAATTCTCAAACGGTGAACCAATACGGATTTTCTCATATCCGCATCAATCAGCAGTGTATTCCTGCCGCTCTCCGCCAGTGCCAGTGCCAGATTATAGGCCACTGTGCTCTTTCCATCATTGGGTGTACAGCTTGTAACTGCGATCACCCGGTTCTCCACACCTGTAAACTCCAGGTTGGTCCTCAAGGTACGGTAAACTTCTCGTTCCCGGCTTGATAATGAAATCTCTCCTTTGATCTCTAACTTATCCACTTATGTATTCTCCTCTGATAATTCTTGACGGATTTATTGTGCTGATCTCTTCCCGGTATGTCTTTCCGATTTTCTTATCTATATAAGAAAGGCAGTCCCTCATCTCCGGACGTCTGTGTGTCACCCCATGGGCATCCGTGCCCAGTACGTGAATGAGTCCATGCCTCATTAATTTCAATAAATACCATCTTGTGCTCCAGCCTGCTTTACCCATGACACTGGAAACATTGACCTGCATGCAGGCTCCCATATTGGCCAGCTCTGCAACCTGTTCTTCCTTCTTCATTCCCTGATAACGCTCAATATGGGCGATCACAGGCATATAACCGGCATACTGTAAATGCTGCACAGCGTGCCGTATATAACGAAATTCCGCATAGACGGGAAATTCTACCAAAACATATTTTGTTTCATTCAAAGTCAGCGCATCGCCTCTTTCAAGGGCATCCACCACTTCCTCGCTGTAAAACAGTTCATTTCCCAGATATATCCTGGACTTTGGATTCATTTCCTTCGCGTATTTGCAGGTACGCAGATAAGCTCCCATTCTTTTCTCCAGGACGGATGCATCCATGTCACAGTTAAAATGTGGTGTAGCAATAATCTCGTCGATGCCGTCCTTAAACGCCATTCGCAGCATCTTGCGTGTTTCGTCCGCATTCTTTGCTCCGTCATCTACACCGGGCAAAATGTGGCAGTGTGTGTCTATTATCAATGATCTTATCCACCTTTACCATAAATTCACCCACCATTATAAAGGAAAGTGCTCTGTTTGTCTACTGGATATTTACCTTTAAAATGGCAGTATTTGACTGATTTCCGTCGCTGTCGACAACAAAATATACAACTTCATAGGTTCCCGGTGTATTGGTATCCACCGGATTCTGCAGCTGGATCTGTCTGAAAAGAGTACTTCTGTCATCTTTATCATCGGTGATATCCTGAATATATGTACTGTAATCAAACTTGCTTCCCACAGGGAGCGTCACCTCATATTGGTTCAGTCTGAACTGGGGACTTCCTGGCGGAAGCTGTGCGATCGCCGCTTCCGCTGCCTCTGCACCGCCTGCGGTATCCTGAGGGGGCTGCTCTGCGGCAGCCGGATCGGCAGGAACATCTGCCGGTACGTCCGCCGGAACATCGCCCTCGCCGGTCCCCTCCCCTTCAGGGGCCGGGGCTTCTGTTCCAGCTTCACTATTTTCCGGATTCTCATCCGTTCCTTCCGGTGCCTGGCCGCTGTCTGCAGGAGCCGGCTCTCCGGAAGCCTGGTAGCTTACCATGATTTTCTTTTTTGCAACGTTGCGGCTGTTATCCATTGCCGTATAGGTAACTTCAGCCTGTGTGCCATCAGAAGTTGGTTTGACCGATTCCACCATAAGTGTATCTGATACATCTCCGTCCTTGTCATCCACTGCTGTGATGCCTTCCAACAGTAGCTTCTTATCCTGCCCCGCCACATAAGTCAGCGTATTGTCCGCAGGGACTTTTATCTCCGGTGCTGTCTTGTCCCGATTAAGTACCAGATATACGGTACCGGCTGTAATTCCGATGCATACTATAATTGCTGCAGCAATTAAACCTTTTTTCATCTTCTTTCCATTCCTCTCATATATATTTAAAATAAGAAAGTGCTGCTCACTTTTTTTCCCAAAAGAGCATTCTAAGGACCGCGCGGTAAATGCACGGGCCTGTTGAGTAGTTATACCATAATTTCTATTCTTTCCCATTTCAAACAACATTATTATATTAACATTACATAAATCATTAATCAATTACTTTTTTTAATTCTTTTGGATTGGCAATGGAGCGGATGTAATTGAGAAGATCCTTCTTATTAAAAACGGCAAGGTCATCGGCGGCTTTTTGTGGCATAATGAGGTAGGATTTTAGCTCTTCAAGGATTTCTGCCATATCAGCATAGCATACCTCTTCGATTCCGGGGTTTTTTATATTGATATCCAGTTGAAGGGGGAGTCTGTAATGGATCACCAGCCAGGTGTTCATGCGGGTGTAATCGCCGTAGTAATAGTCTTCGGAAAAGAAGTCGGCTGGTTTTATTTTTTTATTTGTTTTCTGGATCTCTGCCCAGACGATGTCGTCTTGCTTTGTGGTGCTTCTGCCGTATTTGTCCGTGAAGCGTACAATGCGGGGCATGTACTCGGTGAAAAAACGGTAGTCTGTGTATAGATGAAAAAGATAGCCCCGGACACTGGGGTCGGGGAGAAGACTGCGGTATTTGTCAAGAAATTTGGACAGTATGGGGGATTGGACTATATCCTGTAAGGTGTCGGTGCTCCGGAAATGGGATTGGAATTTGTCTTTTACGGTGTCGGGGAGTAAATTGCCTGCCAGGAAGGCGTTTTTGGCTTTTGGTTGGTTTAGGGGGTGGGTAAATGGCAGCGAATTTAGGAAGAAATTCGCTGCGGTCAGGTGGATGATATAGCCGGGCATGGTTTTTGTTACCTCACTTATGAATTTGTTGTTTTCAGATGAAATGTATTTTATGGTACAAGACTTTCTCTGTTATGGTTTGCAGATATCTGTTACTTTTGCCAGCACTGCCCATACATATGGCGCACCGTACATGTTTAGTGCCTTTGGACCGGTGATTTTGCCGGGATTATTTTTTATTTTTTTATATGCGTTTTCAAAGGTGCTTCTGGTGATGGAGCGTTCTCTGCGGTCGGTGAACATTTCGCCGCCTTTGATGGTATAGGTGAAGGGGAGTAATTTCTTTGTGTAGAAGGTTTCTCCTTGGTGGGATGTGATTACTCCCCATAAATTGTTAAGTGTTATAGTTTCAGTTGGGTTATCCATGTGGCAATCCTTTCTTTACTTTAGATAAAATTGGCTTATGTGGCGTTCTTTATAGTATTTTACTCTTAAATAAAATAAGGTGCAAGAAAAAGATAGTGCCAATACATATATTCATACACTGGGAGGGTGTAAAATAAGTAATCGTCAAATAATAACACGGTAAAGTTTAAAATTACCCCAGCTCTTTGCGAGTTGGAGTAATTCACATACGATTTTGGAGAGATTGGAATTTTCACTCCAAGGTGCCAGTTCGGCTAGCTGTTCGTCGCCCATATTCTGATCCGGCCGACGTTCCAGCAAAAATTTGAGGTATCTGTAAATATTCAGACCGTGTGCTTTTGCCATCTCGAGACGCAGCTGCTTGCGTTTTTCATAATCACCGGGATACTTTTTGTTAATGGAGTCCTCTATGGCAAACAAACGATTGCAGTACCGGATACTGTGCTGCAGGCTGGCTGTAATCATAACAGCCACATATATGACTGGGACTGGGCTTTGCGTCCTTCCTCATTCAGCACCTCTACTCTTGTCTCATCTGCCATTGCAAAGCCGCGCTTCAGCAGTTCCCGGTGGAAGTAATCATACATCCACTGGAAATAGTTCTGTGAGCAGTAGATTATCCAGTTGACAAGGGCGGTACGGCTGATCTGGGCACCATACTGTTTCCAGTCCTTTTCCTGGCGGTAAAGGGTAGCCCGTTGACATACTTCTGGTACATCGTCCACGCAACAGTGGATGCCGAGGCAGGACCTTTCCCTACCAGGGCCGCCGGAACGGGGGACTTTATGATCACAGGTTTTTCTGTATCTCCAAGACCTTCTTTGCGGGAAGGGCATCCATAATTCTGGCTGTAGTATTCGATGACTTTGCATGTGGCCGGAATGAATTCCAGTTCCCGGCGGACATACTCCTCGCCGATCAGGACCATCTGCGTACCGCAGACTGGACAGACCTGTTCTTCTACCGGAAGAGGGATGAATACTTTTTCCACTTTCAGATCTTTAAAGAGATCATCGTGAGCCTTTCGACTACTATTATAAGTTAATCTGAAGATTTAAGAATTCCGGCGGAATATTTGGCGCTTGCTTGGGAATTTCAAGGCACTGCAAAGCCTTGAACTCCTTATGAGTAACAGTATCCTCCTCTGATACCCTGATAGGTGAAAGCTGCTTTACCCAGCCGCTTAAGGTACTCCGATTTACACCATATTCACGTTCCAGTTGTGACATCCTGATGAATTATGCTCTATGTAACAATTTCACCTTGACCTTTTCGAGAATTTCAATCATAAAAGCATTTTTCATCATTAAGTTAACAGCTACATACACAATTGCACCGCACGCCACTTCCACCATAAGGCCAACCATATTGGGCAAGTTTATCTGCATAAGGAGACAAACACACGCAGCCATAATTACAGTGCTTAATAGCCCCTCTGCGAGTGCTTTTCCGTTAATGCTGAACCTCACTTTTTTCTTCATGTAAATAAACTGGATTGTATTTGTTGCAAGCTCACTAAATACTGATGCAATAACAGCACCATTCTGTAAAAGCGGAGGGATCAATGCCGAATTTGTGATAATATTAATTACAGAAGCGGATGCCGCCGCCGGGAGAATAATTTTCTCACTCTTGGTACTATAAACCAACTGATAGCAAAATAAGTCACCGAAGCCTTTAATTAGAATCAACGGACACATCAGCTGAATTGTTAAGGCCGCTGGTCCAAAAGCTTCTCCATACAAAAATTCAACAGTCTGAGAAGCCACCAGTGTCATTCCGACTGCCAACGGAAGCGTCATAAAACACAATATTTGAAATCCCTTGTCCAGCAAACGATAAAACCCACCTCTGTCGTTTTCATAATAGAAACTTAGTCTCGGAAGCAGAGCAGCCGTAACTGCATTTGCCATTGTTAGTACCATATTGACTGTCTTTAGAGCATACGCATAATATCCAACAGATTCATCTGTTGCCATCATATTCAACATGGTCACATCAATTTTGTTATAGATACTCGACAGGAATATAATACATGCAATAAAAAGTACCGGTTTTATGTGCTTTTTAAGATGAATGCCAGAAAACTCAATTCTAACAAACTTTTTTGCATGAATTACATTAAAAATGTAATTTCCACCTGTTGCAAGACTAGAAATCAATGCATAGAGCACATAATCCTGCCGCGTCTTGACAAATAGGAATAACGCTCCCAAAGAAAGTCCCTTTATAAGCAAACTTCTTCCTGTAATGTAGCCGTATTCCTCCAGCCCCTTATACATCCAATCGATATTAAGATAGTTAAAGAACACCGCAAGGCCACATGCGCCATAAAGAGCCCATTCCCCACTAAAGGCTGCATTTGCAAATACGAGGATAAAAAAGCCACCAACTGCTAATGTGGTTGATATGACATTAAGCAGCAAGAGTTCTGTAAATATCTTATTCTTTTCGTGCTCATTTTCTCTTACTTTTGCAAATTCCCGCACACCATAGGATGGCAAACCTAATGCCGCAATCGTCACAAAATATGAAGCGATATTCTGCGCTGAAGATACTTTTCCCACACCAACAGGGAGAAGAATTCGTGATACATATATTGATGTAACAAACGGGAACAAAATATTTACAACTGTATATATAATATTATATATTGAATTTTTAGCTAATGATTTTTGCATCGATATTTTATATGGCACTAGCCATCGTTCCTCCACTAGTAATACAGACTCGCTTGTAGTATCCTTTTTCTACAATCTACAAGCAAGGAATCCGATATGGGTAGATTTATTTAATACTGATTTTATACTCTATCGGGCTTGCCCCCCCCCCGAACGATTTTTAGCTTAACAAGCGTTTCTTTGAGCTTCTGCTTATAGTACACTTTCGGTGCACATTTTGAGATAGCCTTATTAAATCCCTTATTCATATTTGCGAAGAAAATCTTGCGTCCTTCCGGCGCAATGGAAGGATGCCTCAGTTGATGATTGGCTTCTATTGCCCTTTCCACATCAACATCTTTTAATTGCATTCCAGAATTCTGGACAAGATTGATTCCTTTATTGTTTTGGCATATCAACAGTGAAACGCCCTTTCTCTGCTCATAGCTGGGCAGGTCACTTCCCCAGGAATCTCCTATTGTCACATCAGATGTTCTACTCAAGGTGGCATACCTACAAAAGTAGCAATTTTCCGTATAATCTAAGGAAGTCAGAAACGCATAGGTATACATATCCTGAACACCCGATGGTGTTATGGTCTTGTACTCTTGAATCTTGTCGTGCGATGACAATCCAAAATTTGTTTTGTTTCTAAAGCGAATGCTCGTCAGGCTTTTTATATCAATGCCTTTCTCTCTCAACGCAAGATTCAATATCTGCGGGGACGGTGTTCCGTGGCAAATCAAGTCAATCGTATACAAAATCTGTTTTTTTTCTGCTGGCAACATCGCTGTAAAATTTTTCAGTGCCGCCACCTGACAAGGCAGCCCAACAAACAGAACTTTGCTGTCAACTTTTAATTTTTCGGCTACCTTGGTATAAATTCCGATTGGGTTACTCTTTACATACTTTGAACCCACAAAATTGACGATATCCTCAATTTTATTAGTTATGTCAAAGACAAATTCCCCGTTTTTGAATAAACATGCTGCTACATATCCCCCTTCTTCAACGAAATGCTTCATCATTGCAGAGGCCGCTCCACCCGATGAGGAATTCATTCTGATATCTTCCGCAGCCCAGCCTTCCTGCCAACTGATAGGCTCATGCAGTTCCACCTTCTGGTTGTTAGGACATACCCTCTCACAGGCACCACAACTGACACACTTAGCTTCATCGATAACGGCATTATAAGCCGCTAAGCCATCCTTAATTGTGATAGCATTCTTTTTGCATTTACCGAAACATGCCATACAGCCGGTGCAAAAGTTTATTGTACAAACTGTTTTCATCTTTTTATCATCCACACTAACTCCTACTCTTTTGACAAAGTTCCTTACAAAAGTTCTCGAGTTTCTTAACCTCTTCCTTATATGAGATTTTCTCAAAATCCAAGTTTTTCATCAATCTTGCATTGTTGGGGTTTTGAAGCAAATAATCAATCTTTTCTGCGATCTCATTTTCATCTATTGGATCATGGATCACATCGTGTTCCGTAACATCCAGCAATTCCAAAGCGCCTGCCACATTCGTTACCAAAATACTGCAGCCGCACAACAATGCATCAAAAACAGAAAGCGCGAAGGGCTCATAAATCGAATTCAAGACGTACAATTCACTACGCATCATTTCCTTGTAAAGCTGCTCTTGCGGGATTAATCCTTTGAACTCGATGTTATCACTTTTAGGCAAATCATCTGGATGATAAAAGTGACCATAAACGGTTAGAACTTTATTACCATCCAATTTTGCCATTGCTTTTGCAATAGTAATATTATTTTTAAGTTTTCTGTCACCACCTACCGCTACCACACGGCCTTTCTCACGCTTAATGCCATTATGAATCAAATCCACCTTATCTACACCATTATGCAGATAGGCTGTTTTTCCTTTGCAAAAAGGGTATTTTTCCTGAATCATTTCTCCATAACGTTTGGAAACAGGCAAAACCAAATCTACATTATGAAGAATGTACTGCTCCATTTGTAGGCTCCTCAAATCTGCATCCGCATCATTCAAGCCCGATTCGATTTCATAGCAGCCATGCATAATATAAATTGTTTTCTTATTCAGGAACTTGGCTAGTTGAATAGCATACAAGCCAACCTTTGACATTCCCGATACGATAATGACTTTACACCGAAATGTGTTAATTATTGCACTTAAGTATTTTACAAATTTATTTTTACTATCCGAAATGCAAAATTTTGCTGTTAAATTTGCAACAATGCCTTTATTGACATTTGCGGGTCCAGTATTCCCGTCTGTACCTCCAACAAATAAATATTCTATCATTCGTCCCCTCCACCATTTATATATTATCCTTCAGATACTGCCATGTTTTTATCTGTTCATCTTCGATGATGGTCCTAAACTTTCCCTGATTCTTTGAGATCTTATATTTCTCTACCATCTCTGTGATGTTATCCATCAGGTGATCTTGCATTCCAATCTTCTCAACTAAGTCTGCCAACTTATTTCTATTACTCTCCCTAACAAGAACAGCAAATCTACTGGCATATTTTGAAGCAAAAATCGTTCCATGGAATGTATCTGTAATTACAAAGTCGGCATTAGCAAAGATTTTCAAGCACTGAAACGGAGAACAAATGACATAGTCTTTTATCCAAAACTGTGGAGCCCCAATTGCAAGTGGAGTCAACTGATGTTTTTTGCAAAACTCATTGATAGCATCAATTTCATTGGCAGTATGAACCCGATTGTAATATGAATAGACCACGCAGGAACGTTCAGGCATTTTAGGCAAAGTTGCCTGTTTCACCTCTTGATCAAAATCATACACCAAAACAGGATCCAAATTATCGGTTATCTGCTTACCCGTCAGTTTTGCAACAAATTCATGGGTGTTTTTATCTCTCGTAGAAAATGCTGTGACTTTTTCAAAAGACTGTCTGATTCTATCTGCCACTCTGGTGGGCAGTTCTTCATATTTCGTAGAACCGCAGGATGCTGCATAAGTAATTACCTTATCCGCTTCTGGGACATTACCAAATAATTGAGACGTGAAGCCCCATGCACCTGAGTTTAAGCAGTTGAATACTTCATCACTGCCGATAACGCATACATCATATTCAGGACTTCTTTTCTCAATGCCTAGCTGACTTTTACGAAAATCCTCAAAAGCATTGCTCTGTTCGAGGTTTTTCTTTTTTATTTTTAATCGGTTCAATGTGAATCGGTCGATTTTTTTAATTTTACCAATCAGCCCGGTAGTTTCTCTTTCTTCATGGTACTCTTGCTTATAGCCTCTAAGCAATTCATTGTCTTCGTTTCTTTTAGTAATATCAATAAACTCTACTTCATTTCCAAGTTTTTCAATTATTGTCTTCAGCCCAAACGATTGAAGCAAGGACCCCATATTATCAACTCGGTGCATTGACAAAATACATACTTTCACTTTCACAATTCTCCTTCATTCGATATGCTCTTTTTATCATATATTCTTCAAAAAATCGCCCATATTTTCAAATTTCTTTTTATTTTTACTGAATTGCTCTATTGTGTTCTCGTAATTTCCACGAGTTTCATTATGCTTTCCCAGCACTCAGGGATTCCCTGCTGCCACACAGTTGTCTGGGATATCCTTGTTGACCAGAGAATTGGCTCCAATTACCACGCCCCTCCCAATCCGAGAATGTCTCCATAGACACCTTTCAGAACAGACCAATCGAACCCGTGAGTTAAAATCGTAACACCTTCTGTGATTTTTACATTTTTGCCGATTGTAATCAGCCACGGACGTGTGGTATCAATATGAGTTTTTGTTGGAACATATATTGTTGTTTCTTCACCGATCTTCATTCCAAGGCAGCGAAGATATTTGATGTAAGATTCTGATGAAGCCGTTACACCATATATAATTTTTCTAATCTGCGCTCGTATCCTTGCAACCTCCAAAATCTTTACTTTATAATTTTACTTTGCGAACCCACAATGTTCCAAGCTAAAACTGCAAAAATCATATATGCATAATTAGATCTTAGTGTCGAATTATACACTAACAATATTAGACAAACAAGCGGAAAAAATGTTCCAAGCAAGTTCCTATATGTTGTCTTCTTTTGATACTTTGTAATTGCGCTAACCTCTGCAACAACAAAAAATGAAGTGTAAGCTATTGTTCCTAAATATCCAGTTTCAACAAACAAATATCCTAGAGACAACCACGTATAGTGGATATACTCGTGCGCCTTAAAGAATGCACTATTTAAGAAACTCATTGCTGAAGAATAGTCTGCATTTCCGAGCCCAATTCCAATCCACAGTGCATCTTTTCCAGCCCAACTTGTTATGATAGGAGAGAGTTTTGGGAAAACAGAGGTTCTGCCAACATCAAACTGTGATGCATAAACTTCCTGAGTAGAAACTTGATCAAGAATATTATCAATATTCAAGAAATTAGCATATTCCGGGAAAACAGAATACAAAATTTGAACACTGATATAAAACAGCATAATAAAGGCCATTGCCATTATCATTCCTTGCCCTTTTCTTTTTGACATAAGCAAATACCAAACCAGCAAAATTACCGCAACAATAAATAAAAACTTCAGTTCTGATAATGCTGCATTAACTAAAATCAGCAGCAAATATAATATAAACTTTAATAACGATAGTTTTTTATACTCATATCTTGCCATAATAACACACAGCATTATGGATAGATATATCATCAATCCACCATTTCCACCTGCCGCATTTCCGAAAATTCCGCTTAGTCTATCTTGGTTCAATCCTTCCACAATGTACTGAAATGCTATAAGCACCATGTGCACGGGAAAAACGCGCACAACCGTATCTTCCATTTTGTCTACATCTTCAGCATCAAGAAGAATTGCACAAAAAATAAAATACAGAAAAAAACGTCCATAATTTCTTGTGGCCCATATTGCCATTGCAATTGGTACAGGATTGAACATCCAACCAATTATGGCAATTATAGCGAAGTAGAAAATCGGAATATACTCTGTTTGTCTTTTAATTTTTACACAATGCAATTTTTCAGATGACAATCTTGTTATCAATAGTAGAATCAATAAAAAGTCACATATATAATTTACCTGATTAAAACCCAGATAAGATGATATCGCTCCTTGAAAAAGACTAATCCATAAAATCCACTGTAAACAATCTTTATAACGTATTTTTAAGAATCTTCTATTCATCACCATCAACCATTCTTTATGCAAGCTGCTAACACCATTCCAAAGACAGCCAGGCTCCTCTTATTCTTCATGGTGTATATCAATGCTCGCTTCGATTTTGTTTCCTTTTTTAAATCAGTATTTATTATCACTTTATGCAAGTGTTCATCTCGCACAATATTCTGGATTTCCTTGAACTTTTCTCGGGGCTTAGAAGTAGACATAACAATCTGTTTCATGGCAGCTATTGTAAATGAAAAATATGTTAGTCCAATACGAGTTAGCACCTTTTCGTTATATCCATTCTGGATGCACATTTTTATACATTCATCATAATAATGTTTGATTTTCTCATAGCGATCTTTTCTATACATATGGGTTAAAGAATCTTCATTTCTGCAATAATTGTATAATGCCTTCGGAATAAAGCTCATCGTTTTTATTTCAGAAAATAGGTTTACAAGTGAATATACATCCTCTGCTATGATTGTCCTTTCCGAAACAAATCTCCAATGCTTTTTTCTTATCAACACCATTGAAAACAACATAATACACGCACTTAGCATGAAATTCGATTCTGTTGCTGATATCATATCGGGTAGTAAGTCTTCTTGTACTTCCGCTCCACTATAAATCCACTTAGGTGGTTTTGGAACAATAGAATGCCTTACATTTTTGTTTTGATCAACATCCGACAATCCAAATGCCACTACATCGGCATTTGTTTTTTGTGCTTCTGTAACAGCAAATTCAATTGTCTGCAAATCGATATAGTCATCACCATCGAAAAAGCAGATATAATCTCCTTCTGCTTTTTCGATTCCAGTGTTCCTTGCCATTCCTAATCCGGCATTTTTTTTATGTATCACCTTGATTCTTTGGTCTTGATTCTTCCATCCATCACAAATTTCGGGGCAACGATCCGGTGATCCATCATCTACAAGAATTATTTCCAAGTTTTTATATGTTTGGTTTACTACACTTTCCACACACCTATTCAAATATTTTTCAACATTATAAATTGGTATGACCACACTCACTAACTCTGTTTCCATATTTCTCCTCTATATATTTCATCACAGCCTAAATGTAAGATAGTCGATTTATTTAACTACTACATCAAAGCAGGCTTCAACCTCTTCTGCCATATTTCTTTCATTGCAAATTCTTTTCACAAAATCGTACGCATTTTCTTCAATGTCTTTTTTCTTTTCAACCTCATGACAAACTAATTTCATTTTACTTTTCAAATCTTTAACATTTGAAGCCTTGTATACCACTGCAGTACAATTATCTTCTACATAATCCAGAACACTTGGTGCATCAGATACAATTACACATTTTTTCAAAGCCATCTGTTGCAATAACCTCATCTGTCCAAAGGAGAACAGAACCGGCTCTAATGGTAAGATACAAAACTCAGCCCCTCGAACCTGCTCTATAAAATCATTAATTGGCAAATACGGAATCTCTACAACTCCATCTATATCTTCAAAACGCGTTTTTTTCCCACCTATTAGATGTAAATCAAAATCAATTTTACTTTCCCCATAAGCCTTAACTACCGTGTCCCAGTCACATTTATTTTTTCCAGCACACACAATATAGGGTTTGTTGACCGCTATCTGTTCTTCCTCGACTCCAAAGAAATCAAAATCCGCACCATACCTTATAAATTGTGCTTTTTCGACAATCCACGGAAAAAACTTTTCATAGTATGCTCTCTGACTACTCATGTGATGAATCAATCCATCAAGTGATTTACTTGCAAACTGCATCAACTTTAGTGCAAGTCCTGATTCAGATGCACTTGCAAAGGAACCAATGTCGAACACAATATGTTTTGCTTTGGTTTTAAAGAACTTTCTCCATAAACAAACCACCACAGCACTTGGCATTCCATGTGATACAATTAAATCATACTTATTTAACTTAGGAATCGCCTTAAATGCTTGCCAAATATAAAAGTGCAATCTATTCTTTTCAAAATTTTCCAGCCAAGGAAACGAACTTATATCAATCACATCAACTTCTGGATTGTTTTTGAAATATCTATAAAACCAGTAATCCTCGCCCTTAACTTTGTAATCAGGCGGCTGCTTGTTTTCTGGCTTCGTATCACAATATTCTATTTTCCAGTTAACAAGCATCAAAATCTTCATCTGTTCATTTTCTCCTGTGTGAATTAATTGATTTTCTTAATTACTTTTGCTGGACTCCCAACAGCAACAGAATAATCCGGCACGTCCTTAGTCACAACTGAATTAGCTCCAATGACACAGTGCTTTCCAATCTCCACATTTCCAACGATTACCGCATTAATACCAATATATGAGCCATCACCAATAGAAACTTTCTGGCCTTTCTGCACAATTCCTTGATCAATAACAGGAACAACTACATTACGATATTCATGATCGCAATCGGTAATATACACATTTGGTGAGAGAAGAACTTTTTTACCGATTTTCAAAGAGTTTGCAATGGAGATTCTGCAACGCTCCCCAACTTCAGAGCCTTCTCCAATTCTTACTGCCCCCCCCCCTGACCAGATTTGGACATAGGGACGTATTATTACAGAATCATCCAAAGTTATACGCTGTTTCCCTTTTAGGCTGCAATGCTTACCAATATAAACACCACTTCCAGCAGATACTCCAAAAATCCTTACTCGGATTCGACCGAGTGTCACTTTTACACTATCTTTAATTTTCATTTTTCACATTGCCTCTCCAAAGAACTTATTCGGATACAGAAAGAACTCTAGCCACCTTGTTCGTTTCATAATCCATGCCGCAACGACAGGTCCCACAAAACTGATACCCAGTCCTATTACCACATGAACTCCCGCATTCCGCATTCGTAATCCCCACTTTTAAAAGCACGGATCTCAGCGGTGCTGCAAACAGTGTGTGCATCAGGAAGATAGGCATCGTGTACTTTGCGAGAAAGCTCATACCTCTGCTACACTTATCTTCAAAGCCAGCAACCAGCAGAATCACAGCTGTACAAGCCAGCAGTCCCATTGCAAATGAAACTGCCGAGCTGTGGATATCTGTCACATATACGATAACGCTTAGTATCACAAACAGCAGGCCGCATACCATTCCTTGTAGCTTCTTACCTTTTAGCCGAATATCAAATGCACAAATACTTATGCCGAGCACAAACCAGATTTCATTCGAGAGAACTGTAGATACAGCGTAAACGCTGCCCCCCCCCCCATAAAATCAGGAGCTTTTCAACAATCGCAACAACTAATCCAACCACAGCCATCTTGACACTGCCAAAAGTCGGTGTCACAAGGAAAATAAAGAATAACGCATACAGATACCAGTATCGCTGCCTGTTCACTCATTACTTATTCTCCATTTCTTGCAATATCAGCATCCACGATTTCCTCGCCAGTCTTATGTTTCAGCTGCTCCTTAGAAGCCTCACTCAGACCATTGTTGATCACGCAGTTCATATCGCAGGTGCTGCACTTATCCAGTTCTTCCTTGGTAACCTTACCATCGCGATAATCACGGCAGACCTTCAGCTCATACATGCTATACGGATGCTTGGTGAACAGAGCCTTGAACTTGTGGACCAGGACCCAGGCAGCAGGCTTCCAGATATACTTATGCATTGCCGGAGAAACGCTACCTATCATCCAGCAGTCACGGTCACAGCAACGGACCTTTTTGCGGACTTCATCCGCCTGCGGGCTATTCCACAACTCGTCCCAGCTCTGAGCGTTCAGGTTGCCCATGACCTCTTTGTCCTTGGTGCCGTTGCAAGGCATAACATCGCCATACGGATCAATGAAGAAGGTATCAAAGCTCATGTCACAAGGCAAAAAACGTTTCTGGCAATAGATGTAGTTGATCAGACCGTGATTGAAGTACGCACGGAACCACTTCTTTGGGCTGTTGCTGCGGAGCAGTTCATTAACCAAATTTTCTAAGTTCTTAGCAACCATCGGGCGGTCCTGGATGATGTTCTTAGCTTCCACAAAGTAAAAGCTGTTGTGCAGAGAAGCAGTTGCAAATTCCATGCCCATCTCATCAGAGATCTTGTACAGAGGAACTAGATCGGGAGCATTCTTATCCTGTACGGTCATGCCGAAGCCAACGTCCTTCATACCCATTTCACGCAGTTTCTTAAGCGTACCGTAACCACGCTGGTAGCCGTTCTGCAGGCCGCGAATTTCATTGTTGGTCTGTTCCAGCCCCTCAATAGAAATACGGATACCAATCTCTGGGAACTCCTTGCAAAGGTCAATGATACGATTGGTGAAGAAGCCATTGGTGGAAATAACGATTCGATCAGACTTCTTGTACAGCTCACGCACCATGTCCTTCAGGTCGGTGCGGATGAACGGTTCACCACCAGTAATGTTAGTGAAATACATCCTCGGCAGCTTCTGGATGGTTTCAATACTGATTTCCTCTTCCGGTTTGGAAGGTGCTTTATAACGGTTGCACATGGAGCAACGAGCGTTACAGCGGTAAGTGACGATGA
This sequence comes from Blautia pseudococcoides, assembly GCF_001689125.2. Classification (NCBI taxonomy): domain Bacteria; kingdom Bacillati; phylum Bacillota; class Clostridia; order Lachnospirales; family Lachnospiraceae; genus Blautia; species Blautia pseudococcoides. Next base: position 1,143,186 of record NZ_CP015405.2, on the reverse strand, counting down.
CCGTACCATTTAACTTCTTTTCTTCAGACATGATAAACTCTCCTTCAATTTAATAACTTTCCAATCGCAGTACCCATTGCGTAAACGCTGAATTTGCTCTCATACTGTTTCCGTTCGGCGGTTGAAATTTTCTTATAATATGTTTCATCTTTCAACGACAAGATTGCATCGGCCAAAGCTTTTTCTGTTTTAGGGATTATCATTCCTGTTTTCCCGGTATCAATATAATCTTTAACCGTATCATTCTCTGTGACAATAACAGGTTTCCCATACATCATCGCTTGAATAATAACCAATTGTCCAGACGAAATGTGTGTATCCTCCAGTGTCACAATTACGGCTCGGCACTTTGCCAGTTCTTCAAAGAACTCATTATCATGACAGCTTGTAAGCACCCTTATGTTACTAGAATTACTTTTTAATGATAACGTATCACAGATAATTTCAAGCTGTTCCTCTCTTCCAGCCCACGCTGCCGTCAGGAATTTATAATCACGATTGCTTCGTCCGGCAGCAAGGTAAAAGTTTCCCGGCTCGCCGATTTCTATTTCCTGTGTCTTATCCTCATATCCTAATGTTTCAAAAACAAATTGTGACTCTGGGACATCAAAGTAATCCACATATCGCTTCTTTTCGTTTTCAGAAAAAACGACAAAAGATTTGATGTACCCAGAAGTCACAATATACCTTATAAATTTGTCGTAAACCTTTCCGATAACTGATTTCTTAGGTTTATAGATAAAGGTCAGCACTACAATTTCTGGTGCATTCTGGATATGGAAAATTCTGAAATAGAATGCCAAAATCAAACCGTAAAACTGCTGCCAAGCTAAAACCTTAATGTAACTTTTATGGTTTTTAGCAATTTTCATTGGAACCAGGAAGTACTTTGTATAACGTATAAGTTTTTGTAAAATTCCTCCGTGGTTTTCGTTGCTTATCGCTTTATATACTCTCCACTTTTTTCCTGTTGTTTTTTCGATTGCCTTATGAAACTCCCAATCATCAGGAGCATTATAGTCAATCAAAATCACATTTTCTTTGCTCATCTCTTTCTCCCCATGACTGCCTTACTGATACACCTTCATAATCTTCTCGTAATACTCATCGACGGTATCAAAGCTAATATTCTTGCAGTTCTCACTGTACTGCTCACACAGCTCCTTATCATCCCAGAGCTTCTGAATCTTCCCCTTCAGGTCCTCTGCGTTACCACTCTCAAACAGCTCACCAGTCTCACCAACCTGAATCAGCTCCGGGATACCACCGATGTCAGCACCCAGTACCGGCGTGCCGTACATCTGGGATTCCATCACTGAGAACGGGCAGTTTTCGTACCACTCAGACGGGTAGATGGAAAAACGTGCTTCCCGGATCAGCCATTCCAGCGCTTCACCCTTCTGGAACCCCACATTCTTAATGTTTACCGCATCGTTCACGTTCTCTTCTAACAGCCCATTACCAGCAAAGACGAACTGGATATCCGGCAGCTCCTTACAGACTTTAATCAGCGTGCCGATGCCCTTCTCTTCGGAGAACCGGCCAAAGTACAGGACATATTCCTTCTTCGAGGTCTCTTTCCACCCCTCCTTGTCGATGAAGTTATGCATCACCACGGTCTTTGTAGCAAACAACGGGTTCGTATCCATCTTTGACTTCATGAACTCGGAGCAGCAGATCATGGTGTCTATGTACTTGTAGGTTCCTTTCAGTTTCCAGAATTCAGCTTCCATTGTGCCTATGATACTCTTAGCCGTGGATCCATGGATGCACTTGCCCTTTGTGCAATTCATGAAATGCCCACCGAGGCACTTTTCGCAGTTCTCATGTTTTACAGGGTTGTTTAGCATGTGGTTCGGGCAGACCAGCTGATAGTCATGAGCCGTGAATACGATCTTACAATCCTTCTCAGTTTCCTGGCGCCACTTCACGATTTCCAGAATTATGGAAGGGGTCAGCTGGTAGTTAAAGTTGTTCAGATGGCAGACATCCGGCTGGAAATCGTCCAGCACCTTGCGTAGCTGCACCCGCGCTTCCTTGCTATAAATCGTCTTGATTGGGTAGGTTAATTTCGCCAGCTTGGAGCCGTCGTGGAAATCCATGTCGCTCGTATAAGCGTTGACCCGGTTACCAACACAGCGGCCTTTATGAACCATACCGAAGTACTGAACCTCATGGCCCATCTTCTGTAAATACTTTCCTAATTTGAATATGTACGTTTCCGAGCCACCATTTTCATGCAAAAATTTATTTATTTTGAGAATACGCATAATTTTTCCTTTTCTGTATTGTGATTTATACTATGTTTCAGCCTCTGTGTTAGGATAAAAACTTATTATGTATTAATGATAACGTCATCTGCTGATACCGATTAGAAGTGAAACAAAAATAGCGGAATTAGAGGCCTTTACTTATGTCCAAGCGCAGTTTTATGTGGTATTACCGCTATTTTATTTATTCTTCAATATGTATATTTCACTCCCTGCATTGGGTTAAAGACATGGTTTACCATCAAGACCTTTATCTGATTTCTCATCATCTTACTTTTATGAATTCAAGTACCTCTGTAATCCCTATCTACAGAATTACTGGACGGAACGGCGTAGCAAACAGTGTGTACATCACAAAAATCGGCATCGAGCAGAAGACCAAATACAAGTATCAAAACTGCAAATCCTTCATATAAGGAATTCATTAATGTAGAAATTGCAAAATCCAATAAAACAATTACTGCAAAAATGGGAGAATCTTCTGAAAACGTTTCTTATTGAAATCCGAAACTGAAATCCGATTTATCATAACCTTCTCATAATTACCGCAGCACATTCCAAATGCCGATACAGTCATAAACAGGAATACAAAATTTGTAAAAGAAGAAATTATCCTTTCGTAAATAAATCCTGACATATAGTAATCATTATTTGCAGCCATAAGCATCATTAGAATTCCAATCGCTGCAATTTTCCTTAAACCATCAATCGCCCCATAATACTTCTTTTCCATAATTCATCCCCGTTCTCACACCTATCTTAAGTTATTTACTTCCTATATAATTCCAATGTTCTATGAACCACATCATTCCAGCTATACTTACTGCAAATAAAGTCAGTTGCTCCATACTTGTACTTCTGTACCAATTTTTCATCATCACAGAGCATCTGTAATTTATCTTTCAAATCAGTAACATTACTTTTTGCAAATGTTACTGCCTTACCTTCAACAACATCTGTACACTCTGGAATATCACTCGTCACACAACAATTCCCATAACTCATAGCCTCCAGAAGGCTCAGTGGCATCCCCTCTAAATCAGAAGGGAGTGTGTATATGTAAGCATTGCTATAAAGCTCTTCCAACAGTTTTCCCTGAACAAATCCGGTGAATATGATTCGCTCATCATGGTCTGCAAGACTTTTTAGTTCATTTGCAAATACATCTGTGTCAGAGGAGCCGCCAGCGATCACCAACTTCTTATCTGTTTCCACTTCCCAGAATGCTTCAATCAGATAGCGCAAACCCTTTTCGGGAACCAGACGTCCCAAAAACAAAATATAGCTGTCTTTTATCAAATTAAACTTCTCAGTAATCAGCTCTGCATCCAAAATCTGTGGCCGGTTAACGCCATTGGGAATAAATATAGTTTCCCGACTGTATGTATCCCAGAAGTAATCCTGTACACCTTTGCTAAGTACAATAATCTCATTCGCATATTTCACAGCGACCTTTTCGCCAGTCATTATGTACCACTTAGCAAACCTACCCCACTTGGCTCTCTGGTGATCCAAACCATGAACAGTGGCAATACACCTCTTTCCAAACAGTTTAGGCAGCCACAGCATGGCGCACGGTCCTTCTGCGTGAAAATGAACCACATCATAACGTCCAAAGGCTACGCACACCGCTGCTGAAACGGATGCAGTCATAGCGGCAAGTCCTCTTTTATTGATTGTTGGCACCGTTTTCAGTTGGATTCCTTTATATTCTTTCAAACTGGATCTGTCGAACTCCTTACCACTTACATGATGTCCGCCTCGGTTGTAGCAGGTGACTTCGTTGCCAAGAGCAACCATCTGCGTGGATAACTCCTCAACCACAACTTCAATACCACCTTCACGGGAGGGAATTCGTTTATATCCCAGCATTGCAACTTTCATCTTTATATTCACCACAACCCGTTTCCTCCAGTATTTTATCTCTTCCTATGTTTTTCTCCATCACTATAAAGTCTTGTTTAACATCCTTATCGCTATACTTCTCTATTTCATAAAGAAATGATGTTTTTATTTAATTTCCACTCAAAATATTCAATTCAAAAAAATTTGCTTAGATAATTATCTTTGTTTCTTTTATATTATTACTTATCTAATTACAAATATTACATAGATCCCTCCCCTCTAAAAACAACCAATACTGTCTTCCACAGCAACTTCATATCCAGTCCCAAACTCCAATCTGTTATATACCCAGTATCCAACTCCACCACTTTCTCAAAATCCGTAATCCCACTTCTCCCACTAACCTGCCACATCCCAGTGATCCCCGGCTTGATCGCCAGTCTCTTCCTATGATGCACCTCATACTTCTCCCACTCATCCACAGTCGGAGGCCTTGTCCCAACCAGGCTCATATCCCCCTTCAGCACGTTCCAGAACTGCGGAAACTCATCCAGTGACGTCTTCCGAATAAAATTCCCAATCCCTTTAATGATCCTGGGATCATCATCCATCTTAAACATCAGTCCATCCTGGATCTTATTCTTCTCCATCAATTCCTTCTTCCGCGCCTCAGCATCCATATACATAGAGCGGAATTTATAAATTTTAAATTTCTTCCCATTCTTCCCAACCCGAATCTGCGAAAAAAACACCGGCCCCGGAGATTTTATCTTAATAATTGGCGCAATAAATACAGTCAGTATCCCTGTCATCAGCACGCCGACCAATCCCCCGGCAATATCCATAGCCCTTTTCAAAAACATATCCCTCGGAGAAGCCATTTTTATACTGCTGGAAAGCACAGTATATCCTGCCATCTTCTCCACGATCTGGTTATTCCCCAGCACTTCCAGCTTAGCCAGCTTCATATGTATCGTCACGCCCATACTGGCGCAGCTCTTTATCATCTCATTCGGTATAACTGTCTCTTCTGAGGGATTAAAAAACACTTCATCCACCCAGTTCTTCTGGATATAAGATACCATGCTGTCCTTATCCGCAACAACAGGAACCCCCAGAATCTTCTTGCCGGTCATCTGCACATCAATAATCGCAATTCCATCCAGGTATAAACTTTCAAAATTATTCCTCAGAATCGTCTTCACAACTTCAGAGGCCACATCCGCAGAGGTCACCAGAAGCAGAGAACGCTTGCCTTCCTGCCTGTCCACCCGCCTCTTAATATTCTGTTTCCATGCCAGCCTTGTGACATAAGACAGCACAATATAAATGCCCCACATGCTGATAAAAATAACCCGTGAATATGTAGATGACTGCTTCACAAAAAACAGATACACCAGCATGATAGCTACAATATAAGTCACATGCTTCAATACTGCCACGAACTCTCTAAAATACCCTCGTCTTAAAATACCGCTGTAGCTTTCATTAAAAAACACAACCACAAAAAAGATAAACAGCAGGATAATCTCCACATCACGATAATTATCATCGGATAACCGAAACATCTTTCCGTTTCTAAAGACATAACTCAGCAGAAATGAAACTTCCATACAGATTAAATCTAAAATGATAAAATCCAAATGCTTTAACCAACTACTTCCGTTTTTCTGATACATAACGAACTCCCAAATCCCTCAATGATTTTGCCGCATTTCTTCAGCATCCAGCAGAATTATTTTACATGATCATCCAAAAACTTTGTACATCTAATCCGGCCTTATAGGAAATGCTGCACACTCCACCCTGTAATAAAACGAAAACAGTCGCTTTCCACAAGGAGCGTCAGCCAATAATCGCTTATTTCATCCTTGGTTCCTGTACATTCTAACGTGTTTGACATATTATGTCAAGCTACGGCTCCATCTTTTCTTGTACATACCTCTTCAGATCAACCAAATAAAATCAAAGTTTCTTTATTCTTCACAATTCCAATAAACAAATTTATTTCTTACGTTTTTCGTCTTTCTATACTTTTTACCATATTTTTTAATCCTCCATTCGTAAAACAGTACAACAAACCATTTTTACTATTTCTATGCCGGAATACCCTTCTGCAATAAAATGCAGGATCAAACCAATTTTCCGGTATTTGACATCACATCCCATAAATACTTATCTTTCGCCGAACCATACGCATAAAAAACAGCACTTTCCGCATCTTACTATCATAACCCCATTAAAAAGTGCCTGTAAAAAAATTACATTTAATTGTTACTTAAATTTTATCTTCTTACAGCAGTAATGAAAACGAACCTAGAGCACATATTTTATCTCCTTGCAGTTCATTTTTAACCATTTTATTTCTGGTATCGTAATCAAAGGGATATTTCCCCATATAAAATATACGGAGGATATAAAGATGAAGAAACTAGATAAACTGAGTATAGGAAAAAGAATACTGCAGCAACGGGAATTACTGGGTTATACCAGGGAGGAGCTGGCGGAAAAGGCGGATATTACGCCCCGCTTCTGCTATGATCTGGAGTTGGGGCAAAAAGGAATGTCCGTGAACACTTTATGTAAACTTAAATCTGCTTTGCACATAAATATCGACTATTTATTGTTTGGTGAACAAAAAAATCTGAATGATTTAGACTCTATCAAAACATTAATAGAAACCTGCCCTCCGGATAAGCTCTCACATTTACTTGATATCATCACCTCATATTTAAAGGCAGTGAACTAAACGCCGCATTCTTATGGATACAGACGAAACCATCTTCTTTCACCGGTTCAAGAAAACTTATTGTAAATATAATTCCGCCTGATTATCTGTCTAATATTCCTATTACTGAATAAACATCCCATATTTGCAATATAATATATATTAGAACATTGTATTCACAAATATCATGAAAAGAAGGGCTGGGTTTATCCTATGATCGTTTTTATAGCTATCGCATTTTTAGTTGGCTCCATGTTCGGTATTCTGTTAATGTGTCTGGTCCAAATCAACCGGCTCCACGGGGACCCGGAACCTGGCAGCAGCCTTACGGAGGACTATTCTGATTCCAAACTGTAAAACTAATGGAAATAAGAGACAAGCTACATCAAAAAGCACTGGATGCAAAGTATAAATACTATGCCTCCAGTGCTTTTGCTGATTCAAAACTCTCTCTTTTAAAAACGCTCTATTTCCCGTCTCTCCATAAAATTGGATTCCAGATATTTCTGAACTTCCCCGCAGTCATAACTCCTTGCATCTGCCGGACATACCTTTGCACATCTCATACAGTTGATACACAAATTTTCATCCACCGCATAAGTCTCTTTATCAATAGCTGCAGCGGGGCATTTCTGTACACATGCCTGACACCCATTGCACTTTTCTGCATCCCAGAGTTTTGCCACAGGTTTCATCTGCTTTGGTTCCGGCTCTGCTTCGCCGGGAAGCTCTATATGTTCACGAAAATCCTCTTCCAGCCGTTTCTTCACTGTAACAGCAAATTTACGGAACTCCCGTATATCTGTCTCATCCGGCCGCCCATTCCCCAGCTTCCCGGAATATATGTGCGGAATGACCGGCGCAATGGCTCCAATACAATAAAAGCCTCTGTCCTCCAGTATTTTCTGCATCTGGGCAAGTGTATTGTCGTAATGCCTGTTTCCGTATGCAGCCATAAGAATACACGGTGTATTCTCTCCGTGCAGATTTCTATACAATTCCTCATGCAATCTCGGCAATTGACCGCCGTATACAGGCGCAGCCGCAAGCAGCAGATCCTTCTCTGTAAAATGGTGTTTCTGTTTTCTCAGCTTTCTTCTGGTCAGATCCAAATACTGTGGATTTTGTGACAGCATACCTGCCAGAATTTCCGCCGCGCCTTTTGTTCCTTCCGTGGGACTGAAATACGCCACAGTCAAAGTCTTGTTTTTCTCCATAAGATCCGGTCTCCTCTCTTTTGTGCGCCTCAGAGACTGCTCCCATCTCCAGGCCTCAATTTTATTATGGTCACCGGTCAGAAGAACCTTTGGCACTTTCTTGTCATGCCAGGTCTCAGGCCGCGTAAAATGAGGATATTCCAGCAGGTTATCCTGCATGGATTCAAACTGGGCGGATTCTTCATTGCTCAAAACTCCCGGTACAAACCGTGAAACAGCGTCGATCATGACCATGGAAGCAAGTTCTCCGCCGGTAAGCACATAATCTCCAATGGAGACATAATCCGTCACGACCTCTTCTAAAACCCGCTCATCTATCCCTTCATAATGACCGCAGAGGAAAATAAGCTCCTCCTCCTGGGCAAAATCTTCCACCATAGTCTGGTTAAATACCTTCCCCTGAGGCGTCAGATAAATGCAGCGGGGCTTCCTGCCCTTTCCCGCTGCCAGCGATTTTTCCGCAACAGAACAGTAGGCCCGGTACACAGGCTCTGCCTGCATCACCATTCCGGCTCCTCCTCCATATGGGTAATCATCCACTCTGTTATGTTTATTATCGGAAAAGTCCCGGATATTCACCGTTTCCAATGAAATACGTTTTTCTTTCATAGCCCGTCCGATTATGCTGGTATCCAGCCCCTGCCGCACCATATCCGGAAATAGGGTCAACACATGAAAATTCATAGCATTCTCCGTTCTGCTGCCGGTTGGCAGCATAAATAGTTACCAGTATATCATTGCAGATATTTTTCATCTGCTCCTCTGCCTGCACACAACCCCATAGCTTCTATACAGCCTGCCAATTGGAGCTTGCCCCACCTGTTACAAGTAAGTCTCCCACCGCCCCTTAAGTCTGTGCGGAATAGGCGAAGCCTGCCTGCCCGGTGCGGTTAAAACGCAGACACTGCCTTTTTCCCCGCCGCAAAACTGATCGGCTGCCTAATCCAGAAGCCCGTCCATCAGATGTATTTCCATCCGGTTCTCCTCAATATCAATATCTAATACACATTCATGGATCGCAGGGATCAGCACCTCTTTCCCTTCCTCCGTCTCCACAATGTAAACATCATTGGCTCCGGTTTCCATTACATCTTTCAGTATGCCAAACTTTTCCCCGTTTTCCAGGTATATGTCAAGTCCCATGAGGTCCGCAATATAATACTCATCCTCCTCCAAAGGAATGGCCTGGTCTCTGGTCACATAGAGGCTTCTGCCTTTGTATTTCTCTATATCATTGATATTGTCAATCCCTTTGAATTTCAGGATTGCATACTGTTTAAAATACTTGACATTCTCAATTTCCAGCTCCATATATTCCCTGCCTGTATCCAGCAATACACTGTCCAGGTCCTCAAATCTATGCACATCATCAGTGGTGGGAAACACCTTAACTTCCCCCCGGATCCCGTGGGTTGTGGTGATCACACCTGCCTGTAATAAGTCTTCCATCATCGAATTCCTTCCTATTATAAAGATATCACGTTATCAAAATAAAGCATCCATACAGCCAGACTCTCACGCCGGACACAGCCAGCTGCGGTCATTTTCCTTTGTAATGAAAAAAAGGGGGCTGGTGCAGTAAAATTTACCGCGACAGCTCCCGCTTACACAGAACGGATAAAATCCGCCGTATTCCTCACCTGCGCCGGACTTCCGCCTTTTGGCGGCCGGTTCAGTTATTGTAAAATATCTACGACTACTTTCTTGTCGCTTTTGGAAGATGCAGCTTTCACTACGGTACGGATTGCCTTGGCAATTCTACCCTGACGGCCGATGACTTTGCCCATGTCTGCCGGAGCCACTTTCAACTCTACCAGAACGGCATTATCCTCTTCTGTTTCCGTTACCGCAACTTCATCCGGATAATCTACAAGAGACTTTGCAATTACTTCTACTAATTCTTTCATCACAAGCTACCTCCCGGAATCCTATTTTTCGATACCAGCTGCTTTGAAGATTTTAGCAACAACTTCTGTAGGCTGTGCACCGCTAGCCAGCCATTTTTTTGCTGCTTCCTCGTCTACTTTGTAAACGCTGGGATCCTGGTTCGGATCGTATGTTCCAATCTCCTCGATGAATTTACCATCTCTCGGGGATCTGGAATCTGCAACGATGATTCTATAGAAAGGAGCTTTTTTCTGTCCCATTCTTCTTAATCTGATTTTTACTGCCATCTCTTTCACCTCCTGGCTTATTTTTCTTCTATATGTTAAAAGGGAAGTTTGAATTTTCCTCTTTTACCACCTTTACCGCCCATGAGTCCGGGCATCTGTTTCATCATTTTCTTGGCCTGTTCAAACTGTTTGACCAGACGGTTGACCTCCGTCATATCCACGCCTGCGCCTTTGGCGATTCTCGCCTTTCTGGATGGGTTCAGGATTTCCGGATGGGAGCGCTCTCTCGGTGTCATGGATAGGATCATGGCTTCTTTTCTTGCCATATCTTTCTCGTCCACCATGCTGTCAATATCTTTTATCTGACTGCCCATACCGGGTATCATATTCAATACGCTGGATATGCCGCCCATGTTCTTCATCTGGTTCATGCTTTCCAGATAGTCGTCAAAACCAAAAGAATTCTTGCGGAATTTCTGTTCCATCTCCTTGGCTTTTTCTTCGTCCAGGTTTGCCTGGGCCTTCTCGATCAGGCTCATAACATCGCCCATTCCCAGAATACGGGATGCCATACGGTCCGGATAGAACTGCTCCAAATCCGATAATTTTTCTCCCATACCCACAAATAAAATGGGTTTGCCTGTGACCGCCTTGATGGATAACGCTGCACCGCCTCTGGCATCGCCGTCTAATTTGGTGAGGATCACCCCATCAATGCCGACTTTCTCTCCAAAGGTTTCTGCCACATTTACCGCGTCCTGACCAGTCATGGCATCTACTACCAACACGGTCTGATCCACTTCAATGGCTTCCTTGATGTTTGCAAGCTCTTTCATCATGTCTTCATCTATATGAAGACGGCCTGCAGTATCCAAAATCAAAACATTGAATTTTTCTTTTTTTGCATGTTCGTAAGCTGCCTTGGCAATATCCACAGGGTTCTGTCTATCTCCCATGGAGAAAACATCCACGCCCTGTTTTTCCCCGTTCACCTGTAACTGGGTGATGGCTGCCGGACGGTACACGTCACATGCTGCGAGGAGAGGTTTGCGTCCTTTTGACTTCAGCTTTCCGGCCAGCTTCGCTGTTGTGGTGGTTTTACCTGCACCCTGGAGACCAGCCATCATAATGACTGATATCTCGCCGCCCGGCTTTAATGCCAGCTCTGCAGTCTCGCTGCCCATCAGATTGACCAGCTCTTCATTTACAATCTTGATCACCATCTGGCCCGGATTCAATCCTGACATGACATCAGCACCTACTGCCCGCTCCTGAACGGATTTCATAAATTGCTTTACCACCTTGAAGCTTACGTCAGCTTCCAGAAGCGCCATTTTTACTTCCTTCAGCGCTGCTTTAACATCAGCTTCGGTCAGACGGCCTTTTTTTCTCAAGTTTTTAAATACATTCTGAAGTTTATCGGTTAAGCTCTCAAATGCCATCTGCTATAACTCCTCTAATATTTCCTGGGAAATGTGTTCCACTTCTGTGACCAGTTCCTGTTTGCTCATGGCCTCACAGTGTCCGGTCAATTCCCGGATGCGGTGGATCTTTTCCTTGATACTCACAAACTTCTCCACCAGATGCAGTTTGTCCTCGTAATCCTGCAGGATTTTACCGCAGCGCTTCACATTGTCGTGAACACCCTGCCGGCTGATCTCCAAATCTTCGGCTACCTCGCTCAAAGAATAGTCATTCAGCACTACATCCTCGTATATTCTGCGCTGGTGCTCGGTTAGGAGCTCACCATAGAAATCGTATAGTAAAGTCTGTTCAACAATTTTTTCCACTCGTCATCACCTTGTGTATCATACAACATCTTTTTCATGGTGTCAAGTGTTTTTTCTTTACAGAGTTTTCCCTACTCCCGTCTACCTTCGCTTGACTTATCTTTAACTTGATTATATTATATTCTACCTTGATAGTGGTGCATGAGCACAATCTTTCTTTCCTCTGGATTCAAAATTTCCATTGCCCCAGTTAAAGCCTCATGTAATTCCCTTTGGTAAACACTCCCGATTACAGCTTCTTCCAAAATTTTATCATCTGGTATAAAATCCGCAAGTCTACGCTGTTTCCCTTCTCCATCTGACATATAGCTATCAAAGCTCATTTGGTTCATGGCGTTTTCAGCACTTTTCAAGATTTCATAGGCAGCAGGAGAAAGTCTGAGTGCATTCTTACACGTTTCATCATCAGGATATTTCCCATGCTCTAAAAAATATCTTTTCTGATATTCCATATGCTTCACATAATTATTTTTCAGATATTCCGGCACTCTCACCAGACCGCCGCAATTGGCATGATAGCGGTATAACGCTTTCCGGATATGGAACTTCGCATAGCTGAAGAACTTAACACCGACAGAAAAGTTGTAACTATCTACTACTTCTAGCAATCCGAAATATGCCTGCTGTTTTGCTTCTTCGAATCCTTCTTCACGGGATTGTAAACCCGTAAGTCTATGTACAATCGAATCAATCAAACCTTGATTATTTTCCCATAACAAACTTAGATTTTCTTTCCTGTTTGTACCTTCCCGAATCAGCTCCACTAATTTCTCGTTACTCATGTTTCTCACCACCTCCAGATTGACATTGCTTCAGCCCTATACTAAAATAGCTTTTACAGACATATTGAGGGGCTACCTGGTAGGGTGGCTCTTTTCTTTTGTATATTTTTCTTTTATCTTTATTGGTAATGGTACTGGTTATGGTGCTGGTACTGGTTACACCGGATTTTCCTACGGACTGTCCGGTGGATTGTCCACGGATTTTCCTACGGACTGTCCGGTGGATTGTCCACGGATTTTCCGCCGGACGTTTTTGTTCCTCTCTTTTTATGGAGTGACATTTCAAAAATCGGCTTTTGATTTTCACAACTTTATCTTCTCATCCATCTTTTGAGATATTTCTTCGAGTTCTTTCCACATCCGCTTATTTTCAGCCTTTACCTCCGATGTTTCTAAAATCTCATTCAAACATCGAAAAAGAGAATCCACAAGTTCCTCATATGGCTCATTTTGTTTAATTGCCTTGTCAATAGCTTCTGATATGCTTCTATATTTTGCTTTCAATTCCTCGTAATCACTCAATATTATCCCCCTCCTCTGGAAATGGTTTTTCTCTCACACTCTCTTTTCCGTGTGTATCTGTTATTATTTATTCTGTTAATTTTTATACTGTTATTATTTAGGGGTTGATTTTCAAGATATTGAAATTCAACCTCTCGAATTTCGAGACTATGAAAAATCAGCCCTATGAGTAATTTTATATACATTGTGTCCTGCAAGATTTCCAACCTTCTCACGTTCACGGACAACAACTCCGGAATCTATGAGAATAGACATATATTTATTAAATCGCTGTTTTCCCATGCAAAGCTCTTTCTGCATTGTTTCCACTCTTGGATAACACGTATCACCATTACCAGCGAAGCTACACAAGTAAGCATAAATTGCTTTAGATTCTGGCGGTATATCCGGATTTCTCATAATTTCACGGTACACAATTCCATACCCTCCTCTTGCCGTCTCTTTCATTCATTGCCGCCCCTCCTATTCACTGATCCCATCAAGATACTGCTGAATCTTTTTTACGTTCCAGAGAACTCGGCGGCCTATTGTAATTCTCGCATTGGCAGCAGTACCAATATCTGTAGCTGCTTTCCTGCCGACATGCAACATATTCATTAACTCCGGTGTATCGACAGAAATAACCTGTCCTTTGATTCCTTCTGTTGTTTTCCTCATATTATCCGCTCCTATCTTTTTTATCTGTTTTCAAATATCGTAACTAATCAGCTGATAGACAGAGAATAGCATATGCTTTAATTTTAATCAAATCGGTAAAACACCTTATTTTTGTGCATTTTATGTATATGCGCTTTTTACCATAAATCACAAAATTTACATCGTATCAACTGCTCGATTTACTTTTTATTTTGTCCCAGGATTGTCCGGCGGACAGTCCACCGGACGCACTGTCATAATGACGAAATTCCGCATATCTAAAAAAAATTAGAGCCTCCATACTTTTACAGTATAGAAAGCTCTATCCTAAAATCCTATTTCAATTCGAATTTGTCACAGTGTTGTCACAAAACCAAAATTTTGCACCTTGAAAGTACCATATTTACCACATTCCCGAACAAATCATATCAAGTGTTTTTTCTTGACATTCTTTTGTAATGAATATATCAGCAGGGTTTACACATGTCTCCCTATTTTATAAATATAAATCTTCCCTGAAATATCTGCACCATTTAAGTCTGTTATCTTATCTGGCACTTTTGCACAGAAATAACTTCTGTCAGGTTTACGATTTCCGGTTTTAATCAATTTCGTATGTCACTCACAATTGATAGCTTCATCACCTATATATTTTGTCAATTCTTTCTCTACTGTTTTTCTATTCTTTTCCGGAGAACAGGGAAAAAAGATGATACAATATTTCACCTTTTCTTTCCTGCAAACCGGCTTCCAGCGTCTTAAGTGATTTCTCTATTCCTTCATCAAAAATCAATGAGGTCTCATATCCATCTTATCCTCCTTTTCCGCACAGTCTCCTGTTTGTCTCTTTCCGGCTAATTTTGAATGAATTCTTTTTTATATAATATTCATTGTAACAGTTTTTCGTTGTAATGTCCACGTAATCTGTGATATTATGTAAAAAATAGATGTAAAAAGTTTCTGGTCACGGAGTGAAACGTTACGCAGAAAATAAGGGGGGATTTCATGCAGTATGCCAATGGGATTTTGACAAAGGAAATGATTTATCAGACTGCGCGGGAGCTGATGTACGAAAAAGGATACAAAAAGACCACTTATCAGATGATAGCCCAAAAAGCCGCTGTACCGGTAGGGCTGGTCAATTACCATTTTAAAAAACAGGAGTTGCTGAATCGAATATATATGGATTATCTCCGTCAAATAAAGGATTTCATTGCCAGTCAGGTAGAAGGGCTTCTGGACAATGAGCTGCAGGCGCACATGGTGCAGTCTAATATTATGATGATGCAGATTTTCAGTGATCCGCACATTCTCTCTTTCCATCTGGAAGTCAATGAGAGTGACTTGGTTCCCGGCGAATTCCATCAGGCAGTGAGAAAAAAACAGGTGGAGATCCTGAAATATTTCCATGTGGATATTACACCCGAATCTTATTATTGGTGTGCCACCGCAGAGTACGGTGCAAGACGTGAATTAATCTTACAAAATAAAGATGTGGATATAAGAAGCAGCGATTTCCAACGGCTTTTAGACTTGCTTCCCACCATAGCGGTCCGTATTGCAGGATTAAGTCCGGTAATCATTCAGCAGAATCAGAAAAAGGCCAATGAAATATTTGCCGGACTGGATTATTCCCATATTCTTATGCTGCCCTGACACGTAACTGCAGGACAGACGCACAACGAGGGTGCTGCGAAACTTTCCGGTTCCACAACGCCCTCATTTTGAGATCTTTTATATTTTCTTTTCCATAGGATATATCATATACCATTTTTTCCCTGTCTGCAAGCAGAACCGTATTTTATTTTTCGACTTTCCTTTCCTGCAGTGTCTCATCCATGCTGCCGCTGCGGAATCCTTCCATATCCAGGGTGATATAAGAAAAGCCCATCGCTTTTAGTTTCCCTGTAATTTCCTCCCGTTTTTCTAAAAAGGCAGCAAAATCTGATACGGGAATCTCAATTCTGGCAATATTTCCATGCAGGCGAAGCCTGACCACGGAAAACCCTGCCTCTTTCAGATAAGTTTCCCCACGCTCAAGCATTCTTAAAAGTTCCGGCTGCAAATCCGCCCCATAAGGAAGCCTGGTGGCCAGACAGGGGGCAGCCGGACGGTTTGCCACGGAGATTCCCAGTTTATGGGCAAGGCTTCTCACCTCCTGTTTTGTCAGGCCCGCCTCGGCAAGGGGACTTTTTACTCCCAGCTCCCGCACGGCCTTCAGCCCCGGGCGGTATACATGCAGGTCATCTTCATTGGTTCCCTCCAAAACCGTCGCTGCGTGGACCTTTTCAGCAAATGCAGTCAGATTTTTAAACAGCATTTTCTTGCACTGATAACATCTGTCCACCGGATTGTGTCTTATATCCGAATTCTCCAGCTCATTGATAAATATCACCTGATGGATGGCCCCCATCTCTTTCGCCACTTTTTTTGCAATTTCCAGGTCACAGGAAGGATGCAGGACTGTGTCAAAAGTCACTGCATATATCTTTGTGTCCTTTTTGGCACATTCCACAGCCACCTTGAGCAGAAGACTGCTGTCCGTGCCGCCGGAAAAGGCGATACATACGTCCTCGCCGATATATTTCTTCATAATAGAAAATAAGGTTTCTTCTTTCTCCGTAAATTTCTGCTCCATTCTCACTCTCCGTCTTTATTCCTGCCTGCCGCCTCTGCGGCTTCCCTGTACATCTCTGGGAAACTGCGGTCTGCTGCCCTGCTGACTGCTCTGATATCCTCGTACTCAGGATAGTAGAATTCCTGCCCGTGATGGCTGCATTTCTTGACCCTGGCCTGCTGCCCGTCCCTAAGTGTGACGGTTATGATCTCCCTTGGAAGTATACTCCGCTCCTCCCTGTATTTTCTCAGGCCGATACTTGTGGTCTCCCGGAAAAGAATCGTTTCCATTTTCTCCTCATCTTCGGGTCTGCATATAACCTGAAGCATGTAGGCCGGGCGGTTTTTTTTCATATATACCGGCATACAGCAGGTATCCAGCGCATCGGCGTCCAAAAGACATTCCATGGCATATCCCAGCTGTTCGCCGGAACAGTCATCCACATTTGTCTCTATCACGGATACCACGTTCTGTGTGATCCCGGTATTTTCTTTATCAGTATTCTCCGCCTGCCCCGAAAACCGGCCGGCAGCCTCTGCGTCAGCCCGGTCCATCACGCTCTCTGTGAATCCGGCCCTTGTCTCTGTATTCAATATCATAGCGCGCAGAATATTGGCATGGGGAAAGTCTTTCTTGCCCGCGCCGGTTCCCGTCTTTTCCACCACAAAGCGGTCAGGCAGTTTTCCTCTCCCAGACAGTGCCGCCACAATTCCGGCCCCGGTAGGCGTGATCATCTCTCCCTCCACAGGTGTGAATTTAACAGGAACCCTGTGTTCTGCCAGCATCTCCAGCACAGCGGGCGCCGGTACCGGGATCCTGCCGTGCTGACACCAGGTGGTACCCTTCCCCTCCCATAGCTCAGATGCCGTTATGCTGTCAAATCCCAGCCTGTAAAGGCATATGGCTGCTGCCGTAATATCCACAATGGAATCCACTGCTCCAACCTCATGAAAATGAACCTCCTCCACAGGCGTACCGTGGACTTTTGCTTCCGCCTCTGCAATGACGCGGAAAATCTTTAAAGTCATTTCCTTTACATGGGCATTTAAGTCTGAATGGCTGACCAGCCCGCAGATTTCCTTAAAGCTGTTGTGGGAATGACTGTGGACATGCCCTCCGTGATGGTGATGCCCTTCCCCCTCTTCTGTCAAGATCACGTCAAAATCCATTGCAGTGATCTGATTTTTCTTTGTCCGTGATATTTTTATTTCATAGCCGTCCAGATGCAGCTTCTCCAATTCCTGCCTCAGATAGGCTTCTTCCACACCCAGATCAAGAAGTGCGGCAACTGTCATATCACCGCTGATTCCCGAGTAACATTCCAGATATAATTCTCTGCTCATTTTTCTGCTCCTGTCTATGTATATTTTTATCAGCCGGATTTTTGCCGCAGCACCATCCGGTCCCATGAGTTCCTTCACATACGCTATCTATTTTATCACACTTTTACAGAACTGAAAATGTCAGAAATTGACATATATGCATAGAACTGTTCAAATATTGCTATTTTTCAGTTTTTCTCTTGTATCTCTTATAGTAAAATGCTAAAATTATCTCCAGAATACATAGATTGGAGGATGAAACAAATGACAGCATCTAAAGTATATTACTCAGACCTTCGTGTAAAAAATGGAGACAACCTGCTGACAAAGCTTCAGCGTTTAATTAAATCAGCCGGTATTGGTGAAATTGATTTTGAGGACAAGTACACTGCCATCAAAATGCATTTTGGAGAGCCCGGAAATCTGGCTTTTCTTCGCCCAAACTACGCAAAGGCCGTTGCTGACGTGGTAAAAGAATTAGGAGGAAAACCATTTCTTACGGACTGTAACACCCTGTATGTAGGCGGCAGGAAGAATGCCCTGGACCATCTGGACAGCGCAAATTTAAACGGCTTTAATCCTCTCACCACCGGCTGCCAGGTATTGATCGCCGATGGCCTGAAAGGAACCGATGAATCTTTGGTGCCTGTGGAGGGCGGCCAGTATGTGAAAGAGGCCAAAATCGGCCGCGCAGTTATGGATGCAGACGTTTTCATTTCCCTCACCCATTTTAAGGGCCATGAAGCCACCGGATTTGGCGGTACACTGAAAAATATCGGTATGGGATGCGGTTCCCGTGCAGGCAAAATGGAAATGCACAGTGCCGGAAAACCTCACATAGATCAGGATTTGTGTATTGGCTGTAAGCAGTGTGCTAAGGTCTGCGCCCATAATGCACCACAGTTTGAGAACAAAAAAGCCTTTATTGGCCATGACAAATGTGTAGGCTGCGGCAGATGTATCGGTGTCTGTCCCAAGGATGCCGTACAGCCGGCTTCGGATGAATCCAATGACATCTTAAACTGCAAGATTGCAGAGTATACAAAAGCTGTTGTGGATGGACGTCCCTGCTTCCATATCAGCCTTGTGATCGATGTATCTCCCTACTGTGACTGCCATGCGGAAAACGACGCAGCGATTGTTCCCAATGTGGGAATGTTTGCCTCTTTTGACCCCATTGCCCTGGACCTGGCGTGCGCAGACGCGGTAAATGCCCAGCCTGAGATTGCCAACAGCCGCCTGGGTGAATTGAAAAAAGAAGAAGCCCATCATGACCACTTCCACACCATTTTCCCTGAGACTAACTGGGAATCATCCATTGAGCATGGTGTAAAAATCGGTCTTGGCCAGAAAGAGTACGAACTTGTAGAAGTGAAATAAAAAAATGAGCATGGCGGGCCAAGACACCTCCGCTTTGGCGGTGAGATATTTTGACTCCGCCGGCTCACAGCCCTGCCTGATTGGCAGGGCTTTTTTAGACTTACCGGTCAATCCGCACCCTTATTCCTCTGTTTCTTACCTGTTTATTCTCTATTCTTTCTCTGCTCAATTTCAGCCGAGTATCCCTCCACTGCTTTTCCGGTCAGCCGGTATCCAAATACCATAACGGCTGCAAGATCACCATTGCTACTGCCGGGATCAATGTAAATCCCATGCTGATCCCCCTTGCCAGCTTCGCAGTCGTCTCCCCTGACTGTACAATGGCTGATGAAAATCCGGCCATTGCAAGACATGCATTAATCAATATCCCGCGGCTCACCACTCCTATTTTCAGCGGGATATTGCTCAGGCCCATGATCAGCCCGGTTGCATTGACACCTGTCTTATACTCACTATAGATAGCACAGTCAGCGTAGAGCGCAGGCGCACAGGCATTTGTCATGGTGCAGAAAAACTGCGCGATACTTACGAATACGAGCACTGCCCATGTACTGCTGTAGAAAACAAAACCTAATACCAATACCACTACCATGGCAATATAAGAATATATTACGGTATTTCTGGCTGATACCTTTCCCGCTGCACTTTTTGAAAGGTACGATGCCGCAACTCCCAGAAGATTGGAAACCAGGATAAATGTGGCTGTCAGTCCCGGCTGCTTTGCGACATAGGTAAAAAAGTAAACTGCGATCCTCCGCACCGGTCTCCTCATATCCTTCAAACATCTTAAAATGTGCAAAATAACCTGCTGCCATCAGCACGCCAAATACAAACGCTGCCGCACCGTAGGAATTTTCTGCACCCACTACAGATGCCAGGATCGCCACTGTTCCGGGACCTACATAGGAGTACAGTACCATTCCCAGTGTTGCCCAGACAGCTCTTGTGGAGGAAAGGGCCATTCTGTCTTCCGGTGTCTTTGCCGCAATATTGATCATGGAGATATTGGCCACAAAAGGTATGTTCCATGCAATATGGCTGGTGATCGTGGCAATGATGATAATGACAACCGCCGCCACTCCGTCATTCAGCTTTATAAACTGAAATGCATAGAGAAACGGAACAAGCCATGGGATCACCGCAAGCCATGACCTGTATCTGCCCCATTTCATGGGCTTCATAGTATTTAAAAACGCGCCGTACGCCCAGGACAGCGCTGCATCCACAAGACTGGACACTGTGGATATCAAAGTTACGATCGGAAGTGCAAACTTCGCAATATCCGTCAGGAAAAACTGGAAATAATAGGTTTCAATATTGGTCATCAAATTAAAACCCATATCTCCTACACCAAAAAACCGTCTCAATGATTTACTGATTCCGGAACTTCTCTTACTGTTTCCCTCTTTTTCCTTCATACATATCACACTCTCTTTGACAGCGGCCTTGTTTCCAAGGTATCTTCAGTGACATTAAACCGGTCAGTCTATTAAATATACAATAGCATTCTGTCATTGTTTTTACAATGTTTTACGTTTAATTTTTGAATATTTATCTAATTATACCAATTTTACAGTCTTATTTTTCGTCTATTTTACAACTGTGATATGTTAAATGATCAAATCATGATCTATCTGAAGATTTTTTTGCCACACCGAAGGGCTTCTTTATAACACAAAAAACGCCGGCATTCTGGTATCTTCCGTACCAAAATGCCGGCATCCTGCCTATCACATCATTTCACTTGTTTACAGATTGGCTGTTATCTGTTTCGGACGGTATCCCTCATCCTCCAGCGCTTTTATGATCTGGTTTTTATGGTCTGTGCCAAATGCCTCGATGGTGATCTTAAGCTCCACGGCAGCGGAACGGTTGGCGCTGATAAACTGGTTGTGGTCCAGTTTGACTACATTGCCCTGCTGCTGGGCAATGACAGATGCCACACGGACCAGCTCACCCGGCTTATCCGGCAGAAGAACCGATACGGTAAAGATCCTGTCCCGCGCGATCAGTCCCAACTGTACCACAGAGGCCATGGTGATCACATCCATATTTCCGCCGCTTAAAATAGATACCACTTTCTTGCCGGTAAACTTCAGATGTTTTAAAGCCGCCACAGTCAGAAGGCCTGAATTCTCCACGATCATCTTGTGATTTTCCACCATGTCCAAAAATGCCACGATCAGTTCCGAGTCCTCAACGGTTATGATCTCATCCACGTTTTTCTGGATGTAAGGGAAAATGTGATCTCCGGGGCGTTTCACTGCAGTACCGTCCGCAATGGTGTTTACGCCGTCCAGGGTCACAACTTCCCCTTCCTTTAAAGATGTCTGCATACAGTTGGCGCCCGCCGGCTCCACGCCGATCACCTTGATATTGGGATTCAAAAGCTTTACCAGGGTGGATACCCCTGTGATCAGGCCGCCTCCCCCGATGGGTGCCAGAATGTAATCCACCAATGGCAGCTCCTTGATGATCTCCATGGCAATGGTTCCCTGTCCCGTCGCCACAGCCGGGTCATCGAAGGGGTGAATAAAGGTGTATCCGTGCTCCTGTGCCAGCTTATAGGCATAGTCACAAGCTTCATCATAGACATTTCCATAGAGCACCACCTCTGCCCCGTAGCTCTTGGTACGTTCTACTTTGATCAGCGGTGTGGTGGTAGGCATGACGATGACAGCTTTTGCACCAAATGCTTTTGCCGCGTAGGCAACGCCCTGGGCGTGGTTGCCCGCTGAGGCTGTTATCAGGCCCTTACCGCGCTCCTCCTCAGACAGCGTGCTGATTTTATAGTAGGCGCCGCGGAG
Source organism: Blautia pseudococcoides (assembly GCF_001689125.2). Lineage (NCBI taxonomy): Bacteria > Bacillati > Bacillota > Clostridia > Lachnospirales > Lachnospiraceae > Blautia > Blautia pseudococcoides. The sequence goes on along the minus strand of NZ_CP015405.2, from coordinate 1,121,156 downwards.
CTTATAAGCTCCTGTCACCTGCATATTTTCCGGTTTTAAGTAAACTTTGTTGCCGGTCTGCGCACTGAAATAGTCGCTGTAGGCCAGCTTGGTGTCCTGCGTCACTTTTTTTACGATTTCCGACGCTTCTTCAAATTTCTCCAGGGTCAGCATATTTTTCTCCTTTACTCCTTGATGTCGAAAAGCGCGTTTACGAATTCATCGGAATTAAATTTCTGCAAATCGTCAATGCTCTCTCCTACCCCTATATATTTCACCGGAATGTCTAGCTCAGATTCGATTGCCACTGCAATTCCGCCTTTTGCCGTTCCGTCCAGTTTCGTTAATATAATGCCTGTCACATTGGCAACTTCATTGAACTGTCTGGCCTGCAGAAGGGCATTCTGCCCTGTGGTGCCGTCCAGGACAACCAGAGTCTCCAGATAGGCCTCCGGATATTCCCGCTCAATGATGCGGTAAATCTTTCTCAGCTCCTCCATCAGGTTTTTCTTATTGTGAAGACGCCCTGCCGTGTCACACAGAAGCACATCCGCATCCCTGGCTTTTGCCGCCGCAATGGCGTCGTAGACCACACTTGCAGGGTCTGCGCCTGACTGACCGCCGATCAGCTCCACTCCGGCCCGGTTCGCCCACTGGGTAAGCTGTTCCCCTGCTGCTGCCCGGAAGGTGTCTGCTGCTGCCAGGATCACTTTTTTTCCTTGGTCTTTCAGCTTGCCTGCCAGCTTGCCCACCGATGTGGTCTTACCCACACCGTTTACCCCAATGACCAGTATCACGGACTTGCGGTGCTCAAACTCATACGCAGTCTCCCCCACAGCCATCTGGGATTTGATACTTTCCATTAGGAGCTGTTTGCACTCCTGGGGGTCTTTGATCTTCCTCTCCGCCACCTGGGCCTTTAGCTCCTCAACAATATGGGTGGTTGCATTGATCCCCAGATCACCCATAACAAGGATTTCTTCTATCTCTTCATAAAAATCGTCATCAATACTGGAATATCCGCTGAAAATGGAATCTATGCCGGATACAATATTTGCCCTGGTTTTGGAAAGTCCCGCCACCAGGCGTTGAAAAAAGCCTTTTTTTTCTTTCTCCTCTGCCATATGCCCTCCTATTTGTCCAAATCATTTTCTATAAGATTAACGGAAACAAGTGTGGACACACCTTTTTCCTGCATAGTGATACCATACAGACGATCCGCAGCCGTCATGGTACCTCTTCTATGTGTTATAATAATAAATTGTGTATTTTTTGTCAACTTGTGCAGATATTTTGCGTAGCGGGTAACATTGGAATCGTCCAGAGCCGCCTCAATCTCATCCAGCAGACAGAAAGGGGACGGCTTCAGGTTCTGGATGGCAAACAGCAGTGCTATGGCAGTCAGGGCTTTCTCACCACCGGAGAGCTGCATCATATTCTGCAGCTTTTTGCCCGGAGGCTGGGATATGATACGGATGCCTGCCTCAAGGATATCCGCATCCTCATCCAGTTCAAGTGTACCTTTTCCACCGCCGAACAGCTCTTTGAACGCTTTGTCAAATTCGATGCGTATCTGTGAAAATTTCTCCTCAAACTGATTGCGCATTCCTGTGTCCAGTTCCTCAATGATCCCAAGAAGCGTCTGTTCTGCCTGTACCAAATCCGCATGCTGGGTACTTAAAAAGGTGTGGCGCTCTGACAGCTCCTTGTACTCCTCAATGGCATTCACATTCACATTGCCCAGCTTTTTGATCTCTTCCCTGACAATTCCCAAAGCTTTTTTGATCTCCGAACGCTCCATCAGCTCCCTGAAGTCCTGCCCCATTGCCTGGCCGTAGGTCATCTCGTATTCCTCCCACATATAGTTGACCTGATTCTCCTGGCTTTCCTCCAGCTTTTCCTTCTGGCTGGTGAGGCGGTAACACTCCTTGTCTAAAAGATTCATTCTGGCTGACAGCTCGTCCCGCTTGTCAAAAAAGGATTTGTGGGTGCGGTTCATCTCTTCCTTGCGCTGAAGGTACTCCTGCATCTTTGCCTCGTCCTCCACCGCTTCCTTCTGGGCGCGCTCAATGGTCAGCCGTATTTCCTCAATATCCCTGACTTTTTTCTCCATATCGGCCTTGCCGTTTTTAAGACTTCCAAGCAGAGATCCCATCTGCTCCTTCAGACTGCCCGTCTCCTCTTTCAGTCTTGACAGGTTTTCCTCCAGGAATCCTCGCTTTGACGTCAGATTAGCCGTTTCCAAATGTGCCTGCTCCAGGCTTCTGGAATGTGCAGTCTCCAGCTTTTTCTTCTCATCCAGAGCTTCCTGGTTAATGGTGATGGCATCCTCCAGGGCTTTTTCCTGGGCTGCGCTTGTCTCCAGTTCCAGGCGGATGGAATCACTGTTCTCGGAGATCTCAGCCACCTGTTTTTCCAGCTCCGCATTCTCTTTTTTCAGGCTTTCATAGCCATCCGCGATCTCCTGCTTTTTGGCATCCATGGACTGCAGGTTCATGCGCACTGTGTTGTCCCGCAGGTACTGTTCCTGTAGAAGCTCTCCCAGACGTGCCACCTCCCCGCGGAAGTGGTTCCTCTTCTCCCGGTAACCGTCCAGTTCCGCCTGCTTCTCTTCCAAATCCTTTTTCAGCATTTCTACACTGTTTCTGAGTTCGTCGATTTCCCGCCGGCGTCCCAACAGGTTGCTGTTATTTTTAAAGGCACCGCCTGTCAGGGAACCGCCCGGATTCAGAGATTCCCCCTCAATGGTCACCATACGGATGGTATACTGATATTTCCTGGCAATGGCGATACCATGGTCAATATGGTCCACCACCAGGGTTCTGCCCAGCAGGTAATTGGTAAGCCCTTCATATTCCGCATCCACAGTCACCAGCTCACTGGCAACCCCGATGACACCCGGCTCTTTCAGGGCCGCGGCATTGGCAAAGGGCTTTTTATTTTTCATGCTGGTAAGAGGCAGGAACGTGGCACGGCCATATTTGTTCCGTTTCAGGAAGGTGATCAGCTCCTTGGCTGTGCCCTCATTGTCTGTAACTATGTTCTGGATACTGCCGCCCAGGGCAGTCTCGATGGCTGTCTCATAATTCTTCTGGACTTTGATCAAATCCGCCACAACACCGCGGATGCCCGGAACATTTTTTTTCTGCTCCATGACACGGCGGATGCTGTTGCCGTATCCGTCATAGCGCTCCGTAATGTTCTGCAGGGATTCCAGGCGGGATGCCTCCCTGTGATAAGCCGTCTGTCCAAGATCCAGCTCTCTGCCGGCTTTGGAGATCAGCGCCTGACAGCGTTTTATCTCATCCTCGCTGTGATTGCTCTGTCTGGTGAGCTTTTCTATGTTCTCCTCTATCTCCTGCTGCTCTTTTTCATAGCGCTCTTTGGCATCCCTCTGCTGGCTTGCCTCGCTTTTCAGGCGCAGGAGCTTTTGGTTTAACTCTGTCTTTCTGAGGGAAATCTGCTCCATCATAGCGTCATAGCGCTGCATCTTTCCCTTTGTGGAGGCCCGCATATTGAGGAGCTCTATGATTTCATTTTTGTCCTCCTCAATCTTTTCCTCCAGTTTGTGAATCTCAATAGCCAGGTCCCTGAACTGCTTCTTCGCCCCTTCCTGGGCTGCTTCCGCCTCCGCAAGTCTGGCGTCCAGCTCGCTCTTTTCCCTGGTGTATTTTTCTGCATCCTCCAGGCGTCTGGCGATCTCGCCTTCCAGGTGCTTTACCCGTTCCCGGTACTGCTCATCGCTTTGCCTTGCCGCGTGGATCTGCTCATTCAACACATTGATCTGACCTTCCAGCTGTTGTTTCAATAAGGCCTTTTGGGTGGATTCCTCCCTGAACTGCTGGATATTCTCCTCCAGCTCCTCCAGTTCTTTTTCCAGTTGTTCGTACTCTGTCTTTGTGGTTTCAAAGCTTTTGGTGGTCTCCTCCAGGTCGCTTTGGGCGATCCTGTATTTTCCTTCCACCTCACGGAGCTGCTCTTTGATCCGCTCCATTTCCGAGAGGAACATCTGGGTATCCAGGCCTTTTAATTCCTCTCTTTTCTTTAGATAGATCCTGGCTGTCTCAGACTGTCTCTCTAAAGGGGCGAGCTGTCTTGTGAGTTCTGACAGAATGTCGCTGACACGGGTCAGGTTCTGCTGTTCCTCCTCCAGTTTTTTAAGGGCTGAGGCTTTTCTCCGCTTAAATTTCACGATTCCGGCCGCCTCGTCAAAAAGCTCTCTTCTCTCCTCCGGCTTGCCGCTCAATATCTTGTCGATCTGGCCCTGTCCGATGATGGAATAGCCCTCTTTTCCGATACCGGTATCATAGAACAGCTCATTTACATCCTTCAACCGGCAGGAAGTGCCGTTCATGAGATATTCACTCTCACCGGAGCGGTACAGCCTTCTGGCTATGGTGACCTCCTCGTAGTCGATGGGGAGCTGGTGGTCGCTGTTGTCAAGGGTAATAGCAACATAAGCGAATCCCAGGGGTTTTCTCGTCTCCGTACCGGAGAAGATAACATCCTGCATATTACCCCCTCGAAGCTGTTTGGCGCTCTGCTCGCCCAGTACCCAGCGGACAGCATCGCCTACGTTGCTCTTGCCGCTGCCGTTTGGACCTACAATACCGGTGATGCCGTTATGAAATTCAAATGTTATCTTGTTGGCAAAGGATTTAAATCCCTGCACTTCAATGCTCTTTAGATACATAAATCACCTTTGTCGTTTTTCAGTTTTTTAATGGCGCAGTAAGCTGCCTGCTGCTCCGCTGCCTTCTTGGTGTGGCCGCAGCCCTCTCCCAGCACCTTTTCTCCCAAAAGTGCCTGCATATAAAAGGATTTGTTGTGGTCAGGCCCTTCCTCCCGAAGGAGCATATAGCGCACATCCTCCTCATACCTGCCCTGCACGATCTCCTGAAGTGTAGTCTTGCTATCATAAAAGAGCTGTTTATTCTCAATATCATTCAGGATAAATTTCTGAACGAACTCTTTTGCATTAGCAAAACCGCCATCCAGGTAAATGGCACCAAGCAGTGCTTCCATAGCGTCTGACACGATGGAATCTCTCCTGCGGCCTCCTGTGGCCTCCTCGCCTTTACCCAGAAGCAGATATTCCCCCAGCGACAGTTCTCTTGCACAGAGAGCCAGTGTAGGCTCACAGACCATGCTGGCACGCTTCTTCGTCAGTTCTCCTTCCGGCATCTGGGGATGTTTTTCAAATAAAAATTCACTGGATGTCAGTTCCAGCACCGCATCTCCCAAAAACTCCAAACGCTCATTATTTCCCACATAGGAAATTCTGTGTTCATTGGCATAGGAGCTGTGGGTCATGGCATTTATAAGCAGATCAAAATTCTGAAATTTATATCCTGTCTTTGCCTCCAGTTCCATGAGTTTTTTCAAGTTTTTCATAGTTTTCCTTTCCGGGACTTATCCCGCTTTTTTTATTGTTTTAGAAAAAGAGGATGTCACCAAATCCCCGGAAGATTCAGATGGAATCTGGCAGCCGGATTTGGGACATCCGATTTGTCATTAACCAATCAGTTTTTTAATCTCTTCCACCGCATCGCCTACGGATACGATTTTCTCCGCCTCCTCTGTGGGAATCTCGATATCGAACTCCTCCTCAATGCCCATGATGATTTGAAAAATATCCAGAGAATCGGCTCCCAGGTCTTCTACAAATGTGGTCTCCATGGTAACCTCATGGGCATCCACATTTAAAACCTCCGCAATAATCTTCTGTAATTTTTCCAGTTCCATCTCTTTTCCTCCTTATGCTTTTCCTTTTATCTGATGTTTCCCTCCACACACGGTCATTCACCGCGTGCAGCCATGGCCTATTTTGATGAAATAATATTCTTTCCGATCCGTTCACTGATGTTCTGTTCTTTGAACGAAATACACTGGATGATGGAGTTCTTCACCTCCGAAGACTTGGAACTTCCATGGCATTTCACCACAAGTCCCTTCAGGCCTAAAAGCGGCGCTCCGCCGTACTCGCTGGCATCAAAGCTTTTTAATGTGGATTTGAGTGCCGGTTTCACCAAAAGAGCGCCTATTTTGCTGCGCAGGGTTGTCATCATGCCCTGCTTCACCTTGGAGATCAAAGTGGCTCCCACACCCTCGTATAGCTTCAGGATCACATTTCCCACAAAGGCTTCTGTCACTATAACATCTGCCGCGCCGTTGGGAATTTCCCTGGCTTCAATGCTGCCGATAAAATTAATATCCTCACATTCTTTCAGCAGCGGATATGTCTCTTTTACCAAGGCATTTCCTTTCTCCTCCTCGACACCTATGTTCACGATTCCCACACGGGGCTTGCTGACACCCATGACATGCTCCATGTAGATAGATCCCATGCGGGCGAACTGCACCAGATGGGAGGAACGGGCATCTACATTAGCGCCGCAGTCTATTAAGAGAGACACACCGTCTCTTGTGGGGATCAGCGGGGCCAAAGGTGCTCTCTCCACACCTTTGATCCTGCCCACAATGGTAGTGCCTCCCACCAGGATGGCTCCGGAGCTTCCTGCGGATACGAAAGCGTCTGCTTCCCCTTTCTTCACCAGCTTCATCCCCACCACGATGGAGGAATCCTTTTTGCCCCGGATCGCGGCAACCGGCGGTTCTCCTGTCTCTATAACCTGGGATGCGGGAACAATTTCAATCCTCTCTAAAGAATTGCCGCAGGCCTCCAATTCTTTTTTTACAGCCTCTTCCCGGCCTACCAGAAGTACCTTCAGGTTTGCTTTTTCTTTCACAGCGTCTACTGCACCTTTGACAATTTCCGCCGGTGCATTGTCGCCTCCCATGGCATCCACTGCCACAATTGTCATATTCTCCATATTCTGCCTCCTGTATTCTGCAAATAATTTTACCAGACATCCTTTAAAACCGCAAGAGGGCTGCTGTAAAAGATATTCTTTTACAGCAGCCGCCTGCCATTTTTATACTATTTTCTTATTTACTGCATTTTTCCGTCACTGCCCAGATGATAGCCTTCCACATCGGTATCTGCTGCCATGGAACCGTCATCGTTCAGATAATACCAGGCGCTGCCTTCCTGATACCAGCCTTTTCTCATATAGCCATGGTCATCAAAGGTATACCACTTGCCCTCAATCTCCAACCACTGGCTCTTGGGATAGGTGCCGTCCCCGTAATCGTACCACCAGCCTTTATCAGATTCTGTCCAGGTTCCGGAAGTTTTCTCCTTCTTCTCTTTCTTTTCGTCCTTCTTTTCCTCTGATTTTTTCTTCTCGGCATCCTTGCTTTCCGCGTCATCAGACACGATGATCTCTGCCGTATCACTGGTTATGCCATTTGTGGAGGAACCGATGGTACTGGTCGCCACCACATAATAGAACATGGTCTTTGCCTCATTGGTAGGAGGGGTAAAGGTGTTCTTTGTCTCCCCTTCCACCGGAGTACCGCCTCCGTTGGTGTTCGTCTGGCTCTGGTACCACTGGTAAGTGATGACACCTTTGTCCGATGTCTTCACCTCCACTTTCAGGGCTTCTGCCTTATCTCCGGTCTTATAAGTAACGGAACCGCTGAGATTTGTAGTGAACTCCGGTTTTGCAACCGCAACCTCCGGTTCCTGCGTCTTATTCTCATCATCCTTCTCACTGCTTTTATCTGTATTCTCCGGCTTGGGGTCTGTCTTTTCCAGCACCTTGTCCATCACCTTTTCCCCGCTGCAGCCCGTCACGGCAAAAGTAAGGCATCCGACTGCAAGAAGCAGAATCCCTTTCTTTAACCATTTATTCATCCATCTTCCTCCTTTAATAGAAATGTGATTTTTGATTCATCGGTTGTAATTCCAGTTCTATATTAACTTGTTTTTACATAAACCGCAAGGTTTTTTATAGATTTATTACAAAAATATTACAAAAAAGCCTCCTGGTTGTCCAGAAGGCCTTTCTCATGCATGAATTATTCTTCACCCATTTTGATGATTTCTTTTTTGTTGTAACTTCCGCAAGCTTTGCATACTCTGTGTGGCATCATTAAGGCTCCACATTTGCTGCATTTTACTAAGTTCGGAGCGCTCATTTTCCAGTTAGCTCTTCTTTTATCTCTTCTTGCTTTTGAAGTTTTATTTTTTGGACAGATGGACATAGTTACACCTCCTTAAATTTGCTAAATATATCACGGATTGCTGCCATTCTCGGATCGAGGCTTTCCTGCTCGCAGGAACAGGGGCCGTCATTTAAATCTTTGCCGCAATGGCTGCAGATTCCCTTGCAGTCCTCTTTACACAGGACCCGTAAAGGCCAACGGATTAAAATCTCATTATGCACTAACTGCTCAACATCCAGGCTACAACCTGTGACATAATTAATTTCATCTAAGTCTTTTATCCTGTCTTCCTCCGAAACTTTCATATCCATATCTCTTTCCAGTGCAAAGGGAAAGTCCACCGGAACCCCTTTTAAACAGCGGTCACAGGGAATGGACAGAGTTACACTGCCTTTTGCTTCCAGGTGCAGAACCTTTTTGCCGGTATTCGTTATTGTAAGAACTACAGGCTCTTTTGCCTTCACAGGAAAGCTGCCTAGTTTCGATTGAAAGGAATCCATGGAAACAGGTGCTTCTATGACCTGTGTCTTTCCTTCCAGGGATAAAATTTCTGATAAATCAATTAGCATAATAGTCTCCTAATCACACCTAGTAAATTATACATAGGGATTTTCAATTTGTCAACTATTATTTCTCATTCTTGACTAATTCTGCTGTTTCCTGACAGATTGCAAGCTCTTCGTTGGTGGGAACCACGGCAACTTTCACTTTGGAATCTGCAGTGGAGATGATCATGTTCTCTCCGCGTTTCTGGTTTGCTTCCTCGTCCAGGGTGATTCCCAGGTAAGAAAGGCTGTTGACAACCGTCTCACGAACCGGGATGGCATTCTCACCGATGCCGCCTGTGAAAGCGATGGCGTCCACGCCGTTCATAGCTGCCACATAGGAACCAATGTATTTTACAATACGGTAGCACAGGCAGTCAACGGCTCTCTTGGCATCCGGGTTTCCCTGTTCTCTGGCTTCGTTTAAGTCACGGAAGTCACTGGACAGACCTTGGGACAGACCTAACAGTCCGGATTCTTTGTTCAGGATGCGCACCATCTCTTTTACGTCAATGTTTTCTTTTCCGCAGATGAATTCCAGAACAGCCGGATCCAAATCACCGGAACGTGTTCCCATTACAAGACCTTCCAGAGGAGTCAGTCCCATGCTGGTGTCCACACATTTGCCGTTCACAACCGCGCTGATAGAGGAACCGTTTCCTAAATGCGCTACGATCACTTTGGAGTTGTCCGGATCAAGTCCCAGGAATTTAATGGTCTCTTTGGATACGAAACGATGGGAAGTTCCGTGGAAACCGTATTTGCGGACTTTATATTTGTCATAATATTTGTACGGAATCGCATACATGTATGCTTTCTCCGGCATAGTCTGATGGAAAGCTGTGTCGAACACTGCCACGTTTGGCTTGCCGGGCATCAGTTCCATACATGCGCGGATACCCATTAAGTTAGCCGGGTTGTGCAGCGGTCCCAGGTCACAGCACTCTTCAATAACAGAGATAACTTCGTCATCAATGATACAGGAATCGGAAATCTTAGCACCTCCGTGCAGGACACGGTGTCCGATCGCTTCCACTTCGTCCAGGCTCTTTAATACACCTGTCTTCGGGTTTACTAAAGCGTCAAGAACCATTTTGATGGCCTCTGTATGGGTTGGCATTGCTGCTTCTGTTGTCTCTTTCTCACCGCCTGCCGGCTGATAAACCAGTCTTCCGTCAATGCCGATACGCTCGCATAAGCCTTTTGCAGCAACTTCTTCTGTGTCAGAATTGATCAACTGGAATTTCAGGGATGAACTTCCGCAGTTTACTACTAATACGTTCATGTTTTTTCCTCCGTTATCATACATCTTCGCGGCCAAAACAGCCACGTTTGGTATCATTATACATCTTTTCAAAAAATGGTACAAGGGCACTGTTTAAATTTACGGGCAAATTTTGTATTCTTTTAGGAACATGTAACGGGAAAATATAAATGGTTGTCTGAAGACAGAATATTTGTTATATTTAAACCAATAATAAAGGACAAGTGTAACAGACATTCATACAGAAGGGAATAGGGATCCTATGAGCAGAATCACCGGAATCATTGCCGAATACAATCCTTTTCATAAAGGCCACGCGTATCATCTAAAAAAAGCCAGAGAGCTTACAGACGCTGAGCACCTTGTAGTGATCATGAGCGGAGATTTCGTGCAGAGAGGAGCGCCTGCCCTGTTTGACAAATACCTCCGCACCCGCATGGCTCTTTTGAACGGTGCGGATCTGGTGCTGGAACTGCCTGTTTCAAGCGCCTGCGCAAGTGCGGAATATTTTGCTTCCGGTGCCGTCCATGTGCTGGACCGGCTTGGCTGCGTGGATGCGCTCTGTTTTGGAAGCGAATCCGGGGATACCACGGCACTGGCTGCATGCGCGGAAGCTCTTTTAACGGAACATACCGCTTATCAGCATACTCTTCGTTCCCTTTTAAAAAAGGGCTATTCTTTTCCTGCTGCCCGCAAAGAAGCTTTTGCAGCCCTTAACCGGTCCGAATCTCTGTCCGGGCTTCTGGATTCCCCCAACAATATCCTTGGCCTGGAATATATAAAGGCCCTGAAGCGGTCAAACAGTAAAATACAGCCCTCTGCCCTGAAGCGTGAAGGCGCGGGATATCATGACAAGGACCTGTCCGCTTCTTTTTCCAGTGCCACCGCCATCCGAAACTATTTAAAGGAAATCCCAGCAGGAGTTAAAAATGTACCATCCGTCTATGGCAAATTTCTCACAAAGACCATGCCTAGATCAGCTGCCCTGCTGGCAGCGGACAGGCTTTCCGGGGAATCTCCTGTTTGGGATGATGATTTTTCACTGCTGCTCCGCTACAAACTCATGCTGCATACCCCCCAAGAGCTCAGCATGTATTCTGATATGTCCCCGGAATTGGCCAGACGTATCCATGCCCGTTTAAATGAATACCAAAGCTTCTCTCAATTTTCGGCCCTGTTAAAAACACGGGAGCTGACGTACACCCGTATCAGCCGGGCGCTTCTCCATGTGCTTCTCAATATAAAAGCAGAGGAACGCCCTATTTCCGTGCCCCCTTATGCTCGAATACTGGGCTTTAAAAAGGCTGACAGGGGCCTTCTTCGGGAAATTAAAGCAAAGGCGGAGATTCCGCTCATCACCAAAGCAGCGGATCACCAAAAGCTGCTGGGTGAGACAGCCCGGGAAAAATTCCGGCAGGACTTGTTTGCCTCCAACCTGTATGAAACGGTCCGCACACAAAAAAACGGGACCGCTTTTGTAAATGATATACAAAAGCCTCCCGTTATCCTTTAGCATATGTCTGAAACTCCAGCCCGACACGCCCCAGCGTTCCATCCGGCTGCGTAAGATCACCTCTATTTTAACTTCTGTTCTGCTGCCCCAGAGCAGCAGCTGCAGTTACCGCCGCAGCTTCCACAGGTATTGCCGGCCTTCTTGTCTCTCACGATCTTTCTGACGATCAGCCCCACAACACAGAGTAAAACCAACAGCACTATAATTGTCCCAGCATTCATATCTATCCCACCTTTCCGGACAGGCCGGAAGGCATTTATGCCTTCGCCGCCTTACCTGTCTTGATTTTCACATCTAGTGTACCTTTTTCTTTGTATGGTCTGAACAGCAGATACAGGAAAACTGCCAATACAAGGATCGCCGCTACGGTGCCGAAACCAAACGCTCCGCCCTCCAGCAGATGTCCAATCTGGTAGACAACCAGAGAGGAGCAGTACGCCAGCAAGGTCTGATATCCAATGGCAAACCAGAACCAGCCTGCATTGTTCATTTCACGTTTGATGGCTCCCATAGCCGCAAAGCAGGGTGCACACAGAAGGTTGAACACCAGGAAGGAATATGCAGCAGCGGCTGTAAAGCTGCCTGCCAGTGTTCCCCAAATCTCTGCTCCGTTTTCCGCCACTTCCGCAAATCCGTAGAGGATACCAAAAGTACCAACCACATTTTCCTTTGCAACCAATCCGGAGACGGCTGCAACGGCTGCTTTCCAGTCTCCCCATCCAAGAGGAATGAACAGCCAGGAGATACCTTTGCCGATAGCTGCCAGCAGGGAATGATTCATATCGTCAACCATGCCAAAGGTACCGTTCTCGAAACCGAATCCCTGGGTAAACCAGATAAAGATCGTGGAAAGAAGAATAACCGTACCTGCTTTTTTAATGAAGGACCAGCCTCTCTCCCACATGCTCCTGAGTACATTTCCCACGGTTGGCATGTGATATGCCGGAAGCTCCATGACGAAGGGAGCCGGGTCGCCGGCGAATTTCCTGGTTTTCTTTAATATAATACCGGAACAAATGATTGCCAGAACCCCCACAATATATGCACTGGGTGCCACCCACCATGCACCGCCGAACAGGGCGCCTGCGATCAGGGCAATAATGGGAAGTTTTGCGCTGCACGGGATAAATGTGGTTGTCATGATGGTCATCTTACGGTCTCTGTCATTTTCAATGGTTCTGGATGCCATAATGCCCGGAACGCCGCATCCCGTACCGATCAGCATAGGGATGAAGGATTTTCCGGAAAGACCGAATTTACGGAAGATACGGTCCATAATGAATGCAACTCTGGCCATGTATCCGCAGCCTTCCAGGAATGCCAGGAATAAAAACAGTACCAGCATCTGAGGTACAAATCCAAGGACAGCACCTACACCAGCTACTATACCGTCCACGATCAGACTCTGCAGCCATGCCGCGCAGTTGATGGCCTCCAGGCCGTTCTTCAGCAGTTCAGGTATTGCGGGAACGTGCAGGGAAGAAATCCCCAGGAAGTTCCATCCATCCGCAAACACACCGTCATTTACCCAGTCAGTGGCCCATCCGCCCACTGTACTCACAGATATATAATAAACCAGCGCCATCACCGCAAAGAAAATGGGAAGGCCAAGGAAACGGTTTGTAACGATCCCGTCGATCTTATCTGAGGTTGTCATCTTCCCCTTGCTTTTTTTATTGTATGCCTTCTTGGCCACATTTCCTATGTACGTGTATCTCTCATTGGTGACAATACTCTCCGAATCATCATCCAGGTCTTTTTCCACGGCTGTGATGATGGATTCCACATCCGGCAGACCGGAAATGGTCTCACCGATCTTATTATCTCTCTCGAAAAGTTTTACCGCATAGAAACGCCTCTGTTCCTCCGGAATATTTCCACCCAGCAGAGCTTCAATCTCATCCAGTGCTTCCTCCACTCGTTTCTGGAATTTATGGACAGGCATCCCTGCGCTTTTTTTCCGGGCGACCCGCACTGCCTTGTCAGCTGCCTCCCGGATTCCGGTTCCTTTCAACGCGGAAATCTCCACCACTTCACAGCCCAGTTGTCTGGACAGCTCACTAATCTTAATGATATCTCCGTTTTTTGCTACCACATCCATCATGTTCACTGCCATGATGACAGGAATACCAAGCTCCATAAGCTGGGTGGACAGATACAGGTTCCTCTCCAGGTTCGTGCCGTCCACAATGTTTAATATGGCATCCGGACGCTCTGTGATCAGATAGTTTCTGGCTACCACTTCCTCCAGTGTGTAAGGTGACAGGGAATATATTCCCGGAAGGTCCATGATGATAACATCTTTGTTCCCTTTCAGCTTACCTTCCTTTTTTTCTACTGTAACACCGGGCCAGTTTCCCACAAACTGATTAGCCCCTGTCAATGCATTGAACAGTGTGGTCTTACCACAGTTAGGGTTGCCGGCAAGCGCAATTTTAACTGACATTTTCTCTTCCTCCTCTAAATTAGTTTCCACTAACTTCACTCCCAAAAAATATGGTTAGAATATTCTAACCATAAATCCCGAAAAATGCTGCGGCCTTCAATAGCCGGCAGCCTTTCTACTGAACTTCAATCATCTCTGCGTCTGCTTTTCTCAGGGAAAGCTCATAATCTCTCACCGTAACTTCTATGGGGTCGCCGAGGGGCGCTACTTTTCTTACATAGACATCTGTGCCTTTTGTGATTCCCATATCCATAATACGGCGTTTGACAGCGCCCTCTCCATGCAGCTTCACCACTCTGACGCTCTGTCCGCATTTTACATTCCGCAGTGTCTCCATTTCTGCATATCCTCCTCTTTCTATGTAACCATACCTGTTTCATAAGGCAGGCTTAAATCTATTTCATTTTAAATCCTGCTATACCATGATCCTGTTAGCCATCTCACTGCTGATGGCAATTCTGGAATCTTTCACATTGACGATCACATTGCCGCCCAACTGGGAAACAACGGTCACATCCGTTCCTGTCACAAAGCCAAGATTCTCCAGATGGCGCTTTACTTCTTCCTTACCGCCTACTTTTTTAATCTGCTTTGTTTCTCCTGCTGAAGCCATAGTTAAAGGCATTTTTCATCACTCCTTATTCATCACTCATCATCAAGGTTAGGTTTTTCTAACTACCTATAAGTTAGCACATCCTAACGCATCTTGTCAATAACTTTTTAACTATTTTGGCGCATTTTTCCAATTTGAGGACATTCGGGCTATGGAAAGCATAAAAATCTGGGACCGTGTTCCATATAATGAAACACAGTCCCAGTATGATTTTTTTACCTGCAAGTTCAATTATTTAATTCTTAAAGCTGTGTATAGGGGCCGGTATTCTTCCGCCTCTGTTTACAAAAGCTTCACAGGAATACTGGTTTACCGGCATGATGGGTGCATAGCCCAGAAGACCTCCAAACTCCACGGTCTCTCCCACGCTTTTTCCGATAACAGGAATCAGCCGGACAGCCGTTGTCTTCTGATTCACCATGCCGATCGCACATTCGTCTGCAATAATACCGGAGATTGTGCTGGCTTTGGTGTCTCCCGGAATGGCTATCATATCCAGTCCTACAGAGCATACGCAGGTCATGGCCTCCAGTTTTTCTATGGTCAGGGCATTGGCATTCACCGCGTCGATCATTCCCTGGTCCTCGCTGACCGGAATGAAAGCTCCGCTCAAGCCGCCCACATAGGAGGAAGCCATAACGCCGCCTTTTTTCACCTGGTCATTGAGAAGCGCAAGGGCCGCCGTTGTGCCCGGAGCACCGGCGTACTCCACGCCGATCTCATGGAGAATGTCCGCCACACTGTCTCCGATGGCCGGAGTGGGTGCAAGGGATAAGTCCACAATACCAAAAGGAATCCCAAGGCGTTTGGAGGCCTCCTGGGCAACCAGCTGGCCCACCCGTGTCACCTTGAAAGCAGTCTTCTTGATCGTCTCGCACAGAACCTCAAAATCTTTTCCGCGGACTTTTTCCAGCGCTGTCTTCACAACACCCGGACCGGATACACCTACATTGATGATGGCGTCCGCCTCCGTCACTCCGTGGAAGGCACCTGCCATGAAAGGATTGTCATCCGGCGCATTGCAGAACACAACCAGTTTGGCACATCCCAGGGAATCCTGCTCTCTGGTGGCCTGGGCTGTAGCCAGTACGATCTCTCCCATGAGCTTAACCGCATCCATGTTGATGCCTGTCTTGGAGGAACCGAGATTGATGGAGCTGCAGACCCTCTCTGTGGCAGCCAGGGCTTCCGGAATGGAACGAATCAGCATTTCATCTGCTTTTGTCATGCCTTTTGAAACCAGGGCAGAGTAACCTCCGATAAAGTTCACGCCAACCTCTTTTGCCGCCCGGTCCAGAGTCTCTGCCAGGGTCACAAAATCCTCCGGTGCTTTACAGGCTGCTCCGCCAACCAGTGCAATGGGGGTTACGGAGATCCTCTTGTTTACAACAGGGATGCCGTACTCTCCGGAGATCTCATCACCGGTCTCCACCAGATTTCTTGCCAGGGTAGTGATTTTATTGTAAATTTTTCTGTTTACCTGCTGCAGGTCAGAGTCAATACAGTCCAGAAGGCTGATACCCATGGTAATAGTACGCACATCCAGATTTTCCTGCTCGATCATCTTATTGGTTTCATTTACTTCAAAAATGTTAATCATATTCTTCTCTTGTCCTTTCCTGGGTTTCCAGATTAGATACGGTGCATCTTCGTAAAGATATCCTCATGCTGTGCGTGGATCACAACGCCGATTTCCTCACCCAGTTTTGACAGCTCTGCGGAAATCTGATCCAGCTTTTTCTCGGATTTGCTGGCATCTGTTATCATCATCATATTGAAATAACCGTCAATGATGGTCTGGGAAATATCCAGGATGTTAATATTATTCTCTGCCAGATAAGTGCAGACTCTGGCAATAATTCCTACGGTATCCTGTCCTACTACGCTGATGATTGTCTTCTTCATTTTTTTCTCCTCGTAAATGTATATTATAGTTACCGTCTATACGGTGATCAGCTCTGATGCACAATCCCTGTGCGCTACAGAAATCTTAAAGTCAGAGGAACACCATGGATTTTCCCCCATAGTCACCTCTGAGCATACGGTCTCATAAGCCAATGCCTCGTAATTGTTCTCACGGCTCAGATGGCCCAGCATGATCTGTTTCATTTTGCCGTGGAGCAGACGGCATAAAAGCCTGCCTGCTGACTCATTGGACAGATGGCCTCTCTCGCCCAGGATCCGCTGTTTTAAGTAATAGGGATAACTTCCCACCTGCAGCATGTTCACGTCGTGGTTTGCCTCCAGCAGCAGGGCATCCAATCCCTGGAGCTGTTCCACTATGTAATCATTATACTTGCCCAAATCCGTGGCGATCCCCACGGACTTGTTCTCATGATTCACCCGGTATCCCACCGGCTCTGCCGCATCGTGGGAAATGTTAAAGGGATGAATGTCCAGATCTCCGATAGAAAATGGTTCGTCTGCCCGTATGACCCGGTACAGCCCTTCCGGCATCTTGCCGAGAGTGGACATACGCTGCATCCCCTCCATGGTTCCCCGGGTACAGTAAATGGGAATCTTATACTTTCTGGAAATAACACCCAGACCCTTGATATGGTCAGAGTGCTCATGGGTGATCAGGATACCGTCGCAGTCCTTTGTGGTGCGGTCAATGGTATTGAGGCCTTCTTCAATCTTCTTGCCGCTGATACCCACATCCACCAGAATGCCTGCATGGTCACTGCCCACATAAATACAATTGCCGCTGCTACCGCTGGCAATACTACATAGGTTCATAATATGTTCTCATCCTTCGCTCAATCTGAAGATAGGTATGGGCCACATCTTCGTCGTTATATAATAAAAAGTCACATTTGGCTTCAAATTCATCCTCAGACAGTTGATTTTCCATCACTTTTCTGGCTTTTTCCTCAGAATAGCCCCTGTCACGGCGAAGCCTTTCCATGCGTACTTCTTTTTCGCAATAAATATACCACAATTCATCATAAATTTCATCATAATTATCTTCCAATAATAAAGCCGCCTCAATAAAGAAGAATTCTGTCTCCTCTTTTTTGGAGCGCTCAATCTCTCTGACAATATATTTTTTCACTGCAGGATGAATGATTTTATCCAGTTTTTCCAGCATGTCCTTCTTTTCAAATACGATCTGCGCGATCGTTTCCCTGTTAAGAGAACCATCCTCATTCACGATCCAGTCACCAAAAAGCCGGATGACCGGCTCATAGCAGACCTGGCCGGGCATCATCAGCAGATGCCCCACGTCATCTGCCTTGACCACCCGTGCATCAAAATGTTCCTCAATATAATTCAGTACAAAACTTTTTCCGGAGCCTACCCCTCCGGTCACACCTATGACTCTCATAACAGTTCCTCCTTTATCCCTTGTACTCCCCTGAATCCCTGTATCTTTACTTTGCCTCATACCAGTTGCTTCCTGTATGCATATCAATCTCCAGCGATACAGCCAGACTGGCGGCATTTTTCATCTCTTTTTCCAAAATGGCTGAAACCTGCGCGGTCTCGTCCTCTGCGGTCTCCACCAGCAGTTCATCGTGCACCTGCAGAAGCAGACGTGATTTTAAATTCTGTTCCTTCAGCGCTTTTCCCACCCGGATCATGGCGATTTTAATAATATCAGCCGCGGTTCCCTGAATCGGCGAATTCATGGCTACCCGTTCACCGAAGGAACGCTGCATGAAGTTGCTGGATTTCAATTCCGGAACCGGACGTCTTCTGCCGAACATGGTGGTCACATATCCCTTCTCTTTTGCCTCTGTCACCAGACCGTCCAGAAATCCCTTGATTTTTGGGTATGTCTCGAAATAATTTTCAATATACTGGGCAGCCTCTTTCCTGGTGATACTCAAATCTTGGGAAAGGCCAAAAGAACTGATGCCGTAGACAATGCCAAAATTGACTGCCTTGGCATTTCTCCTCTGTAAATCCGTCACCTCATCAAAGGGGACATGAAATACCTGGGAGGCTGTCATGCGGTGGATATCCTGAGCCTCCTGATAAGCCTGGATCAGTTTTTCATCCCCCGACATATGTGCCAGCACACGAAGCTCGATCTGGGAGTAGTCCGCATCCGTAAACACGTACCCGTCTCTTGGGATAAAGACCTTGCGTATAAGCCTCCCCAGCTCCATACGGATGGGAATATTCTGCAGATTCGGTTCTGTACTGCTGATACGCCCCGTGGCGGTGATCGTCTGGTTGAAGGTGGAATGGATCCTCTCATCCTCCCCGATATAGACTGCAAGGCCGTCCGCATAGGTGGATTTCAGCTTTGCCAGCTGTCTGTACTCCAGAATATCTGCCACCAGCTTATGGTCAGGGGCCAGTTTCTCAAGGACATCCGCTGCAGTGGAATAACCGGTCTTGGTCTTCTTTCCCCCCGGCAACTTCAGCTTTTCAAACAAGATCACACCGAGCTGTTTTGGGGAATTGATATTGAATTCCTCCCCTGCCTCCTGGTAGATCTCCTTTTCAAGCTCCAAAATCCTCACATAGAGCTGGTCCCCATACTCTTTTAAAGCCTGGGCATTTACCCGGATCCCCTCCTTCTCCATTTCGGAGAGGGTAAAGAGAAGAGGCATCTCAATGTTTGTGAAGAGATGCAGCATTTCTGTCCCCTCCAGAGCTTTTTTCAGGGGCTTCCTGCTTTTCAGGGCCACATATGCCATGTAGCAGACAGACAACGCTGCCTGTTCCTCCTGGTCTTTCATCCCTTTTGTATAGTTTAGTTTTCCCAGAAGGTCCTCCTTTGCGGGAAGCATCTCTCCTAAGTACTCTTTTGCGATATCATCGTAAGTGTAGGCAGATTTCAGCGGATTCATCAGATAGGCCGCGATCCCTGCATCAAACATTTTCGTGTGGTTCTCCAGGTCCATATGGCGCAGCATGGATTTTACATCCAGGGAGGATACCATGGCTGCCTCCTGACAGAGCACCTGCGCCTGTTCAAGCAGATAGGCCTCCGTCAAAAATCCCTGGGGAAGGAAACAGTAAGACAGCACTTTTTCCTCATCCAGAAAGGAAAGCCCCATTCCCAGAAACACACCGTTTTCCTTTAAAATGTGAAGTCCCAGCTCCGGTTTCTGCCTGGCCTTCCCAAAGATCTCCTCAGCCTGGTCAAGCTCTGTCACCGTTGAGAAGCTTTTCTCCACCTCAGCGGGGGCACTGGTGTCCTCAAACCGGGAGAGAAAGTTCTTGAATTCCAGCTCTTTAAAGAAATCATAGGCATCCTGAGTGTAATAATCTTTGATCCTGGCACTTTCCCAGTCATATTCCACAGGGCTGTCTATATTAATGGCAGCCAGCTTCTTGCTGAGGACTGCCAGATCGTAGTGCTCAAGAAACGCGTTTTTCGCCTTGTTCGGCTTGATGTCCTCCACATGCGCGTAGGCATTTTCCACATTTCCGTACTCCAGCAGGATTTTTGTGGCGGTCTTTTCTCCCACTCCCGGCAGTCCCGGAATGTTATCGGACGCATCGCCCATGAGTGCCTTCAGTTCAATGATCTGCTCCGGGCTTAACTGATATTTTTCTTTCACGTCATCAGCAAAATAATCCTCCACTGTGGTCTTGCCGAACCTGGTCTTGGGGATCCTGATACAGATATGGCTGCTGGCAAGCTGCAGAAGGTCCCTGTCTCCGGAGAGGACGGTAACTTCCATACCCTTCTCCTCGCTCTTCTTTGCAAGGGTGCCTAAAAGGTCGTCTGCCTCATACCCTTCCTTGGAGATCATGCACACACCCATGGCTGCAAGCACATCCTTCATCACAGGCACCTGCTCCCTTAACTCCTGAGGCATGGGTTTTCTGGTACCCTTGTAGGCCTCATACATCTGGTGCCGGAAGGTTGGTGCGTGCAGATCAAAGGCTACCGTCAGATAATCCGGCTTTTCCTCCTCTATGGTCTTGAACAGGATGTTTAAAAATCCATATATGGCATTGGTGTGAAGCCCCTCCGAGTTGGTTAGTTCAGGCAGGCCGTAATAAGCTCTGTTCAATATACTGTGTCCGTCTATCAGCAGGATTTTTTCGCTCATTTTAATCTCCTTTTAATCAATATCGTAACTGTTCAGTTCCCTGACAGTTACAGGCAAAAGTCCATGCAGAATCGCCTTTGGCGATGGGATTTTTGCTCAATATCCTTCTATTCGCCGCTGTTTACGCAAAGCATAGCGCTTCTCTCCGCCTTGCCACTCCGCTTTTTCTGCCTCTGTCTCCACAAGCAGTCCCGGCACTGGTTTTGGATGCTGGCAGTCATCCACTGCCACCATGACCACATAGGCGCGGTTGATGATCTTTCTGATCCCCCGGCGGCTCTCCACATAGGTGTCCACCCGCACTTCCATGGATGTACGTCCCACGTGGGTGATCTTTCCTCTCAGGACGATCACGTCATCCACAGAGGCGCTTTCTTTAAAATTTAAATTATCTATGGCAGCAGTCGTGATCTCGGATTCGCTGTGCCGCATGGCTACAATGCTGGCGATCTCGTCAATCCAGCCCATAAGCTGTCCGCCGAAAAGCTTTCCGTAGCCATTCAGATACTTTGGACGCATGAGATACGTCTGCTCTGTCTGGGAATCCGCTACCCTTTTTTCCTTCATACTTTGTACTCACACTCTCTTCTGTCTGTTTCACCGGCAATTCCGGCAGTATAGGTCCAGTATAGCATACCTTTAACAAAAAAGACAGGCACCCGACCTGTCTTTTTGTATCTTATTATATCCAAGAATTTATAATGTGGCAAGGAATTTTTTGAAAGCAGCCCTTCCCTCAGGGGTACATTTGTACACGCCGGCGTCCTCCAGCACCTTGACAAAGACCTGTCCCACCTCTTCCTGAAGAATATCCATCACATTCTTTTCATTGATATCCTGGTATTTCGGCAGGAATTCTTTTACCCAGTCTGCGTGTTTTTCCAGCATCTCATTTTCTGCCGGATCTCTGCCTTCCAGAATGTAGGAGGCCAGCAGTTCCAGCTCGTCTTTCAGCCTGGCCGGAAGCACCGCCAGTCCCATGACCTCGATCAGACCGATGTTCTCTTTCTTAATATGATGATATTCCGCATGGGGATGATAAACACCCAGGGGGTGCTCCTCTGTGGTGATATTATTTCTCAGTGTCAGATCCAGTTCAAAGGTATCCCCAATCTTTCTTGCAATAGGGGTGATGGTGTTGTGAGGCTCCCCGTCTGTCTCGGCAAAGACAAAAGCATCCTCATCCGTATAGCTTCTCCAGCTATCAAGCACATGCGCAGCAAGGTCAATCAGGCGTTTTTCATCCTTATGGCGGATACGAAGCACAGACAGCGGCCAATTTACGATACCGGCCTCCACATCTTCATATCCGGGTATGGTCACGCTCTCCTCTATGGGCGCTTTTGCCATGGCAAAAGTATAATGGCCTCCCTGGAAATGGTCATGGCTTAAAATAGAGCCTCCTACGATAGGCAGATCCGCATTGGAGCCAAGGAAATAGTGGGGAAACAGCTTTACAAAATCAAAGAGCTTTACAAAAGCATTCCTCTCGATTTTCATAGGTACATGCTGCCCGTTAAAAACAATGCAGTGTTCATTGTAATACACATAGGGGGAATACTGGAATCCCCAGGGGCTTTCATTGACCGTGATAGGAATGATCCTGTGGTTCTCTCTGGCCGGATGATTCAAACGGCCTGCGTATCCCTCGTTTTCCATACAGAGGAGACATTTGGGATAGCTGCTCTGTTTCGCATTCCTGGCTGCTGCAATGGCTTTGGGGTCTTTTTCCGGCTTTGAAAGGTTGATGGTAATATCAATGGTGCCGTAAGAGCTGTCCACAGTCCATTTTCTGTCCTTCTTAATGCGGTAACGGCGGATGTAGTCACTGTCCTGGCTCAGTTTGTAGAAATAATCCGTAGCAGTCTCCGGGGATTTTTCATATTCCTTCCAGAATTTTTCCTGCACCTGTGCCGGACGGGGCATAAGACAGTTCATGATCTTGGTGTCAAACAGGTCACGGTAGCCGATACTGTCCTCGATCAGGCCGCGTTTTACAGCTTCATCCAGCAGTTCGCCCAAAGTTTCCTCCAAATCCACGTCCCTGTACTCCTCACAAGGCTCCTCATAGTCGTCCTGACGGAATAAATCCAGAAGCAGGTTGATGGTATAATTTTTCTCACATGCAGGCACCAGGCCTGTCTCTGATCCGTACTGCACAAGTTTTTTAATACTGTTGTTTAACATAGTATTTCCCCTTCCTGTTATCCGATTCTTCTGGCCCCGTCACCGATCTCCACCCTGTAGAAATCCGCACCGTAACCGATTTTTTTCTTATAAACAGAGCCCACATTCCGAATAAATGCCTCCACAAAGCCATCCTCCACGATGCTGACTGTGCAGCCTCCAAAGCCTGCCCCCGTCATGCGGGAACCCAGGACGCCGGGCTGGTCCCAGGCTGCCTCTGCCAGGGTATCCAGCTCCCTTCCCGTGACCTCGTAGTCATCTCTCAGCGAGATGTGGGACTCATTCATAAGCATGCCAAATCTTTTTAAATCCTGCTCTTTCAGCGCTTTTACTGCCTGTATGGTCCGCTGATTCTCGCAGACCGCGTGGCGCGCGCGTTTCACATGCACCGGGTCTTTGATGATCTCTTTTACTTCCTCAAAGGCCTCCCCTGTCAATTCTCCCAGAGAACGGATATCCACTATGGACTGAAGCTCTTTGAGGGCTGCCTCGCATTCTCTTCTGCGTTCATTGTACTTGGAGTCCGTCAGTCTTCTTTTCTTATTGCTGACCGAAATGAGAAGGGACGCATTCCCCAGTCTGATGGGCGCATATTCATAACGCAGATTGCTGGTATCCAGGAAAATCGCATGACCTTTCTTACCCGTTGCCACAGTAAACTGGTCCATGATCCCGCAGTTCATGCCGCAGAACTTATTCTCCGCGTACTGTCCAAAAAGGGCCATTTCTGTTTTGGTCAAATCTGAAAAGCCATATAAATCTTTTAAAACCATAGCCATGAGAAGTTCTATGGAAGCGGAGGAGGAAAGACCTGAGCCATTGGGAATATTACCGCCGATTACCAGATCAAGCCCTTTTTTTATAGGATAACCTTTGGTCATGAATGTCCAGATAACACCTTTTAAATAGTTGGTCCATCCGGCTCTCTCATGATATCTAAGGTCATCCAGGCTTGTCTCAAAAACCCCCGCATTGCTGAAATTTTCGGAGTAAAGACGCAGTTTCCGGTCTTTCCGGATTCTCGCCGCTCCATATGTACCATTTGTGAGGGCACATGGAAATACATGTCCCCCGTTATAGTCTGTGTGCTCCCCGATGAGGTTCACACGGCCAGGTGAAAAATAGTATCGGATGTCGCCGTCTGCGCCGAACAGCTCGCAAAACCGGTTTTGCAGTTTTCGCTTCATCCTCCCACTCCTCCTATGTTCCAATATAGCCAATAGGTCTGCCGGCTTATTAGATATATTAATTTTGTTTTAAAACATTTTTCCTGTTCTTTTATTATAACACAGGAAATATTTTTTTCAATATTCAATCCGCATCAGAATATCCTGGGGATAGTCTCCAAAACTACAGCCAAAAATATTCACACCCCCCATATGCTCTGCATTCTCCTTGATGCCAATGCGTACGGAGATATAAGGCCTTTCTACCAGGTCATATCCGGATACCGGCACACTGCTCACTTTCACGCCGTCCAGATATGTCCCCTCTGTATCCATCACCCATTTTTTCAGATTGCCGTACTGGGAATTCTTATCCTCCCACCAGTCCGGGTTCAGTTTGCCTCTCCTGCCGCCAAAGTCGCTTGGACAGGTCCAGGTCCCCGCATCCACACCGTTGACCCACAGAGTAATGTCTGAGGGACAGTCCAGATCATAATCCGCAGTCTCAGAACACAGTTCCGCAGAGATCTCCAGACGCTTTACCCTGCTTCCCTGGATCCCTGCATTGGGAAAACGGTATTCCAGATAACCGGAGGAGAACCAGACCAGCTTGGCGGTTGTCCGCCTTGGGTCATAAAAACACCGGGGCTCGTCCTCCCCGTCAATATACTCCTCATCATTGACCATACCACAGGTGGGCGTGATCTTATAATCCACATAATTGCCTACCGGCATGGAGATGACTTCCTCATGCTTCGGTCCCCGCAGCTGCTGCAGATGGAGCACCAGCTCCTCATTCTGCCGGATACAGAGCTTCATGGCCCCCCTCACTCCGGGCTTCAGTTCGGTACGGATCAGCCCTGCTTCCTCCAGCACACGGACATTTAAGGCTGCCGAGGAGGCCGGAATCTGCAGGATCTCTGCAATTTCATTGACGCACAGGGGATTTTCATCCAGAAGCTTCAGGATACGAATCCGAATCTCTGAGGAGAGCGCTTTTCCCACCAGCACCAGTTCCTTTTCATTCTCAAAGGATAATTGTCTCTTCATGTTGTTTTCCTCTTCCTTCCGCCGGATATCACTGGGACCGGAATCATTGATAGTTATATTTTACCCTCTTTGTTCCTGCCTTGTCAACCACGACAAGGGGCCGCCGCACATTCATGCGGCAGCCCCTGTTTTTCTATCTGTCAGACGGTTCGTCAGTTTTCTGTTTTCAGCACCTTTTTCACACAGGACGGCAGGTCATTGCTCAGGTAAATCCCTTCTTTTGTCTCACCTGCCCCATCTTTCCAGTAGATGCGCAGACTCTTTGAATAATCCGGATAGAGATTTTTTGCAGGATTGCTGTACTGGTCAAAAACAAACTTTTCCAGTATCTCCATCCTATCCTCTTTATCCGAAAATGTAAATTCTTCTGTGTTTCCGTTATTATCACTGGAAACCACAACGATCTTCTCCATCTTATCCACATCCTCTTTTGTATAGACATGGCACCCCGCCTCTTCCAGCAGTTTTCTGGTATTCCGGAATCCCTCATACAGGGGCAGTGACAATGTCTGGGTAATATCTAAGGATGCAGTACCATTTTCAAATCTACTGCCCTGTTCAGCGCTGATACAATCAATGTTTAAAAAGCCTACTACCTGCTGATCCAGGCTCTCCTTAAATTCCAGGCTTTCCCACTCGCTTTTGTAGGTCTTGAAAATATTCTGCATTGCCGTCTCCGAGGTTGTGACCTGTCTGTTGGCAGAGAAAATATCATTTAAGGAAATCTCTGTTATCTTCTCCGCATCAATAAATTCCACAGGAAGGGTCTGCTGTTTATATTCCCAGCTGTCATAAATATTTCCCATCAGCTTCAGCGCGGCATCATCCTGCTTCACTTCATAGTACCGGTACACATTCCGGCCTGATTTCAGGTGATATTTTACATAATAGTACAACAGGTCTTCTCCGTCTTTCAGTTTTGGGAAACCATCATTTTCTTTCTGGGCTTCCACTCCCAGGGCAGCCAGGTCATAAATGCTGTCGAATTCTTCATATTTGGTATTTTCAAGATATGTTTTTATCTCACTGTCACCCTGATAATAAACGGAATTATATGGATAGCTGTACAGGCTGTTCATGCTGTTAATATAGACGGACATACTTTCTATCTTATTTTCTTTCGGAAGATAAGTATCCACTTGAAAAACATCAAATCGGTAGATAACGGTCATCGCCGCCAGCATGACCAGCACTGCCCCTGTGGAGATACGGGGACGCAGGCTTTCCCTGATATCCATCCGGTACAGAAAATCCATGGCGGTTGAGATGACCCAGGCCGAGAATACCAGAACCATTACAAACCATACAAACACATGCTGACCGATTCCCTGGCTGATATTAAGCGCGGTCAAAATGGAAAAAGGAAATACCACAGCAATTTTAATAATCGGTTCCAGTCTCCTAAACGCAATTGCCTTATGATAACTCTCCGAAGGCCGCAGATGATATACCAGAAGACAGAGTGCCAGAAGCAGAACTGCTGCCAACAGGCCGGCAGCGGCCAAAAGCCACGGTGCTTTTCTTGTATCATAGTTTACCGCTTCACGTATGATATTCATATAGCTATATAATGGCGAAAGCGTCCATCCTCCCGCATGGAAGGTAAACCGCAGAATACTGTAACTGCCGCCGCCTAACGTGTAGGGCGTTGCGGACTGGAAAAAGCGCCCCGCCATACTGATAAAGACTTCTTTTATAATAAATCCATAGCTCAGAAACGCAGCATATGCCATGGCGCCTGTAAACAGATTCCCGGTCAGCATCACCGCCAGTATCCCCACATGGTAAAAGACAAGGAAATATATCATATGTGTCAA
The DNA here is from genome assembly GCF_001689125.2 of Blautia pseudococcoides. Taxonomy (NCBI): domain Bacteria; kingdom Bacillati; phylum Bacillota; class Clostridia; order Lachnospirales; family Lachnospiraceae; genus Blautia; species Blautia pseudococcoides. The sequence goes on along the minus strand of NZ_CP015405.2, from coordinate 1,094,486 downwards.
AAATGCACCCAAAACCACTGAAAGCGTATGAGCAGGGAATGTGCCCTTCACAGCTCCGGCCAGTAGTGCCAGCAGCAGATTCAGTAGATAGGGGACCGCAAAGATCACTACGCCGCCCAGGTAGGAGACAAAATACATGCGTTCCCTTTTCATGGGAAGGCTGTGATAAAAATCCGTCTTCTCTCTGGAGTACAGATACATATACCCTGTCATTCCCAGACAAAACCCTGCGATGATCACCAAAAGTATAAGAGCCACATTATCATAACCCGTGGTATTCAAAAATACTTCCGCAGACTGCGCTGCCTGCTCCTTTAGTTTCAATCCGTATGCAGCCACATGATCCAGCCTCATCATAGTCTGAACCGGAAGTGCCATCAGCATAGCCAAAAATGAGACAAGGAACCACGCGCCTCTTTCTTTCACATTCTGCATCACCATTTTAGTAAAAGAGATCTTTGATGTCATATCCCGCTACCTCCGTTTCACTGATAAAGATTTCTTCCAGGGTCAGCGGAATCATCTCCGCAAATACCGGGAACTTGCTCTCCACAATCTCCATGATCTTGTCCTTCTCCCCCCGGACAACCAGGGTCATCAAAGAGAGCCGCTTCTCATGCTGGACCACATCCAGTTCACGGAGCAGTTCTTCCTCCAGCACCGGATTCTGGATCACACACTGAATCTTATGGATATGGAGCTTCATATCCTCCACTTCCCTTGACAATAGAACGCCCCCTTTGTGGAGAAGTCCCACATGATCACAGATATCCTCCAGTTCCCTTAAATTATGGGAGGCGATCACAGGGGTAAATTCCCTCTCTGTGACTTCATAGGCCAGTATGCTCTTGGCAGCCTGCCGCATTACCGGGTCTAAACCGTCAAAGGTCTCATCACAGAAGAGATATTTCGTGCCTGCGCAGATTCCCAGCAGCATGGAAACCTGGCGCTTCATTCCTTTGGAGAGCGTATGTATCTTCCTTTTGGTATCCAGGTCCAGTCTTTTTGAAAGCTCATCAAACCGCTTTTTGTCAAACTTCGGATAATAGGCACTGTACCAGTCAGCCATGGATTTCCCTGTTGCATTTGGAATAAAATAAGCACTGTCCGGCAGAAAAAAAATCTCTCTCTTGATCTCTTCCTGCTCATAGACCGACTTTTCATCTATCAGAATACTCCCCTGATCCGGTTTCAGAACACCGGATAAAAGACGCAGAAAAGTGCTCTTTCCCGCACCGTTGGTCCCTGCCAGCCCAAATATGCTGTTATCCGTTATCTCAATGCCGATATTGTCTACAGCCTGAATCTCCCCGAAGGCCTTAGACAGATGTTCCGTTTTAATCATGGTTTACCTCCTCGTACAGTGCCGCAGTCCGGCTCACACACTCCTCTTTTGTAACGCCCAGTTCAATCCCTTCTTTTATCACGATCCTCAGCTTCTGGAAAAAGTTCTCTTTCTTTTGCTCCACCAGATTTCTGCTGCCGGACACAAAATTCCCCCTGCCTTTTATGGGATAAATATATCCCTGCTGTTCCAGAATCGTATAGGCTTTCTGAATGGTATTGGGGTTAATGGACAACTCTGTCGCCAGAGAACGCACAGAAGGCATCTGTGCGTCAGCTTCCAGCACGCCTCTTACGATCAACATCTGAAAGCGCTCCACAATTTGTTCGTAAATGGGTTTTCGGTTCTGGTAATCAATCACAATCATAGAGTTTCCTCTTTTCTTCACGGTTCTGATTTGTGTGTATCTAGTGTACTATGTGTCTTAGTACACTTACAGTATAAAAATTTTCCGGTCTCCTGTCAAGAGAAACCGGAAATATATATTATTTTTTATTCTTTATATTCTTCCAGCATCCTGTGATACCCGGGGCTGCTCCGCTTCAGGGAAAGGATTCTGCCGTCCCTGTCCAGAAAACAGTGTTTTGTGGTGCCCACGGCCCGGACTTCTCCGGTATCCGCATTGCTGACCGTGTATTCCAGCTCCAGCCTGATGCCGTTGTACTTTGTCAGTACAATGGCGATCTCCACTGTCTCCCCAAAATAAGTCATAGTCTTGTACTGGCAGGATACAGATAGCACAGGGCTTATGATCCCCTCTGCCTCCATCCTGTCATATCCCATTCCCAGTTTCTCAAGGAAATCTGTCCTGGCTTCTTCAAACCAGCGGATATAATTGGAATGATGCACAATGCCCATCTGGTCCGTCTCATAATACTGGGTCTTATGTCTGTAAATTTCCATACTCTTCACGCTGTCTACTGGTTCTCAGCTTCTATATTCTGCTTGTTGCGGTAAGCACCGTACAGATACAGTCCGTGGATGACTACCCATAAAATGAAAGAGAGACTAAAGGAACTTCTCAGCATGACAATATTGATGATATTGGATGCCAGGATACATACGAGAAGAATAACACCCATGATAAACGGCAGCTTTTCTTTCCCTTTGATGCCGTTGAACATCATGGCGGCCAGACCTGCTCCCAGCATGGCGGCACCCAGCACAACGGTCACCACAACGGAGATTGTCATCTCCTGCATGGATACTGTAATATTATTGGTCTTCTGTATTTCATCCAGCACTTTCTGTCCCTGTGAAAACAGGACATACATGGATAACAAGCCGTTTGAAAGGTTCAGAGCGCCCATGATCAGCTCCACCAGGCCAACCCATTTCAGAGTTCCGTTTTTCCTGCCCATATTTTCCATATTCATATATTTGTTCAATTTGTTTCCTCCTGCTGTCTGCTGCCTAATCGCATTTCTTAAAGCTGTGTTGTCACGAAAATGTCATAGATCGCTTTCACAGCCCCTTCAAAATCTTCGTTCTTCACGCCGATGATCACATTCAGCTCACTGGACCCCTGGTCGATCATTTTAACATTGATGTTGGCATGTGCCAGTGCTGCAAAGATTCTGGCTGCAGTTCCTCTGTTGGAGCGCATGCCCCGGCCTACCACTGCGATCAGCGCCAGATCGGATTCCAGCTCCATATAATCCGGGTTCACCATACGGTGAATGCCTGCGATCACCTGCTGTTCTTTCTCCGCGAACTCATCCTGATGGATAAATACCGTCATGGTGTCAATACCGGAGGGCACATGCTCAAAGGAAATTCCCTGCTCTTCCAGTACCTGCAGCACTTTTCTGCCGAAACCAATCTCAGAATTCATCAGGGATTTTTCAATAAACAGAGAACAGAACCCTTTTTTGCCCGCAATACCGGTGATGGTGTACGCCGGCTTCTTGCAGGTATCCTCCACGATCATGGTTCCCGCGTCATCCGGAGCGTTGGTGTTGCGGATATTGATGGGGATTCCCGCTTTTCTTACCGGGAAGATAGCCTCCTCATGAAGCACGGTGGCCCCCATATAGGACAGCTCCCGCAGTTCCCGGTATGTGATGGTGTCAATGACTTCCGGATTCTTGATGATTCTGGGGTCTGTCACCAAAAATCCTGACACGTCTGTCCAGTTCTCATATAAGTCCACATCCAGAGCACCGGAGACAATGGACCCTGTAATGTCGGAACCGCCCCTTGAGAATGTCTTGACTGTGCCGTCCTCCATGGCGCCGTAAAAGCCAGGCACTACCACATACTCCATATTTTTCAGGTATTCCCTGGTCAGGCGGCCTGTCATCTCCGCATCAAACTGTCCCTCTCCGTCAAAACGGATAATACGGGCAGCATCCACAAATTCAAAGCCCAGATAATCTGCCATAACCTTACTGTTTAAGAATTCCCCGCGGGAAGCTGCGTACTCCTCCCCGATCTGGTTTTTAAAATTCTCCTCGATCACCTTAAAATCCTCTTCCAGAGAGATAGAGAGTTCAAGACCGTCAATAATTTCCTGATAACGGCTCTTGATCTCTGAAAGAAGCGCACCAAACTCTGCTCCGCCTTCTTTGGCTGCCCGGTAACACTGGTATAATAAATCGGTGACTTTCGTGTCTGCTGAAAAACGCTTTCCCGGTGCAGAGGGCACCACATATCTTCTGCTCTCATCGGCTTTGATAATACTGCCTACCTTCCGGAACTGTTCTGCGCTGGCAAGGGAGCTGCCGCCGAATTTTACTACTTTTCTCATTGCTTTCATATCCTCCTCATATCTTTCCATCCGCATTCTGATTTTCTATATTGGCACAGAATGACTCACAGCGCTGCCGCTGCTTTATCCCATTTCTGCGGGTAATACTGTCTTTTTGATCAGCAAAGCTATGTCCGCCGACGGGATTTTTGCCACTGTCCACTCCGTTCGCGGCCCGGCTGTCCGGGGTGTTTCCTGCGCTGTGCTGCGCAGACCTGCGGAACAGTAACATTCTTTTCTAAGTTAAAGTATAAAACTTATAATATAATCTGAACTGCCAATTGTCCAGTATTTTCTACTTTTTTTGACGTATTTTTTTCATAAACGCCTGGATCCGGGCCAGAGCGGCCTTCAGTTCTTCAATGGAATAGGCATACGATATCCTGATAAAGCCCTCGCCGCAGTTCCCGAAAGCGCTGCCCGGCACCACGGCAACCTTCTCCTCTTTCAGAAGCTCTGTGGCAAATTCCTCAGAGCTCATACCGGATTCCGTAATATCCGGGAATATGTAAAAAGCACCTCTTGGTTCAAAACAGGGAATTTCCAGCCTCTCCATCTCGTGGAGCAGAAAACGCCTTCTCTGGTCATAGGCCAGACGCATTTCCATCACGTCGGAATTGCCGTTTTTCAGCGCGCTTATGGCAGCATACTGGCTTGTGGTGGGGGATGACATGATGGCAAACTGGTGGAGCTTCACCATCTGTTCCATGATCTGCGCGGGAGCCAGCGCATAACCCAGACGCCATCCTGTCATGGCATAGGATTTTGAAAAACCATTGATCACCACACACCGCTTTTGCATTCCCGGAAGGGAAGCAATACTCACATGCTGGGAATTATAAGTCAGCTCACTGTAAATCTCATCGGAGATCACCAGAAGGTCATACTTTTCTATGATGTCAAGAAGTGCCTCCAGATCTTCTTTTTCCATGATGGCACCGGTTGGATTGTTTGGATATGATAAAAGCAGCACCTTTGTCTTAGGTGTGACGGCAGCCTCCAGCTCCTCCGGCTTCAGGCGGAACGCATTCTCAGCTTTCAGGGGAATGGTCACCGGCACGCCCCCTGCCAACTGCACACAGGGCACATAGGAGACAAATGCCGGTTCCGGGATGATCACCTCATCCCCCGGTTCCAGAACTGTCCGAAATGCAATGTCAATGGCCTCACTTCCGCCCACTGTGACCATGACCTCTGATTCCGGGTCATAGAAAAGCCGCAGCCTGTCCTCTATGTACCTGCTGATCTCCTGTCTGAGGGGCATGAGGCCTGCATTGGACGTATAAAAAGTTCTTCCGGCTTTCAGGGAACGGATTCCCTCCTCACGGATATGCCAGGGTGTATCAAAATCCGGCTCTCCCACACCCAGGGAGATGGCATCCGGCATTTCGCTGACAATATCGAAAAACTTCCGGATCCCGGATGGCTTGATCTCTTTTACTTTCTCTGTGACAAATTCTCTCATAAAGTGATCACCATTCTTCCGTCCTGCTTTTTCCTTGCAAGGTTGACTCCCTGCTCCTTATATTTGGTGAGGGTGAAATAAGTGGCCGTGCTCTGCACCTCCTCTATGGACGCCAGATTCCCGGAGACAAAAAGAGAGATATCCTTGATACTCTTCCCTCTCAGAAGCACCAGAAAATCATAGGCCCCTGACATGAGATACAGTGTCTCCACCTGGGGATACTGATAAATCTGCTCTGCTATCTTGTTGTATCCGTCGCCTCCCTGTGGTGTCACCTTCAGCTCGATAAGGGCTGTCACAGAGTCGTCATTCTCCTTATCCCAGTTGATCAGGGTGTGGTATCCGCAGATGATCCCCTCTTTTTCCAATTTGGAAATCATATCTGCCACACTTTTCTCATCGGTTCCTGTCATGACTGCGATCTCTGCGGCGGAAAGCCTGCTGTTCTTTTCCAGAATATTTAAAACCTGTTTTCTCAAATCCTGTTCCATATAATCCTCTCCTGTCCTGTCAGGCGGTCTTTTATCCGCCCGGTTCTGTGCGTCCAAATATAAAGAAACCTGCCCGGACATTCTGCCGTGCAGGTTTGTTTGGATTCGGCATAAATGTTTTTATTAGTTTACGCCGTAATCGGTCTGTTGTCAAATATCTTTAAAGTTCCCCTCCTGTTTTGTCCGTGAGAAGAAGCACATCCTCAGGGGAAACGTGGAGAAATTCCGGCAGGTTTCCATGCATTTTTGCCCAGTTCTCTTTTGCCATCTTCCACCAGATCTGTTCGCTTCTCTCCTTCCCTGTCATTCCCTTTTTTCGTATGACCACATTCATCTCAAAAGGGGATTCCACGGTCTCTACCAATTCAGCGGGAAACGTATTTTCCCGGCTGCCGTCATCGGAAGGGGTAAAATAATGTGCGCGGATTCCCACGGAGCAGACTGCGTCCGGCACCTTTTTCCCTGCGCTTAACACGATCCCCCAGTCCAAAGCCTCCACATGGGTGTCATCCAGCTTTCTGGCCCTGGAGAAATTTTTGCAGCCTGTGAGACGGGCAGCAGCCACACAGCCCGGATACCGAAAGATTTCTTTTGTGGGTCCCATGCTGATTTTTTCTCCCTCATCCATGATCAGCAGATTTCCGCACAGGCGGTACACCTCATCCCTGTTGTGTGTGACAAGGATCATATCCTTTTTGCAGCCTTTCAGAAAATCAAGCATCTGTACTTGAAGCTGTTCTTTTAAATAGTAATCGAGAGCGGAGAACGGTTCATCCAAAAGCAGGGCCTCCGGTCCATTTGCCATCATCCTGGCCAGGGCAGTCCTCTGCTTCTGTCCACCGGAAAGCTGGTGCGGGTACTGCTCCTCCAGTCCCTCTAACTGGAAATTATGTATCTGCTCCTCTGCCAGCTTCTCCTTCTCTTTTCCCCTGACCGCACAGCTTATGTTCTGCCGGACCGTCATATTGGGAAACAGGGCATAATCCTGGAAGAGATATCCCACTTTCCTGTCTCTTGGCTTTAAGTTTATTTTCTTCTCCGAGTCAAAAAGTGTCCTGCCGTTTAACAGGATCCTTCCCTCATCAGGTGTCACAATACCTGCTATACTTTTCAGAGTCATACTCTTTCCGCAGCCGGAGGCTCCCAGGATGCCCAGAAGTCCCTCCCCTGTTTCAAACCGGACCTGCAGGGAAAATCCCTTCCATCTTTTTTTAATATCCACCTGCAGACTCATGCCTTCTTCCCCCGTTTTCCGTATGTTCTCTCTTTTGCCGTAAAATAATCCATGAGGACTACCACCAGGAAGGAGACCAGCAGAATGATCATGACATATTTATATGCAGTATCCATATCCCCTGCTGCCACTGCGGAATAGACCGCCAAAGGCAGGGTCCGCGTCTTGCCTGCAATATTGCCCGCGATCATGGCGGTTGCCCCGAACTCCCCAAGTCCTCTGGCAAATGCAAGAATGCCGCCCCCTGCAATACCCGGCAGCGCGGCGGGAAACATAACCTTCCAGAAAATCCGCCACTCGGAAAAACCCAGGGTTCTGGCTGCAAATATTAGGTTTTCATCCACCTGCTCCAGAGCGCCCCTTGCGGAACGATACATGAGCGGAAAGGAGATCACCACTGCCGCCAGCACGGTTGCCCCCCAGGAAAACGCGATCTTAACTCCGAAATATTCCACAAAAAAAGCACCGATGGGGCGCCGGATCCCAAATAAATATAGGAGGAAGAATCCGGCCACAGTCGGCGGGAGGACCAAAGGCAGGGTAAAAATACCATCCAGCACCATCTTGAGCTTCTCGTTTTTAAGCCCTGCCACCAGCTTGGCTGCCGCCAAACCGATGAAGAAAACGATCACGATAGTTAGTGCCGCGGTCTTAACTGATATCCATATCGGTGAGTAATCCATATCTGCCTATCCCCCTGTAGATAAATGACACAGCCGGTTTATGGGGACCGGCCTTGCCTTTTTGCCGTTTATTATTTCACTGGTGTGAATCCATATTCTTCAAATACTGCCGAGGCCTCGTCCGAAGCCAGGAAATCCAGGAAGAGCTGTGCCGCATCCTTCTTGGTGGAGCCTGTCACAATACCTGCCGGATAAATTACCTTCTGTGCAAGGCTTCCCTCAGGCGCTTCCGCAATTACAGCCAAAGTATCCTTTTTGGTCGCCGCATCCGTAGCATACACAATACCTGCATCTGCGCTTCCCTCAGCTACCCAGTTGAGCACCTCCGTCACATTGGTCCCCAGGCTGGCTTTTGCTGATACCTGGTCCCAGAGTCCAAGGGTTGTGAGCGCTTCTTTGGCGTACTGCCCTGCGGGCACGCTCTCCGGGTCTCCCACTGCGACAGTCTCAGCGTTTGCCACATCCTCAAATCTTATGTAAGCGTCCTTCTTATCTGAAGGAACCACAAGAACGATCTTGTTTTCCAGCAGATTCCGGATAGAATCTCCATCAATCAAATTCTCGTCTTTCAGGGCTGTCATCTGTTTTTCCGCTGCGGAGAAGAATAAGTCCGCGTCAATTCCGGATTCAATCTGTGTCTGCAGCTTTCCTGAACTGTCATAAGTACCTTCCACAGTAATATTCGGATGCTGCTCCTGGAACATGGGGATCAGATCATCCTTCATGGAGTATTCCAGGCTGGCGGCGGCTGCCATTAAAATAGTAACCGGCTCCTCACTGTCCCCTTTGTCCGCGTTATCTGTCTTCTCATCTGCCGCACCCGCATCGCCTTTTGCCTCTGTCTTATCCTCTGCCTCAGAGGCATTATCCTCTGCCTTCTGCTCCGTGTCTTTTGCCGCTTCCTGGCTGCTGTCACTGCCGCATCCTGCAGTCATCATGGCTGCCGCCAAAAAAATGCCCAAAAGGCCTGCTGTTCTTTTTTTCATAGTGTGATCCTCCCTGACTTTTGTCAATATCTGTGTTATCTCCGGCTCAAACAAAGCGTGCCTCTGTTTTTGTATCCGTCAAATTTCCTGTGCACATCCCGCCCGGCGGACGCAGAACAGCAGGCAATTGTCAGAGCTTTTCAAACAACACTTTTACCTTTCCGCCGCAGACCATACCAAGAGTGGCTGCTTTGGAATTAGAGAGGTCATACTCCCGGATGGAAAAACCGCCTGCATCGGAAAAGCTCTGCGCTTCCCGAACAGCAGCGAATTCTATGGGGCCGCCTCCGATGGTACCATATATGCTCCCATCCCTGCATACCACCATCCTGGTGCCCTCTCCCCGGGGGGAAGAGCCCGATTTTTCCACAACGGTTACCATAGTTACAGCATTTTCATCCCTGATTCCCCTGAGCACTTCCTCCTCCAGGGTCTTGCGGGGATATTTGTTCTTCTCCCGAATGATCTCCGCGCAGATGCTCACGCCAATCTCCGCCGGTGTCTGCGCACCGATGGAAAGCCCGATGGGGGCGTGGATCTTCCGGATCTCCTCCTCGGGAAAACCGTCCTGCCGCAGCTTTTCAAAGGACATGGCAACCTTTCCCCTGCTGCCGATCATGCCCACATAATCGCTCTTCAGTTTCAGGACAGCACTTAGGCAGTTATAGTCATCTTTGTGCCCTCTGGTCACAATAATGTAATAGGCATGTTCTCCAAAGTTCCGCATATCCAGACCTTCCGGGAAATCCATGCACAGGATCTCATCCGCATCGGGAAACCGCTCCCGGTTGGCGAATTCCGCTCTTTGGTCGATCACCGTCACATGGAAATCCAGCATTTTCAGAAATCTTACAAGAGCCAGGGACACATGTCCCCCGCCGCAGATAACGGCCCGGCTTCTCCCGTAAAGTGTTTCCCTGTATACATGTTCCTCCGGAGGCAGCATACGCTCCTCCCCGGACAGGATTTTTTTCCTTCCGGCCTGTCCGCCCGAGAGCGTAGTCTCTATGGTGATCTCATCCCTCCGGGCAAACAGCTCTGCAATCTGCAGATACATTTTCCTGTCAGCCATATATTATCTTCCTTTTCCAAAACCGCAGTTGGGGAAGGTACAGACATCGCAGTTCAGACAGAGTCCGCCTTCGCCAAGAGCTGCCAGTTCTTCTTTTTTAATGGGGTCATCCGCCATGATTCTGGGCAGGACCAGATCAAATACGGTTCTCTTTGCATACATGACACATCCCGGAAGTCCCACGATGGGAATATTCTTCCCGTCTTTCTTATAGTAGGCCACCAAAAGCATAGCTCCAGGCAGCACCGGGGCCCCGTAAGAAATAATCTCAGCGCCTGTGTCCTTGATCGCCCCGGGCGTACGGTCATCCGGGTCCACACTCATTCCCCCTGTACAGACAACCATATCCGCGCCCTGGGCAATAAAGGTAAGTATCTCCTCTGTGATCTTCTCTTTGTCGTCACCGGGATACACCTGTCCCATCACTTTTGTGGGGAACTCCCCAAGCTTTTCCTCTATGACCGGACCGAATGTGTCCTGAATCAGTCCTTTGGAGAGTTCGCTGCCTGTAGTCACAATACCCACCTTCTTCTCCCTGTAGGGCAGAATCCGAAAAATCGGGGCCCCTTTGACAGCTTCTTTTGCCTGGTTCATCTTCTCTTCTTCGATCACCAGAGGAATGATCCGCATTCCGGCCAGCTTGTCGCCTTTTTTTACCGGAAAATCCCCATGGCGGGAGGCGATCATCATGTCCCCCAGAGAATTGACAGCAAGCAGTTTCTTCCTGTCTATTTTAAACAGCCCGTCTATCTGGGCTTTCAACTCTATTTTTCCTTCTTTTATCTCGGACTGGGACATATGATCATTCCTGCACATATCGCGCAGAATCAAAGCCCCCTCATTTTCATGAAGGATCCCCTCTGTCTTTTCCCAGACATACAGGTGCTCCTTGCCCACAGATAAGAGGACCGGAATATCCTCCTCCTTTACCACATGCCCTTTGCGGAATACAGGTCCTTTCTTTTCTCCCTTTATGATCTGTGTAATATCATGGCAGAGAATATGTCCTGCCGCTTTTGTTGTTTCTATCTCTCTCATTTCTGCTTATCCCCGTTTTCTCCAATATTGTAAAACCGTTCTCCGGAATTGTCCGAAAAACGGTCCTTCTTTATGACAATAGAAATTTCGTGGAACCTGCCTTCTATTGTTTTGTTTTTATTATTATACACGTTTCTTCTGATCAAAAAAGTTGTTTTGGCAACATTTTCTAATTATTTTTCCCTGCTGCCTTTCCTTTGTCCGACAAAACCAGTCCCATAAGCATCAGCACAGTGCCCAGGACCGAAACTGCCGATATCTTCTCATGTAGTATCAGCACAGAAGCTGCAATGGTCACCACAGGGACCAGATACAGATATACACTTGTCTTCACGCCAGATTCCAGGTGAGCGCTATGCTTCCTTCTCCAATTTCTTCATTCTCCACAGATAGGTGATCACAAGAGGCGCTGCAGCCGCCGCCCAGGCCAAAGGGTCTGCCCAGCAGATCCCCTCAAAGGAGCCAAAATGGCGGGCCGTAAAAGCTGCCGCTGTCCTGGCCGCCAGTTCAGCTGCTCCTGCCATCATGGGCACAAAACCAAATCCCATTCCCTGAAGAATGTTTCTGTATATAAAAATGGTACCCAGGATCAGCATAAACGGCGCAATGATGGAAAAATACATCTCGCAGTATTTAAGCACATCTGTCTGCCCGCTGTCAATAAACATACGCACCATATATTTGCCCCAGAAATGCAAAACCACTGTTATCACCAGTGCATACACAGCAGACATCCCTGTGGAAACCCTGGCCCCTTTTCTGATCCGGTCAAACCTTCCGGCACCGATATTCTGTGAGGAGTAGGTTGCCATGGTAACACCAATGGAGATCATGGCCTGATTGATCAGCTGCATCACCTTAGTGGACGCAGTGAATCCGGCCACTGCCCTTGCTCCGAAACCATTGAGCGCGCTCTGCAGGATCATGATGCCAAGAGCTGTGATAGAGAACTGAAGTCCCATGGGAATTCCCACCTTGATCTGAAAACGGACGGAGTTTTTCTCCAGGACCCTGTGCTCCTTTTTCATGTGCAGAAGCGGCACCTTCTTCACTATGTACACAAGACACAGAATACCGGAAACTCCCTGTGAGATCACAGTAGCCACTGCCGCGCCTTTTGTTCCCATCCGCAGCACCAGAATAAAGAACAAATCCAGGAAGATATTCAGCACTGCCGCCAGGATCAGAAAATACAGGGGTATCTTACTGTTTCCAAGAGCCCTCAGAAAACTGGCCAGCAGATTATAGAGCACCTGGGTCCAAATCCCCAAAAACACAACAAACAGATACTGGTAAGCATCCTGATATATTTCTTCCGGTGTATTCATCAGATGCAGCAGCCCTTTCAGCCCTGTCACACTGATGATCGTCAGGATCACCGTGACCACAACCGCCAGTACAGAGGAGGAGTACACGGATCTCTTCATCCCATCCAGATTCCCCGCCCCAAACGTTCTGGACGTCAGAACCGTGAATCCCGTTGTCAGTCCATTCAAAAATCCCAGGATCAAAAATACAATACTGCCCGACATCCCCACTGCCGCCAGCGCATTGACCCCAACCGTACGCCCTACAATAATGGCATCCACCATATTATAGAGCTGCTGAAACACATTGCCGATGATCAGGGGAACCGTAAAAGCCAGAATCAGCCGAAACGGACTTCCCTTCGTCATATCTTTTTCCATAGCTGCCATAGTCTCCTTTTCATATAAGATGTATAGTTCCGGCTGTCGGACAGGAAACGGACGGATGTTTCAACCCGCCTCCTGCATCCTGACAGGGTACGGCAAACGCATGAAACACGCCTTTTTCTGTCCTATGCGCTTTGAATACTCTTTCTCATAACTCCCGCAAAATTTACCAGAAACAGTCCGCCCGCAGTCAAAAGTGAAGCCCCAAGCCCTGTATAGAACACAGCAATAAACACCTCCGGACACCATCCGGAAACACGAAGCCCAATCCCGAAGGTCATCATAAACGCCATAATACAAAAGGCCTTCTTGTCAAAAAACTTCAGAAAAAACTGTCTCTCCTCCTCATACCCCACAATCCTCACGGTATGCTTACGCACCATCTTCCCAAACACAAAAATCTGGAACACCAGATAAACCCCAGCTGACAGCAGAACATGCAGCAATCCAAAGTAAGCCTCATATGCCTCCACACCAATACGCAGAATATTTCCTCCGGCCACAGCCCAGACAAGCGCTGCCATAAGCAGCAGATAATTCTTTCTCACTTTCATTTCAAATCCTCTCTTTCTAACCATAAACCACACGCAGGATCAGTTCTCTTAAAAACACGGACCTGTCCGTCCCCCTCATCAAATCCTCCACCATGAAGTCCACCACAAACCCTACAAAATCTTCCGCCAAAAATCCTTCATCCCAAACTTCCCTCCTCACGGCCTCATCCCCCAAAAGTACCGTCAGAAGCTCTCTTCTCATATGCCCCAGATACTCCTCCATCACCTGGTGTCCCTTCTCCTTATCCCCCACAACAAAGGCGTGCTCCGCCAAAAATCCCTGACTTCCCCCTCCAAATCTCCCAATCCGCTTCCCGATGCACTCCACGACCTCCAAAAAGCTCTCCCCCTCTATCTTACTCAAAGGCACAAAAAAAAGCTCCTTCCACAATTCCACCACCACTGCGATCATTAAATCATTCTTTGTAGGAAAATAATTATAAAGGGAACCCACCGCGATCCCACATGCCCCGGCAATCCCCCTCATACTGATCCGCTCTCCCTTTCCCTCCTTCACCATCTCCCCCGCAGCCCTCAAAATCTCCTCCCTGGACGTCACTACTGTATTCACGCTAAAACCTCCCGCTTTCCTTCCGCCAAACTTTCTGCCAGTGCTCTTTTATTTTTTTAAACTGAATATCGTTCATTATACTCACTTCCATTCTGCATGTCAATTTTATTTCTTCTTAAATATCCCCTGTGTATCCAGGGGAAGCTTAGACCTGCTTAGGCAAAAACAGACCCCCGGTCAGGGCGAAAATTCGGTTCCCTGACCGGGGGTCTGTTTTTTCTGATTCTGTGTGCCGAACCTTTCCTTACCGCGGTCCGTGAGCTGCTGCCTCCCGCTTCCGCATTTGAGCGATCACCTTTTTAAACTGCACCCCAAACAACACAGCCGTAGTTGTCACTGCCAGCATATCCGCCGCCGGTTCCGCCAAAAACACCGCCATGGTCTTATCCTCAAAGAATACAGGGAGTATATAGATAAGAGGGATCAACAGTATCACCTTCCGAAGCAGGGCCAGAAAAATCGACTCCTTCGCTTTCCCCAGCGCAATAAAGGTCTGCTGACAGGCAATCTGGATTCCAAAAATACAGGACACCGCCATATAAATCTTCATGGCCCATTTGGTAGTCCGCATAAGCTCCTCATTACTTGTGAAAATAGCCGCGAACACACCCGGCGCAAACATGGCCACAGCCCAGATAGCCACCGAATAGACCACGCAGGACCGCAGCAGCAGAAAAAAGGCCCGTTTCACACGGTCCGGGTTCCCTGCCCCGAAATTATAACTCACAATGGGCTGGGACCCCTGCGTCAGCCCCTGAAGCGGCAGCATAGAGAACTGCATCACACTGGACAAAATAGTCATGGCGCCTACAGCCATATCCCCGCCATATTTCAGCAGAGAAGAGTTGAAACAGATATTCAGAATACTCTCTGTGGACTGCATAATAAACGGCGACAACCCAAGTGCCATACAGGGAAAAAACACTTTTGGCTTTATCCGCATATTTTTCTTCCGAAGCCTGAGGGTGGTCTTCTTTCCGCATAAAAACCGGATGACCCACACAGCAGACACGCCCTGTGATATAATGGTTGCCAGAGCAGCGCCCTGCACACCCATATGCAGCCCGAAAATGAAAATAGGGTCCAGTACAATATTACACACAGCCCCGATGACCACACTGAGCATACTTACGGTCGCAAACCCCTGAGCCGTAATAAACGCATTCATCCCCAGGGCAGCCTGCACAAACAAAGTCCCCACTGCATAGATCTGCATATACGCCGTTGCGTACTCAATGGTATTCTCACTTGCCCCGAACAAAAGCAGCAGGTCCTTGGAAAATATAAGAAAAAACCCAGTCAGAAGAATACCTGCTATGAGAAGTCCCATGGCGCAGTTACCCATGATCTCCTCCGCCTCATCCTTCTTTCCTTTTCCCATCATAATAGAAGAACGGGGGGCGCCTCCCATACTCACCAGTGCCGCGAATGCCGAAATCAGCATGATCAGCGGAAACGTAACACCCACTCCGGTCAATGCCTGTGCCCCGTATCCGGGAATATGGCCGATATACATACGGTCAACCATGTTGTAGAGCACATTTACCACCTGCGCTGTAATTGCGGGAACCGACAGCCTGAATAACAGCCGGCCTATGGGTTCTCTGCCTAAATCTGTCTCTTTCTTTTGTTTCATTTCAATGCCTTCCTTACTTTTTATATATTTGTTGTACCTGTTCTGTACCTTCACAGTCACGGGCAGAATCCATGCAGTACCGCCTTTGGTGACGGGTTTTTGCTTGGCTGCTGATGCTTTCCCAAGGGGACCTATGTTAAGCGGTTTATTGCCAACCGTATTATATATTAACACATCTGTAACTCTTTTTCCATATCCATAATTTTCACCTTAAAAGATTCTCCTCTTTTGTTACTGTTCACACGCCACTGTCCCGCGAGGCAGCCAGCGTATCCCTATTTTGTTGCCTCTTGCAGAACCGGACATTTAAGGATAAAATAAACAGTAACGATCATATTTAGGAGGAGAGTATATGAAAGAGATCAAGACAGTTGCCCTGATCGGGCTTGGAGCCATAGGAAGTTTTCTGGCATCCCATTTAAAATATGCGCTGGAATACAGTAACCTGCGGATCATTGCAGGCGGAGAACGCAGGAAACGTCTGGAGAAAAACGGCATTCTTGTAAACGGGGAGCCTTTGTTTTTTCATGTCGTTTCCCCTGAAGAAGAGATGGAGCCTGCTGACCTGGTAATCCTGATCACAAAAATGGGAGGACTGAAGCAGGCTGTACAGGATGTAAAAAACCAGGTGGGGCCTGACACCATTTTAATGTGCCCCTTAAACGGCGTGGAGAGTGAAGAACTGGTGGCTGAAACTTACGGATGGGAACATCTGCTCTATTCCATCGCAAGGGTCAGTGTGGTGATGAAGGGGAATGAGGTCAGCTTTCAGCAGGAAACAGCACGTTTTGAAATGGGAGAAAAAGAGAATACCGTGATCTCCCCACAGGTGCAGGCAGTAAAAGATCTGTTTGACCGGGCAGGCATAAAATGTATTGTGCCAAAAGATATGGTGTTTGATATGTGGCATAAGTTTATGTGTAATGTGAGTGAAAATCAGAGTGCCGCCATTCTGGGTATCCCGTTCGGGGCATGGGTGGTCAGCGAACATGCCAATGCCATTCGGGAAGCAGCGATGCGGGAAGTTGTGGCCATTGCCAATAAAAAGGGGATTGGCCTGTCTGAGGAGGATATCGTGGCCCAGAGGCAGGTGTTTCCTAAAATACCATATGGGAATAAACCGTCTACTCTGCAGGATATTGAGGCCGGGAGGAAGACGGAGGTTGATATCTTTGCGGGGGCTGTGATCCGGATGGGGAAGGAAGTGGGAGTGGAGACGCCTTTAAATGAGTTTTTTTATCATGCGATACGGGTGTTGGAGGAGAAGAATGAGGGGATTGTATAGATAAGCGGACAGAGGAGCCGCGGCGGATGGGGCCTGGTTATTTATAGCACCACATATGAAGAGAAAAAAAGAAAAAAACCTGTCCAAGACCTATTCTTATTATGAGGGCCGGAGTCAGGTTTTTTCTTTAAAATGATTTATACGAAAAAAATTATTTATTGCGGTCGCCGCGGTATTTTTCTTCGCAGTATTTGCAGCGGTAGATTTCTTTTTCGGGGTCAGCCAGGATGAAGACTTGGTCTAATTCCTGTTCGATGGAGGTGATGCAGCGGGGGTTGCGGCATTGGATCACGTTGGTGATCTGTTTGGGGAGCTGGAGTTCTTTTTTCTGAACGATCTCTCCGTCTTTTATGATGTTGACGGTAATGGTATGGTCTATGAAGCCCAGGATGTCAAGGTCTAAGGTGTCGATGGGGCATTCTACTTTGATGATGTCTTTTCTGCCCATTTTCTGACTTCTGGCATTTTTGATGAGAGCAACACAGCAGTCCAGTTTGTCCAGCTTCAGGTCTTTGTAAATAGTCATGCATTTTCCGGCTTTGATGTGGTCAAGTACCACACCTTCGTTTAAACGGCCAACATTTAACATAAGTCCACCTCCTCGAATAATGTGAGAATCAGTGCCATCCTGACATAGACGCCGTACTGCGCCTGTTTGAAATAGGCAGCTCTGGGGTCGCTGTCCACCTCTGTGGAGATTTCGTTTACCCTTGGAAGGGGATGCAGCACCAGCATGTCCGGTCCGGCCTGATCCATTTTGGCTTTGTCCAGGATGTAGAAATCTTTCATACGGACGTAATCTTCCTCGTTGAAGAAACGCTCCTTCTGTACTCTTGTCATGTAGAGAAGGTCAAGATCCGGGAGGACTTCCTCCAGACGCTCTACTTCTTCAAATTCATGGCCGCTGGCTTTTAATACATCCTCTTTGATGTAGTCGGGAACCCGAAGCTCTTCCGGGGAGATGAGCACAAATTTGACACCTGTGTAGCGGACCAGGGCTTCAATCAAGGAGTGAACGGTACGGCCGAATTTCAGGTCTCCGCACAGACCGATGGTGATGTTATCAAGGCGTCCTTTTAAAGAACGGATGGTGAGCAGATCGGTTAAAGTCTGTGTTGGATGCTGGTGGCCGCCGTCTCCGGCATTGATGACTGGGATTTCAGATGCCATGGATGCCACAAGCGGCGCACCCTCTTTTGGATGACGCATGGCACAGATATCTGCGTAGCAGGAAACCACGCGGATGGTATCGGCAACGCTCTCACCTTTTGCTGCGGAACTGGAATCAGCACTGGAAAATCCCAGAACCTTGCCGCCCAGACGAAGCATAGCGGATTCAAAGCTCAAACGTGTTCTTGTACTTGGTTCATAAAACAAAGTCGCCATAATCTTGCCGTCGCAGGCATGAGCGTACTTTTCCGGATTCTTTTCAATATCATTGGCCAGATTTAAGACTTTATCCAGCTCTTCCACGGAAAAATCCAGCGGACTCATCAAGTGTCTCATAGATTACCTCCTGTGTATATAATTATCATGTTACAGTCACACAGGCGCGTTCTTCCTGCGTGATTACCATGTACTATCATATACCAGTTCAGGGGTAATTTCAAGAATTATCGGACAGTATCTTCTCAAAAAAAAGCCCCGTCACAAACCATACCGGAGCGTAGTCCAGCCGGATCAGTCCTTTGTAATTAAGCTTGGCCTTGCTGTAATCCCAGGGACACATATGAAAATGCTTCAGAAGCGCGCCGCTTGTAAGTTCCGCCGCAAAAATTCCCGTCATATAAATACTTCCCCGAAGGAAGGTAGAACATCCTTTCAGGCTTTTTGAAACCGGCCTGATACAGGCAGCCATCCCGTAAATAGGAAACATCCAGATTGAGGACTGTCCGATCAGCCGGAAATCCTTTTTCTGAATGGCATGGACTCCGGTCCACAAAATCTCCATACACCAGCCGGCAGTGCCGCAGAGCAGAAAGGTATGATTTTTCATGCTTTTATCTCCTGTTTTTTTCTTATTATTATGGATTCTAAAAGCTGAAATTATGTAACCGTTCAGATAACTGAATTATTATGGAATCATACAAAAAGCTTGCGTACTGTAAAGTGCCGGTGTATGATAAATAAAAGAAAGTCCGTCTGCCGTACTTTCTTTTCTCTTGAAACAACAGGGCGGATTTAATTCAGAAATGGAGAGGTTACAAAAGTATGTTGGATTTACAAAAAATGCGTAATGACATCGACGTGATTGACACCCAGATCGTAAAGCTCTTTGAGGAGCGGATGAAAATCTGCGAGGATGTGGCGCAGTTTAAGATTGAGACAGGAAAACCCGTCTTTGATAAAAGCAGGGAACAGGAAAAACTGGAGTCCCTTGGCTGCAAGGCCCATAATGATTTTAACCGCTGCGGCGTGCAGGAACTGTTTGAACAGATCATGTCCATCAGCCGCAAACGCCAGTACCAGCTTCTTCAGGAAAACGGTATGGAGGAAAAAACCGGCTTTGTCAAAATAGAGGATCTGAAAAAGGAACATGCCACGGTTGTCTTCCAGGGCGTGGAAGGCGCTTACAGTTTTGCTGCCATGCACACTTTCTTTGGTGAGAAGATCAAGAGCTTTCATGTGGATACCTGGAAGGATGCCATGAAAGCGATCAAAACAGGAAGGGCTGAATTTGCCGTACTTCCCATTGAGAATTCCACTGCGGGAATTGTCCAGGATATCTATGATCTGCTCACAGAGTATGACCATGTGATCGTGGGGGAGCAGATCATTCCCTGTGAGCATGTACTCATGGGACTTCCCTGCTCCTCCCTCTCAGATATCCGCACGGTCTATTCCCATCCGCAGGCTCTTATGCAGTGCAGCGAGTATCTGGAAGAGCACAGAGACTGGCAGCAGATGGAGTGGAGCAATACTGCAGCTGCCGCAAAAAAGGTGGCGGATGAAAAGGACCCTGCCCAGGCTGCCATTGGGAGCCGCCACGCGGCAAAACATTTTGGCCTCACTGTCCTTGAAGAAGGCATTTACTCCAATGTGAATAATTCCACACGTTTTATTATTGTGACCAGGGAGAAGATCTACTGCCGGGATGCCCGTAAGATCAGTGTCAGCTATGAACTTCCCCATGAGAGCGGAAGCCTGTACAACAGCCTCTCCCATTTTATTTACAATGGCCTCAATATGACCAAGATCGAATCACGCCCCATTATGGAGCGCAACTGGGAGTATCGCTTTTTTGTGGATTTCGAGGGGAATTTAAGTGACAGTGCTGTTAAAAATGCCCTGCGGGGCCTGAGATCCGAAGCCCAAAATCTTCGCGTACACGGAAACTACTAAAAACAAAAGAAGGAAGAACCATGAAAAACATCAAGGAATGTATCATATACCGAAACTTTGACCACGGCGAAACACTGGAAAATATGTTCTCCATATTTTCCGCCTCTGAGAAAGAGGTGGGGGCATTAAAAGAACGAAAGGAGCTGTTCTTTCAGAGCGTCAACCAGCTTGTGGAGATGGCCGGCTCCTTTGGGTTTGCCGGAAACCTCTGGCACAACTACCTGACCTTTCTGCTGGTCAACCACGAAAATGCCTTCAGTACAGCCTGTGAGATCGTAGGCCCTGTGAAAGGCAGCATCAATGACTTTGCCAGACATGATTTTACTATTTTTAAAGAGCTGTTCGACTTTGACCTGACTTCCCTTGACCATGCCTTTGGCACTTCCTGCTGTTCCCTGATCTGCGATTACACCAATGTG
The DNA here is from genome assembly GCF_001689125.2 of Blautia pseudococcoides. Classification (NCBI taxonomy): domain Bacteria; kingdom Bacillati; phylum Bacillota; class Clostridia; order Lachnospirales; family Lachnospiraceae; genus Blautia; species Blautia pseudococcoides. The sequence continues at coordinate 1,073,922 of NZ_CP015405.2, read as the reverse complement.
GACGAAAACAGCAAGCTGTTCAACAAGCGGATCCGCGACCGCATCTGCACCCTCAGCAGACGCCTGGGCCAGGCAGCGGACGTGGAAGAGTTCATGGATGACATGGTGGAATTCTACAAGGATTTCGGCGTTGGAAAGCTGGGCCTGCATAAAGCATTCCGTCTGGAGCACCTGCAGACAGAAGCCAATGTCCGTATTGTCCCCATTACCAAAATAGCTCATGTCCAGTTAGATGACCTGGTGGGATATGAAATCGCAAAGAAAAAGCTCATAGACAACACAGAGGCTTTTATAGAAGGAAAACGTGCCAACAACTGCCTTCTCTTCGGCGACGCAGGCACCGGAAAATCCTCCAGCATCAAAGCTATCCTGAATCAATACTACGGACAGGGTCTCCGCATTATCGAAGTCTACAAGCACCAGTTCCGGGACTTAAACGATGTGATCGCCCAGATCAAAAACCGCAACTACAAATTCATCATATACATGGATGACCTGTCTTTTGAGGACTTTGAGATTGAATACAAATACCTGAAGGCTGTAATTGAAGGAGGGCTGGAGAAAAAGCCGGATAATATCCTGATCTACGCCACCTCCAACCGCCGCCATCTGGTACGCGAGCGCTTCAGCGACAAAGAGGACAGAAACGATGATCTGCACACCAACGACACGGTCCAGGAAAAGCTCTCCCTGGTTTCCCGGTTTGGAGTGACCATCTATTTCGGTTCCCCGGACAAAAAAGAATTTCAGGAGATCGTCACTTCCCTGGCTGCCAGAAACGGCATCACCATGGACCGTGATGAGCTTCTTTTGAAGGCCAACGCCTGGGAACTCCAGCACGGCGGCTTCTCCGGCCGGACCGCCCAGCAGTTCATAGACTATCTCCTGGGCCAGCAGTAGGGACCCAACAGCCATAAACAAAAACATAAAACGCCTGGTATGCATATCCAAAAGGAACTCTTCCGAGTCCGGATTCCGATACGCATACCAGGCGTTTTACAACCGCAGTTGCGGTTTTCATATATCAAGCAGAACTATAAGCCGGGTTATGTCGTGAATAATCATCTATCTAGTTCTGCTGTCACCAGCAGATTCAAGCGACCCACCTAAAAGCGTGACGGGCAGCCACATTGCTTTTCATTCGGTCTTGCTTCGGATGGGGTTTACATATGCCCTCCCTGTTACCAGAGAGGCGGTAGTCTCTTACACTGCCCTTCCACCCTTACCAGTGGAACACTGGCGGTACATTTCTGTTGCACTATCCTTGGAGTCACCTCCACCGGACGTTATCCGGCATCCTGCCCTGCGAAGCCCGGACTTTCCTCACCTGGCCCCTTTCGGTCCTGCCAGCCGCGATTATCCATTCTACTTGACACAAACGTCATTTTAACACAGCACTCCGGATTTGTAAACAACAAAAACGAAGACTATGGGTCTTATACGTGACTATTCACGGCTGCTATCCCGCGAGGTGTTTTTATGCGCTTGCGCATGAAAATCCCGAGGCAGCCAGCACGATATGGGGCAGAACGCTCCATATCTGTGCATCGCGAAGCGTGTTACTGTTTACAGAACTGCATTTTTTGCAGGGCTGTAAATAGTAACTCTTATACGTCAAAACAGCCTCCTCCGATAAATTCCCTGAGAATGGAGTTATGCGGCACAGCGTCCGCCGGCATTCCCACAAAATAATCCAGGAATTTCAGGATCCTCTTCGCCTCATTGTACTCCGGTTCTTCTGGCGTAATTCCAAAGAGCAGAGGCTCTGCATACATTTTCAGCACAGCCAGCTCATAGATCAGTGCCGAGTTAAACATCACATCCGCAGACTCCTGATACGGGAAGATATACTGCTCCTCCCCCCTTCTCACGGAATTCCACATGGCAATGGTATGCTTTGCCGACGTTCCTCTGGTCCTGGCGTCCCTGACGATCCTTCGGATAAGCCTGCCGTCTGTAGTTGGTATCCTGTTGTGCTCGTCAATATTGATCTGCGTCAGCGCGCTCACATAGATCTTAAACTTACTCTCTTTTGGCAGTGTCTCGCTGAGTTTGTCATTCAGCCCATGGATTCCCTCTATGACCAGGATATCATCCGCGCCAAGCTGCAGATAATCCCCTTTGTATTCCCTCTGTCCGATCTTAAAATTAAAAGACGGCAGTTCCACCCGCTCTCCGCCAAGAAGGGCATTCATATCCTCATTAAACTGCTTGATGTCAATGGCCTCCAGACATTCAAAGTTGTAATTGCCGTGTTCATCCAGAGGTGTCTGGTCCCTGTTCAGGAAATAATTGTCCACAGCAATCGGATGGGGGTGCAGACCGTGGGCCGACAGCTGGATAGACAACCTGTGGGAAAATGTGGTCTTTCCCGATGAGGAGGGTCCGGCTATCATGATAAATTTCTTATCCCCTGCCATAACGATCTGGTCTGCTATTTTGGATATTTTCCCCTCCTGCAGTGCCTCGGCTATGAGGATCAGTTCATTGGCCCCCTGCTGTGTTACCTGGCCGTTCAAGTCTCCTACCGTGTCAGTCTGCATCATCTCACCCCAGCGCCCGGATTCTTTCTGTACCTGGAAGATTTTCGGCTGCGGACGGAAAGGCGGCACCGTCTCCGGGTCTTTCTGCTCCGGAAGCTGGAGTACAAATCCTTCGTCATAAGGATATAGATCAAAATATTTGAGATAGCCTGTGTGATTTACCATAAAACCATAAAAATAGTCCTCAAAGTCTCCCAGTCTGTATATGTTGACCCTGGATACCCTGCGGTACCGGAACAGCTTCTCTTTGTCATACATGCCGTGATTATGGAAAATCTCAATAGCCTCATCCGTACTCACACTCCGCTTCAGAATGGGTATCTTTTCCCCCACAAGCTGCAGCATATATGCTTTGACTTCAGCCAGGAATTTCTCATCCACCTTTACATTTCCGTCAATGGTGAAATAATACCCTGAGCTGACAGAATAATGAAGAACTGCCTTCTTTATATTCTCATGGCCGGCCACATGATAGACCGCCTTCAGAACCAGCAGCGACGCACTTCTCTTGTAGGTCTTATGCCCGATCTCATCCGCTGTGGTGATAAACTCCAGTGTGCCCGGTTTTTTCAGTTTCTTGTGAAGCTCGCAGAGCTTGCCGTTTTTCATTACCAGTACAATGGGATATCGGGTTGTCCCCTCATATTCCTCCACGATCTTTGCGTATGGAGTACCATAGGGATATTCTCTTGTCTTGCCCAAAATCTTCACCACTATATTTCTATCGCTCATAGATACCTCCTGTTCTCTTATATAAAAACGCACCGGCTCTGTTTCGCCGGTGCATCACAGATGAATTCCCTTATATCAGTCTATGGAACCGTTCAGATACCCGGACTGTTACAATATATGCACTTTACAGGGCAATTATTCTGCCTCTGTATCTGTTTGATACCCTCACAGTTACAGAACGGTACAAGGATGCAGAACCTCCATCTTGCCCACTTCCAGTCCGGGCAGCTTTTCAGCAAGCTCCTGCCTCATATATTCCATAAAAATATATTCCGTTCCATAGTGTCCCGCATCAATGATACTTACCCCTTGGGCCACCGCGTCAATGGCTGTGTGGTAATCCACATCCCCTGTTATATATACCTGAGCCTTCTTTTTAAGCACTTCCTTCATCAGACTCTTTCCGGAACCTGTGCAGACAGCGGCACGGTTCACACCGGCATCCAGACTGCCGTAAACGGTTACATGGGGAAGCTGAAACTGCGCTTTTACAAAGAGAGCGCACTCCCGCAGTGTCATTTCTCGGGGCAGAGATCCGATTCTTCCGATCCCCTCCCGCCTTTGTCCGTCCTCAAAGGTTACTTCCAGCACTTCACGCTCTGAAAGCTCAAGGAAATCCGCGCTCATATCCGCCATGCCCAGAATATCAAAATTTGTATGCATGGCATAATAGCTGATCTGATTTCCAATCAGGCCCATGATCCTGCGGCCGATAAAATCCTCCGCCACCACCCGCTTCATGCCTGAAAAGATCAGAGGGTGGTGGGTGATCATCATATCCGCTCCAAAATCAATGGCTGCCTGCAAAGTCTCATCCGTCACATCAAGAGCCAGGAAAATTTTTTTCACTTCCCGCTCCCGATCCCCGGCCAGAAGTCCTACATTGTCCCAGCTCTCCGCAAAAGAGGGGGCATATTTCTGTTCCAGGATCTCTATTATCTCTTTACATTTCATTTCTTGTCTCCTGTTTTGTAACACTATAGATACCTGAACGGTTACATAACGCTCCAGCGCTTTTCGGATATGGAAAAGCTCCTGTTCCAGTTCCAAAAGCCGCCGGCTGCCCGTCCTGGTATCTGCAGCCTGCAGATGTTCCATGATTTTTTCCACGGAGGATTGTTCCTTTAACAAAAACTGTTTCAGAACCGGATTTCTGCTGTCCAGAAGGCCGCTGCCGTAGAGATACTCGATCTCTTCCGTATAACTCTGCCCGCCCCTGGCAGCTTTCATCATCGGATAATACTTTCCGTCTTCAAAGACCATATCCTCCGCTGTGATCTTGTACCCATGTTCCAGCAGAAAATGCCGGAAACGGCCAATCTCAGACTGGGGCTGGAGGATCAGCTCTGATACAGTCTCCAGCACATGGCTGCCCTCTGTGAGGATTTTCTCCATGAGCGGGCCGCCCATGCCGGCTATAATAACAGTATCCGCCTCCCCGCAGGATAAGGCTTTTACACCATCAGAGAGGCGGGTTTCTATGTAGTTCCCCAGCCCGTATTCCCTGATATGTTCCTCTGCCCGAAGAAGAGGACCCCGGTTCACATCCATGGCAATGGCTCCCGGTATCCTTCCTTCCAGATACAGATAAATGGGAATATAGCCGTGGTCACACCCTACATCCGCAATCCTGCTGCCGGGTGTCACCAGGGATGCCACAGCGCGAAGCCTGTCCGAAAGCTGCACATTCTTCATACTGCTCATCCTTAATCCAGATAATCCTTTAATTTACGGCTGCGGCTGGGGTGGCGAAGCTTACGGAGAGCTTTGGCCTCAATCTGGCGGATACGCTCCCTGGTCACATTGAATTCCTTGCCCACTTCTTCCAAGGTTCTGGCTCTTCCGTCATCCAGGCCAAAACGTAGCCTGAGGACCTTCTGCTCCCTGTCTGTCAGTGTATTTAACACCTCCACAAGCTGTTCTTTTAAGAGTGTGAAGGCCGCCGCATCTGCGGGAACCGGCACATTGTCATCCTGGATAAAATCTCCCAGATGGCTGTCCTCCTCCTCACCGATCGGTGTCTCAAGGGATACCGGTTCCTGGGAAATTTTCAGGATTTCACGGACTCTGTCCACTGACATATCCATCTTCTCCGCAATCTCCTCCGGCTGCGGCTCTCTGCCCAGCTCCTGCAGAAGCTGACGTGACACACGGATCAGCTTATTGATAGTCTCCACCATATGCACAGGAATACGGATGGTACGTGCCTGGTCTGCAATGGCCCTTGTTATGGCCTGGCGGATCCACCAGGTAGCATATGTGGAAAATTTATAACCTTTTCTGTAGTCGAACTTTTCCACAGCCTTGATAAGACCCAGATTTCCCTCCTGGATCAAATCGAGAAACAGCATACCACGTCCCACATAACGCTTGGCGATGCTGACAACCAGACGCAGGTTGGCTTCTGCCAGACGCTTCTTGGCTGCCTCATCTCCCTCTTCCATACGTTTTGCCAGTTCAATTTCCTCCTCTGCGGACAGAAGGGGCACCTTGCCGATCTCCTTTAAATACATACGGACAGGGTCTTCGATACTGATGCCCTCCGGAACGGTGAGGTCAATATTCTCCACATCCACTTCTTCCTCTTCGTCCAGATTGATGCCGTCATCATCGTTGATTATAAAAACATCCTCATCACTTTCCGGAATGCGCAGCACATCAATACCACAGGATTCCAGATAGTCAAATACTTTGTCCAGGGCGTCAGGGTCCAGGGGCATTTCCTTGAAATGGTCATTGATCTCCTGGTATTCCAGGACATTTTTCTTTTTCTTTCCCAGCTCCACCAATTCCTGCAGTTTCTCGCTGAATTTCGCCATGTTCATTTCCATAAAATGTTCCATCCTCTCATTACTTAGTTATATCTTTGCCTCAATCAAAAGAAATATGCAGTGTTACCTTTCCACTTTCAATTTCTTCCAGATGTTTTTTTGCCTCCACAAGTCTCTGCAGGCCTGCAATGTCCGTCGGCGCAAGAGTCTGACTCTGATGCGCAATGCTGTCCCGTTTCATCCTGCAGACGGTTTCCTTGAGAGCGCGCATGCGCTCCTGGTCATTTTCCAGATGCAGGGTTGCGTGAAATAAGGATGTAACTTCCTTTTGTTCTTCGCTGTCAGTGAACCGGTTCAAAAGCTTAGCCGGATTGACCTTTCCTTGTTCGTGCTGTTCAAATAAAAGCTCTGCCACCTGCCGAAACAGGGGTGTTGTAAAATCATCGGGGCTTATATACCCCTCTATGGTGTCAAACATCTTAGGATAGGAAGTGAGCCAGGTCAGCAGCAGCTTCTGGGAAGCATCCCTGCCGTCCTCCTTTTTCTCCCGTCTCCGCTCTTTTACAGGCTGTTTGGGTTTTGCCGAGATGGCTGTACCCGAAAGGGCCAGGTTATTCACCATGCGCCGCAAATCTTCATAACGGATCTGATAGTTCCTGGAAATACTCTCCATGTAATTGTTACGCTCAAGTTCCTCAGGAAATTCCAGCAGTTTTTTTGCGATCGCCCTGTAAAACTCTGTTTTGTCCTCCGGGTCCGCCAGATTATACTGCCGTTCCATGACCTGGACTTCAAACAAAAAATAATTCATAGCCTCAGAAAGCCGCTTCTCAAATGCCTCCTGACCCTCTGCCTTGATGAACTCATCCGGGTCCTTGTAAGGCGCCAGATTTACCACTCTTGGCTTGATGCCTGCCTCCCGGAGAATGGGGATTCCCCGAAGGGCTGCCTTCTGCCCTGCCTCATCACTGTCATAGGTCAGCAGCACTTCCTTTGTATAGCGGCTCATAAGGCTGGCATGTCCGCTTGTGAGAGCTGTACCAAGGGAAGCCACCGCATTGGTAAATCCCGCCTGGTGCATGGAGATGACATCCATGTATCCCTCGCAGATGATCAGGTAATTCTTTCTGGACTTTCTGGCAATGTTCAGGCCGTAAAGGTTACGGCTCTTGTCAAAAATTTTCGTCTCCGGCGAGTTCAGATATTTGGGTTTTGCATCGCCCATAACACGTCCGCCGAATCCGATCACCCGGTTATTCACATCCATAATGGGAAACATGACACGGTTCCAGAACTTGTCGTGCATGCCATATCTCTCATCCGCGGAAAAAAGCCCGGATTCTTTCAAAATGGTATCCGAATATCCTTTTCCCTTCAGATACCGGTACAGGCTGTCTGCATATTTGCTGGAATAGCCCAGGCCAAAACCCTTGATGGTATCGTCTGACAATTCCCTGTTCTTCAGATACCCGTAAGCCTGCCTGCCACCTTCCTGCTTCAGGAGATAATAATAGTAGGCGGCAGCTTTTTTGTTTACCTCCAGAAGAACTGTCTTTAAGTCCGCGGCAGCTCTCTGTTCTTTGGAGTATTCCCCTTCCGGAAGTTTCACCCCGGCCCGCTCAGCCAGGTATTTCACAGCTTCTATAAAGGTAAAATTCTCATACTCCATGATAAAGGTAAACACATTCCCTCCCGCTCCGCACCCGAAGCAGTAATACATCTGCTTGCCGGGGCTTACGGAGAAGGACGGTGATTTTTCATTGTGGAAAGGGCACAGGCCAAAGTAGGAGCTGCCCTTTTTCTGAAGCCGCACATAACCGGAAATGACATCCACAATGTCATTTTTCATGCGGACTTCCTCAATTATGTCATCGGAATAAAACATCTAGTAAACACTCCATCCTTTCGGAACAAAAATATCCCTGAATTTTTCCATGGAATACTGATCCGTCATACCGGAAATATAGTCACAGACAACCCGGGTCATCTCCTCGCCGTCCTTAAGCAGCCGTTCGTACTCCTCAGACATTTTGTCCGGTTTGGTGCTGTAATAGCCGTACAGGGCTTCCACAAGGTTCTCTGCCTTTTCCTCTTCCTCTTTCGCAACGGGATTCAGATAGACATTCCGGAACATAATGTCCCGAAGGTCACGCAGTCCCTCCTCAATCTCAGGGGACATGTGTATGGCATCTTTCCCTCTGCTGTTGTCCACAATATCATGAATGAAGGTGTTGAGCCGTTCTTTTGTGTTCTCGCCAAGCAAAAGCCGCAGGGTGATGGGAATGTCATCTTCCGTGATGACCCCTGCTCTCTGGGCGTCATCCATATCGTGATGGATATAGGAAATCTTATCACAGAGCCGTACGATCTGTCCCTCCAGGGTATGGGGGGAACCGCTGGTCCTGTGATTCAGGATCCCGTCCCGCACCTCCCAGGTAAGATTCAGTCCCGCCCCGTTCTTCTCCAGACATTCCACCACCCGGATGCTCTGCCGGTAATGGGCAAATCCCAGGGGGCACACTCTGTCAAGAGCTCTCTCCCCGGCATGGCCAAAGGGGGTATGCCCCAAATCGTGACCCAGCGCAATAGCCTCCACCAGATCATCATTGAGCCTTAAAGCCTTGGCAATGGTCCTGGCAGTCTGGGACACCTCCAGGGTGTGGGTCAGACGGTTCCTGTAATGGTCCCCCTGGGGCGCCAGAAAGACCTGTGTCTTATCCTTCAGCCTCCGAAAGGACTTGCAGTGCAGGATCCTGTCCCGGTCCCTCTGATAGACCGTCCGGATATCGCACTCCTCCTCATAACGGTCCCTGCCCCTGCTGTCCCTGCTGTGGGCAGCGTAGGGGCTTAAAAGTTCCATCTCCCTTTGTTCCATCTCTTCACGGATATTCATTCGGCAGCTCACCTTCTCTCTTCAAAAGCAAAGCCAGTATAAAAAAACTTTCTCATATACATTATTACGCATAAAACAGGTATTTCCTTTTTCTCCGGCAAAAATTTCGCATTTTTTTTCTTTCCCCGCACATTCCCTCATAAACAGCAAAAATTTCCCGGCAGAGCAGTCAATCTTTTTCCTCTGCCGGGAAATTTATGCATACTTCCCGTAATTCTACTCCATATAGGCTTCTTTCAGCATAGCGATCTCTTTGGCGTATCCCTCTAAGTCATTGGGAGTTTCCAGATAAAATGGCAGTTTCCTGAGTTTCGGATGGTTGATAATGCGCTTCATGGCCTCAAACCCTATCTGGCCCTCCCCTATTTTTGCATGTCTGTCCTTGTGGCTGCCAAGCCCGAACATGCTGTCATTTAAATGTATGGCTTTCAGTCTGTCAAGACCGATCACCCGGTCAAATTCTGTCAGGACCCCATCCAGGTCATTCACAATGTCATAGCCACCGTCATATACATGGCAGGTGTCCAGGCAGACACCCATTTTATGGGAAAGCTCTGTCCGGTCAAGGATTTCCCGCAGTTCTTCAAAAGTCCTGCCTACCTCACTGCCTTTTCCGGCCATGGTCTCCAGAAGCACTGTGGTTTTCTGTTCCTCTGTCAGGATTTTATTCAGCATATCCGCAATGTAGGCGATCCCTGTTTCCACCCCCTGCTTCACATGGCTGCCCGGATGAAAGTTATAACAGTTTCCCGGTGTATACTCCATCCGTCTCAGATCATCCGCCATGGTATTTGTGGCAAATTCCCTGATACCCGCATCCGCGGAACAGCCGTTTAACGTATAGGGCGCATGGGCCAGAATACAGGGGAACCCCTGCTCCTCCCCAAGTTTTAAAAACTTCTCCACATCCTCCGGACTGATCTCCTTTGCTTTCCCTCCTCTGGGGTTCCTGGTAAAAAACTGAAAGGTATTGGCCTGTATTTTAACCGCTTCTTTCCCCATTGCCTCATAACCTTTGGCTGAGGATAAATGACATCCGATCGTAAGCATATTTTTTTCCTCCTGGCGGTTTTTCTTTTGTATACTAAAACCGTCTAAGATATTATACACGATAGAGGGCAAAAAGAAAAGCGCCCATACATTTTAGCTGCACAGACGCTCCTCCATATATTCCATTGATGCGTTTCTTATTTCCAGTGATCCTCAATCTCTTCCCTGATGATCTGTATGTAACGGCGGGCTTTCTCTATATTTCTGTCAATGGTATAGATATCCCTCTGGGTGATTTCCATCTTACATCCTCTTGCCGCGTGGAGGCTTTTCCTGATATAAGCCCTAAATGCCTCCTCATCCAGCTCTTTGCCGCTGATACCCAGGAAAGTGGCAGCCGGTTTTCTATGGTAGATCACATTACTGCCTCTCAGCCGTTCTCCCATGAACTCTTCGTCACACCAGGGAGAGATTGAAACCTTCCTCAGGTTTTTAAACTTGCTGATGCAGCTGTCCCACACCTTGTCAACCGGCTCGCAGCATCCATAGGATAACAGGCCGAACTGGGAACCGATTTTCTCATAGCAGGGGAAAATAATTTCTTCAAACATCTTCGGAGAGATGCTCAGTGTTTCCTGGGAGTCCATGTATCCCCACACATCCCTGCGGGTCAGCTTCCTTTCCTTCAGGATTTCGGGTCCGGGCAGTTCCCTGTTGAAAGCAAAGGTTCCCTGACCCACACTTTCATATTCCGTGGTGGGAAGGATTACCCCCTTTTCTTCCAGCAGATCATAATAGGCCAGGGTATCATCAGCCGCCTGGTCCATGATTTTTTTGAAAAGCTCCGGGTACTGGGCAATATTCAGCATCATGTTTTCCATACCCATCAGGTGGATGAGCATCTGGGTAGGTACGCTGTAGAGACAGTCCATTTTCCTTCTCACCGGCAGGATATCACCGATTGCCTCTGTCACAGCCTCCAGCTTCTTCCTGCTGCTGTCCAAGTCTACGGAAAACACACTTGCCCCTATTTTTTCAAGATCATCTTCCAAATCTTCAATTACAGGCAGAAAACGCACACTGATCCCCGCGCAGTCCTCCTCTTCTTTTCCCGTGGCAAACTCTTTCTTCATATCCAGCCCGTACAGCTTGAACTCCGTATCATAATTCATTTCAAAACAATCCGGTGTCACTCTGTCATCCTCAAACAGTTCCTGACCCACAAAGTCCTGATATAAATCAAACTCCACTTTTCTTGCAAAATCCCCGGTACATTTCAGTCTTGGGATGATCACCTCATTGTTAAATCCCCATGACTCCAGCACCACCATGGGTATCTCCCCCTGAAGGGCATTGTGCCTGTACCATTTTTCTTTCAGGACCGTATTTCTCTCCTGTGATGCAAATTCTTTATGTTTTTCTGCCAGTTCACGTAATATCCGCTTATCCTCATTGCTGATCCCGTATTCCATAAATATTCTCCTTTACTCTCTATATTGACTTCTGAGTGTTGATTCATTTTCTATATCATAACCGATGCAGAAGGGTTTTTCATTACAGCGAATTGACATTATATATAAAAAAATTGACTATTTTTTATGGCTATCCATTGACTCTCACAGGTAAATTCTATATCCTTATAGTAAAAGAAAACCTCAGGAGGCAAGCCTTATGGAAACATCAAGTTCAACACCTCTACCCGAATCCAGGATTTATTTCTGTACACCCACCGCTTTGATCCGCCGGGAATTTTTATATCCTATCTGTCTGGGGCATTTTTTCTGTGATTCCACTTACCATGTGGAGCGTTCAAGCTACGACAGCTTTCTTCTGCTCTATGTCAGGGCTGGTTCCGGTTATCTCACATACTCCGGAAAACAATTCCACCTGAAAGAAGGTGATTTCTGCTGTATTGACTGTTATCAGCCCCATATCTATGGGACAAATTCCACCTGGGAGATCCAGTGGATCCATTTTGACGGCGTCTCCGCAAAAAGCTATTATCAATGGGTCATAAAACAGAACGGGTATGTCTTCTCTCTGCCCAAAAGCCAGGCCATGCAGGTCCTGAGGCCTCTGCAGCACATGCAGGATATTTTTGCTATGCATGTGCCTTATAATGAAATCTGGCTCTCTAAATACATTACGGACATGCTCTCTTTCCTTCTGGATATGCCTGATTACACACTGTTAGCCTCCGCTGGCAATACGGTGAGCGAACGTGCCATTTCCTATATGCAGCAAAAATTTTCCTCCAACCTCACTATGGAGGAGCTTGCCTGCCACGTTTCCCTGAACTTATCTTACTTTATCCGATGCTTCAAAAAGGAAACCGGCATGACGCCCCACAGCTATCTGACCTCCATACGCCTTCAGCAGGCAGTCTATTACCTGAAGACTACAGACCGGACAGTAAAAGACGTAGGGTATGCCTGCGGGTTCCAAAGTGAGAACAGCTTCTGCATTACCTTCAAGAAACATACGGGGTATACCCCTTCGGAGTACCGGTGCCTTCCACATTAATAGCATTTTATTTCAGTACAGAAAAAAGCCCTGTATCTTCTCAGATACAGGGCCTGTAAAATGCGGGAGATGGGACTTGAACCCACACGATCTTGCGACCACTAGATCCTTAGTCTAGCCTGTCTGCCAGTTCCAGCACTCCCGCTTTTCTCTGTCGTTCTTTGTCATCACTTCCAAACGACAAGTGAAAGTATATCACCAAATTTTGTATTCGTCAATACCTTTTCCTAAAAAAATCTGAATTTATTTCTAATTTTTTCCTCTCCCTCAAAAATACGTGCTTTTAAGACATTTTCATCCTCCGCGCATTCCTGAAAGCATCTCCATTCATCCAGCAGGCCCTGACCATGAGGGACCAGATAAGCTCCCGCATCACTGCCCAAAGCCATATGCACTTTAAGCTCTAATGCCCTCCTGATGTTTTTCTTTCCCAACTCGTAAATCTCATGCAGCAGTTCATCTGAAAATCTGCCGCACCCAAACATATTTGCCACCACGGTAATCGTAGGTACCCAGACAATATCCGATTCGGCCATCATCAAAAGTGTCTCCTCTGATACATAATTCCCATGCTCAACGCTGTCCGCACCTGCTCTTACCAAATCAGCCACAGGACCGGCACCGTTCGTATGGCACATGACCGCAAACCCCTCTTCATGGGCAATATGCACCATCTCCTTTACTTCCGCATACGGCAGCGCTTCCCCTGTGATTCCCCCATCTGTATCAAAATCCATGATGCCCGTTGTCATGATCTTAATAAAATCCCCTTTATGGGCCTTAACTTCTCTTACAAGCTCTGCATACTCTTTCATATTCTCGTACGCCTTACCCACGATCCCGCCATAACAGCCCTTTCTGTGAATTGCAAAAATCGGCGTCCGGTAATCAATCCCATACTCCCCGGCAATCTCCCTGGCCCTCTCCGAGACTCCCAGGTCATCTCCTCCGTCCCTTACAAATGTGATCCCTTTCTCCTGGTACATTTCAAAATGACGCCGGATCACACGAGCATCCACGCCGTGCAGATGCCTCTGCACAGCCTCTCTATAGTTCACCCCGTCCATGAAGATATGCGCATGGCATTCTCCAAACATGTCCTCCTTTATCACCAGCCTCACCCTTTTCTCTGCCAGAGTGTATCTGAAAGTTGCTCTCGGCAAGCTGTGCGTCACAATTTGTGGGAAATGCAGATTGTTGGAATGAATTCTCTCATACCCTCTAGCTTCTAATATTTTATACTATATTTTTTTATGACTTGAAGGCTTTTTACTGTAATACATTTCTGCAGCGTACTCAACCAAAATATCCTACGCTATCTATACACCACCAACTGTTCCGTACCTTCATCGTTACTTTTCCGATTATACCACACACTTATAAAAAACGAAACATCAACCTTCTGCGCGAAGGACTAACTCCACACATTTTATATTACATGCAGTATTTTTCTGACTTATACCGGAACATACGCTGTCACTAAAACCAGATCCTAGCTGCAAACATAAAAAAACCTCCTAGCATCCCCATAATTATATACAAAACAATCCGCCCTCTGTAAACTCTCCTAAACGCTTTACCCGTCTTATCTAGTTGATATATGTACATGACAAAAGCTTTATACTCCTGTTTCCATAAACATCCCTGATAAAAAATCAGCATACTTCCACATATAAAAGACATAAGACACATAATTAATTGGTGCCGGATCTTCTCTTCTTTTTCCTCCCATTTGTGTGTATTTTTTTCTCCACTGTTCCCATATATTACTGTAATTCCCCAATCGGCTAACTTATTCTCAAGTTTATTCCATCTATACCCATCCTTAACTTCCACATAATAATTTTTTATTTCCGAAGCCTTTAATTCTCCCTCCTCTTCTATAAGTTCCGCTGTAAGAGCCTCATATCCCTCCAGTGTTGTCAGGATATAAAGGGATTCCTGATCTATCAGCTTATTTTCTTTGTTTGCCTCATTGTTTTCTTGTGAAACACCATAAATCCTGGCTTCATGCCCACTGACAAAAACGGTCTGGAATATCATATCTTCCCAGGAATCCTTCATTTTTTCCTTTTTTTCATTTTCCATAGCACCAAAAACAGAGGCATCCGCTATCAGGCAAGGCATACTATCAGTGAAAGGAGCCTGTAGTACCTGGGCATATGCGTGATATATATATACCTCCTCCATGCCCTTTAAGGTTACCTGAGCAGTATATCCTTGATATTCAATTACTTGTATACTCTCCTTGTATTCTGTGACGGCAGAAACCTCTTCTGCTTTCTTTATCATTTCTAAACTATTTTCCGGTATACTGCATTGTATTTCTACACTCTCAGACATTTCCGTATACAGTTTATATCCTGTCGTACAACTGCAATAAAGCCAATAAAAAGCAAGCATGAGAAACACACCCGAAATTATAGTATTTTTCCGCCGTAAAATCCGAAGACTGTATTTTATAGCCTCTCTCCTATTCATAGCTATCCCTTTTCTTCATTTTTTTTAGCACCATGGGGACTGTCACCCCAAGAATACCAAGAGACGCAAGGATACCCAGACCAATAGCCATCTGCTGTCCTATTACCTTCTTTTCCCCCTTATCATTGGATGTATTTACGGTCTTCAGTTCCAGAGGATTGATCGTTACCACAATTTCTTTGGAGTGCGTCTGTTCCACACCGTTTTCGTCTTCAAAAGTAAGAATAATATTTCCTGAAGTTTTTCCATATCTTTTATCTGCCGATTCTGCTTTTTCATCTACCATACCCGCAAACACATCAAGTTCTCCGGAGGCGGCTGTACCACCATCCAGATTGCCTAGAAACAAACTTTTTGAGGCATTCAACCCCTGTACATCCAGCGAACACCGGACATTATATATCTTTCCTCTCCCCAGGTTCATCGCCTGTACAGGAATTTTTATACTGTCTCCCGCGTTCACTTCTGATGCAAATTTGCCAACTTCAAGGGCCATATCAATTTTCTGGGATATCAGCAAGTCAATTTTTCCGGAGGAAGTAAGAGACGATGCATCAGGATTATCATAAGACATATCAAGTACGATCGAATATTTCCCTGCCGCTGTTTTTTCATCTATATGAAACTGCAGCGGAATCTCCAGTGTACTTTCTGTTCCCAGCTTTTCAAAATAAAAAATATTGCTGCTGTTTTTCAGTGTGATCCCTTCAGCCTCACATGTCACAGCAACCGTAATATTCTGCACATATTTTGTTTTATTTGTATTCTTTAAAACAGCTGTAAATTCCAGTTCGCTCCCTGATATAATCTGCTCCGGCATTCCTATACACTGCTCGATTATAACTTTGGGATCAGAAGTGGGTTTTTCCTCTTTTGGTGTCTCAGGAACCACTGGCGTTCCTGCATTTTCCTGATTCACCGGAATATTCTCCTCTGCCTGGGTTTCATCCTGCTGTTTCTCTTTATCTATCTCCCCCTCATTCCCCTCTTCTGTCTCCTTTTTGTCTTTTCCATCCGTAATTTGTACATAAATTGTAAAAACCTGTGATATCTCCTGCCCCTTTGCATGGTAATCAATTTGTATTTCTACAGGGTATACTCCATTATACCGATCCTTACTTAATTCCAGATCAAACCGAATCAGAAAAACCGCTTTTTCTTCTCCCGTACCGTTAATCCTTTCATTTGTCACTTGGAAAGTTTTCCGGTAATTGCGAAAAATAAAAGGTGCACTGGCAGTATCCCCTAAATCAGGCATAGCCGTCAATGCCTTAATGTCATTCTCCTCTGCTGCATATATAGGAAGAATAACACTGACCCAACCGTCTTTAACCAGGGGTTCATATCCCTCCTCATAAGCTTTTTCCATACCCTCATATGTATTTTTATCATCCAGCGTGAGATATCCGGTTTCTGATTCGCCTGTATGATTTTCATTTGCATTAAGAACAGAAGCTTCTGATACGTCTGATACGGATTTGTCGTTGTCTGATCCTATACCTGTCTCTTCCATTCCGGCTGCAAAAACCGAATGAGACAAAATCATTATGCCAATAGCCAATAGTAAACATATCCCTGCTTTTTTCATGCTTTTTTCTCCTGTCAGCCTATTTTATCCAAAGAATCGGTTTCTGTCTCCACTGCCCAGTGTCCATCACAAAGACGATATCTTTTTTTAAAAGGATATGGCACTTCATCAATACCTGAAAAACAAAGAAATGCAGGATGCAGTTCTTCCAGCCATATTCTTAATAATTTCCAAAATCTCATCTTTTCCTCTGTATCTAAAAACCTTGTACAATTTCCCATTATCAGAAAATCCGGTTTTCCTGCCAGCGCCATCACAGCCATAAGTACACATTGTTCATATTTCGTCAAAAATCCAGCCTTCAAATCCTTTTTTTCCATAAGACCGCTCTCAATCAAAAAAGATCTGACCTTATCCCATGCTGTCCTCTTCGACTCTCCTTTCATCACAAAAGGAAGAAGCGCATAATCTGTCACATCCATATATTCCATCTTCGGAAATATCTCAGGGATAACCCCGTAGTTCAGTGCTCTCTTAATACTCCCTTCATCCGGCCTGATAAAACCAGTGGACAAATCCATCCATTCTTTTAATTCTTCCCCCTGACAGCCAGTGATCAGTACACTTTCTCCCTTTTCAACTGAAAAAGAAATCCTGTCCGCGGTCATTTTTCCATAGCGATGCCACCTTGTGACATTCCGCATACTAAAACATAACTCACTCATCTGACTTCCCTCTCTCCGGATTGTTTTTTATGCATCTGAGCACCCCTGCATCCATCTCACAAACCGTATCACATAGAACGTCAATATCATTTTGGCTATGGCTTGATAAAATAATGGTCTTCTTCCCGGCCTTCAATCCAAGAAGCAGTTGGTGCATTTGCTTTATTCCTTTTTTATCCAGACCGTTAAAAGGCTCGTCAAGAATCATAAGAGATGGATTCTCCATGATTGCCTGGGCAATTCCCAGTCTCTGCCGCATACCCAGGGAATATTTCACCACATGTTTTTTCAGATCCGGATCCAGTCCTGTCATTTTGATAGATTCGCGGATTCTCTCCTTTCCTGCCTTTCCCCGCAGAGATGCCAGAATCTCCAAATTCTTATAACCTGTCAAATTAGGCAAAAATCCCGGTGTCTCAATAATTATCCCGATGTCCTCTGGAAAATCCACATCATGGCCAATCTCTTTATAATTCACAAAAATTCGGCCTCTTGTCGGCCGTAAAAATCCGCATATGCACTTCATCAAAACTGTCTTCCCGCTTCCGTTATTGCCGACAATTCCATATATCTTCCCCTCCTGAAACGAAAAAGTCACATCATGTAAAACCTCTTCATCCTGAAAGTTCATATAAACATGTTCCACATCTACAACAGTCCTCATTTGTTCACCTCACTTATCCCCTCAGTTCTCTGTTCCTTTAAATTGGAATGCATAACGCTTCATAGCCTTTATGCTCAGAAAGACCAGGAGCAAAAGAAGCCCTCCGAAAATCCCTCCGGTCTGCCTCAGTGTGGGCAAATCATCATATCCAAAGTTATGCATGTAGTATGTAGCATGATTCAAAGGCGATGCCCATCCTACCCATACCCTGGCCTTATAATACATAACATCCGGCAGCTGCAGTAGTTTCTGAATATTTTCAGGATTTAGCAGCATTCCATAAGCACTGAAGATCAAGACACTCACAACACCGGCAGCCTGCCCTTTCCATACAGTAACAAAAAGCAGAAGAAATACCATCACAAGGGTATACAGCATTATAAGCAAAAAAATATATCCCATAGTCTGATAAGGCCTTCCCATTTCCAATGTCTTAACCGCTGCCGGGAGGGCAATCTTCTTACCTTTATCAGAATAGGCTAAAATTGCTGCTGTCTGACTCCAAATATTTTTGGGAAAAGAATATTTAGCGCAAAGCAGACAAGTAGACAACAGAATAAACAGCAGGTAAATGGCTGCTGCAAAAATAATGTACACAACCTGCCCCATCACCCATGTTTTCCGGTTCTCCCGTATAAGAAAAAATGGAGTCGCGGTGGTTATGAATGGCACATCCCCGAAAAGCAGTAAAAGCAGAAGCGAAGTCAGTAAAATGGAATTACTGTCTCCAAAAGTCAAGACAAATGCCTCTACTGCCTGCATAGAAGTTTCTTGTTCAACGGCAAATCCGATCAATTTATCTGTAAGAAGGAAGCAGAGGATAAAGGCCAGTATAAAAGTAGATATAATCCGTACATTTCCTTTCCACAAACGGAAATTATATAATGCAGTCACAAATACCATTTTTATCTTTCTAAGCACGATCAAGCCTCCTTTTTCCTGTCTCTACGAATTCCCATCCCAGGAATAAGGTCATGCAAAGCAGCCACAGCAATACTCCCCAGGAATCCCCAGGCCAATGATCTGAGGGACTCAGCCATTCCTTTGGATATAAAATCCTGCACCACGAAAAATACCTTTCATAAAATATGATGAGTAAATACTCTGCCATGAAAGGTGCCATAAAGGACATATACCGGTTGTTGATCAGGGCTGAAATCCACAGTCCCACAGTGGAACCCAATGCCCCCAAACAAAAATACCGAAGGGCAAACTGGATATAGGTCCCAATGATTTTTGCTGTCAATGCGGACAGGCTCGCTCCTTCTTCAAGCGGAAGAAAAACCACATTGAAAGCGATCATAACAGCCAGTGCGCCTATAACGAGAATTACCCCTCCTGATAAGGATACTGTCCATACTTTTGACCAAAGATATTTTCTCCGGCTGACACGTGTCAGTGTGAACCGGGTAATACCCGATTTAAACTCATCCACAAAACTTGACGCATATGGAAATGTACATATGACCGGAAGATAAAACAACATAGAATCTCCGGTGAGAGACTCCTCCACGAAACGCAGGGTCCATCCTTGGGGCAGCGTTTCTTTGCTGCGAACTACTTCCGTAACTGCTTCTATACGGGTAAGCACTACGAATATTATTGTAACAAAAGCCCCCAGATATATCCATCTTGCCAAAAAAGCGCGTTTTCTGTCATATAAAAGCATTCTTCTTTTCCTCTGCTGTCATCCCCTGATCATATCAATACCCAAGAAATGTATCAATTGTACTCCCATCCACTGCGTTTATCATGGCAAATTCCGACTCTCCCCAATTATCTCCATTAACCATAACCTCTCCTGTAAAACACCAGACAGGCACTATGAGAAACTCTTCTTTATTATCCTTTTCTTTAATTCTGAAAAGCCCTTGTGTAATATGCGTGATGTTTACTTCAATGTCCGCCTCTTTGTTTTGGAACGTGGGGTCTGCAGGGTCTATGACTTTGTCTCTGGTATATTTTGATTTCATTTGATTCCGGAATGCCTCGTAAACTTTTTCAAAAGGCAGTGTTTCCACATCAGAACTTTCTGTTTTTACCTCCTCCAATGGGGAAATCCATTCAACTCCATATATGATCCCATTATAAATGTCTATCCTCAAACTCGAATAGTAATAATTAGATGCATAAATATCTTCTGATTTCACATCCACTCCAGGCCCCTGGATGACAGGTACATCTCCATATGCCGGCGTATAAATGAGCATATGGGAATCCTTCCCCTCATCTTCATTGGAGTTATTATCTGACGAATATAAAGCCCATCCCTCTATACCCAGCTTTTCCAAAACCTTATCCGCTATGGAAGCCGCTTCCTCCGCCGAAATTTTCTTATATGGAATATCGTTCATCTCATGCTCATCAAGATAATAAAAAGCCATCAAATTTAACCTGTAATCCTCCTCATCCCGGTTGGATACGACGATCTGCCCTGTATGGCCATTCAAATCATCTGTCACTGCTATAAGCTGCTGTGTTTTGTTCAAGCCCTCTTCATCCATACCTCCATCATAGCCGATCTCATTATAATAACCCATTGGATGAAACTCCCATCTGCACTCCTGCCGAAGTTCTGCGTCCGGCGCTGTTTCATAGGCCTTTTCAAAATCTGCTATACTTTCCTCATAGCTTTCAATCGTACTCTGAACGTTCTCCTCCCCCACATCAGCAGCCAAAGCCTCTTTATCACTGATTCTTTGTTTATACCATAGGATCTTTTCCTCAACTTCCTGTTTTGTCATGGTATGGGGTTCATATGCAGTTTTTCCTTCAAACAAAACCTCCGCCCATTTTTGGGCTTCCTCCGCAGTAATAACATGGGGTTTTACTCTTACCACAGGAAGAGGTGGATCCACCGGATGTACTTTTGCATCTACATTCACTTTGATTTCATCGGCATCCAATGAAAAACTATCGGTATAAGTTTCCGGTATATTTAAGTTTTCTTTGTCTGAAGCTTTTCCCTGTTGTATTATTTTCTCCATTGTCCCTTCATTTTTATTGACAACGATATCTTCCTCGGGACTTTGCCTGCAGCCGGAAACAAGCAGTGCATTTATAAAAATGATGGTAACTACCTTTGCTGCATATCTCATACTCATCTTCTTCCACACCTCCTGTCACTCTTGTACATAAAGCATTATAGTAATCAAATCATCACAATCCGTTCTAATTTTACTAGTTATACTTTTTTAATTACTATTACCGTTATCCGACATAGTACCAAGAACCAGCATAGTAACAATACCATGTTCCATCATAAGCATTTACCTGTCTCATATTATAATGATTACTATAATATGGAGAAAGGCCTTCATAATACTTATAGCTGCCTGTCGAGTTCAATCTAAGTGTGCTTCGGAATTTTTTCCATGTATCCCTTCCACATTGTCCGTCCACTCCAATACCACACGCAGACTGGAAAGTTCTTACTCCATCTGTAGTCCCGCCACCAAAACTTCCATCAGCACCACCACTGTTTAATATAAAATTTCTTGTTGCACTATTAAAGTTAAGCAACATAACTTGAATACCCCGAGTGTACGAGCTGGAGGCCGCCCCTTCTTGTTGTAACGGAAACTTGTCCATTTCATCAGCTTTTACAGTAACTGTGCTTCCTATCAGAAATATACCCATTGCTAACAAAACCATTGCTTTTTTGACAATTTTCTTCATTTGTCCTCCTCCTTTTCAAATTGTCACAGATTGTGATGACTTGTTACAAGCACTGACTTACATCTTGATTCTTGCTTTCTGCATATTATTCATAATAACAGGCTTTAGATCTTACATGTACATACCGCCTTTAATTGTAAGTTTTTGGCCTCAAATTTTATAAGAATACAAATTATAGCTTTCCGAATCATAATATAATAGCTTATTTCCGTAATCGATCACAATATCTGTGAAAAATCTTAATAATTTAGTATAGCTTAAAGTAATTAACTTAATGATACTTTATACAGTGATGCATTTAGTTTTTTACTTTAAGCTATACTAGATAAAAATTCTACAATTCACTTTTAAGCAATGTAATACATAATAAAGCTCCAATACCAGATATACCTGTCATCAGACCTGGATTATATAATTCCTGAGGCAATATATCTGTTTCCCTCTCCATAGTTTCCAGCAATTGAAGAAAAACTACATCCATAACTTTCTTTTCTTTGTCCGTTACTTCAAAGATATCTGCATATTTTCTCATGATCCTATAATTACCTGCCATACCATGGCATAAACATGCTCCTCGGCGACAGGCATTTTTAAATAAAGACTCCTTAGCTCTCTTGATGTCTCTCATAACAATGAAGTCTTCATGGAAATCTTTCAACTCAAAAAGTTTCATTCTACTCAAAAGTATACCTGGCGCACCATGACACCAAGCGTTTGCGCATGTATCACTTTTTTCTATTCTTCTTTCGTCCCTCAAGTCCTTCCAGTTACCCAACTTTTCCGAGAATAAGGAGTCTTCATACTTCAATAATTCCCGTATCCATAGTATATATTTGGGATCTTTTGTCGCTTCCAGTAAATATGCAAATGCCATTATATATCCACTGTTTCCGTGTGCCATACCGGCAAGTGGATTCTTCATTTTCGGTGGAAACCACCCACATATTTCATTTGTTTTAACAGCTATGTCCCATAAATCCTCACTAATCTTCCTTGCCAGCAGCAACCACTTCTGTCGGCCTGTAATCATATATAGTTTTATAAGTACGATAACAGCCCCGGCATTACCTGATAATAAATCGTTGTCTGAATCATTCCAAATCAAACTTTCCAAAATATCGCCATGTTCTTCAGCATAAGTCAAGAATTCTTTTTTATCAGTAAGCCCGTATAGCAATATATAGGTTAAGACTATGGACCCCTCTCCCACTAATGCACCCGTACAATGCATCTGAGGTTCTCTTCCGCCTGTGATAATCAAATCAGTATACGAAAAAAGCGTATATTTTAAGCGTTCAAAAATCTCCTTAAAGTATTTTTCTCCCCTTATCTTTATTGCAATAGCCATAAAGACGGCTATTCCTCCTATCCCGTCGTATAGATACATATTAACCGGTTCTATTTTCCAGCTATGCTCATTGAAAAAATGCAGACCGATCCAACTCACATCTTTTATAAATGTACCTCTCACCGAAGTATCGCAAATTCGATCCGCTATTTTATAAATCACCTTTAAAGTTCTCTCTTCTACCTCATCATCTCTTACTACTCTGTCCGGTATGAAATAACTGTTCATCATCTTTTCCTGTTCCGGAGACAATAATGCTAAGGATAACCTTATAAATGTTTTCTGACGCTCCAGATCTTCTGTTCCCATTTCACATACACGTTCTTCAAAACAGTCCAAAGCGGTATTTTTAAAGTAATCTTTATAGACATTCCCATAACCGTCATAGAAATCTCTCAGATTTCCTTTAAAAGTATAATATGGAATATCCATGTTCATTAAAGAACTTATTTCCGAAGCAAGGATATCTTCTTTGTAAGTAGGGTGGGTATCCATATTATTGCGTAACACCTGCAGCATTAAACTCCGCTTGATAGAATTCTGCATAAAATCCGAATAAAAAGAGGAGGACAAATACATAGAATACTGCTGTGTATGCCGAATCAAATATCTGCTTTCAAACGAAAAGAATAATCCAAGTTTTTTTGATAACTCCACTTTTTTATTCATAAACAACATATATGCATTGCTAAACCCCTCTATTATTTCATCCGCGTACTCCTCAGGATTTGCATATTTACCCTCAAAACATGGTAGAGAGCAGCTTGCCTTAATTTCTATTTTTCTATTGACAATTCTCATTTCAGATGTTTTTTTATTTATAAGAACAGGTACTTTAAAAGGCAATATCTGTTTTTTTTCGGTTCCAAGGGCACTTAGATTAATCCCCTGTCCTTTTTTTTCACTAATCCATATAACTAAAGGAAGAATTCCTGTATAAATAATGGAATTATTTAATATCCTTTTTACTGCTTTCTCTGCATTATCAGATTTCTCTATACTTCTAAGACCCGGAAGGCACTCTAAATCCAATAGGATTGGATTTTCCCCATCTGCAATTATATTTTCTCCGTGCATATCTGAAGCTGACATTAGCATACACAAAAACAAATGGATACCCATTTTCATGTAATATGTATTAATCTGTTTTTCTGATTTACAGGGCTTATTCTCCAGATTTTCCTCCCAGCCATGATCTATAAAATCCAGGCATCTAATATTTCTATTCTCCATTCCGCACTCTACACAAAACCATCCAAAAAGCTCATTGTAATATATGTCCTTTTTTAGTCCTCTGGGTTTAAAAATAATCATTTGCCCGTTATCCAAAAAACCTTAGCTACCATATTTCCCCCATTGTGGGAATCTGATAATCCTGTCTTTATCCATCTTATTTTTTTGTAATCCTTCCCCTGGCAAATTTCTCTGACTATCTCTGGTTTGTCTTCTGTCAAAGCAGTTGCAATCCAATTCACAAACTGACTAATCTGTTCAGCCTGTTTCAGGAGCAAGCGGTGCATTTCCGGATAACTTCTGCTCAATGCACGTACATGGCCCAAGTCTCCCAAAAAGCTATGATTATAAAACTCATATTCTTCCGAAGCGTTTTTTCCGCGTAAATTACCCTGTTTTTTCTGTGCATACATATCATGTAAAAGAACACGCAGAGGTATGTTTCGGATTTTATTAATGAATATCTTTGAGAGATTTTTTTCAGGCTGTTCCGACATCTGAAAAAAAGTATAGCATTTGGCACTTCCGTATTTAATCATCGTTTCCAGATATAGATAATAGAATTGTCCAAAAACTTCATCACCCAAAAACTCGTATGAATCAGAAAAGATAAATTCATCAACTTCTGCAAAAATCCCCTCTAGTTTTGCATTCCCCCAGGTTTCTGGTTGAATAGAAAATTTATTACTTACTGTCTGAGAACAAACTATTTCATTGTATAATTTGTTTCCAAATAACTTTTTCCAATACTCTCTTTCCTCTATCAACAAATTTTTTCCTCTATTATATACGCTCATTATTTTCACTATATCAGAAAGGAATACCCCAATCTATATACAAGGTATTCCTTAATCTGATAAACCTGCTTATCCATTTTTACGATCTACTTAACTGCATCAAAATCAACAAAAAGCCATCTAACAACATGCAATTGAAAAGATTGGACCACAATCCTGGGAAAAAGTAATAATTTCCTCTTTTTCTTCACACCATACTACCCTTGCTTCCTCAAGTTCCTCCAGAATATTTCCTTCCGGATTCATTTCTTCCTTCTTCATCCTTATCACCTCCTTCCTTTGAAACAACAACACTTACCTCAAATGAGCTTTCATCATAATTGATGTCTATAATTCCATCGTATTTCTGAATTACCTGTTTCACATTTTCTAGTCCCCAGCCGTGAATTTCTGTATTCTCTTTGTCTGAATTGAACCTTCCATTAATCCTCTTTGGAATCCTTTGGCTGCTATTTTTTACTCTTATTAATATCATTTGATTGACCGTCAGTAATTCTAGTGAGATCCATCTGTTTTTCATCTCGCACTTAACAGATGCCTCTATTGCATTATCCAATAAATTACCAGCTATAATATATAAGTCTGCGCTGTCTATTGGTATTTCATAGACATCTGTGTAAAGCTCAAATTGAATACCATTTTCATCCATTTTCTTTTGTTCATAACTTATCAAAAAATCAACATCTTCATTTCCTGTCCAGATTTTCATTTTCTGCTGGTTAATTGTAACATCTAATAAATTTTCAATATACCTTTTTCCCTCTTCAAATTCTTCATTTAAAAAACAATTTAAAAGAAATCGCAGCTCATGCTTACGCTCATGTAATTTTTTATTGCCATCTATATATTTTTCCTTCAGCATTATATATTGTTTTTCTTTCAAATTCTGCTGAACAACAAAATTTTGTTTTTCCTTTTTCAGCATTTGTAACTGGATTAAAAAAAATAAGAATAAGTTAGATACCACCAAAAAACAAATGAAGATGAAAAACGGAAATATTATTTTGTTATCCATTTTATATAAGCTTAACCTCATCAAATATACAATAATACACAATTCCAATACACCAACAAAAAGAAATAACAAGTTATACTCTTCAAAAACGATATGCAAAAATTCCCCTTTACTGCATTTAAGTAGTCTATAGCTAAGTAAAATCAAAAAAACCAACAAATAACATACAATTAAATCCGCCCAATTGTGGGTTCCGTAATTAACTTCTTTTATACCTCTGTCTGTATATAATCCATTTATAAGGAGATAAATAAACTTGACCAACTCCAGACCGAAGAAATAAAAACAGTTCCACGCCAGCGTTTTTATTAAACTACTTTGTGTAAACAACCACATGTATACAGAAAAGGCAACTATAAATACGGTAATTCCACCCGTAGAAACCAAAGCCTGACAAATATTCCATGCAGTAAGGCAGCAAAACACCACAAAAAACACATACTCCAGAATTCTCGCCCCTATCCCTTTAAAACGTCTTTCCTGATAAATTAGCCTGAACAACAAAACTCCCATACCATTCAATAATACCTGCTGCACAAAAAAAAGGCCGAATAATACCATTATCTGTTTTTCCTCCAATATTCTGTTATCTGATTCTTTACATCCCCCAGCCTTGGCCTGCTCACTGGAATTCTTTCTCCACTTCTAACAACTATCTCTCTCTGTTTTAGTGACATAACATGCAGGATATTTACCACAAACCCCTTATCTACAAAAATAAACATTTCAGAATTTAACTCTTCATATACTTCTTTTAAAGTTTTTCTTATTTTACATGCCCCCATTTTATTATGTATGACAACATACTTACCGTCTTTTTCCATATAATAAATATTCTGATATGGAATAGCTTCCATACGGGAACTTGTCTCCACATAGTATTTCTTTTCTTCTCTTATTAATAAATAAGAACACAGCTTATTGTAAGCCTGAGGCAATTTTTTTTCTAACACTCCCTTAGGAATATAGCGGAATGTATTTACTTCATATGCCTCTACTGCATATTCCAAATAGTCTGTAATATAGATAATAAATGGTTCCGGATAATTTACCCGGATTTTTTTTGCCACATCTAATCCCGACATTCCAGGCATTTCCACATCCAAAAGAAAAATATCATAATACTCCCCTTCCTCCAAATCCATCAAAAGAAGCTCTGATTTTTGATAAGCCTGGATCGTATATTCCGCACCTCTGCTTACAAAATAGGAATTAGTCGTTTCTTTGATTTTTTCAAGCCCTTCCTTATCGTCATCTAATATTGCAATATGTATCATAAAATTTTCCTCTCATTAAATCCCATATTACTGTCCTAATTCATCTTATCTAAACCACTGACATTATTTATTAAGAGGAACTTGTTTCCCCAGCTTAAAATCTATTACATGATATTTATTAGGCATATTTTACCATATTTCATTTTTTACCGCAATAGAATTGTCTATTTTGCACTAAATTGTGTTCTTAACGGAACCCATTTCGACCTAATCGATTTCAAAGTTTTTGAGTCGGACATCAAACGCCCAATATAAAACCGCTGCACTACCCTTATTTTAAGGGATTGCAACGGTTTTCTTTTCCACCAACTGTCAAAGCTGGGATTCTATTATACTCTTATAAAAACAATTATCAGCCCTCCACACGAAGCACCAAATCCACACATCTCCTCTCCCCCGCTCCAATCCTGCGAAGTGTACCATTCTCCTCTTCCCATTTCTGGCCGTCCACATGGCAGTTACAAGGTTCCAGCCCCACAACGTAGTCCCCCGAAGCCATGGACTTCCACTGTGTAAAATTCGGCAGTTCCTTCTCCGGAAATTCCACGCAGATTCCCATTCCCAGTTTGGGATTCTTCACCTTTACACATGCCTTGCCATTTTCATCAAACCGGATCTTATGGTAAAACACCTGTTCCGGGAGCAGATCCACCGTCTCTCCCACACAGTTCCATGGAAGTTCTGTCTGTTCTGTCTCCCCTTTCAGCACGGTTTCCAGTGCCGGTACTTCAACCACACTCCCCTCATCCAGCAGAGGATACCCCACATTGCAATGGTACAGAAGCATAAACGGCTCATCCCCGAATCCCTCATTCACATATTCATCATGTATCTTGACCTCACTGCTTCCAAGTTCCGCTGAAATCCTCCTTCTCAGCACAATATTCTCCCCAAACAGGGCCGCCTGGCGCATTTCCCCGGAGATCACGATGCGGTAAACATCCCCATCCCAAAAGGCATCCGCACACACATGCTCTGCCGGTGTTGAGCGCAGATAGCCGTGCATGGGAAGCGGTGCATCCGGCGTCAGGTCCGGTTTTCCCACATTACTGGTGCCGCAGGTAAAAAACATACCGCCCATTATACTCTTCTGTGCCTCAAACCCGCTGCTGTCAAACCTCTGCCGGTTCATAAGACCCGGTTTACTGAGAAAATTCAGGTTTACCCCTTTATAGGTCATCTCCACAATATCCAAACATTTGTCAATCGCCACAGTAAAAGCCAGTTCCCCGGCTTTCACCTCATAAGCCCTGAGTCCTGCTGCTGCCCCTTCCTCAAAAGTCACCTTTCTCACATAGGCAATCTGCTGTATACTGCCCGTTTTCTTCATGATCTCTCTTTTCATCCTGTATTTCCCTTCACTTTCTCTGACTTTCATGCTATCCGTATGCCGGAGCGCTGTATTCCTCTCACCGTTACGGTTTTCTTATATCACAGCAAAAATCCCCGTCACCCGGGGACTTCTGCCATATTTTCAATCTTCTTTTGCCCATCCGTAAGAACATTTTACGGCTCTCTCCCAGCCCTTCATTTTCTTATTCCGCTCTTCCATGGAGATAACCGGTTGAAAGGTTCTCTCAATCTCCCAGTTTTTCACGATCTCATTTTTATCCTTCCAGTACCCAACCGCCAGTCCTGCCAGATATGCCGCACCCATGGCAGTGGTTTCCACACACTGCGGCCTCTTTACCGGAACCTGTACCATATCGGCCTGGGTCTGCATAAGGAAATTGTTGGCGCTGGCCCCGCCGTCCACCTTCAAAGAAGTAAGAGGAATGCCGGAATCCGCTTCCATGGCCCGCACCACATCATGCACCTGATAAGCCAGAGACTCCAGCGTTGCACGGATAATATGATATTTGTTCACTCCCCTGGTAAGACCCACAATGATACCTCTTGCATACTGGTCCCAGTAGGGCGCTCCCAAACCTGTAAATGCAGGCACTACATAACAGCCATGGGTATCCTTCACCTTTTTTGCCATATATTCAGAATCCTCCGCACTGTCAATAATGCGGAGTTCGTCTCGAAGCCACTGGATAGCAGCTCCGGCTACGAACACAGAGCCTTCCAGCGCATAATTCACTTTGCCGTCCAGCCCCCATGCAATGGTGGTCACCAGGCCATTTTTTGAAAATACCGGCTTCTCCCCTGTATTCATAAGGAGAAAACATCCTGTCCCGTATGTATTCTTTGCCTCCCCCTCCGAAAAACAGGTCTGTCCGAACAGGGCGGACTGCTGGTCCCCGGCCGCGCCGGCAATGGGAATCTCTCCGCCGAAAAAGCTGGCATCCGCCATGCCGTAGACACAGCTTGAAGGCTTCACCTCAGGCAGCATACACCTGGGAATCTCCAGTTCTTTCAGAATCTCCTCATCCCACTCCAGCTTGTTTATATTATAGAGAAGGGTTCTGGAGGCATTGGAGTAGTCTGTTACATGTACCGCGCCCTTTGTCATCTTCCAGATCAACCAGGTCTCCACCGTTCCAAAAAGCAGTTCCCCTTTTTCCGCCCTCTCCCTTGCTCCCTCCACATGGTCCAGGATCCATTTTACCTTGGTACCGGAAAAGTAAGCGTCAATGATCAGTCCTGTCTTGGCTCTGAACACCTCAGTAAGCCCCTTATCCTTCAGGGAGTCGCAATACTCGGAAGTACGCCTGCACTGCCAAACAATGGCATGATAGACCGGCTCACCTGTATTTTTATCCCAGACAATGGCTGTCTCTCTCTGGTTTGTGATGCCAATGCCTGCAATGTCCTTAGCCTCCACGCCAACCTTCTGCATCGCCTCCACAGCCACACCAAGCTGCGTGGACCAGATCTCATTGGCATCGTGCTCCACCCAGCCCGGCTTCGGAAAATACTGGGTGAATTCCTTCTGGGCCACACTGACCATCTCACCCTTCTCATTAAAAAGAATACAGCGGTTGCTTGTGGTTCCTGCATCCAGTGCCATCATATATTTTGCCATATGTAAAAATCCTCCATTTTTCTCTCACCGGCACTTCCCCGGGTGCCGGCAGTCTGTATATCAGGGGTTATCACGAACAAAAGCTGTCCAGCCGGAAAGAATCCCTCTCTCTGGCCTGACAGCTCTTTGTCTCAATTCTCCTCGAGCTTTATTCTGCCTTCGGATATTCCGTACAGAGCAGACGGTACGGTGCCTCGTCCTCCTCTATCTCCGGAAATCTTCCGATGGGCTCATAAAAACGGTTATCATTTTCATCGTCATTGCACATGGAAACTTCACCTAAAAGCACAGGGCCTGTGCCTGGCTCTAACTCAAAATCATGATACATATACGGATAAACCGTTATGCTCTCACCCGGCTGCAGCTTCACCTGAGTACCAGCAGGCACTGTAAATTCCCTGCCGTCACAGTTTACCGTCACGTCTGTGTCCGCAAACTGGCCGTCCTCGGTGGAGTTATATACACGGATCAGGACATTGCCCCCTCCTCTGTTTATAATATCCTCCATCTTGTTCCAGTGGAAGTGCATGGGGGCCATCTGTCCCTCTTTTATGTACAGCAGCTTCTCTGCATAGGTCTTTGTATACTTGTCCATCTTCAGGTTGCCGTTTCTCAGGGTTATGAGGGAAAATCCCACCTCATCAAATCTGCCCAGACCGTAATCCGTAATATCCCATCCCAGCATATTGTCGCGAATCTCGTCGTACTCGGAACCCTTTTCCTTCCAGTCTTCCGGTGTAAAATGGCAGAATGGGGGAAGCTTAAAACAGCACTTATTGACCATCTCCTCCATCTCTTTCAGCGCTGCATTGATTTCTGAACGTTTCATATATTCTTTGTCCTTTCTGTCTCTTATCTGCTTCCTATTTTAGCGCTTCTAATGGTATTTTTCAACAAGAAAATAATCATTTTTTCCGCACTCTTTACTGCAGATTTATATCACTGCGGAAAGCAAACAGTTTCCACGTCTTGATCTCCAGTGCCTCTGCCACTTTCAGCAGCGTTTCCACAGAAATTTGTGTAGGCATCTTTGGTGCTTCAATGTTGCTGATATGCGTTCTGCTTATGCCTACCATCTGCGCAAGCTGTGCCTGTGTGATCCCCTTTAACTTTCTGTAATAGGCTATGTTAAGCCCCAGTTCCATTAATTGTGCATTTATATCTTCGCTCATGTCATTCACTCCTTTTCTACTATTTTGTAGAAAAATCAAGTGCTTATCTATACCTTATTTATGACTATTTTCATCATTTCTGCACAATTTTGTAGTTTGCACACTTCCCACGGCATTTTACCGTTCAAACCCGCCTGAGAGGACGGAGATTTTTCATCTTAATGAAGAGCGGAACATACTCCAGTATCAGAGCGGAATTCTCCAGGCCGTACCATCTGGCGGAGGAGCCGGCCACCCGGCGTATGGCATATTTCAGCGAGACCGCGGCCCGCCCGGCAGGGGTGATATCGCTTTCCGGTATGAGCAGTTTCCGGATCAGGCAGAACTGGAAGCTTCCCACCTCCCCGGACCCGTAGATGGAATATTTCGGCTCCTGGGACGGAAGTTCATCACTGTCAATAAGTTCCTCCACAATCTGCCGCAGATACACATTGATCCTCTGGTCCACCTTGAATCCCAGGCGGAGCTGGATCTTGAATATATAATCCGTGCCAAAATTCTCCACAGTATATTCCCTGGTATAGGGCTGGTCCGTGACCTGGATATTGATGAACCAATAGGCTCTTGCCCGTTTGGGACGATCCAGAACGGAATACAGAATATCACGGTCTAACTCCTCCACACGTGTTTCTTTTGTGATATACACAAGATTATCTGTCTGGACCGGGATACTGGTATCCTCCTTCAGCCTTCCCATCTGACCTACAAAATCCCGCACCTTCAGGTACACTGCCTGAGAATTTTCTATAGCGGTTCCACGGTACCACACCACCATGATCCCAAAGAGGACAGCAGCGATAAACAGCGCCACATAACCGCCCCTTTGGAATTTACTCAGGCTGGACAGGAAAAAGGTCCCCTCCAGTCCTCCGAAAAACACCAGAAACAGCCAGGAAAGCCAATATTTTCTCCTGATCTTATTCAGATAGATAAACAAAAGCAGCGTAGTCATCAACATGGTAAGCGTTATGGCCAGACCATATGCAGCCTCCATATGGGCACTGGTCCTGAAATAAAGCACCAGCAGAGAACAAGAGATCCACAGCACCAGATTGACCAGCGGAATAAAAATCTGCCCCTTGATCATGGATGGATACACAATCTGCATATGCGGCATTAAATCCAGCCTGCTGGCCTCTGAGACAAGGGTAAAAGACCCTGTCACCAACGCCTGTGAGGCTATGATAGCTGCTATCGTTCCCAGCACCACCCCTGCAGGCCGTATTTCCTCAGGCAGCATCTCGAAAAACGGGTTCATATCCGGCATATCCGCCAGGCTTTTGCTGCTGCGGTTGGAGAGCAGCCAGGCCCCCTGCCCCAGATAATTGAGGATCAGGCATATTTTCACAAAAGGCCAGCTTGCGTAAATATTCTGTCTGCCCACATGCCCCATATCCGAATACAGGGCTTCCGCCCCTGTGGTTGCCAGGAACACACTTCCCAGGATCATAAAACCCATGCGGTTGTCAGGACTTATGAGGATCCTGATGGCCCACAATGGGTTCAATGCCTGTATGATCCCCGGATTTCCCAAAATGTGAAAGCATCCGGCTGCTGCCAGAAAGAGAAACCACAGCGTCATAACCGGACCAAATGCCTTTCCTATCGAACTGGTCCCCGCCTTCTGCACCAGAAATAATCCGCTGATGATCACAAGGGTGATGACCACGATCTTATCCTGATCATTTCCCAGCACTGTATAGACCCCCGGAATGCTTCTGAGACCTTCAATGGCTGTGGTGACGGTCACTGCAGGTGTCAGGATCCCGTCTGCCAGCAAGGCAGCCCCTCCGATCATGGCCGGGAACACAAGCCATTTCCCGCATTTTTTCACCAGGCTGAACAGAGCAAAAATACCGCCCTCATTGTGATTGTCCGCCCGCATGGCAATCAGCACATATTTGACTGTTGTCAACAGGATAATGGTCCATATGACCAGGGAGAGCGCACCATATATGACATTCTCTCCCGTTTGAGCAATTCCGCCGTTTCCTGCTATAATAGATTTCATCACATACATGGGCGAGGTTCCGATATCCCCGTAAACCACGCCTACAGAGATCAGGACTGCGCCTGCACTGAAGGGTATCTCTGTCTCTCTTAGTGCTTCTTTCATCTCAAAACACCCTTTCCCTCTATTTCTTCTTACTCTGTTTATGCTCTTCCCAGCACACCCAAAGAGGGCCTGCAATACACACGGAAGAGTAACATCCGCTGATCATCCCTGCCAGAAGCGGGAGGGAAAATACCTGAATAGATTCTATGTGGTAAAAAACGGAGAACAGAAAAATGATAAATACACAGGCCACCACTGTTAGGGCTGTATTGACAGAACGCCCCAGCGTCTCCGTGATGCTCCTGTCTACCAATTTTGCCAGTGTCTCTCCTTTTCCTTTTTTCTTCTGGTTCTCCCTGATCCTGTCATAGAGGACAATGGTATCGTTAATGGAATATCCGATAATGGTCAGCGTCACCGCCACAAAGGCATCATTGACCGGGATCCTGCAGACACCGAATACAAACACCACGATCAGAATATCATGCAGCAGTGCCGCCACAGCGGAAATCCCTGCCGCAAGCCCGGACATGGAGGAAAACCGTATCCTTATATATATGACGATAAACAGGGCGGAAAGTACAATGGCAAGCACGGAATTTTTCAGAGCTTTGGCACCGATATAAGGCTCCACCGCGTAAGTCTCAGACAGCGTATATTCCTGTCCCCCCTCTTCATCCAGTGCCTTTGCCACCTCCTGCTGCTCCTGTGGTGAAAGTCCCTTGTTGCCTGCCAGGGTCACTGCCAGCTTCTGCTGCCCGCTTACCGGGTCTTCTGTTATCTGGATATTGGCGGGCCGTTTAAGCACAGCTTCCACACTCTCCTTGAGTTTTTCTGTATCCGCATCTCCTGTACAAGTATATTTCAGGATCACGCCTCCGGTAAACTGTGTATCCAGCTTCAGGCCGTTTGCCGCACTCAGTATAGCACCGGCCAGAAGCACACAGGCTGTAAAGAGAAAAATCCATCTCCGCTTTCCGGAAAAATCCAGAATTTTCTTTTCTCTTTTCCTGCGAAACATGGACGGGCGTTTAAAAAACTCATACTGTACCACAGAGGTGAGCATGGTCCTGGACATCCACACACCTGCAAAAAGGTTGATCACCACACCGGTAAACAGCGTATATCCAAAACTCAGCATAGTTCCCGATCCGAACAGCATGAGGATGACTGCCACGGCTGCTGTGGTGATGTTTCCGTCCAGCACAGAGGAAAAGGCTCTCTGGTATCCTGCCTTGACTGCAGCTTTTACCGATAAGCCATGCATCAGTTCCTCACTGATACGCTCACTTATGATGATATTGGCGTCCACAGCCATACCTGCGGAGAGGATCAGCCCTGCAATGCCGGGCAGTGTAATGGTATACTGGGGAATGGAGATAGCCAGTACCTGCAGCGCCATCTGGAACAGCAGTGTAATGCAGCTCAGCACCCCGGGCAGCTTGTAGTAAAGGCTCATGAACAGGCATACCAGGACCATGGCCGTCACTGCGGCAGCCACCATGGATTTTAACGCCTGGCTTCCCAGAGATGGACTGATGGTATTGTAGTTGCTGGTCTTCATGGAAAAAGGAAGGGAACCGGCATTTATTTTGTCGGAGAGCGCCTGGGCCTCCTCTCTGGACGCCATACCGTTGATGACTGCCTCCCCTCCCTCTATCTTCTGCTGGACTACAGGGTTGGAGATCAGCGTGTCATCCATATAGATACCGATATGTTTTCCCAGATTCTCTTCTGTTGCGCCTGCAAATTCCGCTGTGCCGCTCTTATCAAAATGAAGTTCTACCTCATACGCCCTTGTATCCCTGTTCTGCACCACAGAACTGCTGGCAACATCCTGTCCCTCCACCAGCACCTTGTGGTCTTCATCCTGAAATGTCAGCTTTGCCGTCTCTCCCAGCTCCGCTATGGCCTCTTCCGGGTTAAAATCTTTTTCATCGGATTTCCAGGGGAACCTGACAAGGATCCTGCCCTCCTGTTTCTCTATGGTTACCTCCCGGTCAAGTATATTTCTGGAATCCAGCCGCTCCTCCATAATATTTCTGGCGGATTCCAGCTCTTTGGCAGTAGGCTTTTGGGTGATTCCCACAGGCTCGAACACAGCCTCCACGCCGCCCTTGATATCTATGCCGAACCTCATATGACGGATTCCCTTAATATCACTTCCACAGCCAAAAAAGGCAATGAAAAGAAAGACAGCAATGGTTCCCAGCGCTATCCAGATATGTGTTTTTTTATTTTTCATGATTTCCCTGCTTTCTGTTTCATGATTTATAGAATCAGATGAAAGGGGGAAATCTCTTTTTTCCGTCCTTATACTGGACAATGGAAATTAATTTAATGGGGTGGTCGTTCAGTAAGAAACTGCGCCTGGAAAAGGCATAGAGTGCAGCCTTTGTCTCTCCTGAAAACAGAAAAACAAGGGCACAGGAAAAAAGAACAGCAAAAAAAGGAAGAGGCCCGAGAAAATCATTCCCTTCTTCCTTGCTTTTACTGGCACAGAGACGTGAGGGTGTTTCTTCCTTCTGGAAATTCACAAGCTGTTCCGCATGGCCTGCCTGTGTGATAGCGGCCTGACCGGGCAGGTGTGAAAATCCGTTTCCCGCGCCTGCGTTTTCCTGCCTCTGTGAAAAAAGGAAAAAGAGACACAGTACACAAAAAATGAATGCGATACCATAACAAATACCCTGCATCTTTTTCATGATACTCTGTCCTCCCGTCTATAAAGCCATATATGTTATGTGGAATCTTAGCACAAAGGAATGCTTCTGTCAATGATTCTGTCACATTTTTCTTTTTCCTGCATATCCTAAACCAACGAACTGCCATGAGGTTTTACCTATGAATTATGATCCCATAAAAGCCATGCAGGCGGACCACCCGGATGAAGGCCGCCTGCGGATTTCTGTGCTCTCCTCCATCAGAAACACGCCCATTGAAAATGCCACCATAGACATTACCTATACAGGAGACCCCACCTCTGTCATCGAGGAGCTGAAGACAGATGCCAACGGGCAGACACCGGAGATCACACTTCCTGCCCCTCCCCTGGAATACAGCATGGAGCCTTCCGAGTACCAGCCCTACGCAGAATACACCTTCCACATTGAAGCCCCGGACTTTGAGCCTCTTGATATCGCCGGTGCGGAAATCCTGCCGGAGGTGACTGCGCTGCAGACTGCAAGGCTCCAGGCCCAGACGCCGCAGAACACCTTCCAGAACATTGTTATTCCAGCCCATACCCTCTTTGGCATATACCCGGAGAAGATACCGGAGGATGAGATCAAACCCATGGATGAATCCGGGGAGATCGTTCTGAGCCGCGTGGTAGTACCGGAGTTTGTAGTGGTACATGACGGTGCCCCCACAGACCCCACAGCCGAGAACTTTTATGTGCGTTACCGGGATTACATCAAAAATGTGGCATCCAGTGAAATCTATGCCACATGGCCCATAGAGACCATCCGGGCTAATGTGCTGGCGATCATGTCCTTTACCCTGAACCGTGTCTATACAGAATGGTACCGGAACAAAGGCTATGACTTTACCATCACCTCCTCCACTGCCTTTGACCACAAGTGGATGAACGGCAGAAATATATTTGACAGCATCTCTTTGGTAGTGGATGAACTGTTCTCTAACTATCTCTCAAGACCCGGGGTCCGGCAGCCCATTCTGACACAATACTGCGACGGGCAGCGGGTGACCTGTCCGAACTGGATGACACAGTGGGGTTCTAAATACCTGGGCGACCAGGGCTACACCGCCATCGAGATTCTGCGGAACTTCTACGGCGACAACATGTACATCAATACCGCGGAGGAGATTTCCGGCATTCCCATCTCCTGGCCCGGGTATAATCTGGATATCGGCTCTTCAGGGGACAAAGTAGAACAGCTTCAGGAGCAGCTTAATGCCATCCGTCAGGGATACCCGGCACTCCCCGCCGTAACCGTAGACGGCATTTACGGAGAAGGGACGCAGCGGGCCGTCAGGGATTTTCAGCGGATCTTCAACCTGCCTGTCACTGGTATCGTGGATTATCCGACCTGGTACAAAATACAGGAAATATATGTTGGTGTCACAAGAATAGCGGAGTTAGTGTAAAACTACAGGCTCCCTGCCCAGGAATAAAAGATCCGGAAAGACCGGGTACACTCTATTTTGTACCCCATCCTTCCGGATTTTTTATTCTGCATCCATGCCTTTTACAGCCTTTTGATATCATTAAACAGGACAAACACCATGAGCAGCATCAGCAGTACAAACCCTGCAAAATGTATCATGCCCTCCACATTCCTGTTCACCTCTTTGCCCCGTATGGCCTCTATGAGGAGGAACACCAGACGTCCTCCGTCCAGCGCCGGTATGGGCAGCAGGTTCATAACGCCCAGGTTGGCGGACAGAAGGATCACCCAGTAGAGCATCTGCATACCCACTATGACAGAGCCCTCCGATTTTGCCTCCTGGACGGAATCTCCGATGGCATCCACGATTCCCACGGGACCGGACAAATCGTTCACGGAAAAGGTTCCCTTGATGAGAAGCCCCAGGCTCTGCACCGTACTGGAGATCCAGTAGCGGACTTCCACGGCGCTGTATCTGAGCACTCCTAAAAATCCTGTCTTTTCTCTGTATAAATTATAGTCAAACCCGCTGCTGACAACGGTACGCATCTGAGGCTTTGCCGTAACTTCCCGTTCCTTGCCGTTACGATCCACCGTCAGGGTGATCTCCTCCCCGGACAGCGGATGTTCCTCCATATAAGCCTGAAGCGCTTCTCCGTCAGCTATCTGGGTGCCCCCAATGGCTGTGATCACATCTCCGGCCTGAAGCCCGGCTTTCATCATCGGACTGTCAATATAGATTTCCATGATCTGTGCAGGTCCTTCGCTGCTGTAAGTGAATCCCAGCATTTTCTTCTCTATACTGTCAGCAGTAAAGGAAATGACTATGGTCTCCCCATCCCGCTTTACTTTCATATCAATGTTTTTATCCTGATACCCGTGCAGCGTCTGGTAAAGGCTCAAATCCCTGCCAATGGAAATATGTTTTCCATTGAATTCTGTGATCAGGTCCCCTTCCTGAAGGCCTGCCGCTTCGGCTGCGGACCCCTCCTGTACCACGGTCACCTTTGCAGGGTCGTATCCCACCACGCTGGTAATGATCATAGCACAGACAAATGCCATAATAAAGTTAAACACAGGACCTGCCGCCACCACGGAAATCCTGGACCACACAGAGGCATTGTTGAATGACCCTGCGCTGTTGTCATCATCATCCTCTCCCACCATCAGGCAGGAACCACCGATGGGGAACAGTTTCAGGGAATACCTGGTGCCGCCTTTCTCCGTGGATATGATCCTCGGCCCCATGCCGAGAGAGAATTCTGTCACTGCAATGCCGTTTCTCTTTGCCAGCAGAAAATGTCCCAGCTCATGAAAAATGACAATCAGGGAAAAGATAATGACTGCGATTAAAATATTAATAATTCCGGAAAAACTCAATCTACCACCTGCCTTCAATCCATCTGTAAGTCTCCTGTTCGATGCCTGTAATCTCATCTACGTCCGGATTCTCAATCACTTTATGTCTTTTCATAGCGTCTTCAATTATTGCATAAATATCCAGGAAACCGATTTTTCTGTTCAAAAACATACCTACTGCCTTTTCATTGGCAGCATTGAATACTGTGGGCATGGAACCGCCCCTTCTGGATGCCTCCATTGCCAGCGGCAGCCCTTTAAAGGTCTCCATATCCGGCTCCTCAAATGTGATGGAGCCAAGTTTTGCAAAATCCAGGCGCCCGCCGGGCAGAAAACGTCTCCTGCCGCCGTACAGGGCGTACTGAATGGGAAGCCGCATATCCGGAGTCCCGAGCTGGGCAATGATGCCCCCGTCCACAAATTCCACCATGGAATGGATCACGCTCTGGGGCTGCACCACTACCTGTATCTGCTCCAGATCCATATGGAACAGCCACTTTGCCTCCATGACCTCAAGCCCTTTGTTCACCAAAGTTGCGGAGTCAATAGTAATCTTCTGCCCCATAGCCCAGTTTGGATGCTTCAGCGCATCCTCCACCTTGATATTGGTAAGCTCCTCCCGCTTCTTTCCACGGAAGGGACCGCCTGATGCAGTTATGAGCAGCTTGTGGATCCTGGAGGGTTCTTCCCCGCACAGAGCTTGGAATATGGCGCTGTGCTCACTGTCTACCGGCAGAATACGCACGCCGTATTCTTTTGCAAGGGGCATGATGATATGCCCCGCAGTAACCAGTGTCTCCTTATTGGCAAGGGCAATGTCCTTTCCTGCACGGATGCCTTCCACAGTGGGCCGGATCCCGATCATGCCCACAATGGCTGTGACGAGAATATCCGACTCCGGCATAGCAGCCAGCATCAGAAGACCTTCCATTCCTCCTACTACCCTGCAGTCTGTATCTGCAACCCTGCTCTTCAGCTCAGCGGCCTTTTTTTCATCACCCACAGCTGCCAGCCTGGGATGGAAACGCCGGATCTGTTCTTCCAGCCTAACAATATTGCTGCCTGCGGCAATCCCCACCACCTGCAGGTCTTCATTTCTCTCCACCACATCTAAAGTCTGGGTGCCGATGGAGCCTGTGGAACCTAATATCGCAATTTTTATCATATCCTCAAAACCTCATTTACAGCAGCACATTTGCCAGGAAATAGATGAACGGTGCCGTGAATATAACACTGTCAAAGCGGTCCAGAATACCGCCGTGGCCCGGGATCAGTCTGCCGTAATCCTTTATCTCTTTGTTTCTCTTGATCGCAGATGCCGCCAAATCCCCAACCATGGAGATCAGAGCACCCACAGCACAGATCAGGGCGTACATAAGAGCCGTATGGCCGGAAGCAGGATTCCACTTTGCGATCACCACTGCGTAAAGGGCACCCAGCAGCGCTGCCCCCAGAACACCGCCCACGCCGCCTTCCACCGATTTTTTGGGACTCAGTACAGGAGCCATCTTGTGCTTTCCGATCAGCATTCCCACACAGTAAGCACAGGTGTCGCTGCCCCAGGAACTTAAAAAGATAAGTCCCACAAGCCATGCGCCCCCTTCCAGATTCCTGGTCTTATAGATATAAGAAAGCATGACCGCCACATATAGGACGCCGAACATGGCAGCCATGATCTGGTCCGCATGGTATTTGGGGTATGTAAATACATACACGGCCATAATGAGAACCAGTGCGAACAAAACAGCAATGAGGGAGAACTCCTCCTTCTCAAACAGAAGGGTCAGGTAGTAGATCACCGCCCCTGCATACCCCACAAGCTCCAGGCTTCCCACTCCATTTTCCTGCACCTTCATGGCCTTGTAGAGTTCCTGCATACCAATCATGGAGATGGCAACAAGCGTGGCAAAGAGCACGATCCCTCCCGGTATAATGGCGGCAAGGGCAATGATGACCAGCACAATTCCGCTTAACAGTCTTGTCTTGAACATGCTCACGCCTCCTTCACGCCGCCGTATCTGCGGTCTCTCTGATTAAATTTCTGTATAGCCTTTTCAAACTCTGCCTTATTAAAATCCGGCCATGCCACATCTGTAAAATAAAACTCCGTGTAAGCAAGCTGCCACATGAGAAAATTGGAGAGGCGTTCCTCCCCGCTGGTGCGGATCAGCAGATCCGGGTCCGGCAGGCCTTTTGTATCCAGATATGCGGATATGGTGTCCTCTGTGATCATTTCCGGGTCCAGCACACCCTTTTTTACATCCCTGGCTAAATCCTGCACCGCTCTCTTGATCTCATCCCTGCTGCCGTAATTCAGCGCGATCTGGAAATGCAGTTCGTCAAACTGGCTGGAATACTCCTCCAGTTCTTGGATCCTTGCCTGCAGATCCTCATCAAAAACGGATGGTTCCCCGATCACACGGACCCGCATCTTGTTGTCCCTTGCTATTTTCAGACATTTTTTCATATAATTGCGGAACAGCTTCATCAGACCGTCCACTTCATCTTTTGAACGCTTCCAGTTTTCAGTGGAAAAGGCAAAGACTGTAAGATATTTCACTCCCAGTTCCTTGGCTATGGAACATATTTTTTCCAGATTCTCGCAGCCTTTCACATGCCCGTATGTTCTTGGCATTCCTTTGGCTTTGGCCCAGCGGCCATTTCCATCCAGAATGATCGCCACATGATTTGGAATCACCATGTTTTTCTCCTCCTACGCATAAAAGAGGCACAATACCTTTTTCTTGTATGTGCCCCTCTTGATTCTAATTTATACTGTTAAAATTTCTTTGGATTTTTCTTCCACTGTTTTATCTATGTTCTTGCCGAATTTATCTGTCAGTTTCTGGATATTCTCCTCCAGCTCTTTGATCTCATCCTCAGATACATCCTGTTTTGCCAGTTTTTTAAATGCCTCGTTGGCATCGCGGCGGATATTACGGATAGCTACTTTTGCAGCTTCCCCTTTTTTCTTCACGTCCTTAACCAGCTCTTTCCTGCGCTCTTCTGTTAGCTCAGGCAGCACCAGACGGATAGACTTTCCGTCATTATTCGGGTTGATCCCCAGATCAGATGTCAGGATAGCTTTCTGGATGTCTTTGATCAGGGAAGACTCCCACGGCTGGATCTGAATCATTCTGGGTTCCGGTACCGTTACATTTGCCACCTGCTGCAGAGGTGTAGGTGCCCCATAATAGTCTACGGTGATTTTATCCAGAATATGCGGATTTGCACGTCCGGCACGGATCGTTCCCAGTTCTTTTACCAGGGCCTCCATTGTTTTGTTCATCTTATCTTCATATTTTGCGATTCTTTCATCTGTTGCCATTCTCATTTCCTCCCAGATTATACTAATACTTTTGTTCCCGTGAATTTACCGTGTGCGGTATTCACAATACTGTCTTTCTCATTCAGTCCGAACACCAGCATGGGCATTTTGTTTTCCATACAGAGTATGGACGCAGTCATATCCACAACAGCCAGCTTCTTGTCAATAACTTCCTGGATGCCCACCTCATCATACTTCCTGGCATCCGGATCGCTCTTGGGATCGCTGTCATACACGCCGTCCACAGCCTTTGCCAGAAAGATCATGTCAGCTTCAATCTCAACTGCCCGCAGTACCGTGGCCGTATCTGTTGAAAAATAAGGGTGGCCTGTACCGCCTGCCATAAAGACAACCATGCCGCGGTCGAAATATTTATTGACACGGTCCTTAGAGAATAATTTTGTAAAGGAGCCGCATTCAAACGGGGTCAGGACGCTGGTCCTCATGCCAGCCGTGCGGAATATCTCAGACACATAGATACAGTTCATGACTGTGGCAAGCATCCCGATCTGGTCTGCTTTGGTCCTGTCAATGTTCTCGCTGGTACGGCCTCTCCAGAAGTTGCCGCCTCCGATGACAATGCCCACCTGGATGCCCTCATCCACCAGAACTTTTACCTGGCGGGCAACCTCCATGACGGTCGCCTCATCAAACCCTGTTTTTTTAGGGCCTGCCAGTGCCTCTCCGCTCAGTTTCAGTAAAATTCTCTTCATCTGTCATTCCTCTTCACTCTTCATTTTCTCTGATGATCTTTATTATCTCATGATACTGCTTTTCAATTATGTCCATATCCTCTTTTGAGGGCAGTTCGCCTCTTCTGCTCTTCTCCACTGCGGGCTGCATCTCATTATAGAGGCTGCTAAGCCCCAGATTTCCGGAAACACCTTTCATGGTATGGGCTGCTTTAAAAAATTCCTCGGCATCCCCCTGGGCGAAAGCATTCTTCATTTCCATGAAAGTTTCATCCTGAGGAAACTTTTTCAAAAACTTCATGCACAGCATTTCATTGTTCATAAAACGCTCCAGTGTGCCATTCATGTCACATCCCGCGTCACGCAGTTTTGTCAACATTATATGTTCCATATACATTCTCCTATTATATACCGAAAATCAGCCTTATCCGGTACAGCATCTGCAGCTGCGGCATTTACCTGTCTGTCAGATTTGCTACAGTCCACCCGATAGCGCGTGAACAATAACTCAGATTTTTATTCTATCCCTAGTATACCTGTAAAATTTACTGATTTCAAGGGAATTTTCTATAAACTCTGAAAGAGGCTCCAATATCCCTGAATAAAGATAAAAAGCACAATGACCGGCAGGATAAATGTAAGATAAGCTTTTATTTTCCTTGGAAAAGCAACGCCTTCTCCTGTGTTGGCTTCTTTCAGGAAGTTTTTCCAGCCCCATCCGTATCTGGTCACACAGAACAGAAGATACACGAGGGAACCTAAGGGAAGCAGATTATTGCTGACCAGGAAATCTTCAAATCCCATGATATCTTTGCCTAAAATAGTGAAATCACTCCAGATCGTCATTCCGAAAATACAGGGCAGGGACAGCAGGAATAAGGCAATGCCGTTTATAAGAGCTGCCTTTTTTACACTCCAGTCCCACATATCCTGTGCAAAGGAAATAATATTCTGGAACACGGCAATAATAGTGGACAGCGCCGCAAAGGACATAAATAAGAAGAACAGGGAACCCCAGAGCCTTCCGCCTTTCATGGCATTAAACACATTCGGCAAAGTGACAAACACAAGGCCAGGACCTTCCCCCGGATTTACCCGGAAGGCAGAACATGCCGGAAAAATGATAAGACCGGCAATAAGCGCTACCATGGTATCCAGGATCGTAATGCTGACAGCCTCACCGGTAAGCTTATGGTCTTTGCCTATGTAGCTTCCGAAGATAGCCAGAGCGCCGATCCCAAGACTCAGGGTAAAAAAGGCCTGTCCCATGGCCGCGAAAATAACTTCCTGGATCTTATACTCAGCCAGCTTGCCGAAATCAGGCAGCAGATAGAATTTAAGTCCCTCCGACGCGCCCTCCAGTGTGCAGGAACGCACAGCCAGCAGCACCATCAAAGCCAGCAGCACCACCATCATCATTTTTGTGATCTTCTCCACACCCTTCTGAAGACCCATGGAACAAACCGCAAAACCGATGATAACGATCAAAATCATCCAGAAGATCATTTGTGGCATATCTGTAGAAAGGCTTCCGAATGCAGCGCTGACACCCTCCGTGTCAAGTCCCGCAAAGTCGCCCTTCACCATTTTAATAAAATAGGCCAGCATCCAGCCGCCAATGGTTGTGTAGAACATCATAAGCAGATAGTTGCCTGCCATACCGAAATACCGGTAAACATGCCATTTACTGCCTTTTTTCTCAAGCACATTGAAAGATGTGGCAATACTTTTCTGACTGGCTCTGCCCACTGCAAATTCCATGACCATGATGGGCAGTCCTAAAACGATCA
Source organism: Blautia pseudococcoides (assembly GCF_001689125.2). Taxonomy (NCBI): domain Bacteria; kingdom Bacillati; phylum Bacillota; class Clostridia; order Lachnospirales; family Lachnospiraceae; genus Blautia; species Blautia pseudococcoides. Next base: position 1,029,229 of record NZ_CP015405.2, on the reverse strand, counting down.
GAAAGAACAAATAGATCAGCACGAACGCCGCACCGCCGTACTTTCCCGTTATATAGGGAAAACGCCATACATTTCCAAGGCCGATGGCACATCCTGCGGATATCAGGATAAAACCCAGCCTGGAAGAAAATTTTTCTCTTTCCATTTCCTCAACCTCTTTATTTTTTTACCGGATTCGTCCTTCTCGGCTGAAATATTGTATCATAATGTCTGATAAAATGCCACAATTTTATTTCCGCGGGCAACGAGCCAAGCAGCCATGCTTGCATGGGTATTTGGCGACTGCCGCGAGGGTCAAAGACCCCGCAGCTCGCTGTGCTGCAAATTTGATGCCCCGATGCTTGCGGCGGGGTCTTTGACTAACGACTCTCAATACTTCCTATGTTTTTTATGAGAACTGAGATCGTACCGTCCGGATTGGTGATAAATTCCACTTTATCCTTATTATTGTACTCCTCCATAGGAATTTTAAGCTCAATTCCCGTGTCTGTAAGCAGGTGTTGTTTTGTGAACTTTTTGGTGGTAGTCGGGTTCTGGGGTTCCACACGGGTCTCTGCCAGATTGTATTTCTCCAGCTTCTCCTGTACTTCCTCCCGCATCTGGGGATGCTCTTTAAAAATCTTGTCCATCACCACAGGCACATCCAGAATACCCTCGCTGGAAAGCTCCTGGTTGATGATACTCTTAGTCTCCATCTGCACCTCAAACTGCTCGGACTCATTGTAATACTTCTTCTGCACATCTGTCACCGCTTTATTTACAATAGAAAGCCGGGTCTTGGCTGACAGGGAGCCCTGACATTTTAAAAACAGTTTAGAAAAATAGTTAGTCTTCACACCGCTCACGTCATACTTTTTTTCCACCAGACGCACATACCGGGGCGCACCCAGATCAAGCAGGGCGGCCTCGGAGAGCTTTTGTGTCTCCCCCGGAAGGATGGCCTTCTGCATGATAATGTCATTGTTGTTGCCCCAGGGGTCCGCATTGGTCAGGTGTGTATAAGAGGTACGGTAGTTCATCTTCAAGAGCGCCAGATAGTTATGCCTGTCCACCTGGTACTCTGCTACCAGAAGGTCCGCCGGGGGAATTTCAATATTCTGGTTCATGATGGTAAAAAGTTCCTGGGCAATTTTCTTGGAGATCTCAACAAAATTTTCAGTATCATATTCTTCCACATATTTATAAAGGGTGGATTCTTCCTCCGAAAAGCTGCAGCTTCGTATCTCGTCACTGGTATCAATCCTGAAAATATGGGCTTTTAAAAAGTCCGCAAAATCAGAACCATAATCAAGTACCTTGTCAGACAGAACCGGCATCCCCACTGTGGAGTCCAGAATATGTACGATCGCCTGTCCAATATGGATTTCTTCTTTGTCTGCTATCATATGTGTTTCACTCCATGCAGCTATTTTTCATCTCCATAGCTGCCACTCCTTTTCTGATCTTTTGCACCTGTATACGGAAAACGGATACAGGTTTCCTGTAAAGTATACAGCAAACTGCAAATTTTATCTACATTTTTCGGGCTATTTATACTTGCGGCAAAATATAGGACTATGCTATAATTGTCCCTGATGAAGGCGTGATACACAGGCGTTACTATTCACAGCCCTGCAAAAACGCAGTTCTGTGAATAGTAACGCGTTTTGCGATGCACAGATATGGAACATTCTGCTCCATATCGCGCTGGCTGTCCCGGGATTTTCATGCGCAGGCGCATAAAAACACCTCGCGGGATAGTGGCTGTGAATGGTAAAACACAGGCCTTCTTTATCATGTTCCGCCAAATTTCCATGGCGGATTATAAAGCACAAAGAAAAATGGAGGATAGCTATGCCAAAGAGAAATGACATTCACAAAATTCTGATCATCGGTTCCGGCCCTATCATCATCGGACAGGCCTGCGAATTTGATTATTCAGGAACACAGGCATGTAAAGCATTGAAAAGCCTGGGCTATGAGATTGTACTGGTCAATTCCAACCCGGCAACCATTATGACAGACCCGGCAACAGCTGACGTTACTTACATCGAACCGCTGAACGTGGACCGTCTCACAGAGATCATTGACAAGGAAAGACCGGATGCCCTGCTCCCTAACCTGGGCGGACAGTCCGGACTGAACCTCTGTGAAGAACTGTACAACGCAGGCGTTTTAGAAAAATATAAAGTAGAAGTCATCGGCGTACAGGTTGACGCCATCAACCGCGGCGAGGACCGTATCGCTTTCAAAGAGGCTATGAGTGAACTGGGAATCGAGATGGCCAAAAGTGCACCGGCCTATACGGTTGAGGAAGCAGTGAAAATCGCTTCCGAACTGGGATATCCCTGTGTCATCCGTCCTGCCTACACCATGGGCGGTACCGGCGGCGGCATTGTATATAATGAGGAAGAACTCCGCAAAGTGGCAGCCCGCGGTATTGCGGCATCTATGGTGAACCAGATCCTCATAGAGGAGTCCGTCATCGGCTGGGAAGAGCTGGAAGTGGAAGTTGTCCGCGACGCAACAGGCAAGAAAATCTCCATTTGCTTCATAGAAAATATTGACCCCATGGGCGTGCACACAGGTGACTCTTTCTGTTCCGCTCCTATGCTGACCATTTCCCAGGAAGTACAGGACCGTCTGGAAAAACAGGCACACGCCATCGTGGAATCTATCGGTGTCATAGGCGGAACCAATGTGCAGTTTGCACATGATCCTAAGACTGACCGTATCATCATCATTGAGATCAACCCCAGGACTTCCCGCTCCTCAGCACTGGCATCCAAGGCTACGGGCTTTCCCATTGCCTATGTATCCGCACTGCTGGCTGCAGGGCTTACGCTCTCAGAGATTCCTTATTATAAGGGAGGCTCTCTGGCAGATTATAAACCGTGCGGCGACTATGTGGTTGTAAAATTTGCACGCTGGGCATTTGAAAAATTCAAAAAAGCGGAGGATAAACTGGGCACCCAGATGAAAGCTGTGGGTGAGGTGATGTCCATCGGCAAGAATTATAAGGAAGCACTCCAGAAAGCCATCCGCTCCCTGGAAAAAGGCCGCTATGGTCTTGGATTCGCAAAAGACTTCCATGAGCTTTCCCTGGACGAGCTGTACCTGAAACTGAGCGAGCCTACCAGCGAGAGACAGTTTATTCTCTACGAAGCGATCCGAAAGGGTGCACCTCTTACCAAACTTCATGAGATGACCCGTATCAAAATGTGGTTCCTGGAGCAGATGAAAGAACTGGTTGACCTGGAGGAAAAAATCCTTGCCTGCCGCGGCAGCAATCTGACTGACGAACTGTTGATCCAGGCTAAGAAAGACGGCTTCTCAGACAAATACCTGACACAGCTCCTGGATGTGGATGAATGGGAACTGTTCCGAAGAAGAGAGTCCCTGGGTATGAACGAACGCTGGGATGCGGTTCCCGTAAGCGGTGTGGAAGAACCCGCTGCCTACTACTACTCCACCTACAACGGGGAGGACAAAGCACCTGTATCAGACGGCCGCAAGGTCATGGTCCTGGGCGGTGGTCCAAACAGGATCGGACAGGGTATTGAGTTTGACTACTGCTGCGTACACGCTGCCTTCACACTGCGCGACCTGGGCTTTGAGACCATAATGGTCAACTGTAACCCTGAGACAGTATCCACAGATTATGACACCTCAGACAAGCTGTACTTTGAGCCGCTGACCGTGGAAGATGTTATGTCCATTTACAATAAAGAAAAACCACTGGGTGTCATCGTGCAGTTCGGCGGCCAGACACCGCTCAACATCGCGGCGGAACTGGAGAGACGCGGCGCTCACATTCTGGGTACTTCCCCGGCTGTCATTGATATGGCTGAGGACCGTGACCTGTTCAACGCAATGATGAAAAAGCTGGATATCCCCATGCCGGAATCGGGAATGGCAGTCAATGTGGATGAGGCCCTGGAAATCGCCCACCGCATCGGTTATCCCATGATGGTTCGTCCTTCCTATGTACTGGGCGGCCGCGGAATGGAAGTGGTCTACGATGACAATATGCTCCGCGACTACATGGCAGCCGCCATTGATGTGACGCCGGAACGCCCCATCCTTATGGACAGATTCCTGCAGAACGCGCTGGAGTGTGAGACAGACGCCATCTCTGACGGTTCCAACGCATTTGTTCCTACCGTGATGCAGCATATCGAACAGGCCGGTGTCCACTCCGGTGACTCTGCCTGCGTGATCCCGTCTGTGGAAATCTCTGAGGAGAACAAAAAGCTCATCCGCCAGTACACCACAGCCATTGCCTGCGAGATGGGTGTAGTCGGTCTGATGAACATGCAGTACGCAATCTGTGAAGGCAAGGTTTACGTTCTGGAAGCCAACCCACGCGCATCCCGTACGGTACCTCTGGTATCCAAGGTGTGCAATATCAACATGGCGAATATTGCCACAAAGCTCATGACATACGAGCTGACCGGGGAGTGTCCTGACGTGACTTCTTTCTCTGAAAAAGCACATCCGTACTACGGTGTGAAGGAAGCGGTGTTCCCATTCAACATGTTCCCTGAGGTTGACCCACTTCTGGGACCGGAAATGCGTTCCACAGGCGAGGTTCTGGGACTGAGTGAATCCTTTGGTCTTGCATACTATAAAGCACAGGAGGCAGCAGGTGCCAAACTTCCGCTGTCAGGCAATGCACTGGTAAGTGTGAACAAAGGCGACCGTGTGCAGGCTCTGGAAGTTGCGAAACAGCTTCACGAGCTGGGCTTCACCATTGTATCCACAGAAGGCTGCGGCCAGTATTTCACAGAAAACGGGGTTCCCTGCAGGATTCTCAAAAAACTGCAGGAAGGCCGTCCAAATATCTACGACGCTATGGTAAACGGGGAAGTGGACCTGATTGTAAACTCTCCTGCCGGAAAGCAGAGCAAATACGATGATTCATACCTGAGAAAGACCGCCATCAATAAGAAAATCCCTTACCTGACCACCATGTCCGCAGCGCTTGCAAGCGCCAAAGGCATTGCAGCGGTCATCCGTAAGGAACACGGCTCTTTGAAATCCCTGCAGGAATACCATAAGAGTCTGGAAGCATAAAAAAAGCTGCTGCTGCTTTGCCTGCAGCTGTGAAGGTACCAAACAGCCAAAGAAGGAGTTTATATACATGACAGCCAAACAATCTAAGAATTTTATACTGCTGTTCACCGCCGCAGTCATCTGGGGAGTGGCCTTTGTGGCGCAGAGCGTGGGCATGGACTATGTAGGTCCCTATACATTCAATATGGTAAGAACTCTGCTTGGCGGTCTTGTCCTCATCCCCTGCATTTTCCTTCTGGGCAGAAAAAATGCCCGGAAGGACCGTGAGAAGAACCAGCCCTCCCAGGCACTTGACCGTCCCCGTGACCTGATCATAGGCGGCGGACTGTGCGGCCTGATGCTATTTATATCCACCTCTCTTCAACAGGTGGGCATTCAGTATACTACCGTGGGCAAAGCGGGATTTATCACTGCATTATATATTATCATTGTGCCTATTCTCGGTATTTTCCTGAAAAGGAAACCGGGACTGCGTATCTGGATCAGTGTGGTGACCGCACTGGTAGGACTGTATCTTCTGTGTATGACAGGAAGCCTTTCCCTGAGCAAAGGAGACTTTCTCATATTAATCTGCTCTTTCTGTTTTTCCATCCATATTATGGTGGTGGATCATTATTCAGCGAAGGTGAGCGGAACCAAACTCTCCTGTATCCAGTTTTTCGTGACGGCTGTTCTGTCGGCGATTCCCATGTTTCTTCTGGAAACGCCGAAGATGAGCAATATTCTGCAGGCATGGCTGCCCATCCTCTATGCGGGAATCCTTTCCTGCGGTGTAGCCTATACTTTCCAGATCATCGGTCAAAAGGGTTGTGATCCTACCATTGCTTCCCTGATCTTAAGCCTGGAATCTGTCGTTTCCGTTCTGGCGGGGTGGGTCATTCTTCACCAGCACCTGTCTGTCAAAGAGATGATCGGCTGTGTTCTCATGTTCGCTGCCATTATCCTGGCACAGGTCAATCCCAAAAGAGAGGGTGCAGACACAAACTCCCTGGAAAGGGAAACGGTATCCTGAATCTATAGAACCATGGTGCAGATAAAAAATGGTGCCGGCTTGTATGCCGACACCATTTTTTTACATTTCCATAAGAACCGGGCGCACAGGTGAGCCGTCCAAATCCGCCATTTTCATTGGCTGAGCTGCCAGAAAATACTCTCCTTTTGGAACCTCTCCCAATACAAGCCCCTCTACAATGACAATCTCCGCCCCCAAAAGGATCTGATGTATCTCCTTCTGGGTATCCTGATCTCCTACCGTCTGGTCCTCCACACCGATCAGATCCAGTTCTGCCCCCGCACAAACACATGCAGCTTGGGGTGTCAGCAGAATATGGCCTTTTAAAAGCAGCTTTTTCGTGCCGTCCGCAAGCATCCGCTCCATATCTTCTGCCTGTATTGTACCTGTAAAATCTGCAACTTTGCATGTTCCCATACATTTTTCCAGGGGGATCCTGTCCACTCCGTGCTTTCCTGCGCAAAAGTGCTTTGGCGCGTCTAAATGTGTACCGTTATGGCTTCCCATGGTGAGCACTGTGAGATTACAGGCATCTCCTCTTTCTATCTCATAGTAAGGTGTTTTTCCCGGCACCGGGTCTCCCGGATACGCCGGGGTTGAAAACAGCTCTTTTCCTATATCATACATTTTCTTTACTTTCATGTGTAATTCCTCTTTCCCTGTATCCGTTTCAGGCTTCTGTGCTATTCCCTGCCTTTCACTGACCTTTCAGCAGGTATTCTTCCAGTTCTTTCACACTTTTCACGATCTTGTCCGCACCGGCTTCTGACAGCTCCTCATAACTGCCGTATCCGTATGTAACTCCAATGCAGGAAATCCCAGCCTGTCTTGCACCGTTTACATCCTGGTTCCTGTCCCCGATCATGACAGCGGCCTCTCTTCTGTCCTGGTATCCCAGTCTGTCAAGGACGATCTCAATAACATCTGCCTTGGACATCTTCATCTTATCCGGGTCACTGCCAACGATTTCCTGAAAGTATCCTGTCAGTCCGAAATGTTCCAGGATCCGTTTCACCAATCCGTCCGGCTTAGAGGAAGCCACTCCCAGTGTATATCCCTTCCCGTTCAGGGTCTCCAGCATTTCCCTGATGCCTTCATAGGGGCGGTTCTCAAAAAGTCCTGTCACATTATACCGTTCCCTGTAATAATGGACGCCCTTAACCGCCTCCTCCTCAGACATACCGCAGTAGCGCACAAATTGTTCCAGCAGAGGCGGGCCTACAAACACCTCCAGAGCCTTCAGATCCTCAGCCTCTCTTCCCAGCTTACGCAGCGCATACTGGACTGATTTTGTGATTCCCTCTCCGGATGCAGTCAAAGTGCCATCCAGGTCAAATAACAATACTTGATACATATTTTCTCTCTCCCTAGGCAGTCATAAGTTGCTGTTCACAGTTACGATTCACCGTATACGGAACGCGTCATTTTTTCATTATAGACAAAAACCCACTTAAAAACAAGAACAAGTCAAAATATTATAGATTTTTCTCCAATTATTGTATGACATTTTTATAAAAATCCTTTATACTGAAGGTTAGCATACAAAAAAATACAATATAAATTTGGAGAGGTTTTACATAATGGAAATTGCAGCAACAAGACAATCAACCTTCTATAAAGACATGTTCCGGCTGGCACTGCCCATTGTCATCCAGAACCTGATCACCACAGCGGTCAGCTCTGCCGATGTGATCATGCTGGGCTGGGTCAGCCAGACTGCCCTGGCAGCCGGCTCCCTGGCAAGCCAGATCATGTTTATCCTGAATCTGGTCTACTCCGGTATCGCTTCCGGAGTCATTATGCTGGCAGCACAGTATTGGGGCAAACAGGATACGGAAACCATTGAGCGGATCATGGGAATCGGTATGCGGTTATCCATCCTCATATCCTCCCTGTTTTTCGTGCTGGCCTGTTTCTTCCCCAGACTGCTCATGGTGATCTTCACCTCAGACCAGGACCTTATCGCTGCCGGCATTCCTTATCTGAGGATTGTGGGCATCTCTTACCTGTTCATGAGCATTTCGCAGGTTTACCTGTGCACCATGCGCTCCATTGAGAGGGTGATCTTTGCCACTGCCACCAACGCGTCCGCTTTGGGGCTGAATATTATATTGAACGCAGTATTTATTTTCGGGCTGTTCGGGCTTCCCAGAATGGGGATCGTGGGTGTCGCCATGGCCACCACCATAGCAAGAGGTGTGGAGCTTGCCATCTGTCTTTTAGATGCCTGCCGTTTTAAAACCATACGTTTCCGGCCCAAAACGATCATAGAACGCCATAAACTGCTCTTTAAAGATTTTATCCGCTATTCTCTTCCGGCCTTTGGCAATGAAGTTTCCTGGGGTGTGGCGTTTTCCATGTACTCTGTGATCATGGGACATCTGGGCAGTGACATGGTGGCTGCCAACGCCGTGGTTATTGTAGCCAGAAATCTGGGTACTGTGGTCTGCTTTGGCCTTGCGAATGCCGGTGCTATCCTGCTTGGCAAATCCATAGGCGCAGGATTTATGGATACTGTGAAGGAGGATTCCACAAGGTTCTGCAAGATCACGTTTATCAGCGGAATCGTAGGGGGAATCATTATTTTCCTTCTGCGGCCCCTGTTTATGAACATGGCTGACCTGACTCCCACTGCGCAGGAATATCTGAGCACCATGCTCTATATCAATATGTACTATGTACTGGGACAGGCCATGAATACCACGGTTATCTGCGGTATCTTCCGCTCCGGCGGTGATTCCCGATGGGGATTTCTCTGTGACTTTATTGATATGTGGCTGTTCGCAGTTCCATTGGGCTTTATCAGCGCCTTTTTACTGAAGCTTCCGCCTATGTGGGTTTATTTCCTTATCTGTCTGGACGAATTTGTAAAAATGCCCTTTATCTACCGGCATTACAAGAGTTACAAATGGCTGCAGAATATCACCAGGGATTTCTGACCTTCTATACAACAAAGCCTCCCCGGGTATCTTTGCTGATATCCCGGGAAGGCAGTCTCTTACTGCTATTTCAGAAAAACCAGCTCCTTCTCCGTAGAACGGCTGGGATCGAATCCATAGGCAAGACCGGAAAACTCTTTTATCTCTTCCGGCTCCGTAAAATTCTTCTCAGAAAGCCACCGCACCATCTCGCCTCTTGCCATCTTCGCCATGGTCCCCTTTACCTTTACTTTTCCATCCAAAAGCTCCCCGAAAACGCAGGTGACAAAACGCATTTCCCGGTCCGCATATTTTTCTGCTGCCCTGCTGTATTCTTTTGATGCCAGATTCAGTATAAACTCTTCGCCTTCTGCCAGTTCTCTGTAAATCCTGTCCCCCCAGAAGGCATATAAGTCTTTTGTCTGGTCCATCCCCAATTTTGCCTGCATCTCCAGGCGGTAAGGGATCACTCCGTCCGTAGGTTTCAGCACACCGTAAAGTCCTGACAGGATCCGCAGGTGCTCCCTCACATACACCCACTGCTTCTTTGAGAACACCTGGGGCGCCATATACTGGTACTGGATCCCCTCATAGGACAGAACCGCAGGTGTCATATTTTTATCCGGCTCCAGCTCCTTCAGCCTCAGATAATTTTCTTCGGCAATCCTGTCATTACACTGCCACAGCTGTTTCAATTCCCCATATTCCATCCCTTTGAGTCTGCCTCTCAAAAGCTTTGCCTCCTCTATAAAAACAGGCATGGTTGTCTCAAAAGGTTCATCTGTATTTATATTCATCTTCTTCGCCGGTGAAATAATAATCTTCATTTGTAATTCTGTAACTGTCTTATGCCATCACAATGTTACGGATCTTAACACTCACAGTTACCTGCTCCTTTCTCTTCCTCCAAAAAGTTTAGCACAATCGCCGATTCTATGCTATAATAGATTTGCTTTTTTGTCTGAGAAAATTTTACAGGAGATAAAAAAATGAATATAAAAGCAGTGATTTTTGATATGGACGGGCTGATGTTTGATACGGAACGCCTGATGAAGGCAGGATGGGAGGAAGCCAGCCGTGAGATGGGATTTACCCTGACAGAATATCATTTAAGCCAGATGCGCGGGGGAACAAGGGAACGGAGCAGTAAACTTTTTGAGGAATGGTTCCAGGGAACCGTGGACTATGACCAGGGCCGCGCCATACGGACCCGATATCAAAAAGAATATATTGAAAAACACGGTGTGCCTGTGAAGAAGGGACTGATGGAACTCTTTACATACTTAAAGGAACATGAGATTCCGGCTGCGGTTGCCACCTCCACCCCCAGATGTGATGCTTCCCGTTACTGGGACATGGCAGGTGTTACAACGTATATCGCCGCCTCGGTGTGCGGGGACGAGGTACAGAATGGTAAACCGGACCCGGAAATCTTTCTGACTGCCGCGGAAAAATTACAGACACCGCCGAAGCAGTGCCTGATATTGGAGGACAGCTTAAACGGCATCCGCGCTGCCAAAGCCGCAGGCGCCCGGTCCTGTATGGTGCCGGACCTGACCCCTGCAGTGGATGAGATCCGCCCATTCTGTGACATCATATGTGAAGATTTGTCCCAGGTTATTCCTTATCTGGATTCCTGCGGTTCTTTTTTGCAATCTCCATGATCTCGTTATATTTGCCTGTAATGTACCCGAAATTATCCCTTTTATGGGGAAGGCCGCATTTGCTGCAGTCCTTGATGCCTTCTTTGGTATAGTGAAAATTTCCTCCGCACTGGTCGCCCAGAGCGTACAAAGGACAGTAGCAGAACAGGCAGTTAAAATTTTCCGTGTCATTTGTTTTGTGACAGGGAAAGTATTCACAGTCCTTATGGCTGAAAAAGGCGTACTGTTTGCCCTCCCAGTATTTTTCCTTGCTCATAATATCAGCCTTTCTATTGTCATGAATGAAAGGAGGCGGGGCACCTAAGCACCCGCCCTCTTATGATCTTACAGTCTCTCCGGATTGGAGCGCATAAATTTGTACTCAGCTACGGAACGGTCAAATCCTTTGATATGGTCATATAACCAGTCCACAACATTTTTTTCCACCTGTTTTACAAAGTTTTCGGTGGGGCCTTCCTCTTCCTCCAGCATCTCCTGAAGCTCTTTCACTGCCTGGCGGAATTCGTTATGTTTTTCCCTGTGCTTTTCCAGTCCCGGATATTCGATCTCCTCCTGGAGCTTTTCCTCTGCACTGAAATGAAATTCTGTGTAGTCAAGCAGGTAATCCAGCATTTTAACTGCCTTTACCTTGCCCTGTCCATCCTCACAGCTCTCCAAAAGCTGGTTGATCTTGCCAATCAGCTCCTTGTGCTGGGAATCGATCATGTCATTACCGGTTACCAGAGATTCATCAAATTCTGCTCTCATAAATCAATACCTCCTGTACATTCTATTAACCATTATCTGCAATACAGATAAGAGTTACCACAATCAGTTACTATTTTCTGCTGCCTGTGACCTTTAACAGCATCTGCAGCAGTTCCTTAAAGTCTATGGGCTTTGCCAGATGGCCGTTCATGCCGCTCTCAATAGACTTTTTCATATCCTCGTCAAAAGCATTGGCCGTCATGGCAATAATTGGTATGGTCCTTGCGTCTTCCCTGGGCAGCTTCCGTATCTCCTTGGTGGCCTCCAGGCCATCCATAACCGGCATACGGATATCCATAAGGACAGCGTCATAATATCCCGGTTCTTTTTCAGAGAATGCTTTCACGCCCTGAAACCCGTTGTCAGCCCGCTCCGCCTGAATTCCATGAAGGTTCAGGATCGAGCCTGCGATCTCCGCATTCAGTTCGTTGTCCTCCACCACCAGAACTCTTTTGCCCCGCAGTGAATCTGTCTCTTTTGAAACATTCTCTTCCTCTTCCTGCTTTGTGCCGTCTTCCAGGGTAATGGCAAAGGAGAATGTGCTGCCTTTGTCAGGCTCGCTCTCCAGGTTGATCTCCCCATCCATCATCTGCACTAACTGGCTGCTGATGGCAAGCCCCAGGCCTGTTCCTCCAAACCTGCGTGCGGTACTCTCGCCTGCTTGTTCAAAAGAATGGAAGATCCGCTTCTGGTCCTCTGCCTCGATTCCGATGCCTGTGTCTTCCACAGAGAAGGAAATTTCCGTCTGATCCGGTGCAGTCCGGCGCTGGTTCACAGCAAACAGGATATGTCCGTCTTTGCCGGTAAATTTCAGCGCATTTCCCAGAAGATTGATCATCACCTGTTTCAGGTGCATGGCGTCTCCCACCACCCATTTCTGCACAAAATGTGTTTCCGTTGTATAGATGATCCCCTTCTGGACAGCCTGAGGCCTAATCAAATCATCCATATCCCTCACCCACTGCTCCAGATCAAAATCCAGCAGTTCCAGTTTCATCTTGCCGCTTTCAATCTTGGACATATCCAGTATATCATTAATCAGCGAAAGAAGATAGTCCGAAGAGGTACTGATTTTTTCCAGATATGTCTGCACCTTTGGCGGTACCTCCCTATCCTGCATGGCAATTTCCGTCATACCTATAATAGCATTCATAGGTGTTCGGATCTCATGGGACATTCTGGAGAGGAATTCACTTTTTGCCTTGCTGGCCTGGTCATAATGGACTTTGTTTAAGTTATTCTCTATGATCTTGGCAGCCTCCTGGATGTTGCTCTGCTCCTTTTTATCCCACAGAACCGCCCCTTCTTCTGCCAACAGCGTTATGGAGCCTATGTATTTTCCACCATCTGTCATGGGGACACTGAAGCCCCTTTTTCTCTCAGGCAGCATGAGAAACTTCCGCTGCTGCTCTGTCATCTGTTTCCCGTCAAGCAGGAAAGGCTCACCTCTGTACTGCTCTGCAAGCGCTTTGAATTCCTCTGCGGTAAAGCGCTTCATATCCTTCCCCTGATAATCTGCAGGATTCTTATGCCACTGATGGGAAATATAAGCCGTATGGAAATCCCGGTCCACGGAAGTCATCAGGATGTCCGTCGCCCCGTAATAATGTCCCATCTTGACAAAGAGCACTGCCAGAATGGAAGCCATATCCCCGCCCTTGTCAAAGAAGTTCAGGGTGAGGGATACCATATTAAGCTGGGGACCGCTGGTGATGCTGGCTATATCATTGATCTCCGTCAGGATATTTTCCTTTGTCTGGCTTGGGATCTCCCGGTAGAAATACACCCTGCCGTCCTTTTTCTGCTTTGCAAAAGTCAGGGCGCATCGCACCCGGCGCAAAAGCTGGACATATCCCAGGTTAGTGTTATTCCTCATACAGGCTCCTGCGGATAAGTGAATGCTGAATTCTGCTCCCTGGTAAAGCTGGGCGATCTCTCTTCGCACCTCATCTAAAAACTGCTCTGTCTCCTCCCTGGTAAACCCTGCAAGCCAGATAAGGATTTCATCTCCGCCCTGGCGCACCAATATGATCTCTCTTGCCTCTGTCCGCTTTAGCTGTTCTTTTTTTGTAAGGAGCAGACTTCCGATCTCTTCCAGGATCACATCCCCGAAGATAAGGCCATAGGTTTCATTCAGTATCCGAAATTCATCCAGATCCAGTAGCGCCATGCATCCACTGTCCCCCCGGGCAAGCACCTCTGTCAGATACCGCCGTCCCTCTCTCTGTGTATGCAGTTTTGTGATAGGGTCCCGCTTTGCGGATTCAATCTCCCTGAGTTCCTGCATCTTCTGCTCATGGATATCCCGTATGCTGCCGATGATCTTGCTTTTCCCGCCGTTCTCATCCCGGATCACCTCACCCTTTAACAGCCTCCAGCGGAATTCCTCAGTGCCCCCTCTTTTTCCGCGGAATTCTATATGGATCTCATCTTCATCCCCGTAGAATGCTCTTTTTAACTTACTGATATCCTCCATAAAAGTCCGGCTGCTTAAGAGCTCCAGGTTCTCCGTGATTTTATATCTGACTGCCTGTCCGTCACGCTGAGGATAGTTGAACAATTCAATTTCCTCTTTGCCTAAATCATATGTAAAGAAAATATCGTCACTGCTCTGCAGCGCGATCCGGTACCTTTCCTTTTCCTCTGTCAGTCCCCTCTCAGCCATTTCCTGCCGTCTGGTCAGATTTTTCACCACATCATACAGCTCATCCACCTCCGACACACCGGAGGCTTTAAAACGTTCCAGACTCTTGCCGGTACTGCTGCGTATACATTCTGCCAGACGCCGGATGGGATCGGTCACATGGTTCGCCACCAGGTAGGTACAGATAATCCCAAATACAAGGGCTGCCAGGATCGCTGCCAATACCTTCCACAAAATCTGCTGTCCGATCCCGAAAATGGCATCGTCCTTCTGAATCCCCACAAGGAGCCATTCCTCATCCTCAAAAGGCGTATTGGTATTATAGAGATGCAGCTTTTTCGCCGATGCGTAAAGCTTTCCGTCATCTTCATCCTCATCCAGAGTATAGACCTGGTCAAATTTGCTCTCCTGGACATTCAGAAACGGCCCCAGCGCCCGGAGCCGTTCTCCCAGGACTCCGGAGGCCACAAGAGGAGCCCACTTGTTCTTCTCCGTACTCTTAACCAGAAGATACCCGCTCTGTTCATTTTTATTCAGTTCACCGGCTGGAAGCATATCCACAATATGGCTGCTGGACACCTCCACGCCCATAACCCCGTACACCACCCCGTTGCTGATCAGAGGGACCGAGTAGGTAAGCGCAGGATATTCCCCGCCGCTCTTACCTTCGTTCAGGGAGAAGGGACTGCTCCAGTATCCAAGGTTTGTATAGCTGGCATTTGGGGTTTCCAGTGCCGCTTCATAAGGTTTGTAAAAGAAGTTATCCCTGGAATTCTTCCCGGAAGGCTCAAACGTAAAATCCGTAGTCCAGTAGCTGTCCAGGGCAACCCCTGTCTGATGGACAATATCCCTGCCTCCGCGCTCCATGAGCACATCAGAGTAATCCAGTGAATTTGCGGATGGGTCAGCATCTCTGAAATAATATCCTCTGCATGTCATGCTGCCCTCTTCATTCTCCTCGTCTTGATTGGCCAAAACCAGGAAACTGCCTGTCACCTCATTTTTTCTGAGCTGATACAGGCTGGACAGCGCTGTATTCTGCAGGAGCTGTTTCTGGAGCCCGCTGTCATCCAGAAACTCCTCCACTGTTATCCGGTTAAATGACAGAAGGGAATCCAGCTCCCTGCTGATTTTCTCCTCATTTTCACTGACTTCCATCCAGTGCTGGACCATATTGTTTTCCAACGTAATTTTCCTGTTCTCCACTGTCTGTTCCATAATTCCCACAGCATAGGAGTCCAGCAGCCGCATTGTGCCGCCGATCAGGACGGTTCCGTATGAAAGAAGGCTTTGTATCACAAGCACCCCAATGAGAGGGATGCAAAACAGCGCCAATATAGTCCACTTTCTTTTCCTCATTTTTTATTCCGCCTTATTCTACTTTATTCAAGATATTCTGCAAAGCCGCAACAAAGTCATTATACCAGCTCTGGAAGGACTCCTCAGACACATAAGATGCACATGCCTCCTCCAGGGTCTGTCCCTGGGCGATCAGCTCCTGTACAGCCATTCTGTCCTCCGCTGCCTTATCTGCCATATTATACTCCAGAACTTTCCTGGCCTCTGTTCCGTTCTCAAAAGCCTTGGTGGTATATGGCGTTGCATCTTCCAGAGTACCGAACAGGCTGTCTAAAACATCATAAGTCTTGTCCGGGATCTCCAGTCCCTGCCCGGCAACCACCTTGTCAACAGCCTCCAGGGAATTTGCCGCCTTCTTCACCGGAAGATATCCTGATGCGCAGCTAAAACGGATATTGTTCTCTGTCTCTGTGAACCACTTCAAAAATAGTACCGAGGCGTATTCCTCCTCCTTGGTTGTCTCTGTGACAACCATTCCGGCTCCCTGCTGCACAATATAATCACCTCCGTCCGCAAAAGAGGGCGCGGGCAGGACCATATAGTCGATGGGGTAAACATTGTCCTCCTGTTCCACCTCATCCGGGAAATACATGGATGCTGTGGAGGAACCTGTAAATGCCAGGATCTCTCCTATTTTCACATCATCTGAGCGGAATTTTCCATATGCTGTAAAGTATCCCTTCACAAAGGGCACATAGAAATTATCCCATATTTTCTTCATGATCTCTTGGTCTGCTGCAACGGATGCTTTGCCGTTCTCCACCTGGAAAATATCCTGGCCCTGTTGTTTGGAGCCTATGACAAAAAGGTTCGCAACCGAATCTCTTCCATAAAAAGCTTTTCCGTCCTCCGGCACATCCGGGGTCAGAGAGTCTGTCCACTCGTAATACTTTTGTGCGGTTTCCGTTACGCCCTCCAAGGTGGAGAGATCTTCCAGTGTCGCACCGGCTGCCTCCGCGAATTTATCCCAGTCTGTTTTATTCATCATAAAGATCTCACTGGACTTTGCTGTGGGGAAAATACGGAGCGTATTGCCTTCACCGATCCTTCCCTCCTCTATATAGGAATCCACGTATTCATCCAGTTCCTCCTGGGACATATAGGCAGAGATATCTGCCAGCTTCCCTCTGCTGTCCACCGTGTAGGCCGCGTCTGCGTAAGCTGAGAAAATATTGGGCATTTCCTGAGCCCCCACTTCCTCATTCAGGGAGGCCATCACAGTGTCCTCCAGTTCATTTACATTTCCCTGGCTGTACCCTTTTACAAAGATGCCTTTTTCTTTTCCCACAGTCTCATTGAACTCATTGACAAGTTCATCAAAAGCCACCTGCTGGGCACCATTATAGTAATGCCAGACTGTGATGGAGATTGGTTTGTCCGGATCGAGTTTCACAGCAGACTGGTCATTCTCGTCCTTCCCTTCCGCTTCTTCCTCCTGCTTATTCTGCTCCTCATTCCCGGCCTTTGTACTGTCACTGCCGCATCCGGCAAGAAGCCCGGCAGTCAGTGACGCGGCCAGCATCAGGCAGCAGATAGATTTCATCCTCTTTTTCATATGTAATTACCCCTCTGTTATCTATATTTCATTTCCTATAATCATATCATTCGCATACGGGAATGTAAATCTTTTTCCTGCTTGCTTGCGTCTTTCCAAACTTTCGTATAAAATAAACAGGGGATTTCACAAAATCTGTATTTGGAGGAAGATATATGATTCAATTATTAGCGCGTCTTTTTATCAAAGATCACAAAAACACAGCTGCGCCAAAGGTACGTCAGGCCTATGGCATTTTAAGTGGTGCCGTAGGGATTTTTCTCAATATCCTGTTGTTTGCCGGGAAATTCGCTGCGGGAATGCTGAGCGGTTCCATTGCTATCACGGCAGATGCCTTCAATAACCTTTCTGATGCCGGTTCCTCTGTGATCACCCTGATCGGATTTAAGATGTCTGGTCAGAAGCCGGACCCGGAACACCCCTTCGGTCATGGCCGAATTGAGTATATATCCGGTCTGTTTGTATCGGTAGCCGTATTGATCATGGCATTTGAGCTGGTAAAGTCGTCCATAGAAAAACTGCGCAGCCCTGCCCCGGTGGACAGCAGCCCTCTGATCCTTGTCATCCTGTGTGTCTCTATCCTGGTAAAAATGTATATGGCTTATTATAACAAATCCCTCAGCCGGAAGCTGGACAGCGCAGCCATGTCCGCCACGGCCGCTGATTCTCTCAGTGATACCGTGTCCACAGCCGTTGTACTGGCTGCCACTTTGATCGGACGTTATACCGGTATCCTCATTGACGGGTGGTGCGGTATCCTGGTAGGATTGTTCATCTTTTATACTGGTATCCAGGCCTTAAGAGAAACCATGAATCCTCTGCTTGGGCAGCCTCCCAAGGAGGACTTTGTGAAGAAGATTGAGTCCCTTGTCACCGCCCACCCTACAGTCCAGGGCATTCATGACCTGATCGTCCATGACTACGGTCCCGGCAGGCTGATGATCTCCCTCCACGCTGAGGTGCCCGCAAGCGGCAATATTCTGCAGATCCATGACGAGATAGACAATATAGAAAAAGAACTTCAGGAAAAACTGCACTGTTCCGCTACCATACATATGGACCCTATCGTTACCGACAATGTCCATATCAACCATCTCAAAGCGGAGGCGGACCGTATCATCAGCGAAATTTCACCCCGGCTCACTATGCACGATTTCCGTGTGGTGGAGGGTCCGACCCATTCCAATCTGATCTTTGACCTGGTCATCCCCCACGATTTTCCCATGACAGAGGTGGATGTCGTAAACCGGGTCAAGGAGCAGATCCGGACTCTGCAGGGTTGTTACTACGCTGTCATCCAGGTAGACCACAGTTTCGCTTAAAAAAGAGGAAAGCTGCGCGCACAGCTTTCCTCTTTTTTATCCCGGCAGATATCTGCACACAGCCAGCAGGTAAACCGCCCCATAGTACAGAACCAGAAGTATTTTATCTAATTTCCTGCTGTTATTCTCACCCAGCAGGTTTACCGCCAGTATGGTATCAGATGCCAAAAATGCTGCCCCTCCAAGGGCCGCCGCGGCCCCGGACGGTCCCGGGGACTCCAGAAACACCGTCCCTGCCATGGAAAACATGGCACAGAGAAAGGCCACGTAGAGTGCCCCCAACACCGCCAGCTTTCCCAATTTCCTCATATAAGGCCTGAGTATGGCAAAGAGCACAGCATACACACAGCACAGCAGAACTGCTGTATACCAGGCAGGTGACGCCAGACCCAGCAAACCTGCTATAAAACATACATGGGCTGCGGCAAACACTGCGGCTCCTGTCACAAAATGCACTTCCAGCAGCGCATCTGCTGCCATACAGAAAATGGTTCCCACTGCTATAAACCAGGAGACACGGCTCTGCTCCCTAAGTGCCAGATATAGAGCCGGCAGCACTGCCATCAAAGTGGCAGAAACTTTATATACGATTTCTTTTCTGCCGGTTTTATGTTTTTTCCTCACATACGTGGTTCCCAGAAAAACCATCAGCACCGCTGCTGCTGACAGAAAAAATATTTCCCAACCTTTCAAGCACATCCCCCTTCCCCCGGTTCAGCAGCCAGGCAAAATAAGACACTGAACCTTTATCTTCAGTATACTATATTCGTCCATCCGCGTCTATATTTCATGCTCAGGGAAGATAGTGATATGCTGTTCTTTTCTTAATGGTGTAGAACACAGCCAGGGCAAAAGCCATCAGCTCCGCCGCCACGGACGCGCTCCAGACGCCGTTTACACCAAACAAAACGGAAAAACCGATCAAAAACAGGACCAGAAATAACAGCGTCCGCATAAAGGACAGGATTGCCGAAACCTTTCCATCCCCAAAAGCGGTAAACATGGCAGAACTGAAAATATTATATCCCTTGAACAGATACCCAAAAGCATAAACCATGAGACCTGTCGTGGCAAGTTCATAGACCCGGCTCCCGCGCTCAGCAAAAACAGAGGCCAGATTTCCTGAGAACAACAAGGTTCCCACTGTCATCACCGCACCCACGCCCATACAAAAACCAATGCTGATCTTATACAGTTTCCGAAGCTTTGACACATTTCCTCCTCCGTAATTATAGCTGAACAGTGGAGCCACGCCCATGGAATATCCGAGGCTGATGGCAATCAGCACAAAATCCAGGTAGAGCAGGATAGAGATCGCCGCAACCCCTTCATTGCCCACCAGGCGCATCATTATAATGTTGAACAAAAAGGTGGTGATACTTCCTGACAAGTTACTGACCATCTCGGAAGAACCATTTGTCATGGAATTAAGCAGCACCTTCCAGTCCATTTTAGGCTTTACAAAATGAAGCTCTGCCTTCCGGTTAAAAGTAAAATAAAAAACACTGAAAAACGCAGGGATACAGTAGCCGATTCCCGTTGCTACCGCCGCGCCGGCAATCCCCATATTCAAAACCCCAATGAACACATAATCCAGTATCACGTTGGCCAGCCCCCCTGCCACGGTAACAGTTAGGCCAATGTGGGGCTTTCCGTTTGCCACAAAGAGGCTCTGGAATTCCAACTGCAGAATATTTGCCGGCTGGAAGAAAAGCAGAGGGAACGCATAGGCATAACAATATGCGTAGATATCTTCATTTGCCCCCAGCATGTAAATGATCTTTTCCAGGAAGACAAAAGAGAGAACCGTGATCACAATGCCCAGCCCTACAGCGAACAGTGTGATAAACGTCACGTTCTCGCAAGCCTCCTGCTGTTTTCCCTCGCCCAGTTTTCTTGAAACAATGGCAGTGATGCCGGTTCCGAACATGGTTCCCAGCGCAATGACAAAGCTGAGAAGCGGGTAAACAATATTAACGGCGGAGAAAGCGTCTGTGCCCACAAGCCTTGACACAAACATACCGTCCACCACGGTATAAAGGGACATGACAACCATCATGACCATAGAGGGAAGAGCGAATTTCAGAATCGAGGGAACCGTTATTTTTCTTTCCAGGCCCTGATCAATCATCCTGCATGTTCCTCCATTCATACCCGCTGATGGTTTTCAGCACATCTCCAAACAGCTCTAACTGTTCCTGGGAGTATTTGCCCTTTAATTCCCTCTCTATTTTGTAAAACACCTGGTCGTATACCCCCAAAACCTGGGTGATATGCGGACTCAGCTCCAGATAATAAACCCGCTTGTCTTTTTCGCTCTGCTTTTTTACCACCACGCCCTGCTTTACCAGCTCATTGATCTTCAGGGTCACGGCGGACTTGGTGATCTTCAGCACATCGGCCATCTTGCTGACCGTGCACTCTTTCATCTGTTCGATCACATTGATGTATAAAAGGCTGTTGTAGGAAAGCCCGTTATAATAATCATTTCCGTTCATCACCTGCAGCTCATAGAGCGCCATATGATAATAGAAATTATTGATTTCTTTTACAATTCCCATGTATATCCTCCCAAGTATTTAGTTTTGTGGATTTAATTAAATTCACTTAACTATATTATCAGGAGGATTTCTGTTTGTCAACTGGAATCTTTGCAGCTTTCCCTCTCACCCTGAGTATCGCAGGGCATCAATGGGGCGTTTTTTTGCCGCCTTATTAGCCTGGTACAGGCCAAAGCGCACACCGATCAATCCGGAAAATCCCACAGCCGCCCAGACCACCTCCGGGGCCATGGAAAAACTCATGGCATCCTGGCTCACCTTTAGCCGTCCGCAATAGAAACCAGTACCACCAGGGCAATGACACCGATAATGATCCCAAGCATGGTGAGAAAGGTCCTATGCTTTTTTGTTTTTTTCATTCCTTTCTGCTATAAGACCCCTTACAATTTTACTTTTTTCAAAAATAACTCTGGATTTTTTTGTTACTTTGTGAGAAAATGTCATTGAATAGGACGTTAAATTTCTAACGCACTTAATGTCAATACATTCTTGAAAGGAGTTTTAAAATGATTTATTCACATGAAGTAGAAACAATGTGTCCGGTAGCTCAGGGTGTTAACCACGGCGCTGCTCCCATTCCGGAAGAAGCAAAATGGGTAAAAGCAAAAGAAATAAAGGATATCTCCGGTTTAACACACGGTGTAGGCTGGTGTGCACCACAGCAGGGTACCTGCAAATTAACCTTAAATGTTAAAGAAGGTGTGATTCAGGAAGCTTTGGTGGAGACGATCGGATGTTCAGGTATGACCCATTCTGCAGCTATGGCATCTGAAATTTTACCGGGAAGAACCATTTTGGAAGCTCTTAATACAGACCTTGTCTGCGATGCCATCAATACTGCAATGAGAGAATTATTCCTGCAGATTGTATACGGAAGAACACAGAGTGCTTTCTCAGAAGACGGACTTCCTGTAGGTGCAGGCCTGGAGGATTTAGGAAAAGGACTGAGATCTCAGGTTGGTACCATGTACGGAACCCTCGCAAAAGGACCTCGTTATCTGGAAATGACAGACGGATATGTTACCGGAATCGCTTTAAACGAAGAAGATGAAATCATCGGATACAAATTCGTAAGCTTCGGCAAAATGATGGACTTCATCAAAGCCGGCGATGACGCTAACACTGCTTTTGAAAAAGCGCAGGGACAGTATGGCCGCGTAAACGATGCAGTGAAGATCGTTGACCCGAGAAAAGAGTAATTGTCTCTTACATAAGTCTGGCGTAGAAAGAATAGGAGGATAAATTAATGGCTTTATTTGAATCATATGAAAGAAGAGAGAAACAGATTCTTGCTGTTTTAAAAGAGTACGGAATGAACTCTATCGAAGAAGCTGCTGAGGTGACAAAGGCAGCGGGATTAGATGTATATAACATGGTAGAAGGTATTCAGCCAATCTGCTTTGAAAACGCAAAATGGGCATACACTGTTGGTGCTGCCATTGCGATCAAAAAAGGCTGCAAAAAAGCTGCTGACGCTGCTGCTGCTATCGGCGAGGGACTTCAGTCCTTCTGTATCCCGGGTTCTGTTGCTGACCAGCGTAAAGTAGGTCTTGGACATGGTAATTTAGGAAAAATGCTTCTGGAAGAAGACACAAAATGTTTTGCATTCCTGGCAGGCCATGAGTCCTTCGCTGCTGCTGAGGGTGCCATCGGTATTGCAGAGAAAGCAAACAAAGTCCGCAAAGAGCCTCTGCGCGTTATCTTAAACGGTCTTGGAAAAGATGCCGCTCAGATCATTGCCCGTATCAATGGATTTACATATGTAGAAACAGAGATGGATTATTACACTGGCGAAGTGAAAGAAGTATTCAGAAAAGCATACTCTGAGGGACTTCGTGCCAAAGTAAACTGCTACGGTGCCAACGATGTAACAGAAGGTGTTGCTATCATGCACAAAGAAGGCGTTGATGTTTCCATCACAGGAAACTCCACCAACCCCACAAGATTCCAGCATCCGGTTGCAGGTACTTACAAAAAAGAATGTATCGAACAGGGTAAAAAATACTTCTCCGTTGCTTCCGGCGGCGGTACAGGACGTACCCTTCACCCGGATAACATGGCAGCAGGTCCTGCTTCCTACGGTATGACAGATACTATGGGACGTATGCACTCTGACGCACAGTTCGCTGGCTCCTCTTCCGTTCCGGCTCACGTTGAGATGATGGGCTTGATCGGCGCAGGCAATAACCCGATGGTTGGTATGACCGTTGCGGTTGCGGTTGCGGTTGAAGAGGCTGCAAAAGAAGGTAAATTCTAAGAAATTCATATACCTGCGTTCCTACACTTACCCCGGCCTAAAAGCCGGGGTGTTTTAGTCACAAAACATTTCATTATTTTCATGATTAAACTTTGCATTCTACATATACCAAAGACTCACACGGCTTTGTTTCCAATATCTACCAGTGGAATTTCCCTTGACAGAGGATTACAATTATAGCAGGGGTGAGTTTAATGGATAGTGAAGACAACGCTTTTGAAGAATGGATAAGCCGGTGTGTACTGGAAGAAACTGCGGAAATGATAAAAGACATGGAGAGAGATCCGAAGCTGGACAAATTTGTAGCATCCCAGGAATTGTATGAGCGCATCCTTAAAAAAGCTCACAAACGCGGCTTACTTGTGGAAGAAGATGACGAAGATTAAACTGCCATATGCCTGTAATTGCATCTCTGCTTATTTTATACAGTGCACGATCATAACCCCGGCTCATCACCGGGGCTATGTTCATGCTGCTATTATCCTGCGGAAGCAGTTCTTCCAAAAAAGTTAATCGTCTTCGTAAATTCTTTTCCACAATGTGGGCACGTTACATGTATTTGTGGTCCATCAATATCATTGATGTTTGGGGAGTCACCACCGTTAATGTTCCCTTTCATAAATCTTTCAAAAACCATTCACAATTCTTTTATTTTTTCACCACAGTTTCATCACATTTTCCGGGTATAGTAATACTTAACAAAGGACAACAACCTTTTTCATATAAACTTTTCTTTTTCATACTGCCGGGCCTTATGACCCGGCCCTCCTTCTTTATAGGCTAAATTTCACGTTCATTCGGTTTCCCCCGCATCATTAAAGCATCATGAGATCAAAGGATATCTTGCAGAAAATCCCCGGAGAACCGTTTTCTCCGGGGATTTTTCTATTTTTTTCAAAGACCCTTTAGAATCATTTTATCTTTTCGCCACAATTTCAACACATTTTCCCTGTATATTAATATTCAACAAAGGTAATAACCTTTTTCATATAAACTTTTCTTTTTCTTTTGCCGGGCCTGCTGACCCGGCCCTCCTTTTTATACATCCCACGCATACGAATTGGACTCTTTGTACAACATACTAACAAGGTGATGATATGATAAATGATTTGTCCTGTTTATTATCGCGGAGCAGCAGTACTAGCCGTTCAGGTCGTGCTGCATAGAGAGTATTCCTATCTCCGCACTGCTGCCCAGCTGCATGACACAGCAGGTATATTACTTCGTAAACATGAAAAATGCATATGACAAAGAATTTTACACAAAAAAAGGCCTACCTAAGGCAACTACGCATAAAACAGTATCAACCAACAAACTGCATTAAGGTAGCTGCCAGCTGATTGCCTATCACTTGCTTTTTTCATTTTGTTACGCAGTAAAACCCCATTTTTGAGGGAAAAGGTATAAATTCTTTACCCTTGATGTTTTCGTGTCTGTAAGCCGCTTAAATCAGGGCTCACAAACCTATTCCTTAGTTCTTTTCGATTTTCACATTGTCGTTTTCAATGAGTATTGCTTCGTTATTGCTAATAGCAGATAAAGCCAATGTAGAAGAATAGCTGTCCACTATTTTATGTGCTATTTTTTTGAAAGGTGCATTGGTATAATGTGGGACAGTATAGAACTCTACCAGATTCAAAGCATCAAAGCTCGTCAGCGCAGGGGCTTTTTTCACGCTGTCCATTGCTGCTGCATATTCAATATTGGGTGCTGTAATCATTGCCCCCGCTGACTCTCCTATGTACAATTTTCCTGCATTGACTTCCTGGATAATTATTTTATCTGCCCCTGTTCTTTGTAGTTCTTGCAGCAGGAAAAATGTATTTCCGCCTGTCACATATATAAAATCATTGCCCTTTAATTTGGTGTTTATTTCGTCAGATGTTGCTGTTGATATTTCTAAAACATCAACAATCAGACCTAATTTTTCAAGAGCCTTTTTTCCCGAATTTACATAAAAGACAACCTTTTCTACTACACTTGCAGTGGGGATAAATGTTACGGTTTTACCACTTAAATTTTCTTCAAAGTTTGCAAATATACAGGCTACATCTTTGAAAGATGAAGCTAAAAATAATTTTTTCATATCTTGTGTATGCTCCTTTTCTGTTTTCTCCAATTATAGTATAATGTAAAAAGATATCATATTGTGACACCTTTATTTCACAAAAAGGAGGATAAGCCCGTGAATAAATCCGAAAGAATAAATGATATGATGTTATTCCTAAATGATAAAAATTCATTTAATTTAAGGGATTTAATGGATAAGTATCACATATCAAAAAGTACAGCACTCAGAGATATAGAAGCTTTAGAAAGAATCGGTATGCCGATTTATGCTCAACATGGTAGAAATGGGTATTACGGCATACTTCACAATAGACTTTTGTCGCCTATTGTATTCAATATTGATGAAGTATTCGCATTATATTTTTCTATGCTTACATTACGCGCTTATGAAACTACTCCCTTTCATCTAAGCGTAGAAAAATTAAAGAAAAAATTTGAAAACTGCTTATCTGCGGAAAAAATAGAATTGCTTCGTAAAGTGGAAAAAGTATTTCGTTTAGCGTCCATTCAACATAACAATGAATGTCCATTTTTAAGTGATATTTTACGGTATGCCATAGAAGAAAAAGTTTGCAATGTAACATATCAAAAAAGAGATGCAGAGCGAAAGTATAACATTCAGTTTTTCGATATTTCATCAGCCTACGGACAATGGTATGCAACAGGGTACAATTTTGAAACAAAATATCCCCAAGTATTTCGGTGTGATAGAATTTTAGGTATTGAAGAAAGCAATGAGTATAGCGCAAAATTACTTTCTGAATTTAGGAGACCTGCTGATGAGTTATATAAAGCACAGGGTGCTATTGATTTTGAGGTTGAAATATCCCCTAAAAGTGTTGACTTATTTTACAAAGAGCATTATCCGTCAATGAATCTTTGCTTAGAAAACGGCAAATATTTTATTCGAGGATTTTTTAACAAAAGCGAAGAAACCTTTATTACGAATTACTTTATAAATTATGGGAATCATATTCTCTCTGTAAAACCGCAATCACTAAAGACGCTAATTGCCGAAAAGTTAGGTTCTCTTACAAAATACTACTCTGAAATGTGAAACGCTGTTTTTATGGCGTTTTTCTTTTGTTCCTATTTCGGTGTTGTAGGCAGTGAGAGGGAAATCAGAGGGTTTGGGAAACTTCCCAAGGGTCTGCCCCAACAGGCAAACCCTGTGAGGGTACAAGCAATTTTGACCAACAAGCCGTAAGGCATGGACGGGCAAAATTACGGAAGTGGGTACTCACTTCCTATGCTTGCTAAGAAACTTTTCTTCTATCAAACTACGAAAGGACGGGAAAGGAATGGAAAGGAAACGAATTATCAAAGACGGTCAAATTGTCGTGAAAAATCCCCTGTATCAGGAACTACAGGGCGATTTTGCCGAAGTTTTGAGAGGGATTTCTTAAAAAGTTTTTCTTATCTCCTACTACGGGAAAATTTCAGAAATGCCAAGTTGGCTTCTATACGGAAGTCCTATTTGTGGAGAAAGGCGTGCGGTTTATCGCTATCAACAACGGCATAGACAGCGCAAACCAACAGGACAGGGATTTTACCCCGTTTCTCAATATCATCAACGAGTGGTACGCAAAAGACACAAGCAAAAAAATCCGTGCTGTGATGAAATCCAAAGGCGAAGCGGGCGAACATCTCTGCACTAATCCGCCTTACGGTTATCAAAAAGCCCCCCGACAATAAAAAGCATTGGATTGTGGACGCGGAAGCTGCCGAGGTAGTCAAACGGATTTTTGCACTCTGCTTAGGGGGTTACGGTCCAACACAAATTGCCCGTATTCTAAAAGAACAGGTCATTACGCCGACAATCCATTTCATGCAGACAGGACGGACAACAAGGAACGCGCCGCCGGACAATCCCTACAAGGACGGGAGATACCATAGCGGATATTTTGGAACGACCAGAATATCAAGGGCATACGGTAAACTTCAAAACCTATAAGCAGTCCTACAAGAGCAAAAAGACCTGTTACAATCCAAAGGAAAAATGGCTTGTGTTTGAGAATACCCACGAAGCGATTATTGACGCTGACACATGGGAACGTGTACAGGAATTGCGGAAGAACAAACGCCGCCCAACGAGGACGGGAAAGACAAATATGTTCTCCGGCATTGTCCGCTGTGCGGACTGTGGGGAAAAGCTGTATTACTGCACAAGCAGGAATTTTGAAGCAAGGCAAGACCATTTCGTGTGTTCCACTTCAAGATTGAAAGGGAAAGAAATCTGCCCAACGCATTTTATCCGTGCTGTGGTACTGGAACAGGGTGTGCTTGCACATCTGCGGCTTGTGATTTCCTGTGTAGCCAACCATGAAGAACAGTTTAGGAAAGCTATGGGTGCAAAGCAGAAAACCGAAGCCAAGAAAGAACTTGCGACAAAGCGGCCACAAGCAACACGAGCGGAACGGCGTATTGAAGAACTTGACCGACTTTTCAAACGTATTTACGAGGATAACGCCAACGGGAAACTATCTGACAGCAGATTTTCAAATGCTTTCTGATGATTACGAACAGGAGCAGGAAGAACTGCGGGAAAAGCTGTTGCAACTGAAGGAAGAAATTGTACAGGAAGAAGAACAGGCAGAAAACATTGACCGGTTTATCGGCAAGGTGCAAAAGTATCTTGATTTGGACGAGCTGACACCTACCGTCTTAAACGATATGGTAAAGGCGGTGTATGTTCACGCGCCGGATAAGTCAAAGGGATATAGAGAGCAGCAGATTGATATTTCCTATGACCTTGTGGGAATACTTCCCGCCGCTATGCTGAATGACCTGCAAAAGGTCGAAACGGCATAGCCAAAGCTACGCCGTTTCCCGAAAACATTCTTATGCTGTTTTATGAGTGCCGCCCCTATGCAAGCCTTTTTTTGTTATAATTCTAGTTTACTCAGAATCTCCATGGCTTTGCCGTCGATCACAAGGTCTGCGGCCTCGTCAGCATAATGGTCCTGATCATTGATGAGTATGATTTTATCCCCTTCAAAATACTTAACGTATGTCTTCGCCAATTGTGAATGCATCCTGCTTCCCAATATAAGCAGTGTGTCTGCCATTCCCACCTCGTCAACTGCACGTGTCAAAAGGGAATTATCTACCATTTCTCCGCGCAGACAGATTTCCGGACGGATAGTCGTGCCACACTTGGTGCATTTTGGAGTACCCACAGATTCCGCCACCGCTTTCATGGGGTATTTTGCCCTGCACTTTGGACATACATTCCGGTAGATGCTCCCATGGATCTCCAGCACCTTTTTACAACCTGCCCTTTTCGGCAGAGAGTAGATATCACGGGTGATGATAGACTGCAGGATTCCTCTGTCTTCCAGGTGCTTTAAAGACTTCATGCCATCATTGATCCTTCCCCTCTTGCTCAATATCTCTCTTTTATAAAAGTCATAAAACTGCGTTACCCTCGTATTATAGAACTCAGCGCTGAACATCTCCTCCGGGGAACAACCATATCTGGTTTCAATATCGTATGCGTCCTGGTCTGAACGCCAGTTCGTGCACCCGCACTGGCTGCTCACCCGCATTCCCAGCAGACATACCAGATACCTGCTGTTTTCAATGATCGCTTTTGCCCGCAGCAGCTTCTCTTCCTGTGACATTTTCCCAACTCCTCCGTACTCTTCATGATCCAAATCTTGGAACTAAGAATAATGTATCACTGTACAATTTTAAAGTCAAGAAAACAATTATCACATCTGTATGACAATGCAGAGCAAAGCCAATTCTTTTCTGAATCAGAATTCCTTATTACTGTATATCTTAATAGAAATCAGGTAAGATACTGCTAAAACCAGAATACTTACTGCAAATATGGCGCCCGCTGCAATCAGCTGTCCGTTTGATGTCTGCAAAAGCAAGATAAGTTCTGACTCCGCAACAGTCCCTCGTATGAAATCCTTAGAAAGCATGATCACTAAAAATGGGATCAAAAACAACATCATGAAAATCACTCTTCCTCTTTCAACTCCCAGCTTATAGATCACCGGGATAATAATTCCTGAATAAATAGGAATTATCATACAAGTGGAAACCGAACCGATCACCTGCTCTGCAACAGGCATTCCCAGAAGTACTGCTGTTGCGCCAGTCATTACGGCTGTGAACAAGGCAAGGACCAAAGTCATGACAATGATAAGCAGATACCTTGCCTGAACAACCATCTTTTTACTCAACGGAAGCGCCGCCGCATAGGTGTCCCAGTGGTAATACTGATCCGCATTGAACAGGCTGAGTACACATGTTGCAAATACTACAATACACATCGTTCCCACATAAGTGGGACTCTTCATCATATAACCGAACACACATAAAAACAAAAAGAATATAATATATGTCTTCTGGGTGATCCTAATACTATATAAATCCTTTAACATCAGTCCCTTCATGATACCACCTCCCCTTTCTCCAACAACAGCAGAACTTCTTCAAGATTCGGTGCATCTACTACCAGATCCGGGTAACTGCGCATAAATTCCTGCCTGTCACGTATCAGAAATTCGTAACCCAAAGCCCCTCTTCTCAGACGCATGATCCCCTCCTTATCCAGTGTGCTGTAATCTTCTTTTGAACATTTCCCTACACCATATCTGTAAAGAATATCGTCCTTATTTTCTACAAAAAGCAGTTTTCCGTTCTGAATAAACGCAATATAATCTGAGACTTTTTCCAAATCACTGATGATGTGTGAAGATAAAAGCACAGTGTGTTCCTCATCCTGAATATATTCCAGCAGAATATCCAGCAAATCATCACGCACCAGAGGATCAAGTCCGCTGGTCGCCTCATCAAAAATAAGTATTTTCGCTTTGTGGGAGAGCGCCACTGCTATCTGCAGCTTCATTTTCATTCCCCTGGAGTAATCTTTTATCAGCTTTTTAGGTTCCAGTTTAAATTCTTCAAGGTACTTTTCATAGAGTCCGGCGTCCCATTGGCCAAAAATATTCTCCATGATCCTGCCTATCTGTAAAGCGTTCATGGTCTCATGAAAATTGGATTCCGCCAGTACCATGCCCACCTGGTTCTTCCAGTTATGGTCTTTATCCTCCAGTTTTTCTCCGTCCACATAGATTTCACCGGAATCTTTTTTTACAATACCGAGAATACACTTGATCAAAGTAGTCTTTCCTGCCCCATTGGCCCCTACCAATCCAACGATACTGCCTTTTGGAACTTCCATAGTAATGTGGTCCAATGAGAATTTTTCATAACTTTTCACCAGACCCTCAATTTTGATCGCTGCTTCCATTTTTATTCCTCCTCGTAGAGCATTTTAAGCATCTCTGTCAATTCATCCAATTCTACTCCGCTGATTTTGCTTTTTCCCACAGCCTTTTCCAATAAACCTTCTATTTCCTTTAACTGCTCCTCTCTCACAAGCTCATGGTTTGTATCTGCTACAAAACTGCCCTTGCCAACTTGAGAACAAATAAATCCATCTCTCTCCAATTCTTCATATGCTCTCTTTGTGGTGATGACGCTGATACGGAGTTCTTTTGCCAGAAGACGCATGGAAGGAAGGGACTCCCCGGGGTTTAACTGGCCTCTCATAATTGCTTGTTTTATCTGCTCCGTAATCTGTTCATAGATAGGTTTCCCGCTTGTATTGCTGATTAGAATATTCATTTTCACTTCTCAACTTTCTGTGCGCACGTGTATATATACCATTTATTGTACATACTCATTATATACATTAGATACACACTTGTCAATATAAAAGATACAAATAATGTTTGGCTTTCCAAATTGACCATACTATATTTCATTCCAATCGAGTAGGGGAGATTTTCTCTCCCCTCTAAGTCGAGTAAGTAAGAGGACTTTCACCTCAAACTTCTCCCGGAACCGTACGTGAAAGTCTCCTTTCATACGGCTCTTATCATTCAACAATACGAATATAAATTGCTCCAGTGAGCAAACAGTTTTGGCTCTCGCTGTCTCACGGTGTAGAGCCATTTCTCTGCTCTACGTCGTCTACCTCGAAAGTTCTTGTACTTACACATAGCCCATTTCACAAGTCTTCTTTCAATACATTGTAACGTTCCCTTCATTGCCGATGGATTGAACTTACCAAAATAGTTCATCCAACCACGAATTAAGGGATTCAGCATTTCTGCTATGATGTCTATTTTGCACCCTGTCCTCTTATGAACTTCCATAGCCTTTATTTTTTCTCGAAAGCTTTTAGATGAAGAGTTGCTTACAGATGCAATAAAGTTATGTCTGATTTTTCCATCTTTACACATGATGTATACTGCTTTGAATGTATAACCAAGAAAATCGAACTCTGTAAGTTCTTCCTCCCTGGTTCTGTCCTTATCCTTACAATACACTATTCTTGTTTTAATAGGATGCAGTTCTAGCTTACATTCCTCAAGTCTATTTGCTAACTTTTCTTTTATGAAGATAGCTTCCTCTTTTGTACGGCAATGTATTAATCCATCATCCGCATATCTTTCAAATGGTGCTTGTGGGAAATTTCTTTCCATCCACATATCGAATACATAATGCAAAAACATGTTTGCTAAAACTGGACTTATTACTCCTCCTTGTGGTGTCCCAGACAATCTCTCAATTACATGCCCCTCTCTTGTTACAAACGGAATTTCTAGCCATCGTTTTATATAGAGACATATCCATTCTTCTTTTACATGCCTTGCTACAACCTTCATTAGAAGTTCATGATCGATGTTATCGAACAATCCTTTTACATCTAATTCAATGACATAATCATATCTCCAACATCGCTTTCTTGCTGTTGCTATTGCATCAATTGCAGACTTGTTTGGTCTGTACCCATATGAGTCATCGCAAAACATGGGCTCTACCACAGGTTCTACATACATTCTTGCAGCCATCTGTGCAATTCTATCTGTAATAGTTGGTATGCCCAATCTCCTGGTTCCACCAGTTTTCTTTGGTATTTCTACCGCTAATACCGGAGATGGAAAATAACTTCCTGAACTCATTCGATTCCATATCTTATATAGATTATTATTCAGTTTCTTTTCAAACTGTTCAAAATCTATACCATCAATTCCCGCACTTCCTTTGTTTGCTTTTACTCTCTTATAAGCTTCAATAACCACTTTCTTTGGTATTTCGTATTGTTTGCTCTCGCTCATCAAATCCTCCTAGTTTCCTAGTTGTTTTCAGTATCAAGCAGAATGATGTTACCCCTTTGCTCCATTGTCATTACAACAACTTCAACACTACTACGAGTAACTCCGCCCCTGTAGAATACGTCTCTACTTTCGACCTTATCTTTCTGTGACTTGAATCTTTTCGATTTTCATTATTCTACAGGTTCCCATGTTTCACACAGAAGCCTGATACATGCTCATGCCATCTTAATGCCGTTCCACGGATGGTCAGCTTTACAGGTTTCCTCCATCCTCATCCTTACTCAGTGGTGAAAAGTAAGTTTTGCAGAAATCTTACGCTTTCGACACTTCTTCAATGGTTCATTTTCATTCATCTTCATGTATCATATCTGATTGTTTGTACAACCTTTTCTCTAATCGCTCACTACCATGACCTGAATCACAGCAGCATTAGAGTGATTTGACAGGCTTGCCTGTTCAATTCCTGTCGAAGGACCTACCTTCATCTTCTGTATGCCTTGCATGGCACACCACCACCGTACATGCCGTTGGGCATACGGCTGTTCAACATAACTTTAAAGCATGGCGCTCATTATAATAGTCAAGACAGCTTATAAGTCCTGCTTTACCTAGTACGTCTTTGGAGATTGCTCTGCTGACACACGTTTTGGTGGCGAACCAATACTAGCGTTCTCCACAGTATGCTGTCAGCCTTGCAAGGTCTTTTCCTATCCCTAGCTTCTGCAATCCCCATGGCCGTTTCTTCGGCACTTTCCACTGTTTCCCTCTATCTTTCCTCCTGCACCTTTATTGGCACAGACTCTTTTGTATGCGGCATTCATGTTGTCTTTGGACAGTATCTTTTCTAACAGTTCTGACAATTGCCTTGTGTGCTTTCTCCTTTCCGTTCCCATGGGTTCGCCCTAAGTTGTGCAGTACCTGCTATTTACGTTTTGCCATTCCTGCTGTCAGGTATTCCATTAAGCATACATTTGATTTCACGGTTACATTGTTCAGCCCTTTGGCAACATCCATTTCAGAACCTTGCATACTACGGCTTCTGCTGACTTCTCACAGCTCGTTGTTACTACGGTGAGTTTCACCGCCTGTGAGACCTCACGGGATAAGCCTGCCAGTCTTTCCTCGTCTACCTGCCCGATTTACGCACATGGGTTACGGTTGCCTTTAGGACTTCGCTGTCTTGGGCCAGCTTATCCGCCGTCGGCAACTACGCCCCTTGCGGACTTTCACCACAGACTGACCGCATGCCCGTCATACCCAAAAAAACAGCATTGGCAATGAGCACCAATGCTGTTTTCTGTTAAATTTTCTTTCTGCTTTTCCCGATCAGGATCATGGCGGCTGCAGAAAGCCCTGCCAGCAGGAGCAGTCCTTCCACTGGTGTGTTATCTCCTGTTTTCGCCGTCTTAGCTGTTGTTTTTGTTGTGGGTTTTACCGGTGTCTTTTTTGTACTGTCTGTTTTATTCACCGATACAGCAGGAAACCGTTCATCTTTGCGTACCGTCTTTGTGGTAAGAATGTATGTGGAACAGTGTTCAATCTGAATGGTCACATATCCGTCCACAACCTTGATACTTTTCTGGATTGGTTCCACTGCGTTCTTCTTGGTATTGTAATAATACAGGTAAAGGTTCTGCCCGTCTTTAAAGCTGTCCCCTGCATATAGTTCAATTTCCGCCAATCCCGGAAGTTCTCCCTCATGGGCAAATTCCAGATACAAATTCTCTGCATCCTTTGCCATCAGGCTGCCAGCATTCTTGTTCTCTTTGCTCTTGGCAATTCCAAAATCTATGGCAGTATCTATGTTTGCTATCCCTGTTCCTGTGAATTTCCAGGAATACAAAAGCTGTCCTTTTTCCTCCGCCATGATGGTCAGTGTTCTTTCTGTGCCTTTCAGGCTCTTAAATAATGTCTTCTGCTGTTCTTTTGTCAAACCATTTCCATCTTTGCTTTTATAGATCAGACTCGTCACGCTGGAATCTGCCAAACCCTTTTCCAGTTCCTCGTAAGTGAAAGCTGTACATACCCCATCCGGATACTCCGGGTTGTCGTCCGGATTTGGCTTGTCTGGATCTGGCTTATCTGGGTTGTCCGGGTTTGGATTATCCGGATTTGGATCATCCGGGTCTGGCACTTTCTCCCCTACTGCCCACTGGTAAGATATTCCCTGCAGCACCCCTTCATCCACCTGTTTCATTTGATGGCTCTGGTCAACATACATAATACTTTCCGGAGCAATGGATGCCTGGAACATTTCGCCGCTGGGTATACCTGAGATCGTGCCGATCACCACATCCTGAGCCTGTTCAAAGACAGTCCCTGCGGATGAAAAATAGATATCCAGAATACCGTTTTCATAAAAATACTCCCGGATTTTACACCTGTTCTGTATATCTTCCGAGAAAGCAAAATGAATCTCACCGATACTTCCACTTTCCTCCTCTGTTATCCGCATTTGGATCCGAAATGTTGTCGAGTGGTTCTTTATCATATCCCCATTGGGATAGAGAGCCAGTTCTACCTGGCTCGTATCCTTCTGCTGCATTTTGATCATGGTATCATCCTGCACTGCGGCAGATACGGGAACATAAGTCACCAACAATGCCAAAACCAAAGCAATGCATAAACTCTTAATTCTTTTCATCAGTTCCCCTCCTCATGGTTGTCTGTCAAATGGATCGGCGGCAGCGGATTCGGCACATCCATTGGAAGCGTGTCACTTACGAGACGCTCCCCTTCATTTGTATGGGCATCATCCACCCGATATAATTCCGCCCTGACACTGGTCACGCCGGCTGGAATCTGATCCGGCTCCATATAGTAAATCCATGTACCGGATGAAACTTCTCCTAATTCTCCTTCAGCCGGAACCTCCGCGAAGATCAACTGGGAACCATCCAGGATATTTCCGTCCTGGTCATACAGTTTCACTACATTGTAGGACGGATTTCCTTTATATTCCCCTGTGAAGATCAGGGAACCTGCAGGTATCCTGCCTCCGTTTTCATCATAGCTGTAATCTTCATCCAGAATGCCCATACCATTTTCAAGCAGCTCCACATTATCTCCCGTAGGTCCTAAAATATCTATCTCAGACAAAGATACTGTGCTCTGCCCCTTGATCTTCAGCTTCAAATACGCCGCGTCATAGGTATACATCCAGGAATCCCCTTCTTTGTTAAAATAGGAGACAGCCGTATTTTCCGAATATGCCAAGCTTCCTGTTTTTACAGGTGTCCACTGTTTTCCATCCTGGCTGATATAGGCGTCAAAATTTTTGACAGCGGTTTTCGTGTCAGCGGCTGTGATCTTGAATGCGGCAGCCTGAAGGGTTCTGCCAAAGCTGATGACAAGTTCCGGTGATTTCGCCTCTCCGGTATACACATCTGTGTAGTCATTGTTGCAAATGCTGCCGATTCCCGACACGGTGCTTCCCTCAGGGTTATCTTCATTTCCTTCCTCATGCTGGTCACTGGAGGATGTCATATTTGTGGTAATCTTCCATCCATCCTTTGCCACACTTCCGTCATTGGAAATTTTCACAGTATCTGCCGTAACCTTCTCTGTCTGCTGCAGCAGTTTATCATACCCCACCACTTCATAAGTAAATACTCTGTTGTTCATAGATGCGATGGTGTCCGTATATGTCACAATACCGTCATTCGCCTCCGCAAATCCGATCACCTGGCCGTTTCTGTATATTTCATACCCCAGCATGGAATTTTGATCAGCCGCATCATTGGCTAGGGTGATGGTTACCTGATTGGAATTCGGCACATATGCCAGGGCGGCACTCACCGCTGCCTGGGCTGCTGTACTTTCTCCGCCCTCAATGCGGTACGCTCTCGCTTCATCTGTAATATAGCTGATCCTTCTTGTCTCTGCTTCAAACTGCGATGCGTAAGCAATGGTATCCTCATCCGGTGTCATGCCCCACTGTTCAAAGAACTCCAGTAAGTTTTTTTCGGCAGCTGCACAGGAAAGACGTATCAGGGTATTGTCTGTATCTTTCGGAATCGTCAGCGCGATTCCGTCCGGAGCCGGCGCAATGGCTGTATTCCTTGCATAAGCATCCACTCTTGCGAAGAAAAGGCTGTTAAACTGTTCCTCATAATTTTCATAGGTCTTATAATTATATCCGTCATCATATGCCAAATGGAGCTGCCAGTACATTGCAAGGCTTGTGAATACATTTTCCGCGCGGCCTTTTGTACCTGAGGTGACTTTTTTATATACATCCTCATATTTATACCGCACAGAATCATTTGTTTCCTTTGCCTGCGCCAGAATGGAATAATAGTTATTGGTTATCTCAGCAATGGCATAAGAAGGCTGATTGATAATATGGCCTATTTCATGGGCGATTCCCCATCCAAACAACTGTCCGCTCACATACCTGCCGTTGTCACTCTGCACCGGCACGCTGCGCGCAAGCCCGGCAATACTGCCCCACTCGATCCCGATATGAAGTCCGCCGGCATACATAAAGGCACCGGAAAACATTCTCATATATCGTATATTCAGACGGCTGGACGGCAGGCTGTTTTTGCTGCCATACTGTGCGGTCAGTGTCTTGTCGCCATGATAATCTCCCAGGCCTTTATGCTGATAAAACAGTGTCACCATCTGTTCCATGGCCTGGCAGGATTCGTATAATACTTCTGTCTGATTATCCGGGGTGATGTCTTTTCCCTGGCTTTTCAGTCTGCTGTTAATACCGTTCAGTATCTGTTCCGCTGAAACGGAATACATCATCTGGTTCAGCACAATGTCCGTTGCCCCCAGAATACAGTTCTGTTTGTCATAGCTGTAGTCACAGCCGCTCTCTTTCTTGCCTTCGTGCAGTTTCTTGTGCAGCTCTGCGATCTCAGGAACATATGTATTGAGTTTTTCCACATAAGCCCTTACAGCGTCCTTGGCCTCCGT
Organism: Blautia pseudococcoides; assembly: GCF_001689125.2. NCBI lineage: Bacteria > Bacillati > Bacillota > Clostridia > Lachnospirales > Lachnospiraceae > Blautia > Blautia pseudococcoides. Next base: position 991,994 of record NZ_CP015405.2, on the reverse strand, counting down.
CTCATCTGCTGCGCCTGACAGGTCAAGCTTGGGTATCTCCTGTCCTCCGCTTACACGCACGCTCATATTCAGCGCGTCATTATTTCCTGTAAATTCCACATAGAGACTGCCGCCGTGTTCTGTGTTTAAGCTTCCTATCTGAGGGATCGTCACTTCATTTTTGCCGTTCTTTAGATTCTGCACGACCACCTTGCTCCAGTTTCCTGACTCCGCATGGTACTGTGTGGCAACCAGGTTCAGGTTTGTATTGGCACCCAGATCCGCGTCATCTCTTCCCACATACACTGCCAGTTCTTCCCCTGCATGGGCGCTGATGCCAAGAGGCTGCCATGCATTCAGACCGCCGGAAAATCCCAGAGCGCCGTCTTTTTTCTTGGTCACGGAGGTATCTACTTTCATAACCCTTCCGGCATTTTTGTCGTTGAGAAGTTCTTTTGCATAGGCCAGATCAGAAAGCAGAAGCTCTCGTTTCGGATGATGATCACCCGTTACTTCATCCGGCGTGTCCGCTCTTTTTTCCAATTCCTCAATGACAGCGGCCGTTACATCCTCCCGGAGTTCCACGTGCATGGTGTCCGCAAACAAACCGTCCACCTCTTTTTCCAGACTGTCATAATAGTAGAACTTCATCTCCGCTATGGAAACCCTTCCGTCTGAGGGCGCCCATGCCATGGCAAAGTTTATCTGGATTCGTTTTGCCTTAAATGGCTGGGAATAATTAAATTCATAATATACTTTTCCGTTCACGCTCTTTTTCTGGGTGAAATGGCCGTCGATCATTTTCTCAGTGCCGTTTTCATCCCAATATTTTGTCTTCGCATAGCCATAGGCATACTGCTGTTTTTCATCCGGCACTACCACCAGCCTGTCCATCTCATAGCTCTGGTCAAAGGTAATGATGGGGGACGGCTTTCCTGCATTAAAACCGCCCGCATCCCAGGAGTTCAGACTCCAGGAAGTGGTGTAATCATTATCTGCAACCGCTGCATCTGTCTCAGGCTTTGCCGAAGGATAGTCAATGGATGTAATATGCGCGGTGAGTCCCCCGCCCTCCAAAGGCGTATTGATCAGTTTGTAATTGGAGGTAACCGCAGGATTAATATCCGTTGTCTCACCTGCATAGATCTTTGACTTGCCGCTGGTTCCCATTTCATTTGTTCCCGTAAGACAAATCTCATATGTGGTGCTGTCTTTTAAATCAGTAAGCTGATATTTATTCTGCTTGATCTCTTCTTTCTTTTCAAACGCTTCTGTCCCTTTTTCCCTGTAGTAGAGTGTGTAGGAATCTGTATCTTCCATCTGCTTCCAGGTGATATCCAGCTTTCTGTAGCCTCCGGCAATATTCACATTTTCCGGCGCGTCAGGAGCTTTTGAAGGTTTCGGGATCACAGTCACTGCTTCTGAATACGCACTGCTCCAGTCCCCGTTCACGGAGCGGACCTGAACGGTGTATTCCTCATTGTTTTTCATTTTTTCTGTGCCAAAGCTTGTGATAAGGATACTGTTCTCTGCTGTGGGGTAGACCTTGCTTTTCCCGTCCTTTTTCACCATAACTTCATATCCCGCCACATTGGTCTGTGCGTTCCAGGTCACAGTGAATTTCTTATCCCCCGGCTCTGCTTTTACCTGGTCAGGAATATTCATGACCGGAGCAGGAATCCTGTCCTCCATTCCGTTGAGGAATTCAACTTTGGAGATATCCGCCAGCTTGCTCCCTCCGGTATCTGTCACCTTGATGACTACCTTTTTAACAGCAACCTGTTTTCCCAGATTGACGATAATGGTGCCGTCCGGTTCCATGACTGCCTGTGCCGCCGTGAGGGCAAACATAGCTGCGCTGCTTATGGGAACTTCAATGGTTTGAGGCTGCCCGTTCTCGTCTTCATACTCCACCGTCACTGTTCCTGCCTGGATGATATTGGCGGAATCTCTTGGCGGAGTCAGCACCAGAGCGCCTGCCAGTATATCAGAACGTTTTTCCAGATCAAGCTGTAATTCCACAGGATTTTCTGCTGAGATTTCTTCATCGTTTGCAGGCTTCAGGGAAACACTTCCGCCATCACCTAAAATGCTCTCAACACTTCCCTCTGCCACCTGGGTGGAAGCGCCTACGTTAGCCGCTATTTCATCCAGAAGATAGCTTCTTGTCACATAAGCTTCTGTTTTCTCATAGCCATAGCTGTAAGAAAACCATTGTAAATCCACTAAATCCACTTTCTGGTCCTGATTTAAGTCATATGCGGATTCCGTATTTTCCTGATGTATGGCCTGAATTAACTGGGTCTTATCGTTTTCATCTATGACGCCGTCATGATCCACATCTCCGTATCCTACCACACCGGGATGTTTCTCCATGTCAGATAAATCCATTCCTGTATAGACATCCAGAAACTGCATCTTTTGATCCATGGCCTGTATTACCACGTCCTGGTCATATGCGGCAAAACTGCCTCCGCTTATATGAAGATGATATTCTCCGGGTTCCAGATCCACAAAAGAAGCCTCCGCCTTTTTAGAAACGCTCTCCCCTTCCTGCATGGAAAAAGCCGCGTCAAACTGCTGGCCTTCCCTTGTAAGAACCGCCTGCAATCCACTGTTCAAAGTCTCCAGGTCACTGTAAGGAAGCGTGTAGATCAGACTCAGATGGAGCTGGCCTTGCAGCGTCCCATTCCCTGCTTCCGCTCCGGGTGTTGTTTCCCCATTCTGCTCCTCCTGCGCACCGGACTGTTTCCCTGACTCCTCCTGGCTGCCCGGTGTCTCTTCTTTCTTCGGTGCTTCTGCCTGGTCTCCTGACGTCTCACCTGTGGCCGGCGCTCCCGTCTGGTCTCCCGGCGTCTCACCTGTGGCCGGCGCTCCCGTCTGGCCTCCCGGCGTCTCACCTGTGGCCGGCGTTCCCGTCTGGCCTCCCGGCGTCTCACCTGTGGCCGGCGCTCCTGATCCCTCACCTGTTATCGGCGCTTCTATCTGCTCTCCCGGCATCTCACCATTCTTCGGTACCTCCGCCTGTTTTTCCTGCTTCTCCGTCAGCAGGCTGATGCCTGCCTCTTCCCTCCGGGCCTGTCCGCCAGCGTCTAAAAATCTCCCGCTCTGCCCCGGCCCAGCGGCAAATACGGTGGTTCCGGGTGTCTGCAAAAGCATACCTGATACAAGCAGCCAGGCACATAACTTTTTCATTTTCAATTTTTATTCTCCTTCCCTTTTCAGGGCCAAAAAACGATATCCAGGGATATCGTTTTTTCATAAAGACAACAGACGGTCAGAATACACCTGTCCATCCATGTCTGCAGCCCGGCTGTCCCTCCCTTGGGACCCGTGGCTTTGCGTCACCGCCTTACGACAGTTTTGCCCCTTTATTTTTTATAATACTTTATCAATCAGTATCACGTGTATAAGAATACCTAATTTGACAATTCTAGTCAAGCATTTTTAAAGGAATCCCTTAATTTTTTTACAGATTTGGTCCAACAGCAGTTCTCTGTTCTTTTCTGTAACTTCATAGACCTCCACATCCTGCCTCTCTGCCACTGCCTGCGTAAAAGCGCCTGTCTTTTTCTGCAGGACTCCCAGGACAAGACTCTGGGTATCCAGACAGGAAAACAATGCTTCCTGGAACCCAGGCGCATCCGCCTCCGCTTTCCCCAGTTCATCTATCAGCACTGTTTTCTCCGGCATGTCCTTCACCTTTCCCATCACCGCAGTGCCCAGTGTCTCAAAGGTTTCCGGGATGGCTGTCTTCCTGCCTTTACCGGTGCGTATAAGAATTGGGCTGTCATTCTCATATTCTCCCATAGGCATAAGACTGTGCAGATAAAATCCCTTCTGGACACCGCCGATTTCATAAGGCAGTGTTTGGTATCCCACAGGCACAATTCCCAGTTTTTCCACTATGCGGTTCAAAAGTGTACTCTTGCCAACTCCTTTTTCCCCTGTCAGGAAAATATGCTTTCTATCCGTCCCGGCCGGATGAGCCGTGAGTTTTTTCTTATGGGCCAGCTTTTTCTCAGCCTTGTGACAGCCGCACTGACAAAAAGCTGCAGCCTTTTGGAACATGGGACGCTTTCTCAGTGGAAATCCTGCCTCCGGAAGTGTTTCCAGTAAATCTGCCAGCTCATGGATTTCCTCCACAGAATGATAGACCCTGAGACCGCCGTATGTCTTCTTTTCTACTGCCAGCCTGCCTGCTGCGGCAATCGTCTCCTCTGTCAGACGCTCCTGAACCTCCGCATCCTTGTGTGCGCAGATAATCCTGGGCACGCAGAGTTCATACTCGCCCTCCAGTAGTAGAAAATCCACAGGCAGCTTTTCATAGAAATCCCCGCTGCTGTCCGCCGGAAGGAGAATGTCTGTCTCCTTTTTTCCTTTCACGCAGACCAGGTCAGCGCCCGCCTCCCTGTGTCTCCATGTATTACTGTCAGATATGTCCAGGGAAAATTCGGGGCAGAATACACTTTTTACGGTTCCCACCCGGTATCCCCGCTTTTTCAGTTCTTTTATAAGTCCGGTGACTGTTGTGGTCTTACCGGATTTTCTCACACCAACAATTGTACAGATTTTCAACTGTCACCCTCCTCTTGTATTATTTCTATTATATGTTTACACCAGCGTCTTCGGTGCCTGTCTTTTGGAAGGATCAGACGGTACGCATCCCCATCCTCAGCCAGGTACACCTGCCCTGTAAGGATCTCTTCACCGGATACGGCAGCACCTCCGCCGTCCCGGCTTATGAATTCCACAAGCATATCTCCAGACAAGCTGTCCAGCACCTCTCTCACCGAAAAAGCCCGGTATGAATATTCCTCTCCATCTGCATTCTTCCCCTCCAGCCTCACAGGAAAAATGCCCTCAAACAAATCACTGTTTACTTTCATATCCGCTCACCCCAGATTGCAAGCATGTCCTCCATGGCATACAGACAGGATGATCTCTCATGCTTATCTTTAACGGCACACGGGAGGACGCTTTCCCCGTGATTGCCTCCGTCCCGGGTCTCATGCATTCCATGGTCGCTGATCAGCAGGATCTCTCCGGAAAAAATTTTAGAAAGTCCCTCTATATATCTGTCCGCCTCTTCCAGTTTTTCCATACACGCAGAACTGTACGGACCAAACGCATGGGCCGCGTCATCAATCTCATGGAAATGGGCAAAAATAAACGATTTTCCTTCTTTGGCTGCTCTGCATGCAGCCTGGTAAATCCAATGATCGCATCCTTTTCCTTTTGCCGCCACATGGAGTCTTGGCGGCAGTTCTGTCTTTAAAATTCTGGTATCTCCCTCCAAAAAGGCAGTATCCTCCCTGCTCCTTTTTGAAAACAAAGTGGGAACCCGCAGTTCCCTGTCTTTTCTGGAATATACGCCGTGCACAACAGGCAGTTCCCCTGTTATCATGGTTGCCATGGCAGGATTGGTCACCGGCGGCTCCACGGTCCTCACCGGAATCACGGAAAAACTGCGGCTCATAAAGGGCACACTGCCTTTGTCCACTGCACTTTTATACATCCGGTACCCCACTCCGTCCAGATAACATACCAGTACTTTTCCATGGCTTAATTTTTTCCTGACAAAAGGGGCAAATTCCTGAAGTCGTCTGCCATAACGAAAACAGAGCTGTTCATATTCTTCAGGTGTGTTCACATTGGCAATGACTGCCTCTCCAAATCCCAATTCTTCCAGATCCACATACCTGGTATTCACCCGTTGGAACAGAAGTCCGGGCTTGTGTTCCCGGTTTCTGCGCATTTTTTCCACCGTGGGAAGAACCCGTTTCGCGTACACACTGCACAGAGGCTGAGGCCTTCCTTCTTTTCTGAGCACCAGGCAGTCTTCCTCACCGGTAAGACGTGACACCAGCGCCTGCAGAAATTCCGGGCTTATCATGGGCATGTCAGTGGCAAGCATCACAGCATACGGTGCATCCATTTGCTTTAATATCTGGTAAATCCCCTCTAAGGGGCCGTATTCTCTCTCCTCATCCTCCACAACCGTGCAGGATAAATCCTGATATTTACTCCTATCATCCACCGAAACATAGATTTCGGGGAAATCCCGGCAGACATCTATAAGAGTGTGCAGAAATGTGTTCCCGTTCCATGTAAGGGACGCCTTATTTCTTCCCATTCTGCTGCTCTTTCCTCCAACCAGAATCCCTGCTGCTGTCTTTATCATACACCTAAACCTCGCTCATATCCTAAGCTGACACCATAGCTGCTGCTGCAAACGCCCTTTTCACACTGCCGGAACATCCGTTTAAACCTGCTCTCATCTAGTTCTCTCCCAGATACAGCGCATCAATGGTCGTCCCCGGCAAAAGCACGCCGGAACCTTTGGGGATCATACCGATCAGATTACAGCCGCCCCATGGACTGACCATACCGTTTGCCTGATTCTTCCTGGTGTTTAAACATACCCTGCCCCGATCAAATTCCAGAATACCCGGAATGATCCTTCCTCCGGGACTCTTCTTCGGAAATCCATCCGGAAGACATACGGGAATGCAGGGCACTTTGTATTCCTTTTTGCCGCACATTTTGCGGAATGCGGGAAGCCCCAGCAAAAACAGCGCCGCCGCCGCCGCGGAAGGGTTGCCGGAAAGCCCTAAAAGTAGTTTTCCGTCCTTCACAGACGCCAAAGTTGCCATTCCCGGTTTCATCTTCACCTGCCAGAAAAGCACCTCTGCTCCTATCCCCTCCATGGAGGCAAGGGCCAGATCATAGTCCCCCACAGATGCACCTCCGGTTGTGATAACACAGTCCGCATCCTGAAGACATGTTGTCAGTGCCTCCTCGATCGCTGCCTGGTCGTCCCTGACAATTCCGTAAATATCCGCTGTAATTCCCCACTGCCGCAGAAATCCCTGCAGCATATAGGCACTGCTGTTTCTTATTTTACCTGGTTTCAGCTCCTCCGATACCTGCAGAAGCTCGTCCCCGGTACTGATGATCCGGACTGTAGGTTTTTTGAAGACTTCCGCCTCTCCATACCCAAGTCCTGCAAGAAGTCCCACAGATGCCGGGCTTAGATACTCGCCTTCCTCCATGACAATCTCGCCTTTTTTTACATCTTCCCCTGCTTTTACGATGTTGCTCCCTGAAGCAATGGGGGAAAAGAAACACACTTCCTTTTCAGTAAAGGAAGTGTCTTCATATTTTTCCACAGCATCGGCTCCCTGAGGGATAGGCGCTCCGGTCAGTATTTTTACTGCCTCCATAGGCCCTAACACTTTTTCGGGGGCATGCCCCGCCGGTACCTCCTCGATAATTCTCAGAGTCACCGGCGTGTCATGTCCTGCACCTGCAACATCCGCAGAGCGGATGGCATAGCCGTCATAGGGAGAGCGGTCAAAGGGAGGGATATTTTCTTTTGCCCGTATCCGGCAGGCTAAAATCCTGCCGTAGGCCTCATTGACTGCCACCTTTTCCCGTCCCATCCTCTCTGTATGAGAGAGGAGCAGGTCTATGCCTTCCTGCATTTCAATTCTCTTTGGATAGTTCTGTGCCATATCTGTTGTCTCCGTTAAGCCTGTAACGATTCCGTCAACCGGATCGTTACTTATGCCTTTTCAATTTTGATCGCGCATACCTTGTATTCCGGTATTCTCGCATATTTGTCCAGTGCCGCATTGGTCAGCCAGTTTGCATTTCCATCCGGGAAGTGGAACGGCATCCAGGACTCACCCTGAGAAACCTTGCGTCCGACTCTGGCAGTGGATTCAATCTGACCACGCCTGGAAGATACTTTTACCTTGTCACCATTTCTGATTCCCAGTGCATCCGCATCTTTGTAGTTCATCTCAATATAAGAGGTGCCCTGGATTTCCATCAGGCCCGGTGTTCTTCCGGTCATGGCTCTTGTGGTATAGTGATACAGCATACGGCCTGTCATCATGATGATCGGATATTCCTCATCCGGAAGCTCTGCGGACGGAACATACTCTGCAGGATAAAACATGGCAAGTCCTCTTGAGAATTTGCCCACATGCAGGATCGGGGTTCCAGGATGGTCCTTGGTCGGACACGGCCACTGCAGACTCTCACCTGCATCCAGCCTTGCATGACTGATTCCACCGTAGCTTGGAGTCACGGATGCGATCTCATCCATGATCTCAGCGGAGGTCAGATGCGGCTGCTCATAGCCCATACGGTTCATCAGGTCAATGATGATATCTGTATCCAGTCTCATTTCACCATCCAGCTTCACTGCCGGGCGCACTCTCTGCACACGGCGCTCTGTATTGGTAAAGGTACCCTCTTTCTCTGCATAGCTGACACCGGGAAGGATAACGTCCGCATACTGCGCGGTCTCTGTCATGAACAGCTCCTGGATCACAAAGAAATCAAGGTTTTCCAGCGCTTTGATAATGTGGTGGGTATCCGGGTCTGTGACAATGGGATCTTCACCGTAAATGTACAGGCCTTTCACTTTTCCTTCAATAGCAGCCGGGAATACTTCTGTGGAGTGAAGGCCATTGTTTGGATTCAGCTTCACACCCCATGCCTTCTCGAATTTCTCCCGTACTTCCGGATTTTCCACTTTCTGATATCCCGGATAATCTTTCGGGCCTGCTCCCATGTCGCAGGCTCCCTGTACATTGTTCTGTCCGCGGATCGGGTTGACGCCGCATCCCTCACGTCCAAGCTTGCCTGCCAGCAGAGCCATGTTGGACATGGACATAACGCCCTCCGTACCGGTGGAGTGCTCCGTAACACCCAGACAGTAGATGATCGGAGCTTTGTCCGCTTTCGCGTACATGATGGCAGCTCGTCTCAGATCATCAGGGTCTATATGGCAGATTTCCCCAACTCTTTCCGGGGTATAATCTTTTACAATTTCTTTGATCTTCTCATAGCCTTCTGTTCTCTCTTCGATGAACTTCATATCCTGAAGGCCTTCCTCGATGATCACATGCATAATACCGTTGGCAAATGCAACATTGGTACCTGGTCTTAATTTCAGATGGATGTCTGCTTTCTTGGACAGGTCAATGTCACGGGGGTCAACCACGATCAATTTACAGCCCCTCTGCACAGCCTGACGAATCTGCATACCAATAACCGGATGTGCTTCCTCCGGGTTGGAGCCTACCATCATGATCAGATCCGGTTTCTGGGTGATATCCGCAACCGGGTTAGTCATAGCGCCTGAACCCAGTGTCATAGCAAGGCCTGCAACAGATGCAGAATGGCATACACGTGCACAGTTATCTGTATTATTGGTTCCAAAGCAGGTTCTCACCATCTTCTGGACCATGTAGATATCCTCGTTAGGGGAACGGGAACATGCAAAGCCTGCCAGGGATTCTGAGCCATACTGTCTCTTGATCTCCATGAATTTGGAAGCCACCAGATCCAGTGCCTCGTCCCAGCTTGCCCGCTCAAATTCTCCGGTCTCTTTGTTCTTGATGAGCGGATATTTCACTCGGTCAGCAGAATGTACAAAGTCAAAGGAACCGCTGCGTCCTTTTACGCAGAGCAGATTTTTATTGGACGGTCCGTTGGCTGGTTCCACGTCCACTACCTTGTTGTCTTTTACCACCAGATAGAACTGGCATCCGGTACCGCAGTGCGGGCAGGTGGTAAGGACCTTCTTGTCAATCTGCCACGGACGGAAGGATTTTCTTCTCTTGGAGGAAAGTGCTCCGGTAGGACATGCCTCCACACAGTTTCCGCAGGACTCGCAGGTACTCTTTCTGATCGGCACACCGAACGGTGTTCCCACTGAGGACTCAAATCCTCGTTCCATGGTGTCAATGGCTCCGCGTCCTACCACTTTATTACAGGTATTCACACATCTGTGGCAGAGGATACACAGATTGGGATCATAAGTAAAGAACGGATTGGAGTCATCCACCGGGAACTCTGTCATCTCTCCCGCAAAGGTGGTTTTCTCTACGCCGTATTCCACACAGTAATCCTGCAGCTTACATCTGCCGTTCTGAGCACAGGAGAAGCAGTCTGTCTTGTGATTGGACAAAAGCAGGTTCAGGATCGTCCTTCTGGACTCCACCACTTTCTCACTCATGGTCTCAATCACATCGCCCTCACTTACGTGGCAGGAACATGCGGTATCCATTTTCTTTCTTCCTCTGTTCTCGATCTCCACCATACACATACGGCAGGAACCGTCAGGAAGCAGGTCTTTGATATAACATAATGTAGGGATTTTCACACCGGCTTTCTCTGCAGCCTGTAAGATGGTAGTACCCTTCTCGACTTCTACAGGAATTCCGTCTATCGTAACATGAATCATTCTCTCTCCTCCTATCTTACCTCAATTGCATCGAAACTGCAGTTCTCTATACATGCTCCGCATTTGATACATTTTGCGGTATCGATGGTATGCGGTTCTTTCTTCTCGCCAGTGATGGCGCCAACCGGGCAATTTCTTGCACACTTGGTACATCCCTTACATTTTTCCGGATCGATATAGTAGTTCCGAAGCGCTGTACAGGTATGGGAAGCACATTTCTTATCCACAATATGCTCCATATATTCATCGCGGAACATACGGATCGTACTCAGTACAGGAAGGGGTGCACTCTTGCCAAGACCGCACAGAGACAAGTCTTTTACACTCTTTGCAATTTCTTCCAGCTTGTCAAGGTCTTCCGGCTCGCCTTTTCCTGCTACGATCTTTTCAAGGATCTCCAGCATTCTCTTGGTACCGATACGGCAGGGAACACATTTTCCACAGGATTCCCTCTGGGTAAAGCTCATGAAAAATCTTGCCACTTCCACCATACAGGTGTCGGTGTTCATAACAACAAGTCCGCCGGAACCAACAATGGCGCCAAATTTCTTAACGGAGTCAAAATCAAGAGGCTCATCCAAATGCTGCGTGGTCAGACATCCGCCGGATGGTCCGCCAATCTGAACTGCTTTGAATTCAGAGCCTTCCTGAAGCCCTCCGCCGATCTCATAAACGATCTCCCGCAGGGTGGTTCCCATGGGAACTTCGATCAGGCCGGTATTCTCAATGGAACCCGTAAGGGAGAAGGTCTTGGTTCCCGGGCTTCCCTCCGTTCCGATAGTACGGAACCACTCATGACCCTTTAAGATGATCTTAGGAACATTGGCATAGGTCTCCACATTATTCAGAACCGTTGGTTTTGCCCACAGACCATGGTCAACCGTTCTTGGCGGTTTGGTACGCGGGAATCCTCTGTTGCCTTCTATGGAAGCAGTCAGAGCCGAACCCTCGCCGCAGACAAAGGCACCGGCGCCCCGGTTAATATGCATATGGAAAGCAAAATCTGTTCCCAGAATGTTGTCCCCCAGAAGATTTCTCTCCTCCATCACTGCAATGGCATGTTTCAGTCTTGCCACAGAGTTGGGGTACTCAGCACGCACATAAATATATCCCTCAGCGGAACCTACTGCATATCCGGCGATCATCATACCTTCAATAAGCTTAAAAGGATCACCTTCCATAACGGAACCGTCCATGAATGCGCCCGGGTCACCCTCGTCACCGTTGCAGACTACATAGCGCTCTTTTTCTTCCTGAGCAGCAACCTGTTTCCATTTCCTTCCGGTGGGGAATCCGCCGCCGCCTCTTCCGCGCAGGCCGGACAGATCTACTTCCTCCACAACCTCCTCAGGTTTCATGTCAAACAGCACTTTTTCCAGAGCTTTAAACCCGCCCGCCGCAATATATTCATCCATAGACTCCGCATCAAATCTGCCGCAGTTTTCCAAAACAACACGTGTCTGTTTGGCAATAAACGGAATCTCATCAGGCTGTACATAGGTCTTATCCGCTTTCTTGTAGAGCAGTCTGTCCACAAGGCCGTCGCTCATAACTGTATGGTCAAAAATCTCCTGGCAGTCATCCGGCTGAACCTTTATGTACTGCACCACTTTGTCACCCTTCTGGATACGCACCAGGGGACCAAATTCACAGAATCCCTGGCATCCTGTCCTCTTGACGCCCACATGCTCTTTTTCATCATGGGGTGCAAATTCAATGGTGACATTGGGAGTATTACCAACAATCTCCATCATCTTCCGATAGATTTTCTCGGAACCCGTAGCAATACATCCTGTACCGGAACAGACAAGGATCCTGCATCCATAAGACTGAAGCTCCTGCTCTGCCGCTTCCCTGCACTTGTCAAGTTCTGCTTTGTTTGAAATCATCATGCGCCTTCACCTCTCAATTCCTGCACTAACGCAACTACTTTTTCCGGTGACATCTTGGGATGCACTTCCTCATTGACCATAAGGGTGGGAGCCAGTCCACATGCTCCCAGACAGGATACGGTTTCTACTGTAAATATCATATCCTCTGTGGTGTGTTTCTTTTTGCTCAGTCCCAGTTCTTTGTAGAGTGCTTCCAGAATAGGCATGGATTTTCTCACATGACATGCCGTACCATCGCAGACCTTGATGACATATTTTCCCTTTGGCTCAAAAGAGAAGTTTTCATAAAAAGTCGCAACACTGTAAGCTTTTGCTTCTGTCACTCCGATCTGCTGTGCAGTGTAAGTGAGCAGTTCTCCCGGCAGATAGCGGTATTCACCCTGAATGTCCTGCATGATCGGAATCAGGGATGACGGTTTCTTTCCGTACCGCCCAATGATTTCATCTGCCTTTTCGTAGTAAGATTGGTCTAACATATATTACCCTCCTATATATAATATATTACCTCTGACACCCTGGAAGAAAGACCCCCACATTTTTATTCAAATGCTGAATGTCCGCCTTCCAAAGTGCCAAATGACTACCGAATATTTCGGCCCGGTCCCATCCTTTCAAGGAACGGAGCCGTTACCAAATCTTCATCTTCACATGTCTGCCTGCTTTTTCCAGACAATCCTTCAGGTGATAGGTCAGCCGCAGCTTTTCTCCTGCGTCTATGTGAAGTTCCGTGTTTGCCTGGCATATATATTCAAACGCCGGATGGTCAGAAGTCCCTCTGTCACCAGATCCACGCCTTTTAGGGCGGACATGGCCGGAATATCATCGCATCTGGTGTCTTCAAGCGCTGTTAAACTCTCACCCAGATAATCTGCCACAAATGCTGCTGTGGTCCCTCCGCACACAATGTGCTTTCCGGGTGATCCAAAAAATAATTTTAAAAAAGCTTCATCTTTTATTGGTAACTGCCCGCTCACATAATTTAATCACCAGAACTGTGATATCATCATCTGTCTCATCTGAATTCAGGTCTACACAGGCACTGGCGATATGGGCTGCCAGCTCTTGGGCTGACATATCTTTTTTATATTTTTGTTCACAAAAACGGACTACGTCATCCCGCCCCCACCCTCCATCTGTTGTCTTTCCCATTCCGGCATTGGTGACGCCGTCTGACATGAGAATGAGCACATCGTCTTTTTCCAGGGTAAGTTCTGCCTCCCGGATTTCTTTTTCCCCGATATTATGCGCGGTTTCCGGATATGCCACGGACTTTCCATCTCTTAAAAGGAGGGGCCCGGGTTGTCATTCTGGGCCAGGTATGCCTCTCTGCCGCTGATCTTCAGGGCGGTGATAGAGTACGCCATATTCCTCACATGACACACGGGAAGAGTTTTGGCAATAGCCTCCACGTCATCGTCAAGAGGCAGTTTCTTGATCATCATAGTGCAGAGCATTTTTGCTGTGAGTGTTGCCATAATATTGGCTTTCATCCCGCTGCCCAGGCCGTCTGAGAGAACCAGTACCGTGTCTGAGCAAGGTCCCTGATCCCGATCGCCTTCACCGGACAATGGCGTACACACTTATAACAATTTTTACAGTGTACCTGTTTAAATTTGAGAATCCGCATAATTTCCTTTTCCGTCCGCACAGTATGATACAGATTGTTAATATTGCTTAGAATTATCTATTTCATTATACATGAATCATTGGATTTATACAATATTCATTCCTCAATTTTTCTTTTTATTTGTAATTTTACCACAATAAATGACACCCCCTCATGCATACTGTATCTTTGTAGCTGCTCTGACTCTACCTATTATACAGGGAAAAACGCCCCTTTTGCCGCAGCTTTATGCTCCGCAAAAGGGACGTTATTCTTATCAGAAAATCATTTTTAAGACTTCCATGATACCTGTAAGGCCCAGGCTGTATAAGAGAATTGACCCGGGCTTCCCCAGAATGATAATGGCTGTAAATTTCTTTAACGTCATTCTGGTCAGTCCTGCAATATAACACAACAGGTCGTCAGGGGCCACGGGAAGAAAGATTGCCACTGCAAACGCCTTGTCAAACCCATTCCCCTTACTCAGCCATCCGATGTATTTGTCATAATTCTTCTCACCAATCATATTCCGTACGAAAGGCCTGCCGTACTGTCTGGAGAGCAGGAAAGCCAATACAGAGCCAATGCTGATGCCGATGTAATTATATACAAATCCCCATACAGGGCCAAATATCAGCACCCCGCCAAGACATCCTATGGCGCCTGGCAGGATGGGGATCACTACCTGGATGATCTGGATCAGAACAAACAGGACCGGAGCCCACATACCGCAGTCATGAAGAAAAAGTTCCAACGCATCTTTTGATACAAAAATCCGGTTCTGCACCCCATAGAAAATGAAAAATCCCATTCCGATCAGTCCTGCGGCGGTACAGAGGTTCAAGAGAACTGCTGTTCTTTTTGTCTCCATACTTTTCCTCCTCTCTGCCGCACAGGGACAGGACGCTTTACCTCCGCTGCCGTTTTTTCATAGTATTCTTTCCACATCTGCCCAACATGCTCCCTGCTGTAGAATTCATGTCCCGCAAAGGAGGCATGGGCACTTCTCTGATAAAAATCCGGGTCCTCCCTGAGCTGTTTTAACGTGCTCACAAAAGCTTCCATACCGTCCCCTCTGAGTGCGTAATCAAACAGTATCGGATCATAGATCGGAAGATTCCGCACCAGAACCGGGATTGCACAATTCATGGATTCCAGTATGGTCATGGGAAAGAGCTCCTCGAAGGAGGGCAGGAACATCACATCTGCCATATTGTAGATTTCGTTCATTTTCTCCCTGTCCACAATACCCAAAAAACGCACATTCGGCGGAAGATGCTTCATCATTTTCCTAATCTCCTCATACCCGTCGGAAATCCGGCCAAAGGAAAATCCCCCTGCCCAGACAAACATGCAGTCCGGCATTTTTTTAGCTGCCTCCACAAAGTCAACCACACCTTTCCGCTTTTGGAGCTGCCCCACGCACAACACGGTAAACGCATCTTTGCTGATACGGTATTCTCTGCGTATACGGGCTCTCTCCTCACGGGGAAGGGGATAAAAATCCTCCTCTGACACCACATTGGGAATATACGTCACCCGCTCTCTCGGTATTCCGTAATGCTCCAGACGTTCAATAAAATAGGGATTGACAGTCACCAGCTTATCCATTCTTTTGTAGAAAGAAAGCATATAGCGGTAGAAAATCTTTTTCATAAATTGGGGGAGATGGATGCTGTTCTCCACGGTCTCAGGAAGAAAATGTACATAACCCACCGTTTTTCCCTGCCGTTTTCTGCGCCCTATGCCCAGATAAAATTCCGGGTTGATAGAATGATAGTGTGTGATCTCACAGGACTCCTTTGCGTTGTGCAGCACTTCAAACTTTCCTTTTAACACCTGTGCCGCCAGCGCCACCTGCTCATCATGGGCGGAAAGAACACCCTGCCCTTTTACCATATCTGCTTTTGACATCATATTTATTTTCATCATATCAAGAAACCCTCCTCATCATACGTTTCATCATTGTCCGTCCCCAGGCAGCATGTTCCGTATCTCTGTGAAAAACAGGAATCTGCTCTTTTTCCTCGCAGGCAGCCCTGTAAGCACGTTCTACCATGGTACAGAAGTTCCAGGTTGAAAATTCTTCCGCCATCTCTTTTGCCATTTTTGCCATCTCCTGTCTTCTCTCTTCATTTTCCAGAAGATATAAAAGATGCATGCGGAAATACTCATACGCCTCATACTGAAAGCCATTGCATCCGTCCGCTATAACTCTGTCCAGACATTTATCTTTTCTGCACAGTGCGGGGACACCGCTTGCAAGAGCCTCAATATAAGTAATCCCCTGTGTCTCACTTTTGGAGGCACATACAAAGATGTCTCCCAACTGATAGTAAGCCCACACTTCCTCCGGAGCAACCATCCCGGTAAAACAAACATACGCTTCTATGCCCAGCTGCTTTGACTGATGTTCCAGATTCTCTCTGTCAGGCCCGTCCCCTGCGATCAGAAGTGTAAGGTTTTCTCTGCCTTCCGCTAATAGTCTTGCAAAGTATTCCAGGATCTCTTCCAGATTTTTCTCTTTTGCCAGCCTTCCCACACTGACAAGAACCTTGTTCTGTTTCGGAATACCCAAAGCCTCTTTTCTTGCATCCTTTTCCCGGGGGCTCAGTGTCTCGCTGAATTTTCTTAAGTCTATGCCGCTTGGGATCACATCAATGGCCGGCTTTACCTGATAAATGGAGAGGATATCCTTCACTTTCCCGGTTGGAGCGATCACACGGTCCGTCCGGTTCAGAATGGTTCTGGAAAATTCAGCTGCCGCTTTTTTGCCTGCCTTCCGCCCCGCTGTATATCTGCCCAGAACACCCGGAAGATAATGCATATAGTCCGCATAAATGGTGTGGTAGGTGTGAAGAAGCGGGCATCCGCATTTTCTGCTGATCTTGGAGGCATACTGGAATGTCATAAATTCACACTGGGAATGAACCACATCCGGCTCCCAGTCGATCAGCTCACTGATATAAGGATTGCTGTACGGAAGAACCGCTCTGGCGTTGGGATATATGCTTCCCAGATCTATGGATTTCACATAATATACTTCATTATCTTTATAAGAAGCTCCGGTCTCGGAGAGTGTCAGAACTCTCACCTCGTGTCCGCGCTCTTCTAATTCTCTCTTCAGATTGAGAACAGAGGTGACTACTCCGTTGACAATAGGTTTGTACCAGTCTGTAGTAATTAATATCTTCATCAAAAGTCCCCCTTTGTTTTCTCCTTGTCTTAGGTTATATTTATCTTAAACGGAAGACTTAAAGAAATGGTCGGCGGATTTTTAAAAGTTTTCTAAAGAAAGTCGGAAGAATTCACTGTGTTTCGGTAAAAGACATCTGTTCAAGGGGGTTGCGGCCGGAAACTATTTTCATTTTTGAACAAACGATAAATCATATCCGATTTCCCAGCACTGATATAAATCGTATTTGCCAAATCCAATTTTTGACACTTGCTGGAATTAAAACGGTGCGTATTGCTGTTGGCTATGTATTCCTCTTTTTCAGTTTTACGCTTAATTTGTTCAATCGTGAAGTAGGGTGTTTCGTTCTTATCGTCAATGGCTACATCCAATCGTGTAAAGTGGAAGTCCGTACTGAACCACCGTTCACACCGTTTAAACAAATCGCCAAAGGTTTCGTTGTGCATATCCAGTATGCGAAAGATTTCATCACAACCCATTCCGCTTAATTCCAAGTAACTGCCAAGACCTTGCGGATTGTCCTCTGTTGGTTTCTCATTGCCATTGACAGTGATACTTCCTATCTCGTACTTGCTCCTATAGGACTTGTACTTAACATGAGCAGGAAAGACCGTAAAGATATCAACAGGTAACTGTAAGATATGCCGTATGACAATGGGCATTACGATAATTACTTTGACAGCGAGGAAGAATGGCTTGCAGAAAAGCTTCTGATTTGTACCCAATAAAGAAAATGGTACAGCAACAGAAGTTTCAAGAAATGATGAATATCTATGATGATTTATACAGCCTTGATTTGTTTGGGGAAACCATTGAGGGTCATAAAAGTATCAACCTTTATGATTATCAAGAAGCAAACACATAGTTAATAACCATGTTGATGAAGACAGAAAGATTTTGTCAAAAGTCCCTACGATTGAGGGATTTGACGATTTAGACAGAGTGGAATAGATTTCCTTTTTTAGCGTTGCTAGTAGTGTTAGAAAATAGTATAATTGATTTATAAAATTAGAATAAGAGAAACTTTATGAATAGAATGAATATTGTTTGTTTAGGTGCAAGAGATATGGCAAAAGCTATTCGCTTTTATCGTGATGGATTAGGATTTAAGACAGAAGAAAAAGAAGATAATCCAGATGTGATTTTCTTTGATGCTTCAGGAACAAAATTAGAACTTTATCCTTTAGAGCTTTTAGCAAAAGATATAAATTAAGAAAATCCATTAAAGATAGGAAATGGTTTTGTGGTATAACACTTGCCTATAATGCGAAATCAAAAGCAGAGGTAAGAGAAATTATAGAGCTTGCACGTAATGTAGGTGCAACGATTGTGAAAGAACCGCAAGATGTATTTTGGGGTGGATATCATGCTCATTTTAGTGACTTGGGATATTACTGGGAAGTTGCTTGGGGGCCTCGCGATGAATTTGACGATAATGATATGCTTATACTTTAGAGAAACAAATTGGAATTTGAAAGGATATGATAAAAAATGAATTCTATAGAAAATGAGAACAAAAAATATTATGAGTGTTTTGCTTTTGGTGATAGTCCTGAAATGGCAGATGAGCTTTTGAATTTGGTGCTTACAGGAAAGAAAACGGCAACTGTCTCAATTCTATTGGAGGATGAGCAGACACCCAGCGTTGGTGATTTATCCCTCGTATTGGATGGACATGGCAATCCAGCCTGCGTGATAAAGACAGTGTATCTTAAAACTGTCAAATTTTGCGACTTAACTTGGGACATGGTAAAACTTGAGGGGGAGGACGAAAACTTTGAACAATGGAAATCAGGTAATATACGCTATTGGACACGTGACTCAGCGAAACGTGGTTATACATTTACCACTCAAACCCCTGTCACATTTGAACGCTTTGAGGTTATTGAGGTGCTATAACAAACAATTGGTTTAATACTTATGCACTAATTTTTTTAAGAACGGCGACTTCCAGTTTATGGCAAGGAAGAAAAGAAAGAGTAATTGCAATATCTTCAATGGCAGGTGGATTTGTTTCATTGTTTAATAAATCAGCAGTAATTTGTGCAGGGATTTTAATACAATACGAGCAATAAAGCAATATACTTGGTAAATATAGGTTTATAGAGCAGTTGATATGACTGCTTTTCTGTTACATAGAAACGGCACTTCAATAAAAGTGCCTATCATAGTTATTAAAATTAAGTCATATCAAAGCTCAATCATATGTGGTAAATGAATAGTAAAACACACAAGCAATCCGTTTATAAGTATTAATAAATCCAGTGTTTATGCAGATAATCGACTTTTGGTTTTTAATTGACATTAAAAAAAAGCCCGCTAAACAGCGGGTTCCAAATCAGGCATGGAGCATACGGGATTCGAACCCGTGACCTCCACAATGCCATTGTGGCGCGCTCCCAGCTGCGCTAATGCCCCTAAAGATTTATAACGATGTTATTATAGCATATAGTTATTAAAAATGGAAGTATAAAAATAAAAAAAATGTCATCGAATCAGGAACCTCAGAAAGGTGATTTCCCCAAGGGAATGCCGCGCCATGCACAAGCCTCCCAAGTCAGGCTGCGCCGAAATGCAGTGCCCTCTCAAAAGCAGTATCTATAAATGTGAAACATATCTTGCCAAATTACCTGATTCAGATATATGATAGGTAGGAAATATCACATAAAGGAGACACTATATGCCAAAAAATTCATTCCGCCCATCCCGCTGGCAGCTTCTGCCCCCTGTTTTTCCGGGATCTACACTGAAAATCATTGCCATAGTCACCATGCTGATCGACCATATCGGTGCCGTCATCCTGGAAAACGGATACATGCAGGCCTATCAGATGAATCTGCCCCAGGCCCTTTCCTACGAAAATACACTTCTTATATGGAACATTGACTGGGCACTCAGAAAAACAGGCCGCATTGCCTTTCCCATATTCTGTTTTCTTCTTGTTGAAGGGTTTATCCACACCTCAGACAGAAAGAAATACGCACTGCGGCTCGCCCTGTTTGCCCTTCTCTCGGAGATTCCCTTTGATTTATGCTTTAACGGCAGCGTCCTGGAGTTTTCTTATCAAAATGTAATGATCACCCTGCTGATCGGATTTCTTACACTCATGGCTATGGATGAAGCCCGCAAAAAAATGCCCGCACTGGCACTTGTGGCCGCCGGGGCCGGTCTTCTTCTGGGATATCTTTTAAAAACAGATTACAGTTATAAAGGTGTCATTCTCATTATCATACTGTACTTGTTCCAGAGCTATCCCCTGGAAAGGACCATTGCAGGCTGCCTCTCTCTGCTGTGGGAAGCACCCGCCTGCCTGGCTTTTATCCCTATCAACATGTATAACGGACAGAGGGGCCGGAAGATCAAATACTTTTTCTACCTCTTTTACCCGGTACATTTGATGCTGCTCTTCCTCATACGCTATGCCCTTCTGAAATACTGATCTCTGTCTCTTTCCGCTATCCAAAAAACTTCCGGACTGCGGAAAGAGATGGAATACAAAACTTAAATAATACAAACAAGAATTGGAGTACATATGACAGGAAAAACACATCTATCTGTAGGTACTGCGGCTGCCGTCTGCGTAACGCAGCCTCAAACCTTAAGCAGTTTATTATTATGTCTGGGTACAGCCGCCATCGGCTCAGTCATCAGCGATATTGACGTAACCACCTCGGATTCCAGGGAACAGCTAAACAAAATCTCCATACTCACCTTATTGGTCATCGCTGCACTGCTCTTTGCCGAGTGGAAATGGAATGTGGGAATCCGATACCGTTTTCAAAAAGAGAGCAGCATATACAGACTCGCCGTAAGTTTTCTGCTATTCCTTGGAGTGTGCACCTTTGGAAAGAACCAGCCGCACAGGTCCTTCATGCATTCTCTGCCCGCACTGGTGATCCTAAACGGTATTGTGTATGGAATTTTCCCGGACCTTACCCCTTATTTTTTTGTCGCCATGCTCTCTCACATGCTGATTGATATGCTCAACTACAAAAATGTGCGTATTTTATACCCACTTAAATTCGGCATCAGCCTGGACCTGTGCCATGCCAACGGACCGGTAAGCCGAGCTTTGTTCTATGCAGGTCTGTCAGTTCTTTCTGTTATGCTCTTGTTTCTTTTATACCGGATTTATTTTATCTGACCGCATGAGAGCCTCCTCTCAGCAGCGGCAGCTTTCACTGGTTTTTGACGGCATTGATGCGCTACTGCTGCCCTGCATTTACTGGAAACCATTTTCCCGGCTGAAATCCGGGGAGACGGCCACCTTATCAAAAGCAGGCCTGGAATCTTCTGCATCCCCTGCTGACAGATCACGGCAAGGAACTCCTTTCCCATATCATATGAAGGGCCTCCAAATGCTGCATGGCTTTACCAAGAGGAGCGTGGTCCCAAAAGACCACGCTCCAGCACGAAAATCCGGCAGACCGGATTCATTACACTTTATTCGTAACGGTTCCGTATCCTCACAGTTACAGGCACAATTCCATACAGACTCGCCTATTAAAATGGGATCGCCTTTATTCTTCTATCTTCTCCACCACTTCGTTCTTATTCTTATAGATACTGTCAGCCGGAACCACTCCGCGCACTGAGGACAGAGGATAAATGTTGCTGTGGCTTCCGATCACAGTTCCCGGATTCAGTACAGAACCGCATCCCACTTCCACTTCATCCCCCAGCATGGCACCGAATTTTTTCAGTCCTGTCTCAATCTTTTCTGACGCGCCTTTTACCACCACCAGCTTTTTATCAGACTTTACATTGGAGGTGATGGAGCCTGCCCCCATATGAGACTTAAATCCCAGAATAGAATCCCCCACGTAATTGTAGTGGGGAACCTGTACTTTATTGAACAGGATCACATTTTTAAGCTCTGTGGAATTCCCCACAACAGCCCCTTCCCCAACCAGCGCATTCCCGCGGATAAATGCGCAGTGGCGTACTTCCGCGTCTTTGCCGATGATCGCAGGACCATTGATGAATGCCGTGGGTGCAACCTTTGCGGACTTGGCGATCCACACATTCTCCCCTCTTTTCTCATACTCTTCCTCACTGAGCGTGCTGCCCAGTTTAACGATAAATCCACTGATGAAGGGAAGCGCTTCCCAGGGATAGGTCTTGCTTTCCAGAAGTTCTTTTGCCATTGTCTGGTTTAAATCACTGTATAATTCACTGATTTTTAACTGTTCCATTCTCTTTACCTCTTTCCGCCGGATTTTCCGGCTTTTTTGTAATATACGGCCGCCGCGTCAAAAAATTGCTTCAGCGCCAGTTGATTTCTCAGTCCCAGCACGCCCTGGGTTCTGCTTCTGACAAAATTCTCCAGCTTTTCCATGTATTCGTCCGGGGTGATCTCCCCCTCAGCCACATAAGTAAGTCCTTTCTCCCAGCTTGCCGTAAGCTCCGGGTTCAGCAGGGAACGGATGGAGGCATTGACCACGTCAAAGATCATCTCTCCCAGCAAAGTGGGGGTGATGACCTGTGTCTTCTTATTCAGGGCCAGATATTTGATGGTCATAAGCTTTTTCAAAATTTCCGCCCTGGTGGCACTGGTGCCGATTCCGCTTCCCTTTATCTGTGCTCTCAGCTCCTCGTCCTCGATGAGCTGCCCGGCATTTTCCATAGCCAGGATCATGGAACCTGAGGTGTAACGTTTCGGCGGGGATGTCTCCCCCTCTTTTATCTGGAAATCCGTGATATCCAGCTCACTGCCCTTTTTGATGGTCTGCAGTATTTCCAAGAAGCTGGTATCTTCTGTCTGCTCCCCTTCCTCCTGGGCACTCTCCTCCTTCTTTTTTGCAAAAGAGTTCTGCACCACCTTCAAGTATCCCTCGGAGACCAGGATCTTAAATGAGGAAAACAGTCTTTCCTTTTCAATCACCGACACAATACTCACCTTCTGGTAAACAGCAGGGGGATAAAAAATACTCAGAAACCTGCGCACCACAGTCTCATAAACCTTCGCCGCAGAGGGATGGAGGCTGCCCAAAGCACCCATTCCCTGTCCCGTAGGGATAATAGCATAGTGGTCTGTGATCTGCTTGTCATTGACATATCTTGTCTTCGCCAGATCCTTATAACTGCCCTCTGCCAGGATCTCCTCTGCAAACGGCTTTCCGTGCACATACCCACGCAGACCGCCAATGTTTTTCTGTATCTCTTTTGCCACCGCGGTGGAGAGCACACGGGCATCTGTTCTGGGGTAAGTGACCAGTTTTTTCTCATACAGCTCCTGGACAATTTTCAAAGTCTCATCCGGGCTGATCTTAAATAAGCGGGAGCATTCATTCTGAAGCTCTGCCAGGTTAAAAAGAAGAGGCGGATTTTTATTTTCCTTTTTCTTCTCGATCTTCTCCACCACAGCTTTAAAAGGAGGATCAGCCGACAAAATGGCCTTTAATTCCTCCGCATGTTTCCGCTCTTTGAATCCGTTCTCCTTATAGAGATAAGGCGACTGGAAATACCGGCTGCCCTCCACGCCACGCCACTCCCCGTCGAAGGGGTGTCCGCCCGCCGAAAAGCTGCCCAGCACACGGTAAAAGGGTGTTTTTACAAATTCACGGATTTCCCGTTCCCGGCGCACCACCATGCCCATAACACAGGTCATGACACGGCCCACAGATATGGCCTGGTATTTGCTGCCCAGGTAATTAGATATGGCATTGCCATATTTTAAAGAGAGAAGCCGGGAGAAATTAATACCCATCAGATAATCTTCCTTGGCCCGCAGATAGGCGGAGGCAGATAAATTATCATAGGCGCTTAAATCCTTTGCCTCCCGGATTCCCCTAAGTATCTCTTCCTCTGTCTGGGAGTCAATCCACACCCTCTTCTGTTCCTTGTCTTTTACATCTGCCATCATGGCAACCAGGCGGTAGATGTACTCTCCCTCCCGCCCGGAGTCGGTACAGACATAGATGGTGGAAACGTCATCCCGGTTAAGTAGTCCGCTCACGATCTGAAACTGTTTGGATACGGACGGTATGACTTCGTATTTAAATTCTTCAGGCAGAAAAGGCAGGGTCTCCAGACTCCATTTTTTATATTTCATGTCATATTTCTCCGGGTAGCTCATGGTGACCAGATGACCTACGCACCAGGTGACAATGGTGTTCTCTGACTCCAGATATCCGTCATGACGGGCAGTCTGGACTTTGAGAGCCCTGGCAAATTCCTGTGCCACACTGGGCTTTTCTGCGATAAATAAAGATTTATTCATAAAAGCTCCTCTTCCATGCAATCAGACCGGAGGGAGCTCCCCGGTCTGACTTAAAGTTTTATTTTTTTGTGATAAATCCTTTGGCTTTCAGTGTCTCTGCACAAAGGACAGCACCGCCGGCAGCGCCGCGCACGGTGTTGTGAGAAAGGCCGATGAACTTGTAATCATATACACTGTCCTCTCTCAGACGACCTACCGTTACACCCATTCCATTTTCATAATCAACATCCAGGGTAACCTGCGGACGGTTGTCTTCTTCCATATAGCGGATGAACTGCTTGGGAGCGCTTGGCAGGTCTAACTCCTGGGGAGCCCCTTTAAAGTTCACCATCTTTTCGATCAACTGCTCTTTGGCCGGGTTCTTTCTGAATTTTACAAATACGGCTGCTGTATGTCCGTTCAGTACCGGCACACGCACACACTGGGTGGTGATAACAGGCTCTGCTGCCTTCTCGATCACGCCGTCTCTTATCTCACCCCAGAGACGGAGAGGTTCCTGCTCGCTTTTCTCTTCCTCACCACCGATGAAGGGGATCACATTTCCCTGCATTTCCGGCCAGTCTTTGAAGGTCTTGCCTGCTCCGGAGATTGCCTGGTAAGTGGTTGCCACTACTTCGTATGGCTCAAATTCTCTCCATGCTGTGAGCACCGGTGCGTAACTCTGGATGGAACAGTTGGGTTTTACGGCAATGAAGCCTTTTGTGGTCCCCAGACGTTTTTTCTGGAATTCAATGACATCAAAGTGCTCCGGATTGATCTCCGGCACTACCATAGGTACGTCCGGTGTCCAGCGGTGTGCGCTGTTGTTGGACACAACCGGTGTCTCTGTCTTTGCGTATGCCTCCTCAATGGCTTTGATCTCCTCTTTGCTCATATCAACAGCAGAGAATACAAAGTCAACGGTGGATGCCACTTTCTCCACCTCAGATACATTCATGACTTCCAGCTTTTTCACGGCTTCCGGCATGGGAGTATCCATTTTCCAGCGTCCGCCTACGGCCTCCTCATATGTCCTGCCTGCACTTCTTGCACTGGCGGCCACAGTTACCACTTCAAACCAGGGATGATCTTCAAGCAGAGAGATAAATCTCTGTCCTACCATTCCTGTTGCGCCTAATATACCCACTCTTAATTTCTCACTCATACGGCAATTCTCCTCGTCTATGTATTCTGTGCGGAGGGATTGTTCTTCCTGTGCGCACATTTGTTTTTCCTAAACAATACTATAACAAATCCAGGAAAAAAGCAAGCATTTTTTAGTTTTCTTCCAGATATTTTTTGTGCAGTGTCAGAACCTGCTTCATGGCAGCCTCACCAGGAGCACCGATGGTATTTCTCTTCTCCACACAGTTCTTCATGCTGATCGCCTCATAGATGTCCTCTTTGAACACGGGACTGATTTCCTGATACTCCGGAAGGCTCATCTCATCCAGAGAGATATTTTTCTCAATGCAGGCAAGCACCAGACGTCCTACAATGCCGTGGGCATCCCTAAACGGAACGCCATTGTTCACCAGGTAGTCTGCGGCGTCTGTGGCATTGGTAAAGCCGTTCTTTGCGCTCTTTTCCATATTCTCCCTGCGGAAGGACATGGTGGCGATCATACCGTTAAATAAAGCGATGCAGCCTTTTACGGTATCAATGGCATCAAAGGTAAATTCTTTGTCTTCCTGCATATCTTTATTGTATGCAAGAGGAATGCCTTTCATGGTAGTCAGAATAGACATGAGCGCGCCATAGACACGACCTGTCTTTCCTCTTACCAGCTCGGCAATATCCGGATTTTTCTTCTGGGGCATGATACTGCTGCCTGTGCTGTACCCGTCATCAATCTCCACAAAACGGTATTCATTGGAGTTCCACAGAATAATCTCCTCACAGAAACGGCTCAAGTGCATCATAATGGTGGAAAGACCTGACAAAAGCTCGATCAGGTAATCCCTGTCAGCCACGGAATCCATGCTGTTCAGGGTTGGCCCGTCAAATCCCAGGGTTTTGGCTGTAAAATCCCTGTCAAGAGGATAGGTGGTACCCGCCAGCGCTCCGCTTCCAAGAGGACAGAGGTTCAGACGTTTTTTTGCATCCGCCATACGGCTCCTGTCGCGCTTGAACATCTCAAAATACGCGCCGAAATGATGTGCCAGTGTCAAAGGCTGCGCTTTCTGCAGATGGGTGAATCCCGGCATGTAAGTATGTACATTCTCATCCATAACCTTATAAATGGACTCCAGCAGTTCTTTTAAGAGGATGTCAATCTCCCCGATCTCATCCCTCACATACATCTTCATATCAAGGGCCACCTGGTCGTTGCGGCTTCTGCCTGTGTGCAGCTTTTTACCCACATCGCCGCAGCGGGCAATCAGATTCGCCTCCACAAAACTGTGGATATCTTCATACTCAGGGGAAAAGGCAAGTGCTCCGCTTTCAATATCAGCCAGGATCCCTTTCAAGCCTTCCAGAATCGCCTCTTTCTCCTTCTCCGTGATAATCCCCTGTTTTGCAAGCATCGCGGCATGTGCCATGCTTCCTGTAATGTCCTGTTTGTAAAGCTTATTGTCAAAACTTAACGACGCATTGAAATTATATACCAACTGATCCGTCTCCTTGGTGAAACGTCCGCCCCATAACTGAGCCATCTTTATGTACCTCACTTTTTTACAAATTGATTTATTTATTGTTCCGGCTATCCCAGGATTCTGCTACCTGCTGCAGCCGTAAGCCGCTTATCCGGCTTATGGGTAACAGTTTATCATTATCTTTGGTACCGTGCAAGAAATTTTTCCATATCACTGCTGCCCCTTTTCTGTAACAGTTCAGACAGGTCTGCGCATTTACTGCGCTGACCGTATGAAAAAGTAGTGCCAGCAGGTATCCAGCCCATCGCGAAGCGATTTTTAATGGCTGGATGGGTAACAGTTCAGCTTGTCTGAACTGTTACCCTTTTCCGCCTCTCTCTTGTCACGTTCCCTTTTTGAGAATACACAGCCGCAGAAATCCTGCCGGTACAGGCCATATTCTCCGGAAAGCTCTGTGGAACGCTTATACCCGTTTTTCTTTTTGAAATCTGACGGCAGATGCCGGACATGATATTTCTCTTCCAGCTTTTCTCCTATCTCATTGATCTTTGCCGCATTTTTCAGGGGACTGATGGACAGGGTTGTGGTGAAATAATCATATCCTCCCTCTGCCGCAAGTCTTGCAGCCTCCTCCATGCGCATTTCATAACAGGCAAAGCAGCGCCTGCCTCCCTCCGGGATATCTTCCATTCCTTCTGCCATGGCATAAAATTTCTCAGGGCAATACTCCCCTTTTAAAAACTTCGGCTTATGTACAAAAGGCATGGATCCTATGAGCCGCTCAAGTTCTTCCTCCCGCTTCTCATATTCCTTTTCAGGTGAAATATTGGGATTGAAGAAAAAATCGGTTATCTCAAAATACTGTGACAGATATTCCAGCACATAGCTGCTGCATGGAGCGCAGCAGCTGTGCAGGAACAAAGTGGGAACTCTTTCTTCCTTTTTTATCTGTTCCAGGACTTTTTCCAGTTCTCTCTGGTAGTTTCTTTTCCGGTCCATTTTATGATTCCCTTTTCAGAACTTCATTACTGTTTGTCTCCCCCTTTTCAAATGCAGACGCATTGTCCAGGGTAGTCTGGGAAATAGCTGCAAGGGCTTCCTGGGTAAAGAATCCCTGATGGGAGGTGATCATTACATTTGGGAAAGAGAGGAGCCTTGCCGTTGTGGAATGCTCCAGAATTTCGTCAGAACGGTCCTCAAATACGTTCTTTGTCTCCTCCTCGTACACATCCAGACCCACACCGAAGAACTTGCGGGCACGGATTCCCTCGATCAAATCTTCTGTCTTCACAAGTCCGCCTCTCGACGTGTTGACCAGTACCACTCCGTCCTTCATTTTTGCGATGGTCTCCCTGTTGATCAGGTGGTAGGTGCTGTCCATCAGCGGGCAGTGCAGGGAGATCAGGTCACTTCTTTTAAGCAGTTCATCCAAAGAGACATATTCGGCAAAATCCAGGTCCGGATTCTGGTATACATCATAGGCAATGACCTTCATACCAAAACCACGGCAGATTTTCGCCATAGCCGCACCGATCTTTCCGGTTCCCACAATACCTGCTGTCTTTTGGTAAAAGTTAAATCCCATCAGGCCGCTTAAGCTGAAATCATTTTCCCGGACTTTTACATATGCCTTATGGATCCTGCGGTTCGCTGTAAGGGCCAGCGCCATGGCATGTTCCGCTACTGCTTCCGGGGAATAGCCCGGCACGCGCATAACCCGGATGCCGTACTCTCCCGCTTTTTCCAGGTCCACATTGTTGAATCCCGCGCAGCGCATAAGGATCAGTTTTACCCCCGCCTCATGGAGCGCTGTCACAGTCTCTGCCCCCACGTCGGAGCTTACAAAGGCGCACACAGCGTCAAACCCTTTTGCCAGCGGCGCCGTCTTGGGTGCCAGATCTGTTTTCAGATAGTCGATCTCTATTCCCGGATAATTTTCCAGTTGTTTATCAAAGGATGCCCTGTCGTAGTTCTTGGTGTCAAAAAATAAAATTCTCATAGTTTTGCCTCCTGTTCTTGTCAAATCATGTTTCCGTTACCGGATAGGTTTCCCAATCCGTACTTATTTTATCAATAATCAAAGAAAAACACAAGTGCATCCCCTTCCCATATGTCAACCCCCGGCTTTTTATCATATGATACTGTATGTTACAAATTCACAGCCCTGCAATAAATGCAGTGCCGTGGACCGTAACTGCCAATTACCATCCCCAAAAACAGACAGTCTCACACCTGCCTGCCAATAGAAATAAGAAAGGAATGACAACTTATGGATACACCTCTTTTAGAAGTAAAAGATGTCAGTTATGCCTATCATACAAAGTCCGGTGAAACACCCGCTCTGTCCCATATATCTTTTTCTGTGGAAAAAGGAGAATTCCTGGCGATCGTAGGTCCGTCCGGCTGCGGAAAATCCACGCTTCTGGATATGCTCTGCGGTCTGCTCATCCCGGAAGAAGGTGAAATTCTTCTAAACAAAAAACCACTCAGTGAATCAGTGACAAATATCGGTTACATGCTGCAAAAAGACCACCTTTTTGAATGGCGCACCATTTACAGCAATGTACTTTTAGGACTGGAGATCCAGAAAAAGAACTCCCCAAATGCCAGAGACAAAGTCAATCATCTTCTGGCTGATTACGGCCTGGATAAGTTTAAAGAATCGCGCCCGTCCCAGCTTTCCGGTGGTATGCGGCAGCGTGCCGCGCTGATCCGCACGCTGGCTTTGGAACCTGATCTGCTGCTTCTGGATGAACCCTTTTCCGCCCTGGATTATCAGACACGTCTCTCTGTGGGGGACGACATTGGAAAAATCATCAAGCGGGAGGAGAAAACCGCTATTCTGGTGACTCATGATATCTCGGAAGCCATAAGCATGGCAGACCGGGTCATCATCCTCGGCAAACGTCCTGCTGCCATTAAAAGAATCATCCCCATTGTACTCACCATGGATAACCGCACGCCTTTCACCTCCCGCAGCGCTCCGGAGTTCAAGAATTATTTTAATGAAATATGGAAGGAGCTAAACCACAATGGCTGAAATGACTTCTATGTCCAGAGGACAGAGGAATTATCTGCGGAAATTAAGGCGTGATTCCCAGATCGTGCGGCTTATCCGCATCCTCATATTCCTGGCTTTTCTGGCGCTCTGGGAGGGCAGCGCAAGACTGGGCCTTATTGATTCCTTCATCTTCTCCAGCCCTTCCCAGGTGGTCCTAGCCATGTACCACATGATACTGGATGGAACACTTGCCGTACACACGGGCGTCACACTCTGGGAGACCATTGCCAGTTTCGCCCTGGTCACTGTGTTTGGTATTGCCATTGCGGTGCTTCTGTGGTGTTTTCCGAAGCTTTCCTCGATTCTGGAGCCGTATCTGGTAGTTCTGAACAGTCTGCCCAAATCAGCCCTGGCACCGCTTTTGATCGTGTGGCTGGGCAGCAACATCAAGACCATCATCGTTGCCGGTCTGTCTGTAGCCATCTTTGGGGCGATCTTGAATCTGTACACTGGCTTCTGCGGCACGGACCCGGATAAACTGAAACTGATTTCCACACTGAGGGGCACGAAAAAGGATGCCCTTTTTAAAGTGGTTCTTCCTTCCTCCGTACCACTGATCCTCAGCATTATGAAAGTCAATATCGGCCTCTGCCTGATCGGCGTGGTGATCGGAGAGATGATCGGAAGCAAACGGGGACTTGGGTATCTGATCATTTATTCCAGTCAGGTATTCAAACTGGATACCATGATCATGAGTATTGTTATTCTATGTATCATCGCTGCTGTTTTATACAGCCTGATCAACATAGCGGAAAAAAAATACAGAAAACATTTCTGAAAAAACACATGCAAAAAATCCAGGCATACACGGCTCATCAATTGGCCGCTGCCTGGATTTTCTTCATTCTGCCGCCGGTTCCTCTGTGGCGCTTTTCTGACTCCGCTTTCTGTGCTTCACGCATTCGGTCAGCAGATATTCGATCTGGCCGTTGACGGAGCGGAAGTCATCCTCCGCCCACTGGGCCAGGTCATTGTAAAGAGATGCGGAGAGCCGCAGGGGAACCTGTTTTTTTTGTTTTTCCTTCGGTTTGTTTTCCATGAAGGCATCACTCCTGTTACTGTTCACAGTCCCGCCTAATACAGGGAACCGCTGTTGACAATGGGCTGGGCATCTTTATTGCCGCAGAGGACAACCAGCAGGTTGCTGACCATGGCTGCCTTGCGCTCTTCATCCAGATCCACGATATCTTTATCGTTTAATTTCTGAAGGGCCATCTCCACCATGCTGACAGCACCTTCCACAATCTTCTGCCGCGCATCAATGATGGCTGCTGCCTGCTGTCTCTGCAGCATAGCTGATGCGATTTCCGGAGCGTATGCCAGATGTGTGATGCGCATTTCCAAGATCTCGATTCCCGCATCCACCACTTTCTGCTGCAGTTCCTCCTGCATGATACTTGCCACTTCCTGGCTGCTGCCCCGGAGAGAGCGCTCATCTCCGCCTTCGCTGGTGTCATAAGGATACCTTCTGGCTGCGTTTCTTGTGATGGCATCACACTGGATAGACAGATAGTCTTTGTAATTCTCCACATTAAATACAGCCTTTGTGGCATTTTCCACTTTCCAAATAACAACCGTGCCAATCTCAATGGGGTTTCCCAGTTCATCATTGACCTTTTGTTTTTTGTTGTCCAGTGTCATAGTTTTCAGCGAAACCTTTTTGTTGGCTTTTGCTTCCGTATTCTTCTGCTCCGCTTCAATGCCCATCCCTTTGAGAACTGTGGAACTGGCGCTGCCCACTGCTCTTACGGTTGGATTGATACCTGTCACAAAAGGATTGACCCAGTAAAATCCATTCCGGTTCAGGGTTCCGTAATACTTACCGAACAGTGCCAGAACCAGCGCCTCATTGGGGTTGATGACCTTCAGGCCCGCAAAGCCCACACAGGCCGCACAGAAAATCAGGATTGCCGCTGTTATCCCGATACCGGTAAGCGTGCCGCTGACCTCAGAAAGTACCGCTCCTGAAAGGATCATCAGCGCAACACTTCCCACAAGCGCCAGGATCAAAAGAAACAGCATCCCCATACCTGACTTGGGGTGCAGGACTTTTTCCTCCACATTCTTATTCCTTGGACTGATTCCGTCTTTTTCTTCCATGATCATTTCCTCCTCTTGAAAAGACTGCCTGCCGCAGTAATTAATTTGATATCTTTTTGATATCATCATAATACTATATTTTTCCTGCCTTGTCAATCAAAACCTTTCTCTGTGTATAAAACAAGACCATCCGCCCCGTTTCCGGTTTTCGATGGTCTTGTTTTCTTATACCTCTTCCAGTATATCAATGGTATTCAGTTTGTCACTGGCTTCCTCTTCCTTATGCCCCACCGTTCCGGCAACAATATAATAGCCGAACTTGGAATCGTAGAAAAACTCTTTTACCAATGAAAATCCCTCAATCTTCCCTGTGCTCTCCACATGCATCAGGGGGCCTGTACAGGAAATGACGTCATCTCCGATCTTCACATGCTCCTCGTCATAATATGTGATAGGCAAATCCCGGTCTATGAGCTCTTTCATCCTCTTCTCAATCTCCACCAGGTCAAAATTCTCCGGTTTTTCCGAATAATCCAGCATAAACCCATGGCGAATATCAGCCCGGACATAGCTTGGCCGCTCAATATCTCTCACTACATAGCCGAATAAATCCTCTGCACTGTGTGCCATTTTCCTGTAGATCAGGGATTTGAACACAATATCCGCAATATTCTGCGGCAGCGGGCCGAACAGGGAGGGCCGTGTCACAATGACCTCCTCGCCGATTCCGATCATCAGATCTGCATTCCTTTTCAGGATCGGATACAGGATCTCAAAATGCTCCACGATCACTCTCTTATGCTGAGAAGTCACTCTTATGACCGCCTCAGCGATCGTCTCCAGCTTCACATATTTTCTTGCTGCCCTGGCATCCACATGGAAGGTCCGGGGGGTATAGAATCCCACATCATCCGCATTCAGAAGGGGCATGTTGGTAATGTCGTATTCATCGTCCCCGTCCACAACCTGGATTCCCGGAAACATCCCCTGGATCATCATACTTTTTCCGGAGTCCTTGGCACCGATAATGCCGATGATACGGTCAAACGGGTTTAAATACATCTGGGAGATTTTTCTTCCCAGTTCCATCATTCTCCGGTTCCCTCTTGGTGCAAAGAAAAAATTATACAGATTGCACTCATGGCGTACATTGTTGTAAATCATAAAAACCTCTCCCTATAAATATGTTTTTTGTTCCCCAATGGCAATGCGCCGCTGTTACTAACCCAACTATAGCACAAAACCGGGCAGTTGTATACGGTTTTGTCCCGTATACCTGCCCGGCTGACGCTGCGGTCTTTTACTGTTTTACTTTAAGAAACCATTGATGATCTGGGCTTCCGCCTCTTCCTCTGTAAGGCCCAAAGTCATGAGTTTTACAATCTGCTCCCCTGCAATCTTTCCGATGGCTGCCTCATGGATGAGCGCCGCGTCGGAGCTGTTGGCGGTTATCTCCGGAATGGAGCTGATCTTAGCGTTCCCCACAATAATGGCATCACATTCTGTATGGCCGCTGCACGCTGCATTTCCGTTGAGCACAGACTGGAAAAGCTGGTGGGAATCATCCTTCGCCACGGAACGTGATATAATATTGGCACCTGAGTCTGCCCCATCCATATCCACAATGAACCGGCTCTCCGCATCCTGGGTCCCGTGGGTCATAAGGCGCTCCATAACCTTCAGGCTGGCGCCTTCCAGCAATTTTGCCCTGGTCATGCGCTTGGTGGAGTCCACACCTTTGATCTGCACGGTGTCCATTTCCATGACACTGTTCTCCCCAACCTCAATGATGGTCTCAGGGTTCATAATACGCTGGCCTTTGCCGTCCCCGCTGCCGTAATGTTTCTCCACATATTTCACTCTGGAATTCTTTCCGATGAAAAAGCTGTGAATTCCGTCGTGCTGGCTGGATGCATCTCCTCCGTTGTGAATGCCGCAGCCTGCAATGATGGTCACATCACAGTTGTCCCCCACATAAAAGTCATTGCAGACAACTTCCTGAAGCCCTGCCTGGCTCATAACCACCGGGATGTGGACACTCTCCTTTTTTGTACCGTCCTTGATGCGGATCGTGATCCCGTCCCCTTCTTCCCGGGTGGTGATCTCTATATGTTCCGTACTGTTTCTGCCTTCACTCTTTCCGTTTGCCCGGATGTTGTAGGCTCCCACCGGGATTTCGTGCAGCCCGGCAACTGCCTCTAATAACTGTTTCTGTATAGCGTCCATTATTTTACTCCCCCCTCCTTCCAGATTTTACAGCCGGAATAGTCATCCACACCCTCCAGCAAAGCGGGAAGCACTTCATCCCTGCTTCCCCGGCTCACCAGTTTTCCGTCCGCGATCACCAGGATTTCATCCGCAATGTTCAGGATCCTCTCCTGGTGTGAAATGATCAAAATGGAGCCGTGGATCTCTCTGTGCATATTCTCAAACACATGGATCAGGTTCTGGAAGCTCCACAGGTCAATACCGGCCTCAGGTTCGTCAAATACGGACATCCTGGTGCCCCTTGCCATAACCGTGGCGATCTCGATCCTCTTCATCTCCCCGCCGGAAAGACTTGCATTGACTTCCCTGTTAATATAGTCTTTTGCACACAATCCCACCTCCGAGAGATACTGACAGGCTCCGGAAACCGTAATGTTTTCCCCTGACGCCAGCCGGATCAAGTCAAGCACCGTTACCCCTTTAAAGCGCACTGGCTGCTGAAACGCATAACTGATGCCTTTTCTTGCTCTTTCCGTTATATTTAAATCCGTGATATCCTCACCGTCCAGATAGATCCTGCCCTCTGTTGGCTTCTCAATACCGGCAATGATCTTGGCCAGCGTTGATTTTCCGCCGCCGTTTGGCCCTGTAATGGCAATAAACTTGTTGTCTTCCAGAGTAAAGCTCACGCGCTCCAGAATCCCTTTTTCTTTTGTCTCTTCTTCCACCTTGAAGGAGACATCCTTCAGTTCCAGCATTTTTCATTTCCTCCGATGTCATCTTCATCATTTTATGTTTATAAATCCCGGTTCCTATGATATAATATCAACAATGGCCAAATGCTACAGGGTTACTGTTCACTCCGTGCCCAGTAACACGCTTCGCGATGCACAGATATGGAGCTTTCTGCTCCATATCGCGCTGGCTGCCTGGGGATTTTCAAGCTTCCAGCATGAAAATGCCTCCCGGGATAGTGGCCCGTGAACAGTAACGATACAGCCGTTTACCGTGGATTTAATTCCTACTAAAACAGTACACTATATTACAAAATTTGTCAAAAGAAAAATGGAGATATTTTCAATGGACGCAAAAAATATGGATTTTACCCTGGAAGAACTGAAAATCCTGGCTGAAAACGGTCAGAAGGATCTGCAGTATGCTGTGGGTTATTACTACGAAAACGGAATACACACCCTGGTGGATTTCGCGCAGGCAGCCCAGTGGTATGAAAAAGCCGCCGAGAAAGACCATGCGGACGCACTGCTGCATCTGGGATTTCTCTGCGCCCAGGGAAAAGGCGTGGACAAAGATGACCGAAAAGCCTTTACTTATATCAAACGTGCCGCTGAGACCGGCAGTAAAAATGCCCAGTATAACCTTGCCAGATGTTATGAGGAGGGGATCGGAACAAAACAGGATTACGAAAAGGCCTTTGGATGGTACAAAAAAGCCGGGGAACAGGGTGATTACCGGGCCATGTGCTGTATGGGCGGATATTTTTTAAGCGGTCAGGCTGTGCCCGAGAGCACACAGCGGGCATTCCAGCTTTTTGAAAAGGCGGCAAACGCCAATATCCCTGCCGCCCAGTACAATCTCTCAATCCTCTACCGGTACGGGGAGGGTGTGGAAAAAGACGAGGCGAAAGCGGATCTGTGGCTGGCCAAGGCAGCACAAAACGGCTTTAAACTGGCAAAGGACGCCCTTAACGGCCAGCAAGAATAAAAATTTATGAATGCACATAAAGGAGAAACAACAATGGAAGTAGATTACAGAACTTATCTGAGACATTACCCTGACAGAAACGGCCGCTTCGGCCCTTATGGCGGTGCTTACCTGACCGAAGAGCTGGTTCCGGCTTTTGAGGAGATCGCGGATGCGTACCAGACCATCTGCCATTCCTCCCAGTTCATCAGCGAACTGCGCCGCATCCGCAAGGAATTCCAGGGAAGGCCCACGCCGGTCTATCACTGCGAGCGCCTTTCAAGGACCATCGGCAACTGCCAGATCTATCTGAAAAGAGAGGATCTGAACCACACCGGAGCCCACAAGCTGAACCACTGCATGGGCGAGGGACTGCTGGCCAAATTCATCGGCAAAAAACGTCTGATCGCAGAGACCGGAGCCGGACAGCACGGTGTAGCCATCGCTACGGCGGCGGCCTTCTTTGGATTAGAGTGCGAGGTACACATGGGTGAGGTGGACATAGCCAAACAGGCTCCCAATGTTACCCGCATGAAAATTCTGGGCGCCAAAGTGGTTCCTGTCACACACGGAAATAAAACTCTGAAAGAGGCGGTTGACTCTGCCTTTGAATCTTATGCGAAGAATTATAAGGACTCCATCTACTGCATCGGTTCCGCAGTGGGACCGCATCCCTTCCCTCTCATGGTCAGGGATTTCCAGTACATAGTGGGCGAGGAGGCCAAAGAACAGTTTAAGGAAATGACAGGCCTGCTTCCCGACGTGGTATGCGCCAGCGTGGGCGGCGGCAGCAACTCTATCGGCATGTTCGTTCCTTTCGTGGACGACCCTGTGGACATTGTAGGTGTGGAGCCTCTGGGCAGAGGCACAACAATGGGCGACCACGCTGCCTCCATGCAGTATGGAGAAAAGGGCGTTATGCACGGATTTGAGAGTATCATGCTGAAGGACCACAAGGGCGAACCGGCTCCTGTATACTCCATTGCAAGCGGTCTTGACTATCCTTCTGTTGGACCGGAACACGCATTTCTCCGTGATCTGGGAAGAGTACAGTACGATACCGTCAGCGATGAGGAAGCCATGGATGCTTTCTTCAAGCTGTCCCGCACAGAGGGTATTATTCCTGCAATCGAGAGCGCCCACGCA
This sequence comes from Blautia pseudococcoides, assembly GCF_001689125.2. Taxonomy (NCBI): domain Bacteria; kingdom Bacillati; phylum Bacillota; class Clostridia; order Lachnospirales; family Lachnospiraceae; genus Blautia; species Blautia pseudococcoides. Next base: position 955,103 of record NZ_CP015405.2, on the reverse strand, counting down.
GTTGCGTACGCTATGCGCAAGGCAAAAGAAATGAAACAAGGCTCTATTCTTGTCAATTTAAGCGGACGCGGTGACAAGGATATTGACTATGTGGTAGAACATTATGGTTATGGAGAACAGTTCTTTAAATAAAGACGGACTGCGTTTCCGCACAAAAACCAAAATGCCTTTATCTGTAAAATGCCGCCTGAACAGCCTCACTGAGAAGACTGTCCGGCGGCATTTGCCTCATATTCCGTATTTTCTATTTGACGTAAAATCCGATACACTTCATAGCTGAATCAAAGGTAACGGTGTACTGGGCTTTTCCATCCTCATATTTTGCCAGAAGGACTGCCAACGCGTAGGGTTCCTCTGTATCCTTGTCCTGGCCTCCCGTCACACTGACCTTTTCAAAAGATTCAAACTCCCCCAGCTTATCAAAGACATAGTCCAGATTTTCCTGGAGCTGTTTAAGGGCGATCGCCTGCCGCATGACCGGGGCAAAAGTATCTTCGTATACGCTCTCCAGTTCCCCGGAATTCACCTGGCTCACCATGGTTTCAGCGGCTTGTCTGACCTCATCCTCATCAAATCTGTCGGAAAGGCTGCTTCCGCATCCTGCCGTGAGCACTCCCAGCATACAAACCCCACAGAGCAAAAGACCCATTTTCCAGATTTTTTTCATTGTCACCCTCCCCTTTCCATTTCCTTTTGTTCATCCGGTATCATGATACTTACCTGAAACTCTTTGTCCGTCTGAGAGATTTTCATGGTTCCCTCATATTTTAAAAGAGCACTCTTCACATTCTGCAGTCCCAAGTGCTGATGCTTCTGTACCGCTTTCTCTTTCTTTTTTCCTTTTGAGTTTACCATTTTGACCACAAGAAAAGAGTGAATGTTTTGTATTTGGAGGGAAAAGTATTTCGATTCCCCATCCCCTATGGCCTCCACTGCATTATCCAGAAGATTTGCGAAAATGGTGGTAATATCAATCTCCCGGATTCTGTCCAGGCACCTGTCACAGATATCCAGCTCCAGTCTTGTATCCCGCATGGATTCCTGTCCCAGCTTCTCATTTAAAATGATATTCAGCATCCTGTTGTCCGTATACCAGGTATGTCCCGTCTGATTCAGCAGATGAAATACATCTTCCGCATAGGCCTTAGCCTTTTCGCTTTCTCCGGTTTCATAGAGACGGGCAACCGCCTGCATATGGTTTTTGGCGTCATGTATGGCCTTTCTGGAACCCTGGTAACTCTCCTCCAGGATTTTATAGTGCTGGTAAAGCAGCTCTGACTCCTGTTTGTAGAGCTTCTCATCCCTGAGTGCCCGGCTTCCTTTTCCCGTCTGCCTGAAAAGGTATAACAGCATCAGATTGATGGAAAATATCAGGATAATATTCAGTATCACCAGACCGTACCCATACCTGAGCACAAAGAAATCCGCACTCATCCAGATGATGGATACCATAAATACCACAGAAAATGCGGGAAGCAGCAGATAGATAAAATATTGGGATTTATAGAAGAAAAATCTGTTGTCCTCCTCATCTTCCTTATTTAACACTGTTATCATGAAATAGGTCCAGGAAAACTCCGTAAACCATTTGATCAGGAAAAGGATCAACTGCATATTGTCGATTTTCTCAAAGCCCACCCGTATGAGATTTACTGTGGTTATATTTGTAAAGATCCACTGCACTGCATAGACACTTGTGATCTGGCAGAGAAAATACCCGATACAATATACCAGACAATAAAAGTATGCTGGCCCATTTGGCTTAAACAGTAAGGTTTCCAAGAAAAAAACAAGCAGTATCACGGAGAAAACAACAAACCATTCACTCCGCGGGAACTGCGTCAGCAGACAGAAAAGTGCAAACACCACGTAGGCCGCCGGATAAATCCATGCTTTTTTCAGACGGCGTTCCCCGATTCGATTCATAAACCAATAAAACAAAAACCCCAGAACAGACAGATCCGCTGCTGTCAGAATATAGTTCATTACCCTGCCGCCACCTTCTTCCTACCTCATTTTATCTGCCAGATATAGACTGAGTTTTTCTTTGAACTGCACGGCCTGTTTTTGGGACAGAGGAATCCATTCACCATTCATCATAAGGATTTCATATCCCCTGATGTTTTTCACATGGTACAGGTTCACCACAAAACTTTTATGAGGAACCGAAAACCCATATTGAGCCATCCTACCGGCAATATCTGATATCTTTCCCCGCATTTCATGGATCACATCCTTTGTCTTTATAAAAATGCGCCGGTTCTGATACTCAAAATAATAGATCGCGTCCACGGGGAGCCGTACAAGTCCCTCTGCTGTGGTAAACTCCACCTGCTTTACCTCAGGCGCCTCTTCCTCCTGCCAGAGCATGGCATCTTCCACCTGCTTCCAGACCTTCTCCTGCTTCACAGGTTTTAGAAGATATCCAAAGGCATGGACAGAAAAGGCTCTGCCTGCATACTCCTTATAAGAGGTCACATATACGATCTTCACTTTCCTGTCATGGGCGCGGATCCTCCTGGCCGTTTCAATCCCGTCTATGCCCTTCATGTCAATATCCAGAAAAATCATGTCATAGATACGTCCGGCACCAAGCAGTTCCTCCCCGCTGCTGTATCCGTCCACACAGAGACCCTGCTTTGGATAGCTCTCTATCAGTTCTCTTAAAAAAGATACCGCAGTCTCATCATCATCACACACTGCTATACGCATCTTTCTCCTCCTGTTGTCTTTATCTGTTTTTTCATTATATCCCGATTCCTTGTCCCACTCAATCCATTCTGCACAGAGTATGGAAAAAGGTACATAAGATGTTACTGTTTGCAGACCAATGCCCCGGGAATTGGTCTGATCATAAATCCGTCTCAATATCATCCAGTTCTTTTAAAATACTCATCTGTTCCTCTTCAAAGAGCAGTTTTTTATTATACCTGTAATAACTGTCACATCCGTTCTCACTGATAAACTGGATGCTGTAGGGATTTGTGTTCAGTTCCGTGATGAAAATAACCATTTCCTGACTGTCCCCAAATGCCTGCTCCAGAAAATCAAAGGCATTTTGCAGCGCGCTGCCGGTCTCCTCTATAAGGTTTTCCCGCTCTTCGGATTCCTTCCTGAAATGTTCTGCTGCCCCTGAAAATATTTCTTCCCAGGCCAAGCCTTCCCTCTCATATGCTTCTGTCTCCTTTTGGCGGGCTTTTAAAAATTCCATGATCTTTACGGCCCCATGACGGGCGGGCGTTGTAATCTGGCCTGCATTTTCTTTTCTGTCATATTCCTCCTGTTCCCGCCCAAGGATGGCTGACAGGGACCCGGACGGGGATTTCCCTTCTTCCATCTCTTGTTTCCAGTCCTTTAGCTTTTCATAGAGGACCGTAACATACAAATCTCTCTCATAATATGCATAGAACCCGGTTCCCAGGCGGCCTACAAGCAAACCCACCACACTGAATCGCTCATCAAAGGATGCCTGCCTCAGCTTATCCACCGCAAATTTCTCAAAACGGCCTGCCAGCACCTCCTCGATCTGATAGTCTGTCCTGTATTTCTCAAAAAGTTCCAGATAGTTGGCAAAATCCCTGGCTGCCTTCCCGTGCTGGATATACTGTCCCACCACTTCCCTGTCAGCCCGCTTTCCCAGCTTTTCATAGGCATAGAGGAACTGGGATAAATCCTCCCAACCTCTGGCTGTGGCAAACATACGCCCGTCCACCCCGGTCTCCATGCGGTAAAAATTTTCTTTATGGATATCCAGGTAAGAGATCACGGCGGGATGGATACCTGCACTGTAGGCATACTCCTTCCACACACCGAAGTCCTCCTCCACGTCGATCCTGCGGATTCTGTCAAGAGTCACCACATCAAACTCCCGGACCGATTTATTGTACTCCGGCGGATTTCCGGCTGCCACGATCATCCACCCCTTTGGCACAGACTGGTTTCCAAAGGTCTTGCACTGCAAAAACTGCAGCATAGTGGGGGCAAGGGTCTCTGACACACAGTTGATCTCATCAATAAAGAGAATCCCTTCCCTGATTTTTGTCTCCTCCATCTTGTCATACACAGAGGCGATAATTTCGCTCATGGTGTATTCTGTCACAGAGTGGAGCTTTCCGCCATAGTCCTTCTCTTTGATAAAAGGAAGACCCACAGCGCTCTGCCTGGTGTGATGGGTAATGGTATAGGATACCAGATTGATCTCACATTCCCTGGCGATCTGCTCCATGATCTGTGTCTTTCCGATTCCCGGAGGGCCCATGAGCAGAATGGGGCGCTGCCGGATGGAGGGAATACAGTATTCCCCATATTCGTCCTTGATCAGATACGCCTCAATAGCGTCCTTAATTTCCTGTTTCGCTCGTTTAATGTTCATCCCTGATCCCCTCTTTGTATGCCTCCATTTCCTCCTGGTCCAGATAGATCTTAATGGCCCAGGCGGGCACGTCTACTTCCTCAAATTCTTTCTGTATCAGCACAAAAGCTGTCTCATACCAGGGCATTTTCCGGGGAAAAATCCCTTTCCCGTCGGTGAAATACAAAAGCCCTTTCAGGCTTGTGAACTCTCTCTTTGCCAGAAGCTCCTCCACATAGGTGAATACCGGCCTGAAATCCGTTCCTCCCTGGCCTAAAAGTTCCAGATGTTCCATGTAGGCCTCCAGTTCCTCCCCGGAGGTGATCCTGTCATCACTTCTCACAATCTCGTCACACTGGATCATGTGGATATTGATCTTCCTGAAAAAACTCTCCGTCTCCCTCAGAATGGAATACGTCTCTTTCAGAAAAGCCTTCACCAGCTCACCGGAGCAGGACATGGAGGTGTCAATGGCAATGACAAATTCCTCCACCTTTTTTACCTCCCGGCTCTCCTGCGGCTCAATGAGAGGCATATTGCCGTACAGGGAAAGCCCATAGCTGTAAAACCCATAATCAAAGGAATCCGGGTCAATCTGCTGTTCTTCTTTCAGCACGGCAAATTTCTGCAGGAATCTGCGGTAATCATAAGAATCCCTGTTCTCCACCTTGATCTGCTCCAAAAGCCCCTCCGAGGCTCCCGTGGCGCTGTCCTGTCCAAAACTCTGCAGTTCTGTCTCCATCTTATTGCGGATGTCATCCCAGTTTTCTTTTGGCCTCTGGTTTGGCGTCTTTCTTTTCCCGCCGGACCAAAAGCTGTGGTCATCCACATAAAATTCCCCTCTGAGTTGTTGAAGCCGCTCAAGGTCCGGACCTTCCTCCAAAAGAGCGGTAAAAACGCCTTCCGCGTTAAGAACCCTGCGCTTATGCCCAAGTGCCGCGTAAGTCTCCCTCCGCAAAACAGATGCGGGGCGGCGCACACAGTGCAGGGGAATACTGTCAACCATTGCCTCACTGGCAATATCACAGGAGACCTCCCACAAAAGATCCGCCAGATTTTCCCCCAGCAGCCCACAAGCCCTTTTTTTCCTACGCCGCACATCTTTCCACGGATGGGCAAATATACAGTGAAACACCATATGCAGATACGCCCGGTTGACTTCCCCGCGTCCCCGCCGGTAGAGGCCGCCCAAATACGCCGGATTATAATATAATAAAGCCCCGTCTGTTCCCAGGGTCTCCATCTCCGGATTCTGCACATAAGAAAACGCGGCAAGGGCCACATCCAGAAAACGCATGTGCAGATAAAGCTCGCTTTTGGAGGCTGCCAGTATTCTGACGCACACTTCGTTGATTCGTTTTTCCATTTCCTGTGCCATATCTCTACTCCCTCTGTAACGGTTTGGCGCCTTCACCGTTACGTGTTAAAATTCAAAGGACTTTACGATCCTGCCAAACAGTTTTCTCTTCTCATCCATCAGAAGGCTCACGGCCTCTGTCTGTCCAATCCGGGAAGCCCGGTACAAAAGCCGCTCCATCTCGTTAGATTTCTGCAATACTTCTTTTGCCAGATAAGACAGGGCGCTGTGCCAGTCCTGTTGTTTCAGGAAATAATCTCCCGTCTCCTCCAGATGCTCTCTTACATACGCGGCATACGCTAATTTCGCCTTATCCCCCAGTTCATAGGGATACCTGAGACGCCCCATGGCCATAGGGATCAGGATCTCAGATTTTTCATATACCTTTGCCACCTCAAACAAACTGTCATAGCGTTGATAATCTACGCGCTTTTCTGTAAAACACTGGCGGTAGCGGTACCCGGAACCATGAAAATGTGTCTCCAGGATCCTGGCCGGTGTGTTCTCCACACCCTCCTCATAATACTCCGGGAATACCAGTCTGGCGCTGTCCTTTGTCCCTCTGAACGTGATCACCACAAACACCTCGTGAAAGGTTTCCGCCACCACATCCGTTATGCAGCTTTTGGCTCCTTTCTCCATGAGGACCTGCAGCTCCCTCAGTGCAGAACAACCGGTAAAGGAACCGCCGCCGATGCGCTTCAGGGTATCTGTGAATGAGAGACGCCTTAAATTTCCACAGCCATAAAAGGTGTAGTTTCCAATTTCCTCCACGCCGTCCGCAATCTCCATCTCCTCTGCACCCAGCAGAAGTTCCTGCTCTTCTTTTGACCTTCCCTCTTTCCAGGGGGAATAATAGTAAGCAGGCAAAAAGGATGCTTCCGCATCCCTTTTGCCCTTATTCATCTCATATTTATCATTCATATCACTGTGCTGCCAGTTCTTCACACTCCCGGGCCACAGAAGCTTCACAGGAACGCATAGCCATGATGGTCTTGTCAAATAACTCTGTCAGTTCCCAGCCCAGCATCTCGGCACCGGTCTTGATCACGTCTCTGGAACAGCCGGCTGCAAACCTCTTGTCCTTAAATTTTTTCTTGACGCTGGACACTTCCATATCCATGACACTTTTGGAAGGACGCATTTTGGCCGCTGCCCAGATCAGGCCTGTAAGCTCATCGGAGGCAAACATGATCTTTTCCATCAGATGCTCCGGCTTCACTTCAGAACAAAGTCCGTATCCATGGCTTACAACTGCATGGATAAGCTCGTCCTCCGCATCAATCTCCGCCAGAAGCTCCGGCGCTTTCTTGCAGAGTTCCTCCGGGAACTGCTCAAAATCCACATCGTGCAGCAAGCCTGCCAAGGCCCAGAAATCAGCCTCATCCCCAAATCCCATCTCACCTGCATACCAGCGCATAACGCCTTCCACAGTCAGGGCATGGAGGATATGGAATTCCTCTTTATTGTATTTTTCCAGAAGTTCTAATGCTTTCTCTCTTGTCACTTTTGTCTGCATTGTATGTACCTCCTTTTTCCTTAGTCACATGCAGCTTTGAATTCTGTCCAGTTTTTCTCATAAGCCTCATTGGCTTCCCCGCTTACGTTCTGCACAATTTCTCCTTTTGTCACGGAATCCGGAACGACCAGGTTGGGATTCACCAAATCATCGGCTGCCCGGGTGGTACAGTAATATCCCAATGCATCAAAGCATTTAGCGGCAACTTCCGGTTCCAGAATGTAATCCAGGAATTTGTACGCATTCAGCTCATCCGGCGCATTTTTCGGGACAAACAGATTCATGATGCCAAATCCCAGGCCTTCTTCCGGGTAAACCACCTTCAGATCCGGGTTCTCTGCCAAAGCCGCCGTCACCTGGGAGGTGTAGAGATATGCAACGCCTGCCTCGCCGTTTAACAGGGCGTTCTGTGTATCACTGTCCTGGATCATACGGATATTGGGAGCCAGCTCTTTTAATTTTTCCCCGGCCTGTTCAATGACCTGTACGTCTTCCTCATTCATGGATTTTCCCATGGTCTGAAGTACAAACCCATTGACAGCACGATAGCTGCCGATCATGGCGATCTTATCTTCCAGTTTGGGATTCCACAAATCCTCGTATCCCTTGATCTCAAAGTCTATCTGTTCCGGGTCGTATACGATCAGAGGAATGCCTGCTCCGTGAGGAATGGTATATTCATTGTCCGGATCATAGAACTGGCTCTGGTACAGGGGATTGATATTTTTAAAATTACCGATTTGTGATGTGTCCAGCTTTTTAGCCAGACCGTTTTTCACGATCTGCTCAATAATGTAGTCATCACCCACAACAATATCATAGTCTTTTCCGTCTGTCTGCTGGATTTTTTCCAGCATGGTTTCATTTGTATCAAAGTTGGAGCTTATAATTTTGATCCCTGTCTCTTCCTCGAAACCATCCAGGACCTCCTGGGGGAAAAGGCCCTCCCAGGTGTAGAGGACCAGTTCCTTGTTGTCATCTTCCTCTTTCTCGCCGCATCCGGCAAGCATGGAAGCTGCCATTGCAAAACACAGTGTAAGGGCTGCTAATCTTCTCTTCATATTTTTACCTCATCTTTCTGAAAGTTCTCCCCGTCTGCGTTCCTGCCTTTTCTGCACCAAAGCAGAAATGCCCAGGACCAGTACGATGGCCACTAAAATTATGGTGCAAAGCGCGTTGATCTCCGGCGTCACCCCTGTCTTTAACTGGGTGTAAACTTTCACCGGGAGGGTGTTGAGCCTTGGACCGTTTACAAAAATACTGATGACCACATCATCAAAGGACATGGCAAATGCAAGCAGGCTTCCCGACAGAACCGCCGGCATGATCAGCGGCAGTGTTATGTCAAAAAAGGTCCGGATCTGAGATGCCCCCAAATCCCGGGCGGCCTCCTCCAAAGACCTGTCAATTCCCACAAGCCTTGCCTTCACCATCATAAATATATAGGGAATACAAAATGTAGTATGCGCAATTACCAGGGTTGTCATACCAAAAGGCAGGTTTAATAAGGAGAAAAAGGCAAGAAATACCATGCCCAGAATAATTTCCGGAATCATGATGGGAACCGTGGACAGATACTCCATCATGCCTTTTGTCTTATAATCCGCCCGCGCCATACCCACAGCGCCCAGGGTCCCGATCACTGCTGAGACCGCGCAGCTTATGACACCCAGAAGTATGCTGTTGAAAAGCGCCTCTTTGATATCCCTGTCGTGCCAGAGCGTTTCATACCATTTCAAGGAAAATCCTGTAAAGCTGGCTGTCAGCTTGGACTCATTAAAGGAAAATATCACCACCATCACAATGGGGAGATACATGATGAGCAGCAGGACCGCCAGATAAATGCCTGACAGCTTATGTTTTTTTCTCAAAAGAATCCCTCCAAATCTTTTACGTGGGTTATTTTCCGGTACAGGTAGATCATTATGGAAGTAAGTGCCATGAGCACCACTGCCAGGGCTGCTGCAAAGGGCCAGTTGCTGCCTCTTGTGAGCTGGTCCTGAATGACGCTTCCCACCAGAACGATTTTATTGCCTCCTAAAATATCCGCAATAAAAAACAGTCCCATGGACGGCACAAAGGACAGGATCACACCTGTCAGAAGTCCCGGCAGCGTCGGCTTCAGCGTAACCGTCATAAATGCCTTCGCACGGCTGGCGCCCAAATCCCTTGCGGCTTCCACCAAAGACCAGTCCATTTTTTCCACGCTGGAATACACGGACAGGACCATAAAGGGCAGCAGGGCATAAATCATACCAATGACCACTGCAGGGTAGGAATATAGGATTTTCAGAGGCTCCTGGATTATGCCCAGCTTCATTAACAGCGTGTTAAAAACACCTTTCGCCTGGAGCAGGATGATCCATCCGTACATACGGATCAGGGAACTGGTCCAGAAAGGCACCATGATCAGCAGCATGATCCTCTTCTTCCATTTTGCGGACTGCTTTGCCATAAAGTATCCGAAGGGATATCCCAGAAGCGTAATGCAGATGGTACTGGTAAAAGCAAGCTGGAAGGACTGGGTAAAACTCTTTAGATAAACCGGGTCTGCTATCTTTTTATAATTTTCCAGGGTGAATTTCCACACGGTTCCCCACCCGTCGCTGTTTGTGGCAAAGCTCAGTGCTATCATATAGAGCAGGGGACCTGCCACAAAGACCAGGGTGAAGATATAGAGGGGCGCAACCGTTAGAAACAGTCCTGATTTTTTCTTTTTTTCCATGTTCATGCCCCCTGTGCTGCTTCATCCATATCCACAAAGACAGCGTGTTCCGGTTCCCATCCCACACAGACTTTCTGATCCACGGTCAAATCTGTATCTATACCGTAATGGCTGGCAACCACTTCCTTGCCGTCCTCCAGTTTAAAGACCATGTGAAGCTGTCCGGCATTAAAGGATTTATCTGTGATCACTGCCGGAAGGCCCTTTTTGCACTGGCGGCAGACTTTGATATTTTCCCTTCTCACAGCCACTACTGCCCGGCCGCCCTCTTTCAGGCCGTCCACCGTTTTGGCTGTAATGAGGCGGCTGTTCACACGGATGTCTGTCAGCTCCCCATCTATACGCTCCACAACACCGGAGATAATATTGGCGTTGCCCACAAAATCAGCCACATAACTGGTCTTTGGGCGGTTGTAGATCTCATCCGGGGTTCCGATCTGCTCAAACTGCCCGTCCCGCATGACCACAATACGGTCTGACATATTGATCGCCTCCTCCTGGTCATGGGTTATGTACAGGAAGGTGATACCCAGCTTTTTCTGCAGCCGTTTCAATTCCGTCTGCATGGCTCTTCGCAGTTTTAAGTCCAGGGCGCCCAAAGGCTCGTCCAGAAGCAAAAGCCTGGGACTGTTGATCAGGGAGCGGGCAATGGCAACTCTCTGTTTCTGCCCCCCTGACAGTTCTGAGGGCATACGCTTTTCATAACCGGAGAGCTGGACTAGATCCAGCATTTTTCTCACTTTTTCTTTGATCTCATTCTTGGGAACCCTGCGGATTTTCAGACCATAGCCAATGTTTGCCTCCACGTTCATATGGGGAAACAGGGCATAATTCTGGAACACGGTATTTACATCTCTCTGATGGGGTTCCAGCAGGGTCACATCTCTGCCTTCCAGAATCACCTGACCTTTATCCGGCATCTCCAGCCCGGCGATGATGCGCAGGGTTGTGGTTTTTCCGCAGCCGGATGCGCCTAAAAACGTGATAAATTCCCCTCTTTCAATGGAGAGGTCAATGTCCCGGAGCACATCTGTGGTACCGAAACTCTTACTGATTCCTTTTAATTCCAATAACTTATCTTTTCCCGCACTTGTCCGGTCCAAATCTGCGGGGTTTTCTTGCGGGTGTCGTATATCGTTCATGTAGTGTCCTTCTTTATCTTAATAAACTATCTCTGGTATATAATGGCACAAATGTTCGGAGTTGTCAATTACCGACAAGTAATTCAGAGAGAATTCATCCATTTTACGAACAGATTTTCCTTTTGACCACCAGCTTAAAATAATGCCCTGTGCAAAATATAGGACAAAATTTGTAAAAAATAGTTGAAATTTTCCCAAAATCGTGTATAATATCATTTGTATGTAAAACACAAGCTGGAATAGCTCAGTCGGTAGAGCACTTCACTCGTAATGAAGGGGTCGTGAGTTCGAGTCTCATTTCCAGCTTTCGAGAATCCTGTATTTATGCAGGGTTCTTTTATTTTTATAGTGATTTATCCTCTGCCTGTTATATGTATTTACTTAAATGACTAACATTTGTGCCGTCACTGCCATAGTGCCGGCCATTTTTAACCAGTTTTAATTTTTCTGTATACAGTAAATACTAAAAAGAAAAAGGATGTGGATAAAATGGCAGCACAAAAAGCAGCAATCTCATTTGGGTTGGTTCATATTCCCGTGGCGCTCTATACAGCGACGCAGGATAGTGATATACACTTTAATCAGCTATGTAAGGAAGATGGATCAAGGGTCAAATACAAGAAGGTTTGTGCCAATTGCGGTAAAGAAGTGGGGACACAGGATATCATAAAGGGGTTCGAGTTTGCCCCGGGGCAATACGTGACCATGACAGATGCCGATTTTGAGAAAGCCAAAACCGAAAAAGACCGTACCGTACAAATTATTCATTTTGCAAATCTGAGCAGCATACCTCCGGTATTCTATGACAAGACTTATCATGCAGTGCCGGAGCTTGGTGGTGATAAGGCATATGAATTACTTCGGCGGGCAATGTATGAGGAAAAAAAGGTAGCGATCGCAAAAGCAGTATTAGGACAATCTGAAAAGCTTCTTGCGCTGATACCCACCGGAGAAGAAATTTTAATTGAGACTATGTTCTTTGCGGATGAAATAAAGGAAATGCCAAAGGACATTGCTCATCCGGATCTAACTGAGCCGGAAATGAACATGGCAAAAACCTTAGTAAATTCTATGGTACAGAATTTCCAGCCTGAGCAGTATCATAATGAATATCAAAAAAGATTAAGAGAAATTATAGAAGCTAAGATCAATGGTGAGGAAATAACTGCTGCCCCGGAAGAGAGACCCTCAAATGTGATCGATCTCATGGAGGCATTACAAAAATCACTTAATCAGGTAAGTACAAACGGAGACAACACCCCGCCTAAAAAACCCAGAACCAGGAAAGCCACAGCATGATTGATTTTGAAACAAAAAACATCAAACCAATGCTCATTGGACAAGAGGGAAATCCGTTTGATGATGATAGGTATATTTATGAATTGAAATGGGACGGGGAAAGATGCATTGCCTATTTGGACCCAAGCGGCAAAACAGAGTTGAGAAATAAGCGTAATGAAAAAATGTTACCAAAAGTACCGGAATTAAAAGAATTATGGAGACAGGCCGGAGAAAAATGCATTCTCGACGGCGAACTGATGGTACTGAAAAATGGCAGGCCTGACTTCTTTGAGATCCAACGCCGCAGTCTTACAGCGAATAAATTTAAAATTGAACTTGCGTCAAAGCAGTTTCCTGCTACATTCGTTGCGTTTGATATCTTATATTATAAGGACAGGGATGTAACAGCTCTGCCATTACTGGAGAGAAAGGTTCTTTTACAGAAAACCTTTTCGGAATCCGAACGGTTGGTCTTATCAAGATATGTGGAAGGCAATGGAACCGCCTTTTATCAGATGGCAGAACAGCAGGAATTAGAAGGCATAGTTGCCAAAAAAAAGGACAGTCTCTATATACAGGATAAACGCACGAAGGACTGGATAAAAATAAAACGGATGCTGGATGATGATTTTATTATCTGTGGTTATATCCAAAAGCAAAATAATATGATCAGTCTTGTTCTGGGGAAATATAAAGATCATGTGATCGTCTATGAAGGACATGTGACAATGGGGGTAGGAGCCGATACGTTAGAACAGCTGCTAAAATTGCCATCCGGTTATCCCCCCGCCAATACACCAAGCGGTCATGGAAATAAGGAGGCAGTCTGGGTGCAGCCAAAATTAGTAGGTGTAGTGAAATATATGCCCAGAGTAGGGAGTGACGGAAGACATCAATCTGTCTTCAAAGGGCTGAGATATGATAAACGTCCGGAAGAATGTCTGTAACTGAATCCCCGGCCGGTATTCCTTCCGGTCAGGAACTATAGCAGTGCTGCATATTTTGTCAGTCCGCAAGGCGGAGGAGGGAAGCGGGGTGAATCCCCCAAAAGTCAGACCAAAAATCGAACAATCGGAGGCCGGTACAGAGCCGGGGCCATATGATGCTGTCCGGTAAAAAAATCCCCATTCAATTCTAACTGTTTTTCACAAATTCCGTCCCGCATTTTGGACAGCGCACACTCACCTTGCCTTTTCCCTTGGGAATACGAATCTTTTGTTTGCAGTTTGGGCAGGTATAAATGTGGTGGTCCTTTCTCTGCTGCTGAATATACTTTTTCTGGCCGAAGAAATGGCGTACTTTATTTTCAACAGTAAGGTACTTCTGGTTCTCCGCATAGCGCTTTGTGATATTTCTGGAAAACATTCTGATGTATATAAAAACAATCAGAAGAATCTCCCAGGAAGTCAGCAGTATGGAAACATATCCGTTTCTGATGAACATATTGATGACAGCGCAGACCAGAAGCACGATCAGCATAAACTGGTTCAGTCTGTCCGTGCCGTAGCGTCCTGCCATAAACTTTGCAAATTTTTCTTTCATGATCGTCAAATCCCATCCTTCTCTAATGATTCATATATTTTGTTCACAAACTGCCGGGCATGTTCCAGGTCATCCATATCGGGATGAAGCATAGCCATATCAAAATTTCTTATCATGGTGTCAATCTGCCTGCCGTTGCTGCTGTTTCTCATGTTGTTATATTTTTCCCTGACCCGGATAGGCATCTTGCCCTGGCAGATAAAGGCACCCAGATATTCATTGTCATCCTCTATGAAAACCCGGATATTTTCCTCTATTTTCTTAAAATATTCAGGGCTTTCACCCATTCCGCAGGTGCCGAACAACGCTATCTTCTTTCCCTGCAGGGACCCCAGGTAATCCAGCACTTCCACGCTGGCACTCCCTCTGTCCGTCCAGAAGCCGATAAAATAAATGTCCGCCATATCATAGTCTGTCTGCCCGTCCAGCCGGGCTATATCCTTGTCCGAACCCGGCACGGCTGCAAATATGGCCTTTGCCAGTTTCTCCGTATTGCCTGTTCTGCTTTTATACAATACCTGCGTCTTCATGTGGTATCATCCTCTCTCATTTTGCGATATATTCATAATAGCACGATGACAGACAAATAGATATTTCCTGACTCTTAAAAATTATAAATTGTCTATAAATTCCTTTTTCCTCTGAAGATTTTTCTCAAGGATTTTTCTTCCGGTGCAGGTATCCGGGTTTTCACACCACAGACAACGCCTGCAGTGCAGGCATTTTCCCGTATCCCTGCCTTCCATGGCATCCCTGGCCCAATTATGATTCACGATGATGCCTCTGGCAATATCAATCATATCCACATCGGTGCGCTCCAGAATATCCTGTGCCATTTCAGGGTCCGTGATCCCGTTCACCGCAAAAACCGGAACGGAAACCGCGCGTTTGATCTGGGCTGCCGCGTAGATACATTTTTCATAGGGAAAATCCGCAGGAGCTTTCGGGTCATCCTCGCCGGAAAATCCATAGGACACATCTATAAAATCTATGCCCTCCTTTTCCAATACCCGGGCGTGTCTCACACCATCCTCAAGCCTCGGTTCAAATCCTCCCAGACGGATTCCCACCACAAAATCCTCCGGCACTTTCTCCTTTATGGCCCGCAGGATCTCCACAGCAAACCGTTCCCTGTGTTCCCCGTATGCATCCTGCCTGCGGTTCACCCAGCGGTTAAAAAATTCGCACATGAGATACTGGTGGCATCCGTGCAGTTCCACTCCGTCATACCCTGCTTTCCAGGCGCGGACTGCTGCATCCGTAAATTCCTGCTGCACTTTATGTATTTCTTCTATTGTCATCTCTTTCCCTGTTTTTTTGACACCGTCCTTGTAAAAACTGTAATCACTGGGACAGGCCAGTTCTCCATCCAGTCCCGAGACGCCGGCATGATGGATCTGGATAAAGATGGGGCATCCTTCTTTATGGACTGCATCTGCGATTTCAGACAGTCCTTTTATCTGGCCGTCCTCCCAGATACCAAGCTGGTTTGCGGCAAGTTTTCCGTTTCGGTCCACACATGTGGCTTCTTGTATGATCAGCCCGGTCTGCCCCTTTGCCACCTTTCTGTAATGCTCCACATTTTCCTGTGTCACATAGCCATCCTCTGTGCCCCAGGCATAACAGACTACCGGCGGAAAACAAATTCTGTTTTTTATTTTCACCGTTTTTATCTGCCATGGTTCAAATAGTTTTTTCATAGTCAACCACTCCCGTCTAATCTGAAAATGCAGCAGCCGGAATACACTCCGGCGCTGCATCTTTCGTTACTGATAATCCATATGTGTCATAAATCCTTCATATACCTCGTGGCCGGTCTCCAACGTGCTGCCGTCCACTGTGATCTGGATAGCCTCCGCCTGATAGGTATCCAGAAATGAATTGACAACAGCCCCAATAGTGAGAATCTCACCTGCCGTTCCCATGGAACGGATACTGTCTTTAAAATTTGAGGACAGATCCAGTTTCAGCACATACTGCCCTTCTTCCTCTGTCTCCTCAAAATTCTGTACGGTTATACTGTCTGTCAGAACACCAGCACCCACAAGCTGCCCGATCAACGCGTCAGCAGTCACCTGGGCGATTTCCACCTGGTTCACATCCCATCCCTCGGCATTTTCATCGGGGACATAGATAAATGCCTGTCCGGTCTGTACCGGTGCACTTTCTTTCTGGGATTCCTGTATCTCTGCATGGCTCTTTACTGCATCTTTTGATTCATCCTTTGGCACGGTCTCCTCTTTAGACGCTGCACTTTCTTTCTCACTTTCCTTATCCGGGGTTTCTTTGCTTTTCTCTTCTGTGTCCTTTTTATCCTCTTTTGACTCTGTCTGGGTTTTCACATCTGTATCCTGGGTATTGCTGCATCCTGCCGTGCCAAATATCATTGCGGCGCAAAGCAGGACAGCAATACATAATGTTCTGTGCTTCATAGGCTGCGCTCCTCTCTGCCAAAAGCCTCAGGCAATCCGGACTTGATATGCACATCAAGCTGCGGATATGGAATATCAATGTTTTCCTCGTCAAATGTCAGTTTGATCTCCTCGTTCAGTCTCCATTTTGCAGGCCAGTAATCTTCTGTTTTCACCCATGCCCTCAGCCCAAGGATCACGCCGTCATCTGCCAGTTCATCCACGAATACCAGCATTTCCTGTTCAGACATGATGGCAGGGTCCGCATGAAGCAGTGTTTCCAGAATCCCTTTTGCCTTTTTTAAATCCGACTGGTAGCCAATCATCACTTTAATTTCCAGCTTACGCTTGTCCTGGGATGTGACGTTGACAATGCTGGAGTTGGTGATATTTCCGTTTGGTATGGTGATCCGCCTGTTGTCCACAGTGGAGAGGGTTGTGTAAAACAGATCAATCTTCACTACAGTCCCCTCCTGGCTGTTTGTGTTCTCTATAATGTAGTCTCCCACTGTGAAGGGCCGTAAAAGCATGATGATCACTCCGCCTGCCAGATTTGACAGACCGCCCTGCAGTGCCAGGCCGATGGCCACACCACCGGACGCCAGCAATGCCGCTATAGAGGATTCCTTAATTCCAAAACGGACTGCAATACTTACGATCACCAGGAAGTAGAGGGCAGTCTTTACAAAGGAGGTCAAAAACTGGATGACACCAGTGTCCGCCCCTGCCTTATTCATGGCTGCCTTTATAATGGCGCAAATCTTGACGATCACCTTGCTGGCTATAAAATAGATGATGATCGCCAGGATCACCTTCCACGCAAAGGCTTCCACGGCAGGTATCTGGGCACTGAAACGGTTCCAGATTTTTTCTAGTTTTATGCTGCTTGCCAATATTCCTGTCATTTAGTTCATCCTTACTTTTTCCTTGTTGTCTTTCTCGTTGTTCTCTTTTGGGAAGTTGTCTGACCGGTCTCTGGATCGGCTGTTTTCGCCGCTGCCGAAGACTCTTTCTCTGCCTTTGTCTCTGTCTTCTCTGCCTCCGGCTTTGATACTGTCTTTTCCGCTTCCGTTTTCGCCTCTATCTTCTCTGCTTCTGGCTTTGCGTTTATCTTCTTCGCTCCGCCTTTGCTTCTATCTTCCCGGCTTCCGGCTTCGATGCTGTCTATTTCGCCTCCGGCTTTGCCTCTATCTTCCCGGCTTCCGGCTTTGATGCGATCTTTTTCGCCTCCGGCTTTGCCTCTATCTTCCCGGCTTCCGGCTTTGATACGATCTTTTTCGCCTCCGGCTTTGCCTCTATCTTCCCGGCTTCCGGCTTTGATGCGATCTTTTTCGCCTCCGGCTTTGCCTCTATCTTCCCGGCTTCCGGCTTTGCGGTTATCTTTTTCGCCTCCGGCTTTGCCTCTATCTTCTCCGCCTCCGGTTTTGATGCTAACTTTTTCGCTTCCGGTTTCACCGCTGCCAGCTTTTCGGCTGGATTTTTCGCTTCCGCCTTTACCTCTGCCTTTTTCTTCGTTTTCCCGGTGCCGGACGTTCCTGTGGTTTTGCCTGCTTCAGCAGCAGGAGCATTCTTCTTTTCGGATGCTTCTTCGGTTTTAACAGCCGCTGATGCGGCAGCTATATTTAATGCCTGCTGTTCCAGCTCCTTTTTCCGCTCATCCTCAATTTTCTTTTCCAGCTCTGCGCGGACTTTTGAAACCGCAGATTTTTGCTTATCCTCCGCATTCTTTGCTGCCGCGGCCTTTGCCTTGCCTTTTGCAGGTGCTTTTGCAGCCGCAGTATCTTTCACTGTCTTCCTGGTACCCGTCTTTGTTGTTGTCTTTCTCTCCTCTTTTGTAAAGGAAAAAATCTGTACAGAAAGCGGTGCAACATCTATCACGACCGAGTTCTTTCTCTCATCATACTCTGCCCGCTTGGAGGATTTGACTCTGGCGTTCTTCACACCGGTTCCGCCGAACTCCACGGCATCACTGTTAAAGATTTCTTTGTATTTACCCGGATACGGAACTCCCATCTGGTACTTTTCATACACAAGGGGCGAGAAGTTGCACACCACCAACAGCAGCTCCTCTTTCTTTTTCGTTTTCCTGATAAATGTCAGCATATTTTTCTCGGAATCCATATGGTTGATCCACTCAAATCCCTCGGTATCATAATCCAGCTCAAACAGTGCAGGCTGCTCCTTATAGAAATTCCAGAGTGCTTTCACATAATTTTTAAACTGCTGGTGTTCCGGCTGCTCCAGAAGCTCCCAGTCAAGGCTTCTCTCCTCAGACCACTCTCTCTCCTGGGCAAATTCCTGTCCCATGAACAGCAGCTTCTTGCCGGGATGTACCGCCATAAATCCATATGCCGCACGCAGATTTGCGAACTTTTCTTTCTTCTCCCCCGGCATCTTCATGAGTAAGGAGCCTTTTAAATGTACTACCTCATCATGTGACAGGCTTAAAAGAAACTTTTCGCTGTATGCATAGACCATACTGAATGTCAGTTCATCGTGGGCACCGCCTCGAAACAGAGGATCTTTTTTCATGTAGTCAATAAAGTCATTCATCCAGCCCATATTCCACTTCATATCGAATCCCAGGCCGTCATCCTCTATGCTGCCGGTAATCTTTGGCCAGGCTGTGGATTCCTCCGCGATCAGAAGCGCGTCCGGATGCTTTTTCTTAAAGACGGAATTCAGATGCTTCAGGAATTCAATGGCTTCCAGATTCTCATTGCCTCCGTAGATGTTCGGAACCCACTCCCCGTCATTCTTACCGTAGTCCAGATACAGCATGGAAGCAACCGCATCCATACGGATACCATCTGCATGGAATTTCTCCACCCAGAAAAGCGCGTTGGATATGAGGAAATTCCTCACCTGCGGTCTTCCGTAATTGTAGATCAGAGTTCCCCAATGGGGATGCATGCCCTGCCTGGGGTCCAGATGCTCATACAGACAGGTCCCGTCGAAGTTTGGAAGGCCCGGTGTGTCTTTCGGGAAATGGGCAGGCACCCAGTCCAGGATCACACCGATTCCCTGCTGGTGCAGATAGTCCATGAAATACATAAAATCCTCACAGGTTCCATATCTGCTGGTAGGCGCATAATATCCCGTCACCTGATATCCCCAGGAAGCATCAAAGGGATGCTCCATAACCGGCATAAGCTCTACGTGTGTGTACCCCATATCTTTTAAATATCCTGCAAGCTTCGGAGCAATATCCCGGTAATTACAGAACAGTTTTCCCTCTTCCTCCGGTTTTATCCAGGAGCCTAAATGCATCTCATAGACCAGCATGGGTTTTTTCTCGTCATTGATATGTTTTCTGTCCTTCATCCACTGGTCATCCTGCCACTGGTAATGGTTCAGATCCGCTACAATAGAGGCTGTTTTCGGACGCAGCTCCGCCTGGTTTCCGTAGGGGTCTGCTTTTAAGTATACAAGGGAGCCTTTTGCCTTGATCTCATATTTGTACAGGGCGCCCGGTTTGATCCCGGGTATAAATAATTCAAAAATCCCGGATACAGCCAGACGGTTCATCTGATGTGTCCTGCCGTCCCAGTGGTTAAAATCACCAACCACGGAAACACGAAGGGCATTCGGTGCCCAGACTGCAAAATACACACCGGATACACCATTTATGGTCATGGTATGCGCGCCCAGTTTCTCATAAATTTCATAACAGATGCCTGCGCAGAACTGCTGTTCCTCATCCAGGCTGATTTTGGTGTCAAAGGCATAGGGGTCATAGAACTGCTTTTTATTTCCTTCCCAGTCCTGCATCTCCACTTTATATTTCGGTATTTTATTTCCCGGAATCAGAACAGCGAAAAAACCTGCTTCATCTTCCATCACCATATCATACGTTTGTTTTTCTTTTGTAAGCAGAATTTTCGCCTGCACAGCACCGGGTAAAAAGCACTGGATCAGGATGCCCTCCTCCGTCACACGTGGACCCAGAACGCGGCGCGGTTCACTTTCCTCAGAATATACAATAGCCTCTATTTCGGGCCAATCCATCAATTCATATAATTTGTCAGACATAAAACACCCTCCTTTTGTTACATTTTATCATTAAAGCGTTAAAAAGTAAACCTTGGATGAAAACGGGTCAGTCTGTACATTTCCGATGCCGGCCACTGGGTATCCGTTCATACACCCTTATCTTTGGTCACGCAGCATAACGTCATGGGCGCCGCCTTCCACAATACTTGTAGAGGATACCAGCGTGATCTTGGCCTTTTCCTGCAGTTCCGGAATCGTAAGTGCGCCGCAGTTGCACATGGTGGAACGCACCTTGCTCAGAGTCAGGCTCACATTATCCTTTAAACTTCCCGCATAAGGCACCAGGGAGTCCACACCTTCCTCAAAAGAAAGCTTTTTCTCTCCTCCCATATCATACCGCTGCCAGTTTCTGGCTCTGGCGCTGCCCTCACCCCAGTATTCCTTCATATAGCTTCCGTTGATATTGACTTTTTTCGTAGGGCTTTCATCAAATCTGGCAAAATATCTTCCAAGCATGATAAAGTCAGCGCCCATGGCCAATGCCAGGGTAATGTGATAATCATGCACAATGCCTCCGTCAGAGCAGATAGGAATGTAAATCCCGGTCTCCTCAAAATATTCATCCCTGGCCTTTGCCACCTCGATCACTGCAGTTGCCTGGCCTCTTCCGATGCCTTTCTGTTCCCGGGTAATACAGATCGCGCCGCCGCCGATTCCCACTTTCACAAAATCAGCGCCTGCATCGGCAAGAAAACGGAAGCCTTCCGCATCCACCACATTTCCGGCTCCTACCTTTACATCATTCCCATAGTTTTTTCTGATATAGTCAATGGTGATCTTCTGCCACTCTGAAAAGCCTTCAGAGCTGTCAATACAGAGCACATCCGCACCTGCATTTATAAGAGCCGGAACACGGGTTTCATAATCCCTGGTGTTGATCCCTGCCCCTACCATATAACGTTTGTGGCTGTCTATCAGCTCATGTTCATTCTTTTTATGAGTATCATAATCCTTTCTGAAGACCAGATACACCAGTTCCCGGTTCTTGTTCACCAGAGGCAGACAGTTTATTTTATGTTCCCAGATAATGTCATTTGCTTCCTTCAGAGTCGTCTCCTCCTCTGCGTATACAAGGTCGTCCAGTTTTGTCATGAATTCTTTTACTTTTAGATCGAGGTCCATGCGGCTTACCCGGTAATCCTTGTTGGTGACAATACCAAGCAGTTTCCCGCCGGGTCCGCCGTCCTCTGTCACCGCAATAGTGGAATGGCCCGTCTGCTCTGTCAGGCGAAGAACATCCTGAAGAGTCATTTCAGGAGACACATTGGAATCGCTCACCACAAATCCGGCGCGGTACCGTTTCACTTTTTTCACCATCTCCGCCTGTTTTTCCACCGGCTGGGAACCATAGATAAAGGAAATCCCGCCTTCCTGGGCAAGGGCCACCGCCAGATTATCATCTGAAACAGACTGCATCACTGCAGAAACCATAGGAATGTTAATAGACAGCGCCGGGTCCTCCCCTTTTCTGAATTTGACCAAAGGGGTTTTCAGATTCACCTGGGACGGCACGCAATGCGCGGATGAATAACCCGGGATCAAAAGGTACTCGCTAAATGTTCTGGACGGCTCATCAAAATAAAATGCCATGTCAATTCTCCTTTTCGTATTCAATACGTTTCTGGTTTTGTTTGATACTAGCACAGGCAGTTCTTCTTTGTCAATGAAAACACCTGTGTTTCAGCCATGCCATCCCAGTGCTTTGGCTACGGTTTGCCCTGTGTCCCACAACCTGCTCTGTCCCCCTTTGCCTTACTGTTCCATGATCCAATGGAGCAGCGGTTCCAGGTTGTTTTTATCCGCCACGTCAAAAGAAGTTTTCAGACGGGCTGCCATCATCTTTTCCTGTTCGGTTTTGTCCTTTTTCTTTTCCATCATCTTTGTGAAAAGCTTCATCATCATCCGGAGTTTCCAATCCATTTGTTCATAATTCAGTCCGCTCTGCAGATAAAAACAGGGAATTGCCTGCCGCTCCTCCTCTGTTAAATTTTGAGCAAAAGCCTTTTCAACCTCCGGGGAATCCTTCGGGGTGGCGCCTGTGGCAAAAACGGCTGTCCTCTTCCCTTTCAACCGGGGAATCCTGTTTTTCAGCCATGCGATCCCCTGGATCTGCCCTCCGTAAAAACCTCCGCCATATAGGATCACGTCATACTTTTCAATATCTATTTCATCCGCTTCCTTTGCTTTCACACAGGTGCAGGGTATCCTTTCCCCAATCCAGTCCGCATATCGCTCTGTAAATCCTGTCTTTGAACTGTAAACCACTAATATATTCATATTTTATCCTCTACTTTCCATAAACTTTTATAAATTGTCTCAAATGTTTCTCAAATTCAGGTTCCGCCTCCTTAAGCCCTTCACAAGTGTGCAGCAGTAAAAAAACAGGCCCGTAAAATTCCAGTGCAAGTATCCGCGCATCTCTTCTTTCCAGCACCCCTGCATCCATAAGGGCTGAAAACAGACTGCTTTGAAACTCCAGCATATAGTCCCTGTAGAATTGAATATAAATCCCCTTTGCCCTGGGGTTTTCGTATTGACTTAAGATCAGAAGCCGCCTAAACCTCACATTCTCCTCATCCTCAAAGAAAAAGGCAAACACAGACAATACCTTTTCTATAAGCCTGTCCATATCCCGTTCCTCAAACATGTCTGTGTTATCTCCCTGGGCAAAGGGCAGTTCCTTTTCTCGGAAATATGCCTTGGCATTCTCCCACTGGACATCCACGATACGATCAAAAATATCCTGTTTGTTTTTGAAATGGTTATAAAGAGAGCTCTCTTTAATCCCCACAGCCCTGGCTATATCCCTGACAGAAACCGCATGAAACCCCTGTTCTGAAAACAGATAAAAGGCCTCCTTTAAAATCTTGTCTTTTGTTTTCATATCTCCTGCCTCCTTTAAAACTAACAGTTGTTAGTTTTATTATACTAACAACTGTTAGTATAGTCAATACCGGATTCCTGCTCCGGAAGGCAGTTTCCGGGGAGATGCTGGCCGAAAAGTGTTACTGCATTAGAATCGTGGCTTGCGGAAGCCGTGAGCAGTATCAGTGCATAAACGCATAAATAGAAATTTTATGGCCCCAATCATGAATTTGTATATTTTTATGTTTTTTTCAAAATATTTATTGTTTATTTCCGCTTAACATTATATAATTAGAAGACAGGTATATGTGCAAAAATACCCAAACGCACATGCGGAAGTGTACTGTAATACAGTAGAGAGCACATTCACTCTCTATTGTCATGAATGATTAAATCTAAAGGAGGTATCTGAATGCTTGACAAGAGCTACTACCAGAAGACGGACGAAATCATTAGCCATTATGGCCGCAGGCCAAGTGCACTGATTCCCATCATGCAGGACATTCAGGCAGAATACCGTTATCTGCCAGGCGAACTGTTGACTTACGTGGCAAAAGAAATTGGGGTGAAAGAGGCCAAAGCCTACAGTGTTGCCACATTTTACGAAAACTTTTCCTTTGAACCCAAGGGAAAATACATCATCAAAGTCTGTGACGGAACTGCCTGTCATGTCCGCAAATCCATGCCCATTCTGGAAGCCCTTCAAAAAGAGCTGGGCCTGAGCAAGAAAAAACACACTACAGACGATATGCTTTTTACTGTGGAGACTGTTTCCTGCCTGGGTGCCTGCGGGCTGGCTCCTACACTCACCGTGAACAATGAAGTACACCCGACCATGACGCCGGAAAAAGCATTGGAATTACTCACAGAATTGAGAGGTGATAGCGTATGATGATTGAAAACAGAGAAGCTCTGAAAAAAGAGCAGGAGGCCGCCCAGAAACAGATTGATTCTTTTGAATGCCGTATCTTAATCTGCGCCGGAACCGGCTGTGTTGCTACCGGCTCACAGAAAATCTATGAAAAAATGCAGGAGCTCTGCAAAGACATGCCTGGTGTTTCCGTAGAATTTGAAGGCCATGTCCCACACATCGGAGTGGTGAAGACCGGCTGTCAGGGAATCTGTGAACTCGGACCCCTGATGCGGATTGAACCCCTGCATTATCAATATGTAAAAGTACGGATGGATGACTGTGAAGAAATCTTCAAACGCACAGTCCTGAACAAAGAACCTGTGGAACGCCTGTTCTACAAAAAAGGGGAAGATTCCTTCCCAACACCGGATGATATCCCCTTCATTGCCAAACAGACCAGGATCACTCTGGAAAACTGCGGACGCTTTGACGCGGAATCCCTGGATGAATACATAGCTTCCGGCGGTTACAACGCCCTGTCAAAGGCTCTTTTTGACATGTCTCCAAGAGATGTCATTGATGAAGTGGACAAATCCGGTCTGCGCGGAAGAGGCGGCGGCGGATTCCCCACCGGAAAAAAATGGAAACAGGTGGCTGCCCACACAGACGTAAAGGAACACTATGTTGTCTGTAATGGCGACGAGGGTGACCCGGGCGCATTCATGGATGGAAGCGTTATGGAAGGTGACCCCTACCGTCTCATCGAAGGAATGACCATTGCCGCCTATGCAGTCAGTGCACAGGACGGTTACATCTATGTGCGTGCAGAATATCCGCTCTCAGTAGAGCGGCTCACACACGCCATGGCACAGGCCGAGGAAAAGGGCCTGCTGGGTGACAATATTCTCGGAACTGATTTCTGTTTCCATATGCATATCAACCGCGGCGCCGGAGCCTTTGTCTGCGGCGAAGGTTCTGCTCTGACCGCTTCCATCGAAGGCGACAGAGGTATGCCCCGAGTAAAACCGCCCAGAACGGTTGACCAGGGACTTTGGGCGAAACCTACCGTTTTGAACAACGTGGAAACATTCGCCAATGTTCCCGGTATTGTCATGAAAGGATCTGACTGGTTCCGCACCATAGGAACAGAAGGCAGCCCCGGAACAAAGACATTCTCCATCACCGGCTCCATTGAGAACACAGGTCTGATCGAAGTTCCCATGGGAACCTCACTGCGTGAGATGATTTATGATATCGGCGGCGGCATCAAAGGCGGCGGAGAATTTAAAGCCGTACAGATTGGCGGTCCCTCCGGCGGATGTCTTACAGCTGAACACCTGGATGTAGGTCTGGACTTTGACAGTGTAAAAAAATACGATGCCATTATGGGTTCCGGCGGACTTGTTGTTATGGACGAGAACACCTGTATGGTTGAGGTTGCCCGGTTCTTCATGAGCTTTACCCAGAGGGAATCCTGCGGAAAATGTGTTCCCTGCCGTGAAGGGACCAAACGTATGCTGGAGATCCTGGAGCGCATCGTAGACGGAAAAGGGGTCATCGAGGACCTGGATACCCTGGAAGAGCTGGCAGCCATGGTTAAAAATATGGCTCTGTGCGGACTCGGAAAGAGTGCCCCGCTTCCTGTCATCAGCACCTTAAAAACCTTCCGCAATGAGTACGAGGAGCACATTCTGGAACACAAGTGTGCTGCCAAATGCTGTACTGCCATGCGCCGCTTCCTCATCAATCCAGAGTTCTGTAAAGGCTGCGGAAAATGTGCGAAGAACTGTCCGGTTGGAGCGATCACCGGTGTGCGCAAGCAAGCTTATAATATTGACAACGAATTGTGTATCAAGTGCGGTGCCTGCAAAGACAACTGTGCCTTTGATGCCATTTACGTGGAAGCATAGGAGGGTTTTAATATGGGATATATGACGATTGACGGTAGAAAAGTAGAATTTACCGATGAAAAAAATGTGCTTTCCGTCATCCGGAAAGCCGGAATCAATCTTCCGACACTCTGCTATCACTCTGAGGTTTCCACCTTCGGCGCCTGCCGGCTCTGTACTGTGGAGGATGACAGGGGACGTACCTTTGCCTCCTGCTCAGAGGTTCCCAGAGATGGAATGGTCATCTACACCAATTCCGGAAGAATCAAAAAATATAGAAAACTGATCGTGGAGCTGCTGCTCTCCGCCCACTGCCGTGACTGTACCACCTGTGTAAAGAGCGGCGAATGCGTACTGCAGGACCTGGCCCACAGAATGAATATCACGGATGTGCGTTTCCAGAACACAAGGGAAATCCGTCCGCTGGATACCAGCTCTCCCTCTATTGTCAGGGACCCCAACAAATGTATTCTCTGCGGCGACTGCGTACGTGCCTGTTCCGAGATCCAGGGTCTGGGCGTACTGGGATTCGCGTTCCGCGGAACCGATGCCATGGCAATGCCGGCATTCAATAAGACCCTGGCTGAGACTGACTGCGTAAGCTGCGGCCAGTGCCGTATCTACTGTCCGACCGGAGCCATCAGCGTCAAGACCCATATGGACGAAGTGTGGGAGGCCATTGCTGATCCGGATACAAGGGTTGTGGCCCAGGTAGCCCCGGCCGTACGTGTTGCAGTAGGGGATGCCTTTGGCCTTGACAAAGGAAACAGTGTCATGGGCAAGCTGGTAGCTGTCCTGCACCGTATGGGATTTGATGAAGTTTATGATACTGCGTTCAGCGCGGATTTGACAATTATGGAAGAGTCCAAGGAATTTCTGGAGCGTCTGGGTGACAGCTCAAAACTTCCGCTGTTCACCTCCTGCTGCCCCGCATGGGTGAAATTCCTCTGTGACCAGTATCCGGAGTATAAGAACAACCTCTCCACCTGCCGTTCTCCTCAGGAAATGTTCTCTGCAGTCATCAAAGAGTATTACCGGGGTTATGAAAAGAATCAAGGCAAGAAAACAGTGGTTGTTTCCATTATGCCATGTACAGCCAAGAAAATGGAAGCTGTCCGTCCAAACAGTTTTACCCACGGAGAGCAGAACACAGATATTGTTATCACTACCACAGAATTAATCCGAATGATCAAAAACTCCGGTATTGAGTTCCCGACTCTGATTCCGGAAGCTTGTGATATGCCGTTCGGTTTTGGTTCCGGTGCCGGTGTTATCTTTGGCGTTACGGGTGGTGTGACAGAAGCTATGCTCCGCCGTTTTGCAGACAAGCATGACAAGGCAACCATGGATACCGTTGCGGAAACAGGCGCCCGGGGGGAAGAGGGGATCAAAGAATTCTCCGTCACTTACAAAGGCATTCCGCTGAATGTCTGTGTGGCCAGCGGCCTGGCTAACGCCCAGACTGTCATGGAGAGGATCAAGAGCGGTGAAGCCCACTACCACATCGTGGAGATCATGGCCTGCCGCCGCGGCTGTATCATGGGAGGCGGCCAGCCGCCGAGAGCCGGAGACCGCACAAAAGCAGCCAGAAAAGACGGTCTCTACAAAGCGGACAATGTTACCAGTATCCGTAAGGCTGACGAAAACCCGCTGATCATGTCACTGTATGATACTCTGTTAAAGGGCAAAGAGCATGAGCTGCTGCATAATGACAGTTACTAAAGCGGATTTGTAAATAGCAGTATATGAAAAATAGTGCAGCGGGAATCAGTACCCCCCGCTGCAAAAAAAGAACTTTCTGCCTGGCCGTCTTACAGCAGGACAGAAAGTTCTTTTTTTGTATAAGTATTTATTTTTATGGCCTTTCCACCACGATAAGGGGAACCATCATCTCCTGCACTGTCATACCCGCTGATCAGAACGGAACATAGGAAGATTTCCGGAATAGGCAAACCCCTTATTGGAAATCCCCACAGCCAGATGATCACCTGACAGCTCCCGGAATTCTATCGTGCTGTTTGAAGAATCCATCTTGTTTCAGATGAAACTCCAGTGCATCGCAGTCCATCCAACAGAACCACTCCCATATTCTTATACTCTTTTTTCATCCACGCAGGGTAAAGCCCTATTGGAGCATTTTTTCCTATTTATTTCTCAGCGGTTCCAAATCCATTACAAATTCTATCTCATGCATCAGAGGAATTCCGTTTGCCCCTATAAGAGGGATCTCCGGTTTTAGCTTTCTTGAAAAGTTCAGGGCATTGTGATACAGATGGGCCATATCAAACCCGCAGCGCTGGTAAAACCGTATGGCCTGGATGTTGTCATTTGTAGTGATCACCACAAGCCTTCTGCATTTTTTCCTTCTTGCAGTCTCTTTTATCCTCTCAATTAAGGTTCTTCCGATACCTCTTCCCTCCTGGCGGCTGTCCAGGGATATGATTTCACAGATGCCGTCCCTGATCAAATACGTCAGAAGTCCCACAATATTTCCCTTTTCCCAGACAACAATGCCCTCTGTCCTGGTCATATCCACAACACTGCCGCGAATGACCATCTCCGCTGCATGCCATTGGCTTTCTATAAATTCATTGACGCATTCCCGGTTTGTCTCATCAATCGCAACAAACTCCATAAAGATATCCTCCCGCCCGGTACAGTGATCTGTCCCTGTATCCGTTACTCATCACCGGAATATTTCCAGGCTCCGCTGCAAAATACCGTTCATATGCGCAATGGCTATGCCGTAATTTGTCATGGGTACCCCCTGTGAGCCAGCCTGATTTCTGCGCCACTGCATTTCACGCTCATTGAGCATACAGCCTCCACAGTGCACCACCAGCCGGTACGGTGTCAAATCTTCCGGAAATCCGGTTCCGGAGGTAAATACAAACTCCGGCGTCTTTTTGGTATGCGTTTCAATCCAGCGAGGCATCTTCACAGTGCCGATATCATTGCACTGCCGGTGATGGGTACAGCCTTCACTGATCAGCACTTTATCTCCGTCCTTCAGATCATCAAGCGTATAAGCGCCTTTCAGTGCACCGTCCAAAATTCCTTTGTACCGAGCAAACAAAATAGAGAAAGAAGTGAGCGGTATAGCCGCCGGAACTGCTCTGCTCATTTTGCCGAACACCTGACTGTCCGTAATCACAAGCCGCGGTTTTACCCCAAGACGCCCGAGCACATCCTCCACTCTGTCATCCTGCACGGCAAGAGGCACTGCCCCGGTATCCAAAAGTTCTCTGATGACCTGCTGCTGCGGTAAGATCAGTCTGCCTTTCGGCGCTGCTTTATCAATGGGAATCACCAGGAGCACAAAGTCCCCCGGTGATACCAAATCCTTTACAAGGGGATGCTCCTGCCCCTCTCCTGCAAGGCTTCCCAGTTTCTCCTTCAGCTCAAAGATGTGGATGCCTTTCTGGGCGCTCACATAGATTTCATGGTCTGTCTCCGGTATTTTTTCCTCCGACAGTAAATCCATCTTGTTATAGACCAGCAGATAAGGCAGCTCTCTCTTCTCAAAGAGTTCTATCAACTGCTGTTCCATGGGGGTCAATTCTTTCCCGGCCTCTGCAACCAGGACTGCAACATCGGTTTTGTGGAGCACCTGCTCTGCTTTCTTTACTCTGAGGACGCCAAGGCCTTCCTGGTCATCATCCATACCCGGCGTATCAATCAGTAAAACAGGGCCTATTGGCAGAAGCTCCATAGCTTTTTGCACCGGGTCGGTGGTTGTCCCCTTAACATCAGATACCACTGCCATATCCTGTCCCGTAACCGCATTGAGCAGGCTGGACTTTCCGGTGTTACGGCGTCCGAAAAAGCTGATATGTACCCGGTTTGCGGAGGGTGCTGCATTCAGACTCATGTGTATCCTCCTCTCAGAAACGGAAATCCCTCTCTCCATTCTCAATCTTTGCCAGGCGCTCTACTACGATCTCTCTTGTCCTCTCTCTTGGAATGTTTACAAGCTCAGATTGGATCAGCTCTTCCCCGATTTTTCTTGTCTCCGGGCCTGCATAATCCATGAGGAACTCTTTCAGGGTCATCAGCGCATTGGGATGACAGCAGTTCTGGATCTGTCCTGTTTTACACAGACTCATAAACCGGTCACCCGTTCTGCCTTCCCTGTAACATGCGGTACAGAAGCTGGGAATATATTTCATATCCATCAGCCAGTGCACCACCTCGTCCAGGGTTCTCTTATCAGACACGTCGAACTGTTGGGAATTCTCCTCTTCCGGCTCCGGTTCGCTGTAACCGCCCACACTTGTTCTGGAAGCGCCGCTGATCTGGGAGATTCCCAGGTGAAGCACTCTCTCCCTGCACTCTTTGCTTTCCCTTGTGGAAATGATCATACCTGTATACGGCACTGCAATTCGGATACAGGCAACCAGTTTAGCGAAGATGTCATCATCAATGCCGTTATCAAACGCAGAGGGGTCTATATCGTCCGCATGTTTCACTCTCGGAACACTGATGGTGTGAGGTCCCACACCATGGACAGCTTCCAGATGCTCTGCATGCATAAGAAGCCCCGCAAATTCATAGCGGTACATCTCCAGCCCGAACAGTACCCCAAGACCTACATCGTCGATACCGCCTTCCATAGCTCTGTCCATGGCCTCTGTGTGATAATCGTAATTGCTCTTGGGGCCTGTGGGATGAAGCTTTTTGTAGCTCTCTTTGTGGTAGGTTTCCTGGAAGAGAATGTAGGTGCCAATGCCGGCATCTTTCAGTTTTCTGTAATCCTCCACTGTGGTGGCGGCAATATTTACGTTTACACGGCGGATCGCCCCGTTTTTATGTTTGATGCTGTAAATGGTTTTGATGCTCTCCAGTATGTATTCAATGGGATTGTTCTGAGGATCCTCGCCCGCTTCCAGGGCTAGGCGCTTATGGCCCATATCCTGCAGAGCTGTTACCTCTTTTACAATCTCCTCCTGTGTCAGTTTCTTTCTGGCTATATGTTTGTTTTTCCTGTGATAGGGACAGTACACACAGCCGTTGATACAGTAATTGGACAGATAAAGGGGCGCAAACATAACAATCCGGTTTCCGTAGAAATCCTTTTTAATCTGTTCAGCCAGTTTATAAATCTCCTGGTTTTTCTCCTCGATGTCGCAGTTCAGCAGTACAGAAGCTTCCCTGTGGGTCAGGCCCTTACGAAGCTTTGCCTTCTCGATGATCTGGTCAATAAGCGCCTCATTGTGCTTATTTGCCTCAGCATAGGCAAGTGTCTCCTGGATTTCTTCGTGAGAAATAAATTCCTCTGCTTTCAGTGATTTCGGATCG
Source organism: Blautia pseudococcoides (assembly GCF_001689125.2). Taxonomy (NCBI): domain Bacteria; kingdom Bacillati; phylum Bacillota; class Clostridia; order Lachnospirales; family Lachnospiraceae; genus Blautia; species Blautia pseudococcoides. The sequence continues at coordinate 923,817 of NZ_CP015405.2, read as the reverse complement.
TAACTCATTTTTACCCTCTCCTTTTCTCTTTACCGGGTATCCATTTTAGTGTCTCCCCGGTCTACGGTCACTTCACAGCCAATTTTCTTCATACAGCTGCGAAGAAGTTCCAGTTCGGCGGCATTTTCTGCGCCTGTGTAAATCTTATGGTCGTACAGTTCGTATTTTCCCTGTACCAGTGAAGCCGATAAGTTTGGCATCACCACATTGGCCCCTGCCAGTATCCCCCGCTCCCTCCCGTCATGGGAAATGGTTCCAAGGGCAGTTGTGGCAGGTAGAAGGACTTTGGGAAGCAGCAGGCGGATCAATCCCAGTAGATACAGGGTAAGCTCTGCGCTTCCCGGTGCCTGATTCCCCAAAGGAGTGTCCCTGTGCGGAATAAAAGGCCCGATCCCCACCATGGCTGGCTGGAATTCTTTTAAAAAGAGCAGTTCATCTGCCAGATTTTCCGCTGTCTGTCCCGGTGTTCCCACCATGAAGCCGCATCCTGTCTGAAATCCAATGTCCTTTAGATTTTTCAGGCATTCCTGCCTGTGAGCATAGGACATGGAAGGCGGATGCAGGGTTTTATAGTGTTCCTCGCAGACCGTCTCATGTCTGAGCAGATACCGGTCCGCCCCAGCTTCAAAATATCTTTCATAACTTTCCCTCTCCTTTTCCCCAATGGAGAGAGTCACAGCACAGTCGCTGTATTTTTTCTTTATGGTACCGACCAGTTCTGTGATTCTGTCATCCGTATACCAGGGATCCTCACCGCCCTGCAGCACAAAAGTTCGGAAGCCAAGGGAATAGCCCTTTTTGCAGCACTCTAAAATTTCTTCCCTCCCAAGGCGGTAACGCTCTGCCCTGCGGTTCCCTTTTCGGATCCCGCAGTAATAACAGTCGTTTCTGCAGTAATCGGTAAACTCGATCAGTCCTCTTATGTAAATGCGGTTTCCGTAAAATTTCTCCCGCATCTGTACTGCCTTTTCAAACAGATAACCGGCAAGGTCTTCATTCCGCTTTTCGATCAGCTCCGTATAGGTTTCCCTGTCCAGGGATTCCCCTGCTTCCAGACGGTCGATTTTATCATATAAATGCTCTCTCATATTCTATATCCTGTGGATAAACAGTCCGCTTCTGAGTTTCGGCTCAAACCAGGTGGATTTTGGCGGCATGAGCTTTCCGGCGTCTGCAACAGCAAAAAGCTCTGCCATGGAAGTGGGATACATGGAAAAAGCTGCTTTACAGTCTGTCAAAACACGTTTTTCCAGCTCACCCAGCCCCCGGATCCCTCCAATAAAATCAATGCGCGGGTCTTTTGCCGGCTCCCGGATTCCCAATACAGGCTCCAGCAGATTATTCTGCAGCAATGCCACATCAAGTCCGTCCACCACATCCGGGGAACGATATTCGTCCTTTATGTTGAGTGTATACCACCTGCCACCCAGAAACATGCCGAATTCACCCTTTTGCCGGGGAGATACCGCTTCTGTTCCGGGTTCTGATACAAAGAATCGTTCTCTTACTTTTTCCAGGAACTCCTCCTCGGAACAGCCATTTAAATCTTTCACCACCCGGTTATAATCCAGGATCTCCAGCTCCTCATCCGCAAACAGGGTACACAGGAAATAATTGAAAGGCTCCCTGCCCGTATAATTGGGATTCTCCTGGCGCCGTTTCAGCCCCGCTTTGATGGCTGAGGCTGCCCTGTGATGGCCGTCTGCAATATAAATGCCGTCCATGGCCCGGAAGGTTTTTTCTATCTTGTGGGTCATGGCCGACTCATAAATCATCCATCCCCTGTGCCGGATCCCATCCTCTGATACAAAGTTAAAAATAGGAAAATCTTTCTTTTTCACCTCTATCAGGTGTCTGAAATCCGCATTTGCACGGTACGCCAGGAAAATAGGACCTGTCTGTGCCTCCAGTACATCCACGTGGCGAATGCGGTCCAGCTCTTTCTCTACCCTGGTATTCTCATGCTTTTTGATGATACCGTTCATGTAATCATCAATGGAAGCACAAGCCACGATCCCTGTCTGTACATGTCCGTTTCTGGTCAGCTCATAGAGATAAAAATTCGGGTCCACATCCTGAAGAAAATCTCCGTCTTCCATCATGTTCCAGAATATCTTTCTGGCCTTTTTGTAAACCTCAGGCGCATACATATCCACATCATCCGGAAACTGTGTCTCCGGCCGGTCAATTTTCAAAAAGGAATATGGATTTTTTTCGGTTACCTCTTTCGCCTCTTTTCTGTTATATACATCATAAGGCAGTGCGGCGATCTGTGATGCCAGGTTTTCCTGGGGACGCACTGCACAAAATGGTTTTACTACCGCCATTATCTGCTCTCCTTTATAATTTTTTCTCCATAACATGGGCAGCAACTTCGCAGACACCATTGAATACCTTCCCAAGCCGCTTATGGTTTCTTCTAAGCGCACCGCAAAAAGATTTTATCCGCTTTGCGCTGCGGACTCTCTTCTGTATGAATGTTTCCGGTTTTTTCTTTTTTCTGCTCATTTTCACACCCCAAATAGATTGATGTCTTTTTATAACGCTATAGTAAAATTATACCGTATATAGTCTTAAAATACAATGAAATAGGCACAATTATTGTTGCTATTCACAGGCCACTGTCCCGGGAGGCGTTTTCCCCAAGGGGACGCTGCGCGATGCATAGCAAAAGGCCTGCCCTGAAACCGAAGTCTCAGGTCAGGCCCAACGATAACTCATTCTGCCATAAATAATATCACAGCTATTATTTTACAATACGGACACGATAAACACCGTGTATATTTTTCAGCTCTTTTGCCACCTCACCGGATATAGGGGTGGACACATCTATGAGCGTATAGGCAAAGTCACCTTTACTCTTATTGGTCATGTTGGAGATATTCACGCCCGCATCACCCAGCACCCTGGTGAACTGGCTGATCATGTTTGGAATATTTTTGTGGTTGATGGCAATTCTTCCCACATCCACACAGGCACCTGTATCACAGTCCGGATAGTTTACGGAATTCTTGATATTTCCGTTTTCCAGAAAGTCCATAAGCTGTTTCACTGCCATCACTGCACAGTTATCTTCTGATTCCTCTGTGGATGCTCCCAGATGAGGAGTTACCAGAGTATTGGGCGTGCTGGTCACCAGCGGATTGGCAAAGTCTGTCACATATTTTTTTACTTTGCCCTCTTTCAGTGCCTCCGCCAGAGCTTCCTCATCTACCAGCAAATCTCTTGCAAAGTTCAGGAGAACCACACCCTCTTTCATCTGGGCGATCTCATCCGCGCCGATCATCTTTCTTGTAGATTCGATCAGCGGTACATGAATAGTGATATAATCACATTCTTTGTAGATCACATTCAGGTCATTGATGTGGTGAATACTTCTGGAAAGATTCCATGCTGCATCTACAGAGATAAACGGGTCATAACCGTATACTTCCATTCCAAGATGTACGGCTGCATTTGCCACCTTTACACCGATGGCGCCAAGGCCGATAATACCCAGCTTTCTGCCGCTGATCTCACAGCCGGCAAACTGTTTTTTCTTTTTCTCAGCCAGTTTTCCGATATCTTCTGTGGCATCCTGATGCTCCAGCCATTCAATACCGCCCACAATATCTCTGGATGCCAGCAGCATTCCGGCAATGACCATCTCTTTTACACCGTTGGCGTTGGCTCCGGGTGTGTTGAAGACTACAACACCGTCCTTTGCGCACTCCTCCAGCGGAATATTGTTGACGCCAGCACCTGCCCTGGCGATAGCAACCACATTCTTCGGAAGCTCCATCTCATGCATGTTTGCACTTCTTACCAGAACGGCGTCGGCATCTGATATATTGTCTGTGCTCTCGTATTTGGCCGGGAAATACTCCAGTCCTACACTGGAAATTGGATTTAAGCAGTGATATCTGTACATGATCAAGCGTTCTCCTTTTCAAATTTTTTCATGAAAGCAACCAGCGCCTCCACACCTTGTATCGGCATGGCATTGTAAATGCTGGCACGCATACCGCCTACACTTCTGTGGCCTTTCAGATTTACAAATCCTGCCTCTGTGGCCTCTTTTATAAATTTTGCATCCAAATTTTTATCCCCTGTGACAAAAGGCACATTCATCAGCGAACGGGAAGCCGGTTCCACTGTTCCTCTAAACATTGCGCTCTCATCCAGGTAATCATAAAGGATTTTGGCCTTTTTCTCATTATGCTCTTTCATGGCTCCCAGACCACCCTGTTTCTTCAGCCACTGGAATACCTTGCCGCACATATAGATCCCGTAGCAGTTAGGTGTATTGTACAAGGACTCTGCATCTGCATGTGTCTTGTATGTCAGCATGGTTGGTGTGCCGGGAAGAACATCCTCTGTGATCAAATCCTCGCGGATAATGGCGATCACCACACCGGCAGGACCAATATTCTTCTGTGCGCCGCCGTAAATAACACCGTATTTTTCCACATCCATAGGTTCGGAGAGAAAGCAGGAGGAAACATCAGCTACCAGAGTTTTACCCTTTGTATTCGGCAGTGTTTTAAATTTTGTTCCGTAGATCGTATTGTTTTCGCAGATGTACACGTAATCCGCATCCGGGCTTATGGGAAGATCAGAGCAATCCGGAATATAGGAATATGTCTTATCCTCAGAGGATGCAGCCTTGTTTGCTGTCCCGTACTTCTGTGCCTCCTGCCATGCCTTTTTCGCCCACTGGCCTGTGACAATGTAGTCAGCCACTTTATTTTTCATCAGGTTCATAGGAATCATGGCGAACTGCTGATGGGCACCGCCCTGCAGAAATAATACTTTATAGTTGTCAGGAATGTGCAGCAGTTCTCGCAAATCTGCCTCTGCAGTATGTATAATATCCTCGAATGCTTTGGAACGGTGGCTCATCTCCATCACGGACATGCCTGTTCCCTTATAATCCAGCATCTCTGCTGCTGCTTCCTGCAGCACTTCCTCCGGCAGAACCGCCGGCCCTGCTGAAAAGTTATAAACTCTGCTCACTTGTTGTTTCCTCCTCTATCATCTTACTCTTGTATCACTCTAAAGCATTTCTAATAGTAACGCCACATGCCCTTTTTGAGGACACGTGGCATAAATTGCTTGACAAGAAGTATTCTACCTCTTTGTTATATTATTGTCAATAAAAACATTTGTCTTTCTGTAAAAGACATGCTATTTCTGTTTTGCTTTCAGGTCTTCCTCATCAAACGCATCCTCAATGTTGGCGCCTGCCGGCACCATTGGAAACACCTTGTCGTCGCTGTCGATCATACAGTCCATAACAACCGTTGTATTTAACTCAATGGCTTTTGCCAAAGCTTCCCTGAGTTCTTCCTTTGTGGTCACGCGGATCCCCACTGCCCCCATAGCTTCCGCCAGTTTTACAAAATCAACTTTATCCTTTAATACTGTATTGGAATATCTGCCTTCATAGAACAAAGTTTGCCACTGCCGAACCATTCCAAGGACCTGGTTGTTGATGACCACCTGAATGAGAGGAACATCATTTCTTGTGGCGGTTGCAATCTCATTCATATTCATGCGGAAACAGCCGTCTCCTGCCACATTGATAACTACCTTGTCAGGATTGCCCATCTTGGCACCTATGGCTGCACCCAGGCCGTAGCCCATGGTTCCCAATCCGCCTGAGGACAAAAATGTGCGGGGTGTTTTATATTTGTAATACTGGGCAGCCCACATCTGATGCTGCCCCACCTCTGTAACGATTATGGCATCGCCTTTTGTCTGATGGTAGATTTCCTCAATAATAGCCGGACCGCTTAGGCCCTCCTCATTGTAGCGCAGAGGATATTTTTCTTTCAGCTCCTCAACGTATTCCAGCCACTCCTTATGTTCTTTCTGCTCCAGCATGTCATTGAGGCGTTTCAGCACTTCCCTGGCATCTCCCACAACACTGCAGTCAACCAGCACATTTTTATTGATTTCTGCAGCATCCACATCAATCTGGATCACTTTTGCGTTCCTGGCAAAGTTCCTGGTATTGCCGGTTACACGGTCGCTGAATCTGGCGCCAACAGTAATAAGCAAATCACATTTTGTCACGCCCAGATTGGAAGCCTTGGTTCCATGCATACCCAGCATACCTGTGTACAGCTCATCTTCTCCGGAGAACGCGCCCTTTCCCATAAGGGAATCTGTTACAGGTGCCTGGATCTTATGGGCAAAAATGCGCAGCTCCTCCCAGGCATTTGCTGCGATGGCTCCGCCGCCCACAAAAATGAAGGGACGCTTTGCCTCCTGGATCATGTCCGCAGCCTTCGCCAGATCTGCCTCTTCGATCTCGGCCACAGAGGGTTTCACCGGCTTCGGCACTATATTTTCAAAGTCTGTCTTGGCCGCAGTTACATCCTTGGTAATATCCACTAGAACCGGGCCGGGACGTCCGCTCTTCGCAATGACAAAAGCACGGCGGATTGTTTTTGCCAGCTTCTTCACGTCTTTTACAATAAAACTGTGTTTTGTAATAGGCATAACGACGCCTGCTATGTCCACCTCCTGGAAACTGTCTTTTCCAAGAAGGGGAACCCCCACATTACAGGTAATGGCAACGACGGGGACGGAGTCCATGTGCGCCGTTGCGATCCCTGTCACAAGGTTGGTGGCACCTGGGCCGCTGGTTGCAAAACATACTCCCACTTTTCCTGTGGAACGGGCAAAGCCGTCCGCTGCATGGGCTGCGCCCTGCTCGTGGGAAGTGAGTACGTGATGAATCTCATGGCTGTGTTTGTATAGCTCATCATAAATATTCAGAATCGTTCCGCCCGGATAACCAAAAACGGTATCTACACCCTGCTCTTTTAAACATTCGATTACTATTTCTGCTCCTGTCAACTGCATATTGAAATCCTCCCAACCGTTATCTTTTTTTGTTTTTATTTCTGGATTTCCAGAACGGCGCCCCTGTTTCCGCTGGTTACCATAGCCGCATAGCGTGCCAGGTATCCCGTGTTCACTTTCGGCTCTCTTGGCTGCCACTCAGCTTTTCTCTTGTCCATTTCCTCCTCTGAAACTGCCAGTTCCAGCTTATTTTCCGGAATATTGATGCGGATGATATCTCCCTCTTTCACAAGGGCAATAGGACCGCCTACGGCTGCCTCCGGAGAAATATGGCCAATAGAAGCCCCACGGGAAGCGCCTGAGAACCGTCCGTCCGTGATCAGAGCCACGCTGGAACCAAGTCCCATACCTGCAATAGCGGATGTTGGGTTCAGCATCTCTCTCATGCCCGGACCGCCTTTTGGTCCCTCATAACGGATCACCACAACATCCCCTGCTACGATTTTGCCGCCTTTGATGGCATCAATGGCATCTTCCTCGCAGTCAAAGACTCTCGCGGGACCTTCGTGCATCATCATCTCCTCACAGACTGCAGAGCGTTTTACCACCCCGCCGTCCGGTGCCAGATTGCCGGTCAGGACCGCAAGACCGCCTGTCTGGCTGTAAGGGTTCTCTACAGGACGGATAACTTCCGGGTTCCTGTTTTCGCAATCCTTAATATTTTCACCTACTGTTTTTCCTGTCACTGTCATACAGTCTAAATTCAGCAGGTCTTTTTTCGTAAGCTCGTTCATGACTGCATATACACCGCCGGCCTCATTTAAGTCTTCTATGTAGGTGGGCCCTGCAGGTGCCAGATGGCACAGGTTGGGCGTCTTCGCACTCACTTCATTAGCGAAGGTAATATCAAAATCCCATCCGATCTCATGGGCGATCGCCGGCAGATGCAGCATACTGTTGGTGGAACATCCAAGAGCCATGTCAACAGTCAGAGCATTCATAATAGCGTCTTTTGTCATAATGTCCCGGGGCCGGATATTCTGTCTGTACATTTCCATTACCTGCATCCCTGCATGTTTTGCCAGTTTGATCCTCTCGGAATATACAGCCGGAATGGTTCCGTTTCCATTTAATCCCATACCCAGCACCTCTGTCAGGCAGTTCATGCTGTTTGCAGTGTACATACCGGAACAGGAGCCGCAGGTGGGGCATACTTTATTTTCAAACTCTTCCACTTCCTCTGCTGTCATGGTTCCCGCACTGTAGGAACCCACAGCCTCGAACATGGAGGAAAGACTTCTCTTCTGACCATGCACACGGCCTGCCAGCATGGGGCCGCCGCTTACAAATACGGTGGGTACATTGATTCTGGCTGCTGCCATCAAAAGGCCCGGCACATTCTTGTCACAGTTGGGCACCATAACCAGAGCGTCAAACTGATGTGCCATAGCCATAGCCTCTGTGGAATCTGCGATCAAATCTCTGGTCACCAGAGAATATTTCATTCCTGTATGTCCCATGGCAATACCATCGCAAACAGCAATAGCCGGAAACATGATAGGGGTTCCCCCTGCCATAGCAACACCTAATTTTACGGCATCCACAATTTTATCCAGGTTCATGTGGCCCGGTACAATCTCATTGTAGGAGCTGACAATACCTACCAGCGGCCTCTCCAGCTCCTCTTTTGTCATTCCCAGGGCATTGAACAGGGAACGGTGCGGTGCCTGCTGCATGCCTGTTTTTACTGCATCACTTCTCATACTCATTCACAATCCTTTCTGTTATCCGATTTTATCTCATTCAAATCTCAGATTCTCTCTGCGATCAAATCTCCCATCTCTTTGGTACCCACCTGTTTCATACCATCTGCCATAATATCCACTGTGCGGTATCCCTCAGTAAGGACTTTCTGTACAGCTGCTTCCACAGCATCTGCCTCTTTGTCCAGGTCCAGAGAGTAGCGCAGCATCATGGCTGCTGATAAGATAGTTGCAAGAGGATTGGCAATTCCTTTTCCTGCAATATCGGGAGCAGAACCGTGGCTCGGCTCATAAAGCCCGAATTTTGTCTCATTTAAGCTGGCTGAGGAGAGCATTCCGATGGAACCTGTCACCATGCTGGCTTCGTCAGACAAAATATCACCGAACATGTTCTCTGTGAGAATGACATCAAACTGACCCGGATCATGGACAAGCTGCATAGCACAATTATCCACCAGCATGTGTTCCAGTGCCACCTCCGGATAGTCCTTTGCCACCTCTTCCACTACCCTTCTCCAGAGTCTTGATGAATCCAGTACATTGGCTTTGTCCACGCTTGTGACCTTTTTATTTCTTTTCATGGCAATATCAAATGCCTTGACAGCAATCCTGCGAATTTCATTTTCATTGTATGTAAGGGTATCAACGGCTGTTGTCACACCGTTTTCCACCACGGTTTTTCTCTCACCAAAATACAGGCCGCCGGTCAGCTCTCTGACAATGATCATGTCAAATCCATCACCGATCACTTCCTCCTTAAGAGGGCAGGCACCTTTCAGTTCATCGTACAGATAGGCCGGACGTAGATTAGCAAACAGATTCAGGGCTTTTCTGATCGCTAAAAGTCCTGCCTCCGGACGTTTTGAAGGCTCCAGCTGATACCAGGGAGAGGTTTTGGCATCTCCTCCAATGGACCCCATAAGCACAGCATCCGAAGCTTTTGCAGTCTCCACAGCCTCATCTGTCAGCGGCACACCGTGCACATCAATGGAAGCCCCGCCCAGCAGCACCTCCTCATAAGAAAAGCTGTGACCATAGACTCCGCATACCTGATCCAGTACCTTTTTAGCCTCTGTCACAATCTCGGGTCCGATTCCATCACCTGGGATCAATGCAATTTTATAGTTCATGAGATTCTCCTCCTGTCGTACAATTGTCGTATATTATCGCAATATAGTATTTTAATTATGATAATCCTTTTTCACTTATATTTCAAGGCATAATAAGGCAGTCTGCTATTCTTTTTCGTTATATAAGCTATAACAGTTCAAAAATACTCTTGCAAATAGAAATATTTTGGATTATAATATTCTCAACGCATCAGTTCCGGGAGGAGTGCGGTCAGCGTTTACGCCCGTATCTGCGGTGTCTCGGTTCACACATATGAATATCCCGGAGGAACACGCGCAGGCTGGTGCATGTCAGGGAATTTCATTTTCCTTAATTATACTTGTATGCAGATATAGTTCATCGGTAGAACGCCAGCTTCCCAAGCTGGAGAGGCGGGTTCGATTCCCGTTATCTGCTGTTGAGTGCTTGCAGTAAAAAGCTTGAATTTAAAGGCTTTTTACTGCTTTTTCTTTGCTTCTTCATCCCCGATTTTTTGATTACTTTGATTACCTTTTTACAATGAAGTAACCTTTTCATCCATTTGCGCTAAAACTCTTCGTTTTTCTTCCATACTTGCAATATCATATGTGTAATTATTTTCATTCACTATAGATGTTTGGCCGAGCATTGAAGATACAACTACCGTAGGTACTCCCATATTTTTTAGATTGGATGAAACTGTACGTCTTAATGCATGTACGCCCTTATAGGGTATCCCCACCTGCTTGCATTTTCGTAAAGCGCAGGATGCGATCGCCATAGAATGTATCCTGCCTAAACTCTTTACATTTCCAATAATACCCTGTATATTTATCTGTATAAATATATAGAGGTATGTATAGAGAGAGGTATGTTAAATGGCAAGAGGAAGAAAAAGTTATACTACGGAACAAAAGATTGAATTAATAGAAGCTCAGATTGCTGAATATAGTGATAAATTAAAACAGGCAAAAGCTGAATTGAAGGAACTGGAATCTATAAAAGAACAGGAAGATTTAATTGCTTTAAAGACACTGATTGATGAATCCGGAAAAAGTATTGATGAAGTGAAGGAAATGCTTAATGTAAGTGAATAAATTCATATAATAAAAAGACCGCAATACAAATCTTAAGTGCTGCATTGCGGTCTTTATAATAAAATCCTCTAAAGGAGTTTTTTACTGTAAAACCTCAAAATACAGTTACTCCATCTTTTTCATATATCAAGACTTCAAGTTTACCCAAACTATAAGTATTTGCTTTTTTATGTACAAAACTTTCTCATTATGATACAGAAAACTTAAATGAAATAATACTTAATATAATTAAATGAAGTGGATAATAGAGATAAAAAAAATACCTCATCCCAATACCCCTTTTTCCATTATATGAAAGAATGAATGGAATAGACAATAACATCATCCAGACATAATTATCATATAATAGAGAATGTTCATAAATATTCATTGGTGCAATATTTAATATGGTAACAGATATAAAAAAAAATATTTCACCAAGAATATGCCCTGATATGCGGTCCAAATAATTTCTAGTTCTTTCTAATATGTTAAATTGAAACAATGCTGTATATGTTACTGCAAATCCAGTGAATGATAAAGATAATAGTAGTTTGCGATTATGAAAAATATAAAATAACAAAGACAGAATTATAAATAACAATCCACCTTCGACATAAAATACACTTCCCAGTAATGGTGCTACAACACGTACGATAAATTCTTCGTTAAAATTGGAGATGGAAATCCCCGCGATCTCTGCCAGTTTCTTCTGCGTCATATCCCTTTTGGCCAGTTCCGTCACCAGTTTCACTCTGTCAATTCGCATTTTCTCACCTCCGTTATAAAGCATTTGCTTAACTACCTTTTCATCATACATTAATCTTATGCTTTAGTCAATGTCCATTTTTAATCTTTTGCTTTATTTTCTATTTATACCATGTTATTATATAAAGAAGATTGGGAGGTGAAGTTAAAATGACAATCGGTGAAAAAATCCGTAACGCAAGGAAAACAGCAAAAATGACGCAAAAGGCATTGGGCAGTTCTCTTGGAGTATCTCCTCAAATGATCGCTCAATATGAATCCGGAAAACGCCAGCCCAAAATAGAGCAGCTACAAAAAATCGCGGCTGCTTTAAATATCCATATTTCTGTTTTTTTAGAAGAAATGTCAGAATCGGAAAAAATAAAAAGCACTTGGGAACGGATCAAAGATAATGATACGAAAAGAAAAGAACTTCTTATTGAGATATTAAAAACTCATAATTATAAAATAGAAAATAAAGATATTCACTGCTTAATGATAACTGACAGCCAAGGATTTGGTTTCTATGTGAATCCATCAGATTTTCAGGATATGGCGCTGCGCTGTGACAAAGACATATGTTATAATATTGAAAAGCTATTATGTAGTTCAAGAGAAATACCAACTTTCTAAGCACAAAAACCTGCTAAAAAAGTATTGACTTTTGTTAGCAGGTTTTTGTGCTTTTTGCGGCACTATTTTAAACCTGCCTGATTTTCGGCTCCACAGCCTCAGATCTGGCATTATGCTGCTGGTTCTGATTCTCGGGTTTCACCTTCTGGGTAATACTGTTGAAGGTTTCATTTGTTTTTTTTCTGTTTAACGCTTCCTGTTGTTTTTTATCCATTTTGTCACCTCGGCATTAGAATGTTTTTCACACACAGTATCCCCAAAGGCTATGTATTTTATGTATTATTCTGAACGCTCACTCCTGCGTTCCGCATGGTGGGAAGTGCACATTCCTGTTTCTTCGCCACGCACGGCATAATGGACAGACAGAAAATCCTCTCCGGGTCCACATCCAGTAATTTAGCATAATAGATCTTCGCAACAGCACCGAGCATCTGCTGCGGTGATTTGGCTGTAGAAAGCTGCTCCACCAGATCCGGGTACTGCTCATATCTACCTCCAATTGAGCCGCCGTGCAGCTAACACAGCAGTATATTTACATATGCTGCTATCGTAATTTCTTATATCTCAAAACTATCATTCAAGCGCAAAACAGCCAATATACTTTGTTACCAGACTTTTTTATACAAAAATGTCTCATACCTTGTTATAGATATGAGACATCCTTAATTAATATTTCACTGGTATCCAGACTTCCACTTCCCCTGCATCCTCAGCTTCATTCCAAAAAATGTATCTTTCAATAGTGGGGAGTCCGCATTTGTCATACTGGCTCTGGGGCAGAAATTCCTGATTGATCTGCCGCCATAAATTCCCCAGTATATTATCTGAAATCTTTCCCTTTGTCTGGAAAATAAGCCACGTTGCCGGCGGGTACTGATATGTCACAAATCCCTCTACCTTTGGCCCATCCCAAAGGACAGCGCACATATAATCATTGCTGCCGTCTTTCTGAAATCCAAAACACAGCCCCAGGTCAAAAAAATCTCCGCTGACATCTTTCATCTTTTCATTGGTACCGTCGCTCTTCACCACTGCCCAGGTACCACCTCCGTACGGCGTGGTCATTCTTGTTCCAAGTACCTGAAATGCCTTCTTGTCTTCAATCGTATACCTCATAGACTCTACACCCTTTACAGTTATCTGAAATTCAAGCCTACAGTAAAACATCAGCGGAACAGCATTCTGTCTCACCTCCGTGGGATTGACACCGTGCATTTTGCGGAATGCCACACGGAAAGCATCTCCTGACTGATATCCATATTTCAGTGCAATATCCAACACTTTCTCATCGGTATTCTGCAAATCATATGCCGCCATAGTCAGCTTGCGTCTTCTGATATATTCGGAAAAACTTATGTTTGTCACCTGTCCGAACAGACTCTGAAAGTTCTGATACGGACACGCCATAATCTTACTGATCTCTTCCTCATGAATCTCATCCCGAAGATGCTCCTCCACATAATCCATCACTCGATTTATCCGCTGCATCCACTCCATATTTCCACCTGCCTTATATATATAATAAATCTTTCGCTGCTTATCTGTCCGATAAATTTTCTACGGAAAATGTCGGTGTGAAAATGCTCTCTCAATCCTCAGCTTCCAAAAATCTCGCAAGTACGTCTGCATGCAGCAGGGGTTGCCGCACAACCGCCCAGTGCGCTTTCCCGCAGTTCAAAAGGAAGACTTCTGCCCACATGATACATGGCCTGGGCCATCTCGTCAAAAGGAATCACTGCCTGGATTCCCGCAAGGGTCTGCTCCGCACAGATCAGCGCATTCGCTGCCCCCACACTGTTCCTGTTCTGACATGGGTACTCCACAAGGCCTGCAATGGGATCACAGACCAGACCAAGCAGGTTGGATATTGCCACAGAGGCCGCATCCAGACACTGCTTTGGTGTGCCTCCCATCATCTCCACCGCAGCCGCGGCTGCCATGGCTGAAGCTGCGCCCACCTCCGCCTGACACCCCGCTTCCGCACCTGCCACAGAGGCATTCCGCATAAGCAGGTATCCAATGGCTCCTGCTGTGTAAAGTCCGTTTAAAACTTCCTTTTCCGCCAAATCATATTCTTCCTGCAGAGCCAGAAGCACTCCCGGTACCACACCGGAAGAGCCCGCTGTAGGCGCGGCCACGATCACACCCATGGAGGCATTGACCTCCAGAACTGCCATGGCATAAGTGATTGCACGCTGAAGCACCGTCCCGCAGACAGACCTTCCCGCCAAAGCATGCTGATGAAGCTTGCGGGATTCTCCGCCGATCAGACCGCCTACGGAGGGCTTGGGATTGGTCAAAGGCTCTTTTGCGGAACGTCGCATGATCTTCAGGGATTTTTTCATTTTCTGCTCCACTTCCTCCTCTGAAATCCGGGAAAATTCCGTCTCCCTAAGCTTCATAGCCCTGGAGATGGGTATGTCCTGCTCCCTGCATAGATCTAAAAGTTCACTGCCCTGATTGAATTCCATCCTATCCTCCTATATCTGTACCAGAATCACGTTGGAGACACAGGGATTTTCCCTGATTATATCTGTCACGTCTTCCGGTATTTTTTCATCAGACTCCACAATGGTATAGGCCCTGGCACCTCTTTCCTCCCGGTAAAGGCGCATAAACGCAATATTTACATTCTTCTCGCTCAGAGCCTTGGTAATATGTGCCACCACACCCGGCTTGTCTGTCTGACTGACAACCAGAGTGCTGTACTCCCCTGTAAAATCCACTTCTATCTGATTCAGCCGGACAATTTTCACCTTGCCGCCGCCCAGGGAAACACCACGCACAAAAAGATGTTCCCCGCCGGTACCCTCCATATCCATATCCGCAGTATTTGGGTGTTCATCTCCCAGTTCACCGCTGGTTATAAATTCATAGCAAAGCCCCTGCTCTTGGGCCAGTGTCAGGGAATCCCTGATTCGCAGATCATCTGTCTGAAATCCCATGATGCCTCCCAGAAGTGCCCGGTCTGTACCATGCCCCCGGTATGTCTGGGCAAAAGAACCATACAGGGTAAAGCGCACTTTTTTTATCCTGCCCGGAAAAAGCCTCCGCGCAAGAAGGGCCATGGATGCCGCACCTGCGGTGTGAGAGCTGGAAGGTCCCACCATATTTGGCCCGATCACATCAAATAAACTGATAAATGCCATGTTCGTATTTCTCCATATTCTGTCCCTGTTTCTATCAAGAGGCCGTTTCTCATTCACGAAAAAACAGGCGCCGCAGAACCATTTTTCCTGCAACACCTGTCTTACTTTTCAATCTTCTAAATTACTCTTTTTCTGCGATTCCGTCTCCGGCTTTCTCAACTTCTGCGATAGCCGCTTTTCTCATAGGGATTCTGCAGTTTCTATTGTTTCCGAATTCTACGATAACATCTTCATCTGTAATATCAATTAAGATTCCGTAAAAACCGCTTGTGGTTACCACACTGTCGCCTACTTCCATAGAAGATAACATGGATTTTACTCTCTGCTGTTCCTTTTTCTGCGGTCTCATGATCATGAAATACATTAAAAGAAAAAATACAACCAGAGGCAGTAACATGGTTGCCCATGCACCGGCGCCGCCTGCGCTTGCCTGTCCTAATAACATTTTTGTTCCTCCTGCAAATTATATTTTTGAACGTTATTACAATAATACACAATTTTTCTTATTTCTTCAAGTGTTTTTCAGGTTTTTTTATATATTTTACACGTTTTTTCTGTTTTTATGCCTTAGGACCTGCTGCCATGCGCTCCAGCTTCTGCTGTTTATAATCCTCATAGTGCCCTTCATCAAGAGCCTGGCGTATTTCCGTCATCATGGTATTGTAGAAATACAGGTTGTGCAGTACACACAGACGCATTCCCAGCATTTCCTTAGCTTTCAGAAGATGACGGATATAGGCCCTGCTGTAACTTCTGCAGGCCGGGCACTGGCATCCCTCCTCGATCGGGCGGGAATCCAGTTCATATTTAGCGTTGAACAGATTGAGTTTTCCAAAATTCGTGTACACATGGCCGTGGCGTCCATTCCGGCTTGGGTATACACAGTCAAAGAAATCCACACCTCTGGAGACTCCTTCCAAAATGTTGGCCGGTGTTCCCACTCCCATCAGATATGTGGGTTTATCTGCCGGAAGATAAGGCACCACACTGTCCAGGATCCGGTACATTTCTTCATGACTCTCCCCCACTGCAAGGCCCCCAACCGCATAACCGTCAAGGTCCATTTTGGCAATCTCTTTTGCATGTGCGATACGGATATCATCATATACTGCGCCCTGATTAATGCCGAACAACATCTGCTGGGGATTGAGAGTATCTTCTTTTTCATTCAGCCGTGCCATCTCATCCTTGCATCGGGCAAGCCATCTTGTGGTCCTGTCCACAGAATCCTGAACGTATTTTCGGTCTGCCACAGAGGATGGACATTCATCAAACGCCATGGCGATGGTGGAGGCCAGGTTTGACTGTATCTGCATACTTTCCTCTGGTCCCATAAAAATCTTATGCCCGTCAATGTGGGAGTTAAAATAAACGCCTTCCTCTTTGATCTTCCGCAGCTTTGACAGGGAAAACACCTGGAATCCGCCGGAATCCGTGAGTATGGGTCTGTCCCAGTTCATAAATTTATGGAGTCCGCCCAGTTTTTTCACTACCTGGTCACCCGGGCGAACATGGAGATGATATGTGTTTGACAATTCTATCTGCGTTCCTATTTCATGCAGGTCCGTTGTGGCAACTGCTCCCTTGATCGCAGCCACTGTGCCCACGTTCATAAAGACAGGGGTCTCCACCGTGCCGTGCACTGTCTCAAAATGGGCGCGCTTTGCCATGCCTTCCTGTTTCAGTATCTTGTACATATAACAATTTCCTCTTTCTAAACGTAATCCTTTTGCCCGTAACTGTATATCTGATAAATGTTACGTCTGGCTTATTCTACCATAAGGGAAATGTAAACGCAACCGGCTGGAATATTTTCTTTTCCTCTTATTATATTTAACTAAAATAATCCAATTTCAAATTAGCAATTGTATTTTTAGGAATATTGTCGTATAATGTTAAATGATTTTCTATCGCACCATATAAATAAGAAGAAACGCATATATGACGGCATAAAATCCGTCCATTTATTATGAAGGAGGTCTCCTGACCATGTCAGCAGATAATAAAAATACTGCAGATGTATACCGTCTTGGAATTGATATTGGTTCCACCACAGTAAAAATCGCAGTTCTAAATGAAGAAAAAGAAATCCTTTTCTCCGATTATGAACGCCACTTTGCAGACATTCAGAATACACTGGCTGGACTGCTGGATAAGGCATATAAAAAATTAGGAGAATTTTTAGTCCTTCCGGTGATCACCGGTTCCGGCGGACTTACACTTGCAAAACATCTGGAGGTTCCCTTTGTGCAGGAGGTTATCGCTGTATCCTCCTCCCTACAGGAACTGGCTCCCAGAACCGACGTAGCCATTGAGCTTGGCGGGGAGGATGCAAAGATCATTTATTTTGAGGGCGGAAATATTGAACAGCGTATGAACGGCATCTGTGCCGGTGGAACCGGCTCTTTTATTGACCAAATGGCCTCCCTGCTGCAGACGGATGCCGCGGGCCTGAATGAATACGCCAAAAATTACAAGGCGCTTTATCCTATCGCTGCCCGCTGTGGTGTGTTTGCCAAGACAGACATCCAGCCGCTGATCAACGAGGGCGCTACCAAGGAGGACCTGGCAGCCTCCATTTTCCAGGCTGTGGTCAACCAGACCATAAGCGGCCTGGCCTGCGGAAAGCCAATCCGCGGCCATGTGGCATTTCTGGGCGGCCCGCTTCACTTTTTGTCTGAACTGAAGACAGCGTTTATCCGGACACTGAAGCTGGATGAGGAGCATACCATTGTACCTGACAATTCCCATCTGTTCGCAGCTATCGGCTCTGCGCTGAATGCGAAAAAGGTTGCGCCCGGCGTATCCGTAACTGCCATGCGTGACAGGCTGTCAGCCAATATACATATGGAATTTGAGGTCAACCGTATGGAACCTCTGTTTGCCTCCAGGGCGGATTATGACAAATTCAATGAGCGCCAGAGTCATTACAATGTGAAAACCGACGATCTCTCCGGCTACAGCGGAAACTGCTATCTTGGCATAGACGCAGGCTCCACCACAACAAAGGCAGCCCTGGTCGGGGAGGATGGTTCCCTGCTCTACTCCTTTTACAGCAACAACAACGGCAATCCCCTGGCAACCAGTATCCGTGCCATTCAGGAAATTTACAGCCACCTTCCCCGGGAAGCCAAAATCGCATACTCCTGTTCCACCGGCTACGGGGAAGCACTGATCAAGGCTGCCCTTCTTTTGGATGAGGGGGAAGTGGAGACCGTGTCCCACTACTATGCAGCCGCTTTCTTTGACCCTGAGGTGGACTGTATCCTGGATATCGGCGGTCAGGATATGAAATGCATCAAAATAAAGAACCATACTGTGGACAGTGTGCAGCTAAACGAAGCCTGCTCCTCCGGCTGCGGCTCCTTTATCGAGACCTTTGCCAATTCTCTGAATTACAGTGTACAGGATTTTGCAAAAGCCGCTCTCTTTGCAAAAAATCCCATTGACCTTGGAACCAGATGTACTGTTTTCATGAATTCCAAAGTAAAACAGGCACAAAAAGAAGGTGCGGAGGTATCAGACATCTCCGCAGGACTGGCATATTCCGTTATAAAAAATGCATTATATAAGGTTATCAAGGTTTCCGATGCCTCTGAGCTTGGAAAACACATTGTCGTACAGGGCGGAACCTTCTATAATGACGCTGTTTTGAGAAGCTTTGAGCGCATTGCCAACTGTGAAGCCATACGTCCGGACATTGCCGGAATCATGGGGGCTTTCGGTGCTGCCCTCATCGCAAGGGAGCGCTATACGGCAGGCCAGGAAACCACCATGCTTCCTATTGAAAAGATCAACAGTCTCCAGTATAAAACCACCATGGCAAACTGCAGGGGCTGTACCAATAACTGCCGTCTGACCATCAACAAATTCTCAGGCGGACGCCAGTATATTTCCGGCAACCGCTGCGAGCGGGGAATCGGCAAAGAGAAGAACAAGGAACATATTCCCAATCTGTTTGAATATAAATATAAAATGCTGTTCTCCTATGAACCGCTGACAGAGGATAAAGCTTCCCGAGGAAAGGTGGGCATTCCCAGAGTCCTGAACATGTTTGAAAACTATCCCTTCTGGTATACGTTCTTTACCAGGCTGGGATATCAGGTGGTACTCTCCCCCACCTCAACCAGAAAGATATATGAACTCGGCATTGAGTCCATTCCCAGTGAATCAGAGTGCTACCCAGCCAAACTGGCACACGGACATGTATCGTGGCTGATCAAACAGGGGGTCAAATATATCTTCTACCCCTGCATTCCGTACGAGAGGGAAGAATTTGAGGATTCTATTAACCATTACAACTGCCCCATCGTCACTTCCTATGCGGAGAATATAAAGAATAACATTGACGAACTGAATGATCCGGAAATCCAATTCCACAATCCGTTCTTAGCTATGACCAATGAGGATACCATCACAGAGCGGCTGCTGGAAGAGTTTAAAGACATTTCCTCCTCAGAAGTATCTGACGCCGCCCATGCCGCCTGGAAAGAAATGGCCAAGTGCAGAGAAGATATCCGCAGGAAAGGTGAGGAGACTCTCCGCTATCTGGATAAGACAGGAAGACGCGGCATCGTGCTGGCCGGAAGGCCATACCACATTGACCCGGAGATCCATCACGGTATCCCGGACTTGATCAACTCCTACGGTATTGCCGTACTGACAGAGGATTCTGTCTCTCATCTGGCACCTATCGAACGTCCCCTGCGTGTCAATGACCAATGGATGTACCACACCAGACTTTACGCTGCCGCCAACTTTGTGAAGGAAAAAGAGAATCTGGATTTGATTCAGTTAAACTCCTTCGGATGCGGACTGGATGCCGTGACCACAGACCAGGTAAATGAGATCCTGGCAGACAGCGGCAAAATTTACACCTGCCTGAAAATAGATGAAGTGAACAACCTGGGTGCAGCCCGCATCCGTGTCCGCTCTCTGATAGCTGCCCTCCGGGTCAAGGAAGAACAGCATATCAAACGGAAAATATCACCATCCTCCATCAAAAAGGTGGTATTCACACCTGAGATGAGAAAAAAATATACGATCCTGTGCCCGCAGATGTCACCCATCCATTTTTCCATCCTGCAGGCAGCGTTCAATGCCAGCGGGTACAATCTGGAAGTGCTTCCCAATGACAACAAGGAAGCTGTGGATGTGGGCCTCAAATACGTGAACAATGATGCCTGTTACCCCTCCCTGATGGTGGTGGGCCAGATTATGCAGGCACTCTTGTCCGGCAAATACGATCTGCACAAAGTGGCGATCATTATGTCACAGACCGGAGGCGGATGCCGTGCCTCCAACTATATCGGATTTATCCGAAGGGCACTTGCCAAGGCAAATATGTCCTACATACCGGTTATTTCCATTAATTTAAGCGGGCTGGAGGAAAACCCCGGATTTAAAATCACCGCAAAGCTGGCCTCCAGACTGGCGTTCGGCGCGGTGTTTGGAGACATACTTATGAAATGCCTCTACCGTATGCGCCCCTATGAAGCCGTCAAAGGCTCCGCCAACGCCCTGCACCGCAAATGGGAGAAGCGCTGCATCCGTTTCATAAGCGCCAAACACATTACTTTCGGGCAGTTTAACCGCATCTGCCGACAGATGATCCGGGAATTTGACACTCTGCCTATCACCGGTGAGAAAAAACCGAGAGTGGGGATTGTAGGTGAAATTCTGGTAAAATTCCTGCCTGCTGCCAATAACCATCTGGCAGAGCTTCTGGAAAAAGAAGGGGCAGAACCTGTCTGCCCGGATTTGATCGACTTTTTATGCTATTGCTTCTATAACCAGAATTTCAAGGCAAAATATTTAGGATTCAAAAAAACATCTGCAAAAACTGCCAATATGGGCATCAAAGCCATCGAATTTATCAGAGGAGCAGCCAACAAAGAGTTTGCCAAAAGCAAACATTTTACTCCATCTGCCAATATTAAAGACTTGGCAAAGATGGCAGCACCTATTGTATCCATCGGCAACCAGACCGGAGAGGGATGGTTTTTAACCGGAGAGATGATGGAACTGATCCACAGCGGAGCGCCTAATATTGTGTGTACACAGCCTTTTGGCTGTCTGCCCAACCACATTGTGGGCAAAGGTGTAATCAAAGCCATCCGTAAGGATTATCCGGATGCCAATATTGTTGCCATTGACTATGACCCAGGTGCCAGCGAGGTAAACCAGCTGAACCGCATTAAGCTGATGCTATCCACTGCATTCAAAAAGATGCAGTGACAAAAAGAAAAAGCCAGCGGGCTGCCATTCTGTGCAGCCCGCTGGCTTTTCTTACGATCTTGTCAGATGATCCTCAGTTTCTGGGCCAGCACTATAAGCTTTGTCCCTCCCGGCAGGGACAGAAGTTCCTGTCGGGATGGTTTTGCAATAAAGAGATAGGCAATGAAATACACAGCAGCAGCCAGCGCGATCGAAGGGATCAAGGCCAGCAGATTGGAGTGCGGCAGTGATTTTGCCAGTAATCTCACACCTTTGTACACGGCAAACGCAACGATCCCCATGGGAATCGTTGCCAAAAACGGAGGCAGGTAAGCATATTTCCACGGATTCTGATATCCCAGGTATTTCTTCAGGGCCCTGTCATTGAGTACACACATAACAATGGCATATACGATCATGGCAATGACCACGGCATAGATTCCCGCATTGGTAAAAAACAGCAGAACCGCCAAAAATACAATATCCACAGCCAGAGAAATTGCCGCGTTGATCATAGGGACATTAGCCCTTCCGATTCCCTGCAGAACCCCATTTGATATATTGGATGTACTGTTCAGGATAACTGTGATCACCCCAAGCACCATCAATTGTCCCGCTACGCCTTCTGTGGAAGGGAAAAGCAGAGCGGTTACCGGCTGTGCCAGTACGGCAAGCCCCACGGAAGCCGGCATGGAAATCAGCATACTGATCCATGTGGCATTATTTATTTTCTCAATGGCGCCTTTCACATCCCCTGTGGCATAATGGGCGGACACCTCCGGAATCATGGAGGTAGGAGCCGTACTAGCCAGTGTCAGGGGGATATTGATCAGTGTCATGAAAAATCCAAACTCTGCATACAGCACTTTTACCTGGCTGTTATCCATACCTCTGAAATCTGAAATGCTGGTGTACATCACACCATTGATATAACCATTCACATTATAAATAAAGGCGCTGAGAATGATAGGCGCCACGATCAGCACAATATTTCTCATGACCTGCTGATAGCTCTCATCCACAGAAACCTTGTCCCTGGCAATCCTGCGGTTGATCGTCTTCCTATTCACGCTGTACACGAACAGCATAAAAAGAAGCGCTGCCGTAACACCGGCTCCCGTACCAATGGTTGCCCCGGCTGCGCTCCATCTCTGCAGCGTATCTTCCCCTGCACCTGCAAAATGGTGAACCATAAAGTTTGCCATCAACAGTGCCACAACCGCAACCGCTATCTGTTCTACGATCTGAGAGATAGACGTGGGCATCATATTCCTGTAGGCCTGGAAATATCCTCTGAACACCCCAAGAATACCTGATATGAAAATAGTAGGGGCCAGCATCTGAAGCGCCAGTCTTGCATTTGCCACGCTGTCCGGTACCAGGATCGAAGCACCGAACACACATATAAGGGCAACAGCGCCTCCGGCTAACACTGCATATAAAAGAGCGCCCTTAAACACCCTCTGCGCGTCTCTGTATCTTTTAAATGCGATCCGCTCCGACATGATCTTGGATACAGCCTGCGGAATACTGAAGGATGCGATCATCAGCAGAATAAAATATACATTCTGCGCGAACTGGAAACAGGCAAAGCTCTCTCTTCCCAGGAGCGAAGACAGGGGACTTTTGTATATCATTCCGATAATCTTTGATATCAGCGCCGCAACCATTAAAAAAGACGCATTTTTCACTAATGTATTACTATTCTTTTTACCCATTTGTCCAAATTCCTTTATCTGTTTTCTATCTGCCAGTCAATTGGCTCCAGGCCATGTTCCTGCAAAAAGGCATTTGCCTTGCTGAAATGACGGCATCCGAAAAATCCGCGGAATGCAGACAGCGGGCTGGGATGAGGTGCTTCCAGGATCAGGTGGTTTGGATTGTGCAGCATACTCTTTTTCATCTGCGCCGGTCTTCCCCACAAAAGGAATACCATGGGACGGTCCTGTTCATCCAGAATACGGATCGCCGCATCCGTAAACTCCTCCCAGCCGATTCCTCTGTGAGAATTGGCCTGGTGTGCCCGCACAGTCAGAACTGTATTCAAAAGCAAAACACCCTGTTTTGCCCATTTCTCCAGATATCCGTTGTTGGGTATATAACAGCCGCAGTCTTCCTGCAGTTCCTGGTAAATATTCACCAGAGAAGGGGGGATTTCCACATCCGGCTTGACAGAAAAACACAGGCCGTGAGCCTGTCCGTCATTGTGATAAGGATCCTGTCCCAATATGACCACTTTTACCTGGTCTAAGGGGGTAAAATGAAATGCATTAAAAATATCATCCGGTGCGGGGAATACCTTTCTCATCTGGTACTCCTGCCCCACCTTGGCGAACAATTGTTTATAATATGTTTTTCCGAATTCCGGCTTCAAAGCCTCCAGCCAATCTCCCTGTAAAGGCGGCATAATCATCCCTCCTGCATTTTTATCATGTTCTCTAGTTTAGCAGAATCTATCGAAAAATGCAAGGAGGTGTCGCCAGTCATCATCTTTCTGTCATCACTTTGTTACTGTTCACGCGCCACTGTCCCGCGAGGTATTTTCAGACCGAAGGCATAAAAATCCCGAAGCAGCCAGCGCGATATGGAGCAGAATGCTTCATATCTGTGCATCGGGAAGCGTGTTGCTGAGAACGGAATGAACAGTAATATCACTTTTCTTCCAGTTCAAACCAGAATTCCACACCGTTGTCATAGTTGACCACGCCGAACTTCTGATGCATGCTCTCCATAATGGCCTTTACAATTGACAGTCCAATACCGCTTCCCCCGTACTCCCGGGTCCGTGCCTTGTCCACCTTATAGAATTTTATCCAGATTTTATCCAGTTCCTCCTCCGGGATGGGGCTTCCTGTGTTGAAGACAGAGAGACGCACATGATTTTCCCCTCTCATCATCTTCACCTCAATCTTCATTGCTCCATCCACATGGTTCAGTGCGTTGGACACATAGTTAGTCACCACTTCCTCCACCTTAAATTCATCTCCCCACACATACACAGGCTCAGACTGAGGGAAGGAGATCTGGGCACCTTTCTGGTCTGCCAAGAGCTGTGCAGACTGCACTACGCCTCTTACCAGGTCTGTCAGGTCGAACCGTTCCATGGCAGCCTGGTCATTGCCGAATTCCAGATGGTTGAGGGTCAGCAGTTTTTTTACCATATTGTTCATTTTAGCAGACTCATCCATGATCACATCACAGTAAAACTCCCTGCTCTCCGCATCGTCATTGATACATTCTTTCAATCCCTCAGCATACCCCTGGATCAGCGCAATAGGGGTCTTCAGCTCATGAGAAACATTGGAAAGGAATTCCTTGCGCATCTCATCAATCTGTTTCTTCTGCTCAATATCCTCCTGCAGTTCATTGTTGGCAGTTTTCAGTTCAGATATGGTATGCTCCAATTCCTCGGACATCTTGTTGAAGTTCTGGCCCAGCGTGCCGATCTCATCCTCGCCTCCTCCTTCATATCTGGCCTCAAAATCCAGATTACTCATACGCCTTGAGATTTCCGTCAGTTCCAGCAGTGGTTTCGTGATCCTCTTGCTCATAAACCAAATTGCGGCGCTGCTGATCATAATCACAAGAAGTCCTATATAAATATAGAATATATTCGAGATTTCCACACTGTCCCGGATACTTGCCATGGGCATACGGATCAAAAAGGCACACTTTCGGTTCTTCATCACGCCCCACATGTCCAGATAAACTACATTCTCTTTGTCGTCTGTATTCTGCTCCAGCGTGTAAGAATCATTGTCTGTAATGACTTCCCTGTTTTCCGGCATCATTCCCCAGATATATCCAAAAAGAAGCCTGGTAGCCAGCAAATCGGGATTTCGCCCGTCATTGGCTATGATAGTCCAGTCCTGTGTGCTCACATCCACAAGTACCCAGGAAATGTTTTTCTCAATACAAAGTCCCTGCAGGTGCGTCCTGCCCTCCGGGTCATTATAAGCCTGCTCATTTAATGCTTTATATACGGTTTCCAGAGAATCCGCCTTTCTGGAAATATAATATTTCTCCAAAAACAAGCGGTTCACCGCCGTAATAGATAAGAGCGATAAAAGCATAATTCCGATAAAAGATAATGCCAGACGCACCTTAATTGATTTTCTCATGTTTTATACCTCGAACTTGTATCCCATGCCCCAGATTGTTTTAATGTATTCACCCTTATCTCCCAATTTGCTGCGAAGCTTTTTTACGTGGGTGTCAATGGTACGGGCATCTCCAAAATAATCGTAATTCCATACAGAATTCAGAATTTTCTCTCTGGAAAGTGCTATTCCCTGGTTTTCCAGGAAATACGTCAACAGTTCAAATTCCTTATAGCTCAACTCCATGGACTGCCCGTCAATAGTGGCAATATGGGAAGCTTTATTCACCTCAATACCACCCGCCGACAAAACATCACTGTTTCCGCAGATATTGGTTCTTCTCAGAATAGCCTCCACTCTGGCAACCAGTATCTTGGGGCTGAAAGGCTTTGCAATATACTCATCCACCCCCAGCTCAAATCCCAAAAGCTCGTCCCTCTCATCCCCTCTGGCAGTCAGCATGATAATGGGAACCTTTGACTCCCTGCGGATCTCCCTGCACACTTCCCAGCCGTCCATCTTAGGCATCATCACATCAAGGATCAAAAGGGCAATATCCTTTGTAGCATAAAAAATATCCAGTGCCTCCTCACCGTCGCCGGCCTCCAGCACCTCAAAATCTTTCTTTACCAGGAAGTCCCGCACCAGCTTGCGCATCCTGCTCTCATCATCCACTACCAGTATTTTGCATTTTTCCATATCGGTTCCCTCTTTCTATCTCTGCAGACTTATCTGTCCGATTTACTCTATGATAACGGTACAGTTCCATTACGATCACTGACAAAAATCCATTTAAAAACCTTTGGCCATGGAATTTCTGCCTTGGAGCTGAATAGTTACATTCTATAATATTTAAATATATCAGAAAATTTTGTTGAATTTGTGAACAGTAGCACGTTTCGCGATACACAGAAATGGCATTTCATGGGCAGGCACCTACACAACAGCTCTGCCGCAGGTGATCAAAACGGCATTGACCCCGAAAACAATCTTTCCCACTAAATTGCTGCGGGATGAAAAACGGCCGCTGTGGTAACTGCCTCCGCCGGAGCTGCCACTGTATCCGCCCCTTTTATTTCTTTTTAATAAGTCTATCCCAGACATAAATATCTGTCAAGACTGGTAAACTTTTTTCATTTCTCCTTGACAAAATCATAATAAAGTGATATTCTATAATACACTTCCACAGTGAAGTCCAGAAATGGGCTTGTACTGGTTTCGACGGGGGTTTTGAAGTTGGGGAAGCCATCCGCAGACTCCGGGACTGCGTACCAACCTGGAACTTAAATATAAACGCAGACAATAATAATTTAGCGTTAGCTGCCTAATTGCAGCTTGTCGGCCCCAGGTCACCTGCTGCCTGGGAATCCGGCATCGACTTTGCAGGGCCCTTTACTTTCAAAGCTTTGAGAAAGTAAAAGATTTATGAAGCTACTAAGTACATCAGCCTGTCATCCGGCGGTTGTATAAGGGAATGTTAAAAGAATGACTGTGATGGGAGATGCCTCAAGGGATAGACTTTCGGACGCGGGTTCGATTCCCGCCAGGTCCACTATTTGTAAGCCGCCGTAAGCGGCTTGCCTGCACAGAGCCATTGAATCCGAATGAAGTTTGGATTCAATGGCTCTGTTCTACTTAAAACTTTAAATCCGAACTTTTCACAGCATTCGGGTCCCTTACATTTTACACTAATGACAAAGGGGTCCCCCGTGCGATGTTCACCGGAATATCTGGCTGCTGTTGATATCATATACAAAATGCGGAACCAGCCGATTGTCCACTATAGATTTTGACTCTCCATTCTGTACGGCACCCATTTTTTCATAAAATCCTGTGGCCTGATGGCTGGTGACAAAATGTATTGTTAGAATACCCTGTGCCTTGCACCAGCCAGTCATATGGTTCCACATCTGCTTTCCGTATCCTCTGCCAAGCTCCTGCTCCGCCACATAAAAGTATTCCAGCTCCCATTGGTCTGCATTCCGCCTCAGGCCCCAAAATGCAGCTGGGCTCCCGCCTTCCCGGCACACATAAACCGGATTTTCTAAAATAAACTGTTCTGTGATATTAAACTTATGGTCAAATACCTCCATAAATTCTTTTTTATATCCCCAGTGAGCTTCTGACTTCCACGCAAGGAGACGCAGACCCCGTGTATCTTCCGGCTTCGCCGGTACAAAATCTATGACCCTTTTGGCTGCTGCCATAATATCCCGCCTTTCCGCATTCCATAGAATACATGATGTACTTTTTTAATTCGATGATGCTACAAGGCCAATTTTACTATTGTAGGGTTCACCTGTCAAACACCAGCCGGTGCCTAAACGGTCCGGCAGGGTGCAAAAAAAGGGACCAGAGGTCTTTTTTTGTATTATAATGTCGAACTTTCCTTCCTTGACAGCTTTCTCCTCTATAATATTATAGAAAATATGAGGAGGGTAAATAAATATGCATACAAAGGATAGAATCATACGACAATTCGGCATCACATCAAAATATAAGGGGTACCGCTATCTGCTGGACGCCATTCATATTGCCGCCGAGAATTATGATGAGTGTCTTAAAGTGACAAAGGATATCTACCCTGTCATTGCCCATAAATATGGGGTTACCAAAGTCAGTGTGGAACGCGACATCCGGACTGTAATAGAAAAATGCTGGGATAATAATAAAGCATATCTGCAGGAACTATCCGGGTATAAACTCTCCAGATGCCCTTCAAACAGCGAATTCATTGACATTATTGCCTACAAAGTGTACTGTAGTAAATGAAATACCGCTGATTTCTCCATAACTAAAATAGTCCTGAATGCAAAAATAAATCTCACACCAATGCACATCACCTAAAAAGGGCTGTCTGCCGGATGATATGTGGTCTAATGCATCCTAAGTGGACAGCTCCCTTTCTGTTTGCATTCCCTTTTAGAACGTAATATAATGAAATCGAATCCAGCGGATTTCATAGCCGCTGACACAGGTAAGTCCCTGTCCGACACCTATTCTACAATATTTTGACAAGTCCTTACAGGATAAAGATAAATACAAATACAAAAGGAGGCAAAAATGGCTCTCATATTAATAGCAGAGGATGAAAAAGGTATGCAGGAAATCCTTACGGACTATATGCGCCACGGCGGACATACCTGCATAACGGCCGATGACGGTATAGACGCTGTGACAATTCTGAAAAACAATCCTGTAGATTTGGCAGTGCTAGATATTATGATGCCCCATCTGGACGGCCTCACTGTATGCCGGATCGCCAGGGAAATGTGTAATATTCCCATCATTTTTCTCACAGCAAAAGACAGCGAGACAGATAAATTAAAAGGCTATGAGTACGGAGCTGACGATTATATCACAAAGCCCTTCAGCCCTAAATTACTACTCGCAAAAATCAATGTCCTTCTGCGCCGGGCCATGTCCGTCAATCCCCATGATATTGTCACAGCCGGCGAAATTGTGATGCAGCTCTCCTCCCACACGGTCACCGTCTGCGGCAGGGACACAGTGCTCACTCATAAAGAATTTGAACTGCTGCGCCTCTTTATGCTGAATAAAAATCAGGTCTTTTCCCGTGAACAGCTTCTTAACCGTATCTGGGGATATGATTTTGAGGGAAATACCAGAACAGTGGATACCCATATGAAAACCCTGCGCCAAAAACTGGGCAGTGAAGGGCAGCATATTGTGACCCTTATCCGCTCCGGTTATAAATTTGAGGTATGACTATGGAAAAAATAGTGTCTGCATTTCGTTTGAACACCGTCCGTAAAAAAACCCTTCTGCTTTCAAAATTGGTGGGAGGAATCATTGTTTTATTCTACCTTTTTACTTCAGAGCTTTCTACAAACCGCAGCTTTGCTTTTCTGATATGGTTTTTTCTTATGGCAGCCGTTATCACAAGTATAGATCATCTACTGGGTCGTCTGATCTCTAAACCTTTAAATGAAATTAACCGGGAGGCCGAACGAATGGCTTGTCTGGATCTTACTGCCCGCTGCCAAATCAAGTCTAATGATGAGTTTGGCAGACTTTCACAGAACCTGAATACCATGTCCTCTAATCTGCAGGATGCTCTGCAGAAACTGGAGTATGCTAATATCCAGCTTGAAAAGGATGTACAGAAGGAACGGCTCCTGCAGGCTCAGAGAAAAGAGCTGACAGATAACCTGTCTCACCAGATGAAAACGCCCTTGGGACTTATACGTGCCTATGCAGAAGGATTAATAGACGTGGTGGATGATACAAAAAAACAGCAGTATATCCATGCCATATTATCTGCTGAGGACCGGATCAACCGTATGCTCGTATCACTGCTGGATCTATCTGCAATGGAAGCTGGTTCCGCAGAACTCTTAGATGAAACCTTTGATTTCATTGAACTGGCAGAGACATCGGCAGGCCGCCTTCTTCTTGACACCCCGGATGGTGATCACCGTTTTACTTATCAGCTTCCCGATCATCCAGTTCTGGTTCAGGCAGACCCCAAACGCCTGGAACAGGTACTGGACAATCTCTTTGAAAACGCCAGAAAGAATGTCCAAAAAAAGGGAGAAATCCGTCTTACAATAAGCTGTACGGAAAAAGAACTGCTCTTCTCCCTATATAATCAGTGCTGCCCGATCCCGGAAGCGGATCTCCCCAAAATCTGGTCCAAGTTCTACCGCGGACAAAATACTGCCGGCAGCGGCTCTGGCTTAGGTCTGGCAATTGTTGCTCAGGTTCTCTCTCTCTATCAGGCTCCTTATGGAGTACAAAATCTGGATAACGGGGTAGAATTCTATTTTTCTTTTCCCTTTATCACATAACCATCTGCAAGGCATAATTTCACATGAACTTCACAGCAGCCTCATACTGACTTCACCTTCCCTGTATAGACTCTCTTATACAAGGGAGGTGATTTTATGTTTTTAGGACTTGAATGGTATTGGTGGCTTATACTCTCTGTAATTTTCATACTCTCTATACCTCTTAAAGTTAAATTTATGAAATGGTGGAGCAAACGCCGTCCGGAACAAGAAAGACAGCAGAAAGATAAATGGGGGAAGGATCATGATTGACGTGAAAGACTTGCGCTTTTCTTACAAAAAGGCCCGGGAAACGCTGCATGGCCTTACATTCTCTGTGACTGGCGGAGAAATTTTCGGATTTTTGGGACCAAATGGTTCCGGCAAATCCACAACGCAGAAGATATTAACAGGAATCCTTGGCGGTTACCATGGTAAGGTGCTGCTATTCGGACAAAAACCAAATGAAGGCCAAAAGGACTTCCGGAATGAAATTGGTGTTCTTTTTGAATTTCCATATCTTTATACTAATTTGAGCGCTCTCGATAACCTGAATTATTTTGCCTCTTTCTTTCCGGCGGATAAACGAAGAGATGCAATGGAACTTTTAGAGATGTTGGAATTCAAAAAGGATTTTTTGAAAAAACCGGTATCCTCTTATTCAAAAGGAATGAGACAGCGTGTCAGTATGGCCAGGGCTTTGATGAATCACCCCAGGCTGCTGTTTCTGGATGAACCAACCAGTGGACTTGACCCCTCAGGGGCAGTTCTGTTTCGGAAGATCATTGAGGAGGAACGCCGAAAAGGCACTACGGTCTTTCTGACCACCCATAATATGATGGACGCTGACCTGCTATGTGACAGGGTGGCTTTTATTGCCGACGGTGAGATCAAAGCGCTGGACACACCTAAAAGGTTGAAAGAGCAAAAGAGCTGCAATATAGCGGAAATCGTATATACCTATGAAAACAAACGCTGTTCTCTCAGTCTTGAACTGCCCCGGCTGACCCAGGCTTTTCCATTTCCCCATGATAAGATCATAAGTATCCATACAAAAGAACCCACTTTAGAGGACATCTTTATCCAATATACAGGAAAGGGGCTGATATAATGGGACATGCTCTGTTGTCTTTGGTAAAAAAAGATCTGCGTCTGATGATGGCATCAAAGTTTTTCCTGCTGGCGCTTGGTTCCCTAATCCTCTATTCCTGCTATATTCATCTGGTCTATGTGCGCCTGGACCAGGGAATATACCCGGTATACCTCTATGATCCTCACAGCCTTCAATCTGTGGCCGCACCAAAAACCGTGAAAGCGGATACCCTAAAACAATTGCATGAGGCCTGTTCGGACGGCTATTCCGTGGGCATCGACGCTTCAGGCCAGATTCCGCGGATTTATATGGTATCTTCCGGTTTGGAGAGCACGGACAACAGCCGGGCGGCTTACGCAGTGTCACTGCTTTCTTCTACAGACCCAACAAAAGCTGAAATTATAGGATCTCATGACAAAGAGATGAAAAGCCGGCGGGAGATCACCTGCGAGTTTCTCTTTTTTGAATTGTCCGCTGTAGGTTTTCTTGGTCTTGCCTCAACACTTTACAAAGAAAAACAGATGGGTGTGATCCGGGTACACAGTACACTGCCGGTAAGCCGGGCAGCCTTTATTCTCACAAAACTGACACTCTTCGTTCTGGCAGACTTAATCTTCTCCGTTTTACTCACACTGATAAACCTGGGACCTTTGGAGGGATTTTCTGTACTGCCTGCAGTTATGGTCCAGGCAGGTATTCTTTCGGCTGTCATGGCACTTACAGGCTTCTTCTCCGCTATATGCCTGCAGGGTTTCCGACAATTTTCTCTTCTGTATCTTGTATTCGCCGTATTTATCACAACGCCTGTATTTCTCGCAGGACAGACGGGTATTTCCTGGGACTGGATCGTGTACCATCCTATGTATCACTTGTTTATGGCTATGAAATACGCATACTTCGGTGTAAAACCGGCGGGAATTCTTTACTATACTGCCTGTACAGCTGCCATTATCCTATTGTTTACAGCCGTTCGCCAGGCACTGGTTCGGGAAATGGCAAAGGAGGGATGACATTGCTTGGAATAAAATTTCAGTTAAAAAACATTCGCCGGGACAAAATGTGTATTCTGACCTTTCTCCTTCCTATCCTGGCCGGATCAGCTATCAACCTGCTGTCAGGCATTGGCTTTACCTCTGTCAGTGAAACTGCTTTCGCTGCCGTCAAAGGAAATCTCAGACCTGATACTGCCTCTTGGCTTCAGAGCATAGGCCGGGTGGAAACTTTTGAGAACATGGGGGATCTGAGGATTGCAGTCAATGAACCCTCCACACAGCTTATTGGAGTAATACAAAAAGGAAAAGACATTACAGCTATTCTTTCCGGTGACGAACTGGAAGTAAATACTGTTATAGGAAATACCCTCCCACAGCTATATAAGGAGCGCATAAAACTGTCCTCATATGAAAGGGATATTCAGCCGGGCAAAAGCAATGATAGTTTAAAATCACTTTTGACCGCCATTACATTGGTAACTGCACTGTTCATGGGGTGTACGTTCAATGCTATGAATATGATCAGTGAAAAAGAAGAAGGAATTGGATTTGTTAATGAAGTGATACCTATGACTAAGATGAACTATATGGTTCAGAAAATTTCTCTTGGGTATATGGGTGCCGTGCTGTCCGCTGTTCTCACAGTATTAATCTGTACACATATACAATCCAACATGATGCTCCCCTTGGTCTTGATCATTATTTTGTCCGCTTTCTTAGCTGCTCTTGTGGGATTATTCATTGGACACTTTTCAGATGGGCTTATGTCCGGGATTGTGTGTATCAAGATAATTATGATACTGTTTCTCGCACCTCCGGTGCTGTTTTATTTGATTCTTTCAAAAAACAGCGTTCTGTATACCTTAACGTATCTGCTGCCATCCAGTGCGGCTTTTTACGGAATTCTGGATCTCATAACCGGGTCTGCCAGACAAATACCAAAATACATCTGTGTGCTTCTGTTTCACTGCATTGTCTGGCTGACCGTATATCTTTTTATAAATCACCGCAAAAGTTCCTAGACAGGAAAACTTATATGCTTTACAGCGGCCGGGACAATCCCCGGCCGTTTCTTTTATCTGAAAATATCTTTTCTTAATTTATCTACTATTTCCTGGATACACCCATCCTCAAAGGGGGAACGCAGACCGGCTTTCTGAAGAAGATTTTCAAAATAATCTGAGGCTGATAGTCTGCAGAGCTTTAAATAACTCTTCCAAGCCTCCTCATAATTTTCCTGCATTTTATTTTTATATTCAAAGGCACAGAGCTGTGCGATCACATAGTCGATATAGTAGAGAGGAAAACTGTATATATGATGCTGTCTCTGCCAGTAACCTCCATCCGCATAGAACTGCAGGCTGCCGTAATCCAAATGAGGCTTATAGACATGTTCCAGTTCCTTCCAGACGGATTTTCTTTCAGCCGGCGTCATATCCGGTTTGTCATAAATCCGGTGCTGGAATTCATCCACCATGCATCCGTACGGGATAAATAGAACCGCATCCTCCAGATGCATTTCCTGATATGCCTTTGCCTCTTCTCCTGCAAAAAACAGTGAATACCAGGGCTCTGCAAAGAATTCCATAGACATGGAATGGATCTCTGCAGTCTCCATGCCGATATCTGCGTGTTCACGAATGAGGTCTTCGGATGCCAGATATCCCTGAAACGCATGACCACACTCATGGGTGATCACATTCACATCATCACTGGTTCCGTTAAAGTTGGCAAAAATGAACGGAGACTTATAGTCCGGTATATATGTCATATATCCGCCTACTGCTTTTGTCTTTCTTCCAAACACATCCAGCAATTCATTCTCTATCATAAAATCAAAGAATTCTCTGGTCTCTTTGGAAAGCTCCCCGTACATTTTCTGTCCGGCTTCCAGAATCTCTTCCGGTGTACCAAAAGGCTGGGGATTCCCTTCCGTTCCATACACCTGCTCATCTGAAAAATACATCTTTGTAAGCCCCAGACGCTTTCTCCTCTGCTCATACAGGCTTTCCGCGAACGGAACAAATACTTCCTTTACCTGCCGCCTTAAATTCTCCACCTGTTCTCTCTGGTAACTGTTCCTCTGCATGCGCAGATATCCCAGTTCTGTATAGGTTTCAAATCCCAGCTCTTTTGCCTGAAGCGCCCTGTTCTTTACCAGCTTATCATACAGTTCATCCAACCGGTCCCCAATACTCATAAAAAATGCATTCTGTTTTTCATAGGCCTTTCTGCGGACTTTGGGGTCTTTGTGCTTGAGGTAAGGACCTAACAGAGACAGATTTAAAGTCTCCCCATCCCAGTCTATTTTTGCACCGGCCAGCAGTTTTTCATATTCTGTCACCAGGGCATTTTCCTCCTGCATGAGGGGAATCACCGATTCACTCACAGAGCGGAAGGAAAGTTCCATATTTTTAAAAGCCACAGGCCCGATTATCTGCTCCAGTTCCTCCCGGTACAAAGAATGATACAACAGTTTCAAATATTCCACAGACAAGTTGCTGTAGGCAGGAACCTGCTCATCATAATAAGCCTTTTCTTTTTCATAAAAAGCATCTGTGGTATCCATACTGTGCCGGATGGATGCCAGGGTCACCTGTGTGGACACTTTATCTGAGAGCCGATAATACTTTTTATGGATTTCAAACTGTTCCTGTGCGCTTTTCGCCATTTTAAAGGCCTCCATCAGTCCCAGCAGTTCCTCTTTTACCTTATCAAAAACAATTCTCTCATAGGGCATGTCACAAAATTTCATATTGGTCTCCTCGCTTTTCACTGGATTTATTACTATGCGGTTCTTACAGGTTCTTTACTTTGAATTCCCGCTCAGCTTCTCTTTTCTGGTCCTTCTTGGCAATATCCTGTCTCTTATCGTACAGCTTCTTGCCTTTTGCGATTCCGATCTCCACTTTCACAAGGCTGCCTTTAAAGTAAACTTTAAGCGGTACCAGAGTATATCCTTTCTCTGCTATTTTTCCCGCGATCTTGCGTATTTCATACTGATGCAGCAAAAGTTTTCTGGTTCTGAGAGGGTCTTTATTAAAAATATTTCCCTTCTCATAAGGACTGATATGCATGCCATAAACAAAGACCTCACCCCGGTCAATCTGGATAAAAGATTCCTTGATGCTGCATTTTCCCATGCGCATGGACTTTACCTCTGTGCCTGCAAGCTCGATCCCCGCCTCATAGGTATCCTCTATAAAATAATCATGATAAGCTTTTTTGTTGTTTGCGATCAGACGAATCCCTGATTCTTTTCCCATAATTTTATTCCTTTCCTCTCACCATTTCTTCACTCTCCCCGGTTACTGGCGAAAAATCCACCGTCTTTGTGACAATATCCGCATTCTCTACCCGTATCTTTATCTTTTGTCCCATAACATATT
This sequence comes from Blautia pseudococcoides, assembly GCF_001689125.2. Classification (NCBI taxonomy): domain Bacteria; kingdom Bacillati; phylum Bacillota; class Clostridia; order Lachnospirales; family Lachnospiraceae; genus Blautia; species Blautia pseudococcoides. The sequence continues at coordinate 887,988 of NZ_CP015405.2, read as the reverse complement.
GTCTCTTGGTGGTTTCACCGGTCAGACTGTAATGTTCCCTGTCAAAGACATAATAGTCATCTGTCAGGGTGTTGACATGTACCAGCCCTTCCACAGTATTGGAAAGCTCCACATATAGTCCCCACTCCATAACACCGGATATGGTCCCCTCAAAGATCTCTCCCAGATGGGCTGCCATATATTCTGCCTTCTTCATTTTCACCGTTTCCCGTTCCACTTCCTCTGCCCTGCGCTCCAGGGTACTGGACTGGTTGGCCACTGCATCCAAAAAATCAGCATAATGCTTTTTCTTCTCCTGGGTCATCCTTCCGTGAATGGTCTCTTTGATGATCCGGTGTATCTGCAGGTCAGGATATCTCCTGATAGGGGAAGTGAAATGGCAGTAATATCTGGCCGCCAGTCCAAAATGCCCGCTGCAGTCTGTGGTGTATTTTGCTTGTTTCATAGAGCGCAGAAGGAGTCTGGAAAAGAACGGCTCACAGTCCCTCCCCTCAATCTCATCCAGAATACGCTGTACTTCTTTTGGGTGTATCTCCTGTTTTGCCTTTTTCACTTTAATTCCCGTTCCGCGTACCATGCTAAGCACTGCTTCCATCTTTTCAGGGTCCGGATCATCATGTGTTCTGTATACAAACGGAATATCCCTGAAATAATACTCTTCCGCAACCGTCTCGTTTGCCAGCAGCATAAAATCTTCGATGATCTCCGTGGCCACGTTCTGTTCATAAGAATATATCTCCGTGGGCCTGCCATTCTCATCCAGTTTGATCTTGCTTTCCGGAAAATCAAAATCAATGGCTCCCCGCTTTCCTCTTCTCTTTCTCAAAATTCCTGACAGTTCCTGCATGAGAAAGAACATGGGCGCCAGCTCCGCGTATTCCCTGGTAACCTCCTCATCTTCATGAAGAAGGATCTTTTTCACATTTGTATACGTCATACGCCTGTCCACATGGATGACTGTCTCGGCGATCTTATGGCCGATCACATTGCCCTTTTTATCAATATCCATCAGACAGCTCAGTGCCAGGCGGTCTTCACCGGCATTCAGGGAACAGATACCATTGGACAGTTTCTTTGGCAGCATGGGAATGACCCTGTCAACCAGGTAGACACTAGTGCCTCTTTTCAATGCCTCTCTGTCAATCGCGCTGTTGTACTGCACATAATTACTTACATCTGCAATATGCACTCCCAGATGGTAAAACTCCCCTTCCTTGGTAACAGAGACCGCGTCATCCAGGTCTTTTGCATCTTCACCGTCAATGGTCACCATGGTCCAGTCTCTCAAATCCATGCGTCCGTAATAGTCCCCCTCATTGAGGATTTCTTTGATTCTCTCCGCCTGGTTCAATACCTTTTCCGGAAATTCCATGGGCAGGTCATAACTTCTGGCCACTGACATAACATCCACGCCTTTTTCGCCCTGATGTCCCAGGATCTCTTTTACTTTCCCTTCCGGATTCCTGCTTCTGGTGCCATAATTACGGATAGACGCAATCACCTTATCACCGCTGACAGCCCCCATAGAATGTTCCATGGGAATAAAGATATCCCTGGAGAATTTTCTGTTGTCAGGAACCAGAAAGCCGAAGCTGTCACTTTTCTCATATGTGCCCACAACCTCTTTCATTCCACGTTCCAAAACCTTGACCACTGCGCCTTCCCTGCGGCGTCCGTCACGCTCCTCTTTTAAGATACGCACCTGCACGGTGTCCTTGTGGAGCGCGTCGCCAGTGTGTTCCTCCGGAATATAAATATCTTCCGCCTCACCTTCCACTTCCACAAAGCCAAACCCCTTGGCATTGCCCACAAAAGTTCCAGTCAGATAGAATTCCCGTTTTCCTCTATTCTTTTTTTCATATTCACGGGTAGGTTCTTTTTCTTTCTTCACGCTTTCTTTTCTCACCGCCTCATAGCGGCCCCGCTTGTTGATGCTTATTTTGCCTTCCTCCAGCAGCATGTCCAGGGTTTTATGAAGCTCATCCCTTTTTCCTGCCGGAATCTGCAGAAGCACTGCCAGGTCCTTTGCCCGCATGGGCGTATACTCTTTGCAGCACATGATCTCATACAGCATCTTTCTGCGTTTTTTTACTTGTGCATTTTTTTTCAAATATTTACTCCTAACTTAAGGCGTGTTCCGCCTATAAAAATATGACACCCTTGCGTGACTGCAAGAGTGCCATCTCTTAAAATTTCAGATTCAAAACCAGTGCCAGAACGAAGAACAAAATCCCCATGATTTTTGTGGCTTTTACCAGTGCCCCTTCCATGGAACGGCCCTTGTTTTTACCCCAATAGGTATCAGCCATACCAGCAATTGTGCCCAGTCCCTGAGATTTTCCTTCCTGCATCAGAATAATAACGGTCAACCCAATACAATCAATAACGAACAAAATCGTCAGTACAATTCTCAAAATTTCCATGATTACACCTCCTAATCGTCAAACAAAATTAGTGTATCACAGTATTTCCGAGATTTCAACTGTTTTTCGGCGATTCCGACCTGTTTCTGGAAATATTTTGTTACGGTTCACAAGCATCTGCCACGGGAAAGGTTTTCTCCGGGGTGAACTGCCTCTTATCTCTCAAATGGTGTCTCGTAGCAGGCCTGTGCGTCGAGAGAATCCTCAATTCTAAGAAGCCTGTTATATTTTGCTGTACGTTCTGAGCGGCACGGGGCCCCTGTTTTGATCTGTCCTGCATTCACTGCTACCGCCAAATCAGCGATAAACGTATCTTCACTCTCACCGGAACGGTGTGAGATCACTGCTCTGTACCCTGCTTTCTGTGCCATCTCCACAGCATCCATGGCCTCTGTCAGTGTACCGATCTGATTTACCTTGACAAGTATGGCATTTCCCGCATTTAGCTTTATACCGCATTTAAGCCTTTTAACATTTGTGACAAACAGATCGTCTCCCACAAGCTGTACTTTTTCACCCAGTTCCTGGGTCATGAGCTGCCATCCATCCCAGTCATCTTCATTTAAACCGTCTTCGATCGAAACAATGGGAAACTGATCCAGCAGTTCCCTGTAGTATTCCACCATCTCCCTGGAACTCCTCTGTATTTCACTGCCGCTCATCTGGGATTCTCCAGGGAAATAATAACTGTCTTTTTCCTGGTCATACAGTTCGCTTGCTGCAGCATCCATGGCATAACAGATTTGTTCTCCCGGTGCATATCCGCACTTTTCCACAGCCTGATTCAGGATTTCAAAAACTTCCTGGGCACTGCTTAAATTTGGTGCAAAACCACCCTCATCGCCTACACCTGTAGACAGATCTTTATCTTTCAGTATTTTTTTCAATGCCTGATAAATCTCAGTACACATGCGCAGCCCTTCATGAAAACTTTCTGTTCCCACGGGCATGATCATAAATTCCTGAAAATCTACCGTATTATCTGCATGTTTTCCACCATTTAAAATGTTCATCATAGGTACTGGCATTCTTTTTGCATGGCAGCCTCCCAGATATTGATAGAGAGGAAGCTTCAGCGCTTTGGCAGCCGCCTTTGCTACAGCCAGTGATACGCCCAGAACCGCATTGGCGCCTATATGCTCTTTGTTGTCTGTTCCGTCTGCCTCCAGAAGAAGGCTGTCAATATGGCACTGCCTCAAAGCATTTTCTCCCAGAACCGCATCTGCCAGTTTTACATTGACATTGTTCACGGCCTTCTGGACACCCAGGCCTCGGTACCTCTTTTCTCCGTCTCTCAGCTCCACAGCTTCAAATCTTCCCGTGGATGCACCGGAAGGAACGATTGCCCTGCCTGTCACCCCGTCTTTTCCCACTATTCCTTCACCGACTGTCACTTCAACTTCCACGGTCGGATTTCCTCTGGAGTCTAATACTTCTCTGGCGTATACCTTTCGTATTGGTAAATAACGATACATGGCATTACCTCCTGCAATTTCTTCATACAAAACTAGTATTGTCTGGCTGAAGTAAAAATATGCCTTGACAAATTACTTTACGTTGTCAGGTTTTATTCTGTGTTTCAAAAATTTTCCATACATTTGCCGGGTCTGTCACATCCTTTTCCGTAAGATCTGTGGTCTGGATCGCAAAAGCCTTCAGATCAATATCCGTCTCCGCCTCCTCCATGGAAGTTCCGTCCGGCATCTTTTCACCTTCAATCACATTGGCAAATGTCACAGAACTGAATAGCTCCGGTGTTGTTACTCCTTTTGCCAGTGCAGTACAGACTGACTCTGTTCCATATACATATTTATACTCATGAGCCACAACTAAATTACTCTCATTTTTTACGTCTGCAGCAATTCCCATTTTTGTCCAGCCGCTGTTGACAGTCCAGGAATAGAGTTCCGTAAGTGCCTTTGGGTTTCTGCTGCCATCCTGATTTGCAGTGATAACATTGGCAACAGGCACCTGGACTGTGACAAAGACAAAGGCGTCATTTATTCCTACGTTTGTCACTTTTGGGTCCTTTATCAGTTTTTTATTGGGAGTAATATCCTGTTTTTCTTTGTCCGGTACTGCGTCCCACTTGGGTTCTGTCAGTGTGATATCCACTTTACCGATTGTGAGATGATTTTTCACCTGTTCTGTATCCGTAAAATATGCTGCTGCACTTCCAATCAGAAATATAGCTGCCAGTGCCAGGCATAAGATCACTGCTTGTTTCTTATTTTTCATTGTTATTTTTCTCATGGTATTTTCCTCCTGAAAATTTCGCTGTTTTTAGTAATATAAATAAAACCACACTGCCCACTGTAAAAAATACGGCAAACTCTCCTGCATTTCTCATAAATGCTTTTCCCACATACGGAACCGTAAACAAAACCCGGCCTTTTATCTGGTGTTCTCTCACCAAAGCCGGATCCGGCGTTTGATTGGCATCCCCCTTAGTCACCATTCCTGCTTCTGTCTTTCGGACGATCCGATGCAGGACTAATTCCCCGTCATTTCTCTTAAAAGCCAGAATATCCCCCTGTTCCATGCAGCTTGCATCTGCATGGAGATTTACCCAGGATATACTTCCTGTTTTTATAGCCGGTTCCATGGAACCGCTGACCACGACAAAAGGGCGTATCCCCATAATGCATAATAGAAGGTTAAGTATCAATACCAGGCATAGTGCCCAGTAAACGATCTCCCCAGCCAGATAACATGCCCTTTTCATGGCTTTCTCCATTTCCAGGCTGCAAAAGCTCCGGCTAAAGCCCCCAGACACAGAACTGCTGCCAGAATGACCGGTGCATCATCCCCTGTTTTCGGAGCATGTACAGTCTGTACCTCTTTTGACCAGTCCCCGTCTCCCACAGCCTCCACCGTCACTACGATATCCAGACTGTTTTCCGTATAATATTTTCTGATATTCCCTTTATCGTCATATTTTGTATTCCATTCCGGAGGGATCGTGAAAGAACGGAAGATATCTGTCTTCTCACCTTTTTTTAATTTTTTCTCATAGTAATACCAGCCGTCCTCACGCTTTTTCCAGCCTTTTGGCATTCCCTTTATCATATCCTCCGTGACAGGAATCTTCACTTTCTTACCCATGGAAACTTCAATCTTAGCTCTGATCTCACATGTATTCTGCAGATTGGTAACTCTGGGGATCTTCACGATCTCCTGTCCCGGCATCACAGCCTCCAAGTCTTGCCATGGCACCTCCCGGCCTTTTTTATCCAGGGTAAACTCTTCAAGCCTAATGTCCACTTTTCCCTTTGCCTTCTCCAATCCTGTCTGCCCGGCAAAGACAAGGCGGGGCAGGCTTAATCCCAAAAGCAGAAGGAAGAAACAAGATGTCTGAAAATATCTCTTTCTTCTCATACAATCCCCTCCTCTTTTCCCGCCTTCTGATTCTTTTCAAAATGTTTCCACGCTTCCTGCCAGGCCTCTTTTAAAAACTGCCCCTGCTGGTAGGATTCCGCATAGACATTCAGGGAGAAACCACGCTTTAGAAGTTCTTCCGGGGCATCTTTTGCCACTTCAATTTGTTTCAGCAGTTCTGTTGTGATCTCACCTATCTCCAGCGCACTTTTATAATAATAATATCCATCTTCCGCTTTTACCCAGTTTTCTGTGTCCGGTCCCAGGTTCAGATAGGGCAGGATTCCCTCATCATCCAGAAGAAGCCTGCACCGCACAAAGCAGCTTGATTTACCTTTATTGGTGATCTGCACACTTTTTGCTATGACCTCACCGGGCTTCAGTTCATCCGGTGGATGGAATTCCTCCGTTATCTCCAGATTGCTGTCTCCTGGCTTGATCCGGTTGCTGCGCGCGTCCTGGTCACTGAAATAGGCACTCCCCACGCCCACAGCTAACCCGGCTGCTGTCAGCAGAAGGATCAGCAGCAGCAGTGCCGCAGCTTCTCTCAGCATCTCTCTTTTCCTGACTTCACTCATTTTCTACCTTTTCCCTCTTCAAAATAATATTTTCACAGACAGATGTATCGGACCAATCCTGCCATTCATCTTTCTGGTTGATAAAGACTGCGTGACCAGCATCGTTTTGGATCAGATCAAATTCCACGGTATCCAGTGTTCTGACACCTCCTGATATTTCTGTAATATCTTTCAGTGAATACCGCATAACTTTCATCTCATGGGCAGTATATGTGCCGGCTGGCAGTTCCAAAAATGTGATGGTTCTGCGGACTTTGTTATCATTGTTTTTCTCCTGTTCCACATATTCTTCCGTAAATTCCGTAATGCCGTGAAGAATATGGGAGTTTCCTTCCAAATCCACCCCTTCTACTTCAAACAGAAAAATAGGATTGCCGTTTGCAAAATTTATTTCATCGGCATTTATCTCCTTCTCCAATACGATCTTTACTGTCCTAGGCGTATTTTCTGCGGTAAGCTCCACTGTTTTGCCTAAGGATTCCTTATTTATGGCAAACTCAATTTTTTTGTCAGACAGCTCATACCCATCCGGTGCCGTCTGTTCAATAAAGAAGTAACTGTTCCAGGGTAAATTATTGACGGTAATACACCCCTCCTCGTCCGTGGTATACTCTCCTACTTTTTGGTTTTTGCCTGTATACAGATAAAAAACCGCCCCTTTTAAGGTTTTGCCAGACTCTGAAGATATTTTTTTCAGCGTCACACTTCCCTTTTTCACAGGCTCCTCTGAGCGGACGCTTTTACGGTACACACTCTGATTCAAATCTGTATTTGTAAAGGTCACTGTGTAGGTTTTTTTATCCAGTTCATACCCTTTTGGGGCAGTGATCTCCTTTACCGTATAGGTTCCTGTGGCAAGGGGAACACTGGTCGCTTTTCCTGAAGAATTTGTGGTCATTTTATCTACCACGGTGCCGGCCTTATTTTTCACCTCATATACCGCACCGGCAAACTCAGCATTTCCCTGCGGTTTTGTCTCACCGGTTTCCTTGTCCGCTTTTTGAAGATCTATGTAGCAGCTCACCGCCTTTTTGGGGATCTGTGCCGTAACTGTTTTTTTATGGGCTGCAGACCCCCCGCCGCCCTCCAGCATGGTCACCATCTGGTATTTGGAATTATTGCTTTTATAGACCCAGCCCGCCAGATACAGAGAATGACCGCCTGATATGGAAGCTGTGACCTTAGCACCTTTTTCCTGCAGCAGCAGATATTGTGATTTTGGAATCCAGATTCTGAACGCTGACGCGTCACCGCTGTCTTTCCAGATAACTGTAGCACCGTTGTCCACGGTTCCTTTTTTGGAAGTGATATACTCACTGCAGTCTGTGAGCCCGTCTGACAGATTCTGGTTTATCCATTTTGTTATAAATCCCTCTTTGCCATTATAAGCCTGCGCGGTCCATGTAACACTTGTCTCGGACAAGGTATAGTCAAAGCTGCGCCAGCCATCGGCAAAAGGTGTATAATAGGGGGGATGATCTGCATCGTTCACCATCTTGTTTATGGTGTTATAGAATTGCTCTTTTTTTGATCCTTTGAGATGATTGTACAGAGTGTTCAGGGAGAATTCCCCGTTGACTATATGAATCGCATACTGAGTGGCCAGCGCATCGTATTTCCAGCCGTATCCTGTCCTGTAATTCGGCCACAGACTCTCTTTTCCCCAGTATCGGCAGCCCCAGTACATAAGATATGCAATAGAAGGTGAGACACGCCCTGCCCCATCCCAGGTGATCTGCCCTTCCGGCGCATTATGCTGATACTGCACACAGTATAAAAGACGCCATTTTCCCCGCATATCCGGGTTGTCGGTATCGCTGGAGTCCACATACTTGATAGATACGTTATAAGGATCATCCAGACTTAAAAGACCGGGATCTATAGAACCCAGGGATTCCTTCCAGCCAACCTGTATGGTGCTGGTCACTGCACTCCTCATGTGCATATCGGAAATTCTGGAATACTGGCCCGGTGCCGGTTCCTCCAGTGCCTTTTCCGGTGTATCCTGTTCCTCCTTATACTCTTCCTCCTTCTGGTTTTCTTCCTCCGTGTTCTTTTCCTCTGTGTTTTCTTCCTCCTGCTCGTTTCCCTGGCTTTCTTCCGTATTGCCGCTTCCGAAAGACTTATCGCCCTCCTCGGACTGTTTTGCCCCAGTGCCAGTTTCCGCACTTTCCGAACGATCCGGCTCCTTTGGCCTGCCTGGGTCTTCTGGACTTTCCACATCAACATGAGGCTCTGAATCTGCTGTTCCATTTAAATCATCCGGATTCTGCTCTGCCTTTTGCTCTTCTGCCTTCCCCTGTATCTGCGCAGACCTTACTTCTTCTGTCTTTCTCCGTATCTGTGCAGACCTTTCTTTTTCTGTCTTTCTCCGTATCTGCACAGACCTTCCTTCTTCTGTCTTTCTCCATATCTGTGCAGTCATCAGATCGACCTTGGCTTTCGCACAAATATTTTCCCTGTTTTTCTGTTTATATTTGGATTCCACGACAGGATTTTGGACGATTGCTCTCTTTTGTACAGTCTCCTGACCGGATATACAGAGCGCCCCCGATCGCAGCACTCCTGACCGACCGGAAATCTTCTGCATTCCGCCTGCCGCCAAACCTGAATGACAGGACACTTTTTGTGATCCTGCAGATGTACTTGGGACAGACTTTTCCCTTCCCCCTGTCTCCAGACCGGAATTCTGGCCTGTTCCTGACATCTGCCCGGATTCCATGTCTTTTTCATAACCTGGCGTTCTCTTATCACCTGTCTTGATACCGGAACTATATTCTGCTTCTTCCCCTGTGGCGCTGCACAATCTCCTTCTCTGACTGTTAACATGCTCTGCATCCTCCTTATGATATGCGATTTTCTCCCTTTCTACGGACTGCAGTCCGCGTTCCTGTACTCTGCCTTCCCTGAATGGAGGGCCTTTTCCCTCCGAAGCGGTCCGGATAGCCTGCCCCATTGCATCTGTATACAGAATCCCCCCGCCTTTTTCGACAGAAATCGCCTGTCCACAGACAGCATTGGAAAAAAGGACCGCAAGAAGCCCTGCTGCCAGAACCTTCTTCCAATTTCTCATAAAATAACGCCCCTTTCCGCATCAGGGCATAAAATCCCCTGTAAAGGCATTTTTACCCCTTCTGCTTTTTCTTTACATTTGGAAATTTCGGCCGAATGGCCTTTTCAGATTTTCGGAATCATTCCGAGATTTGAAATGTAGATAAATCATAGCACAGGAAATTGGCAAAAACAAGACGGAAACTTTCACAAATTCCCGCCTTGTTTTACCCTGCAATTTTGTACAAATATTTTTACTTATCCCCGTTAAACTCTTTTACCGCATCAATCATAGCAGCTATATTTTCAATGGGTGTGTTGGCCTGAATATTATGTATGGTGTTGAAAACATATCCTCCGTCCTTAGAGAATATCTCCAGCCGCTCCAGGACCTGCCTGCGCACTTCCTCCGGGCTGCCAAAGGGCAATACCTGCTGTGTATCCACACCGCCGCCCCAGAACACAATATCTTTGCCGTATGTATCCTTCAGCGTTTTGGGGTCCATTCCCTCCGCCGAACATTGTACCGGATTGATTCCGTCAAATCCGCCCTCGATCATGTAGGGCAGGATCGGGAAAATACCGCCGCAGCAGTGTTTCAGTGTTTTCCATGTTGTATGCTCATGCACCCAGTCATTCATCTTTTTATAATAAGGCATATACAGGTCCCGGAACACTTCCGGACTCATAAAAGGCCCTCTCTGGGTTCCAAAATCCGTACCGCAGATAAACAGGATATCAATATCTGAACCGAATGCTTCCCAGTATTTCCTGAAACTTTCAATGGCAATCTCTGTTCCCTTCTCAAAAACCTCCTCCACATATTCAGGATAGAGAAGGGGGGCCATATACCACTCCTGAATGCTTCTGATCCCCCTGGGATTCTTCAGGTTCGGTCCCGGTATATTATTAGCGTCACCCAGTCCAAAATAGCCAGGCCCCACCTGAATGGCTCTCTGTGACCCTCTCACTTCTGCCAGAACTTTTTTGTGGTAGGCGATCTGTTCATCTGTCACATGGGTATAATCTTCCACATTGTCGTCGGGATTGGCCTCGTCCTCATCAAATTCCGGTGTACGTGTCAGATTGTCAAAATAAAATCCATTAGCCGGCATATGACCGGACGGCAACAGGGTGTCATCCCCTTCCGGATATACAAAATAACCACCCTTTCCGTCATCCTTTACAACTGCGTTGGAAGGGATCAGAACCGTCTCACCGCGGTATTTCCACTCTTTCCAGTCTGTATTAATATGTCCGTAAGTATCTCCATAATTATAAAGCTGCTGCACATCACATCCCAGACAGTCTGCCAGATCAGGTTCCACAAAAGCTGTCATGGTGGACATGTCATTGATTTTCGGCGGACGGTACTCCAGCCCATAATATGCCCGCAGATCCTTCAGCACAATGGCATTGATCATGGAACAGCACATACCTCCAAAATCTACCGGCACCTTATCCGGCTGCCTGTGTTCAAACGCCGCACGGACTCTTTCTCTTGATGTCATAACACTTCTCCTTTCTCACAGTATAGAAAGCAAACCAAAAAATCAAAGTCCTCCTGCGCAGATACCAAAAACACTTCGCAAAACCATAACTGTTGACAACAGTTATAAGCTTTCTATTACTGTACACCCATCATCAAAATACTTTACCCTATTTTACTGTACATCCTAAGCGCACAATGTCCTCATTATAAACAAAACGTGCGCAGATAATAGTTGCCTGCAAGTCTCTGCATTTCCGTCTTGCTTGTTTCTAATTCCTAATATATACTATTCTTATAGCTTTTTCACTACTTATTCATGCTCATTAATATACATTTCATGCTATAAGGAGGCTGTCTATGATACTGGAAAAAATACACGAGGAAGGTATGATCCCGGGAGAGCGGGGAATCATGAGAAAAAAAGGTATTTACTTCCACTCTCCCTCCCCCTTTGCCAAGGAACATCTCTTCTGCGTCTACTGGGGAGCTGAATATCTCTGCGCGCCGCCCTACCAGGTCCGGCGGAGCGGTCTGCACTCTTACCTTTTCTTCTGCATCCTATCAGGAGAGCTGCACTTTACATACAGAGATCACTCCTTCACAGCCGCAACAGGGGATATTGTCCTTCTGGACTGTATGCACCCGCACCACTATTATACCTCAAGACAGGTCAGGTTCCAGTTCTTTCACTTTGACGGGAACATCACCCCGGATTACTGTGAACACCTCTACCAGAAAAACGGTGCCTTATTCCGGAATAAATCCGAGGCTGCCTTAACATTCCAGCAGATTTTGGACCAGCTCCGCCTTTCCCAGCCTGATGACCACCGTCTGTCTTCCATGGTCCACACTTTATTTGGATTCCTTGCTGCCAAGATCCGGAAGCCTCCCAGCCCATCCATCCAAAAAGCCTGCCGCTATCTGGAAACACACTTTCAGGAACCCGTGACCGTGGAGGACGCAGCACGCCAAACAGCCCTGAGCAAATATCACTTTTCACGGGTTTTTAAGGCCGAGACCGGCGCCTCCCCTCATGAGTACCTGTCTACCCTCCGCCTGCGGCATGCAAGGGAGCTGGTCATGGAAACCACCCTTTCCATAGACTCCATAGCGGCGGAATGCGGCTTTTCCGGCACCTCACACTTTATCCGGGCATTTAAAAAAGACCTGGATTTCACCCCTGCTGTTTACCGCAAATTTTTCGACCCCTCCGGATTTAAGAAGTCTCCCTGATTTGCATCCTGCTGCATAAGAAAGTTTGAAAGAACTTTCCCGCAGCACAAAAAAGAGCGCTGTTCCCCGCCGGCTGCTGTAAACCGGCTGCAAGAACAGCGCTCTTTAACCTTCAGTTGTATTTAGCGGATCATTTCTTGATCAGCAGGGATTTTCCGGTCATTTCTTTCGGCTGTTCCATCCCCATCATTTCAATCAATGTAGGTGCAATATCTGCCAGGCATCCACCCTCTCTCAGACCATAACCCGGCTCTGCATTGACCAGAATAAACGGCACCGGATTTGTTGTGTGAGCAGTAAAGGTTTCGCCCGTCACATAGTCTTTCAGCTGCTCCGCATTTCCATGGTCCGCGCAGATGAACATCTGTCCGCCCACTTCCTTCACAGCATCCACGGCTTTGCCCACACACGCATCCACTGCCTCCACAGCTTTGATAGCCGCATCTTCCACACCTGTATGGCCTACCATATCCGGATTTGCAAAATTGATGATGATCACATCGTATTTGCCGGAACGAATGGCCTCTGTCAGCTTGTCGCAAACTTCGTATGCGCTCATCTCCGGTTTCAGGTCATATGTGGCAACCTTGGGGGATTTCACCAGGATTCTGTCCTCCCCTTTGTTTGGCTCCTCCACACCGCCGTTAAAGAAGAATGTAACGTGTGCATATTTCTCCGTCTCCGCGATACGTGCCTGCGTCATGCCATTGGCAGCTAGGAATTCACCGAACGTATTGCTGATAGCTACCTTGTGGAAGGCCACGTCTTTATTTTGGATGGTGGGATCATACTCTGTGAAGCATACATATGTCAGATCCAGCCTCTTATCTCTTGCAAATCCGGTAAACCCGTCATCACAGAAAGCTCTTGTGATCTCACGGGCTCTGTCAGGACGGAAATTAAAGAAGATCACAGAATCTTTGTCCTTGATGATTCCAACCGGCTGGCCGTCCTTTACAATGGCTGTCGGCTCTACAAATTCATCTGTCTTCTCTGCCGCATAGGAATCTTTTACCGCGCAAACCGGGCACTCTGCCTGATTTCCTTCCCCTTTTGTCATAACATTGTATGCTCTCTCCACACGATCCCAGCGGTTGTCACGGTCCATGGCATAGTAGCGTCCCATAACAGATGCCACCTGTCCTACACCCAGCTCTTTCATCTTGTCATTCAGCTCTTTGATATATTCTTTGCCCGCTGTGGTGGGAGTGTCACGTCCGTCCAGGAAGCAGTGTACAAATACTTTGGAAAGCCCTTCTCTCTTAGCCAGCTCCAGAATACCATATACATGAGTATTATGGCTGTGCACACCACCGTCAGAAAGAAGTCCGAATAAATGCAGTGCGGAATCATTTGCCTTTGCATTGCGTACCGCTTTCAGCAGCGCTTCGTTCTGAAAGAAATCTCCGTCTTCAATCTCTTTTGAGATCCTCGTCAGTTCCTGGTAAACAATACGGCCTGCACCCATATTCAGATGTCCCACCTCAGAGTTTCCCATCTGTCCTTCCGGAAGGCCTACTGCCATTCCGCTTGCATTGCCTTTTACAAAGGGGCACTGGGATATTAACTGGTCCATAATAGGGGTCTTCGCCTCGCATACGGCGTTCGCATCACAATTGTCGTTCAGGCCATATCCATCGAGAATCATTAATACGGTTGGTTTTTTACTCATATTTTCTCTCCTTTATATGTCAAATTCCATTTCTGCGTCTTATACCTTTTTTATTTTAACAGAAATCTAGAATTTTTCAATCCTAATTACAAGATTTGGACGGATTTTGTTAAAAAAATGACAGATATCATATTGCATTTTGGTCCCACTGCACAGTGAACAATATCAAAAAAACGGGGCCTAAACAACAAAGGACAGGAAGATCTTAAATCCATCTCTCCTGTCCTGTCTCCAGTCATTATAATACTTTTGATAAAAATTCTCTTAATCTGGGATTTTTCGGGGTTTCAAAAAATTCCTTTGGATGGTTTTCCTCCTGGATTTTTCCCTCATCAATGAAGATCACCCTGGATGCCACCTCTTTGGCGAATCCCATCTCATGGGTGACAACCACCATGGTCATTCCGGACTCTGCCAGTTCTTTCATAAGCTCCAGCACTTCCCCCACCATTTCAGGGTCCAGGGCGGAAGTGGGTTCGTCAAACAGCATAACATCCGGGTTCATAGCCAGTGCTCTTGCGATAGCAATTCTCTGTTTCTGGCCGCCTGAGAGCATGTCCGGGTATGTGTCCGCTTTTTCCGGGAGTCCGACTCTTGCCAAAAGCTCATCCGCTTTCTGTGACGCTTCGCTCTGTGTCATGAGTTTTAACTTCACAGGGGCCAGCATAATATTTTCCTTTACTGTCATATTCGGAAAAAGATTAAACTGCTGGAATACCATGCCGATCTTCTGGCGGTGACGGTTGATATCAACCTTTGGGTCCGTGATATCTGTACCCTCAAACAAAATCCTGCCGCCTGTGGGCACTTCCAGCAGGTTCAGGGAACGAAGAAATGTGGATTTACCGGAACCGGAAGGTCCAATGACTGCAACCACTTCACCCTGACGGATATCCGTTGTTATGCCGTCCAGCACGTTATTCTCTCCAAAGGCTTTCTTAAGTCCCTGTACTTCCAGTAAAATGTTGTTATCGCTCATTGGTTCTCAACTTCCTTTCCAGCTTATTCATACATGCTGTTAAAATCATAACCAGTACCAGATAGATCAGCGCGGCTGCCAGCAGGGGCAGGTACGCATTGTAAGTACGGCTCTGGATCAGCATAGCGCCCTTTGTCAGATCCATCATACCGATGTAGCCCACAATAGAAGTCTCTTTTAATAGCACGATCATCTCATTGACCAGTGCAGGAAGTACATTTTTAAATGCCTGGGGCATAACAATGGACTTCATGGTCTGGGAATAGTTAAGCCCCAGAGAACGCCCGGCTTCAAACTGCCCCTGGTCTACTGACATAATACCGGAACGGACAATCTCCGCCACATAAGCTCCTGAGTTAATACCAAAAGCAAGGCCGCCCACCAGCACAGGGTTGATGGAAAAGCTGCCAAAAATAACAAAATTCATGATCAATAACTGGATCATGGTTGGCGTACCGCGGATAACCGTCAGATAAACTTTAAATACCCCGTTCAGAATCTTAAAAGAACCGTTTTTGTCATGGCTGGATCGCACAATGGCTACCAAAAATCCGATGATAATACCTATGATCACTGCCAGAAGAGTGATGAGCAGTGTATTTTTCAAACCTTCCAGCAGCCACATATACCGGTCATCTTTTATAAAGTTGTTATAAAGCTGTTGTGATATCCCTAATACACACATTTTTCCACCTGTCTTACTTTCTCCCGCAAGGAAAGCTGCCGGCAGGAATGTCAGCAGCTTTTCTTTTCAAGGGTCCTCTTTATTTCTTTACTATGATCACCTGGCTTGCATTTGCATAAGTATCTGTAAAATCAACACTTTCCAGACGTTCTTCATTTACAGTCATACCGGCTGCACCAAAATCTGCTTTTCCGGACTGTACTGCAGGAAGTATCGCGTCAAATTCCATATCGGAAACTTCCAGCTCATATCCCAGTTTGTCACAGATAGCCTGGGCAATATCCACGTCGATACCCACAATAGATTCACCGTCATGGTATTCCCACGGCTCAAATTCCGCGTTGGTCGCCATCACCAGTTTGCCCTTGGAACGGTCAGCATCCGCAGGTGATTCATATGGATTCTTGCCCGCCTCATCGCCAATGTAATTGTTTACAATATCGGAAAGAACACCTTCCTCTTCCAGTTCTCCCAGAGCTTTGTTGAAGGCATCTTTCAGCTCTGTATTTCCCTTTTTCATACTGATGGCATACTGCTCATCATCAAACTGATTCTCGATCATTTTCAGGTCGTCATTCAGCTCAACAAATTTCTTAGCCGGCTCTGTATCTATCACCACACAGTCAATCTGGCCTTTTTTCAACGCCTGGATCGCCTGAGCGCCTTTGTTATAGCGCTTTACTTCTTTTGCTCCAACAGAAGGTTCTGATACCGTAGTATCACCTGTTGTTCCAAGCTGTACGCCGATAACGGCATCCTTCAGATCATCTTTTGACTCAATTTTCTTTGTGCTGCTGCCGCATCCTGCCAGAGACAGTACCATGGCAGCTACCAAAGCTGCTGCTGCTAATTTTTTCATATTCCTCTCTCCTTATGCATTCATTTTTATGCATTTTTAATGTATATTATGTATTTTTATTCAACTGATTAGCATTATATCAGTTTTGCACGCAAATTTCAACAGAAAACCGCAAAAACAATATATGCGTTTACACCTTCCCGCGTCACAGCACTGCTGTTTCTTGTATATAAAGGCAAAATCCTGATTTCCGGACATAGTTACAGCCGGAGCATATAAACTCCGGCTGTTTTCCTAATACACTACGATCGGTGTATTCACCTCAATATTATTGTAAATCATTTGTACCGCATCAAACGGCGTGTTGACACAGCCATGAGAACCATTGCTCAGATAAATATCACCGCCGAAAGCATCCCTCTTCACCAGGTCATGGATTCCCACGCCGCCGTTGAATGGCAGCCAATAGGTAACCGGCTCTTCATAGTCAATACTTCCGTCCGGCTTTTTACCCACAAGAGTGAAAGGACTCTTTTTATCTTTCAGATTCCAGGCACCTCCTGCCGGTGTTGCATGTCCTGTGTTTGGATTACCCGTCACTACCGGAGTATCAACAACAAGGCTGCCGTTTTTGTAGAACCACATATGCTGCTGGGAAATGGATATCTCCACATAAGTGCCGTCAATCTCATTGCCGTCATGTTTCTGTGCCTTGTACAGCCAGGTCACTTCCAGAGTTGTACTCTGTCCGGCATTGAGCGTGTTCATCAGGGACTCTGTGGTCTTATCCTGCCACAACTGCCAGCCATAGTCGCCTCCGGTAAGATGAACCGTACTTCCGCCTGTAGTAACAAAGTCTCTTGCTTTTCCTTTTGTGTTGTATACTGTGGAAAGATCAATAATATATTGCTTCACAGTAGGCTCGTCAAAATAATAATTGCCAGCGTCGTCTTTTTTCAGCCAGGATTTCAAAAGGTCTCTGGTGATCGTTTCCTGTCCATGTCCAAAATCCAGAACGATCTGCATGGTGGTCAATGCATTCAGCTTATCTCTTTCCTGGGTCAGAGCCGTGTCATCCTGCCGTACAGCAGGTGCCTGATAACAGCCCGACTCCTCCAGGGAGACTTCCTCTTTCCGTCCGTTCACAGCATCCTTGACCGCCTTCACTGTCTTTTCCTGATCCAGGGTATTGCCTTCCACCTCTGGGACAATCTGATATGCTTCCCCGGTATCCTCCAGATAAGCATCCTGCGGCGCTGTCATATTTTCCGGCTTGAGACAGGCCAGGCTGCTGATAACCGTATCTAGACTTGCCTCGTCATAAGAATTATCCAGGCTCACCTCATAATTCTTATTTTTTGCCAGGCTGAATATCCACAGCCAGGAATTCTGGTCCTTCAAAAGCTGTTCTAATTCTCCGTCATCCTTATAAGTCAGCTTAATGTCAGCAGCCTGTACCACATCCTGCTTGTCATCCCGCTCTTTGATGGTCAGTGCATATGTTTCCGCTTCCTTTTTGATGATCTCCTTGATGTAGTCCACTGATTTTTCACTACAGTCATATCCATTGATGGTAGTTCCGCTGTAGAATTTGTCCCTGTAATAATACCCTACCGCACAGTAAATCCCTACCACTGCCAGCATCAGCACGATCAGCAATGCTATCAGTATTCTTTTGACAACCTTGCTTTTTCCCTTATTCTTTTTTTCCGTTTTTTTGTTTTCTTTTGTTTTTTTACTCATTTTCACACCCTTTTAATTATTAGACGCATTTCTCCCCTAAAAAGTTTCACACGGATTATTTTAACGCAAAATACGACAAAAAGGAAGAGGTTTCAGGCATACACTTGAAATTTTAGGAAATTTTCATTATGATGTTAATAAAACGAAACAGTTTTGGTAAAGAAATGAAATGTTTGGAGGAAAATCGCTGATGAACCAGACGGACGAATATAAAAATTGTTCACTCTGCCCAAGAAACTGCCATGTTGACCGTCACTTGCGCAAAGGTTACTGTCAATGTACCGACAAACTGATGGCGGCCAGAGCTGCCCTGCACCATTGGGAGGAGCCGTGTATCAGCGGTACAAAAGGCAGCGGCACTATTTTCTTCACGGGCTGTACGCTCCGCTGCTGCTTCTGCCAAAATTATTCCATAAGCAGCCAGGGATTTGGAAAAGAAATCTCTCCAGACAGACTGTCTGAAATTTTCCTGGAGCTGCAGGATGCCGGAGCCCACAATATTAATCTGGTAACACCCACTCAATATCTTCCCACCATCCTCCCTGCCCTTGACCGGGTAAAAAGCCGTCTTCATATACCGGTTGTCTACAACTGCGGAGGATACGAAAAGCAGGAAACCCTTGCACTTCTGGATAGCTATGTGGATATCTATCTGCCGGATTTAAAATATTATGACAGTGGACTGTCCGCGCGTTACTCCGGGGCATCCGATTATTTTTCCGTAGCTTCCAAAGCCATTCAAATTATGATAGATCAGAAGGGGGCACCTGTCTTTGACAAAGACGGCCTTTTGAGAAGTGGTGTCATCATCCGGCATATGGTTCTTCCCGGCAGCCGGAAAGACTCCCTCCGTCTGCTGCACTGGATAAAGGAAACGCTTCCGGATGACTGCTATCTCATCAGCCTGCTGAGCCAGTTTACTCCTTTCTATAAAAGCAGTGAGCATCCAAAGATCAACCGCAGAATTACCACATATGAATATGAAAGTGTACTGAACGAAGCCATCCGCCTTGGCCTCACCGACGGATATATGCAGGAAAAGAGCAGTGCCAAAGAGGAATATACCCCGCCCTTTGACCTTGAGGGAATCCAGGCCCCGGCTCTTCTCTGAAAAAAAGCCCTCCCTTTTACAGGGAAGGCTTTTCTAATGCTGCAATAGATTATTTGTAGTTGACGATCTGTCCAAAATCCGGTTTGAGGGAAGCGCCGCCTACCAAACCGCCGTCAATATCGTTCTGAGCGAACAGTTCCGGAGCTGTCTTAGCATTTACAGATCCGCCGTACTGGATACGGATAGCTTCTGCAGTTGCCTGGTCATAAACTTCAGCGATACATGCGCGGATGTCTGCACAAACTTCCTGTGCCTGCTCTGTAGTCGCTGTTTTTCCTGTTCCGATAGCCCAGATTGGTTCGTAAGCGATAACCGCTGTCTTAGCCTGGTCTGCTGTCACACCCTGAAATCCAACTTTAACCTGCTGACGGATAAAGTCCATGGTCACGCCCTGTTCTCTCTGCTCCAGAGTCTCCCCGCAGCACATGATCGGAGTGATTCCGTGTTCAAATGCTTTCAGCATTTTTTTGTTTACCGTCTCATTTGTCTCTGCGAAGTATTCTCTTCTCTCAGAATGACCTAAAACGACATATTTTACACCTGCGTCTGTGAGCATGTTGGGAGCGATCTCGCCTGTGTAGGCACCTTTCTCCTCATAGTACATGTTCTCAGCGCCAACCTGGATGTTTGTGCCTTTGCAAGCCTCCACCACCGGGATGATATCAATTGCAGGCACGCAGAATACTACGTCCACTTCTTCGTTTGCTACCAGAGGTTTTAATGTGTTTACTAATTCAACTGCCTCGCTGGGAGTCATGTTCATCTTCCAGTTACCAGCAACAATTTTTCTTCTTGCCATAATCCGATTTCCTTCTTTCTATATTCCCGCAAGCTGCGGGATATTTTATTTATCGTTAGCTGCTGCCACACCCGGCAGTTCTTTGCCTTCCAAGAATTCCAGGGAAGCACCGCCTCCTGTGGAGATGTGTGTCATCTTGTCCCCATATCCCAGGATATTGACAGCTGCTGCTGAATCACCGCCGCCGATAATGGTGGTAGCGTCTGTATCAGCCAGTGCTTTTGCAACTTCCTCTGTTCCATGAGCAAAATTGGGCATCTCAAAACATCCCATTGGTCCGTTCCATACTACAGTCTTGGCATCTTTCACAGCTTCACAGAAAATTTTCTCTGTCTCAGGTCCGATATCCATGCCTTCCCATCCGTCCGGGATCTCACCGCGTTTTGCCACCTGGATGTTGCAGTCATTTGAGAAGTCATCACCAATACGGTTGTCCACCGGCAGTAAAAGTTTTACGCCTTTTTCTTCTGCTTTTTTCATCATATCCAGTGCATACTGCAGATAGTCATCCTCACAGAGAGAGATACCAATGTGTCCGCCCATAGCCTTTGAGAACGTGTAGGACATTCCGCCGCCGATGATCAGGGTGTCCACTTTGTCAAGCAGGTTGTTGATAACAGAAATCTTGCTGGAAACTTTAGCGCCGCCTAAGATTGCAACAAAAGGTCTCTTAGGATTGTCCACTGCATTTCCCAGGAAGTCGATTTCTTTCTGCATCAGATATCCGACAACTGCGGTATCTACAAACTGTGTCACACCAACATTGGAGCAGTGTGCTCTGTGGGCAGTACCAAATGCATCATTTACAAATACATCGCACAGAGATGCCAGCTCTTTGCTGAATGCCTCTCCGTTCTTCGTCTCTTCTGCACGGTAACGTGTATTTTCCAGTAAAATAACATCTCCGTCTTTCATTGCCTGGGCAGCAGCCTTTGCATTTGGTCCGACTACTTCCGGGTCAGCGGCAAATTTTACTTCCTGTCCCAGTAATTCTGACATTCTCTTTGCAACAGGTGCTAAAGATAATTCCGGTTTTGCTTCTCCCTTGGGTTTGCCCAGGTGAGAGCACAGGATCACTTTTCCGCCATCAGCGATCAGCTTCTTGATAGTTGGAAGAGCTGCTACCAGACGGTTTTCATCTGTGATCTTACCATCCTGAAGGGGAACGTTGAAATCACAGCGGACTAAAACTTTTTTACCTTTTACGTTGATGTCATCAACTGATTTTTTGTTGAGCATTGGATGATGCCTCCTTTAATATTTGTTCTTGTAACAGTTCAGTATCCCCACAGTTGCAGGCAAAGATCCATGCATAATTGCCTTTTGCCATGGAATTTTGCTAGGCTGCGGAATGTTTCCTTACGGTCAACGCAGTGAATGGGCAGACCTGCTGAATCGTTACTTGTTCTTATCAAATAATACTTCCCATTTCTCGAATGGACGAAAGAAGCCCGGTCCAAAATAGACCGGACCCCTTAATGAGTCATTATTCATAACTATTCCATCAATGGTGTAGTTACGAGTATCCGCCCACTAAAACCGCTTTGCGATGGAGCGAGTACCTGCTGCCGCCACTCTTATGCACGGTCTGCGCAGTAAATACACAGGCCCGGCTGAATGGTTATCTTTATTCTTAATGATTATTTCTCTAATAATTTTCCGAAGTATTTGATTGTTCTCACCATCTGGCTTGTGTAAGAATTCTCATTGTCATACCAGGAGATAACCTGTACTTCTGTTGTGCCATTGTCTAACGGCATAACCATTGTCTGAGTTGCATCAAACAGAGAACCATATCTCATACCGATAACATCGCTGGATACGATTTCATCTGTGTTGTATCCGAAGGACTCTGTAGCCTGCTCTTTCATGATCGCATTTACCTGATCTACAGTTACTGTTCCGTCAACAACTGCTGTCAGAATTGTAGTAGAACCTGTTGGGGTCGGAACACGCTGAGCAGATCCGATCAATTTGCCGTTCAGTTCCGGGATAACCAGACCGATGGCTTTTGCAGCACCTGTGCTGTTCGGAACGATATTAACTGCTGCTGCACGGGATCTTCTTAAATCACCTTTTCTCTGCGGTCCGTCCAGTGTCATCTGATCGCCTGTGTAAGCATGGATCGTGCACATGATACCGGATTTGATCGGAGCCAGGTCATTTAATGCTTTTGCCATTGGAGCCAGGCAGTTTGTTGTACAGGAAGCAGCTGAGATGATGTTGTCATCTTTTGTCAGTGTCTCATGGTTTACATTGTAAACGATGGTCGGAAGGTCGTTTCCTGCCGGAGCGGAGATAACAACTTTCTTAGCACCTGCTTTGATATGTGCTTCTGCTTTATCTTTGGATGTATAGAAACCTGTACATTCCAGAACTACATCTACACCAATCTCTCCCCAAGGAAGTTCTTCAGCTTTTGCTTTTGCATAGATCTTGATCTCTTTTCCATCAACTGTGATGGAGTCTTCACCTGCTGTTACTGTATCGCCAAGTGCATATCTTCCCTGTGTAGAGTCATATTTCAGTAAGTGAGCTAACATTGTCGGAGATGTTAAATCATTGATCGCTACGATTTCAAATCCTTCTGCTCCAAACATCTGTCTGAAAGCCAGACGTCCAATACGTCCAAATCCATTGATTGCTACTTTTACTGCCATGTTATTCATTCCTCCTAAAAGTGTTTGTATTCCGTGAGGTTTCTATTAAGATTGTTAAAGAAACATCAACCTATTTGATATTGTACCTAATCTGAGACAAAAATTCAAGCATAAAATGAAAAATCGTTCCAGTTTTACATTCTCTTTATGTACAATTCCCTTTCTTTCCTATATAATTAGAGCAGCAAAAGAAAAGGAGATGTCATCTATGTACGCAGATCATCACATGCACACATCATTTTCCAGTGACAGTGAAGCCCCTATGGAACATATGGTTCTTGGGGCTATTCACAGAAATATGCCCAGCATTTGCTTCACGGAACATATGGATTTTGATTTTCCTCCCGGAGAGTTTGATTTTTTGGTGGATATGCCGGCCTACCAGGAAAAACTAATGGAACTCAAAAAGAAGTATGAGGATAAAATAGAGATATATTTCGGCATGGAGCTGGGACTTCAGCCCCATCTGACCGGAAAGCTGCCCGCCTTTACAGCCAGCTTCCCCTTTGACTTTATCATCGGCTCTGTACATGTTGCGGACGGATGTGACCCCTATGACAGGATATTCTTTGAAAACCGCAGTGAGGAGGAGGCTTACCGCAGCTACTTTACCTGTCTTCTTCATAACCTGAAAGTCCATTCCTGCTTTGATGTATGCGGCCATATTGACTATGTGGTGCGCTATGGCCCCAACCGCAACCTGTACTACTCCTACGAAAAATACAGAGATATCCTGGACGAAATCCTTTGTGTGCTGGTGCAGAAAGGCATTGGTCTGGAGTGCAATACAGCGGGCTTCAAATACGGCCTGGGCCACCCCAATCCCACAGAGAACATACTGATCCGCTACCGGGAACTGGGCGGCGAAATCCTGACCCTTGGCTCCGACGCCCATGCACCGGAACATATCGCCTATGATTTTGAACGTGCAGGAGCGCTTTTAAAGGAATGCGGATTCAATTATTATACTGTTTTTAAAAACAGAAAACCGGAATTTCTTCCTTTATAAGTATAATTCCGTTTCCAAAAAGCAGCAGTCCGGCAGTTGTGCAGGCCCGAAAACAGCTCCTCCCTTGGATCTTCCCTGTGCGGCTGCCGCATTGGCGCTTTATTATGGCAGCCATTTCAACTGACTGCCATATACGATTTTAGGTATCACAGTGCAGTAAATACTGTCCAGCTCTTCCCTGCAGCGCATTTGCCTATGCTCTTTTTCCATACAGTCCGCCTTTCCCAAAATCCTGTATTCCACGCCAAACAGGCGGCATATATTCCGGGAATCATAAAAACCATTCTTTACATAAAAACTATTCTTCTTCTGCGAACCTGTTTTTCCGTCTCCCGGGCTGCAAAAGATGGTTCTTCAGACTCTACCATGCCCAGATTCACACCAAATACATCCTGAAGTGCCCGAAGACACGCGCTTCCATATCCTCTGTCTCTCAGGGACGGCAGCACAGCCAGATGATCAATGAGATCTGTTCTGCTCTATGAGCGTCAAGATACTTTTCATCGGTTTGGGCTCTGCCCTTGCGTCCCCAGCATGTCCCGCCTTTTAAACTGATAGCAAACTTTAAGGAGACGAATCTAAAACCTGCCCGGAAAACAGAAAGCTAAAAAATCTGTTTCCCAGGCAGGTTCACCATATAGATCATTATAAAATAATACCGCCCCCGGCAACATATTCTCCGTCATAGAAAACAACTGCCTGCCCGGGCGTGACGGCTCTCTGAGGTTCATCAAAGATCACCCGGATCCTATCCTCATCCTCTCTGTGAATGACAGCGGGAGCACCTCTGTGATTATATCTTATTTTTGCCATAACACGCATATCCTCCCGCAGATCGGGAATGGACATAAAATTGATCCTGTCACAGACAAGTTCTCTTTGAAACAGATCCTCATTTTCTCCGATCACCACCTCATTGCTCTCAGGGCGTATCTCTGTCACAAAGACAGGATGTCCCATTGCAAGGCCCAGGCCTTTCCGCTGTCCAATGGTATAATGGGTAATCCCCTTATGGCGGCCGACCACCGTACCGTCTGCCAGCACATAATTGCCTTCTTCGATCTTATTCTGGGTATTTTCTTCTATAAACCCGGCATAATCCTTATCCGGCACAAAGCAGATTTCCTGGCTGTCCTTTTTTTTCGCCACAGGAAGGCCAATTTGTTCTGCGATCTTTCTGATTTCATCTTTTTCATAGACACCCACAGGCATCAGCGTGTGGGAGAGCTGGAACTGGGTCAGATTGTACAGGGCATATGTCTGGTCCTTCCCTGTGGCATCTGACATTTTCAGGGAGTATCTGCCGCTGTCCGTCTGCACGATTTTAGCGTAATGGCCTGTGGCGATATAGTCTGCGCCGATTTCCATACTCCTTTTCAGAAGGGATTCCCACTTCACATAGCGGTTGCAGGCAATACAGGGGTTGGGCGTCCGGCCGTCCAGATATTCCCCTATGAAATAGTCAATGACGTTTTCCTTAAACTCATTCTTAAAATTCATCACGTAGTAGGGAATCTCCAGCATATTCGCCACTCTTCTGGCATCATCCACTGCGCTTAAACCGCAGCAGCCGCCGTTCTCCTCCTGGACTGCATTGTCCTCATCCTGCCAAATCTGCATGGTGACTCCAATGACATCATATCCCTGTTCTTTCAGCAGATAGGCCGCCACCGAGGAGTCCACACCGCCGGACATCCCCACAACTACCTTCTTTTTTTTCATTAATACTCTTCCTCTACTTCCTCTTCGGAGATATCACTCTTGGGCTTATCCAGGCCCTCAATCTTAATTCCATGCTTTTCCGCATAATCCCAGAGAGCTGCGTGGATAGCCTCCTCCGCAAGCAGGGAACAGTGTACTTTTACGGGAGGAAGTCCGTCCAGGGCTTCCATGACCGCTTTGTTTGTCACCTGCAGGGCTTCCTGAATGGTTTTTCCCTTCACAAGTTCTGTAGCCATACTGCTGGTTGCCACTGCGGCGCCGCAGCCGAAGGTTTTGAATTTGCAGTCGTGGATAATGCCGTTCTCGTCAATATCCAGATACATTCTCATGATATCTCCGCACTTGGCATTGCCTACGGTTCCCACACCGCTGGCGCCTTCAATCTCTCCCACATTTCTCGGATTCTGAAAATGGTCCATTACTTTTTCACTGTACATAATATATTTCCTCCATAATTTGTCTGTTTTATTATTTTCTCAGGCCCTGCTCTGTTTTTGTTTCTGTTTTTTTACGAAATCCTCAAACAGCGGAGAAAGTTCACGCAGACGGTTTACAATCTCCTTTATCTGATCCAGTGTATAATCCAGATCTTCTTTTGTTGTCTCCTCGCTGATGGTCATTCTGAGAGAACCGTGGGCGATCTCATGAGGCAGGCCAATGGCAAGCAGTACATGGGACGGGTCCAGGGACCCTGAGGTACATGCAGAACCGCTTGATGCTGCGATCCCCTTCATATCCAGCATGATCAGAAGGGATTCTCCCTCAATAAACTGGAAGCTGACATTAATGTTATTTGGCAGACGCCTTTTTGCATCGCCGTTCAGGCGCACATAAGGAATCTCATTTAAAATTCTGCCGATAAAATAATCCCTGAGCTCTATCTCTTTCTTTGTGCGCTCCTCCATAGTCCTGGCTGCGCGCTCTGCTGCTACACCGTATCCCACAATAGCCGGCACATTCTCTGTTCCTGCCCTTCTCTTCCTCTCCTGGGCACCGCCATGTACAAAGCTGCGGATTTTCACGCCCTTGCGGATATATAGGAAACCAATTCCCTTTGGTCCGTTGATTTTATGGCCGCTGGAACTCAGCATGTCGATATTCATCTCATCCACGTGGATCGGAACCTGTCCGAATGCCTGTACCGCATCTGTGTGGAATAAAATATCGTGTTCTTTTGCGATCATACCAATCTCCTTGATTGGCTGGATGGCGCCGATCTCATTGTTGGCAAACATAATAGAGATTAAGATCGTCTCCGGTGTGATGGCTTTTAACAGATCATCCATTTTTACGATACCATTCTCATCCACATCCAGATATGTCACCTTTGCACCGCGTTTCTCCAGATATTCACAGGTGTGCAGAATGGCGTGATGCTCAATCTTTGTGGTGATAATATGGTTTCCTTTATTTTTATATGCCTCAAATGCCGCTTTCAGCGCCCAGTTATCTGCTTCGCTGCCGCCTGCGGTAAAATAAATCTCTTCTGCTTTTGCGCCCAGCACTTCTGCGATCTGTCCTCTCGCTTTGGTGATGGCCTCTTTACTCCTCTGTCCGATCTCATAGATGCTGGATGGATTTCCATAGCTTTCTGTGAAGTACGGAAGCATGGCATCTACAACCTCCTGTGCTGTCTTTGTTGTTGCTGCATTATCCAGATATATTGTTGTCTTCATATTTCCTCTCTCCTAATTGTCACATTTTTGCACCTGAATCTGCCCCTTATCCCGCATAATGCGGCTTTCCTCTACGAGCTGGTCCAGCATGATGGAATCTACGGTTTCTTTTATACTATTATTGATACGCTGCCATACATATCGGGTGACACATAAGTCAGCACCCTGACAGCTATGTTTTTCTCCTCCATTACAGGTAACGGCATCCAGACTGCCTTCCAGTGCCCGAAGGACATCCCCTACGGAGATTTCACCGGCAGGTCTGGCAAGCTTATATCCGCCCTGCGCACCGCGGACACTTACTACCAACCCGGCACTCTTCAACTTGCGCACCAGCTGTTCCAAATAACTGTCAGAAATATTCTGGCGGGTTGCAATGCTCTGTATGGAAACAGCCTCTGATTCACTGTACAAAGCCAAATCAATCAGGGCCCTCAAGCCGTACCTACCTTTGGTTGATAATTTCAAATCATCACCATCCTTTTCAAATTCCGACTGTTTTACTCGGATTTAACTGTAGAATATCATTCTTATCCTGTTCTGTCAAGATGCTTTTTGGAATATATTGTGAAAAAGGCTATAAAAGTTACTGTTGCTTTCTCTGCGGCTAGTAACTATAAAGGACTTCTTATGGATAACAAACATATTTTGCTGAAAGGAACACTTATCCTGACTCTGGCCGGTTTTCTGACAAAAATCCTTGGGTTTCTCTATAGAATATTCCTGTCGCAGACAATTGGTGCACAGGGGATGGGTATCTACCAGCTTATCTTTCCCATCCACACCCTCTGTTTTGCACTGACAGTAGGAGGGATCCAGACGGCGATCTCCCGCTTCGTGGCCGCCAGGGTTGCTCTGAAGGATGAACAGGGCGCCCGGGATATTTTTCTGATCGCCACTTCCCTGTCCATGGCTATATCCTTTGCCGTCACCTTTTTGCTGTACCGCCATGCCTCCTGGTTTGCCGTACATATCCTGCTGGAGGAGCAGTGTACAGATCTGCTGCGCGTCTCCTCCCTGTCCATTCCTATGGGCACCTTCCATTCCTGCGCCTACGGTTATTATATTGCCAGGAAGAAGACCGGGATTCCCGCATGGTCCCAGCTTGTGGAACAGACTGCCCGCATGAGTGCCACTTATCTTCTCTATTTAGTATGGACCGGGGAAGGCCACCCGCTCACACCTATGCTGGCAGTTGTGGGGCTTTTTGCAGGAGAACTGGTCTCCATGCTTTTTTCCCTGCTTTTTATTCTTTGGGATTACAGAAAGTATCATTACCAGATCAGCAATATCCATGCGCCCGGAAAAGATTTAAAAGACATTGTGTCCCTGTCCCTGCCGCTAACAGGCAACAGGCTGTTTATCAATATCCTTCACAGCATGGAATCTGTACTGATCCCCGGCCATCTGCGGCTTTTCGGCATGGACAGCGCCTCGGCACTCTCTGTCTATGGTGTACTGAATGGTATGGCGCTGCCGCTTATACTTTTCCCCTCTGCCATCACCAATGCCGTCTCAGCCATGCTCCTGCCCTCCGTGGCAGAAAACCAGGCAATAGGAAATTATAAAAAAATACGGAGTCTTATCTTCACTACCACACGTTACTGCCTGCTTCTGGGCTTTCTCTCCACAGCCGTTTTTTATTTTACCGGAGATTTTATGGGGCTGTTTTTATTTAAAAATGAGTTTGCGGGAACCTTTATCAAGACGCTCTCCTTTATCTGTCCCTGCCTGTATCTCTCCAGCACGCTCAGCGGGATCCTGAACGGATTGGGGGAGACAGGAAAATATTTTGCCCAGAACCTTCTTGGCCTTTCCATCCGTCTGCTTTTTGTATTCTTCATTATTCCCAAATTTGGCATTCTGGGATATCTGTGGGGCCTGCTGGTCAGTGAACTGGCAATCACCCTTCTCACTCTGTATTTCTTAAAGGATTACATGAAAACAGCGCCGGGTGAATAAACCCAGCGCTGTTTTAACAACTACTTTATCTGGTATGGGATAGCAATCACTTTACAGATTTCCCTGTACCTGAGCGGTGAAATTTTTACGCCCTCTCTGGCGTTGCTGGCATGCACCACTTTGCCGTCTCCCAAACTGATCGCCACGTGTTCCGGTACTTGATCCTTTCCGTAAAATACAATACTGCCCGGTCCCGGGGTTTCCCCGTCTGCTTCCTGCCCCTGTCCGGCCATGTCCTTCATATGGTCCGGAAGAGATATTCCAAACTCCTGATAAACAGCTTTCACAAATCCCGTACAGTCCGTTCCGCCTAAAAGATTCTTTCCATTATACATATACGGTTTGCCCACAAGTGATCTGGCATAAACTGCGGCCTGTTCCCCCAGCGTAAATTTATCTTCCACTTTCAGGTGAACTTTCAAACCTTCTGCCTTTATACCGGTGCCTGTAAAAAACAGCACTACAGGCACTCCAATGAGAAGGGCTGCCGCAAACGCACTGCCGGCGGTCCATTTTCTCACCTTCATGACAGCTCTCAGTCTGCCGGCCATCCATTTTTCAGAAAACCGTACTCCTGATATCTTCCCCCATTCCCTTTGTTCTTCCAGTCCCAGAAGAAGCATGGCATATTTCTCCCTCTGGTTCGGCCAACCGGTCTTTACCACCTTTTCATCACAGGCCAGCTCCATGTCACGCTGGGCCAGGAAAAAAAGGATCCACACCACAGGATTAATCCAGTGCACACAAAGGGCTGCTGCCAGAAGGTACTTTAACCCCACATCCATTCTTCTGATATGGATCCACTCATGTTCCAGCACATAGGCCAAAGCTTCCGGATCTAAAAAATGAAATCGGGAGGGCAGAAGAATGACCGGGCGAAGGATACCATAAGTCATGGGGGAGGAGATGGTATCCAGGGTTCTGATGCGGACCTGCCGCCTGCATATATGCTTTTTCTGCCAAGATCGTACCTCTTTGCTCCCTGTCGGCAGGGAAGTTTTCGCGTGTAGTACAAAGCGGATATGTACCAGAAGAAAAAAACAGGCCATCGCCACGGCACCTGTTATCCAAACACAAAATCCCACAGAAACCCCGCCTGCTTTGCCTGCTGCGGCTGCCTGCAAAACATCATGCCCCATTTGAACTGCCCCTGTGTCCTCTCCCGCCACGATCCCATGGCCTGAAAATATTTTATTGGACCGGATACTACAGCCGGTCCTTTGCCATAAGCTGTAGATATTCCATTTTGTCTCCACAGAAAAGGGAATCAAAAGCCTAAAAGCTGCCGCCCACCATAAAAAAACAAAGGTGCGCTTAGGAATCCGGTAGAGCAAAAGCATTCTGAGAAAAACTGCCGTCAAAACCAGCAGAGATGCCTGTGTACCCATTATCCCAATGTGCATAATACACCTCGCTCACCTTAAATCTTCAACCAGCTTTTTCAGCCTCTCAATGTCTTCACGTTTCAGCTTTCTGCTTCCCAGTATGGATGCAACCAACAAATCCGGGGAACCATCATACATCTTATCTATCAGTTCCTGCGTCTCAAACTCCCTGGTCTCCTCGATGGTGACCAAAGGCCTGCAGATAAAATTAGGTTCTATTCGTTCTATGGCCCCTTTGTCGATACACTTTTTGATCACTGTGTATGTTGTCGTCTTGCTCCATCCAACCTGTTCTTTCAGACACATGGCTATTTCCCTGGCGCTGATCTCTCCCTTTTCCCACAGCAAATCCATTACTTTCAGTTCCGAATCAAATAACTTTACTGTCATGGCAAAGCTTCCTTCCTGATATGTTTGTTACCTCTATTTTAACCTATCAGGCGTCTCACTGCAACTATTGGCATATAAGCGGCATTGTCACTGACTTTGATCCCTCCCTTTGGATAAGGCTGGCTATTGGCAGCATGTACGATCTGACCACCGCCCATATAGATCGCCACATGACCTGAATAGAGGATCAGGTCCCCCGGCTGTGCCTCCGCGTAGGATACCCCTCTGCCGCACTGCTCCTGATCTCCGGTATAGTGCGGAAGACTGATTCCGAAATGTTCATATACCTTCATAGTAAACCCGGAGCAGTCCACACCGTCTGTCAGGCTCTCACCGCCCCACACATAGCGTCTGCCCACAAACTGCAGTGCATAATTGACAACATCCTCACCGCTGATTCTTCCGCTTTCGGAGGTGTTATGCTCCTTAGTATCCGGAGAAGTGTCTGTATCAGATATCTCCGTGTTCTCAGACGTATCTGTACTTTCAGGCCCAGCCGAAGAATCCGGCTCATTTAAAACCGGCCCGCTTTCTTTGTTGCTGTTTGTACCAGAATCCATCACCTTTGGACCGGAGGACTGTTCCTCTGTGCTG
This sequence comes from Blautia pseudococcoides, assembly GCF_001689125.2. Lineage (NCBI taxonomy): Bacteria > Bacillati > Bacillota > Clostridia > Lachnospirales > Lachnospiraceae > Blautia > Blautia pseudococcoides. Next base: position 856,647 of record NZ_CP015405.2, on the reverse strand, counting down.
CTTCTGGAATTCTCTGCTGCCTGTGATCTTGCTGCCTCCTGCGCCTGTTTTTCTGCCTCTTTCTTTCTGGCCTCCTCCAGACGCCTAAGTTCCTGGTTCTGCTCCTCTATCAGGACTTTATACTGGGATGCCTGGGCCTGCACTGCCTCAAGCTGTGTTTCATAGTCATCGGCCGCCGCCTTTTTCTCATCCAGGGATGTCTCTAAAGACGCCTTCTGCAGTTCCTGCTCATTTTTCATTACTTCCAGTTCCGCTTTCTCTGCAGTCAGCTTTTCAGATAATTCCTTAACCTGTCTGATCGTCTCTGCATATTCCTCCAGGCTTTTTCTGTCGTAGCCATACAGCTTCTCCGTATATTCCGCCTTGTTTAGAAAATCCGATAAATCCCCCGCTTCCAGAATGGAGAGCATCCATGCGGTTTGTCCGCCCTTTTCGTATATGTACTGGATTCTCTTTTTCATGGCCTTATACTGCTTCTGTTCTGCTTCTTCTGCCTCTCCAAGTCTGGTATGGGTCCCCTCTATCTCCGTCTCTTTTCCCGTGATCTGCTCCTTTAACAGGTCAATCTGCGCAAGGACCCTGACAAGCCTTTGATCCAGCTCGTCAACGGCAGAGAGTATCTGCTGTTTCCGGTATTCCAGATCATCTATCTTTTGATTTGCATCCGAAAGTTTTCTGGCATTCTCTTCTTTCTCTGCCTGAATCTCCTCTTCCCGGGCCGCCGATACAGACAACACCTGGCTGCCGCACAAGGTCAGAGCCAATAAAATGCAGACGAGTCTTTTTCTCATAATCCTGTTATTCCCTTCCATATTATTTGTTCTACTGCAATAGAATACATTTTCATTCTATTACAATAGAACAAATATGTCAAGATTTTTTAATATGTCTGTAACATTTTTCTTTCCTTCCGGCTCCGCCTGACAAAAACGCTCCTGTTCACCACCTCCCAGTCCATAGAGTTTTACTCCTTGCAGTTCTAATCTTCACCGCTTAAACGCTTTAAAGCAAAAAATTACTCAAAACTGTCGACAACTGGAAGGTTTTGTATTATAATAGTCAACTAGAAAGTCAAACAAAGGAGATAACTATGAGCTTCAAATTTGTAAAACAACTGCCCTCTCCGGATGAAATCAAGGCACAGGCCCCTGTATCCGAAGAGCTGAAACAGATAAAAGCTAAAAGAGACAAAATGATCTGTGATGTCATCACAGGCGCTTCCGACAAATTCCTTGTCATCGTTGGCCCCTGTTCCGCAGACAATGAAGATTCTGTATGCGACTATACCAACCGTCTCGCAAAGATCCAGAACAAAGTAGAAGACCGCCTGGTACTGGTTCCCCGTATTTACACCAACAAACCCCGTACTACGGGAGAGGGCTACAAGGGTATGCTGCACCAGCCGGACCCGGAGGCAAAACCGGACGTACTGGCAGGCATTCTTGCCATCCGCCATATGCATATCCGCTCCCTGCAGGAGACAGGACTCAGCTCCGCGGACGAGATGCTATACCCGGACAACTATCACTATCTGTCTGACCTGCTCTCCTACGTGGCAATCGGCGCCCGTTCTGTGGAAAACCAGGAACACCGTCTTATGGTAAGCGGCCTGGATGTTCCTGTTGGTATGAAGAACCCCACCAGCGGGGATTTCTCTGTTATGCTCAACTCCGTAGTTGCCGCACAGCAGGGCCATGACTTTATCTCCAGAGGATGGGAAGTCAAGACAGAAGGGAATCCGCTCACCCACACCATTCTGCGAGGTGCGGTGAACAAACACGGCAACACTCTTCCCAACTACCATTATGAAGATCTGCAGCTTCTTCTGGAAATGTACAATGACCGTGACCTGGAAAATCCCGCTGTCATTATTGATGCCAACCATGCCAACTCCGGCAAGAAATACGAACAGCAAGTCCGCATTATAAAAGAAGTGCTGCACAGCCGCCTGGTATCCCGTGATATCCGCCACCTGGTGAAAGGTGTCATGCTTGAAAGCTATCTGGTATCCGGCTGCCAGAAAATCGGTCCTGACCATATTTATGGAAAATCCATCACAGACCCCTGCCTTGGCTGGGAGGAAACAGAAAAACTTCTCTATACCATTGCAGAGCTGTGCTAAACCATAGAATGCAGGCTCCGTGAACGTTCTTCGGACATAAACAAAAGGCATTTGTATCCAACTTTAAAATAGGGATACAAATGCCTTTTTCGTAAATTTTTCCCAAAAAGAAAGGATCCGAAAACTCATCTCTTTTCGGGTCCTCTATTTTCTCGGATGTGCCTTCAGATACACATCTCTGATCTTGTTCACATTCATATTCAGATAAATCTGGGTTGTAGATATATCAGAATGCCCCAGCATCTCCTGTACACTCTTTAAATCCGCACCGTTCTGCACCAGGTGGGCTGCAAAGGAATGCCTAAGTGTATGAGGTGTTATATCCTGCTGAATCCCTGCAGAGGCTGCGTATGTCTTCAGCACCTTCCAAAATCCCTGCCTGCTCATGGGTTTTCCGGAACAATTAACAAACAGGCAGTCGCTTTCTTTATGGCTTAAAAGCTCCTCCCTCGCCTGCTCCAGATATTCCTTCACCGCCTTTTTCGCCGCGTTTCCAAAAGGTATTACCCTCTCCTTTTCGCTGGCCTCACAGGTGATATATCCCAGTTTTAAATTTATATTTTCCAACTTCAATCCAATCAGCTCGCTCACCCGGATTCCTGTAGCGTATAAAAGTTCCAGCATTGCTTTATCCCGGACACCCTTGGCTGTATTTTCCTTTGGCTGGTTCAACAACAAATCGACTTCTTCTACAGTAAGAATCCCAGGCATCTTCTTTTCAATCTTAGGCGCCTTCAGTATGTCTGCCGGATTCTCCAAAAGCAATCCCTGCTGACAGCAATACTGAAAAAAAGCACGCATTGACGCGATACTCCTGGAAATAGTGGAAGCGGCAAATTTCTCCCGCTCTAGATACATCTCAAAAGAATTCAGATTCGTGGCAGTCACATTCTGAACCCTGTCCACTCCTTCATTCCCCAGAAACTGTTCCATCTTTCGCAAATCCCGTTCATAGGATACTTCTGTATTTTTGGAAGTGCCTTTGGTGTTATGTAAATAGGCTATAAACTCTTCAATCTCGCACTTCATGTATGATTATCCCTCGTTAAGTTTTTTATTTCATTCCGCATTCCAAGTCCATAAGTTTTCCCAGAATGACACAGCATTTATCCGCTGTTCCATGAAAAAGGCCACACCTTTCCAAATCATAATGAAATTATATATCAACTTCCATAGAAAAAGCAAACGGATTTTTCCAAAGATTTTCTTGTTTTTCAGGCTTTTTTTACATTTCCACAACATATCGAAAAAGCACTAATTATGTCTACCAGATGTGGTAAAATTTTAATTGTTAATTTTTTGTTAATTTTTTATAAAAACCTCTCAATTACAAAACTCAACACATTTTGATTTACATAACTTTCCATAAAAAGGGCAAGCAGGAATAAGATACCAATACCTGTCATAAAAAACAGATACGCTCTGTAATCCGCCCTCACCCGGATTCCCTTTCCCCAATACTTCTGGCTCATCTGCACAATAAAGAAAAAAAACAGCAGCACAGAAGGCACATAAAAAATCCCCTGCGGAAAAAAACAGGCAAGCGCCGCTCCAATCCCCCGGATCCCATACTCCATCAAAAATACCGTCATCAAGTTCCCGCCCAAAAAACCCAGCCAAAGCAGACCTCCCAATACCAAGGGAATCCCAAAAGGTGTCACACCACTGATCATATAAAGCAGAAACCAAACCCCTCTTCTCTCAAACAACCGCAGAAAAATCCCGCTCCCCGAAATACTCCCCGCCGCCCGGTCCGCCATATAAACCCCCAGCAGACTAGTCTGATACCCGGCATAATTCCTCAAAAAATTACTACACAGCACCCCCACCACAAATCCCCCCAAATACAGAAGGAAAAACACATTCAAATATTTTTTCATAATCTCACCCTATATATTCTATGCCCCTCCCACCACACTTAGTACCCACCTACTTCTACTGCTTCTCTCTTTCCACAGACGCTCCCCACCACACCGACCCGTTTACCGTCCCTCCCCAAACAAAAAAAATGCAGAACCCCGCAATGACATAAAAAAATATCATCGCAGCATTCTGCACCTCTCTCAGTCCAGCCTACTTTGCATAATCTACAACGCGGCTCTCCCGAATCACATTAACCTTAATCTGTCCCGGATACTCCAGTTCAGCTTCAATCTGTTTTGAAATACTCCGTGCCAGCAGCACCATATCGGAATCTGTTACATGTTCCGGTACTACCATCACTCGAATTTCCCTACCTGCCTGAATAGCAAAAGATTTGTCCACTCCTTTGAAAGAGTTTGTTATGTCTTCTAATTGTTTTAATCTGTTGGTATATGTTTCTAAAGTTTCTCTTCTAGCACCAGGTCTTGCTGCGCTGATCGCATCAGCAGCCTGTACAATACAAGCCACCAGTGATGTAGGTTCCGTGTCCCCGTGATGGGATTCCACGGCGTTGATAACAACCTGGGACTCTTTATATTTTCTACATAAGTCAGCACCAATCTGAATATGGGAACCTTCCACTTCATGATCGATGGATTTTCCGATGTCATGTAACAGACCTGCACGTTTTGCCATGCGAATGTCTGTCCCAACTTCACCCGCCAAAAGGCCGGCAAGCTGTGCCACCTCAATAGAATGCTTTAATGCATTCTGGCCGTAGCTGGAGCGGAATCTCATACGTCCCAGCAGACGGATCAATTCCGGATGAATACCGTGTACGCCAACTTCCAGGGCAGCGGATTCACCTTCTTCTCTCATCATGGTCTCTACTTCTTTTTGTGCTTTTTCTACCATCTCTTCGATTCTGGCCGGATGGATTCTTCCGTCCACAATCAGTTTTTCCAGCGCAATACGTGCTACTTCACGCCGGATCGGATCGAAACCGGACAATACGACTGCTTCCGGGGTATCATCAATAATAAGATCTACACCCGTAAGTGTTTCCAGAGTTCGGATATTGCGTCCTTCCCTTCCGATAATACGGCCTTTCATTTCATCGCTTGGAAGCTGTACAACAGAGATTGTAGCTTCCGACACATGGTCTGCCGCACATTTCTGAATGGCTGTCACCACGTATTCCTTGGCCTTCTTATCGGCTTCCTCTTTTGCCTTGCTCTCCAATTCCTTGTAGAGCTTTGCAGTGTCAATTTTTACTTCGTCCTCAACAGTTTTTAACAAATAATCTTTTGCTTGTTCGGAGGTCAGACCGGAAATTCTTTCCAGTTCTTGTACTCTCTGGTCATGTAATTCATCGACTTTCTTTTCTTTCTTTTTTAGCTCAGTTTCTTTTGCTGTATAATCTGCTTCTCGTTTTTCCAGGGCATCGGCCTTTTTGTCTACTGCTTCTTCTCTGGATAAAACACGCTTCTCATACTTCTGAAGTTCTGCACGTCTCTCTTTTGTCTCTTTCTCCAACTCGTTTCTTGTACGGAGATTTTCTTCTTTTGCTTCTAAGAGAGCTTCACGTTTCTTCGTTTCCGCAGTTTTCAATGCTTCATCTATAATGCTTCTTGCTTTTACTTCTGCTGTTCCGATTGTTTCAGCGTCTTTTTCCGTTTTTTTCTTAACCGAAATGTTGGCTGTAACAGGAACCGCGATCAGCAGCGTGATTACCACAGCAACAATTGCAACTATTACATAGATTGCCACAGGAGCACCTCCTTATTTAATTTTCATTGTACAAATACAACAGTTTAATTTTATACTGTTTTTACTGAAAAGTCAACATAAAACCTTTTTTTCTAAAAGACAAGTATGTGAAATCTGTCCAAGATTTTTCAGCAAAAATCTTCTTTTTCTTTTAATACGGACAAAATATCAGAGGAGGAAAAACCTTTTCTCATTAAATAGCCGTAGATTCTCTGCTGTTCTCTGTCATCCATGGGGCCGTCACCCCTTCTTCTCTTCCTCACCAGCTCCCGGATGGTGTCCCTGCAGTCACCCAGTTCTGCCTCATCAAGGACTTCCTCTATGATGTTTCTTTCCACACCTTTTTGGGCCAGTTCCATTTTCAGCCGTGCTTTCCCTCTGCCCTCTTTTTTACATTCCACATAATGTCTGGCATATCTTTTGTCATCCAGATATCCAAATGATTCCACATACGCAAGAGCCTCCACCACGGCATCCCTGGGATACTCACTTGACTGCAGCTTTTTCTCCAGCTCTGCCCTGGTCCGGTCCATGCTTTCCAAAAGATGCATAGCACGCAGTTTGGCACGCTTTGTGAGCACCTGTCCCACAAGCTCCTCATAAACCGGCCGGGAGATTTCATGCCCCTCTTTTATTCCATAGCGAGACAGCTCGCCTTTGTATACAACAAAGGCGGGCTGTCCGTCAAGCTCGATTCTATATTTTTGTTTTGTTACCGCCTGTATTTTTGTGACAAGCATTATATTTCCTCATTATGACCGTTCAGTACCTTCACGGTTACAGGCAAAAATCCATACAGAATCGTCTTCCGCGATGAAATTGCCTGGCTCCTGAACGTTTTTTTACGGTCAGCGCAGTAAATGCGCAGACCTGGTCAATAGTTACTCCTCATTTCCTTTCTTTGCACTCTGGACAGCAGATATCTCCGCGGCTTTCAGATCCGGTGCTTTGGCTGCAGAAACTTTGGCATCAGCCTTCTTTTCTTTTGTATCTTTGCTGCTCTCTTTTTCTGTCTTTCCTTCTGTGAGTCCGTAGTGTTCCCGGACTTTTGCTTCCACTTCTTCTGCCACCTCTGGATTCTCTTTCAAATACTGTTTGGCATTCTCGCGTCCCTGGCCAATCTTTCCATCCTTATATGCATACCAGGCGCCGCTTTTGTTTATGATTCCCAGATTTGCCGCCAAATCCAGAATATCCCCGGCTTTTGAGATTCCCTGGCCGAACATGATATCAAACTCCGCCTCTTTAAACGGAGGTGCGATCTTATTCTTAACCACTTTGATCCTGGTACGGTTACCCACAATCTCACCGCCCTGCTTCAGGGCCTCAATTCTTCTCACATCCAGACGGATGGAGGAATAGAACTTCAGGGCACGTCCGCCTGTAGTGGTCTCAGGATTACCGAACATTACGCCCACCTTCTCACGAAGCTGATTGATAAAGATAACGATACAGTTGGATTTGCTGATGACCGCTGTCAGTTTACGGAGAGCCTGTGACATCAGACGCGCCTGGAGGCCCACATGGGAATCTCCCATATCACCTTCAATCTCCGCCCTTGGAACCAGAGCTGCAACAGAGTCCACGATCACAATATCCACAGCGCCGGAGCGTACCATGGTCTCTGTAATCTCCAGAGCCTGCTCACCGTTATCCGGCTGGGAGATATAAAGATTGTCCACATCCACACCGATATGTCTGGCATATACAGGGTCCAAAGCGTGCTCCGCATCAATAAAGCCTGCGATTCCGCCCCTCTTCTGCACCTCTGCCACCATATGCAGCGCCACTGTGGTCTTACCACTGGATTCCGGTCCGTAGACTTCCACTACTCTTCCTCTGGGGATACCGCCCAGTCCCAGGGCAATATCAAGGCTCAGGGAGCCTGTTGGTACAGTCTCCACATTCATATGTAAAGAGGAATCGCCCAGTTTCATAACAGAGCCTTTACCAAACTGCTTTTCAATCTGACCCAAAGCCGCGTCCAGGGCTTTTAATTTATCTTCTTTGACCATTTGTTATCTCCTTTATTTGATTGATCTCATGATTTCTTCTTCTGTCATACTCACGAACTTATGTTCGTATTACTGTTATCATAATAGTACACTTTTTCTTCCTTGTCAACTGTTATTTTCCTGCCTGCAATACGCATCACATCCTTTCTGCGCGTTCTTTTTTAAATGGGGATACCGGCGCAGCGGAATGCTGCTTGAATAGATAAAAAGGCAGAACTGCCCTTGACGGTATGTGTTAAGTATGTAGCATCCGGCCGGATTTGTCAAGAAAAAAGGACACCGGATAAGCACCCGATGCCCTTTGCCGTTACACGAGCCGCTGTCCTGGAACCGCAGCCTTTGCTATTCTGTCAATTGGCCTTTTACTGAGCAGATAACTGTGTCAGTACATTCTTTACATGGCTGACCTCTTCCGGAGTCGCTTTTGCAGCAGGAACGTAATAGCTTTTTGCTCTTGCGATCTGATAAATCTCTTCCTGTGACATTTCTGCCTGGTTTCTCATCTGTTTTAAAGTCTGTTTTAACTGAGCATTTTCTGTCTGAGGAATCATTGCACCGTAATGTCCCAGTTCACCGTTGATACCTACCAGGGTATCTGATACCATTGTCTTATCTGTCATCTCTTCTTACCTCCTACTGTAAAAACTGCATAAGCTGCTGTTTGCTTTCCATTGCTGACTGTGCAGCTTTCTGGAAGAACTGTTTCACCTGGGGATCCTGTGCCTCGTGTGCATAATCCTGCATTTTGCAGTGGCTGGTCTCAAATCCGCCGATCAAATGGCGCAGATTCTGTAAGTCAAGTACTGAAAGTTCTGTCATGACATTTTCCTCCTATTTCTGTTTTGGTGGTTCTAACACCGTTTTGTCTACAGAAATAGTATGGCTGGACAAGGTTTTTCTTATTCTCATTTCCCCTGAATAATTCGTTTGCTGCCCAGATATGTGGTCAGAAAATAACCGCCGTAAATCACAAGCAGGATCAGCGCTGTGGTGAAGATGGAACCAAAACGGTTGACTTCTCCCACTGTTATCATCATGATTCTGACAAACTGCAGGCCAAAAATGGAATGCACCACAGCAAGGCTTAAAGGCATCAGGAAGAATATTCCAATTTGTTTGAAAAGGGAGCGGTTAATCATTCTCTCATCCGCACCAATCTTCCGCAGCACCTCATACCGGTCCCTGTTATCAGAACTCTCGGAAAGTTCTTTCAGAGCCAGTATGGCTGCCCCTGAGATAAGGAATATAATACCCAGATAGATGGCTACAAAAGTGACGATCGTGGAAAGTCCCATACTTGCAGACACAATATCTGTCCTGGTGTTGCTGTAAATCCCCAGTTCCCTAGGAACCGCGTTCATTTTAGTGTCCGCGTCCTCCACACCTTTTTTGTCCTGTCTGGCATAATCGGCTGCCAGAAATCCCCTGTTCCTCCACTCTTCTTTCACAGCGTGGTCAGGAAACACATAAATGCCCGGATTTATACGGTTTGTCATCATCTGTAGAAATCCATCCTGGCATTCCCTGTATTTCGGCCAATAGGATATACCATCTAATTGGATCTTCTCTCCTTTTTTCAGCATTTTATCTCTCTGTATCTTTACATCATCCATATTGCACAGGACCAGATATTCGTCATCCTTCAGGTCATACTGGGCATTCCCGTAGAGCTTTGCCAGCCGGTTGTAATCAGACAGCCGGACTATATCCTCCTCCAGCTCAGCACTCAAAAACATAAATTTTTTTGAAACTTCTGACATATTCTCCCCAAGGGTCAGGCCCATAGTAAGCTGCCCGGTACTGTAAATTCCCATTTCCACATAATCATCCTGCAATACATGCAGATCAAAACCTGCATCCTGCAGTTTATCTGTAACAGGAGTCCCGGCGCTCTCCCCGCTTGGGGGCAGATATTCCACATCTACATCCACCGGTGTCAGTTCCATTAAGGATTCCCGGAAAGAATGGTTGATCCCCAGTCCGCTTGACAGGACTGTAATGGTCATAAAAAGCATAATGCATATGATCGTCATGGCAACTACTGTAGTGTTGACCTTGCTGTTGATCTGCCTGAGGACAAAAGCATTCAAACCCTTCAGATAGTATTTTCTGTTTCTTTGCATCATATGCAGAAGGAAGCCTGACAGGGACCAGAAAAAAAGGAACGTCGCCAGACAGCCCAGCGCAATAATGATCCCGTACATACCTGTATCCAGTTTAGTGGGAATACAGGCCACCAGATAGTAAAGGACACCCAAAAGCGCTACAGAAAAAAGAAACAATACCATGCAGACCGCAGGCTTTTTCATCTTAATCTGTTCTGCCTTCTTTCCTGCGGATAGAAGGTCTATCAGGCTGCATTTTGAGATGCTGATGGTATTGAATACCAGCACTGCCAGATACATAAGTCCAAAATATAAAATTGTTTTGAAAAATGCCGTTTTGGAGAATACGAAGACATAAGACTCCATATCCACCTCAAACATCTTTACCACCAGCACAGACATAAACTGTGCCCCCAGTACACCTATAAACAGTCCCACTGCCAGAGACAGAAGGCCGATGAGAAAAGTTTCCCCCACAAGGATCCTGGATATCTGTCCTTTCCCCATTCCCAGTGTCATGTACACACCAAATTCTTTTTTCCTTCTTCTGATCAGAAAATTGTTAGCATAAACGATCAAAAAGGCCAGGATACAGGAGACAAATACAGAGATGCCGCTCAGCATGGTAACCATAAGTGAAATGATCTCCTTTTTGGAGGACGTCAAATCCGTCATAGCCTGCTGGGAATCCAGTGAATTAAACACATAGAATATAGCAACCCCCAGGATCAGTGTTATAAAATAAATGGCATAATCCTTCAAACTCTTTCTGATATTCTTAACCGAAAGTTTAAATAACATCGTTCAGCTCACCTCCCAGGAGAGTAACTACCTCAATGATACGGTTAAAAAACTCTTTTCTGGTATCCCGCCCCTTCACCAGTTCATTAAACAATTTTCCGTCTTTGATGAAGAGGATCCGGCTGGCATAACTGGCGGTGAACGCATCGTGCGTGACCATGAGGATCGTGGCTGCCATCTGCTGGTTTAAATACTGAAAGTTCTCCAAAAGCATTCTGGCTGATTTGGAATCCAAGGCACCGGTTGGCTCATCCGCCATAACCATCTGCGGATTGGTTATCATGGCCCTTGCACAGGCCACACGCTGCTTCTGTCCTCCTGACATCTGATATGGATATTTCTCTAATATGTCTTCAATTCCCAGCTTGTCTGCAATCTCTTTTACTGACTTATGGATCTTAGCCGGGCTGAAGCGCTGGATACTGAGGGCCAGGGAAATATTTTCATAGGCTGTCAGTGTATCCAGAAGATTAAAATCCTGAAAAATAAAACCAAGCGCCTCTCTCCTGAACTGATTAAGATGGTTTCCTTTAAGTCTTGTTACGTCTATATCATTGACAATGATCTTTCCGCTTGTCACACGGTCTATGGTAGAGACACAATTCAGCAGCGTTGTCTTCCCGCTTCCCGAGGCTCCCATGATTCCCACAAATTCCCCTTCCTCCACGGAAAAACTGATTCCGTCCAGGGCTTTTGTCAGATTACTTTTATTTCCATAATATTTTTCCACATTTGCTACTTCTAATACTGTATTCATAATGACAGCTCCTTCCTTGTTCAATGATCCGTAACTGTTCAGTCCCTTCACAGTCACAGGCAGAATCCATGCAGACTCTCCTTCGGCGATGGGATTTTTGCCTAACTGCGAAACGCTTTCTTACGGTCAGCGCAGTGAATGCACGAACCTGCTGAATAATTAGGATGATATTATTATACAGCCATTTAAAGATCCATCCCATTGATTTAACTTACATTTATCTTGCAGATTTGTAAGGTTTCCCAAACATTATCAGTAAAAATTAGCGGATCACCGAAAAATTTCTCATTTTTTTAAGCTTTTTTATGTATTTTATACATATTTGTTATATAATGATATTATAAAAACTTATTTGTGACAGGACGTACGTCCGCGCCGGGTGAAACTCCTCCGCACCCCTGCACAGCCAAATGTCCTCACAGGGAAAGGAAGGGAATTATATTATGGAACAACTGCTTTATCTTGTCCCTGTTATAGGGATGCTGGGACTACTCTTTGCCTTCTTTCTGACCTGCACCATAAAAAAACAGCAGGCCGGGAATGACAGGATGAAGGAGATTGCCTCCTATATTCATGAGGGGGCACAGGCTTTTTTAATGGCTGAGTACCGGATACTGGTTATTTTCGTTGTGGTCTTTTTCCTGATACTGGGGATTGCACTGAAAAGCTGGATGACAGCCGCCGCTTTTCTTATGGGAGCGCTTTTCTCCTCCATATCAGGTTACTGCGGCATGCAGGTGGCCACAAAAGCAAATGTGCGCACAGCCGGTGCTGCAAAGGAATCCGGCATGAAACAGGCACTCTCCGTTGCTTTTTCAGGTGGTTCTGTGATGGGAATGTGTGTGACCGGCCTGGGACTTCTGGGCGTCAGCCTTGTATATCTAGTGACAAAGGACGCAGGCATCATCTCCGGTTTTGGCCTGGGAGCCTCCTCCATCGCCCTCTTCGCCCGTGTAGGCGGCGGTATCTATACAAAAGCTGCGGATGTGGGTGCTGACCTGGTTGGAAAGGTGGAGGCCGGTATTCCTGAGGATGATCCCAGAAATCCGGCTGTTATTGCCGATAATGTAGGGGATAATGTAGGAGATGTGGCAGGTATGGGGGCCGATTTGTTTGAATCCTATGTAGGTTCTCTGGTGTCTGCCATCACGCTGGGTCTTATTTATTTTAAAGGCTCCGGCGCGGTGTTCCCGATGGTACTGGCAGGCGTGGGGATCCTGGCCTCCATGGCCGGAACCTTCCTGGTAAAAGCCAGCAGCAGTACAGACCCGGGTAAGGCGCTGAAAGTGGGGACCTATGGTTCCAGTGTGATCGTCCTGGCCCTTTCCCTTGTGTTAAGCCATATGTTCTTTGGTGATTTTAAAGCGGCTATTGCCATGATCAGCGGACTGATCGTTGGACTGCTGATCGGTATCTCGACAGAATACTATACTTCCGGTGACTATAAACCGGTGCAGAAAATTGCCGCCCAGTCTGAGACAGGAGCAGCGACCACTATCATCAGCGGTCTGTCTGTAGGAATGCGTTCCACCATGCTTCCCATTCTTTTTATTGCAGTGGGCATACTGGCTGCCTATCATTTCAGCGGATTGTACGGCATCGCGCTCTCAGCGGTAGGGATGCTATCCACCGCAGGTATCACCATTGCCATTGATGCTTACGGACCTATTGCAGATAATGCTGGTGGTATCGCGGAGATGGCAGGGCTGGAGGAATCTGTGCGGAATATTACAGATAAGCTGGATTCTGTGGGCAATACCACGGCTGCCATGGGCAAAGGTTTTGCCATAGGCTCCGCAGCGCTCACAGCTCTGGCGCTGTTTGTCTCTTACGCGGAAGCGGTAAAGCTGGATACCATTGATATTTTGAACCCACAGGTTATTGTCGGACTGCTTATCGGCGGTATGCTGCCGTTTTTGTTCTCCGCCCTGACTATGGACTCAGTTTCCAAGGCTGCGAATAAGATGATCGAGGAAGTGCGGAGACAGTTTAAGACCATTCCGGGCATTATGGAAGGGACAGGGAAGCCGGATTATTCTTCCTGTGTGCAGATATCCACACAGGCGGCTTTGAGAGAAATGATGGTTCCCGGCATTATGGCTGTGGCAGCTCCGCTGCTTGTGGGGCTGGTCCTTGGGCCGGCAGCACTGGGCGGGCTATTGGCAGGAGCACTGGTTACCGGTGTGTTAATGGCTGTATTTATGGCAAATTCCGGCGGGGCCTGGGATAATGCCAAGAAGTTTATTGAAGAAGGCGCCCACGGGGGCAAGGGCAGCGAAGCGCATAAAGCAGCGGTTGTTGGTGATACGGTGGGCGATCCCTTTAAGGATACTTCCGGGCCTTCCATCAATATACTGATCAAATTGATGACAATTGTGGCGGTGGTATTTACACCTCTGTTCCTTTGATGTGATCAAAAACAATAAAATATGGGCGGGCCGCTTTGGCGGTTCCGCCCTATTCCGGTCTCTCACTCCAGAAAACTGGTCATGCTTCCCTTGGGAAAGTCTATGAACACTTCACATCCTTCTCCCTCCCTGGAAGTGAGATAAATCCTGTGTCCCATTTTTTCACAGAGTTTTTTGCAGAGATAGAGGCCTATGCCTGTGGACTTTTTACCGGAACGGCCATTAGATCCTGTAAATCCCTTTTCAAAAATACGGCCCTGATCCATGGCAGGAATCCCCATCCCGTTGTCTCTCATACAGAGGATAACCTTTTCCTTTTCTGTAACTGCATACCACTCAATTACCGTTCTGCCTTCTCTCCGGTATTTTATGCTGTTAGCTAATATCTGATTCAGAATATAGGCCAGCCACTTGCTGTCCGAATACACAGATGCGTCTAAATCATGAAGATCAATCATGAATTTTCCTTTTATGAGAGCTTTCTTATTTTTTCGTATCACTTCACGGGCCAATTCTTCCAGGTTCAGTTTTTTCAGAATATAATCCTTTTCCACATAATTGCTCCTGGCATAAAAAAGGGCCTGTTCTGTGAAGTCATCTATTTTGTCAAGTTCCTCCGTAAGGCTGTCACTATAGCTGTCCCTGTTGTTTTCCAGAATCATTTTCCCGGTGGCAATGGGAAGCTTTACTTCATGGACCCACAGTTCGATATATTCTTTATACTCATCGCTCTTGCGCCTATACTCCCCCACGCGCCAGTTCATGGATTCCATCATTTCCTGAAGTGTTTCATACAAAAATCTTCCCTCCAAAAAACCCGGGCTTTCAAGCAGCTCCGGAAGGAGGTATTTCTGGTCCAGATGTGCCAGATGATTCTCCACTGTTTTGTAAAAACTGCGCTTTCTCATATAATCTGTACACCATACAACAAACCAAATACTGACAAATGCGCATCCCACCAACAGCAGGTAAAAGCCGGGAATCATGACCAGCACCCCAAAGAGGAGGATCACGGTCAGCACTGCCAGCAGCAGGGTAAACTGCAGCCAGCGCTCTTTTAAATATTCTCTCAGACTCATTCCAACAGATACCCCTGCCCTCTCTTGGTGTGGATGACACCCTTCTGCCCAATGGATTCCAGTTTTGCCCTAAGCCTGGTAATGTTCACGGTCAGGGTATTGTCATCCACAAACAGTTCACTGTCCCAAAGGTCATTGATCATCACATCCCTGGACACAATTTTTCCCTTATTTTTTGCAAGACAGTACAGGATCCTGCTCTCATTTTTCGTCAGGTCTGCCTCCTTGTCCCCAGCTTTTGCCACTCCCCGTGAAATGTCCAAAATAAAGTCACCGCAGGATATCTCTTCTGACTCCTGCAGTACTCCCTGGCTCCTCTTCAGCACTGCCTCCACATGGGCCAGCAGGATCTGGGGATTAAAGGGCTTTGCTATAAAATCATCTGCCCCGTAATTGAGACAGAGAAGTTCATTCATCTCTGTGTTCTGGCTGGTGATGATAAGAATGGGTATGGGGGAGTACTTTCTTATCTCTTTGCAGATATACTTTCCGTCTGCCTCAGGCAGGGAGAGGTCCAGAAGCAGGATTTGGCCCCCTGCACTACAAATCTCTTCCACTGCATGTTTGTAGTCCGTGATCTCTTCTGTCTCATACCCGTGCATTTTGAAAAACAGTGCCAGTTCAGTGCGCAGTTTATCATCATCTTCCGTCAAAAGAACTTTCATTTCTATAATCCACCTTTCTGCGAAAGGCACCGATAGGGTTATGAAACCCTTCATCTGCTTTCCGCTTTCTAAATCTATTTTCCTTCTGATATTATTCACTTATAAGACTGACACACTACAGAACACGTGGAGGTGAGTGGCGGGGCTGTATAGCGGTGACCTGGCATTTCTATATGTTGTCGGTCATCCGTTAAGGCATCAATGAATGGCGCATACCGTAGCCCGTAAACTTATCTCTTCCAAAGTCGACTCGATTTTGCCGGATGACCAGTCACTGTCAGTTTTATAACAATTAATCTTCAGGAGGTTATTTTGTGTCGTTTGAAATTCTTAAAAACAACTGCTGCGGACCTGATGTCCACAAAACATGGATCTTTGCCTGTATTGGTATTACTGATTCCCACAGTCGTACAGAGTATAAGCAAGCTCGCTTTTCCTCCTTTTCCAAGGGATTACAGCAGTTATGTCACTGGCTTCTGTCATTGCCATCTGTCGTATGCTCCTGACCGCTATCTGGCACATACTTACAGATTTAAAACCTTATACATCAGAAGGCTTTCTTGAACAACGTCTTTGAACGAATCAAAAGTCTTGCCTACTTCACAGGCACTTAATCTGCTTAAACAACGAGGAGTTCTTGGGTAACCTCTACTTCTTTGTTTCAATTTACCTTTTTTCTGTAATACCAGTACAGCGCTGCACAAGTAATACAATAATCTGCCCCCGCTATCCACAACAAGTGCACGCCTGCAAAGACAGCCGTAGTGCCAACTACGCCGTGGCTTCGCAGGCGCACACCTGACGCGGATATCAGCTGTTTACTGCAGGACTTATGCAACGCCGTACTAGAAAACCGGACACAGCCTCTGCCGTATCCGGTTCATTCTCAATTTTATACCAGAACTTATAAGTTCCCTGTCATGATCCAATCAGCCAGTTGTACATTTCCTCATACTGGTTCGCAGAATTGGACCAGGAATAATCCTTGGCCATTGCGCGGTCAATCAATTTGTTCCACTCGCGCTTCTTATCGTAGTATACAGACTCTGCATAGCGAATCATACTGAGCATCTCATTGGCACTGTAATTCGTAAAGCTGAAGCCTGTTCCTGTACTTTCAAATTCATTATATGGTTCTACTGTGTCTTTTAAACCGCCTGTCTCACGCACGATGGGAATGGTTCCATAGCGAAGGCTCATCAGCTGGCTCAAGCCGCAGGGCTCAAACAGCGACGGCATCAGGAACGCATCACATGATGCATAGATTCTGTGAGACAATGCATTGTCATAGAAAATATTGGCGGACACCTTGCCTTGATATTTCCATGCAAAATGGCGGAACATATTCTCATATCGTTCTTCACCAGTTCCCAGCACTACAAGCTGGATCGCATCCTGGCACAGCTCATCCATTACATAAGCGATCAAATCAAGGCCCTTCTGGTCTGTCAGACGTGACACGATACCGATCATCATAGCCTTTGGATCCTGGTTCAGACCCAGTTCGCTCTGCAGAGCTGTCTTGTTCTTTACTTTTTCTTTGCGGAATGTCTTCGCATTGTAATTCTTCGCAATCATACGGTCAGTTTCGGGGTTGTATTCATCATAGTCGATTCCATTTACGATACCGCGCAGGTCATGGGCGCGGGCACGAAGCAGTCCGTCCAGTTTTTCTCCGTAAAATTCTGTCTTGATCTCTTCTGCATAGGTATTACTCACAGTTGTTATGGCATCCGCATACACCAGTCCGCCTTTTAAGAGGTTGCCGTCCTTATATGACTCCAGCTTGTCAGGGGTAAAATAATATGCCGGAAGTCCGGTCAGCTCTCGGATCGTCTTAATATCCCAGGTACCCTGAAACTTCAAATTATGTATGGTCATGATTGTCTTAATTCCCTGATAAAAGGTACCTTCCTGGAACCTGTCTTTTAAATATACCGGTATCAGTCCTGTCTGCCAGTCATGGCAGTGGATCACATCGGGCCTGAAATCGATCACCGGTAGAATGGATAGCGCGGCTTTTGAGAAAAATGCAAATTTCTCAATGTCAAAACGGATATCACCATATGGCTGGTATCCTGAAAAATAGTATTCGTTATCAATGAAATAGAACTGAACACCGTCATATTCCATCTGCATGATGCCCACATATTCTCTGCGGTAGCCTATGTCCATATAAAAATGTGTAACATACTGAAGCTGGTTCTTAAACTCTTCCTTCATGCACATGTATTTGGGGATAATCACCCGCACATCAAAATAATTTTTATCAAAGCACTTGGGCAGCGCGCCGACAACGTCAGCCAGCCCTCCTGTTTTAATAAACGGTACGGCCTCTGAAGCCACAAACAATATCTTCTTCACTGAAATACCCTCCTTCAGTCAGGCAACTCCAAACAAACCTCCCAAGTCTGCCATGCCTGCATATTTTAGACAGTATCTCAACCTGCCTATTATAATGATTATACCCTATTTTCAGTGCAATGAAAAGTGCTTTTTGCGGCGGCTTTTTATTTCTTGTATTCTAATCTGATTTTATCTGCAATTAAGGCAATAAATTCTGAATTGGTTGGTTTGCCTTTTCCTGTGCTCACGGTATAGCCAAACAGCTCGTCTATGGTATCCATTTTCCCTCTGCTCCAGGCCACCTCAATAGCGTGTCGGATTGCCCGTTCTACGCGGCTGGGTGTTGTCTGGTGTTTTTTGGCTATGGTCGGATATAAGATCTTGGTAATGGAATTGAGCATTTCCATGTCATTGACAGAGAGAATAATTGCGTCTCTTAGGTACTGATAGCCCTTGATATGTGCCGGAACACCAATCTCATGGATGATGTTTGTCACATCTGCTTCCAGATTTCTCTCGAAATAAGTACCCTTATCCTCATATGCATTGACTTTGCGCAGTTCCTTCACTCTTGTGTCCCTGGACTGCCTGATGTGCTTGATGCGGGACAGCAGCATCTTGTTGTCAAACGGTTTCATAATATAATAATTGGCCCCCAGATTAAAGGCATCTTCTGTGATCTGTTCCTGCCCAACAGCGGATACTACAATAAAAGCGGGATGTTTTTTCAGGTTGCCGTCCCTACCGACACGTTCCATCACGCTTAAACCGTCCACTTTCGGCATTATGATATCTAAAAGTACAACGTCTGGTTCTTTTTCTCTGATTATATCGTATATATCGGCGCCATTGTTGGCATGACCTACCAATTCCAGCTCTTTATCTTCATTGATGAGATTCCCCAGTAAATCCAACATTTTCTCATTATCATCTGCTATAGCGACATTTAACTTTTCCATAACTCGTCCTCCATGTCATGTTGCTCTTTTTCTTCAGTAAATGACGGGCGCCCTGTTGAATCGTCATTTCTGAAGACTACTTGTATTATATTATCAGTTGTTTTCATAATCAAGCTAAATCATCTTACAACTTTCACCGTATTGCGCCACATTCATCATTTTTTCGACATTCAACCTGATTTTGCAGATATTTTTTTGCCTAATCTTCCAGCATTTTTTCAATAAAAATGCCGTAGCCTTTGGTAGAATCCTGTACAAAAACATGTGTCACAGCGCCAATCAGTTTTCCGTTCTGAACAATAGGACTTCCGCTCATGCCCTGAACGATCCCTCCGGTTGCTGCAAGCAGTTCCGGATCGGTCACCTGTATGGCAAAGGCTTTGTTTGTGTCCGCCTGGTCTCTGTAAATATCCGTGATATTTACCTGATATGCCTTTACCCCGCCTTCCAAATCTGCCAGAATCTGCGCCTCCCCGGTCTCTACCTCCTGTTTGTAGCCCACTTCCATGGAAGTCAGGGGAAGCTTATACATGCATCCCTCACTGACAGAGCCGAATATGCCTTTTTCCGTATTGCTGTCAATGGTTCCTATCTTTTTGCTGTCTTCATAGTCAATGTAACCTGAAAGTTCACCAGGATTACCTTTTGTCCCTTTTAATACAGATACGATCTGTGCCTGATACAGCTCCCCGCCTGATATATCGAGAAGTTCCCCTGTGTCCGTATCACTGATCCCATGGCCCAGCGCACCATAACTGCCGTCCTCCTCCACATAAGTCATAGTCCCGATTCCCTGGGTATTGTCCCTTACCCAGATTCCCAGCTTATACTCCTGGTCTTCACCTAACACCGGATCAATGGAGATAGGCACTTCCTCCTCCCCGCGTCTTACAAGAAGTGTCACTGGTTTTCCCTCACAGTCATGAATCTTGGAAATCAAATCTTTTTTGGAAGAAACAGCTTCCCCATCCACCTGCAGGATGTAATCCCCTGATTTGGCAATGTTAGCGGCCGGTTCACAGGGAATTCCGTCACTGCCTATGATTTCCCCTGTATCCACGATCAAAACACCCTGTGTGTCCATATAAAGGCCTATGGGCATACCGCATACAGATACCCACTTGTCCTCCACAGTCTCCACTTTCACATCCTTCAGCGGAACTACTCCAAGCAGGCTGCAGGGAATCCGGTAGGTGCCGCTGTCCGCCACGTTCAGGGTGTCCGGATAAGTGACCAGAGGATTATCCAGCATTTTGCTGATCCCATCCTCATTTCCTGAACGGACATACAAGTTGTCCGGTATGGAGTCTTTAACCTCCTTATATCCCATTGTGCCGGCTGCAATAATATCTGCTATTAAGAATACGAAAAGAAGGCGCCGATAATTACGCTTTTTCGACAAAAAATCACATCCTTTCATAATTTTTTTAAAAAAGAAAAAAGGATACACTCTTGTGTACCCTTTTTAGTATGTGATGATTCATCTATTTCAATCTTGTATTTTTTTGTTGACGTGCCAAATCTTTCATTTCAGAAGCATTGGATAATACGGCGTCCGTGATCCTGTCACCGCCCAGCATCCTTGCAAGTTCTCTTACAGACTCCTGCCTGCCGAGCTTCTGTATCCTGGTCCGTGTGCCCATATTTTCCACATTTTTTTCAATCAGAAAATGAAAATCCGCCTGGGCCGCGATCTGGGGCAGATGGGTGATGCACAATACCTGATGCTGCCTTCCGATGACCGCCATCTTTTCTGACACCTTCCAGGCTGTTCTTCCGCTGATCCCCGTGTCAATCTCATCGAAGATCAGAGTCTCCTTCTCGTCCTTGTCAGCCAGAATGGTCTTGATAGCAAGCATGATCCTGGAAAGCTCACCGCCGGATACCACCTTTGTCAGATCTTTCACCGGTTCCCCGGGATTGGTGGATATCATGAAGCAGATACGGTCCACACCGTTTTCCGTGAAGACTTCCTTTTTAGCAAAATCAATACGAAATTCCACTTCCAGAAAATTCAAATCTTTCAGCGCCTGGGTTATCTTGCGTTCCAGCTTACCTGCCCAGGTTTTTCTGGCTCTTGTCAGAGCTTCGCTTTTCTTTGTGAGTGCCTCCGCTTTCCCGGACAGCTCATGTTTCAGCTGCTCTTTGTAATGTTCAAAGTTCCGGAGACGTTCCAGTTCTTTTTCTTTCTCTTCTTTATAAAGAAAAACATCAGAAATGGTTTTTCCGTATTTTGCCTTTAAATGATTCACCAGGTTCAGTCTCTCCTCAAGCTGTAAAAACTCTTCCTGGGAGAAAGAGAAATCATTTAGATAAGAGGACAGTTCCCTGTTAAAATCACTTAAAAGCGCATCCACATCACTCAATGAGGCGTACAGCCCGGAAAGATTTTCGTCAAATTCTGTAACCTGGGCAAGGCGCCGCACAGCTCTTCCGATCCTGTCCGCGCTTCCATCCCTCTCATATCCGGTCTGTTCATATATCTCATCCAGTGCTTCCGTGATTTTTTTACTGTTTATCAGGCGGCGGTATTTTGTCTCAAGAGCTTCATCCCCGCCTTCCTTTAACTGGGCATCCTCAATCTCACCAATCTCAAATGCAAGAAAATCCATCTCCCGCTTCCGCTGTTCCTCGTCAAGCTGGTAGGTGGAAAGCTCCTTTTTCATATCTGCATATTCTCTGTACAGCTTAGCTGTCTTTTCCCTGACCGGCCAAATATCCTCCCTGCCATAGGCATCCAGAATATCCATTTGTTTTTCCGGATATAATAAGGATTGGTGTTCATGCTGACCATGGATATCCAGCAGATAAGAGGCAGCTTCTTTAACCAGAGATACGGTACAGGTTTCCCCGTTAATTTTGCAGATACTTCTGCTTCCGGTGATTTTCCTGCTGATAATAATCTGCCCATCTTCAGGAAAAATATCCATGGCCTTCAAATGTGCCGCTGTTTTTTCATTCACCTCGAAAACCAGCTCCACAAAAGCAAATTCCGCGCCGTCCCGTATCATCTCTTTGGAAGCCTTCTGTCCCAATGCCAGATTGACGGAACCGATGAGGACCGATTTACCGGCGCCTGTCTCACCTGTGAGAATATTCAGGCCTTCCGCAAAATCCACTTCTATCTCGTCAATCAGCGCCAGATTTTTTACATGTAAATGTACCAGCATACTTTTTACCTTGTACTCTCTTCATAAGCATGGATTATTTTTTTGATCTTATCCATTAAAATGATAGTATCATCTGTACTCCTGTTGATGCAGGCAATGGTGTCATCCCCGGCAATACAGCCCACCACTTCGCTGTAATTCATATTGTCCAGGGCTGCGCCCGCAGCATTTGCCATACCGGAAACCGTTTTGATCACCAGAATATTTTGTGCCATCTCCATGGATACAAAAGCATCTTTGAGAACCCTTATGTATTTCTCGCTGTTCTGGCTGTCCCTGGGTCCCATGACCGTATACCTGGAGCCTCCGTCCGGCTTGGCGATCTTCATCAGCTTCAGTTCCCGGATATCACGTGATACGGTGGCCTGCGTTACCGCAAAGCCGGCCTCCTGCAGTTTTGCAGCCAATTCTTCCTGTGTCTCAATATCATATTGGTTGATCAGATCAATGATCTTTGAATGTCTGGCAATCTTCATGGTTCCCTCCTTCTATAAAATTTCACTTATTCCATATTTGAACACTCTGCTGCCGTCAATTCGTAACCGCATAGACAGCTAAACATCAGTTCTTCATTTTCCGCCGCAGCACTTCCAGGAAACTGATATTGCTGATCTTTACGATCTGGGTATCCCGAATCGAACGCCTGATCACAATCCTGTCCCCGGTTGTCATGATCACATTGGTATCTCCGTCAAAGGAGGCCACCGCCCGTGCCATGCCCTTCTGCCTGCCCTCACCGATCTCCACGGTTATCTCGTCGTCCGCCGGGAAGATCACGCTTCTGGTGTTCAGGGTATGAGGCGCTACCGGCGTCATGATCAGAATATTGGTCTCCGGAGATACAATGGGTCCCCCTGCGGAGAGGCTGTATCCTGTGGACCCTGTTGCCGTGGAAATAATAATGCCGTCCGCTGTGTAGGAGTTTAAAAATTCCCCATTTACAAAATTGTGAAACCGGGTAACGCGAAGAGGGCCTTCTCTCCCGATCACAATATCATTGAGCGCCACGTCCTCAGCCACGAGTTCTCCCTCATGGAATACCCTGCCGCTTAACATCATCCGTTTTTCAATGGTATACTCATCAAGCATCAGGTGGTTCAGGGCTGACTCAATATTGGAGTGGTCAATCTCAGCCAGATATCCCAGGGTTCCCAGGTTAATACCCAGAAGAGGGATCTGCCTGTCCACCACGTCCCTGGCTGCATGGAGCAGTGTACCGTCCCCGCCCAAAACAATAACGCACTCCACCCCTTCCGGAATGGCAGACGCGTCTGTATAGTGGTTATTGGCATCTCTTTCACAGGATTTCTCTGCCCCGATGGTGCACATTTTCCCCTTGCTTTTGAGATAAGCCTCCGCCTTTTTGGAAATTTTCAGTCCCTCGTCTTTTTCACAGTTGGCTATGATAAAAAATTTTTCCATTCGTCTATTTGTCCAGCTCTCTGTGCGCCTCGCTTACCACTGTGTGAACGTCCAGAGCGGCATCTTCTGCTGGTTCTTCTCCATCTTTTTTCTTTAAGTGCAATAGGTACTCAATGTTGCCTTCCGGTCCTTTGATCGGTGAAAATTCCAGGTGCAGGGCAGCAAATCCAATACTTTTTGCATATTCCATGACTTTTTCGATCACTTCTTCATGTACCTTGGGGTCTCTGACCACACCTTTTTTGCCCACCTTTTCTCTTCCCGCCTCAAACTGGGGCTTGATCAGGCAGACGATCTCACCGCCTTCAAGCAGCAGTTCCCGAATAGGCAGAAGTACCTTAGTCAAGGAGATAAAGGATACGTCTATGGAGGAAAAACCGGCGCTCTCCCCCAGGTCCTTTGGCACCACATAGCGGATGTTTGTCCGCTCCATGCAGACCACCCGCTCATCATTTCTAAGCTTCCAGTCAAGCTGTCCGTGTCCCACGTCAATGGCGTAGACTTTCACAGCCCCGTTTTGAAGCATACAGTCCGTAAACCCTCCTGTGGAGGAGCCTACATCCATGCACACTTTGCCTTCCAGGGTCACGCCGAAGCGCTCCATAGCCTTCTCCAGCTTCAGTCCGCCGCGGCTTACATACTTCAGCGTACTGCCCCTTACCTCTAACTTTACGGTATCGGCAAACATGGAGCCTGCCTTATCTTCTTTCTGATTGTCCACATAGACATTGCCTGACATAATTATGGCCTTTGCCTTCTCTCTCGACGGTGCAAGCCCTTGTTTTACCAGCATCACATCCAGACGCTCTTTCATCCTTTGTATGCCTCCTTGATCTTCTTATATATGGACAGAGCATCAATACCCACTTCTTTTTTCAGCACATCCGGACTGCCGTGGGAAATAAACGCATCCGGAACTGCCGCGATCACCACACGGATCTGAGGATGCCTCTCATGCATATAGGCCAGCACGGCGCTGCCGAAGCCTCCGGATTTTACATTTTCCTCCATGGTCACAATCATTTTGTGGTCATCAGCCAGGCTGTCCAGCATTTTTGTATCCAGAGGTTTTACGAACCTGGCATTTACCAGTGTTGGGTTTTTCTCTTCCTCTTTCAGCAAATGGTATACTTCCTCCCCAGTCTTTACCATACTCCCCACCGGAAGCAGTGCAATGTCCTTTCCCTTATAAATCATCTCACTCTTACCGTACACCATTGGTTCCCTGTACTCTTCCAGGCCGTCATAGGCCGCGCCCCGCGGATAGCGGACTGCAATGGGACCGTTGTGGCGCACCGCAAACTTCATCATATCGGAAAGCTCCCATTTGTTTTTCGGAGCCATGACTGTCATATTGGGAATCATAGACAGGTAGGATAGATCAAAGCATCCCTGATGGGTCTCCCCGTCACTTCCCACAATGCCTGCCCGGTCCACGGCAAATATCACATGCAGATTCTGGAGACAGACATCCTCGATCACCTGGTCCATGGCTCTTTGCAAAAAAGAGGAATAGACTGCCACCACGGGGATCAATCCCCCAAGGGCAAGACCTGCCGCAAAAGTCACGGCGTGTTCCTCGGCGATCCCCACATCAAAGAAGCGCTCCGGGAACATATTGCGGAACCGTTTCAGCCCTGTCCCGTCCGGCATGGCGGCTGTGACAGCTACCACCTTTTTTTCCCTGTCGCCGAATTTTCTCATGACTGTGGAAAAAATATCCGTGTAATTGGCCTT
Organism: Blautia pseudococcoides; assembly: GCF_001689125.2. Classification (NCBI taxonomy): domain Bacteria; kingdom Bacillati; phylum Bacillota; class Clostridia; order Lachnospirales; family Lachnospiraceae; genus Blautia; species Blautia pseudococcoides. The sequence continues at coordinate 831,428 of NZ_CP015405.2, read as the reverse complement.
CCCTCTGTTCGCCAGGGGAATTCCATGTTCCAGGTCAAACGCTGCTGTTCCGTGAAATCTGGCCGGATGGCGCATGGCAGGTTCATATCCCCTGCCCTTCTCTGTGAGCACATGGACCAGCACCGGGCCTTCCACCTTCCTGGCTTCATTGAGCACCTGGATCATACGGCCGCAGTCATGACCACTGATGGGTCCCAGGTATTTGATACCCATATCCTCAAAAAACATGCCCGGAATGAACAGTTGTTTGATACTGTCCTTTGTCTTGTGGATTCTCTGCACCATGGCAGGGCCAATGCCGGGCACCTTATTCAGTGTGCGCTTTACTTCTGTCTTCAGCCCTGTGTAGGAATCTGCTGTGCGCAGATTACTCAGGTACTGGGAAATACCTCCCACATTTTCGGAAATGGACATTTTATTGTCATTGAGCACAATGATAAAATTCCTTTTTAGCTGCGCTGCGTTGTTGAGGGCTTCATAAGCCAGACCGCCTGTCAGGGCACCATCCCCGATGACGGAGACTACCCGGTAGTCCTCATTTGACAAATCCCGCGCGCTGACATACCCCACCCCGGCAGAAATGGAAGTGGAGCTGTGTCCTGTATCATAAGCGTCACATGAGCTCTCCGACCTTTTGGGGAAACCGCTCAGTCCGCCGAATTTTCTAAGTTCGTCAAAGCCTTCTTTCCGCCCGGTCAGGATCTTATGGGTATAGGACTGATGCCCCACATCCCAGATAATCTTATCTTTTGGCAAATCAAAGACATAGTGGAGAGCCATTGTCAGCTCCACAGCTCCCAGATTGGAAGCCAGATGCCCCCCGGTCCTGCTTAAATGCTCCAGCAGGAATTCCCTGATCTCCTGTGCAAGCTGCGGGAAATTCTCAGGCGGGATCCTCTTGATATCATTTTCTTTTTTTATCTGCTCTAACAGCATTTCTTACTGCACCTCTATTTTCTGCGGGTGCATAGTGAGATCAGCAATTCTGTGAGAAACTCTTTTTCTCCGGGCAGCTCCTGCAAAAGCCCAATGGCTTCATCTGTCAGAATTCTGACCTTCTCTCCCGCTTTTTCCATTCCTTCCAGGGTCACATATGTGGTTTTATGGTTTTTCTCATCGCTGCCCACAGCCTTTCCAAGCTCTTTCGTGCTGCCTGTCACATCCAGGATATCGTCCTGGATCTGGAAGGCAATGCCAATACGGCCTGCCGCCTGTTCTATTTTTTCTGTCTCCTCTTTGGATGCCCCTGCAAGCACTGCGCCGATCATCATGGCGCACTCAATAAGCGCTGATGTCTTATTCTCATATATATAGTCAAGCATTTCCCTGGTAAGGGGTTTTCCGTCGTTTTCCACGTCCACGCCCTGACCGCCCAGCATTCCGTATATACCGGTTTTTCTGCCCAGTATCTTGAGAGCCTGGGTGATTCTAGTCTGCATAGACGCCCCGCATGCGCAGGTCATATCAAAAGCGGCAAATGCCGTTTCATAGGCGTAATTCAACAGGGCATCCCCTGCCAGTATGGCTGCAGATTCCCCGTAGACCACATGTGTGGTTTTTCGTCCCCTGCGGTACTCGTCATTGTCAAGGGCAGGAAGGTCATCATGGATCAGAGAGTGTGTATGCACCATCTCCATGGCTGCCATAAAAGGCTCCACAAGTTCCTCCCTGCCTCCGAACATGCGGTATGTCTCATACATAAAAACAGGACGCAGGCGCTTTCCCCCTGCCAGCATACTATAGTTCACTGCCTCAGCCATATTTTTAGAAAACCCTGACTCCTCCGGCAGATATTTTCGTATGACCTGTTCAGCCAGAAACGTTTTCTTCTGTAATTCTTCTTTAAAATTCACTTAATTCACCATTCTCATTCATCTTGAGCATCTTTTTTTCCACAGTATCAATTTTACCGCTGCACTGTTTTAAAAGCTCCATCCCCTGCTGGTACATGGTAAAGGAGTCCTCCAGGGAAATTTCCCTGCTCTCCAGCTTTTCCACAATGGTGTCCAGTTCTTTTAAGGATTCTTCGATCGTCTTTTCTTCTGCTTCTTTTTTCGTTGCCAAATGTCACACCTCTTCCCGGTTTTTACTCTGTTTCGTCTGCTTTACATTTACCATCTTCCTTCGGTTTTCCTGTGGCACAAGCACGCATCTCTTTCTCACAGCCGCCCCGGTTAGCTCTGCCCAAAGCCTGTGTGTATGTCACATCCGCAGATATACATCCGTCGCTGACCTGTATATGCAGAGTATCGTCCACCTTTACCTGCGCTATGCTGGTCACTGCATGGTGTCTTATATCTTCCACATAGGAAAATCCCTGATTCAGCTTTTCAAGGGGAGACAATCCCTTTATCCTCTCAATGTAAATATCCAGACTTCTTCTTGCCATATAGATCTGATTCTTCATGGCAGCCTCCATCTTATCCTCCAGATCCATCAGATGCTGGCGTTTTTCCCGAATCTGGTTCTCGGGACTTAAAAAACGCAGCTTATTCTGATAGAGGCGCAGATGCTGCCGAAGAAGCAGAACCTTGTTTTCCACACTTCTGGAAAGTTTTTCCCGGTAATCCTCAAAAGTTTTTAACAACATACGCACATCGCCAACCGCCAGCTCTGCCGCCGCAGAAGGCGTGGGGGCCCGCAGATCTGCCACATAGTCCACAATGGTGGTGTCTGTCTCATGCCCAACGGCTGATATCACAGGCGTCTTACAGTTGAAAATGGCACGCGCTACTTCCTCCTCATTAAAAGCCCACAAATCCTCAATGGAACCGCCGCCTCTTCCCACGATCATCACGTCCACGCCATAGTCATCCAGCATCCGGATCCCCTTCACAATGCTTTCTTTGGCTCCATCCCCCTGTACAAGAGCTGGGTAAAGGATGATCTGCACGTATGGATTTCTTCTGCCTGCCACATTCCGTATATCCTGCACGGCTGCCCCTGTGGGAGCGGTGACCACGCCCAGGATACGGATATGCTTTGGAATGGGCTGTTTATAATCCTGGGCAAACATCCCCATCTCCTCCAGCTCACGTTTCAGAGCCAGATAGCGCTCATATAAAAGGCCGGCCCCTTCCAGGGTGATCTCTTTTGCATAGAGCTGGTATTTGCCGTCTCTTTCGTATACATTCACACTGCCGCCCACAATTACCTTGTCCCCGTTTTTCATCTGGAAGGCCAGGCCTTTTCTGGCTCCTGCAAACATTACACAAGCCATGGCTCCCGTCTCATCCTTCAGGGAAAAATAAATATGACCGGAAGTATGGTACTTACAGTTGGATACTTCCCCTTTTATATAGATTTTATTTAAAAGGAAGTCCTGCGTGAACATATTTTTAATGTAGGTGTTCACCTGTCCTACGGAGTAGACGCTGTTCATGACAGCTCCTTGGCAATCTTTCCTAAAATACCATTTACAAAAGAGGAAGAATCATCGCCGCCGAATTTTTTTGCCAGCTCTACTGCCTCATTGATCGCCACCTTCACAGGCACATCCTCATCGTATTTCATTTCATAGACCGCAAGGCGCAGGATATTCACATCCACCTTGCTCATGCGGCTCACTTTCCATCCGGAGGACGCCTGGTTCAATGTCCCGTCAATCTCATCCAGATGTTCCAGAATCTTCTCGTATTTGTTCTGCATATAGGCTTCGTTTATGGGAGCCAGTTCCTCCAGGGATTCAAAATACATCCGAATCTGATCCGGCATCTCCTCTGACGGATTAAATTCTCTTAAAAACAGGAGCTTAAAAATATGCTCCCTCATTTCTCTTCTACCCATGGTTATCCTCCGTTTGTGTTTGTAATTATTCCAGAGTGTGTCTGAAAATTGCTTTCGGCAAGCTGTGCGTCACACTTTGTGGGAGGTTTGCCCCGGTGAGGAAGGCGCAGTGTGGGCTGCGTTGACCGGATTGGGGCTAAATATACCGCGAAGTGGGGCGTGCAGATTGCCGGAATGAATTTTCAGACACGCTCTAATCCTCTATAAAGAAAAGGTGCCCTTTTTGTAAAAGACACCTTTTCATTTTTCACTTCAAAATGCTGTGCTTCACTTGTCAGGGTACTGAAGGGTTTTTCACCTTATTTGGTCTTTTCCATCTCCACACTGGCAATCCGCACATTTACATCGGAAACATTCAGACCTGTCATATTTTCAATCGCAGATTTTACTCTCTCCTGCACCTTTTTGCTGGTATCCAGGATATTGAAACCATATTCAATATTCAGGGCTAAATCCACACAGACAACATCCTCAAGCACGTCCACTTTGACGCCCTTGGAAAGGTTTTTCATGCCCAGCTTACCTACCAGTTCATTGGTGATATTTCCTGCCATGGAGCCAACACCGTCAACTTCTGTAGCAGCCAGTCCTGCAATGATAGCGACTACTTCATCAGCAATCTGCACTTCACCCAGCGAACCGTTATCATGTATCTTATAAATATTTCTGTCTTCCGCCATAGTTTCAACCTCCTATAGGAAAATCTCCTGGTTGTTATTATACCAAATTCCTATGGAAATTAAAAGAGAAATTTTTATGCTGGAAAATCATATGGGTATCAAGGGCGGACGGAAGCGGATGAGGGCGGGCCGGGGTGGGATAAACTTTGAGCGAAGCGTTCCGCTGCCACGGAGCTAACCTGCTCCGTTTCCATAAAACAGCAATGGAGGTAAAGCCTTTTCACAGCTTTACCTCCACGATTCAGCAGATACATACTCTGTTTACTCACGGCTCCATAACAAAATGGACCGTTCCTTCAGCCATTGCTTCCATACCTGGAAGTCCGGCATAACCTGTTCCACCATCCTGATAGTTAAAAAGGGATAATTTTTCACACGGGCCAGTGTGTTGATGACCACATAGTCCAGCACCTCCTCCGGTGCCAGGATCAGTCTCCAGTTAAAAAGGAGTCTGCCGTCTTTTGTGCATTTTCCCCATTGGCCGTATTTTTCCGTGACCTCGATCTGCGCGTAAGAAATCCCCATGAGCGCAGCATAGTAATCTGCTTTCACGGTGAAGATTTCCAGGGCAGAGTTAAGGTACTGCACCTTTTCCTCCTTCTGGTATGGCTGGGCATTGATATACCAGGCATCTGTTTTCCTGCCCTCTGCCTTTTTATGTATCCATTCTTTTTTCATTCGTACAAACTGTCTGATCTTACGCTTAGGGTAATGCCGGGGTGCCCTGACTACCACATGCCCTTCCGGTGTGATCTGGATTCCCAGCGTTGTCCTATTGCCGTATATTATTTGGTATTCCATTTTATAACCCCCGTTGCTGTGCACTCTCCCCTCTCTGTTTTGCAGTTGCGGTCCACGGCGTGGACAATATCCTTTGGCGAAATTACTGCCTTTTCATTATACTGTATTTTTACTCCCGTGAAAACAGGTAATTATATAAAAAAAATCCCTGTTTCCGACAGTTTCTGCCAAAAGGCATCCTTCTATCTTGGGACGCCTCCCGGCAGCTTCTGGGCAGGGATTTTATTATAATTTCTTTTTGCTAGTTTCTGCTGAACTCCGCAAGCTCCAGACCTTCGTTTCTGTCCAATGTCATGCCAACGCTCCAGGCATTGACAAACAGAAGCAGCGGATTTCCTCTCATATCTTTTACTTTCTTCATGTCTGAGGTACCTGTCAGCTTTTCTATATCCACAGATTCCTTGTTGGCGATCCAGCGGATATGTTCATATGGCAGGCTCTCCAGACGTATTTCCACGTTATATTCATTTTCCAGTCTGTATTTCAGCACATCAAACTGCAGGACACCTACAACACCTACAATGATCTCCTCCATGCCTCCCATAAACTCCTGGAAAATCTGGATGGCACCTTCCTGGGCAATCTGGTTGACACCTTTGACAAACTGCTTTCTCTTCATGCTGTCCATGAGGCGCACCCTGGCAAAATGCTCCGGTGCGAAGGTGGGAATCCCCTCATAGGCATATTTTTTCCCCGGCGTACATACCGTATCTCCGATGGCGAAAATGCCCGGATCAAAGACACCGATAATGTCGCCTGCATAGGCTTCCTCCACCACATGCCGGTCTGAAGCCATCATCTGCTGGGGCTGGGAAAGGCGCATTTTTTTATTTCCCTGGACATGGAACACTTCCCGGGAAGCATCAAATTTTCCGGAACAGATACGCATAAAGGCAATTCTGTCCCTGTGGTTTTTGTTCATATTTGCCTGAATCTTAAATACAAAAGCAGAGAATTCTTCCTTCACGGGGTCAATGACACCAATATCTGCAGTTCTCGGCAGAGGGGAGGATGTCATTTTCAGGAAATGCTCAAGGAATGTCTCTACACCAAAGTTGGTGAGGGCGGAGCCAAAAAATACGGGAGACAGTTTTCCCTCATTGACCAGATCCTGGTCAAATTCCGCACTCGCACCATCCAGCAGTTCGATCTCTTCCAGAAGCTGTTCCTTCTGTTCCGCATCCAGCACCTCATCCAGGCGGGGCTCGTCGACGCTGATCTCTTCCCCAATACCCTCTTTTGTGCCTTTCATGGTATCAGAGAAGGTGAGTACCTTCCTGGTATCTCTGTCATACACACCTCTGAATTTCTTGCCGGAACCAATAGGCCAGTTGATGGGACAGGTGGGAATCCCCAGTTCCTTTTCAATGTCATCCAGCAGATCAAAGGTATCGTTGGCATCTCTATCCAGCTTGTTGATAAAAGTAAAAATAGGGATATGACGCATGGCACAGACTTTGAACAGCTTTCTGGTCTGGGCCTCCACACCTTTTGAGGCATCAATGACCATGACTGCAGAATCCGCTGCCATCAGGGTACGATATGTGTCTTCCGAGAAATCCTGATGTCCCGGAGTATCCAATATGTTAATGCAATAACCATCATAGTTAAACTGCAGTACAGAGGAAGTAACAGAAATACCCCTCTCTTTTTCAATTTCCATCCAGTCAGAAACCGCATGGCGTGAAGTTGCCTTTCCTTTCACACTTCCCGCCAGATTAATCGCACCTCCGTAGAGAAGGAATTTTTCCGTCAGGGTCGTTTTACCGGCATCGGGATGGGATATAATTGCAAATGTACGTCTTTTCGTAATTTCTTTCGTATAGTCAGCCACTTGAGGGACCTCCTTATTCTTTTACACGCTTAAAACATTTTAGTATACCGGGAATATGGTGTCAAGGCTTTCTTACACTTTCTCCACACTTCATTAGTTACTGTTCACTCCGTTCTCAGTAACACGCTTGGCGATGCAAAAATTGCATTTTGGCACTGGCTAACTTGGGATTTTGCTCCGCAAAACACCTCGCGGAACCGTGACTTTTGAACATCAACTTTCATTATTCCCCGTCAGAAGTCCCCTCATCCATAGGTGTGATCACAATATTCTCTACAGGAACGCTTGTTTTCCGTTTTACGATGTCCTCAATCTGGGCACGCTTGTCATCTGCCATATACTCTTGGGGAACGATCACGTCCGCGGAATCGTTTGTCAGATTCACTACCACGTTCTCAAATCCTTTTGCGTCCAGCAGCAGTTCCGCAGCTTCCTCCTGCTCTGCCAGGTCTGTCATTTTGACCATGGAGGCAATGGCTTCCTGTTTCTGCTCGTCTCCAATGTTTTCATTGTTGATGATCTCAAGAAGAGTCTCTTTATTGGCGGAGCGCACCTGTTCCCTGCTCACTTTTGCCTGTGCCACAAAGTTGGAAGCCCCTGTCAGCACTGCCTCACCTGGTGTCTCGGCCGAAGCATCTTTGCTGTCTGCATTGTTGTCTGTTGTGTTTCCGTCTTCCCCTGTGGTGGTTCCGTCTGTGGATGAGGAACTCTGGTCCTGTGTTGTATTCTGGTCTTCCGTGGTACTTGTGTCCCCGTTTTCTGCCGCTGCATTCTCCTCCAGTAATGCGGATTCGTCTGTGAGGTCGTAATCCAGACTGTCAATATCCTCCACGATCCCGTCTGCGTCCGCTGTCTCTTTGCTCTTATCATCCGCTGTGTTTGTGCTGGCTTTCTTCAGTGTTTTGTCAATCCCCAGATGGTTATCTGAATAATTGATGTACCCGGCAACCGCAATCATGATTGCCAGCGCGGTGATAATGACCTGATTCTTCTTAAAGATTTTTTTCATGCGAGCTACTCCTTTAATTCTTTTTAGCAACTGCCCTGCCGAAAGACACGCGCTTAGACGTCAGCGGCCAGTCACCATCTTCATTACTTTAATTTTATGGGCTTCCACCTGAAATAATGCCTGCACAGCCTCCTGAATATTCTGAATTACGTGGGGGTCTTCCCCGCCCTCTGCCACAACCACCACGCCGCTGATCTTCGGATAGCGCTCATTGGACAAATAAGGCTCCTGGTTGCCTTTGGAATCCTTGGAATATACTGTGTCTGTGCCGTCTTTCTCCACCACCTTCTCCCCCGTATCCTCAAATGTGACGAAAACGTCTGTCTTCCCTATCCCCTTTACCTCAGCCAGGACTTCTTTCAGCCGATCCTGAAGCCGGTCCTCATAATTGGCTCGCTGGCTGGTTTCACTTGCCGGTGTACTCTTCTGCGTCTGCTCCTCCGTATCCTTTTTCTTTACAGGCATGGCAATGATAAGCAGCAGGATCCCTGCCAGCAGCACTACCACAATCTGCTCTTTTTTCAGCATTTCCGGAAATGGCTTCATGGATCCACCGCTCCTTCCTGCAGGGAATTATCTTCCTGCTGTTGTTCTGCCTCTGGGCTGCTACCGTCTTTGCTCCACCCGTACTCCTCCTCGATTTCCCGTGCATAATTCTCCCATTCCTCCCGGTCCCGCTCCTCCTCTTCCATATACTGGTCCACCCCTGCATCAATTTTATTTTCCAGATGAAGAAAATCCAGGACAGGTGAGAGTAAAAGGAGTATCAGCAGCAATCCCATATAAAACTGAATGTACTTTTTATAATTGTTGTCCGGCAGAAAATGCATCACCGCGGATAAGAATATGAAGTAACACGCCAGGTTCCGCATCCAGCCGTAAAGTGTCTCTGTCATATTGCCTGCCTCCTCCCTGGAATGTTTGGGCTAATGCCCAATAAAAGAAATGGTGAGAACTGCAATGGTTATCAAAAACAGCAGCTCCATAGTCAGCAGTACCTTTAACAGCAGCATACAGCCATCTCCGATGGTAGCCAAAGCCCCCACCATTCTCTTGTCAGATATGGGCTGTACAATGGCTGCCAGCAGTTTGTAGAGCAGGGTTGTCATTCCCAGACGGATGACAGGGGGAAGTCCAACACACAGGATAACGATCATGCCGATCACCCCCAGCCCGTTTCTCACCAGAACCGCAGTCCCCAGGGCCACCTCCGTCACACCGTTTATAGCATTTCCAATGCCGGGAATGGCGGCCGCAGTCTTGCCGATGACATCCCGCTTGAGTGTGTCTATGGCAGGACCTATCATGTTCTGAATGATCTGCATCCCTATCACAACCGCGATACAGGTGCGCATGGTCCATTCCACCACAGTCCTCACGAGCTCTGCCATCTTGGAAAGAAAGTCCTCACTGTGCAGAAAGTTTACAAGCTGCAGCAGCACGTATATATGGATGCCCGGCAGAACACCTTTTAAAAAAATAACCTGTACCACATACACCAATACCAGGACCACCTCGTAAAATACCATGGCCGTGGCACTTCCCGTGGCTGCTGTGACAGCCAGGAAGTAGGAGGGCATAAGCGCCTTCATAAAAGTGACAAAGCCTGTCAGCCCCTCACTTATCTCTATGCTGAGTGTGCCGAAGGAATGCACCAAAGCTGCCAGAAGAAGCATGTATACAATATAAAAACTGATTTCCCCCATCTGGCCATTGTTGAATACATTGGAAAAATTGGAAAAAAGTGCTGCCATAAGGACCAGCAGGACCACATGGATCATGGTATCCCTCTCAGCGGCCAGGTTTTTGTAGAGGAAATTTTTTATAAGGGTCATGAAATATTCTTTTGAAAATAATTTATCTCCGCTTAAAATCTTGTGCAGGGCATCCTCCAGACTAAAACTCTCTTCTCCCAAAAGCTCATTGATGGCATCCTGCATCTGCTCCATCTCCATGTCGTCCATGAGTTTCTCTGCTGTGGCGCTCTGGGTGTCCTGCCTGATCTCCTCCTCTGACTTTTCTTCCTCCGGTTCCGCTGTATCCTCATCCTCTCCTATGGCTTCTCCTGCTGCACTTCCGTCCTCTTCTTTGGCTTCTCCTGCTGCACTTCCGTCCTCTTCTTTGGCTTCTCCTGCTGCACTTCCGTCCTCTTCTTTGGCTTCTCCTGCTGCACTCCCGTCCTCTCCTTTGGCTTCTCCTGCGATATCTTCTTGTGCTGTCTTATTCTTCGCTTCCTCATTTGGCTGTCCATCCTGTGATGCTGTCCCCTGAGGCTGGTTCTTCATCACTTCTTGTCCCGCATTTGCCGAAAAAAAAGAGGCTTTCACCTCCACTGCTGCAGACAATACCAGAAACAGCACTGCCAGCACACATGCTGCTGCCTTGACTCTTTTTCCAATCCCCCCTTTCATACCAAAAACCCGTAAATGGCCTCCATCAGAGCCAGAAGCACCGGCATGGACATTACCATGATATAGAGTTTAACGAAAATCTCAATCTGGTTCCCAATGGCTCCGTATCCCGCGTCCTTGCAAATACTGGCTGAAAACTGGCCGATGTAGGCTGCCCCTATCATCTTCAGCAGTATGGTCAGATACTTTGTATCCACCGGCACATATTCCTGGATCTTCAGCACAGAGTCCAGCAGATAGGAGAGCTTCTGCGCCATGAAGGTAAAGATGCAGATTCCCACTGCCAGGCTCAGATACAGGGAGTATTCCGGCTTTGTCTCTTTTAAAAACAGAGCCAGCACCACTCCTGTCATGCCCAGCATGACGATTTTCACCACTTCCATCCAAAGCCCTCCTTTCCCTCTACAGCGCAAATAACTCCTGTATGGTCTGGAATAGATCATTGATATAAGGCAGCACCCAGAACAGTACCAGTAAAAGTCCGGCAAGGCTTGTCAAAAAAGCCAGTTCTTCCCGCTGGCTGTGTTTTAAAATCTGGCACAGCACAGAGACCAGGATCCCCACTGCACCGATTTTGAATAAAATTGTCACCTCCAAGATTCTTCCTCCCTTCCTCTCACCTTCTGTCCCGTGTGCCTTGCCTTTTTCGTCTGCTGTTTTCCCGTTTTCTTACATTCAGATAAGAGTGATCGCCAAAAAAATTCCGCCAAGTACCCCAAGACTTTGATAAAGCCTCTTTTTTGCAGGGATTTCAGACTGGATCAACTGGATCTTCCGTTCCAATTCCTGCTGAAATAAAGCCATGGCATTTTCTTGCTGGGTGATGTCAAGGTATCCCAGATACTGTCCCAGTTGTCTTAGTTCCTCCTTATCCTCTTTTGTAAATGCGCTGTCCCTGAATGCGGATTCTGCCTCCTGCATAAAAATATCGGCAAATACGATTCCGTCGTAGGCATCCGCCCGTTTTGCAACTTTCTTCAAAAAATCTGAGAACGGCGGGGTCAATCTGCCCGCAGCCCGCAAAAGAGCCTCAGGAAGGGCCTCCTTGCGGTAGCTGATCTCTCCCTTTATGAGAAGCGCCATCCGCTGAAGTTCCCGAAGGCCGGCAAGCCTTCTGGTAAGCCTCAGGCTTCTCTCAAAGCCCAGAGCCGTACAGGAGAGTACCACAAGACAGACGCCCAGCACTTTCAGCATAGGGTTCCTCTCCTCCTTTTTTCATCAAACAGGCAGGTGCCTCTCTCATCGAACACGGCCTTGACTTTTCCTGCCTTGTCCTTATTATACAGGATAATGTACCGCTCAAATATTTTTTCCTGCACCAGACGCTGCATGAGGGGCTTTCTCTTAATATCCTCAATCGAGCTTCCGTGGACCGTGGCAAACAGTTTGCATCCGCAGTGGATAACTGATTCTATGGCGTGGATATCCTCATAATCCCCAAGCTCATCCACTGCCACCACTTCCGGGGACATGGAACGGATCAGCATCATCATGCCCTCTGCCTTTGGACAGCAGTCCAAAATATCGGTCCGTATCCCCAGATCATTCTGGGGAATCCCCTGATAGGAGCCTGCGATCTCTGAACGCTCATCCACCACCCCGACAGACATACCCGGCAGGTAGGAATTGCCGTCACTGACCTGACGTATCAGGTCACGAAGCAGAGTGGTCTTCCCGCACATGGGCGGGGAAATAATCAATGTGTGGCACACATTTCCCTTATTGACCACATAGGGAAGAATCTGGTTGGCACATCCCTTTATCTGGTGTGATAGTCTCAGATTCATATAAGATATGTATTTCAGGCTTTTGATCTTTGCTCCGTCCAGTACCGTTTTACCGGCAATTCCCACACGGTGGCCTCCCTGAATGGTGATGAATCCCTGCCGGATCTCTTCCTCAAATGCGTACATGGAGTAATTGCTCACGTACTCCATGGTTTCCCGCAGGTCCTTTGCCTCCACCTGGCAGACATCCTGCATCTGCTTGGTCAGTTTTCCATCCTTTGTAAGAAAATACTCATTCCCTTTGTAAATTAAAATCAGTGGTGCATTCACCCTGAGCCGTATCTCATACAGATGCTCCATATCAAACTCCGCATGTTCCAGGGCTGTTCTGATCTTTTGGGGAAATAAACGTATAATATCCCTTTCTCTCATTGTCTCACCTCTTTAAAATAATATATGAGGACAATCCCTATTTCATACGAGAAATATCGTTACTGTTCACTCTGTTCTCAATGAAATGCTTCTATTAGCACGGAAACTATTGACCTTTTTTTCTTCTTATCTTATGCTGGTAATATCTTTGCAAGTCCAAATATTTTTATTTTTCATAACTTATTCAGGGAGGATGGTAGACAATGAAAGAAACCATAGACGCCTATTTGGCTTTTATGAAAGAAACAGAACTGTTAAAGTCTGTACTGAGAACAGCATGGACAAGGACCGGCGAACAGGAAAGCACCGCGGAACACTCCTGGCACCTGGCCCTCTTTGCCGGTATCATGCTGGAGCAATATCCGAAGCTGGACGCCGGAAGGACACTGCTTATGTGTCTTCTTCACGATATGGGAGAAATCTATGAAGGCGATATCTCCGCCGCACTTCTTCCTGACAGTTCCCAGAAATATCAGGAGGAATACCGTGCTGTCCACAAGGTATTCTCTCTTCTGCCGGAGAAACAAAGAGAACATTTTATATCTGTCTGGCAGGAATACGAGGATGGCAAAACGCCTGAGGCAAAGCTTGTAAAAGCTCTGGATAAGGCTGAGACTATAATCCAGCATAATATAGGAAAAAATCCGCCGGACTTTGATTATGACTTTAATCTGCAGTATGGGAAACCGTATTTTATGGAGGATGCCCTGCTTGAGGAAATGCGGAGCGCTCTGGATGAGGAGACAGAGGGACATTTATTGTAACCTTAGGGTAGCTATTTAATGGATCTGCATAGACTGTTGCTTGTAACTATGAGAGTAGTGGACAAGGAGTCAAGCTAACAGGCCATGGCTGATATAATGACACATTTCAGCTATGGCCTGATTTATGGTATAAAGCAAAAAATCGGGATATCTCCAGAGCGTGTTAAACACTTTTTTGCAATGCCCAGATTATGGAGGGTCCGCAAATTGGCATTTCACGCATAAATCCTGACGGAAATATGCTCTCCCATCCTTGCTCCTCTCCGAGTCTGAACGATGGAAAATATTGTATCTGTTCCACAGGTCTGCACATTCGCTGCACTGACCTTAAAAAAGTCCCATTTTGGAAGAACCTTCGGCAGACAGGCAGACAAATCTATGCGCTCCGCTGTTCTCAGATCCTAACCCATACCAGCATCTCTCCCACTGTCCTGTTTGTCCAGGCATAGTAAGGTATGAATTTCAATGTCTGAGGCATAAATTTTCTGCCCGTATAAGGTTTATAAAGTGTCTTTTCATCCCACGCTTCCTCTGAGAGGCGTTTTCCCTCTGTGGTCAGTGTCACCACACCTTTCAGTAAATCCTTTTCGTATTTCACCACAAATTCCGGATTTTCACTCAGGTATAATTCCTGAAGCTGGTCTTGGTTGTCTGCTTCCTCCAGGCAATATACAACAGGTCCCCGCATAACCGCCACTTTGCCAATGTCCTCCCGGACTCTTGGATTGGCGGTCACCAGTTCCACCGGCATTTCCATGGAAAAGACAATCTCATCCCCATTTTTCCAACAGCGCTCCATAAGGAGATATCCGTTCTCCACAGGACATTTAACTGCCTCCCCGTTTAACTTCAGGCTATAACCGCGGCACCAGCCAGGCACACGGATAGCATAGGTAAATCCTGTATCCGCTTCGTTTTCAACCTGTATTTTCACATGGCCGTTCCATGGATATTCGGTCTCCACCCTGAACTGATTCTCTTTTCCGTCCAGAACCGCATGCATGCTGCCGCCGATAAAAAGGTTCATGAAAAATTCCTTTTCATTATATTCATAGGCATAGCCGCCGATAGAAGAGAGAAGACGCGCCACATTCGGCGGACAGCAGGCACAGCCAAACCATTTCTGGCGTTCCACTTTTACATGTTTTTTATAAAAGTCCTTCTCGGATGCTTCCGGCACGGCTTCCAGGGGATTTACATAGAAGAATTTTTTGCCGTCCAAAGACATGCCGCTGATGACTCCGTTATAAAGGCAGCGCTCCATCACATCCGCATATCTGCTGTCCCGGGTAATTTCAAACATTCTTCTGGCAAAGAATATCAGGCCGATCGCAGCACACGTTTCCGCGTAAACCGTATCATTGGGCAGATCGTAATCAAACGTGAACGCCTCCCCGTACTGGGAGGAACCAATCGCACCTGTTACATACATCTGTTTTTCCACAATGTTGTTCCAGATTCTTTGGCAGGCTTCAAATAATTCCATGTCCTCGGACGCACTGGCCACCTCAGCCATTCCCGTATACAGATATACGGCACGCACTGCATGGCCTTCCGCCCTGTCCTGCAGGCGGACCGGTTTGCCGGCCTGGTAATACTGATCCTGGAAATAGCTGTCTTTCCAGAAGAAGTCATTCTTGTTCTTTTCTCTCTCCTGGGCAAAATACAGAGGTGCCTGTCCTCTCTGGTCAATGAAATATTTGGCAAGCTCCAGATGCTTTGGATCCTTGGTCACTTCATAGAGTGCCGCCAGAGCCATCTCAGCCACTTCGTGTCCTGGATATCCGGGTTTCTTACCCGGTTCCTTCCCTATATTATCGTAGACACAATTTACATAGCCAATGGCTGTATCCAGAAATTTTCTCTTTCCGGTTGCTTTATAATAAGCCACAGCCCCTTCCACCATATGTCCCAGGCAGTAAAGCTCATGGTGGTCCATAAGATTGGTAAAGCGCTTCTCCAGGCCATTCAGGATATAATAGGTGTCCAGATAACCGTCCGGCTGCTGTGCCGCACTGATAATTTCAATAGCCTGGTCTGCCGTTGCCTCCAATGTCTCGTCAGGGTGCCACATCAGAGAGTAGGCCACAGCTTCCAGCCATTTATAGGCATCACTGTCCTGGAAAACCATTCCCTGGAAACTTCCCTCCTCCATTTTCGCCGCAACCCGGAAATTCTGCATACAGTAACTGGGTTCTGCTCCATCGATCCTGTCATTTAAAGCTTCCCACTGGTAAGGGATCACATGCTTTCTCACCAGTTCCATATACTCTTTCCAAAAATCATCCTGAATGGAAACATCGCCCAGGGGCATCATTTTCACTTTCTTTTCTAACATGCTGTACCTCCTAAATATCTTATTATTTTAATCCACATGCAGCCCTGCCAGAGCGTGTTTGAAAATTCGCACATCTTGCCGCAAGCAATTTTCAAACACGCTCTGATCTGTTGAATTCCAAGATTCTTTGTGCTATCATAGAGCGATGGAAAACAATCCACAGCAGCGGCTGTATCCTTGAAATGATTGTACCATTTTCCGTTTTTGATACAACTTATAAAACAAAAGAAAAGGTGGTCATATCCCAGATGTTATCTTGTATTTGTGACGCTTCAAAGCCAGCAGAATATCTGACCTGCGGAAATCTTGTCAGCGAGAATGGATTTGTGCATCTCCACAGAACCCTGGATTTTTTTGTTTTGATCTTAGTGCAGGAGGGAACTCTGCACATATGTCAAAATAACAGGACGTATGATGTCCGCTCCGGTGAATTTTTTCTCCTTTTTCCCGGAAGTACCCATTACGGCTATAAGCCAACCCAGGGATCCCTCTCCTACTGCTGGGTACATTTTGTGCTGCCGGGCAGTCCGGCAGATACCGTCAAAAGTCTGCCCCGTTCTTCCGAAGATCATTATCCGACAGAAAGCATCCGCCATTTCAATTCCGCGTTAAAGGAACGGATATGCCTTCCGGAACACGGCAAAATCTCCCCAGAGAAACGTTCCCAGCTCCTGTTTCTTCAACTTTTGGACTTAGCAAAGCGGAATCGTTATCAGATCACCTGGAGCTGCCATCACGCACTGAATCTGCTGCTTCTGGAAATGAGCTGTGAATACCAGCAGGCTGAATACTTTGGCCTGGACATGCTGCCAACTTCTGTGCAGGATATTATGGAATGGGTGCAGAGTCATTTTGACCAGCCTTTGACGGTCAGCGGCCTGGCGGAAAAGTTCGGATACCATCCCACTTATTTGTCCGCATTGATCAAACAATACACGGGCTATCCCCTTATCACTTACATTAACCGCACCCGCATCCACGTATCAAAAAATCTGCTGAACAGTCATACCCTGACCATCCGGCAGATTTCCTCCATGTGCGGATTCACCGATGAAAAGCATTTCATGAAACTGTTCCGGCAGTTTGAGGGCATGACACCAACACAGTACCGAAAAGCCTTTAACCAGAAAAAGATCAATACCCTTTAGTGCTGGCGGTCTTGTTTCTGGCCGGATACATGAAAACACCTCCCCCCCCCCCATCCAGATTTTCCGCACAAAAAAGCGCCCTGCATATACGATACAAAGCGCCTTTTACCACATTTCTGCGATAGCATCTTATTCAGCTTTTTATCAAAACCTGCACCCTCATCTCCCAATCCCCTTTGCCTTGCAATCAGAATGCAGTCCACAAAATCAAGGGGTATATCTGAAAACAGAGACAGTGCCTCACACATCATTTCCTGATTTTCGACTGCCGCTCCATTAAGAAAATCTATCAGCGTTCTTCCAATCTCATCCCGTTCTGTCTTGTATAGGCCTTTCAGCAATCTTTTGTCAATAGTATATGCCTATCGCTCTTATCAATAAGCCCTTTACTCCAAACTATTTCCAATAGTCAGCCCAGCAAGGATACGCACTGCCGTTGTCCATGGACTTCTTAATGTCCTTGTAATAGTTCAGCTTGCGATTTAACTGCTTCTGGGCAGACATTAGTTTTTCTATCTGCCCGGCTACATGCTTTTCCTGCTCTCTGAGAAGGACTAAAATCTCATCAATGTGCTCCTGTTCCTGCTCTTCATATGTAAAAAACTCCAAGAGCTTTGCCATGGACATGCCTGTCTCCTTAAAACAGCAGACTGCTCCCAGACGGTTTATGTGTTCTTCTGTATAAATACGCTGTTTTGCCTTCGTCTTCTCCACAACAGGCAGGAGGCCAATCTCCTCATAATACCTCAGTGTAGATGCAGGAAGTCCAAACATCTGAGAAACTTGTTTTATTGTGTATGCTGCCATAATAACCTCCTTATTTTCCGTAAATGTGACGAAATTCAGATTTTCATTGACTTCAAGTATACTTGAGGTGATAGACTTTGTAAAGACAGAACAGATGGGCTGGATACTTACTGCTGCCACGCATTCATACGATCCGTGCAGTAAATACACAGACCTGTCTGAAATGATACCAAAAGAATGCATCATCATTGAGTAAAGGAGAACGCACATGTACAGAGCAAACGACAGACGATATGATACTATAAAATACAACCGCTGCGGATACAGCGGCTTAAAGCTTCCGGAAGTCTCCCTGGGCTTGTGGCATAATTTCGGAGACACCGCAGTGTATGACAACATGAAAAAACTTTGTTTCACTGCTTTTGACAACGGGATCACCCACTTTGACCTGGCTAACAATTACGGCCCCGAACCAGGAAGCGCGGAGAAGAACTTCGGCAGGATCGTAAAGGAGAACTTTCTTCCTTACAGAGATGAAATGATCATCAGCACCAAGGCTGGCTATGATATGTGGCCGGGTCCTTACGGCGACTGGGGCAGTAAAAAATATCTGACTGCCAGCCTGGACCAGAGCCTGATGCGTATGGGCCTTGCGTATGTGGATATTTTCTACCACCACAGAATGGACCCGGAAACGCCCCTTGAGGAGACTATGGAGGCCCTGAACCAAGCGGTAAGAAGCGGAAAAGCCCTGTATGTTGGTCTCTCCAACTACGATGGGGAAACTATGAAAAAAGCTGCAGCCATACTAAAGGATCTGAAAT
Source organism: Blautia pseudococcoides (assembly GCF_001689125.2). Lineage (NCBI taxonomy): Bacteria > Bacillati > Bacillota > Clostridia > Lachnospirales > Lachnospiraceae > Blautia > Blautia pseudococcoides. Next base: position 812,927 of record NZ_CP015405.2, on the reverse strand, counting down.
GCCCCTTTATCATTAATCAGAATTCCTATAACATTTTCAACCGTACCATAGAAAAAAATGGTCTGAAAGATGCCTGTGCCGAGGAGAAAAAAGGGATCATCTCCTTCAGCCCCCTGGCCCAGGGCATGCTGACGGACCGTTATCTGAAAGGAATCCCCTCTGACAGCAGGATCGTTACAGACGGGCGTTTCCTAAATGCAGACCAGCTCTCTGACAGCCGTCTTGCCTGTATCCGGGGTCTTGACCGGATCGCATCCGAAAGAGGGGAAAGTCTTGCACAGATGGCGCTGAAATGGGTATTAAAAGATAATGTGGTGACCAGTGTACTTGTGGGCGCATCCAAACCCGAACAGATCCTTGATAATTTGAAGGTCATAAAAAGCGCACCGTTTACAGAAGAGGAACTGAAGAAAATAGACGAATTTTCGTAACAGTTCAGACAGGTCTGCGCATTTACTGCGCAAACCGTGAGAAAACGTAGTGACAGCAGGCATCCGGCCCATCGCAAAGGGATTTTATTGGCCGGATGCGGTAACAGTTTAGGCTTGTCTGAACTGTTACGAATTTTCGTAACAGTTCAGCTCTTGGGTGTACATAGCATATTGCCGCTGCACAGTTCAAAGGCTGTGAAGCGGTAATTTTATTTTTTCCCAATGAAACGGTACGGCTGCGCAGACCTGGCAGACATATCCTTTTTCAATGGGGATCTCCTCCATAACCGCATGTTCCATGGAAAGTTTTGAAAGGTCCCTGGTAATCCCCTCCCCGCTCCATTTGAGATAGCTCTCCTTCTGTGCCCAGAAAACCGCAAATGTCATTTCCGGGTCATCCGCACTTCTGATCACTTCCTGTTCCCGGATATTCATGGTCCGTTCCAAAAGTCTTCTGCCTCGCACCGGCTGTCTTATCTGCACGTCGATCCCTACCGGAACCCCCGCCGCAGCACAGACCGCATATGCGCCGGAATGGCTGATATTAAAATGGATTTCCGGGTAACCGTGCAGATAAGGTTTTCCGTTTTTTCCCTTTGACAGCATACGCTCCAGCTGCGCAAGCCCTTCTTCCCCTTTGGGCAGGTACAATCCGTACACCTCTTTCAGGGCATGGCAAAGAAGCAGCCTTCCGGCCCGCGTTTCATACTTTCCCTTTTCCCCTCCTGCCTCCGCTTTACCGGATAATGCATCTGTTTTCCCATAAAAAATCCAAACCTTTTCCATGATCACTGCCCTCTTTTCAACTCTTCCGGCACCAGCCCGCTTTCCACCAGAAATCTGGACACTTCCAAATCCTTATCATGCCGGCTTTTTGCATAGAGTATGTAAAGCTCTTTCCTGGCTCTTGTCATGCCCACGTAAAAGAGCCTCCGCTCCTCCTCAATACTGCTGTCCGAAACTGCTTTGTGATACGGTATTGTCCCTTCATTTACATCCATGAGAAATACCCTGTCATATTCCAGTCCCTTGATGCTGTGAAGCGTGGATACGGTAACGCCTTTCTTCTCCATATCCTGCTTCTTTGCCTGCTTTTTCAGCTTTTCCGTGTAGTCTGCTATGTGGTCAAACCATTCTCCGAAGCTTTTATATCCCTTTGCACTCTCAGCCAGCTCCTCCATAACCTCATACAAGTCATCCACTTTGATCTTACGGTAAGACGCGTAATCTTTCAGATATTCTTCATATCCGATCCCATACCGGATATAGTTGACCGCGCCGTATGGGGTCATGGGCTTTAATGTGTTCAAATCTTCCTCCAGTTTGTCAATCCTGTCGCACATCCAGTCCTTTCCCTCGTAAAACCAGCGCAGGCCTTCAAAAGAAACGGTGGCATCGTCAAGGGATTCCCTGGATATATAACGGTTCGGACGGTTCATCACTTGTAAAAATTCCCGGCGGCTCCGGTCACCCTGGGCCAGTTTTATATAGGAGATGATATTCCTGGAAATCCAGTGTTCATACAGATTTGGCAGGGCATCCCGCATCTGGAATGGGATCTGGTATTCCATCAGTGTCTCCACCAGAAATCTGGCCCCAAGATTGGTTCGGTAGAGTATAGCGATCTCTTCATAAGGAGTCCCCTCTTTCACCGCTTTCCGGATACACTCTTTCACAAAAAGCTCCTCCTCCTTGCCATCCTCAAATCCACGTACCGTTACTGGTTTTCCCTCCTCATTATCCGTAAAAAACTCTTTTGGATAACGGTTCTTATTCTTCCCGATCACTCTTTTGGAAGTCTCTACGATCCGCTTTGTGGAGCGGTAATTACAGGCCAGCAGTTCTCTCCCCGCATCCGGAAAGTCCTTTGGGAAATGCAGCATGATCTCCGGTTTCGCTCCCCTGAACGCGTAGATAGACTGGTCATCGTCCCCCACAATAAAAAGATTATTCTGCGGCGCTGCCAAAAGCTTTATAATGTCATACTGAAGCTGGTTGATATCCTGAAACTCATCCACAAGCACATACTGAAACTTTCCCTGCCATCCCGCCAGAATATCTTTTCTCTTTGTGAGAAGATCATAGCAATACAGTAGCATATCATCAAAATCTAAAAGCCTGGACTGCCTGCAGGCCTCCACATAAGAATGGTATATCTTCCGGAATGTATCGTCCGGGCAGTTGGCGGAGTAGTAATGTTCTATGGGCATTCTGCCGTTCTTAACAATTGAGATCTCCTGTACCAGACCTTCAAAAAATTCTTTCTCATCATCAATCCGCATTTTCTGGCGGTAAACGATCTCTTTCAGGATGTGGTATTTCCGCTCATCACCCAGAATATTTTTTGCGGACAGCCGGTAGGCATGGCGCAGGATCCCGTAAAAGATACCGTGAAAGGTGCCGAAGGTCACCTCCCTGTATGCGCCCTGCATTCCCTCCTCTTCACACAGGCGTAAAAAACGCTCCTTCATCTCCCTGGAAGCCGCTTTTGTAAACGTCACCACCAGTATGGACGAAGGAGTCACCTGATATTTCTTTATTAAATCAGCCACCCTCCTGGTGATGGTGGTGGTCTTCCCGGAACCTGGGCCTGCAAGAAGCATCATGGGGCCCTGGTTATGGGAAACTGCTCGTTCCTGTGCGGAATTTTTCTGCATATATGGGTTACTCCATTATCGGTTTGTTTATGCCTGGCTTAAAATGTTACACACACTCTAACTTTTCCACTGCTGCGTGCAGGCGTTTCATGGACTCCTCTTTTCCCAGCACTTCCAGGATTTCGGTAGCACCGGCGGGTGTCATCTGTTTGCCGGAAAGCGCGGTACGGATCGGCCAGAGGATCTGTCCGTTTTTATAACCGTTTTCTTTCGCGAAACCGCAGAGCAGATCATACAGCGCATCGTTTGTATAGTCCTCGAAGTCCTCCAGGACAGGAAGGATTTTCTTTAGAACTTCCAGTGAAAGCTCAGGGTTTGTTTTCATTTTCTTGTGTGTGTACATGGACACGTCATACTCCGGTACTTCCTCGAAAAAGTCAATTAGTGCCGGAATATCCGGAAATACTTCGATTCTTGTTTTAACCATCTGAACGATTTTCTTTAAGTCCAGATCACTTTTTACAGCCTCTTTCACAAACGGAAGTGCCATGTCACAGAACTTGTCAAAGTCCATAGCCTTGATGTACTCCCCGTTCATCCATTTCAATTTTGTCATATCAAATACTGCCGGGGATTTGCTCATGTGATGATAGTCAAACTCTTTCACCAGCTCTTCCAGACTGAAGATCTCACGGTTGTCCTCCGGGCACCATCCAAGCAGCGCCACATAATTCACAATAGCCTCTGTGAGAAATCCCTGGTCTGTCAAGTCCTCATAGGAAGAGTGTCCGGAACGCTTGCTCAGCTTTTTGTGTTCCTCATTGGTGATCAAAGGACAGTGGACATAGGTGGGGATCTCCCAGCCAAATGCCTCATATATCCTGTTGTATTTCGGTGAGGAAGACAGGTATTCATTTCCGCGCACCACATGGGTGATTCCCATCAGGTGGTCATCAATAACATTTGCAAAATTGTAGGTGGGATATCCGTCGGATTTAATTAAGATCAGGTCATCCAATTCATTGTTCGGCACCGTAATGTCACCGTAAATATCGTCATGGAAGGTTGTATTTCCCTCTGTGGGCATATTAAAACGGATCACATGAGGTTCTCCCGCCGCAAGCTTTGCTTCCACCTCTTCCCTGCTAAGATGCAGGCAGTGCTTATCATAGACCGCGATCTCTTTGCCGTCCTCTCCCACGCTGGCTTTCAGGGAATCCAGGCGCTCTTTTGTACAGAAGCAGTAATAGGCATCTCCCTGCTCGATCAGTTGTTTTGCATAGTTCAGATAAATACCCTGGGCATTTCTCTCACTCTGGACATAAGGGCCGTATCCGCCGTCTTTGTCCGGTCCCTCGTCATGGATAAGTCCTGTTTTAGCCAGTGTGCGGTAAATGATCTCCAGCGCGCCGTCCACAAAACGTTCCTGGTCTGTATCCTCAATACGGAGCATAAAGCTTCCGTTCTCATGCTTTGCGATGAGATAAGCATATAAAGCGGTTCTCAAATTTCCCACATGCATTCTTCCTGTGGGACTTGGGGCAAATCTTGTTCTTACGGTACTCATTATCATTAATCTCCTTATCGGTTCCTGTTTTGTTCTGGTTTTTCCACAAAAAAGGGGTACATGGACATTGGCCAAATACCCCATATCATTGAGATTATACCGTAAGGTTTTCTACTTTTCAAGTGGGGAATCATGATTTTTCCCTTTAAGCGGAAAATAAATTTGATATTCCTCATACCCCACCTGACGGAGCGGAACAAACCGGATGCCTGTGTCCTGCCCGATGGTCTTATATGTATTCTGCCAGTAAGCCCACTCCCTCTCATTGTCACTGACCAGAACCTGCTCCGGTTCCTGCGGATCCACGTACAAGGTGCGCTCCTCCCCGCACAGCCCGGCCAGCACCACAGGTCCGTCCAGAAAAGCAGCCATATCCGGCCTGCCCGGCAGATGATCTACATGGATTCCTTTCGGGATCGGCGGCGTACCAACTCAGGGTCAAAGACTTTGACCTGACAGCCTTTTGCCATTTTTAATTTACTCATATTTCATCTCCAATCTTATTTTACTGCTCCGCGTACCAGCCGCATTTTTCTGTTTCAGGCGTGTAGCGAATCAGAATTTTTTCCATAAAAACAGAGAATAACAGTGTTCCCACAACAGGAAGGCAAAAAGCGGACAAGGGGATATACCACATGACCACCGCACACAATACCACAGTCAGGACCATGAGGAGCGTATACGGAAAATGTTTTACCATTAACCCGGCAGAAAACCGCAGTATCTCAAAACATTTCATACTGCATCTGGATAGAACGGGAAATGCATAACATCCAATGGATAATACGGCAAAGGCCAGGCATCCATAAACTGTTGTGGTAAAAAACCGGAAACTCTCATCCCTGATCGCTGCCGCAAATATAAAATTCATATAGAATAATAAAATCCCCAGCAGATACAGGACCCAGATACCCAATGCGGGAAAAAAGTTCATTCTGAATGCATGAAAAAATGTCCTGGTCACATATCCCCTGTTCTTTCGGACCGCTTTCACCGATGTGTAGTAAAGGGCCGTGGTGGATGCCCCTATGGTCACAACCGGCAGACAGCAGAGAAACCACAGGAGGCTGAGCCATAAGATATCCGTCACCTTGCCAATCCCTGCCATAACCGGGGAATCATATTCCATAAAACTCATCGTATCATCTCCCTTTCCTGTATATCAGTCTTTCATTCCCGACATCATAACACCTTTTACAAAGGCATCCTGGGCGCATAAAAATGCGATCAGCACCGGCAGTACCGCGATCACTGAGGACGCCATGAGCACAGGCCAGTCCGTGGAATACATGCCCTTCATGCTGGCAAGTCCCAGAGGCAGCGTATATTTTCTGGCGTCATTAATGTAAATAAGCGGTGTAAAATAATCGTTCCAAACATTCATAAAACAGAAAATACACAGCGTGGCAATGGTGGACTTTGCCATGGGAAACGCAATCCTTAAGAATGTCACAATGGGATTGCAGCCGTCAATTTTGGCAGCCTCCACCAGCTCATTTGGCACAGTGATAAAAAACTGCCGCATAAGGAACGTTCCGAAGGCAGAAACAGATGCAGGAAGCATCAGGGACCACAGGGTGTTCACCAGCCCATACATAGACATCTGCAGGAAGTTTGTGATAACCGTTACATGGAACGGGATCATCATAGTTGCCAGATACAACGTAAAAATTTTATCCCTGCCCTTAAAATTCATCTTCGCGAACACATAACCTGCCGTGGCAGATGTAAACACCTGAAAAAACACAACCCAGGCAGACACTTTTACACTGTTCAGGAAATATGCGAAATAATCAAACCTGCCGGAAATCTGCGTGTAATTTTCCCACACCAGACGCTCTCCAAACAAAGTCGGCGGGAATACAAACACTTCCCCAAGACTTTTAAAAGATGAAGACAGCATCCAGAAAAAGGGAACCAGCATGATCACAGACCCCAAGATCAGGATCAGATGAGCTGTCACTTTACCAATCAGCTTTTTTTTCTTATTACTCATGACCCGATCCCCCCTCTAATAAATTTCCCGCATGTTCTTTTCCATGCGCATATTGAACACTGTTATGATCATAACAATGAAAAACAGCAGATACGCGATCGCACAGGCATAGCCCAGTTTAAAATACTGGAAGGCATTCTGATACAGATAATGTACCAAAACAGAGGAAGAACGTCCCGGCCCGCCCTTTGTCATAAGCATTACCTGGTCAAATACCTGGAAGGAGCTGATAATGGACATGACAAAAATAAAGAAGGTTGTAGGGCGCAGCATAGGCAAGGTTATATACCTGAACTGCTGCCATTTATTTGCCCCGTCCAGTTCTGATGCTTCATAATAACTGGTGGAGATGCCCTGGAGTCCTGACAGGAAAATGATCATATTGTAGCCTGCATTTTTCCATATCCCCACGATCGCCAGGGAAATCAGGGATGTGGAACTGTTTAACAGCCATTTTGGCCCCTGAATCCCAAACAGGGATAACACGTAATTCAAAATACCGTAGTCCGGGTTATAAATCCACTGCCACACAATGGCAACAACAACCATGGATGTAATTGCCGGAAGAAAAAACGCCGCCCTGTAAAATCTGCGGAATCCGATCTCACGGTCCAGCATAACCGCCAAAAGCAAAGAAAAACACATGCCGATAGGTACGGTGATCACTGTATAAATAATGGTATTTTTCGTTACTTCCCAGATAATAGGGTCTTTTGCCATGTTAATGTAGTTCTGAAGCCCTATAAATTGGGGCGTTGTCAGCATATCATATTTCGTAAAGCTGAGGACCAGGGTTGCCACCACCGGTATCAGCATAAATAACAAGAATCCGATCACATTTGGAGCCAGCATGAGCCAGGCCCATTTGCTGTCATCCTTTAACTTACTTATTTTCTTTGTATTTCCCACTCTTACCCTCCTGTCCCAGACCGGTACTGCGGTGCGTAAATCTGTTCCCGATTCATGACACACGCAGTGCCAGACACCTGTCCGCATAAAAATGCATCCTGCACAAAGCAGTGTGCAGGATGCATCAAATTTTACCACTTACTGCTGTAATGCGTCTTGAATTGCCTCGTCGATTCTGGTATCCATATTCTCTAATGTCAAATCAATATCCTGGTCCTGTTTAAAGTACATATCCGTCTCTTCCGCAATAATATCCCTTGCCTGTGAGGTGAGCTGTAAGGCTGTGGGGTCAACAACTGCATCTTTGAAATATGTAAGCATCTGTTTGTAGCTGTCCCCATGTACTTTCTCATCATACCACTGTGCCACTGCGTCATCCTCATACATAGAATAGCGGTTGGGCATCCACAGTCCGCTCTTTACAAGTGCTCCCTGATAATCCATTCCAGACAGGAACTGAAGGAATTTCCAGGCCTCCTCTTTATGTTTGCTGGTATCTGAAATACAATGCAGATGGGCCTGCCCTGTGGTTAGCACTTTTCCGTAAGACGGAAGGGGAGCCATCCCAATATTCATATCGGATGCAGCCAGCTCCTGAAGGGACCAGGAACCATCCACCAGCATCGCTACTTTACCTGTCTGAAGCATCTGTTTTGCGGACATTCCCACAGCGTCTAAGGTGGAAGCATCCGGCGCGGAACCGTCCTCCGTACGGATCGCCTTGATGGTCTCAAACACTTCTTTGTTCTCCGGGGAGTTCATTGTGCTCTTGGTGTAATCTTCATTGTATCTGGTCCCCCCGTTTGAAAGGAGCTGTGCGTTCAAAGTATCTGCCACCGTTTCCAGTCCGTACACACCGTATATATCATCTGATGTGAGCTTTTTCGCAATATCCCTGAATTCCTCAATGGTCCAGCAATTCTCCGGGTCTGCACTGGGATATTCCAGTCCTTCTGCGTCAAATACATCTTTATTGTAGTAGACTATGGGAGATACGGTACAGGATGAGATCCCATACACATGCCCGTCCACCTCCATGATCTGGCGGGAGGAATCTATGAAATCATCCAGCGGATAATTTTCATCAAACTGATCTGTAATATCCCACAGTGCCCCTTTTGAGACAATGGTACGGTAACTCTCCGCTGCCACGAACATAACATCCGGCAGGGAACCGGCGGCTGCCGAGGAAAGCAGTTTTGCATTGTATTCAGAACCGGCAAGTCCAGGTGTATAATTTACCTCTATATTAGGGTTCTCTTTTTCAAAAGCCGCAATGCCGTCCTTCACGGCCTGGGTTTCCAGAGGGGACGCCTCCCACCCCATAAAGGTAAGTTCCACCACACCATCTTTTGACTCTCCACCCGGATCAGAGGAAGCATCTGTACTGCCTGCCTCACCGGAGCCGTCCGGTCTGGACGGCGCACCACAGCCTGTTACAGCCGCTGCTGCCATTGCTGCTGCCAGAGCTAACGCCATGATCTGTCTCTTTTTCATGTTATAAACCCTCCTGATCTATCATTCTTATTATCAGTTCCTCTGCTTGCAAGCGCTTTTTTATTTGATGACATTATGTTACCATACTGAAATTCTCAAACAACGTACAATACACAAGAAAAAGTGGTCATTTCCAATTATCTGCCATTTTCCCTGTTCATAGTCTGCGATTTTGTGATACTATAAAACAAGACAAGAGTGTGTTTGAAAATTGCTTTCGGCAAAATGGGGCGTGCAGATTTGTGGGAATGCATTTTCAAACACACTCCAGGAGGGGATACCATGCTCTATTTTATTTCTGATGCCAGCAAACCGGTGGAATATATCTCCTGCGGCAACCTGGCAAGCAAAGATGGTTTTGTACACCCAAAAAGAAACATTGATTCTTTTGTTTTGATCATTGTAATAAAAGGGACCCTGCACATTACCCAAAACATGACAAATTATGACGTGAGGGAGAACGAATTCATCCTGCTTTTTCCTGATACGCTCCATTACGGATACCGTCAGACAGAGGGGGAACTGTCTTATTACTGGGTGCACTTCTATGTAAAAGACCCGGATTATTCCATCTATAACAGGGGCAGTCTTCTGAGGAACCGCCCTATTTTCAAGGAATCTACAGATATCACTTCTACCCCCCCCCAGGGAAAATTTTCTACTTCCCGAATACGGGGAGTTATCTGTGGAGAAGCGTTCACGGCTTCTCTTCGTGCAGCTTCTTGATATTGCCAAAAGGGAAAATTATATGCCCACATGGCGGTGCCACTATGCTCTGAACCTGCTCCTCATGGAAGCTACAAATGAATCTTTCCAGATCAACCGTTTTCTGGATTCCAGCGTTCCCGTCCATGTTCTGGATGTCATAGAATGGATCCGCACCCATTACGACCAGCCGCTCAGCGTAGCTTCCATTGCGGAACAATTCGGGTATCATCCCACTTATCTGACCAATATTTTCAAGAAATACACCGGATATCCCATTCTCACATATGTGAACCGTACACGGATCGCCGTGGCAAAAAATCTGCTCACCAACCGTACCCTGTCTATTTACCGGATTGCGGATATGTGCGGGTTCTCAGATGAGAAATATTTTATGAAGCTGTTTAAACGCTATGAGGGGATCACCCCCACGCAATACAGAAAGGCCTTTCATCAGAAAAAGATCAATCTGACATAAAAAGGGGGACACGCTGCCTGTATGCAGACGTGTCCCGCTGAAACATTTTTATTAAATTCTGTTACTGTTCACTGTCCGGTAAGTCTCCTCCACGATCCGTTCCATGGCATTCAGAATATTTTCATATCCTGTACAGCGGCACAGATGACCGGATATGAGCTTTTTCAGTTCCTCTCTGCTGTATCTTTTCCCTGTTCCCACGATCTCCACAGCGCTCATAATGAGACCCGGCGTGCAGAAGCCGCACTGGACTGCCGCCTCCTCCACAAAAGCTCTCTGGATGGGGGAAAGCTCCCCGTCTCTGCCCTTTAAGCCCTCAACCGTCATGATATGCTTTCCCTCTGCCCACATGGTCAGATAAATACAGGAATCAATTGCCTCTCCATCCACTAAAACGGTACAGGCTCCGCACTCCCCCACTTCACAGCCCCGTTTTACACTGGTAAGTGCCAGCCGGTTTCTCAGTGTATCCAGAAGTGCTTCCCTGTCATCAACAGCCAGTTCTGTCTCCTTGCCGTTGACCGTCATGGTTATGATCTTAAGCATCCGCCTCACCTCCCGCTGCTTTTTCTATGGCTTCTTTTGCAGTACGCACAGACAGCTCACGCACAAGCTGAAGGCGGAATTCCCTGGATGCGCGCCAGCTTGAACGGGGTGTCACCTCCGATACTGCCCCTTCCCGTATCCTCTCGTATAATTCCGGGTTTGTTATATCCATGCCTTTTACCCTTTTCTCCGTCTGATAACAGCGTATGGGTGTAGGCGCAGCCACCCCGAACCCCAGCCGGAAGTCTTCCATTTGTTTTTTATCTTCACTTAATTTCACATGTACCGCACAGCCCAGGGTGGCGATCTCCATAGCATTCCGTTTTCCATATTTAGTATAATGCCCGTAAAATCCTTCGTAGTTTTCCCTGGTGATTTTAATAGCGGTAAGAATCTCTGCGTGTTCCCGTACCGTCCGGCCCGGACCGGTATAAAACTCTGTAACAGGCACCTTTCTCGTGCCCTCTTCACCTGTCAGTTCCAAAACCGCGTTCAGCGTAAAGAGAACCGCGGCGCTGTCCGCGCTGGTCACACCGTTACAGACATTTCCCCCAATGGTTCCTATATTCCGTATCTGGGGGCCTCCCACCTGGTCCACAGCCCAGCCAAGTGCAGGAATATACTGCCGGATGACAGGGTCATAGGTGAGGTGGGAAAATGTGGTGGCAGGACCAATCACAACGGTCCCGTCCCCCTCCATCCTGACCCCATTCAGAGCCGGAATCCCATGGATACTCACAAGTGAACAGCCGGCAAGTTTTCCTTCCCTGATTTTGATCAGCACATCACTTCCGCCGGAGATCACTACGGCATCCCTATCTGCCTCAAGCGCTCTCACAGCGTCTTTTACATCTCTGGCCTGATAATATTTTTCAATGTCATACATGTGTCCCGCCCCCTTTCACAGCACCCTTTTCTCCCCCGATCAGCCCCTCTTTCAGAAACCGTTCCACCAGTTTCTGGGGTGACAGAGGCAGGGAATCAAAAGGGATCCCCGTGGCATGAAGCACTGCATTCCTGATAGCCGGAGCCACCGGAATAGCCGGCGGTTCACCCAGGGCTTTGTTTCCGAAAGGACCTGTAGGGTCATCTAATTCCACAAAATCCATATGCAGCCCGGGGGTATCCATGGCTGTGGGTATCTTATAGTCCAGCAGGTTGGCATTCAGCGGTCTTCCTGTCTTCCCGTCCACCAGCAGTTCTTCACTCAGGGCATACCCCATGCCCATGCTCATCCCTCCGTGTACCTGGGCTCTGGCAAGGCCGGGATTTATCAGTTTCCCGCTGTCGTGCACATTGATAATATCCAGCACCCGGATTCTGCCAAGCGGCATATCCACTTCCACCTCTGCAAAACAGACGCCTGAAGCAAAGGAATTTTCTTTGCAGTGGCTGGTGGTCTCCGCCGTGATATGCACCGATTTTTCCAGGCTGTAAAGCGCTTCTTCCGCCAGTTCCGCAAGGGAAAGCAGGACCTCCCCCGAAGCTTTGTCAATTACCTGATCTTCCTTTATATTCAGCATCTTCCAGGCCGTAGTCTCTGTACTTTTGCCGGATGTTCCAGAATCCTCCGCTGCGGCTGCCGGCCCATCTTCTTTTGGCAGTTTCAATTTAAATGCCGCATATTCCAGTATTCTCTGTTTGAACAATTCACCTGTCTTTTTAACCGCTTTTCCGCTCACATATGTCTGTCTGGAAGCATAGGCCCCCGTGTCGAAAGGTGTGGTATCCGTATCCTGCACGGTCTCAATATGTATCCTGTCCTCCGTGATCCCGGTGACCTCTGCCGCCATCTGGGTAAACACCGTATCAGCACCCTGACCGATTTCTGTCGCCCCCATGAAAAGCTGCATGGAACCGTCCTGATTCAGGACCATACGGCAGGATGAAGTCTCAAGGGAGATGGGATAAACCCCTGTCTTATAATTGAAAATCGCCATCCCCACGCCTCTTCTCACAGGCCCGGACTGCTTTTCATAAGTCTTCCTTTTCTCCTCCCAGCGGATATAGTCCTTTCCCTTTTCAATACAGGCTTTCAGTCCGTAAGAATGGAACGCAATGCCCAGATGAGGGTCAATGTATCCCTCTTTCACACAATTTTTCAGCCGGAATGCCAGAGGATCCATGCCCACTGCATGGGCGAGATCATCCGCCACACACTCGGTCACAAAATCCCCCTGCGGAATCCCGTATCCCCGCATGGCTCCGCCTGTCATCAGGTTTGTGTAGACCGTGTAGCTGTCAGATTCCAGAACCTTCTCATCCCGGTAAAGCTGTTTAAAAATATTGGCCGCGTTGGCTGCAATGGCGTGGGCATGGGATGCATATGCACCCTGGTTGGAATATGCCACATATTTCCGTGCTACCAGTGTGCCGTCTTCCCGCACTGCACCCTTGATCTTCCAGGTAAATGCATGGCGCACACGGGTACAGCCAAGGGTCTCCTCCCTGGACAGTTCCAGCCTGACGCCGTGACCGCCTGTCTGGGTACATAAAAATGCGTTCAGAGGCTCGTAAAGCACATCCTGCTTGTTGCCGAAACCGCCTCCTATATAAGGCTTTATCACCCGGATCTGACCGACGGGGATCCCAAGAGCCTGACTGACCACCCGTCTCACAATATGGGGGATTTGGGTGGAGGTCACAATAACGATCCGCCCTTTCTCCATATAGGCATAGGAAACCGGCACCTCTATATGGCAGTGCTGAACCGGCTGGGTTCTGTATTCCTTTTCTATTATGGTCAGACCTTGCTCTTTTACAGCCTCTTCAAAGCTTTCGTCTCCCAGCACAAAACCGGTGTGTGCGATCACGTTTCCCGGCTTCTCCTCATGCAGAAGAGGCGCGCCCTCTTTCATGGATGCCTCCGGATCCAAAATCACCGGGTATTCTTCATACTCCACTTTGATCTTATCCGCTGCCCGCCTGGCTGCGATCTCATCCTCCGCGATGACAGCCGCAATATCATCCCCGTACATGCGAACCCGTCGGTTTAACAGCTTTCTGTCCTTGATATCCTGGTGCGCCTTCTCCACGGACCAGGGGTGCCCCGGTGTGGGAAACTGGATATCCGGCACATCAAAACAGGTGACGATCTTTATCACACCGGGTACCTTCAAAGCATCCTCCAGATCAAAACTTTTTACCCATCCGTTCCCAATGGTGCTGTGCACCACTTTTGCCGTATACAAATTCTGCGGCATCAAATCTGCCGTGTATTTCGCCTGACCCGTGACCTTCTCCCAGGCGTCCACACGATTCATTGAACTGCCAACTCCCATACATCATCCCTCTTTTCCGGCGGTGAACAGCCAGTATCTCCTGTACACCGTATAAAATAATTAAATGATCCTTCTCCCTGCCGCATATTTCCCGGCTATATCCCTGTCATCTGACAGATATACCACACGCTCCAGACGCTCTTTCAAAGACAGTTCCCTGGGCGTCTCCAATCTGGTGTCATCCACGATCACCGCGTCAAATTCATATCCTTTTTCAAAGCTTCCCACCTGTCCAAAGAAGGCACCGCCTCCCTTTGTACCCATATAAAACACTTCCTCTACCATGAGCGGCTTTTGTGTTTCATCCAGCAGCCGCCAGCGGAGTTTGGAAGCCTGCACAGCCCCCACCATCACCTGAAACAGGGAGAGCACATGGCCCCCGGCAATATCACTCCCCAGTCCCACGCGTATGCCTTCCTTAAGATATCTCCGAATGGGTGCGGCCCCGGAAGACAAATCCGTGTTGGAGTGAGGACAATGAGCGGCAAAGACTTGGTTTTTCTTCATAAGTGCGATCTCTTCCTCCGTAGGATGCACACAGTGTGCCATGACAGCCGGATAGGTTCCCCCGAACATGCCGAACCGCTCATACGCATCCCCGTAAAAAGAAGACCAGGGGCAAAGCTCCTTCACCCATGTGATCTCTCCTTTATTTTCAGAGAGGTGGGACTGCACCGGAAGGTCATATTCCCTGCGGATCTCACTCAGCATTTCCATCAGACGGTCCGAACAGCTTGGAATAAACCGGGGGGTAAGGATTGGTTTTACATTCTTGTATTTCCCCTTTACTTCCCTCAGCCACAAAAGGGTGTCCTCCGCGGATTTTTCCGGGCTGTCCTCACAGAGATAGTCCGGCGCATTCCGGTCCATATTTACTTTTCCCACCATTGCCTGCAGACCTGCCTCCTCCAGCATATCCATCAAGAGAATGGTAGCCGGAACATGGCGTGTGGCAAAGATACAAGCCCTGGTGGTTGCGCTTTTTTTCAGATCTTCTGTAAAAATACGGTATGCTTTTTGGGCATATTCCATATCCCCGTACCTGCCCTCCTCGGGAAATGTCCTGGTATCCAGCCACTCCAGAAGCTCCATATCCATGCCAAGCCCTGTAAACGCATACTGGGGTGCATGCAGGTGCAGATCCACCAGCCCGGGAAGGATCAGCGCATCCCCGTAATCTGTCAGGGGATACTCTTTGTAATCATCCGGCAGACTCTCAAATACGCCCTGGCAGATGCCGTCCCTGCATACCAGATATGCATGGGGGATTGTAGTTACTTCTTTTTCGGTCTTGCTGTAGCAGATATTTCCTTTCAATATAAAGGTATCTGCCTTTTTTCCCTCTTTTCTCATGTCACTTCCTCCTATATGAGGAGCCTTTGCCAACAATAAAAAACCAGCCACCAAAGCCAGACTGCAAAGCCCCCAAGATCAGGGGACTTATAGTCAGCTATTTCGGTAGCTGGTAGAAACGTTCAACCCGCATTATGAACATATATAAGTCCTGTTTTCACCGTATTACTACGGCGAACTACTATTATCAGTATAGTATACACAGGTGTAAAAGTCAATATTCATGAAACAGGATTCTTTCAATTGCCAAATGTGCCCTTTACATCACTCCAGTGTTCATCCGCGTAAGCCAGCAGTGTCTGTGCCTGTTCCATAGACATCTCCGGGAAGAGGAGGAAAAGGCTGTGGGAGCCGTATTTCTGTACAATTCTGTCTACATTTTTTATCCAGTCCTCAAACTCTCCGGAATAAACCTTGATCCACAAGGATTTTCCTGCTGCCCTTGCTTTATCGTAAATAACATCCCAATCCTCAAGTGTTCCGTCCGGGCCTGCATCGCCGCTGGTCCACTGGAGGGCAGAAATGCCTTCCACCTCCAAAACAGCGTCCAGATGTTTGATGGCATCCGGTCCGTCCAGATGATAGAGCACCTGGTCTGCCTTTGCTGCCTGGTTTCTCAGCGGCTCCAGGATAAAATCCCTGAAATTTGTGGGAGACATCATGGCTGAAAAATCACATTGCAGTTTTACCGTCCGGCCCGGCCCCCAAATCTGGAATACGGTATAGGCATTCCCCCCCTGGGGATCCTTGATGATCTCATAAAATCTGTCATAATATTCATAGTAAATTTTCTCTATCTGTTTTACTCTCTCCTCAATGATCTCCGGTTCGTCGATCATATCGTACAGTATATCCTGTGCACCCCGCAGAGATGCCAGCACATCTATATTTTCCATCAGATCCGGCATGTCGATCAGGAAATCATCCCCAACCAGTTCTTTGCACCGCTTCACAAATTCCAGATGCTTTTGAAACCATTTGCTGTCCGGGTCATACTTAAATTCCGGCACATCCTCCCAATCCTCCAGGCAGGATTTGAACCATACCGTGTCCTCCTTAAATCCAATATCCGAGCCAAGATATGCCGCCAGGGAGCCGGGGCCGAAATCCACGTCCAGATTCGGGAAGCTTTCTCCTAAAAATTCATGGGTTTCGCAGAATTGACGATACCTTGCAACCACTCTGTCCGCATCCAAATACTTGTCATCCATGTCCTTCCACTTTAATTCTTCCGGCAGGTTATAGTATTTCCCCTGGCAGATGACGTCACGGCAGCCGCCCTCCACCGGTTTTCCTTGGGAATACGGCTCAATCTCTGGCTTTCTTGCGATCACGCACATGAGCGGCCTTCCTGTGTTCTGCTGTTTCCAGTAATTTTTAAATTTCTCCCGGGTCTGTTCCCAGTTCTCCTTATACATCATAACTTCTTTCCTCCATCTTCCTGTTTTCTACAGGGAAACCTTCATAGGTTCCCCTTTGTAAATAAATTCTTTTCTTATCCCGCTGCACACAGCCACGCATTTTCTGTGCTTTATACTCTGCAGAAAGTCGTATTGCGCTGCCCCTATTTCCAGAAGTCTTTCCCCGTCCGTCCACTTAAGGGAAATCCGGTTGCATCTGCCCTGTTCATAGTCATATCCGTCCCCTGCATCCTCATAGAGGGTGAAGCAGACATCCCTGCCCGGATAGATATGGAATTCTAACGCACTGTCCACTTCCTCCTGGGCATAGGTAAGCCCCCGTTCCATAGGAAGAATACTGCCGGCTTTCACAAACACAGGGATAGACGAGATATCCGCTTTTGCCTCTATCCACTGCCCTCCCTCATAATAGTTTCCATCCTGCAGACCATACCACCCTGCACCTTTGGGCAGATAACACTTCCAGGTCTTCTCCCTGTTTAAAGGCCTGCTCTCCTTCTCATAGTACATAGGCTCCGTCACAGGACAGATCAGCAGACTGCTGCCAAACATAAACTCACGATCCACCCTCCCTGCTGTCTTATCCTGGGAAAAATCAAAGAGCAGGCTTCTGAGCATGGTATAATCCTCCCAGTAAACCATTCCGGCCAGGGAGTAAATATATGGCATCAGGCGGTATCGCAGATGCAGTGCTGAAAGAAGCGCGTCGTAAAACATCTCCCCCGGTTCCCCAAAGTTCCAGATTTCTCTGGGGGTGTCTGTGCCGTGTGAGCGGAACATAGGCAGAAATGCGCCGTACTGAAACCAGCGTACATACAGCTCCCGGTATCCCAGGTCCCTGACTCCCTCCTCGTAATCCCCCTTCCAGAACCATTTGGGAGCCGGGTCCGTGTTACAGCTGCATCCCCGGTTCTGCCATTTTTCCCTGACGGTGAAGAATCCTCCGATATCCAGCGTCCAGTAAGGCATTCCACTCATACAGAAATTCAGTCCCTCTGTGATCTGTATTTTAAAATTCTTCCAGGTGGCACATGTGTCCCCTGACCATAAAACCGTGCCGTACCGCTGGGAGGAGGCATAGCCGGAACGGGTTAGATTTAATACCCTCTTATCCGGTGCCGCCATTCTCTGGTTTTCGTAAATTCCCTTTGCGTGGGCTGCAGCGTAAAGGTTTGCCTTTAAAGGCCCCAGAAATTTTTTATGTTCTCCCCCTACCAGTGCGTACCGCTCCCAGGGTTCTCTTAATTCTCCTCCATTCCAGTCCGCCCCGCTGAAAGGCTCTGTGGAATCACACCACCAGGAATCAAATCCGCCAAAGAACAAATCCTTTTCCGCCTGCTTCCAGTACATTTTCCTTGCTTCTTCCTGAAATGCATCATAGGTGGAAAGGTCGTGTAGCAGGTATCCCGCCTCCTCAAATTCTTTATGGTTCTCTGTTCCCCCATTCATATTCGGCCAAACTGATACCATGGTGTGCACATGCATCCTGTGGAGCTCTTCCATAGCTTGAGGCAAGTCCGGATACCGGGTCTTATCCACCACTTTATTGCCCCAGCAGCCATCTTCCCAGGTAAGCCAGTCCTGTACAATACAGTCCAGGGGCACCTTTCTTTTTCTGTATTCCTTTGCCACATCCACAAGTTCCTGCTGGCTTTTATAAGCCTCCTTTGACTGTACATAACCGAATGCCCACTTAGGAAGCATGACCGCTTTGCCGGTCAGCGTCCGAAAGCCCGACACAATCTCATCCAGGGTATCACCTGCAATAAAATAATAATCGAGCTGTTCCACAGTATCCAGAAACAGATAGGAACCTCTGGCATCATCCCCGAATGTCATAAGGGAACCGCAGTCAGCTAAAATGCCATATCCCCTGTCTGATACCAGAAACGGTATGGGTATACGCATATTATGCTGGTAGAGGTACTGGACATTCCCTCTGTAGTCGTAAATGCCTTCCTCCCCCTGTCCCAGCCCGTGGATCTGCTCCTCGTCCTGCCAGGAAAAATACAGTTTTGCTCTGTATGCCATATGGTCCGTACGGGGCGCCAGGTTTTTCACAAAGCTTCTCTCACCATCCACGGTCTTTACCCGCTCAATGACCGGCTTCTCTTTACCTGTGGAATACACTTCCACAGGGGTATCCGACAACTCCTGCCCGCTCAGTTCCAATAGAAGCGTTCCGTCCGGCTTTCTAAATGTGAACTGCCCGGTCTTTTTACAGATCTCCAGACTGGCTTTTTGCGCCCGGATCCGCAGTCCGTCCCCCTCCCCGCTGACTTTCAGAGGAGGACATGAGGGCCGTCTGATAGTAAGGGCTGACTCCTGCAGAATCCTGTCCTTTTTCGTATACACACAGCGCAGTATTTTAGGACCGCATCCCTGGATAAAAAAACGTCCGTCTTCTGTGAAGATCACTACACCGTCATCTGTCTTTTCATAGCTTGTTATTTTCATCTTTTTTCTCCTTCTCAGCCTTTGACAGCTCCGGCCGTCTGTCCGCCCACAATGTATTTCTGACATACCAGATACATGATGATAACCGGCGCACAGGTCAGCAGAATGTCAGCGCAGATCAGGTTCCAGCTCTTCTGGAACTGTCCGAAAAAGTTATAAACCGCCAGTGTCATCGGCCATTTTGTGGAAGAATTCAGGAAATACAAGGGCATTACAAACTCATTCCAGTCGTTCAAAAAACACAGGACACCTGCAGTCACCATTGCCGGTTTCAGCATGGGAAGCACGATTTTGAAAAACAGCCTTCCCGGCCCGCACCCGTCTATGACAGCCGCCTCATCCAGCTCCACAGGTACCTTGCCTACAAATCCGTATATGAGGAAGACCATAAACGGAAGCTGCACCGCCACATACAGCAGGATGATCCCAATACTGGTATTGTTCAGGTGTGTAATCTGCATGACTTTCATGAGTGCCACATAGTTGATCGGAATCACGATCCCCAATACCATGTACATGTAAAGAGCCTGATTGCCCTTGCCGCTTCTTCTGGAGAAAACATAAGCTGCCATGGCTGCCAGAAATACCGTGATGAGCGTTGCGCTGCACGCATACAGCATACTGTTAAAAAAGCTGGTAAGAAGCTTTCCCTTTTCAATGACCACTGCAAAGTTGGTAAATACCCACTCGGTGGGAAGCTTTAAGGTCATAGTCATGGCCTCCGCATCTGATTTGAATGCGTTGATGATGATCAGAAACAGCGGAATGAGCATGATCAGGGAAATGATCCATGACAAAATATTTTTCAGTATACTGTAAATCATTTTCTTTGTCTTGTTGTTCATCATTCTTTCACCTCATTTCCGGTGAGCACCCGGATCATAAAGAACCCGATGATCACCATAAATACGAACATAATGGAGCTGATCGTGGTTCCCACCGCGTACATACCCTGGGAGAACTGTTTGAACACTGCTGTGTACATCACCTCTGTAGTGTGGCCCGGTCCTCCGTTTGTCAGGGCATACACCATATCGAAAACCTTCAGGCCATACAGCACATTCAGCACAAGAGTGACTGCCAGTGTAGGCCTAAGCAGCGGCAGAGTGATTTTTGTGAACTTCTTAAATCCGCCTGCCCCGTCAATGCCTGCAGCCTCGTAATAGGTAGTGGATATGGATAAAATACCCACGATCAGGATGGTCATAATATACCCGGTCCCTCTCCAGACATCCACGCCCATAACAGAGAAAAATGCGATCTTAGGGTCTGTGAGCCATTTCTGGGTCATCCCCTCCATACCGATAGTCCTCAGAAATTCATTGAGAAGCCCTGTCTTGGGATTGAGGATGGAAGTAAACACAAGGCCAATGATCAGGATAGAGAGTACAGAGGGCATGTACATAACACCTCTGTGGAAATTTTTCAGTTTGATGTCTTTTGAGAGGGCCAATGCAAATATAAGCGCCAGGCCTGTCTTCATCACTGTAGTCACAACTGTAAATAAAAGCGTGTTTCCTATGTACTTCATATAGTTTTCACTGCTTCCCAGAATCTGCCTGAAATTCTCCAGCCCTACGAAATGCACTTCCGTGGAATAGGATGACCAGTCTGTAAAAGAATACCCGATACCGACCAGTCCGGGCAGCACATAAAGCGCTGAATAAATAAGTAAGGCTCCAAGGGCAAAATACCATGGATAAATTTTTGACTTTTTCACTAAAATACCTCCCTGTTTTCCTTTTGATACTGTAATCTTACCTCTTAATCCCTTTCCCTCACATGGGCAGGAATAATCAATTTATGTATTTTTTTAACCATATATTGACATTCCTTCAGCAAATGTGCCATACTTCTTCCAGTGATCATTTTCAAGGGAGTGCATATGAAAAAAAAGAACAAATCACCTAAGAGCATTGAGAAAATCCTCAGAAAAAGTTTTCTTGCCACCATGCTGTTCGTGCTTTTATCCGCCACAGCCGTCTTTGTTGCCGTTCAGTATAAAAGCATGAAATCCAGCATAACCAGCAGTATCCAGCAGACCTGCTCCTCTGTGGCAAAGGATGTGGACCTGCAGATCGGACAAATGGATACTGTCAGCATAAATGTGCTGTATTCCCATCTCATCAAAGATACTTTTGAAAATTATTCCAACCCGGACAGCACATTGACACAGTACATGAAAACCCAGGCGGCATCCATGCTCACCGGGCTTTTGACCTCCATCCGCGGGGCCAACAGTACGGTCCGGCAGATAAACCTTTATAACCTGGACCGGGGCTGCTTAGGCTCCGGCAATTACATGGGCTATCAGGATATTAAAACCTCCGGGCAGGACTGGTATGCGCCCACCATGGAGCGTGACGGGCACCGTTATGTGGCCCCTCCGTCCCGCAATGCGTTTCTCTCCACCAGCAGCGGAACCAGCGAAGACCGGTACTATCTGTCCCTGTACCGCCTCTATTTCAACAACTACCGGAAGCCAGCCGGCATTGTGGAGGTTATGCAGTATTATGACACCACATTTGAGCGGGCTTACCACCCGGACAGCAGCTACAACATTAAACTCGTAGTGTATGACCCGGATGGAAATGTGCTCTTTCCCCTTTCAGAGGCATCTGAGGATCTGTTTGATTATTATGGCAGCCGTGACGGCGCCTCCAGAAAGACTCTGAAAAACACCATAAGCGGAAGAAAAGAATATGTATACTACAGCGATATGGAATTAAGCGGCTTCACCACTGCCGTAGCCGTGGAGGAATCCCAGGTATTTGCGCCTATTTTCAGGAACCTGATCCCTATCCTCCTGATCGTGGCATTGATGGTTTCCCTTTGTTATCTCATTGCCTACAAGCTGTCCCAGAGACTTGGGCGCCCATTGATACATATGTATGAATATCTGTCGGATGTGGATTTTGTGGACCACTGGAAAGGGCTTCCCGTGGAAGATTCCCATGTACGGGAAATAGACAAGCTGCGGGATTCCCTGAATGAATTCCAGGAGCGGCAGAAAAATACAGTCCACTCCATGATGCTTTTAAAGGAACAGGAGCTTCAGTCCCAGATGCTGGCTCTCCAGTCCCAGATGAATCCTCATTTTCTCTACAATTCCCTGGCTACCTTAAGCGCCATGGCGGAGGAGGGCATGACCGGTGAGATCAGCCAGATGTGCATGGACATCACTGCTATTCTGCGCTACATATCTTCCAACAAGCAGACCGTCTCAACCCTGGAAGATGAACTGGAACACGCGATCCGCTACTTAAACTGTCTGAAGCTTCGTTTTGGCCGGGCTCTGACCTTTGATGTGGATGTGGAGGATGAAATGCTGGAAATCACCATGCCAAAGCTCTGCATTCAGCTATTGGTTGAAAACGCGGTCAAGTTTACCACGCAGAGCACACCACCTCCATGGCATATTACCATTGAAGGCTTTATGGATATGACCGAGTGGTGCGTATCCGTAAAGGACAACGGCACAGGATTTTCCAGGGAAGTCATTGACTCTCTCCAGGAGAAAATCAATGAGATCCGGAAAAGCGGCCTGCTCCCCAGTCTGGAACTGGACGGCATGGGGCTTATGAATATTTACATACGTTTTTACCTGACTTACCACGCTGTATTCATTTTTAATCTGGGCAATCTGCCGGAAGGCGGAGCTATTGTCACCATAGGAGGAAAGATCAATGATTAAAATATCTCATTTTAATATTATGCTGGTGGAGGATGAGATTCTGCTCATGCAAAGCCTGGCGCGCCATATCGAGAAGCTGGATATGGGGTTCCATGCTGCCTGTCAGACCACCAACGGCCAGGATGCACTGAAACGGCTGGAAAAGGAAAATATCCATCTGGTCATCACAGATATCCGCATGCCGGTCATGGACGGCCTGCAGTTAGCCAAGGAGATCCATCTGAAATATCCAAGTATCAAGACAGTCATCCTGTCCGGCTACGCGGAATTTGAATACGCAAAAGAAGCTCTCTCCCAGGGCGTCATAGATTACCTTCTGAAACCAGTGGCTGCAGACCAGCTGGAAAATACACTGAGCAAGGTAAAACTGGAACTGGAAAAGACTTATGAGCTGGAGGAGGACACTTCCCTCACAGGGCAGAATGCCGCCCAGGTGGTGGAATACGCCTCGCTGTATCTAAAGGAGCACTATATGGATGATGTGGATTTCAGCATCTTCTCCCAGAAGCTTGGCTTCAGTTCCGCCTACCTGACAAAACTGTTCAATAAATACAAAGGCTGCACCCCTTTGAAATATCTCACGGACATACGCATCCATCAGGCCAGGGATCTTCTGCTGAACACAGACCTGACTATCCGGGAGGTAGGGGAAAAGGCAGGCTATCCCGACCAGTTCCATTTCAGCAAAACCTTCCGCAAGACAACCGGGACCAGCCCCTCTGCCTTCCGCAGCCAGTCTGAGGAGCATTAGCAAAAAAGTGCACCGCCAAAGTAGTTTCCATTTGGCGGTGCACTTTTTTATTTGTCTTATTGTTTTTTAATTCCAGGCTTCATCTCCGGCTGCCTTAGCCTGCGTCTCACGTCTGGAGTCGATTGCCTGCAGAACTTCCTCTGACGTCATATCCCCGATAAACATGGATACCATATCCTGTCCGATATCGCCCCACTGAGGGTTCAAATATTTTATGACATCCTGGAATACCACACCCTGCTTTTCAAAGGAATCCAGAAATTCCTGGGTATAAGCACTGTAAGCCGGAGTCTGTCCCAGTTCATAGGGGAGATTCTCCACCTTTGCCTCCTTGTCGATCATGTGCTGCACGCTTTCTTTCTTCGTGATATATTCCAGATACTGTTTTGCCTCGTCCACATGTTTAGATCCGGAATAAATGAACCGGGACGGTCCGCAGGGATGTACATTCAGTACGTCATTGTCCAGGGTTGGAATCAGGAACATACCGAAATCATCCTCTGTGTAGGCACCGTCAGAAGCTGCCGCTATCTCGGCGATGGTTCCTGGTTTTGCCATACTCATGGCAAATTCGCCGGCGCCCAGCGCCACAGGCAGGTCTGCATACTCGTCAGACAGATAGTTATCTCCGAAATATCCCTTGTCAGCCAGTTCTTTTACCTGGTCCAAAACAATCTTAAACTCTTCCACATCTGCAAACTTTGTCTCATTATTGTTCAGCTTGTCTGTAATACCGGGAAGCAGATCTTCGTATTTGCCGCCGATTTCACAGAACCACATAACATGGTGCCACCCGTCACCCGCACACTCATAAAACGGTGTGATGCCTTTGTCCAGAAGTGTCTGGCAGATGCTCTCAAATTCAGCAAAAGTTGTTGGCTCTTTTAAACCATTTTCTTCAAATATCTTCTTGTTATACACAACATAAAAATCTGTCGTGGTATCAAAATATGTAGCTCCGTAAAGCTTTCCGCCCACACTTGTCTGCTCTTTCGCGAACTCATCATAATTGGCAACCCACGGCTCACCCGAGAGCTCCACTGCATTTTTCTCGATGCTGTACTGAGATACCAGGTCATAACTTCCTGACTGACCGCCGAAAATATCGGGGCCTTCACCGCTGTTCAGTTTTGTCATCAGCAGATTATAATACTGGTCTGAGGGAACGATCTGATAATCCACCTTGATTCCTGTCTCCTCCTCGAACTTCTGCCCCAGCTCCATCTCCGCGTCATAGACCCAGTCCTGGCTGGCCATGATCGTCAGCGTGGTGTCTGATTTCTTCCCGGAACCATCCGCTTCTGCCTCTTTGCTGCCGGAATCACCACTGCCCCCGCATCCTGTCAGCATGGCTGCCGACATAACCCACATAACAAACATACTGCCAATTTCTTTTTCATTTAGGAATACCTCCCTTGGATTTGATAGTTAAAGTATAGCAATCCCCCTGTATTTATACCATGTGTGTTCTTTCCTTGTTTTTGTCATTTTTTAACTCATTTTTCCTATAATGTACGCCATCCTTGTATATTTTGTCCAGTATCCCCTATCCGGCCTTGTACACATTTGTTATATCGTTCCTGATTTTGCAGATTCTTTCGTTGACTCCTGCCTGAAACTCCTTTACAATGAAAGAGCACTGCGAATAATAAAAACTACGCTTCGCAGGTTTTCTATTACGATGAATCACGAAAAGGAGACTGCATATGGAATTTTTTAACCTTGCATGTATAGACCCGTCCCTGATGCCCGGAGCTGTATGTGCCGTGGAATATCTGGAAGAAAACATGACCGGGGGATCCCGTGTAAAAATACTTGCAGAAAAAGGCGGCAGCGGCCTGTCCGTCCGCCTGGACCGGGATTTTGCCAGCATTACATACAGTAAAACTTCCGAGTTTTTCCGGGGCCTGGGTTTTGTAAAGGAATGGATAACGGAAAACCGCACCAGTGCTGCCAGGGAAGAACATCCCGTCTTTGAACATCTCACCTATATGGCTGACTGCTCCCGCAATGGGGTATGCCGCCCTGATCATCTGAGACGGCTCATGGTCAAACTTTCCCTGATGGGATATGACCGCCTAATGCTCTACACAGAGGATACTTACCAGGTGGAGGGCTATCCTTACTTCGGCCATTTCCGGGGCAGGTACAGCAGACAGGAACTGCGGGAACTGGACGAATTTGCCGCCTCACTGGGCATTGAAATGGTTCCCTGCATCCAGACATTGGCCCACTTAAATGCCATTTTCCGCTGGCCTGCCTTTAAACAGGTACACGACACGGGAGATATTCTCCTGTGCGGAAGCGACGATACCTATAAATTGATCGAAGCTATGATACGCACCTGGTCTGAAACCTTTAAAAGCCGTGTGATCAACATTGGGATGGATGAAGCGGAGATGATTGGCCGGGGCGCTTACCTGAACCAATTCGGATATGAGGAACGTATTGACATCATGGAGCGCCATCTGCACCGCGTCCTTGAAATCTGTGAAAAGTATGGATATACTGCCATGATGTGGAGTGACATGTTTTTCAAAATGATCTCCGGCGGAGAATATTACGGAAAGGAATTTCATATCACAGAGGAGATCAAAAAGAAAATCCCACAAAATGTGGAACTTCTCTATTGGGATTACTATTCCAGAGATGAAAAGACCTATGACCAGATGATGAAATACCACAGGGAACTGGCCGGAAACGTGGGCTTTGCCGGCGGTGCCTGGAAATGGAACGGATACGCGCCGCTTCTGAACCACAGTATGCAGGTCTCCCGCCTTGCCCTCAGGCAATGCCAAAAACACGGCATAACCAATGTACTGGTAACCGGCTGGGGAGATGACGGCGGTGAGGCATCCCAGTCTGCCGTTCTGCCTGTGCTCTCCCTTTTCGCAGAGTATAATTATGCGCAGACGGTAAATGACTGTGATCTGGCCCCGCGCTTCCTGGCGTGTACCGGGGCTGTGCTGGAGGATTTCCTGAAGCTGGACCTTCCTAACCTGACACCCGATAATCCGCTGCCAGGAAAGATGAGTGCAGCCCCTGCCAGATATCTGCTGTATCAGGATGTTCTTATGGGTATCTATGACTGCCATGTGGATATGAAGTCCTTTAAATCCCATTACCGACACTGTGCCGAAGAACTCCGGGCGATCGCCCAAAAGGGCGGGGAGTACGCCTGCATGTTCCGCACACTGGCACTCCTAAGTGAAGTGCTGGCAAAAAAAGCCACCCTTGGACTTGAAGCAAAGGCAGCCTATGACGGGGAGGACAAAGCCGCGCTTCTGCAGACTGCGGATATCTGCATCAAAACTGCCGGGCTGGTGGAACAGTTTAAACACGCATTAAAAGACCAGTGGTTTCAGGAAAATAAGGCCTTTGGCTATGAGGTCCTGGATATCCGCTTAGGCGGTCTGATGGAGCGCCTTAAAAGCTGTGCTGCCCGCATGGCGGATTATGCGGAAGGAAAGATCACCTGCATAGAGGAACTGGAGGAAGCGCGTCTTCCCCTGCTTACAGATGACAAAGGACAGCCCCTCTCCCCCGTCTGCGATAATATCTGGCGTGAGATGGTGACTGCCTCTGTGATGTAAACTGTTTACATATATTTATACTCTTAAATATTTAGAAAATTTGATTTTTCTTCCATTTGATCATTGACTATTGTTTCTAAAAGATTTAATATAAAGATAACAAATAAACGTGGAAAGGGGTGTTCATAATGTTGGAAAGATTGATTATCACTTTGATTTTTGCTACTGGATTCCTGTTAGTCTGTTGGACTTTGATGGAATACTGGCTTCGTTCTTCCAGACGCACAACAGAAACGGGGTTACGCGATAAAACCATTTTAGTGATCGGCCGGTTCTGCCAGGCCATTCAGCAGAAAAAGAACTTCCGCCACATCTGGATGGTAGAAGAATTCGGAAGTGCACACCTGAATCCTCTTCACAGTACAAAAAGCACTGCAGAGGCAGATGAACACACTGAGGGCAGAGAACAGGGAAGCAGATACCACGAGAAAAAATTCAAGATGAAGGTCAACATGTGAAGCCTTCATAAAATAGATCCTCTTTTAGAGGCCCGGTCCGATGCTATCGGCCGGGCCCCTTCTATTTCTCATAAATTCATAAACACACAGATCTGCACCGTGGTCAGCTAAGTTCTTCCATAATCTCTTCCACTGTCTCTATTTCATGGGAACGGTATGCATTGGAACCGCAGAACAAAAGTGCGTCCTCCACCCGTCCCTTCGCTGCATTGACCAAAGCCTGCGTGATACAGTATGGTATCTCTGCTGGTTTGCAGGTAACAATACAGTGGTAACAGTGTTCAATCCTGCATTTCTCAGTCTTCACCCTGTCCATAAAAGGATTTTTGATAGCTCTTCCCGGCATTCCCACAGGACTCTGTACAATACAGATATCCTCTTTCTGTGCGTTCAGATATGCCTCCTTGTATTCCGGCGCTGCATCACACTCTTTGGTGGTCACAAAGCGGGTTCCCATCTGTACCCCGTCCGCGCCCAGCGAAAGTGCATGGTCCATATGCGCCCTGTCATATATGCCGCCCGCTACGACCACAGGAATCTTTTTGCTGCATGTTTCCCCGTATTCTTTCACCTTCTCTATAATAGAAAGGATCACTTTATCATAGGATTCATCGGTGAAGGTATCCAGCTCTTCCCTGGAAAATCCCAGATGGCCGCCTGCTTTTGGACCCTCGATGACAACCAGGTCCGGTGCTTTCTTATATTTTCTGTCCCACATACGGCAGATGACATTCAGGGATTTCAGGGAGGACACAATAGGGGCAATCTTTGTTTTGGTACCCTCCACATATTTGGGAAGGTCTATGGGCAGTCCGGCTCCTGAGATGATCAGATCCACCCCTGCCTTCACTGCTGTCTTCACATATTCCTCATATCTCTGGGTGGCTACCATAATGTTCACGCCAATGATACCGCCTTTTGCAATTTCCCTGGCTTTTCTGATCTCCTTTTCTATGGCCCTGTAATTTGCCTCAAAAGGGCGTTTTCCAAAATCCGGCTCCCGCCATCCAATCTGTGCAGTGGATATCACACCCACACCGCCGCAGGCAGCCACACTGCCCGCCAGGCCGGAAAGGCTGATGCCCACTCCCATGCCGCCCTGTATCACAGGGATTTTAGCTGTCAAATCACCTATAACTAATGGTTTCCTCATATTCTAACTCTTTCTGGCTCACATTTTTCTGAATCTCTCGTACCGGAGGGCTGCCAGCTCTTCCGGTGTCTTTCCTTCCATCTCTGTAAGGAACTGGTGCATCCGGTTCTTCATATCCTCTGCGATCTGAGGCAGATTCTGCGCGCAGGCAGGCGTATCCTCCATGATCACATGCTCAATGATCCCCAAATCCTTCAAATCTCTGGCTGTGATCTTCATGACCTCTGCCGCTTCTTTTGCTCTCTTGCTGTCCTTCCAGAGAATGGATGCAAATCCCTCCGGTGAGAGAACGGAATATGTGGCATTTTCCATCATCCAGACTTCATTGCCTACCCCCAGAGCCAGCGCACCGCCGCTTCCGCCTTCGCCGATGACAATACTCAGCACCGGTACTTTCAAAGCAGACATTTCCAGCAGGTTTCTGGCGATGGCCTCCCCCTGCCCTCTCTCCTCCGCCTCAATTCCGCAGAACGCCCCCGGCGTGTCAATAAAATTAATGATAGGGCGGTTAAATTTTTCTGCCTGTTTCATAAGACGCAGTGCTTTTCTGTATCCTTCCGGGGACGGCATACCAAAGTTTCTCAGAATATTATCCTTGGTGTTTCTCCCCTTCTGTACACCGATCACTGTTACCGGCTGCCCGTCCAGCACTGCCAGACCTCCCACAATGGCGCCGTCATCCCGAAATGCCCGGTCTCCGTGCAGTTCCATAAACTCTTCAAAAATAGTTTCTATATAATCCAGACTGGTGGGACGTTTGGAGTCCCTTGCAGTCTCCACGCGCTCCCAGGCAGTCATATGCTTTTCCTTATTTCTGTGCCTGCGCCTTTTCTCCTCTTCCCCTGCTGCTTCCGGCAGGGTGATCCTGGTGAACTGGCAGTAACCGTTCTTTCTCTCATGAAATTTAACAAGACCGGACAGCGTCTTTTTTAACAGATTTCTGGTCACGATCCCATCAATAATACCGTGCTCCACCAGAAATTCCGCTTTCTGGAACCCTTCCGGCAGCTTCTGCCCAATGGTCTGCGCAATAACCCTTGGGCCTGCAAAACCGATCAAGGCTCCCGGTTCGGCCAGGATCATATCACCCAGCATGGCAAAGCTGGCTGTAACGCCCCCTGTCGTCGGGTCTGTGAGCACCGGAATATAGAGAAGACCTGCCTCGCTGTGCCTTTTGATGGCAGCGGATGTCTTCGCCATCTGCATCAGAGATACCATACCCTCCTGCATTCTGGCCCCGCCGGAACAGCAAAACAGGATGACCGGCAGCTTTTCCTCTGTGGCCTGCTCAAAAGAACGGGTGATCTTTTCTCCCACCACATATCCCATGCTCCCCATGAGAAAACGGGCGTCACAGACTCCCAGCACAACCCTGGTGCCGTCAATCCTGGCCTCTCCGATGCGGATGGCCTCCTCCAGATGGGTCTTTTCCTGCTGTTTTGCGATTTTCTCCTCATACTCCGGATAGTCCAGGGGATTAAAGGCATGAAGCCCTGTACACCATTCTTTAAAAGACCCCTTATCCGCCACCAGGCGGATTCTGGTCTTAGCCTTGATCCGGAAATACCCCTTGCATTTGGGACATACAAAATCATTTTTTACAACGTCTTCCTTGTATAGAAGTTCTCCGCACTTCGGGCATTTCACCCATAAACCTTCCGGAACGGAGGGTGTATTTTCACTGCCGGACGTCTCTTCCCCGGACACTTTGCTCTCCTCAGTCTCCGGCTCCTGCACATTAGTAGTCTTCTTGAATAAATCCTTTAATCTGGACATATCTGCCTGCTCCTTACTCGTAATGGTAACCGTTCAGATACCTAACTGTTACTCGTAATGCTCTTCTATGAAATGTGTCGTCACATTTCCATCCAGAAAATCTTTCTGGTTCAATATATCATACTGGAAATCCAGGTTTGTCTGCACGCCCTCGATGATCACTTCACCCAGGGTACTCCGCATTTTTGCTATGGCTCCCGCTCTGTCTTTGTCGTGGACGATCACCTTCATGATCATGGAGTCGTAGTTGGGCGGTATCTGATAACCGTTATACACCGCTGTATCAATGCGGACACCATTTCCACCTGGTACATGCAGGTACTCGATCACTCCCGGACACGGCATGAAGTTCTTCGCCGGATTCTCCGCGTTGATCCTGCACTCAATGGCATGGCCCCTCATGCAGAAATCCTCCTGCTTCACAGACAGGGGAAGGCCTGCTGCCACCCGAATCTGCTCTTTTACCAGGTCTACGCCTGAGACAAATTCTGTCACCGGATGCTCCACCTGTATCCTGGTGTTCATTTCCATGAAGAAAAATTCACCGTTTCCGTCAAGGAGGAACTCAATGGTTCCGGCACTCTCGTACCCTACTGCTTTTGCGGCGCGCACAGCCGTCTCACCCATGATCCTGCGCAGTTCTTTTGTAATGGCGCAGGAGGGGGATTCCTCGATCATCTTCTGGTGGCGGCGCTGGATGGAGCAGTCACGCTCCCCTAACTGTACTACATTTCCCAGTCTGTCCCCGATGATCTGCACCTCAATGTGGCGGGGTCTGCCAACATAGCGTTCTAAATACATTGTATTGTCTGCAAAAGCATTTACAGACTCTCTCTGGGCCGTGCTGAAATTCTCCCGGAAGTCCTCTCTGCTCTCCGCTATACGCATACCCTTTCCGCCGCCGCCAGATGAGGCCTTGATCATAATAGGGAAACCGATCTTCTCCGCCTCCTGCAAAGCCTCCTCCACAGTGTATACCGGCTCTTTTGTACCCGGCACCACCGGAACGCCTGCTTCCATCATGGTTCTTCTGGCCTCTGATTTATTTCCCATTTTATTGATCACCGCAGCGGATGGGCCGATGAATGTCACATTGCATTTCTCACACATCTCCACAAATTTACTGTTCTCAGACAAAAAGCCGAATCCCGGATGGATGGCCTCCGCTTTAGTGGCGATGGTGGCACTTAAGATCCGCTCCATGTTCAGATAGCTCTCCGATGCAGCCGCCGGACCGATGCAGACCGCCTCGTCCGCAAGCTGCGCGTGAAGGGCATCCCTGTCCGCCTCAGAATAGACGGCAACGGTCTTGATTCCCATTTCCCTGCAGGCACGGATTATGCGCACCGCGATTTCTCCTCTGTTTGCGATTAATATCTTCTGAAACATATCCGTTCTCCTATCCGATCACAAATGTCATCTCAGCGGATGTGGTTATTTTGCCGTCCTGGTTTCTGGCAACTGCTTTTCCCACGCCGACAGTCCCTTTTTCCTTAATGATCTCCAGTTCCAGGGTCAGTACATCCCCCGGTACTACTTTTGTTTTAAATTTTGCGGAATTGATAGCTCCAAAGTAAGCTGTCTTTCCTTTATTCTCAGGCTTGCTGAGAATGGCCACGGCTCCTACCTGGGCAAGTGCTTCTAACTGAATTACGCCCGGCATTACAGGCTCCTGGGGAAAATGTCCAGCAAAGTACGGTTCATTGTAGCTCACACATTTTTTTCCCACCCCACGGACACCCGGCTCCAGCTCCTCTATGGTATCAATCAGCAGAAAGGGCTGTCTGTGAGGGATGATTTCCATAATTTCCTTTGTGGTCAGTTTCATATCTATGCCTCCTAACGGATTACGAACAATGGCTGTCCGTACTCTACTACTTCCTCATTTTCCACCAGAATCTGTTCCACGGTTCCGTCAAATTCAGATTCAATTTCATTCATCAGCTTCATGGCCTCCACAATTCCCAATACCTGGCCTTTTTTTACAATATCTCCAACTTTTACAAATGTTTCCGCATCCGGTGAGGGTGCGTTGTAGAAGGTACCTACCAGCGGTGACTTCACCACATTGCCGGAAAGGACTGTCTCCCCTGCTTCCTGAAAAGATACCTCAGTCTGAAGGGGTCCCGGCTGTGCCTGGACAGCCTGCATAACAGGGCCGCCGGCTGTTGATGCCATATCAGATCCCGGTGCAGGTGCCATCATGGGCGCTGCGATCACCTTTGTCTGTTTATTTGTCTTCATGGAAATTTTCAGGTTTCCCTCTTCCATGGCAAACTGGGTCAGGTTTGAGTCGCTGACTGTTTTAATTAACTGAATGATTTTTTCAAATTCCATATGCGGCCTCCTAGTCTTCGTACTTTTTGATCAGCAGGCTGGCGTTGTGTCCGCCAAAGCCCAGGGAATTGGTGAGTGCGTAAGGAATTTCCATCTCCACACCCTTTCCTGTCACATAATCCAGATCGCAGTCTTCGTCCGGCATCCGGTATCCTGCTGTAACATGTACAAAATTGTTTTCCATCTCTTTTATACAGGCAATAAACTCCACCGCTCCTGCTGCTCCAAGCAGATGTCCGATCATGGATTTTGTGGAATTGACTTTCATTTTATATGCATGTTCCCCAAATAACTTCTTGATGGCTCTTGTCTCAAACAGATCGTTGTGATGTGTGCTGGTGCCATGGGCGTTAATGTATGTCGCATCCTCCAAAGAGATCTCTGCTTCCTCCACAGCATTCTTCATGGCCCTTGCCGCGCCTTCCCCGTCCTCAGCCGGGGAAGTGATGTGGTAGGCATCACTGGTGGCGCCGTATCCCACAACCTCAGCCAGGATTTTCGCACCGCGTTTCTTTGCATGTTCCAATTCCTCTAAAACCACAATGCCTGCGCCTTCACCCATGACAAAGCCATCTCTTTCTTTGTCAAAAGGAATGGAACAGCGGTCCGGGTCTGTGGATTTGGAAAGGGCTGTCAAAGCTGCAAATCCGCTGACGCCCACCGGGGTAATACAGGATTCCGCACCTCCGGCTACCATAATATCCGCATCCTCGAACTGGATGGTTCTGTAAGCCTCACCGATACAATGGGTACCGGACGCGCAGGCGGTCACCACATTGATGCTCTTTCCCTTTAAACCAAACTGGATGGACACATTTCCTGCTGCCATATTGGAGATCATCATGGGGACCATCAGCGGATTCACCCGGTTCGGTCCCTTTTCCAGCAGCTTCTTGTGTTCTCTCTCAATGGTCTGCAGGCTTCCGATACCGGAACCGATGGAACACCCCACCCGGTACGGGTCCTCCTCTTCCAGGGAATATCCTGACTGGGCAATGGCCTCTTTTGCCGCTGCCACTGCGTACTGGCAGAACAGTTCCATTCGTTTTGCTGCTTTTACATCCATGTATTCCTTGCCCACGAAGCCTTTTACTTCCCCTGCAAGATGTGCTTTATATTCTGAAGCATCGAATTTGGTTATCTGACCGAACCCATGCCTTCCTTCTTTTATGCCATTCCAGAATTCCTCTACGTTTAATCCCAGCGGGGTAATGGCACCCATTCCTGTCACTACTACTCTTCTCATGAAATCCTCCTATATGTTCATACCGCCATCCACACTGATGACCTGGCCGGTAATATAATCTGCTTTTTCTGATGCCAGAAATACCACCATGTCGGCGATATCTTCCGGTTTTCCGAATTTTCCAATGGGTATCTGGCGGCAGGCTGCCTCTTTGATATCCTCTTTCAGCACATCCGTCATCTCTGTCTCCACAAATCCGGGAGCTACGGCATTGACTGTGATCCCTCTGCTTGCCAGCTCTCTTGCCATGGTCTTGGTAAGTCCGATGACCCCTGCCTTGCTTGCCGCATAATTGGCCTGGCCCGCGTTCCCCAGAATTCCGGATACAGAGGAGATATTGATGATCTTTCCGCTTCTCTGCTTTAACATCTGGCGGGAAGTATGGCGGATGGTATTGAAAGCCCCTTTCAGGTTGGTCTCAATGACCGCGTCAAAATCCTCCTCTTTCATTTTCATGATCAGGTTATCTCTTGCGATGCCTGCATTGTTTACCAGAATATCCAAATGTCCGTATTCTATTATCACGTGCCGGATCATTTCCTGGCACGCCTGGAAATCCCCTACGCTGCACTGATACAGGGACGCCTGGCCTCCCTGGGCTTTGATCGTATCCACAACTTCCTGGGCCCGTTCTCTGGAGCCGTTATAATTCACAACCACTGCTGCCCCCTGTGCTGCAAGGGCAAGTGCAATGGCTCTGCCTATGCCGCGGCTCGCTCCGGTCACTAAAGCTGTTTTATTTTCCAACATAATACATTCCCTCACTTTTCAGGCTTATACTGCCTCTATTCTCTATCTGCCGTCTGGTTTTTCAGCGTTTCCACTGCTTTTTCAAAATCCTCCACGGTCTGGATATTCAGCATTTTTACATCCCTGCTGATTTTCCGCATGAAGCCGCTCAAGGTCTTGCCAGGTCCGATCTCCACGAAAGTATCCACTCCATCCGCAATCATTTTCTCCACGCACTGCTGCCATTTCACTGAGGAGGACACCTGCCTTACCAGCAGCTCCTTTACCTGGGAAGCTTTTGTCACATACTCTGCTGTCACATTAGTGGCGTAGGGTATCTTTGGCTCGCCAACCGCAGCACTTTGAAGAACCTCTGCCAGTTTTTCTCCGGCTCCTGCCAGCATAGCCGAATGAAACGGCCCTGACACGTTCAGTGGAACAATCCTTCTGGCTCCCAGCTCCTTCAGCTTTTCGGAAGCCTTTGCCACTGCCCCTTCTTCTCCGGTGATCACAATCTGTCCGGGACAGTTGTAATTGGCTATGGAGACAATCCCTTCCGTCTCCCGGCAGGCTTTTTCAATCACCTCTGCCTCTGTGCCCATAACCGCGGACATGGCGCCGCCCGCGGGCACTGCCTCCTGCATGAAGATCCCCCTTTTTCTCACTACAAAAAAGGCATCCTCCAAAGAGAGGACTCCTGATGCGATACAGGCTCCATACTCGCCAAGGCTCAGGCCCGCGCTCACATCAGGCATAAGGCCTTCCTGCTCCAGTGCCTTTAATATGGCAGCTTCCACGCTTAACATAGCAATCTGTGTGTACTCTGTAACATGGATCTCCTCATTCTCTGTAAAGCAGATCTTGGGAAGATCCAGGCCGGAAACCTGGCTTGCTTTCTCTATCACCTGTCTGCAGACAGGCATTTTATCGTAAAAGTCCTGGCCCATTCCCACATACTGTGCACCCTGGCCCGGAAATATAAATGCTGTTTTACTCATATGGTCCAAACTCCTTTGGCTGTAGAATATTTTGTATTTCAAAGTAAATATTTTTAAAAATAGAACCTGCCATGGCAGTACAGACCGCCGCGGCAGATTCCATTCATCTGCACTATACAGTTACATTTATTCTTCAACGCCCTTATTTTTCAGATACTCCATAACAGCGCCCACAGTTGTCAGTTCCTGTAATTCCTCAGCGGGAATTTCTACGGAATACTCATCCTCAAGTGCCATAACCAGTTCGAATAAATCCAGAGAATCTGCTCCTAAATCATCCTTGAAATTTGTTTCCGGATTGATTTCGCTTTCTTCACAATTTAACTGCTCTGCAATGATTTCTCTCATTTTTTCTAACATGATTTCTTATTCTCCTTTAAAATACATCTTATTCAAATCCATCTTGTGAATTTGTTTTTCTGATTTGATTTTTTGAAATACTTTGATGACCAAAGTATATCTTCTTTACCACCATTTGTCAACCCTTTTCTAAGGGCAACTGTACAGTTACTTTTATGTTTCAAATTTTATCTGTTTTGATACACTTAGGGCAATTCCCATTTCTATCATAAGAAAGAGAATAGATGTACCTCCGTAACTAACAAAAGGCAGTGTGATTCCGGTAGTTGGAATCAGGTTGATGACCACGCAGATATTCAGGATGACCTGAAGGGCAATGTGGAAAAATATCCCGCTCACGATCATGGAACCGTACAAGTCCGGCGCATTCTGTGCAATGAAAAACAGCCGGTACAAAAGATAGCCAAACAGTGCCAGGACGATCATCCCGCCAAACACCCCAAGCTCTTCACAGATGATGGAGAAAATCATATCATTCTGCGCTTCCGGAACCGGTCCCAGCTTCTGCACACTGTTGCCAAGCCCTTTCCCGAAAAATCCCCCGGAGCCAATGGCATACAGGGCCTGCATGATCTGATAGCCGCCGTCCTTAGAATATTGCTCAGGCTGCAGCCACACCATGATACGGCGGAGACGGAAGTCCTCAATGTTACCCACACCGCTTCCCAGTGTCATATGCAGGATAATGATCACAGCCACCAGTACACCGCCCAATATGGCTCCGCTGATCAGAAACGGCTTCATCTTTGGATGTGCCATAAATATCAGAAGTACAGTGATGGCTCCGATTATAATACCTGTACTCAGGTTATCTGTCAAGAGGAAAGCTCCGAGTGCAAGTACGCCGCCCACCGCCAATAGCAGAATCATGGACTGCCATTGCTTTATCTTCCGCCCTATCTTGATGATCAGACAGGGAATGAACGTGATCACAGCTATCTTGGCGATCTCGGAGGGCTGGAACTGTGTCCAGGATGGGCCGAATTTCAGCCAACGCTTTGCACCGTTGACTGTAACACCAAGCGGTGTTGGAACCAGACACATCAGGAACATGGATACCATGTAGATAATGGGTGACAGGTGAAACAACACATGATAGTCAAATCTTGAAAGCCACAGCGCAACGCCAATACTGACCGCACTGATCACCGCCTGTTTTCCAAAATAAGCCATATCGCTGCCTCTCTTTACCTGTGCCAGATAAGAACTGGTACTGTAAAGCATTACCAGGCCAAAGCAGGTGAGAAGAATAACCACTGCCACCAGATTAAAATCATAGTAGCGGACTCTGTTCGCAAATCTGCCTATGGGCTGGCCTCTTTTTCTCTTTTTTGCTGTTCCGGCTTTTTTAGCCACATTTAATGCCATCTGTTTCCTCCACTTTACTCACATCTGTCGTGCCTTCTTAAAATGACACCATGCATTTTAAGCTGTCTTATATTCTCAGGGCATACTTCATAAGCTCCCAAAAGCCTGTCTCCGTCTCACTTTCCCGGTTCATGACCTTTCGCACCAGGAGCGGATTGTCTGTGATGATATTATCCACTCCCACATCCATCATGCGTTTGATGTCACCACGGTAATTGACTGTCCATGCATGGACTTCTTTACCCAGGGAATGTGCTTCTCTGACAAAGGCTTCGTCAATGTAAGTGTACTTTACGCTGAAAAAATCCGCTGCTGTGATCCGAGAAACACTTCCGTATGTCATGGTCATGATGTAGCCGGTTCTGATATTGGGGTTTGCCTTTTTCACCTGCTGCAAAAAACCATAATTCATGGAAGTGATGACACAGTGGTCTTCAAATCCATTCTGTTCGATGACCCTGACCACCTTTTTTACAATGCCCTTATTTTTACCATTATACTTAATCTCTATATTTAAGTCCAGTCTTCCTTTACAAAATTTTAAAACCTCATCCAGAGTGGGGATTTTTTCACCTCTGAACTTTTTATGGAAACTGGAACCGGCATCCAGTTTTTCAATCTCCGCGTATTCCATTTCCCACACATTTTTGTTGACACCTGCAGTCCGCTTCAAAGAGTTGTCATGAAGCAGCACCAGCTCCCCCTCTTTTGTCTCCTGCACATCAATCTCTGCAAAATCCGCGCCGCTGTCAATGGTATAGCCCAGAGAGCTTATTGTGTTCTCGGGTGCCATCAAAGCCCCGCCCCGGTGGGCCGTAACTCCCATGGCAGTCAGCTGGCTACTCACCGCACTGTCGTGGGCGGAAGCCAAAACCACAAGATAAGCCCCTTCTCCGATAAGCAGTATCAGGGTAAGTACCGCTGCTATCCTACGCCTGCCCACTTTTGAAAACCAGATATGGTTCCGGACGATCGCCTCCATGGCAGCCTCCGTCTGGGGCTGTACGTGGAATCTGGCATATATCACGTACACAAATGCCAGGCTGCAGATCAACTGCACCGCACCGGCAAAGATTCCGAGGCCCATGTCGATCCAGCTGCTGTATATGAGCACTGTACTGACTACCGAGGAGCCGGATTTTGTAAGCATGGCAGCCCCGGTCATGCCTGCCTGCACCAGAACGTAGACCACAGCGATAAATACCAGCATTCCTATATGGAGCAGTACAAATCCGCCAAGCGTTTTTTTCCATTGCTTTTTCAGCAGCCTGAGACCGTCCTTCATTCCCTTAATACTCTTCTGCTCCTCTAAAAGACAGTAGGGCAGGGAAAAGATAAATAAGAAGGAGACCAACAGTGTGATCCCCAAAAGGCCATACAAAATCCAGTGCGGCCTTATCACTTTATAAATCTGTCTGGCCGTAAATTCCAGAACCCTGATATATGAGATTTCCCGAATGAGAAAATACATGGACAAAAAGGGAGCCGCCAGAATAATACACAAAAACCAGGAAACATGACTGTTTTTCAGAAAATCCCAGGAACGCTTCACACCTTCAATGAGCATATCACTGATATAAATCTTCCGGCCCTGGTAAGAGTGCCGGAAACAGGACAGAAGGGCAGAGATCTCTATCAAAAACAATAAAAGGATAAGCACCAGAATCCCCAGCAGCAGCACAATGGACAACGGACTTGCCAGAAATTTCAGATAGTTTTCCGCTGTGAGGTAACTGAAGTTCTGTGCTTTCAGTGAGTAATTGACCGCAGCGGAGACAGCATGCATCACCAGCAGAAAGGATGCCGTCCTGTAACCCGTCTCAAAAAGTATAAGACTTACCATATTCTTTTTTACTGCCCTTAACATACTTTTGAAAATCTGCTTCATGCCCTGTCACTTCCCGCCTATGATTCTGTCAGCCCACAGATGCCGCGCCGGCTGTTTCTTCTATTTTAACAAATATTATACCCGAAACACAAGTATACAAATAATTATTTATGCTGCAAAGCAAACCTTGACTTTCTCCTCCTCTATATTATAATGAATTTAGGTAGTTAAAAACATGTAGTGGAGGGTAACGTTATGACACCAGATGAATTGTATACGCAGGCCAAGGAATCTTCGGTCCTGTCACAGGAAGTAACCGATACTTTATTGGAATCGCTGGAGTACAGCAGTATTTCCTTTCTAAACCAGGCTGTTGAGATCCTCAGTGTTTTCCGGGCACGTCTGGAGCGTGGGGACAGGATCACTGTGGAGGATTCCGGAGATGTCTTAAATCTGAAAATTTTTAGGAAATATGTGGAAAATACATTTTCCGACTATATCTATGACCACGTATTCGCAGAGGAACGTGAACAAAAGAGGAGCTATTTCCATCTGGATGCCTGTGAGGGCGGCTACTCGCTGGTTCTGGCCGAGGATGGCAAACAGAATCTCTTTGAATGGATCTCCTCACCCAATGAGAGATTTTCCTTTGTCTATATGAAGGCCACCAATATTGTGTACATAAAGAATATCCGGACAGGAGATTATTTCCCATTTATATCCGAAAACGGAAAATACTGCAGGTATGACAAAGTACAGGGAATGCTTGTGGAAGTATAATAAAGATGCCGCTGGTTACTGTTAAGTGATCCAGCGGCATCTTTTTGATAATATTAATTATTTGTACAATTCATCCAGGTCATCCTGGCAGAGTGGTTTCACCCCGTTCTTTGTCAGGGCTTCGATTGCTTTTTCATTGTCGCCTACTCTTAAAATCATACATGCTTTATCTTTCACGCCTGCGGTGAAGGCATATGTGTACTCCACATTAATCTGATCATCCCCCAGAATCTGCATCACCTTTCCAAGGCTTCCCGGTTTGTTGGAAATGGCTATTGCCAATACCTTTGTGATGGAACAGATATACCCGCAGTCTTTTAAAACTCTGACTGCGTTAAAGGGATCATCCAAGATCAGGCGGATGATTCCGAAATCCTTGGTCTCAGCCAAAGACAATGCCCTCATATTGATCTTATTTTCATTCAGAGCGTTCGCCAGCTCTGCCAGCATACCCGGTTTATTTTCCACAAATACGGAAATCTGTTTTACTGTCATAAAAATCCCCCCTTTTTCTAGTAAAGATTGCGGTTATCAATCACACGTTTTGCTTTTCCTTCGCTTCTGGCAATAGTCTTAGGCGCAACCAGCTTCACAACGGCATAGATACCCAGCATGGACTTCAGGGCCTCGATCAGCTCCCGCTCTCTCACTTCGATCTCGCGGATGGAGTCAGAGAACATTTCCGGTGTCATCTCCACCTGTACCTCCAGCTTGTCACTGTTCTTTTCGCGGCTCACGATGATCTGGTAGTTGGCCGGATACCCCTTGTTGAGAAGTACGGTTTCAATCTGGCTTGGGAATACATTGACGCCTTTGACAATGAGCATATCATCACTTCTGCCCATTGGTTTGGACATGCGCACATGAGTCCTGCCGCAGGAACATTTTTCACGGTTCAGCACGCAGATGTCTCTGGTCCTGTAGCGCAGAAGAGGGAACGCTTCTTTTGTAATGCTGGTAAATACCAGTTCGCCCTTCTCTCCGTCCGGCAGCACTTCACCTGTGGCCGGGTCAATGATCTCAGCAATAAAATGGTCTTCATTAATATGCATACCACCCTGTGCGCTGCACTCAAAAGATACACCAGGGCCGGAAATCTCTGTGAGGCCATAGATATCATACGCGCGGATTCCAAGCTTGTCCTCCACATCACGGCGCATTTCCTCACTCCAGGCCTCTGCTCCAAAGATACCTGCTTTCAGCTTGATCTTGTCCCTGAGGCCTCTCTCACAGATGGTCTCTGCCAGATACGCCGCATAAGAAGGGGTACAGCAGAGGATGGTGGAGCCAAGGTCACACATAAACTGTATCTGCCTGTCCGTATTTCCGGAGGACATGGGTAGCGTCAGGGAGCCTACCTTGTGGGAACCGCCGTTCAGACCAGGACCGCCGGTAAACAGTCCATATCCATAACATACATGTACCACATCCTCTTTTGTACCGCCTGCTGCCATGATCGCTCTGGCGCAGCAGTCGTCCCACAAATCCAAATCATGCTGGGTATAAAATGCAACCACTCTTCTGCCCGTAGTGCCGCTGGTTGACTGAATACGCACACAGTCAGAGAGGGGAACTGCCAGCAGTCCGTAGGGATATGCCTCACGCAGGTCTTCTTTCGTCAAAAAGGGAAGCTTATGTAAGTCATCCACGGATTTAATATCCTCAGGCACTATGCCTTTTTCTTCCATTTTCGCTCTGTAATAGGGCACGTTGTCATATACATGCTTTACCTGTTTTGCCAGGCGCTCGTCCTGCCACTCCCGAATCTGCTCTCTTGAGGCACATTCGACATCCGGCTGATAATAATTCTCCATTGCTGTAAATTCCTTTCCATCCATTTTACTATAAAAACAACATCCCGGACCATCTATTGTTTCGGTCCTGACACGCCTGCCGCCAAACCTGTCCTGCAGCGGCTCGTTTTTGTTATTATATCATTTTAGCGCTTCAGCGTAAAGAATATTTAACATTTTATGCTTTCTTTCATAAGATATTACTGTATAAGTAAATAAAAAGGATAAACAGATATGGAAAAATGTCGAATGAATTATCAGGGCGTCCGTCCGCATTATCCGCCGAACAGAGAAATGCCGGCCCGGGAAAACTGCGGCCGCCGTACACCCTGCGGCTGTAACTGCGATATGGTAGACAACACCTCAATCTATGAACATGCCGATAAGCTGCCGCTTACCATGGCATATGTACCCATGCAGAAATACAAAAAAACATTTGAACTCTGCAAAGGCCTGCAGATGGGAACCATCTTCCCTGAACTGTGCAAGCCATTCTGCGGAAAGAGAGGTGGCTGTCGATGAAAGAATGCAGACGCAGTAAAGCGCAGTTAATGCAGCTGATCAATGAAGTCAGCTTTGCTGTCAACGATATGAACCTCTATCTTGACACCCATCCGGATGACAAGTCCGCCATGGAATTTATGTGCGATAAAATCCGCATCCGCGAAGAAGCACTGAAAGAATATGCCATGTACTATGGCCCGCTTACCATTGCAACTGCTGATGATGACTGCAGCAACTCATGGGATTGGGTGATGCAGCCGTGGCCTTGGGAATAGAAAGGAGTTTGCTAGAATATGTGGAATTATGAGAAGAGATTACAGTATCCGATTAATATTAAGACTCCGAATGCCAAGGCTGCTTTGTATATTATGAGTCAGTATGGTGGACCTGATGGAGAAATCGCCGCTTCTATGCGTTATCTGTCACAGCGTTTCGCAATGCCTAACCGCATCGCCATGGGTACCCTGAATGATATAGGTATATCGTTACCGCTTTGCCCCCCATTTACCTTTCCCCACCATGCCGTTATTCATATTTTTCTTAACAAGACACACATCCAGGATTTCCGTAGTATAATTTTCACGTTTGCCGCTGGTCTGTATCCGCATTTTTATCCCAAACGGCAAATCTTTCAGCCATATACAAACAATCTGTCCAGGATACACGACAGCCTTATCAAGTATTTCTCGGTAAAGGACATCTTCCTCCTCCTGAAAACGCAAGATACCTTTGATCGTTTTTATGTATTTTTCCGGACAATTACTTTCTTTCTCCTCAATCTCCTTCTCCTTTTCTATTTTTAACAGCCTTCTTTCCAGTCTTTTGATCTGCCCGTCGTACCAATCTTTCTGTTCAGCCAATTCTTGGGCATTTAAGATTCCCTCCAACGCCAAATCAACACATTTTTTCTTTTTGGACTGAATTTCTCCTATCCTTTTCTCAATAAAAGAGTCATCGTCCGTGTATAGCTCTGTCCGTTTCAGCCTTTTAATGCTCTGTAGAAGTTCTGCCGCTATAGTATCCTTTTCAATCCTTACCTGCTTTACCGCAAAAGACACACAGGCACGCAGCGCCAAGTCACTGACTGCTGTGTTTTGGCAGCAGGATTTACCATGATTTGCATGATTATAACATCTCCAGCTTTTGTAGATACTTCCATCGCTGCGTTTTTTTGTACGGATCACGAAACTTCCTCCGCATTCCCCGCATTTTACTTTTCCACTGCACCAATAATGACTGCATTGCCCGGCCACTCTTTGCTGCGATGAGGATCTTACTTTCAGCTCTCTCTGTGTTCTGTCCCACAGTTCCCTGTCAATGACCGGTGTGTGATGGTTTTTCAAATATACCATTTCCTCCTCCCCCTCATTTCTTTTTTTTCTGTGGGACAAGAAATCCGGGGTGATTGTTTTTTTCTGGCACAGATCCCCTGCGTACTTCTCGTTTTTCAGAACTTTTAAAATCATAGTATTAGACCATCTCTCTCCCTGTTTAGGCGGTATCCCCTCCTCCGTAAGCTCTCTGGCAATAACATGCGTGCCTTTTTGTTCATTTGTATATTTGTGGAATATGGCTTTGACGATCCCTGCCTCCTCCTCATTGACAAATAAATTGCCTGCCTTCACCGTATACCCAAGCAGGTCCCTGCCAAATACCACTCCCTGTTCCATCCTGCGTTTCTGTCCCCATTTCACACGTTCAGATGTCTTTCTGCTTTCATCCTGGGCAAGGGTTGCCATGATAGACAGACGAAGTTCTCCATCTCCGTCCATGGTATCAATATTATCAATGGTAAAAATAACGCGGACTCCCTTTTCCTTCAGTTTTCTTATATAAGAAAGAGTATCCACCGTGTTCCTGGCAAATCTTGATACTTCTTTTGTAAGGATTAAATCTATTTTACCAGCCATGGCATCCTGAATCATCTGGTTAAACCCTCTTCGGTTTGCAGTCTGGGTTCCGCTGATACCTTCATCATAATAAATACCGGTCAATTCCCAATCTTCGTGCTGACGAATGTAATCAGAAAAATACTCCCGCTGGCTTATGAGGGAATTCACCTGATCATCCTTCTCTGTGGATACTCTTCCGTACGCAGCTGCCCTTACTTTCTTTTTCATCTGGAAAGCCTCCAAACTTATCATATCAAATATATGACCCGGAAAATGATTCCGGCAGCCACATGATTTCATGGTTCCAGTTCATTCAGCAGCTGACT
Organism: Blautia pseudococcoides; assembly: GCF_001689125.2. Classification (NCBI taxonomy): domain Bacteria; kingdom Bacillati; phylum Bacillota; class Clostridia; order Lachnospirales; family Lachnospiraceae; genus Blautia; species Blautia pseudococcoides. The sequence continues at coordinate 768,103 of NZ_CP015405.2, read as the reverse complement.
GAGCTGCTCATCTGTCAGCAGGCCGCTTCCATGAAGCTCTTTACAGATTCCCCGTTTTAACTGCCTGCAAAAATGCATCTGTTGTTTTGGCGTCAGCACAATATTTTCCATACCTTCCTGCTGCATCCAGATATCCTTCTCATTACAATTTCCCACATGGCATCCCCTGCTTTGTCATTATAATAGAATATGCAGAAACAAAACTTTTGCCATACTGTTATGTTTTTACGGTCAGCGCAGCAAATGCGCAGACCTGCTGAACACTTACCTTAAAACTAACATCCTGGACAATGTACAGATATACGGGCAGGATGACAGACAAAAAAGCACCTGAAAGCGGCTGCTGGTCTCTGCCGCTTTTAGGCACTTACTGTCATACTTTTCTTAATTTTATTACTTTACAAGATATCCTCCATCCACAGGAATTATGGCTCCGCCCAAATAATCACTGGCATGTGATGCCAGGAAAATACAGGCACCTTTCATATCCTCTCCGGTCCCCCACCGGTTGGCTGGAATCCTGTCTGTGATCTGCTGATATCTTGGATTTTCCTGGTCCAAAAGAGCCGCATTCATCTCTGTAGCCATATATCCGGGCGCAATAGCATTTACATTGATGCCTCTTGCGATCCAATCATTGCTCAGCTCTTTTGTAAGCTGTGTCACTCCACCCTTTGCCGCAGTATAGGCTGGAACTGTCTGTCCGCCAAACCAGGATACCATGGAGGCAATATTGATGATCTTACCATAGCCCTTTTCCAGCATGACTTTTGCCGCTTCCTGACACAGGATAAATACCGAATTCAGATTGACATTCAAAACCTCATCCCATTCCTCAATCGGAAAAACCTCTGCACTGTGGCGTCTCTGAATCCCATGAGCAGTCACAAGGATATCCAAATCTTTTCCAAGCTTCTCCACACACTCCCGGAAGCAGAGATACACTTCCTCACGGACGGCAAGATTCGCTTTTACGCCATGGCATTTAAAACCTTTCCCGCGAAAATGTGCTGCCGCCTCGTGTACCTTCGCAGATGTTCCTACAATGGCCACTTCACAGCCGGCTTCCATAAGACCCTCTGCCATCCCATATCCCAGGCCTCTTGTCCCGCCTGTCACGATCGCCTTTTTCCCTTCAATATTAAATAATTCATTTCCCTTCATACATATACTGCAGGATTTATATCCTGCCCTCCTTTCTAAAATCCCTATTGTAATCGCTCATCACCGAGCAGCATCATGTCGCCCTGTTTACATACCATACTTAAAACAGGATGACCATTTTCTTCACTGCAGGTTCCGGATGGTCCATATAATAAAATACTTTATCTATTTCACTGAAGTTTATAAATGTAGTGGCAATTCCCTTTGTATCAAACTTCTTATTTTCCATACCAGAAATAGTCGGCTCAAATTTATAACATGACATTCTGGTTCCAATAATATCCAGCTCTCTCTGGTTGATCATGGCCTGTGTGATTTCTTCCGGTTTTGTACAGAATCCCAGGGGAACCACACGCCCTGCATTACAGATGATCCCCGGCTGCATGACCATAGTGAGAGATCCCGGAAAACAGGCTGAATCAAATGCGATGGTAACTCCATGGCCCTCTGTGATCCTCTGTACCGCTTCTGCCAGGTTTTCCTTCTCTGTATTGATCACATGGTCTGCACCGTATCCCCTGGCCCGTTCCAGGGAACTGTCGCTGATATCACAGCAGATGACGGTTTTACATCCTTTTGCCTTGCAGGTCTGCAGTATAATAGCTCCGATCGTACCCGTCCCAAGTATCAGGACTGTATCCTCAGGCACCACCCGGCCTCTTGCCGTACAATGTGCACCGATTGCGTAAGGCTCCACAAGCGCAGCATCCTCCCATGTCACGCTGTCAGCGATCCTGTAGACCTCCTTTGCAGGCGCTGTAAAATATTCCCTCCAGCCGCCGTCCATACCGGAGCCCCTGACCATTACCTTCTCACATACATTCTTTCTTCCAATCCTGCACTGATAGCACTCTTGGCAGGTATGGATCAGGTCCACGATCACATGGTCTCCCTCTTTTATATCTGCCACATTTTTTCCTGTTTTCACCACAATTCCTGCATTTTCATGACCCGGAATACGGGGATATGTGGAGCAGGGATTCGCACCGTGATAAATATGGTGGTCACTTCCGCATACACCTGCAGCTTTCATCTGGATCAGGACTTCATCATCACCGGGAACGGGAATAGGGACTTCACGCACTTCCACCTGATGAGGCTTTACTACAACTACTTCCTTCATGGTATTCTTCATTTTCTTTCCTTTCCGGGTAATCCCCTCTGCCCGGAAAAATACCCGGGCAGTATTTATCTTCACAAATTAAAGTCCAACCATATCACTCCTTCAGGAAACCAGGTTCGGCAGCAGTGTGGATAGGGCGGGAACATAGGCAAAAATAACAGCACACACCACTTCCACTGCCACAAAGGGAATCAGATTCTTTGCCACTTTACTGACCGGCTGCTCCGAGAATCCACATGCCACAAACATGGTGGTTCCAAAAGGCGGTGTAGCCTGTCCAAGTGCCAGCAGAAATACAAACAGCATACCAAAATGAACCGGGTCCACCCCAAATGCCACAGCGATAGGTGCCAGAATAGGACCGAGAATCAGGTTGGTGGCTCCTACTTCCAGAAACATACCGCAGATGAGAAGCAGAACAATGATCAGTGCCAGGAATACATATTTATTACTTGCCACTGCCATAAATGCATTGGTCACTGCAACCGGAATCTTATAATAAGTGATCAGATATCCGAACATCTGTGCCGTAACCACCAGAAACATAAGATTAGCGGTGCTTACAGCCGTTCCTTTCAATATCTCCCACACATCTTTTCCGCTGATTTCCCTGTAAATGGCAATACAAACCAGAAAACCATAGAACACGGCAACCACAGCCGACTCCGTGGGCGTAAAAATTCCCGCGTAAATGCCACCCAGAATAACGATTGGCATGATCAATGCCCAGATCGCATCTTTGAAGGAGAGCAAAAACCTCTTGAAAGAAAATCCGGCTTCTTTTGGAAAATTACATTTCTTAGCTTTGTAAAATGCATATACACAGAGCAGTATTCCGCATAATATCCCCGGCAGGACGCCCGCCATCAGAAGTTTTGCCACCGATACACCTGTAATATTACCATATATAACAAAGACAGTGGACGGCGGGATCACGATCCCCAGTGTTCCGCCGATTGCCTGTACGGCTGCCGCATAATCCTTCGGATATCCACGTTTTACCATTTCCGGATACATCAAACCGCCGATCGCCGCTGTTGTGGCAACAGATGAACCGGAAATTGCCGCAAAAAAGGTACATGCCACTATAGATACCAGGGAAATCCCCCCTGAGATCCACCCCACAAAGGAATCCGCAAAAGCCACCAGCCGTTTGGACAAGCCGCCTTTTGACATAATGTCCCCTGCCAGAAAGAAAGCCGGAAGTGCCAGCATAGAAAAGTTATCACACCCCGTAAAAATTTTCTGAGTGATCATGGCAAAAGATAACGCCGGGTCTAAAAATATAGCACAGATGCATGCCCCTCCCAAAGCCCAGGTGATAGGAAGGCCAAGAAGCATGAGAACGATAAGTACGACGATTAAAGCAACTGCGGAAGCTGACATCAGTGATTTCCCCCTTTCTTTTCTGTAGTTTTCATCATTATGGTTTCCTGCAGTTTAAAGATGACGGAAACCACTGCAAGCCCAAACCCAAGACATAAAATTCCATACATAACATTCATGGGAATCCTCATGGCCGGGCTCATCTGATACCCTCCGATGCGCAGCATACCAAAGGTGCTGTAAAAAAACACTGCAGATATGCCAAGCGCCAGAACCTGTCTTCCTATCTCAAAAGCCTTCTTCATCCTGCCCGGAAGAAAATTATCTATAATGTCTATGCGGACCATAAGGTTCTGGGAAATACCCATATTGATCCCCAGCAGAATCATTGCTACAAACAGATATCTGGATGCCTCCTCAGACCAGGGTATGCTGTAAAAAATCACATATCTGGTAAAGGTCTGCACCAGGATGATCACCATGATCGCCACCAGTATGACCGCAGTCAATGCATTCACAGCATTCTGCAGCCTGTTAAAAACCTGCTTTGCTTTCTCCATTTTCCTTCTCCTCCACTATTTTGCCGCTGCTATTTTGTCCAGAGTCTCTTTATAATCCGCACCGTAAGTATCCCTGACGCTCTGTGTCTCAGTGATCAGCTCTGTCTTGTCCGGGTAAGTCACTGCCATCCCCTGTTCCTCCAGTGTGGAAATAGCCTCCTTATCCATCTGTCTGCTCAGTTCACGCTCCGCCAGGTTGGCTTCCTCCATACATTCCGTAATGATCTGCCGATCCTCATCTGAAAGGGCATCCCATGTCTTTGGTGCCATCAGAACATATACGGTGGAGTACACATGCTCTGTGATCGCCATATATTTATTCACTTCCACCACGTTGTTTTTATCAATAACCGTGGCTGGATTTTCCTGCCCGTCAATGGCCCCCTGCTGCATAGCTGTGTAAGCTTCACTCCAAGCCATGGGTACCGGATCAGCTCCCAGGGCTTTCCATAGCTTCTGATGAATCTCATTTTCCATAACACGGATTCTAAGCCCTTTCACATCCCCCGCACTACCGATATCCCTCTTGGAATTTGTCAGATTGCGGAAGCCGGATTCCCAAATACCAAGACCCTTCAGTTCCACTTTTTCCAGTCTTTTGAGAAAATCCTGTCCAATCTCCCCCATAAATACCTTATCCGCATGCTCTGTTCCCTCAATCACATATGGTAGGTCAAAGGCCGCGATCTCAGGGATGAAATTTGCCAGCACACTTTGATTTACCACCGCCATGTCCAGGTTTCCAAGTTCACATGCCTCGATATTATCTCGCTCTGAACCAAGCTGTCCATTATGAAAAACAGAGATTTCAATTCTTCCCCCTGACTTTTCCCTGACATTTTCCGCAAAAGTCTCCATGGAGATTCCAATTGCCCCGTCCGCTGCTGATGTCTGCGCCATTCTAAGGCTCACCTTACCATTTTCGTCGTAAATATTGCTGTTTTTGCCGCATCCCGCCACAGCCAGCGCCAGTATTATTCCTGCCATGGACAATGCTGCCAGTCTTTTTACCTTCATGTTACCCTCCCTTTACGGTGTCTGAAGAGAACCGTCTCTCAATCTTGTCTGTGTCCATGTAGTGACTGTCTTCTCACATGGATATTTTGCTGCCTCCTTCTCATCCACATCCACGCCAAGTCCTGGTTTGTCATTGGCATATACATAGCCTTCGTAAAATTGTGGCAGTCCCGGAAATACATCCAGCAGGGCACCGTGGGGTCCCTTCAAATCCTGTATCACAAAATTAGGCGGTTCAATCCCGGACCATTCCTGCACCCCAAAATTAGGTGCTGCCAGATCAATATGAATGTTAGCCGCATGAGCCAGAGGAGACATATCCCCGGGTCCGTGCCACGCAGTGCGCACACCAAACTGTTCCGCAAAAATCTGGAGCTTTCTGGCCGGCGTGATCCCCCCAATCTGGCTGATATGTACACGAATGAAATCAATCAACTGTTCCGCAATGAGTTGTTTCCACTCTCTGGGATTATTGAAAAGCTCTCCCTGGGCAATGGGGATGCTGGTCTGCTCCCGCATATTTTTCAGCCAGTTTGTCTGCTCCAGGGGTACCGGGTCCTCCAGGAAAAACAAATCAAAGGGTTCCAGTTCTTTCGCCAGTTTGATGGCTTCCACAGGAGCGATCCGCTCATGTACATCATGTACCAATTCCATGTCATACCCGATTCTGTCACGGATTTCCCCAAAAAGCTTGACTGTGTCACGGACATATTTTCTGGAATCCAGATACATACCGTCATGCGCCCCCACAGGCGCTGTCTTAGGGGTCTGTCCGTAAGGGGTCCCGCCGTAGCCGCCGCACTGGCAGCGCAGATGTGTAATGCCCATCTCTTGAAATCTATGGATATTATCGCAGATTTCCTCAATATCTCTCCCGTCCACATGGCGGTAAACCGGTATCCCCTCTCTCATCCTGCCTCCAAATAGCTGATACAGCGGCATATCTGCCAACTTTCCTTTGATATCCCACAAGGCCATATCAATACCGGATATGGCGTTATTTTCAATCGGACCGTTTCTCCAATAACCATTTTGATGCATGAGCTGCCATAATTCCTCAATATTCTCAGCATCACGCCCCAGAAGAAGCGGTTTCAAATACTCCTCAATCAAATGTTTGACCGCCAAATGGCGGTATGCAAATGTGGCACATCCCAAACCGTACAACCCCGGCTGGTTTGTCTCCACCCTGACCACAACAAGGTTGATACCCTCCGGCGCCGTACATATGACCCGTATGTCCTGAATTTTAACTGACATCTTTCTCCTCCTAATACTTATTACTCGTCATACAAGTTAGCGTATAAAAATCATGGTCATCCCTGTCTGTTCCCCATATAACTGCCTGTTCCATGATCAAAACAGGCAGTAACTGTCCAACCTATCATATCTGCCGCTCTGAAATGCACAAGGTTTCCCATCCGGCAGAACTACTTACAGTTTTTTCATGGCAGCATCCAGATGTTCATACATAATATCATGGGCCGCATCCGCATCCCTGTTTTTGAACGCATCCAGAATCTGAGCGTGATAATGAATACCTGAATCGTAACCAAACAGTTCATTCATCTGTTCATGATTCTGCCTTGTCTCCTGAAAAACTTTGTGAAGACTTTTTTCCAGTAAAGGATTGCCGGTTGAACGGCAGATGACCTCATGGAACTTCAGGTCTGCGTTTACAAACTTTTCCCGGTTTCCCTGAAACATCTGCATCTGCTCCAGATATGTCTCCAGAGCGGTCATAATCTCAGGGGTAGACTTTTCCACCGCCAGTCTGCAGGCATCCGGTTCCAGTATCTTTCTGAATTCCAGCACTTTTTCAATATCCCTGCAGTCCTCCGATGTGATTTTGTTCTCAGTCTCATCCCAGTTTTCCACACGGCTGTTGATCAGATAGGTGCCTTTTCCATGCACACTTTCCAGAACACCCAGGCCAATCAGGTATTGCAGCGCGGTCCTGATGCTGGAACGGCTCACACCAAGTTCTTCTGTCATCTGATTCTCTGATGGTATCTTCTCCCCAACGGCCCAGTTTCCGGATTCAATATTCTTCTTCAGATAATCCACCACCTGGCTGGTTACATTGACACGTTTTATCTTCATATCTCTTCCCTTCGCCTCAACTTGTAGGACAAGTGATAAGTTCATTATAATCCTTTTTCCTTTTCTGTCAATATTATTCGGAGATAATTTTACCACAGCACCATGTTTTCGTAAATAATGGACAAAAGCAGCCGGCACGACTTAGTAAAATTGACGTAACCGCTCGGTGATCCGAACGGTTACAAACTGATTTTACTTCTCTTTACTTATGCAGCCGCAGTCTCCCGGATGCTCTCCTTCTTCAGCACTCTGTCTTCCTTCGGCACCCTCAGTGCACGTACCGCGTTTAAGATGGCAATGACAGATACGCCTACATCCGCAAATACGGCTGCCCACATGGATGCAATTCCAAGAGCTCCGAGAAGCAGCACAATGCCTTTGACTCCCAGGGCAAATATTATATTCTGGCGGACAATCCGCAGTGTTTTTCTTGAAATGCCTATGGCTGCCGCGATTTTTGACGGCTCATCTGTCATAATGACAATGTCCGCCGCTTCGATGGCCGCATCAGACCCCAGACCTCCCATGGCAATTCCGATGTCAGCCCTGGCAAGTACAGGGGCATCGTTGATTCCATCCCCAACAAAGGCCAGCCTGCCCTTTTCGCTTGTCTCTTCCAGCAGTCTCTCCATATGCTCCACTTTATCCGCAGGAAGCAGTTCTGTATAAGCCAAATCCAGCCCCAGTTTTTCTGCCACTTTTTCTCCCACAGCCTTCGCATCTCCGGTGAGCATAACGGTTTTCCGGACACCGGCTTTTTTCAGTTCCCTGACTGCAAACGCTGCATCATCCTTGATCTCATCCTCAATCAGGACAGCTCCCCGGTATTTCCCATCTTCGGCAACATACACAACTGTACCGGCTTCGGTAACAGGCTGAAATGGTATGTTTTTTGATCTCATCAGCTTTGCGTTTCCAGCCAGTACCTTTTTCCCATCCAGAGAGACAGAGATACCGTGGCCCGCGATCTCCTGCACATCTGTTACCCCAAACCGCTCTGTGTCTTTTCCGTATGCTTTCACAATAGACCTGGAAATGGGATGGCTGGAGTCTTTTTCCGCACGGGCGGCCAGTTCCAGCAGTCTTTCACCGGAAATCCCCTGGGGATAACATCTAGTCACAGCAAAGGACCCTTTTGTAAGTGTTCCTGTTTTATCAAACACCACTGTCTCCGCTTTTGCAAGAGCTTCCAGATAATTACTTCCTTTAATCAGCACACCACATTTTGAAGCACCGCCGATTCCTCCGAAGAAACTCAGGGGGACAGAGATCACAAGGGCACACGGGCAGGAAATCACAAGGAATGTGAGCGCTCTGTGTATCCAGGGTGCAAATGCCTGCCCCATAAGTAAAGGAGGTAAAACAGCCAGCAGCGCGGCCGCGGCTACAACAGAAGGTGTATAATATTTTGCAAATCGTGTGATAAAAGCCTCGGATTTTGACTTTTTACTGCTGGCATTCTCTACCAAGTCCAGTATTTTAGATACCGTTGATTCTCCGTAGAGCCTGCCCACACGGATTCTCAGCGTTCCTGTCTGGTTAATACATCCGCTGATGACTTCTGCGCCGGCTCCGATTTCCCTGGGCATGGATTCCCCGGTGAGCGCGGAGGTATCTAAAGTGGAATTTCCCTCCAGAACCGTTCCGTCAAGAGGTACCCTTTCTCCCGGCTTCACCAGTATCACATCTCCTACAAGAACTTCGTCCGGGTCAACTCTGGTTTCTTTTCCTTCCCGCACCACATTGGCATAGTCAGGCCGTATATCCATCAGCCCTGCAATAGAACGGCGTGATTTGCTGACAGCATAAGACTGAAATAACTCTCCCACCTGATAAAACAACATGACTGCAACGCCCTCTTTATATTCTCCCAAGTACATAGCACCCACAGTGGCTACTGTCATCAGGAAATTTTCATCAAACACCTGACCGTGGAGAATATTGGAAATAGCTTTCCAGATAATATCCCACCCGATCACTGCATAACAGACCAGAAATCCTATAAATTTCCCTGTTTCATTCATGGGAAGCCATAAAACCGGAAGGAAAATAAGAACAGCCGTTAGAATCCTGTATAATTGTTTTTTCTGTTTTTTGGTCATTTTTTTCATCCTTTCTTTGAATGACAGCGGCGGTCCCGCAGACCTGCCGCTACTGACTTAGATTTTCTTTACCGTGACATCCGGTTCGATTTTCCGGATCAATGTAACCACTTTCTCTGCAATCTCCTGAAAATGCTCCTGATCTGCCTCTAATACCATTTTCTGATTCAAAAAATTAACTTCAGCACTGGCTACCCCCTCTATCTTTCTCACGGAGTCCTCAATTTTTGCAGCACAGTGTGCACAGTCTAAATCTAACAACTTAAATGTTTTTTTCATAACTATATTCTCCCTATACTATTATTATTTTCATATGAACATTTATTCATATGTTCATATATAATATACAAAGTATTTTCCGGTCTGTCAATACCTTTCTTTAAAAAACAATTAAAAAACAGAGCGTCAGCGCTCATTACAAGCTGCTGCCGCTCTGTTTCAGGTTTAAATTTATTTAATAGTGCTCATTGTCTTCCTGCCGCCCTACTTGTTTCTTTTTCTTCTGGATGCCAAAAGATAGGTGATCCCGGCAAGAGCAATCCCTCCAGTTCCTATAAACAGAACAACGGGGGTGGAATCTCCTGTTTTAACACTGCCTGTTTTTGTCTTAGCTGCATTTCCCACTTTAGCCTTTGGACTCTTCTTATTCCCTGTGTCTGTGCCGTTATTCGTATTTTTTTCCTTATCAGATGACTCTTTCTTGTCTGCCGTCTTCAAACCTTTCACTGCTTTATCAAGAGCATCCGCGGCGGTATTGACTTCTTCCTGGGATGCCTCTTCGGAGGCCAGCAGACTTTTTGCCGATTCCATTGCTGCCTGCAGTGCCTTCCAGGATTCTTCTGTAAAGTCTTCCTTATTAAGCTTAGACGCTGCATTGAACAATTGCTGCAGACTGCTCTTATCCACAATCTGAAGCTGCTCTGCTTTTACAAGGCCTTTGATCGCTGTGAAAAGTGCGTCTTTTGCACGGTCGATTTCCGCCTGACTGGCATCTTCTTTCTGAAGCACCACACCGGCCTGCTCTTTTGCCGTCTTAAATGCTTCCCAGCTCTCTTTTGTGTAATTCTCCTCCAGATATCCTGCACACACATCGTACACATTCTGAAGGGGGGTCTTATCTGCCTGTTTTGCATCCTCCTCTTCCCTTACCAGTTCTTTTGCCGCCTGAAGAAGTGCGTTTGCTGCTTCATCTGCCTTCTGCTGGTCAGCCAGCTCAGAATCCAGGACCATTTTGGCTGCTTCCTGCGCCTTTACAAGATTTTCCCAGCTTTCTGCTGTATAATCATTTTCTGACAGAATGCCTGTCATCTCATAGAGATTCTGCAGCCCTGTCTTGTCCGCCAGATTTTCCTTCTGGATCTTCACCAGGCCTTTCATGGCGCTGTAAAGTTCCGCGGCAGCAGCATCTATCTCTGCCTGGCTTATATCCGCTGCCGTATCCCCGGATTCCTCCTTTGCTGCTACAGTTTCTGTAACTGAAAGCTTCTGAAGAAGTGCCTCTGCTGTCTGCTTTTTCTCAGAATAAATACTCCAGTTGTCCTGTGTATAATTTTCCTTTCTGTACTGTATACAAAGCTCCAGAAGGTTGGAGAGCCCTATAGTTGTTTGTCCTTCAGCTATTTCCTGAAGTTCCAGCCCAGCCACTGCATCTGTCACTGCCTCTGCTGCCCTATCCACATCTGCCTGAACAGCCGAGTCATTTTCCAGGACTTTCTGCATATTGTCAAAAGCTGCCTGACAGATATCCCTGGTTTCTCTTGTATAAATGCTTAAATCCTTTTCCTCAAATATGGAAGCGAGAGCCTGCAGATCGGTTTTATCCGCCTTTGTGGAAGCAGTCAGCTTTCCTGCTGCCTCCAAAATTGCATTGGCGGCTTCATCCACAGATACCTGTGTGTATTCTCCCTGTTCCAGAAGATTTACGGCTGCTGAAAGTGTCTGCGCAAAGGCAGCCCAGCTTTCTGCAGTATAATCTTCCGGATTCTTGTTCTTATTCAGACCGATCAAGGTTTCCAAAACATCTGTGTGTACGGATTTATCAGCTCTTAAGTTCAGTACAGCCTCTACCAATGAATTTTTCGCATTCTTCACCATTTCCGCATCTGCTTCCTCATTTCTGATGACTGCGTCTGCCTGGTCAAGGGCTTCCTGAAAAGCCCGCCAGCTCTCCTCTGTATATTTCTCGGATTCTTTGTCCTTGTTTGCTTCATACAGACGGATAAGTTCTCCCTTGTCGGGTTTTTCACCTGACTTTGCAATACCCAAAAATGTAATGACTGCCCCTTGATCGGTGGAAGCGTAGACATTAAGCTGTACCTCTGTCTTTTCCTCAAGGGTGAGCCTGCCGCTGCCTATTGCATTGGGGCTGTAGCCATTTCCCACTGACAGTCCTTCCGCGATCATAACGGACTGTGGCTCACCGGCTGCTGTTGTATAAACAGCTTCAAAATTACTGGTACGCGGGCCTGACCACCACTCATGAGACTGCACTGTAATATCATATTCCCCTGCATCTAATGTAAATTTGTAGGCATAGCCTTTCTCTTTTCCTGCTGCATTGACTCCATAGTATCCGGTAGTGTATTTATCAGCATGTTCCCCTGTCTTTGCGCCATCATATCCACTTAAAATACCCCAGCCGCTCTCCTCAGAATAGGTCTGGTCAGACACCTGATTCTTCATCACGGTTCCTGACGCAGCTACTGCATTGAATGCCCCGGAGCCTGTTTCCTGTGTACCGCAGTCAATAAAATAGATCAGGTTATCCGGAATCACTTCCACACTGCAGCTTACTTTCAAACCCGTATTTCTCACCACTCCCTCAACAGAAACTGTGCTGTAAGGGGAGGTGAACTGTTCTTTTGAAATATTCCAGTCAATCTCTGCCTCTGCAGACAGACCTTCCTGTGTCTCCACCATCACTACAGGTGCCAATGCCGGAAGTGTGCCCGCTGCGGTTGCCGTGTCACTGACCGCTCCTGTCACTTTCACCGGAGTCCCGGCACCCCTTTTCAACCCCTCGTATGCAGTCTTTAACGCTTTTACAGCATCTTCGTATTCCGACTCTGCCGCTTCCCCTTTTTCCAGGATTTCTTTTGCTTTCTTCAGTGCTTTTTGAAATTCTTTATAGGAGGCTCTGGTGTAATAGCCCTGCTCAACAGATTTGTACTGTTCATATAAAATATCCAGGACTTTATGGGAAGCCGTTTTTTGAGAGGCATAGACTTCCACCTCTACCAGTCCCGCTGCCCAGGCCGCGCCATTGCCATTATGGGCATTGACCACATTGTCGACGACCAGCCTCACATAACGGTAGGACCCGCTTACAGGATTGCTTCTAAAGGCGGCAGTTGTATTGGATGACTCATCCAAGATCTGTTCCCAGTTTACTTTGTCATTGCTTCCCTCCACACGGTACTGGTAATAAGTCTCAGAGCCGTTGCACAGACGTGTGGAAAGGTCAAATCTATTTAGATCATATACCTCTTCCAGATCAATAGTGTAGGAAAAGGGCACGGATGCAGGCGCAAAATAGTTGCTGTTCCCCCATTCTGAGGTAGTGTCACGAATGCCGTCCACAGCCTGTTCTACCGGATGAGCATCACTACCTGCCACGCTGGCCTCCACGGTTTTTCCCTGTGATACCAGTTCGCTGTCCGGAAGCTCAACTTTGCCGCTTCCTGCATTGAATGACCACGCATCCACATAATCCATGGATGCGGTAACCCCCTCCTCCCCGGCTTCTATATTGAGCGGAAGCCATACGAATGTGGATTTTCCCAACGCACCGGGATTCCAGCGGTCACCCATATAAATGTACTGTCCATCTCCAATCGAGGCGATATTGGTTGGCTGACTGTAAAAGGTTGAATTGTTTCCAATGGTTTTCAGTTCATCTGCCGGTGTCCATCCGTTGGGATCTGTGATATCTTTTGTATACCCGTACATGGACTGATTGGGATACCAGCCGGACTGGCCTGAAGTCACCAGCACGTAATAATCGGCGGATTTTACAAGGGCAGGGGCCTCCCTTCCTGCTCCGATCCAGAACTGGTAACTCTCCTCAGGAATTACATCCATACAATCCTGGGTCAGCTTATAGAGTGCCATATTATGACCATTGGCGGAAATCAGATACGCCTGGTTATGTACCGTTCCATCCGCATCGGTTTCCGTATCATTGTAAATAGTCATATCCAGGGAACGGTTGGTAGTTATCTCATATTCACCGGTCTCCGCATTATACGTTTTGGACTTGGGATTGAAGCGGTTTACAAATTCGTAATCACCGTTGACCGTATCACATTTGGCTACGATCAATTTTGATTCGCCATAATCTTTGCCGTTTTCCCAATGTGCCCACAGTACAAATTCCGAGCCATTAAAAATCAGTTTCGGACGCTCTATGGTACAGAAGCCTATGGTACCGTCATCATCCGGCGTATCCGGTGTCAGAATCATGTTCTCAAATTTCCAGTCTGCCAGGTCTGAGGATGAATAAAGGGCAATGCCGCTGAAATTGGCGTTCTCCTTGTACTCCCCTACCCAGTAATATCTGCCCTCATACTCCAGGATATTGCCGCCGTGCCCCTGAATGTTCTCTCCACGGTCATCATACCACAATGCCCCGTTCACAATGGTGTTCTGCTCCGTCTGTTCTGCATCCGCCTGCACCGGAACTGTCATTCCGCCGCCTGAGAATACTACACAGACCGCCAGCAGGGCACTCAGGAATTTTGAGTGCCGCTTTCTCTTCGCCTTTGTCTGTTCCATAACTTCCTCCTTAAAAATTTATTCAAGCACATCCTGTCCCAAGGCCTCAGATGACCGGATGATCACTTGCTATGTACAATATGGGATATGTCCATATGAAATCGGTTTCATTATTTACACAAAATATTATAAGAATTTATAAGATATTACCTGGTATTTCTGCATTTTATTTCCGAATTATTTTTGAAACCCATTTCATATAAAATTATACTATCCCACGCAATTTCTTGTCAAGCTTCTTTATGCAATATAACCCCTTTTTTAAATTTAATATTGGATTTTTCCTCAAAATCGCTTAAAATAAAACCAGAAAGGATGGAGTTATTTTATGGAGAACACACAACAGATAAAGGAAAACCCTTTGGGATGCAGTCCCATTGGTAAATTACTGCCCAAATTCGCAGTGCCGGCCATTATCAGTATGCTGGTAAATGCACTGTATAACATTGTGGACCAGATCTTCATCGGACAGGGTGTCGGTATGTACGGAAACGCCGCGACCAATGTGGCTTTCCCTATCACCACCATAACCACGGCGATCGCTCTCCTTATAGGAATCGGAGGGGCATCCAACTTTAATCTGGAACTTGGCCGCAAGCATGAAGAAAAAGCAAAGCATATTGCAGGCGCCGGGTTTGGCAGTCTGATACTGTGCGGCATTGTCCTGATAATCATTATCCGCCTGTTTTTGAAACCGCTGATTCTGGCCTTCGGAGCTACCCCCAAGGTTCTGCCTTATGCCATGACTTATGTGGGAATCACTACCTGGGGTATCCCCTTTTTTATGCTGACAACCGGAGGCAATCATTTAATCCGGGCAGACGGCAGTCCCACATATTCCATGATCTCCATGGTCTCCGGGGCACTGATCAACACAGTGCTGGATCCTCTGTTTATCTTTACCTTTGGCTGGGGGATCGCCGGTGCTGCATGGGCAACCGTGATCGGTCAGGTTTTTTCAGCCTGTATGGTCCTCTTCTATCTTCCGCAGTATAAGACCGTACATTTGAAGCTGAAGACTCTCATTCCCAGGATGTCCTGTGTGCAGGCCATCGCCTCCCTTGGAATGGCCTCCTGCTTCAACCAGCTGGCGCTCACTGTGGTACAGATAACCATGAACAATGTCCTGCGCCACTTTGGTTCACATTCCGTTTACGGAAGCGACATTCCTCTGGCTGTGGTAGGGATTGTGGCCAAAGTAAACATGGTGTTTCTGTCCATTGTCATTGGGATCGCACAAGGGTCCCAGCCTATTGTGGGGTTCAATTACGGAGCAAAAAACTATACCCGTGTAAAAAAGACCTATCTGTGTGCTGCCGGAACTGCAACTATACTGGCTGTTGCCGCCTTTCTATGTTTCCAGCTTTTCCCCCGGCAGATAGTGGGACTTTTCGGTTCCGGAGATAAACTCTATTATCAATTTGCCCAGAAGTATTTCCGCATTTTTATGTTCTGCACTTTTTTAAACGGCTTACAGCCGGTGACAGCAAACTTTTTTACCTCCATCGGCAAAGCTGCCAGGGGTATTGTGCTCTCCATGACCAGGCAGATCCTGTTTCTGATTCCGCTGATCCTGATCTTCCCGCTCTTTATGGGAATTGACGGAGTCATGTATGCAGGTCCTATCGCGGATGGGGCTGCCGGTATTCTGGCTGTTCTTCTGGTCCGGAAAGAGATAAAGCGGATGCCTGCGGACGGGGAACTGCCAGCATGAGAAACATACGGCTGATCAAGTATCCTGTACCGGTCGGTCACTCTTGTCAACATTGAGCTTTTTGTACTGTTTCGGCGTTATATGGTGATACTGCTTAAAAATTTTCCCAAAGTAGCTGCTGGTCCCAAAGCCGGTCTCCACAGCAACCTCCAGGACACTTTTATCCGTATAGCGCAGAAGCTCCTGCGCCTTCTGAAGGCGCAGGGAAACCATAAATTCCCCAGGTGTCTCCCCAAGACTTGTCTGGAACAGACGGTAGCACTCCCGCTGGCTGATATGTATACTGGACGCAATGTCCTCTACTGTTATCTTCTCATTGTAATGTTCCTGGATATAGGATAGCATCTGTTTGATCCGTTCGTCCTCCAGGGTATTGTACCCTGTTCCCTTCTTATTCTCATCCATAGCCCAGGAATACACAATCTCCCAGAGTTCTGAAAAAAGACTTCTTAGGCGCAGTTCAAAAAAACGCTCCCCTTTGATGCTCAGCTCTGCGCCTTCTCTCATTTTTTCCAGAAATCTGGCGCTCCCCGCATCAGAACAGTAAAGCGGCACTGCATCAAGCTGTCTCTGTTCCAGCACCGGAGCAATGTACTTAATGTCCAGTATACTTCCGGAAGCACCCGCCAGAAAAGACCGGTCAAAGAACTGGGACTGCAGTCTCACATCCTCCACAGGCTTTAGGGGATGAAGATAATGCAGGACACCGGAATTGATAAATATCCCGTCTCCTTCATGCAGTATAAATTCGTGATGATTGGTTTTATACTGCATACTTCCCCCTAAAATATGCCCGAACTCAAATTCATCATGCCAATGCCAGGGAATATCCCCAAAGAAATACGCCTCCGGCCTTGGCACATACAATCCATAGTGAAGCATCTGGTTTTGAAACACGATTTTCTCTTTTTTTCTTCCGTCTATATCAAATTTTCTAAATTGTACCATAGGCCCCTCCGTAAATGGCAGGATTTTTATATTTTCAGGCAGTATGATTATTTTTATATACCTAAATCCACAGTATAATTATATTATTGCGAGACCAAAAAGGTCAATAGAAAATACGCTTAACACGATCAAAGGAGGATACACCTATGATTTATTATGTAGCCGCAAATGCTCCGAGAAACGGATGCGGTACAAAAGAAAAACCGTTCCAGACCATCAGCGAGGCAGCTAAAATCGCTTGTGCAGGCGATGAAGTTCTGGTAGCTCCCGGTATCTACCGGGAATATGTAAATCCGGCAAACGGCGGTACCGATGACCAGAACCGCATTGTATACCGCTCTGAGGAGCCGATGGCCGCTGTCATAACCGGCGCGGAACCTGTAAAAAACTGGACGCAGTACCAAGGCAATGTATGGATGGCCCGCATCCCTAATGGAATCTTCGGCAGCTACAATCCCTACACCACAGTGATCGCCGGTGACTGGTACCGCGCTCTGGAACCAGTCCATACCGGAGAAGTGTACATAAACGGCAAATCCATGTACGAGACATTTTCTCTGGAAGACGTGGCAAACCCAACAGTATACAAAGGCTCCTGGGACCCGGATTTTACCCTCTACAAATGGTATACCGAACAGGACGGTGCCTTCACGGTGATCTACGCCAATTTCCAGGGCGCTGACCCTAATGAGGAAACTGTAGAGATCAATGTGCGCCGGAACTGTTTCTATCCGGATAAGACAGGTGTAAATCACATCACCCTGTCCGGATTTACCGTAAAACAGGCAGCTACTACCTGGGCACCGCCCACTGCTTACCAGGAAGGCATGATCGGCCCTCACTGGTCAAAAGGCTGGATCATCGAGGACTGTGAAGTCTCTGATTCCAAATGCTCCGGTATTTCCCTTGGAAAATATCTGCAGCCCAACAATGAAAACAAGTGGACCACCAAATTCTATAAAGACGGCACCCAGACAGAACGTGATGCTATCTGCCAGGCACAGACAGAGGGTTGGACCAAAGAGAACATCGGCTCTCACACAGTCCGCCGCTGTAACATCCACGACTGTGGGCAGACCGGTATTGTAGGACATTTAGGCGGTGTGTTCTCTGTCATAGAGGACAACCATATTCACCATATCAATAACAAACAGGACCTGGCCGGTGCGGAAATCGGCGGTATCAAAATGCATGCTGCCATTGATGTGATCATCCGCCGCAACCATTTCCACCACTGCACCCGTGGTCTGTGGCTTGACTGGCAGGCACAGGGAACCCGTGTCACACAAAACCTGTTCCACGACAATGTTCCGCCAAAAGGTACGGAGATCGCCAATGGGCTGGCTCTGGCTGAGGACATTTTTATTGAGGTTTCCCATGGTCCCACACTGGTTGACAACAACCTGCTCCTGTCCGACTGCGCATGCCGCATCAGCACACAGGGCACTGCTCTTGTGCACAACCTGATCGCAGGCTCCTTTACCTGGGTAGGCGCCGGAGTGGATAACGGCGGACAATATCTGCCTACCCCAAGATATACACCATACCACGTTCCCCACCGCACAGAGGTTGCCGGTTTCATGACCATCCTCCACGGTGATGCACGCTTCTACAACAACATATTTGTACAGAAGGATATCCGCCGGGACCTGGCTGCCTATGCAGAGGCTGAAGGCATGGGAACCATGGATAAATACCAGTTTATCTGCGGTACGAAACCGTACGACGGATATCCCACGGCAGAGACATACTTTGGTCGTTTCAACGCAGAGACTGCTGTGGACCACGACAACAAAGACATCTATTATGACCATCTTCCCATCTACACCGGAGGCAATGTATACTTTAATGGCGCTAAACCGTGTGATGCAGAGGAAAATTATAAAGTGGATGAGGAAAACAAGATCACACTGGAATTGAAAGAAGAAGGCGGCGAATACCGCCTGGAGACGAATCTGTATGAATTCCTGCCAAAATTTGAGACCCCGTTTGTGAGCACGGAATTGCTGGGAGAGGCTTTTGAGCCGGAACAGAAATTTGAAGCGCCTGACGGAACTCCTATTGTGTTTGACCAGGATTATTTTGGTAAAAAACGTGATATGATGCCTCTTGCAGGACCTTTTGCCTGCGGATGTGAAGCAGAGGATGTATTATAAGCAATTCCCGCTCCTGACCGGGCAGCCTGTTCTTTTATAGAACAGGCTGCCTCAGTAAGGGGCTTTTTTTCATTTCTGACAGGAGTTTTTCGTCACTCCACAGGGCGTTGTGACCTCCCAGCCTGATATTTGGCTTATGTCTGCCATGAAAATCACTGCCGCAGGTAGCAAGAAGACCACCCTGTATGGCAGCTTCCAGATAATGCGCCGCTTCTGCCCTGCTGTGATAAGAAGAAAATGCCTCAATCCCGTCAATCTTCTCCTCTATTATTCTATCCAACAGTTCATCATCCCCTTTCAGATTCTGGCCCGGATGTGCAAGAACCGCCATGCCGCCGGCGCTGTGTATCAGAGATGCAGCATCTGGAAGGGAAAGATAAGAGATTTCCACATAGGCAGGCTTTCCTTTGGAGAAAAAATCCCAGTAGAACCGCACATTGGGCATATCACTTTTCTGTCCGCCGGGAAGATAAGGCACCAGTCTCTCATCTCTCTCTGCGTCCTCCCGGCCCAGGACATAAGCAGCGATCTGCTCTCCTGTCACAACACCACTCTCTGATTCTGCAAGAATTTTATCTGCATCAACATAAATGCCGGACGCCTTTGAAAACAGCCTGATTTTTTCCTCTGCTGCCCTTCTCTCCTGGCTGAGGATATCCTGTTCTATCTCCCAAAATTCCTCCCGGGACGCATTAATGCCATATCCCAAAAGGTGAAAATTATGCCCCCTGTACACACAGTCCAGCTCCACACCGGATATGACACGGACAGAAACAGCCTCCTCCATAGCTTTTGGCACGCCGCGGACAGAATTATGGTCTGTAACGGCAATCCACTCCATCCCTTCGGCCTCACACTGTCTGACAATCTCTCCTGGAGAAAATTCTCCGTCATCACTGAACTTGGTATGGATATGGAAATCAACCTTTGACATGGACACACACCTCCCTTTTTCCCTGCAGGTGATGATAAATCACCTGCAGAAGCAAAATACCCGCTGTGGATATCAGATACAGACCACGTATCCCGTTCATAGCGGCAGCAGATCTCACGGCATCACCTGACTCCTGAATGCCTTTTACGGCCCCACCGATCATTGGCCCCAAAATCGGCCTGGTATGGAGGATTTTCTTTCTCTTACTCATAAACATGGCTGCTCTTTTATAAACTGTACCTCGTCGAACATTTTCCCGGCGGTAAGACTTGCCATACCGTCAAAATAATCCTGCCACACATCCGGAGAATAGAGGATCTCAGGCAGAAGATGCTTCGGCAGAAAGGCGGAAAGCCCATCACCAACAGGCCCGATACAGTTCTTCCGCAGACTGGGACCGCCAAGGACCACATACTGCGGATTCAGAATTCCGCAGATAAAACTGATGACTTGGACCACCAGATTGACATATCTGACAGCCTCCATAGGTTCTGCCATACACGCATCCAGCGTCTTTCCGTGTTCCATGGGCAGCAGTCCCAGCTCCCCGGCAAAATTATTATTTCCGCGGACAACCCTGCCCCCTGAGATAAAGCCCGCGCTTACACAGCCCTTTTCAAAATAGAGAAATGCCATATTCACGTTATTCGGATTCTCACATAGAAACTCTTTTGCGTAACACCGCCCGAATCCGAAGGCAGTGGCATTTAAGTCATTTTCCAGCACTACCGGTATTTTGTACCGTTTTTCAAGGTTGTCACCTATATTTATTTTATATAATTTCCCGTCAGTCTCATTGGTTCTCCAGTACCCTCCCCCTTCCACTGCACCGGGCACGCCAATGCCTATGGACTTGAGTTCTCTTTTTTTGACCTGCTCATCCAGCCAGGCGGTGACGGCGCTCTCAAAATCACCGTTGGCCGCCTCCAGCCTTGTTTTTTCCACGATCTCGCCGCAGACATTGATCAACAAACCGTAGATCTGGTCTCCTGTGATACAGAAAGCTGCACCGTAATACCGATGGGGCCTGAATCCATAGCGCTCCGCTTTTCTTCCTCCGCTGGACTCATCGTATCCAATACTCTCAATTTCTCCGTTCTGCATCATTTCAGACAACAGGGAGCGGACTGTGGTGGAACTGATCTTTGTCTCATAGGCAATCTCTGCCCTGGTGGCAGTTCCTTTTGCTTTCAGAACTTTCCGTATGAGGGAAAGATTTGCCTGTTTTAATACTTTTGGTCTGGCAGTCAGAGTGTCCATATGCATTCTACTTTACACTCTTATCAGATACTTTTATAAGTTTATGATAGAAGCGTATAACAAACGACATTCTTTGTCAAGTTCCCTTTTTACCCATTTGCAGTTTACTTTAAAAGCCCGCACACCAGCACAAAATAATGGGGCAGCTTCCCCTCTTCCATCCATTCCAGCTCGATTCCCATGAGCTTACTGAGTGTGAGCCCCACATTGCCTCCCATGGATTCTATGGAATAACGCATCTTTTCCGGAAAACGACATGCTTTTTTATCCGGTCTGGTACAGTTTCCTTGACACAAATCGCAGGAACCTGCTGACAGGCTGATACTTCCCGGATATTCCTTTTCTTTTTCCCAGAGTATTTCCGATAACTTTCCCTTCTCCACACGGAGGGACTGCCCAAGGATCTCGTCCTGCTCCTCCTTTGTAAATGCCTTTCCTGCAAAATCCTCGTCAAATATTATTTTAACGGCGGTCAGTTCCAGATTCTTGTATTTTCTCCAGTATGACAAAACATCAAAATCGTAAGACGGGCAGGACCATACCGTATCGTAATTCGGACATGCTCTGCAGCACTCTAGAAACGTGACCACATCCACATAACCTTCTATGTAGTCTTCCACCGGTACCACTGCTGTGTAAGTTTCTGTTTTGTACATATCATACTCCTCCTTTTTTCTTATAGTATAACACTTCCGTACAGGCAGCACCACGTTAATCATTACTTCACGTGTACAATACCGATAACGATACAGGTACAGAGGAACTGGCTCACATGGAAATGGTATCCACCATTGTACACCAGCTCACCCGCAACCTTTCCATGGAAGAAATAGAAAAGTCCGGTCTTGGCCCCTATTATATCGACCATACCGTAGGCATCTGGCCGCAGGCTGCCGGAGGTATCCCCTTTAATGCCTGTGAGTTCCAGTCAAAAGGAGATCCCATCACAGATTTATTTGAAGATATGGCTGCTGAACAGAAAGCACGCTCCACTTACGACAACATACTCCGTGTCATCAAAGACCCGGATGTTATAGACCCCATCCGATTCCTGCGTGAAAGAGAAGTTGTGCATTTCCAGCGTTTCGGTGAAACCCTACGTTCCGTACAGGAAGAACTGGACTTTAAGAACTTCTATGCCTTTAACCCCAGCTTTGACATGCCCGCCAAATGCAGCTGCGATCCGGGATGCAGCAAATGACATATATGCGCCGGGAATTATTAGAAGCCATGCAAAAGGTAGTCACCACTGCACCGGAAGCCTATTCCTTTGTATACGGAGGAAAGAGATACCCCAATATCAAAGGTTTCGTATACTTTTTCCCGCTGTGGGGCGGTACGGTTGTCCTTGCCGACATTGCCGGACTTCCCACTTCGGAAGCTGCCTGTCAGGAAAAAGTCTTTGCCTTTCACATTCATGAAGGCTCTTCCTGCGAAGAAAACGCAGAGGGGGATTATCCTCTTACCGGCAGCCATTTAAATCCCAAAGATTGTCCGCACCCGGAACATGCCGGGGATTTACCTCCGCTCTTTGAAAATGACGGGTATGCGCTTTCTATGTTCTATACAAACCGGTTCGTTCCGGAAGAAATCATAGGCCGGACGGTAATCATCCATGAAAAACCTGATGACTTTAAAACACAGCCATCAGGGGATTCCGGCAGCAAAATCGCGTGTGGGGAAATAAAAAGCAATCTGGAAGATTAAAAAACGGCTTTTTATCCCATAAAAACGGCATCGGCAGATGAACCTTCACCTGCCGATGCCGTTTCTTTTGCAGTTATAACCGTATTAATTCCCGCAGTGATGGCCGCACTCATGGGTATGTTCCCCACAGTTACTGCCCTCATGTCCGTGACCGTGATGTGCACAGACTGTATCCGGGTCATAATTCAGGCTTCCGGCCAAAAATGCTTCCACCTGTGCATCCGCATCTCCGCACGCTCCCGGATAAAGCTGGATTCCCGCCTCCGCCAGCGCATTCCTTGCACCACCGCCGATACCTCCGCAGATGAGCACCTGTGCACCGCACTGGTTCAGAAATCCTGCCAGCGCACCGTGTCCGCTGCCATTGGTATCAATCACCTCAGATGACACGATCTTTCCATCCTCCACCTCATATACCTTGAACTGCTCTGTGTGTCCAAAATGCTGAAATACCTCTCCATTGTCATATGTCACTGCAATTTTCATGTTTGAATCTCCTCTCCTGATTGATGAAACGCACCCGTTCTGCCGACGGCCATCCTGCCCGCAGATCCTATAGCTTCCGCCGCTGATCTCCAGAGAAGACGCCTCCACCAAAAAACGTGCCAGTTTCTTCCTGGCCTCTGCATAAACTGCCTGCACAGTAGCTCTCCCTACTTCCATCTGCACCGCACATTCTTCCTGGGTATACCCCAAATAATCAATGAGCCGAATCGTCTCATACTCATCAACCGTCATCCGAATCCGATGCGCAGGTTCACCCCCCTCACCCGGCACAAACAACCCGCACCCCGGCAGTCTGCAAATCCTCTTTTCCTTACTAGGCCTGGACATCTCCTCACCTCCCAACAACACTCCGCCTTCTCAATGCATTTTTATTAACATATGCCCATTATATCACATTATTAACATAAGTCAACTATATTCACATATGATTCGCCCTCCTCAATATCTCATACACATCCCCCTGATGCAATTCCTTAAACTTCGCCACACAAAACGTATCCTTCCCCGTCGCCCTCTCAGCCATATCCACCAACGCATCCTCCGCCAGCACTCCCGCATCCAGTTCTCCCAGACACACAGGCATATTCAAACTTTTAAAATATCCCACAGTCCTCCTGATCCCCTCTTTAGCCGCCTCCACATCATCATCCTCCTGCACGCCCCACACCTTTCTTGCATACTGAGCAAACCGTGCCGGTTCTTCCATATACACATACTCTGCCCATGCCTCCCAGACAGCAGACAGACTGGCCCCGTGAGCCACATCATATTTTGCACTGAGCTCATGCCCTATTTTATGAGGCGCGAAATCCTTTTCTGCCCCAAGTCCTGTGATCCCATTATGGGACAGGCTGCTGCACCACATCAGCTCACTCATGGCCTCATAATCCGTCTGGTCCCCCCAGGCCTTTCTTCCATTTTCAATCACAGTCCTCAGAAGTGCTTCCGCAATCTCATCTGTCATCCGGTTTCCCTTTGTATGGGTAAAATACCGGTCCAGCGTATGCATCATAATATCCACAATACCGCATGTCACCTGATATTTCGGCAGCGTGTAAGTAAGCTCCGGATTCATAACAGCAAATTTCACCCTGTTAAAATCCGTGCTCAATCCCTGCTTCCTTCCAATCGCTTCATTCGTCAGCACCGCGGAGTCGCTCATCTCACTGCCCGCGGCCGCAATGGTCAGGACAACCCCCACCGGAAGACTTTTTGTCAGCGGCACCTTCTGCGTCCAGATATCCCAAAGTGCAGTTCCCGGGTTTGCTGTTCCGTGCGCAATACCTTTTGCCGTGTCAATGGAACTTCCCCCACCTACAGCCAAAATAAAATCCGCTCCAAAAGAAACCGCAGCCTCCACACCTGCCTCCGCAAAAGACAGTCTGGGATTTGGCTTAACCCCGCCCCACTCTTTGAAGGCGATCCCCGCATCCGCAAGTTCCCCCTCAATGGTGTCCAACAGACCACTCTTTTTTACACTGCCACTCCCATAGACAAGAAGCACCCGGCTGCCGCCCCACTTCCTCACTTCCGCTGCTGTCTTCTTCTCCGCATCTTTTCCAAACACCACTTCTGTAGGCGCATAATAAATAAATTCCTGCATATCATTTACTCTCCTTTTTAGCATTTACAGACAGCTGTCTGTCTTTTCTCCAGTATACTTTATTTTCTCATCCATTTCCATGAAAAAGATATGGGCATGGCCTAATAATTCAGGAAATCTCTTGTCATCTCCCTGCATAGAATGATAAAATAGATATCAGCTACTAATTAAATTATTTTGACTGAAATAGAGGAGGTTTTTACACAATGGAATACCGTAAATTTGAGAATCTGGGTGTATCCCCATCCCTTCTGGGCTTTGGATGTATGCGCTTTCCGCAGACAGCAGACGGAAATATCGACGAGGCTAAAGCCGAGAGCATGCTGGACCGTGCATTGAAGGCCGGAGTCACATACATAGATACCGCCTATCCGTACCACAACGGGGACAGTGAACCATTTGTGGGCAGGGTCCTGAAAAAATATGACCGTAAAAGTTTCTATCTGGCAACCAAGCTGCCTGTATGGAACGTGAAAACCCTGGATGACGCAAAACGGATTTTCCAGGAACAGCTTGACCGTCTGGAAGTGGATTACGTGGACTTCTATCTGCTTCACTGCCTGGATAAGGAAAAATGGCAGAACGTTCTGGATCTGGGGATCATTCCTTATATGGAAGAAATGAAAAAACAAGGAAAAATTAAATTCTTCGGTTTCTCCTTCCACGATGATTTTGAAACTTTTAAAACCATAGCCACTTACCGCAAATGGGATTTCTGCCAGATTCAGTACAACTATGTTGACACAGATATCCAGGCCGGAGACAAAGGCTATGAACTGACAGAGGAACTGGGCATTCCGCTGGTGATCATGGAACCGGTCAAAGGCGGTTCTCTTGCCACTTTGCCGGACGCAGTGACAGAACCCTTCAAAGATTACAAACCAAACGCCAGCATTTCCTCCTGGGCTCTCCGCTGGGTGGCCAGCAAACCCAATGTCAAAGTTGTATTAAGCGGTATGACTACAATGGAGCAGGTGGAAGACAATCTGAACACATTTGAGAACTTCACACCTCTCAACCTGAAAGAGAAGGAAATTGTAGCTGATGTAGCTTCTGCCATCAAACAGCGGACGAAAAACGGCTGCACCGGATGCGCTTACTGTATGCCATGTCCTTTTGGCGTCAATATTCCACAGAATTTCCGCATCTGGAATGATCTGTCCATGTATGAAAATAAAGAGCAGGCAAAACGTGCCTACTTTAATGACCTGGCAGAGGATGCCCGTGCTGACCAGTGCCAGAAATGCGGCAAGTGCGAGGAGGTCTGTCCCCAGGCAATGTCCATCCGGGATGATTTGGAACGCGTAAAAGAAACCATGGAGAAACTCTGACCGCAAAGATACAGAACCGTTACACACCGGAAAGGTATAAAGGAGCATTGACACATGAAGGAAAAATTATCTTCCAAAACTTTAAAACATGCTGCGATCGCAGGAGCAGGTGTCTGCGTGGGCGCATCTTATGTACTCACCAGTTTTCTGCGCCGCTTTGCTCTCTCCCGTACATTTCCCATGTACCGGACCGAGCGGAAAAACGCAGACAAGCCTGATCCCTTAGGTGATTTTCTCCGTCCCGGTAAGGAGTGGATCAAAAAAGAGGCCTCCCCGGTGACACTCATTAACCGGGACGGCATGAAGCTGAACGGGCTTTTTCTTCCATCCATACAGGCGGGAAGCACACGCTATGTGATTCTCTGTCACGGTTACCGCAACAACTGCTGCGAACTGGGCGTGTACGCCAGACATTTCTGGCACAGGGGATATTCTGTCCTTCTGCCTGACGCCAGAGGCCACGGGGACAGCGAGGGCAAATACATTGGCATGGGATGGCAGGAGCGAAAAGATGTGCTGGAATGGGTTGATTTTCTCCGCCAGAAAGACCCGAAATCCCAGATTGTCCTGATGGGTATTTCCATGGGTGCCGCCACAGTCATGATGACTTCCGGCGAGAATCTGCCGTCTAATGTTAAAGCCATCATTGAGGACTGTGGATATACCAGTGTCTGGGAAGAATTCAGCGTGCAGATCCGTAATTATTTCCATCTGCCGGCCTTTCCCTTTTTGCACCTGTCCTCCCTTGCTTCCAGGATCCGTTACGGTTTCTCCTTCAAGGAAGCCAGCGCCATACGGCAGGTGGCAAAATGCAACCGCCCCATTCTTTTTATACACGGGTCAAAGGACGCGTTTGTTCCATTCTACATGCTGAACAAGCTGTACCATGCAGCCAAATGTGAAAAAGAAAAACTGGTTATAGACGGCGCGGGCCACGCGCTTTCCTGTGCCACTGACCCCAAACTGTATTTCCGCACGGTAGACCGTTTTCTGGACAAATATATCATATAAGGTAAGGAAGTAAGCAGAAATGCTGCCGCACAGCGTCAAAAACCACTGTACGGCAGCATTTCATTTTATAAATAAACAAGCATGTATTCTTCTCAGCACGCTGTCAGCACTTCTGTAACTGCGCAAAGCAGCGCCTCATCCAGTTCCATGGCAAAGAGTGCGGGAACCGCCTTCTCACCAAGCTCCTCCACGGTTTTCAGCACAGCTTCCTTCAAGTCATAAGCGATCTGTGCACGCTCCAGGATCTCATATACAAATTGGGTCATGTGATTTTCAGCCGTTAAAAGCCCTTCTTCAAACTGCACCTCAAGTGCACTGGTCACCGGAATATCCGCTGTCCGGACAGTGAGGGTACATGCAGCGGCATCATAAGACTGCTCTGCTGCCACGTTTAGTCCCTCTGCCTGCACTTTGACAGTAGCATTCTCCACCCCTCTGAAATGCAGGGTCCATGTTCTTTTTCCCGGCAGTACGGAAATATTTCCCTGGGCAGCAGAGACGAAAAAGCCTTCCTTGTTCTTTAGTGTCAATTTCGTGCAGACCCAGTTTTCATCTGCATCCTCCAGGGAATCTCCCTCATCCTCCCAGAGAGAAAAACAGTTGTCAGCTCCCGGAAAAACGTAAATCTCCATTTTTTCAGGATTGCTCAGGTCATTCATCTGCTCCGGCAGCTCCTGCATAGGTACAATGGCTCCTGCACGGGCAAACACAGGCATCTCCTCCACACTTCTCCAGACGGAAAGAAGACGTCCGCCTTCATAGCGGCGTCCTGTAAAGAAATCAAACCAGGTGCCTTTCGGAAGCCATGCCTTTGCACATCCCATACAGGTACAGGGATCTGCAGGGTCTGTTATGGGCACTGCAATCAGCTCTGTCCCGAAATAATATTCATTTGGCACATCATAGGTTTCCTCCCGCTCCGGCTCCAGCCAGTACATAGGGCGCACCAGAGGCTGCCCGTCCCTGCTGGCATAACGGTTCATGGTGTACAGATACGGCACCATTTTATGGCGCAGACGCAGGAACTCTTCCATAACACTCTGGGTTATCTTATTATATTTCCATGGTTCCTTTCCGTTGAAAGGATTATCTGTGCTGTGCAGACGGTTTAAAGGTGAAAAGACACCTAACTGCACCCATCTGGCTGTCATCTCATCATCCCGGACACCGTGCATATGGCCTCCGATATCATGGCTCCACCATCCGTATCCCGCATTGCTGGCAGTGGCTGTAAAATAGGGCTGGAATTTCAGGCTGTCCCAGGTGATCACCGTATCTCCTGAAAATCCAATGGGATACCTGTGGCTTCCGATTCCGGCATATCTGGAAAAGGTAAGACGCCGCTTCCCTCTCCTGGCACTGTCCAGATAATGAAAATGGTTCAGCATCCACAGCGGGTCTAATCCCGGAATCTTTGTGACAGTTCCCTGCTGCCAGTCCAGCCACCAAAAATCCACACCTTCATCCTCCAGGGGATGATGCAGTTCTTCAAAATACACCTCCAGAAAATGTCTGTCCGTCACATCGAACTGCACCGGTTCCTGGCTGTCCGGATTTATTCCCATACGCTTTGCCACCCGCTCATAGGCCTCCTCATAGGCGCGGACCCCGTCTGCAGGATGCACATTCAGCGTGATCTTCATATTTCTGCCATGCAGCCAGTCCATAAACTCACCGGGGTCCGGAAAAAAATCACGGTTCCATGTATAACCCGTCCATCCGCTCCCGTATTTTGGATCAATATCCACCAGATGCCAGTCCATATCCACCACTGCCACAGAAAACGGAATCCGCTCCTGCTCAAAGCGCTCCATCAGCTCCTTGTATTCCTTCTCCGTATATCTGTGATAACGGCTCCACCAGTTTCCAAATACCCAGCGGGGAAGAAGCGGTGTCTTTCCGCAAAGGTAATATAAATCTTTTACTGCCTCCTGATACCTGTGTCCGTAACCAAAGAAATAGAAATCTATACTGTCTTTCGGACGCACTTCCACCCATCCGTTCTCTGTAATGGCCATGCTGCTGCTGTCATCCACAATGGAAAATCCATTTCTTGACACTACACCGCTCTCTAAGGGAATGGCGCCGTCCGCCTCATCAAGGGTACGGGCTGTTCCGCCTAAGTCCTTCACCGGGTCCCCGTAATGCCAGTTTGTCTCATTGGATCTTCCGCCGGTCACTTTAATGAACAGACCGTTTGGGGCAAACTCCCTCTTGTTGTATGTCATCTCCAGGGCACTGGTAAAAAGTCTCAGCTCCTCCGCTGTCTCTGTTACTTTGAAAGCAGGTACCGGAAAATCCCGGTTCAGGACTGTCTGGGTGGCCCTGTCCTCAAAAACACCCTCTCTGCTGTATTCCAGACGCAAAAGGGATTCTGTCAAAACCGTAATTCTGTAATTTTCCCCCTGAATCATACTTGCCTTTGCCGCCATTGGCCTTGCATCCAGCTTCTCATTTATTCCGTTCATGTCTGTACCTCTCCTGTTTGTAATTAATTTTCACCGAAGCCTCGCCTTCGCTTTCTTTCATTGTAATTGTTTTGTATAATACCCGCAAAGGTTTTTTAAGAAAACCTCACATTTTTATGCAATATTATTATTTTTGCCATTTTATCCTGTCGATATCTTCTAATTGACATTAGTTTCTGATTCTGGTATGATAGAAGCTGCTGATTGTGTATAAGAGGGTGCCGCGATAAGCATTTACATCGCTTATGCGGCGCCTATTTTTGATGACCGCAAGCGGTCCTATTTTTGAAGGATTCGGGGCAGTCCCCCGACAGAAAGGATTTTTATTTTATATGGAAACAATGAAATTTGAAGAATTGGGATTATTTCCTGAAATTGAAAAAGCAGTGAGTTACATGGGATTTGAGGAGGCCTCCCCCATTCAGGCCAAAGCAATTCCTGCTATGATAAGCGGTCGTGACATTATCGGCCAGGCACAGACCGGAACAGGAAAAACCGCAGCTTTTGGTATCCCTCTTTTGCAGAAGATAGATATTAAGGACAAAAAACTTCAGGCCATTGTACTCTGCCCCACAAGAGAGCTGGCCATACAGGTAGCGGACGAAATCCGTAACCTGGCAAAATACCTGCACGGCATCAAGGTGCTCCCCATCTATGGCGGTCAGGATATTGTAAAACAGATTCGTTCCCTAAAAAGTGGAACACAGTTGATCATCGGCACACCGGGCCGTGTCATGGACCATATGCGCAGAAAAACCCTGAAAATGGATGACGTACACACAGTTGTTCTGGATGAGGCGGACGAAATGCTCAACATGGGATTCCGTGAAGATATTGAAACTATTTTAAGCGGTGTTCCAGAGGAACGTCAGACTGTTCTCTTCTCAGCCACCATGCCGAAGCCTATTCTGGAGATCACCAAAAAGTTCCAAAAAGACGCGGAAGTCATCAAGGTGACAAAAAAAGAACTGACCGTTCCCAATATTGAACAGTTCTACTATGACGTAAAACCTAAGAATAAAGAGGAAGTGCTCTCCCGTCTTCTGGACCTCTACTCCCCAAGGCTCTCCGTAGTGTTCTGCAACACCAAAAAACAGGTGGATCTTCTGGTCAATGCCCTGATCGGCAGAGGTTATTTTGCCGCAGGCCTGCACGGAGATATGAAGCAGGCACAGCGTGACCGGGTGATGCAGAGCTTCCGAAAAGGAAGGACTGACATTCTGGTTGCCACAGATGTGGCTGCCCGCGGCATTGATGTGGATGACATTGAGGCAGTATTTAACTACGACCTTCCCCAGGATGACGAGTATTATGTACATCGTATCGGGCGTACGGGACGTGCAGGAAGAGGCGGCCGTGCCTTCACATTTGCCAGCGGAAAGGAACTTTACAAATTAAAAGAGATCCAGCGCTACTGCAAGACTAAAATCTATGCCCAGAAAGTGCCTTCTTTAAATGATGTGGCCAACACCAAGATGGAAAACATTTTGGAAAACGTGGATTCTGTCATTGAAAGAGAAAACCTTTCCCTTATGATCGACGCTATTGATGAAAAAGTCAACAATTCTGACTACACCACCTTAGACCTGGCTGCTGCCCTGCTTAAAATGTATATGGGTATGGTTCAGGAGGAGCCGGATGAGGAAGTGGTTGATTTCGGTGACACTGGTGCGGAGGAGCCCGGAATGGTACGTCTCTTCATCAACATCGGTAAAAAACAGCGTGTCCGCCCCGGTGACATCCTGGGCGCCATTGCCGGTGAAAGCGGAATGCCAGGAAAGCTTATCGGAAGCATTGACATGTTCGATAAATACACCTTTGTAGAAGTTCCGAGAGAATACGCAAAAGACGTACTTAATGCCATGAAGACCGCTAAGATCAAAGGCAACACCATAGCCATTGAGCCTGCCAATCAGAGGTAGTGAACGGTAATACTGTGGTTTACAGGCAGCCCAAGAGGCTATACAACCATCCGTTCTTATGATAAAATATCTGTATCCTGAATGAAATAAGGGGATACAGATATTTTTTTATGCCGAAATACAGCATACATATGCTGCGGCTGATAAGGGGGAACACAAATGAAGAAAAAATTTATAACTTTGATACTGGCAGCACTTCTAGCTTCTTCCATGTTTTTTTCTGTGAGCGGCTGCGGCAATGAAAAAGCCAAAGAGGCTTCTGCTGAGACAGAAACATCCGCGGAAACAAAAAAAGATACCGGGGACAGTGAAGCGGAAAATAATTCCGGCAGCAAAAAAAGCACGACAAAGATACTGGACGGAAAAGGCATTTCTCTGAATAATGATCCAATATCTGCACCTGCGGATTCCGGCCAGGAGGAAACGGCTCCTGCAAAGACACCTGAGACAGAAGTTCCGGACAATACGCAGGAAAACAAGACTACCGAGATGCCTGATCCCCTGACAGGCACAGAGGAACGCCGTGACCTGAGCACAGAGGAACTGGACTATTTTTCCTCCTTCGTAAGCGACATGGAGAATTATGGATTTCTCTGCTCCTCTTACAGCATTCCCCAGGAAGTGGATTTGGATCAGGTATTGTACACCGGTGCAGGCATGGATTTTGAACCGCTTACCTTTGAGGAGAGCGCTGCGCTTCAGGCCGCAAACGGACAGCCGTTTATGACAGACGTGATCCATCTGACTTCACAGCAGATCGAGGAGTTCCTGCAGCGCAAGCTGGGCATCAGCCTGGGAGAAATCCGTAAGTTTAACTGGACTTATCTGGAGCAGTTCGACAGCTACTATGTGGAGCACGGGGATACCAACTGTGTGACCTTTATCTGTACCAGCGGCTGGACAGAGGACGGCATGTATTACCTTGATTGTCAAACCCCGGATGGAACCATGCACACTGCGCTGACGCTTGAAAAAAGCGGTGACACATATCTGTTCCGCTCTAATATTCTGCAGTAATATATACCCGCTGCAAAAAAGCTGCTGTACGGATAGTCATGGAATCTGCTTCCTGACATTCTGTACAGCAGCTTTCTGCCTGTCCGGCAGACTTAAAGTCATTAATCTACCACTTCAATACTTTCAATAACCGGCTGGTTTTCAGGGGCCACACTTCCATTGCTGTCCTCTGTTTTAACATCATCGCAGATTTTGTCCACAATCTCCATCCCTTCTGTCACATGGCCGAACGCGGCGTACTCTTTATCCAGATGCGCAGATGTTTCCTGCACGATAAAAAATTGTGAACTGGCGCTGTCCATATCACTGGAACGGGCCATGGAAATGGTCCCTCTTGTATGTTTTAAAGGATTCTCCACTCCGTTTTTGGCAAATTCTCCTTTAACAGTCTTCTCCGAACCGCCGGTACCGTCGCCGTTTGGGTCACCGCCCTGGATCATGAAACCTTTTATCACCCGGTGAAAGGTTAAGCCATCGTAAAATCCATCCTTTGCCAGATTGATAAAATTTTCCACTGTTAACGGCGCTGCCTGGCTGTCCAGCTCCACAGAGATGGTTCCGTAGTCCTTCACTTTAATTTTCACATGATGCAGGTCCTCCGGGGAAGTCTGACTGACCTGCTCCTCCTCCTGCTGTTGTCCTCCGCAGCCTGTCAGTATAACAGACAATGCTAACGTCACTGCTGCCAGTAAAAAATTCCATTTCTTCATATCTCTCATGCCTTTCCTGTTTTTCTCTGTTCTGTCCGGAAATTTATACTCTCCGGCCGCGTTGTCAGTATATCATATTTTCTGTCTAAGGAAAAGGCTGGGTGTTATATTATCTCAGTCCCACATAAATATGCACTTCCGCGTTCTCCACGTCCTGATTCCTGTATTCTTCAAAGTCGGCGCCAAACGCCCTGTCCAGGTCCATACTCCACAGTTCCTGCCAAAATGCTGCCACTGCCCTCTGCATATGGCCTTTTACCACAAATCTGGCGTATCTCCCGGCCGGGATCTGCCTCTTTTCCATTCCTTTCGGAACATAGTCTCCTGCTGTTGTCTCACATCCCACGGTAAAATCATAGTCATCCAGGACACCGCCCGCATAGTCGGAATAAATCCCAAGAGGCATCCCGCTTCTCTTGTCCGGTACACCCTCATAAATACCCTGGGTAAAAAACTTCTCCCAAAGCCCTCCGATCACTGCTCCCATATGGGGCGCCTGATTATTTGTACGGGTGCTGATACCAATTACAGTTTTCTCTTCCAATTCCACAATTTCATATTCCATTTATAACAGCCTCATCTCTTCATTTTTCCCGTATCCATTCAAAACCATTTACATCCCGGAGCCGTTTCAGGATTTTGCCGCGTACCTGGCAGCCGCCGCCATAAAAAACATTCCGGGGCAATGGCTGTGAATCCGTCACGGGTTAAGGCTACTATAACAAAGGAATCATGACAACTGCCTGTCATGATTCCTCCGGCATATGAATCTCTTTTTTATAACGTCTCTGCATTCTGTCCAGCATCCCGGCCAATTCCTCCCGTATCTGTTGGGGTTCCAGAAGCTCTATCTGTTCTCCAAAACTCAGAAGCCACCCAAATAAACTGTTCCTGTCTGCAAAATCCCATTCAAACAGCAGATATCCGTCCTTCTGCTCTCTTAGGCATGCAATCCCGTATTCCTCGATCAAACGCCATTTCGACTGCGGAGCACAGCGGACCTTCACATGGATGGAAGCGGTATACATGCGCCTTGGGGAACAGTCACAGTCCGGAATCTGCCTTTTTTCAAACTTCACACCCGTATCACAAAGTTTGTCCATACGGTTTAATTTGAACAATCGATAGTCCCCTCTCTGCCCGCAGTATCCCCATACATACCAGGAGGACCACTGGAATATCAGCAGATAGGGTTCTATCTCCCGCTCCCCCTCCCCTTTGGGAGAATAATAGCGGAAGGTTATCAGACGGCAGGCCTCAATGGCATTTTGAATCAGTTCTATCTTGGGCGCCAGGGAAGATTTATACCAGGAGGACAGATCAATTCTGATATGGTCATTGCTGGTCAACACCTCCCGGCTTCCCACAGACAGCTTTTCCATGAGAAGCTGGTACCGGTTAGTCCCCGCCACACTGTCCAGGCTTCTGAGCCCCGCCAGAATAGACTGCATGTCCCTGGAGGTGAGCAGCGTTTTATCCAGACGGTATCCCTCCATAATGGAAATCCCGCCGTTTTGTCCCTGTGTGGTGACAAGAGGGATTCCTGCTTTGCAGATATCCTCCACATCACGGTTGATGGTCCGTCTAGAGACCTCAAATTTTTCTGCCAGATAAGGCGCTGTCACTTTATCCTGCTGCAGCAGAATGGAGAGTATGCCGATCAGCCTGTCTATTTTCATCCCTTTACCTCAGTTCCAACTTTTTATTTCCACAAAATATCTGCCTTTTTCCTGGGGGCAGTGCGTCTGTACTTCACGTCCGGGTATCCCAGCAGCATACAGCAGGAGACTGTCTTTTCTCCTATCCCCAGCCATTCCTGTAAAACAGGGTTTTCCCTGATGACACGCATCATATAACCACTGTAGAGGGCTCCCAGGCCTTTTGCTGCTGCCATGTTCTCTATATTGGCTGCCGCAAGCCCTCCGTCCAGGGGATTTTCGGAGGCAATGACTAAGAATACAGGGGTGTTGAAAAAGAATGTATCCTTCTCCTTATCTCTTTGCCATAATTTATAGAAATAGGAAAATGCCCTGGCATAGTCGGGTCCCGTCTCTCTCAGCGACTGGATGATCCCCGGCATTTCCTGCCAGACAAGATCCTTGAATTCCGAAAGCTGCTTCCTGACCACCACGAAGGTACAGTCCTGCATGTTTTTGGCTGTGGCTGTGTACCGTCCTGCTTCCAAAATTTTTCCTATCACGTCCCTGTCCGGAATCTCCTTCTTAAAGTTACGGACACTTCTGCGAAACTTTACAGCCCTCAAAAAATGCTCCGGACAGACAGAAAACTCTCCTTCCCGGTACGCCTCCACATCCTCCATGTCAAATTCTGGTATAGATACTGCATCTACCGGACAGACTGCAACACAGTGCCCGCACTGGATACAGGAACGGAAAACCTCTGCCTTTCCCTCCTCCAAACGGATGGCACTGCCTGGACAGTCCTTTACACATGCCCCACATCCCACACAAATCTCCTGATCAATAATTACCATAGCGCAATCCTCCTTATCTTTTTGCTTTTTTATACATACCTTCATTTGCGGTCTATCCGGCCAGAAACCCACTGTTAATGCTGTTTTTTTGAAAACCTGCAAGGTAAGAAAGAAGATGGGGTGTTTTCTGGCCGGATGGAGCACTAGCTATTGAAATGATATTCTGTTATAATGGGTGAAAACAGAAACGGAGGGATTTTTATGGAATTCGTTCTACTTTACTTAAAATACCCACTCCGCATGATGGGTGCCATTCTCTGCGGTGCCCTCATCGGATATGAACGGGAAAATCAGATGAAAATGGCCGGTATCCGCACACACTCCATTGTGTCCCTTGCCTCTGCACTCATGATGATCGTATCAAAATACGGTTTTTTCGATGTCCTGTCCTCCCATATCAACCTGGACCCTTCCCGAATCGCCGCCGGTGTGGTCACTGCTATCGGCTTTCTGGGTGCAGGGGTCATCTTCACCCACAAAATGAACATCAGCGGCCTCACCACCTCTGCGGGTTTGTGGGCAACCGTAGGCGTAGGTATGGCTCTCGGTGCAGGCATGTATGTTCCCGGCATCACTGCTACGGTCATGATACTGCTTCTGCAGTTTTTCTTTCACCGGAATTTCCGATGGCTGAAATCCTCCAGCATTGAACAGGTAACTCTTGTCATGGAACAGGAGGATGACCTGCGCAGTATTCTGACCGATACCTTTCAGATGGATGAAGTAAAGATCACCAGTATGAAAGTAAAACGCCTGAAAGAAAACCAGGTGGAAGTGAAGCTCTTCGTTAAATTTCCGGACAGCTATGATATCTTCCATACCCTGGAGCTGCTCCGGAAAAATCCCAAAATCACTTCCATTGATCTATAGACAGATTTCCTTTTACGCGGCAGCTTTTAAATCATAATAAAACATGTACTGCTGCAGTATTCCTCCGCACCCTTTATATCGGTCATGGGGGAACCCTTTTGGATAGTGCGTTTCCAGAATTTTCTTCATGTGGGTATCCACAGGAAAGGCCTCTATATGATAAAGCCCGAAGAGACAGATACAGTCTGCCACTTTTCTGCCGATCCCATACTGCTTTACCAGTTCTCTGTGGGCAGTCTCATAATCTGCTGCCCGCAGCATTTCCAGGTCAAGGCTGCCATCTAAAACGGCCTGTGCTGTACGGAAAATGTATTTGTCCCTGTATCCAAGCCCCAGGGTGGAGAGCGCCTCCATACCGGCACGCACAACTGCTTCCGGTTTGGGAAAAGCATAATATTTCACGCCCTCCCCAGTGTACAGTTCTTCCCCCATGGTATGACACAACAATTCAATACTTTTTCTGATTCGTGATATATTGTTGTTCTGGGACACCAGAAAGGTCACAATCATTTCCCACAGATCCTGCCGCAGGATCCGTATACCCCATCCTTCCCGTACAGCCTCCTGAAGATAGGCATCCTCTTCATCCACAGATTTTTTGATCGCCCCATAGTCTGTGTGCAGATCCAGATAATCTTCCCAAATCTCCTCAAATTCTTTCTCTGCACAGGAAAAGAAAAACAGATCCCCCTTCTGTTCTATTTCCAGGTATTTTTCAAATGCCGAAACAGTATACACCCCTTCACTTTTTTGGGTCATACGGAAACACTGCCCGGACTCTGCGATCTGTCTTAAATCCAGGTCTGCTATTTTTCTCTTTATCATCTGTTGTCTGCTGCCTCCCCCAGCCTCTCTCCCATTTTTACAATTGTCTCATAACCGTTTTGTGTATTCACAAGCAGCCTCCTGTCAAACGCCACTGCATCCTTCTGAAACAACAGAATCACGGTGGAGCCGCCGAATTCAAAGCGTCCCTTCTCCTCCCCTTTTTTCACCTGGCATTCCTCGTGATAATTGGTGATCCGCCCCACCATGAGTGCCCCCACCTCCATCATAAGTACCACCTGAAAATGCCTGCTCTTAAGCAGAGAAAATTCCCTTGTATTCTCTTTATAGACAGGGCACACAGCATTAGCCGCCGGGTTCACCGTGTGAAAGATACCGGGTATTCTGATATTGATGGATTTTAAGCCGTCATCCACATAGCAATAGCGGTGATAGTCATCCACGGTCAGACGGAAGATGCATGCATATCCCCCCTGATACCTTCTTGCAATACGCCCTGAACGCAGCAGGGAATCCACAGTGTACTCTGTCCCCTTAATAGAAAAGCGTCTTTTCCCGTCAATGGGATAGACGCTCAGCTTTCCGTCACAGGGGCTAATCAGGGTATCTGCCTCTCCCTCTATTGGCCGATATTCTTTTTTAATCTGTCTTGTGAAAAAATCATTGTAGGAAGCATAATCTTTATTCTCATACCGTTCAAGATTGATACCCTGCTGTTTCACAAATGGTCTTATGAAAATTTTAGAACACCTTCTGTCCAGCAGCCAGCCCCCGGCCTTGGAAACCACAGGCTGGACCAGCACCTTTAAAGCCAGACGCCCTGCTCTTTTGGTATACATCCAATTTAAAAGTTTGTCCTGCCCGGAATCCCCTGTTGTAATACTGCCCTCTCTGTCTATGTACTTCATCCTGTCATCCTCCTATATATTACAGCTTCCGCAGCCACGGAAGCCACGGCCATCCATGTCTGAATTCAATGCGGTATCTGGTTCTGAGCAGCATAATACACAGGGCTGACGCCACCACTGCCACCAGCACCGCCAGTGTGGAATTCTTAGGCTTTTTAAACCGGAAATTTACCACAAAAAGGGTGCCTACCACCAACAGTGCCAGATGCAGACATATGACGAACACAAAATCTGACACAAAAAACTGGATCATAAACACCAAAGGCAATACCACAGCCATAGACGTAATGGGAAGGCCTTTGTAATATTTCTCCCCCTCCTCACTGACCAATGCCCCTTTCATTTCCATAACATTAAAGTAGGCAAGACGTATGACCGAGTTCACACAGTACAGGGCAATGATGACAAGTCCCACAGGTCCCCTCACACCCAGAAGATAACAAATCATAGCCGGAAACACGCCAAAACAGACCACGTCACACAGGGAATCAATCTGGATACCAAAAGATTTCTCATCCTCTGTCCTGTTTTTCATGGACCTTGCTATTTTTCCGTCAAACATGTCACAAAGTCCTGACAAAGCCAGGCAGAATACTGCTATTTTAAATCTGCCGTGTATCGCCTGCGTCATTCCGAATACGGAAGAAATCAAGCTTAAATAAGTCAAGATCACTGAATAATTATAAAATCCTATCATCTTTTTCTGTTCCTCTTTTCTTTATCCTTTCCGGTACACCAACCAGTCAGTCACTACACTGCCGATGCCGGATGTTTTTACCATACTGCAAGGCCTTATAAGGCTTATAACAGCGCAGCAGATGGACAAACGGGCCGTTCTGGAAGTGTAAAGTGTAATTCCGGCGGGATGGAGCATTTGTACAAAATGTGTAGGTATTGGCGCACAGAAGACATTCTGTCCACCGGAATTTATACACCGATGTCCAGAGCTTTTCGGCCAATGGTAAAATGCGCAGCCGCAGTCATACATGCGCTGAAAAGTAACTGCACGTAAAAAGCGATCCCCCTGCTCAAAACCATGCCGGGCAGCAGCAGGCTGCCCACAAAAACAGTTTTGAATATGATCAAAAACAGATTTTCACTGATTCCCATGCCTCCCGGCAATGGCAGCATATCCACAGAAACAGACACCACCGCCTGAAGCATGACCACATCGTAAATACTCGCTCCGTGAAGGCCAAAAGCCCTGTAAACGAACCATGTCACAAAAAACAAGGCAAATCTCTGCAGAAATGTGAGCAGCAGCACATGGACTATAACTTTTCCATGTCCTTTCAGGTAATCGGAAGTAACAGTATAATGATTCATGGACTCCTCCAATTTCCTGGTCCTCTCCTCCTTTTTCCTGAAAATCCGCACGCGTTCCAGAATCACCAGACCCTTCATCATAATAAATTTGGCAAGGGAAGGGCACAAAACCAGAACTGACATGGCAATACAGCAGAATACATTCAAGATCACCCCCAGATAAAATACGGGAAGAATTCCTTCCAGGTATTTATGTACAAAACCTCTCTGGAAAAATGCAACGAATAGGCCAATAAACACCAGCACAGATTTATAGGTGATGGTAACAATCATCAAAACAATGGTTGCCACTGGAATGGGGATTTTATTCTTCCTCATATAATAAATCTGCATGGGCTGGCCGCCGCTGGCGGACGGCGTGATGCAGCTGAAAAAGAACCCGATGCAGGAATATTGGAAACAAGTCCTCTTCTTTGTCATGATATTCAATGTGCCCAGCATGTAATGAATAATGATGGATTCGCCCCATATAAAAATGATCACACCCGATACAGCAGGGAGAAGATACCAGGGATTTACCCTTACAATGGCTTTCAGCACAGCATGCAGGTCTTCTCCGTGGAAGACACTGTAAATAGTTAAAATGAAAACAGCTGCCAGAAACAGACCGTTTCCGATTTTTTTCTTCTTACTTGTCAAACTTCACTCTCTTTCCCGCAGGTACTTTTTCTCCTGCTAAAAAACATTTCATATAATCTGTTAAACACCCTTTTAAAGAGTCTGTAAATATTCGTATGGAATGCAATGTAATAGGTGATTTCCGCTATGGCGATCCCTCCGAACACATCCACAATATAGTGCTGTTTGGTCACTTGGGTGGATACGCATACAAGAATGGCAAACAGGCAGGAAAAAAACCTGTACGCTTTGGGAACAGACTTCCTTCCGCGAATACCGATAAAACTAAACCAGCTTACCAGACAGTGGATGGACGGAAAAAGATTCGTCGGTGCATCCATCTTATATACAGCCTGCAATAAGCTCACCCAAATGCCGTCCCCGTTCAGTACAGGCCTCACATTGGTTGTGGGCAGCAATAAAAAAAACACACAGCAGACCAGTCTTGACATAATATCTGCCGCGGCAAAACGGACACAGTGTTCTTCACCCTGTTTCGCGATCAATATGTAATTGATAATCCAAAAAAGATAGCACCCCAGATAAACCGATACGAATCCGGGAATCAGAGGCACTGCCCTGTCAACAGGCAGCGTCAGGTCATAATGCTTCCATTCATCGGCGATCCTGGAAATCCCAAAATATACAATACAATTTACCGTCACACAGGAAAGCAGCGGAAATACTGCGTATGAAGGTATCCATGCATTCTTTTTTTGTTTGTTGTGCATAGTTTTCCTCCTTAATACATCTAAAAGGTATTATAACAGATTTCAGCAAATAGTCTAATAAAATTATCTTAATAACAATATTTTACTGTTTTATGCAAATAAAGATAACAGAGCACCTGCCGTCTTTGTCTTCGGCAGATGCTCTGGTAGAATGTTATTCTGTTCTTGTGAAGAGTGACCAGTTTGGAGGAACACTATCATATAATATGTAAAAATTCATTCAATACTCTCCTTGCAGAGAGTGACGTTTGCCCGAGTACAGATATTTACCTATTTACAAGAATTACAATCTACACTCTCCTTGCAGAGAGTAACGACATTACACTATGTTCCGCCTGCAGCCAGAACGATTTTAATCCACACTCTCCTCGCAGAGAGTGACCCTAGTACATGAAGCTGTACTTGCAATAGCGCAAATTTCAATCCACACTCTCCTCACAGAGAGTGACGAATGGGATTCGCTCTACGGTTACGAATGTATGATTTCAATCCACACTCTCCTCGCAGAGAGTGACGTTGGCTATTTGAACATGGCTTTATACACGAAACATTTCAATCCACACTCTCCTCGCAGAGAGTGACAAATAAAGCAGAGGCGAATGCTACAAAAGCAGGTATTTCAATCCACACTCTCCTCGCAGAGAGTGACTTCCTGATCAGGCTGCACTCTTCCCACTTCACCGATTTCAATCCACACTCTCCTCGCAGAGAGTGACCATGGGTATCTAACACATGGTGGACAGATATACCAATTTCAATCCACACTCTCCTCGCAGAGAGTGACGGTATCTTACACATTACTTGTGCAGGTATGCCTGAATTTCAATCCACACTCTCCTCGCAGAGAGTGACAAAGATTCAACTGGGCTATTGTATAGCATTATCTATTTCAATCCACACTCTCCTCGCAGAGAGTGACTTTACCGCCAGAAATACAGGCGGCAATGATAGAATTTCAATCCACACTCTCCTCGCAGAGAGTGACGCCGCTTTGGCTCGTCGCAGTACACTTCTCTTGATTTCAATCCACACTCTCCTCGCAGAGAGTGACAGGCAGACAAAGACAAGCCTGACAGCATATCTGACATTTCAATCCACACTCTCCTCGCAGAGAGTGACAGCAACATTTCACAAAAACCATAAGCCATTTTTGTGAATTTCACATAAATATTATAAGTTTTGTATATCTATTATTTTATTTTACCACAAATACTCCACTTTTTCCATCAAAATATAGGTGCGAATCCCCCCTGAATTTTATGTTCACTAGGCATTCGCACCTGATATCTACATTGAAAAATCCCCTGTATCTATATACAGAGGATTCTTCCTGTTATACAAAACTTTTTCGTGGAAGATATAAAGGCATTCTCCCTTTTGCCCGGCAGTTGTGAACGTAATCAACTGCCAGAATGTTTTAACATAATAGCGTAGTTTCTATTTTTGTTCCCGATTATGCCCTTTTTCTCTTCTTTAAAATGCTGATCACACACGCTAATATAGCAATCAGTGCAAGTGCTCCAACTCCCGCAAACATGCCAATTGGCGTTTCGTCTCCGGTTTTTGCAGAAGAGGTTCCTTTTGGGCTTCCTCCACGGGTGGATGGTTGTTTTCCATTATTGCCAGTGCCATTGTTTGTGTTACCTGACGGTGCTCTCGGTTTTTCCTTTGGTCCGGCAGTGACTTTTTCCAGCTGGCCCATTGCTGCTTCCAAAGCTGCTGCTGCTGTATCAATCTGCTCCTGTGTAGCTTTGGTGCTCTCATAGATGTTTGATGCATCGTCAAATGCTTTCTGGAATTTCTCCCATGTTATTCCTGTGTAATCATCTTTCTTCAACTGGGAAGCCTTATCTAAAAGTGTTTTTAAAGCAGATTTATCAGTCTTTTCTTCTGTTTCGGCCGGATGTTTTTTCAGCTCTGCCATTGCCTCCGCAAGCGCGGTAACCTCTTTATTTACCTCCTCCTGAGATGCATCTTTGTTGTCGTAAACAGTCTTGGCTTTGTTGAGTGAATCTGTAAATGCAGCCCATGCTTGTTCAGTGTAATCCTCTTTTTCCAGCTGCTCTGCCTGCCCAAGAACCACTTTCAGCGCGTCCTTATCCACTGTGTTCACTTCTTTCCGTGTAAGACCTTCATATGCATCCGATAAAGCCAGCTCTGCTGCGTCTATTTCTTCCTCTGTAAGACCTTCTTTGCCCTGCAGGCCCTTTGCTGCTGCAAGTGCGTTTGCATAGGCTGTCCAGCTTTCTTCTGTATAAGTTTCCTGAGAAGAGATATCTGCTTCATACTTTTCAATCATTTCTGCCAGTTTCGTTTCTAATGTCACCAGTTTTCCCAGCGCAAGTTTCAATGCCGCCAATGCACTGTCAACATCCAGCTGTGACGCCTCATCCTTGTCACGAACACTTATAGCTTCTGCCAATGCTGCTGCGTAAGGCGTCCAGGAATCGAAAGTATACAGCCCGGCTTCTTCTTCTGAAGGTGCATTCTCAATTCCCTCAATAAGTTCTGCCTTGTTAGCAGCATGGTCTGGTTTTTCTGTCAGCCCTGTCCTCGCTGCTACAAGATCAGCAATAACTGCATTCACAGCGTCCTCATCGTTAGAACCGATCAATGCTTTCGCTGCTGATAAAGCTTCCTCATATTCTGCCCAGCTCTCTTCTGTATAACTATCCTTGCTGCTCTCCGGAATCTCATTTTCTGCAATACCGGATTCCAGCACAGACTGGATAGTCACTAATTTTTCTTTTCCGGATGTAAATGCCGATTGCAACGCTTTCAGTACCTTATCAACATCCTCTTTTAATGCCGCTTTATTATCCAGCACTCCCTGTGCCTCTTCTTTAGCCTGCGCTGTTTCTGCCTCGTATTCACTCCAGGATGCAGCCGTATATATGGAATTCTGGAATTCGTTTACTTCGTCAACCAGTTCCTGAAGTTCTTTCTTGTCAACTGTGCTTTCCAGGGCCTCTATTGCAGTCATCAAAGCTTTAACAGCCTTGTCTATGGCTTTCTGGTCTGCTTCTTCCGTTCCCTGCGCATTCTTTGCTTCTTCCAGCGCTATTGAAAGAGCTTCCCAGGTTTCCGCTGAATAGTTCTCTTCCTTCAAAACACTGGCTGCCGCGATCAATGTGTCCAGCTTATCTGTATTTACCGCAGCATCGTCATGTGTCACTGCGATCCAGCTGAGCACAGGATCAGGATTTCCGGTTTTGCTGATGGTAACTGTGATCTTACCTGCATTTTCTTCTGTCACGGTAAATGTCCGGTTAACCTGAAGGTCTGTACTTGAATTATAAACAGTAAAGTCCTTTTCAGCTATTTTCTCGTCTCCTGAGGTGACCGTCATCCTTGACGGCCTGCTTGTATTCCACCATTCCTGGAATCCGGCAGATACCGTGTAGGTACCCGGTTCAAGATTAAACGCATATTCAATATTTTTTCCGGAGCCTGCCCACCAGCCATTTGAGAGATAGTCATCGCCGGAGTGATGTCCCAGATCATAGTTATCCTCATCCTGGGACTGCAAAACACCGGTATATCCGGCACCGTTTTCAACCGTGTAAGCGCTGT
Source organism: Blautia pseudococcoides (assembly GCF_001689125.2). Lineage (NCBI taxonomy): Bacteria > Bacillati > Bacillota > Clostridia > Lachnospirales > Lachnospiraceae > Blautia > Blautia pseudococcoides. The sequence goes on along the minus strand of NZ_CP015405.2, from coordinate 723,341 downwards.
CCGGTACACTGTTCTTTAGTCTGCCAAACAGATTTGCGTTTACTGTATCAAAGTATTCGGATGTATCTGCACCGCTGTCAAAGAAGTAGATCAATTTAGGATTCACGATGCTGATATTATGTGTAAATTCCCTGTTTCCGTCAGTCAGGATTCCGGTCACTGTGGCAGCACCCAGTTTATCCTCAGCCAAATTACCCAAATCCCATGTCACATCTTTCTCAGCAGTAGCGCTTCCAAAATCTACTGTGACTGTACTTGGCAGGGATTCTGCAATTTCAGACACAGAGCTTACAACAGTGGGAAGGTCACTGACGATCTCAAAACTAGCCTTATTTTCCAGTTCATCCAATGTCCAGTCCGCATAGTCTTTTAACTGGATCTGATCGCCCGGAAGGAATTCAACCGGCAGCCATACATATCTGGAATCACTTAAATCTCCGCCTGTGTCCGGATTATACCAGCGGTCACCCATGTAAATAAATTTGCCGTTCTCTGCATCGACAGGGAATACGCAAGTGCTCTGGGTGTCAAAAGTCGTTCCCTTTGTATCGCCTACACATGGATCACCCATCACGGTCCATGGTCCCAGAGGATGGTCTGCTACGGCATACTGGGCCTTATTTGGTGCCCATCCCGTACATCCTGAGTTGACAATATAATATTTTCCTTTGTACTTAAACATTGCCGGTGCTTCTCTTGAAGCATTGATAAAGTTTCTCGTATAGTCGGATGCTGTCAGTTCTTCTACATCTTTGCCTGTACCCTCCACAGCCTCTTTAGGGTCTGCGATCAGGCCTGTATAAGACTCATTTAATTTTGCAATATACGTTGTCAGGTTTCCATCTGATGAATAAATAACATATCCCTGTCCTTCGTCATCTTTAAACAGGTTCATATCACGTACTGCACCGCCCGCATTATCCCAACTGTGATCAGCATCTTTACTGTCATGCAGCTTATAGGTTCCCAGCAGTTTAAATGGTCCTGCAGGATCGTCACTGATGGCAATGCCGGCCCTTGCTTTGCCGTAATCAGCATCACTGGCAGGGGTACGTCCATCTGCATGGAACCACATTACATATTTTCCGGTTACATCATTGTATAAAACTTTTGGCCGCTCAATAACAGTTCTGTCTTCAGCCAGATTCCAGTAAACCTCTTCCAGCTTACTGTTGTAGTTGTCTGTATCATCCGGGTCCTGGCCTTCATATTCACCATATAGTTTTTTGAAATATTCATCTGTCTCAAAGATAGAAAGGTCTGCTTTATACCCTTCTGTCTGATCTTTATCATAGTCTTCCTCAGATACAGGAATACTTCTCAGCACAACACCTTCGTCTGTCCAGTTGTACAAATCTGAAGAAGTATACAAATGTACCCCTACAACCGGGCGGTAACCATTTGTTTTATCTTCCCCGTACCAATAGTACTTGGTTTCCCCGTTGATCGTGAACTGCTGAATCTGTCCGCCGTGCGCCTGGATCTTATTGCCGTTGTTGTCAAAAAGCTGTGCTCCGTTTGTACCTGTAATAGAAGAATATGTATGAACTTCCTTCAGAGCATTGAATGCTTCTTCCAATTTGTTCAAAGCATCTTTGACCGCCTTTTGATCGGTTGAATTGTTCTCAACTAACGTCTGGGCTTCCTGCACTGCTTTATCAAAAGCTCCCTGGGTTGATTCGGAATAGTTGTGACCGTCCATAGCTGACTGATAGGATGCGATCACTTCTGTGATTCTGTCCGTTGTATATGCCGCAACGGCTTTGACAATAATATAACTGAGTATTGGGTCCCCATATTGGTTTGTACGTTTTGGACTGTGGACCATCACGTTCAGTTCTCCGTCTGTAACCTCTGTTTTGTATGTTTTTTCAATCAACTGTGATTTGGTCAGGGTTAGATCGCTTTCAACGGTGCCCCCTTCCAGCTTGATATCTACATTTCTTGTATCCCATGGATTTTTAAATCCTAATGTCACTGCATAATCGCTGTTTGCTCTGTCCGGGAGTTCAAATTTATATTTGAATCCACTGACATCTTTGACAAATGTGATGCCTGTATCTGCCATATAAATATAGCTGCCTGTAATATCCGCTGCGCTGCTGCCGCCGTTGACGATCCTTGAATTCTCATCATTTGGCTCGTAGCCCCAGCTTAAACCTGTATCGGCATCTGCTGCATACTGCTGGTCAACATTGGACTGATATAAGCCACGGATATAGCTGTCCGGTATAACAGATGCATCAGGAGTACCACAGTTTACCAAATACAGTACATAATCATTTGCCGCGATCTCTTCTTCTGTATATCCTGTGCCTAGTGCTTCCATAGCTTTTGTGATTACTTTTGCACTGTCATCAATCTGCTCCTGTGTTGCGGAAGACTTCAGAGCAAGGACTTTTCCTGCTTCTACTGCCTCATCCAGAACAGCCAGTTTTGATGCAGGGTACTGTCCTCTGTTCACTTCAGATGCTGCTTTCAGCGCTGCTTTTAATTCATCTAAATCCAAGATTTTCTGAATCTGGATAAAAGAAAGGGCCGGGTCCGGCTGTCCGGATTGTTTTTCAATACTGAACGTTACATTTCCGGTATCCTCACAGACCAAGTCAAACGTATCGGTATTCCACCAGTTGCCACCGTTCCATGTATTGGACGATCCAAGTTCTTTTGTCCCGTTGTTTTGTGTTGCGGATATTGTCATCTTACGAGATTTATTACTATCCCGCCACCATTCTTTAAAGCCAAAGGTAACTTTATAGGTTCCTGCATCAAGGGGGACTGTGTACTTGATGGACTGACCGGATTTTGCATACCAGCCGGTATCATATTCATCGTTCACATCACCATTGTACTTCCCGTACTCATCCAGATATCCCCATGAATCTTCTGTATATTCCTGATCCGCCTTTTCATTAAGAAGGTCCGCATACTGATCCATGGCTGCATATTTAGGTGATTCCGGGCTGTTGCAGTCAATAAAATAAATCATATTGGGTGCCACAACCTGTACCTTTGCTTTAGCTGTCAATGTTGTGCCTTCCACTGTACCTGTAACTTCTCCACTCTGGGTCAAGTCCACACCCTCAAGATTCCATGTTACTTTCTTTTCTGCGGTATTGTTTTTATTTGTAACAGTCTCCACTGTTTTTGGCAGTACAGCCGGAATACCTTCTATGGTGTATACGTTTACATCCTCGATCTTAGTAATCTCTTCTGCTGTACTATCATAAGTGACACCATCAACAATATATGTAGTAATGGAATTTGCTTTCAGTGTGGCAGTGATACTCTTTTTAGCCGTATCTGCGGTAATATCACCGTCTGAGGAAACGTCTGCCCAGTTTTCCCCATCTGCCAGAGAACCGCTGGTGCGAATGGCAGTCACATGGCCACCCATGGTACTGAAGCTGGATAGATCAAATTTCCATGTCTTGTCCTCGCCTGAAGTATTCACTGCTGCGACTATGACTTTTCCGCCTTCCGGGTCATATGCTGCCAGTGTATCGTCACTGGAACCAATGATCGTATAGCCCGGACGGATATATCTGGAAAGCTGTCCGTATGCATAATACTTTTTGGTAAGCAGGATATCTTTATTGTCGTGGTCACCTATGGCAATGCCCCAGTAACCGCTGTTCATATTAACTCTCTTATACAGCTCCTCCAAACTTGCATAATCAGCATCACTGCTGGTTTGAATCTCCTTGTCCACATGCATATCAATGGCATTCCAGAGAATCCATGCATTTGCGTTCAGTCCGTTTACATCCTTCATCATGGCTTTTGCCAGGCCAAGGGCCGCACTCATTTCACCTGCATTCGTTCCTTCTGTGTAGGCGCCGTCCACTTCTGACATCCACAGATTCTTTTCCTGGTCTTCTGCCAGGGCTTTCAACTCGGAACGTTTGGAACCTCCGTATGAATGGGTATCAATTCTTTGGATAATATTCTTTGCCTCATCAGAGAGCGCATTGTAGGAACTGATGGCTGTATCAATGCTTGTCTCATCTGTTCCTGAGATTATAATGTCAATCCCTTTTTTCTCCAGTTCTTCATTTAATGCCTCTATGATCTTTGACTGGGATTCTCCCTGGTCAAAATGGCATCCTTCCTGTTTGTTGCTGTACGCTCCCCAATAGTTTGTATATGGCTCATTCATAGGCGTTGCACTCTGGAATGTAATAACACCCTCATTATTCCAATGTTCGATCACATCTGCCATATAAACCGCAAACGCATGATAGGAATCCGTACGCAGGTTATCCTTGCTGGAATCCACTGCTCCTGAACTGCAGCCGCTGTTTGTCATAAAATACGGCGGGGAGTTGGAGAAGGCTTCTGCTATGAAATCTTCACCGCTGGCTTCTGCTGCCGCTTTTAAAATGTTTAGCTGGTTTACATCTGCATCCCAGTCATAATTCCACGCATAGCCGCACGCCTCATCAGCTCTGTCATATTCAGTCTCATACCATGATAACTCATGCTTGCTGGTATCAATCTTTGTCACATCTGCCGCATATCCCGGAACTGCGGAATCAGAACGGGTAATATGTGGGCTGTGAAGATATTCTTCCCCCTCCGGCAATGTACCTTCCTCACCGGATTTGATCACTGCCATCTTTACAAAATCCAGTGTCCAGTCATTTTTTCCTGCAATATTTATGGTGTTCTCTCCCGCTATCAAAACCACATCCGGAATTGTCACAAGAAACAGCAGATTATTGTTTCCTGACGCGATCAGATTACTGTTGATGGTATCCGCGTCAATTATATGATCCTCACTGTCATTCACCCGGATAGCCACGTCCCTTTTATTGCTGCCTGTCAGGGTCAATAACAGTTTTACCGTATATCTGCCTTCCTCTTTTGCATTGACTGTGTAGCGAAGATTATCCCCGTCACCCGGGTTATCTCCCAGCTTATTGATCCAGCCAATCGACTTAAAAGTCCCAACCTTATTTCCCTTTGTAATACCAAAATCAGCATCCGACACTGTATACTGCAGGTCCTTCATTGCTGAATTCTCACCAACTGCCATTTTACTTCCCGAATACTCCGGCGTATACCCTTCTGTTTCCAGATCGTAAAACTGTGCCTTTTCATTTACCGGCACTTCCGTGGGCACTCCCACATGGTCACCGCCGCCCACATTATAACGGCCAATGTTCATGTCCAGTCCCTTATCACTGAAGAACACTTCTGCCGCTTTATCTGTCATTGCATCGCTGTAGCCAATGCGGTTTGCCCACCAGCAGAGCGATGTTCCCCATCCTTCAAATTCACCGAGACCGTCTTCATTGGTGTCATGGAAGGTGGATGCGAGACTGGGCTGAAGCTTAACTGTCCTGTCCAGTTCTGCCGCAGACACCAGGTAAAGCCCGTTCATCGGTATGGACGTCAGGCAGAGTGCCACTGTGGATACCGCAGCAATTCCTCTCTTAAAACCTTTCATTTTCTTTCCTCCTAATCTCCTTTTCGGTACTTTCCCAAACACGGTTGAGAAGCATGACCTAATCACAGCCATGCTGTTACCTTTTATAATTATAAAGAAAAAAACAGCCAAGATATATCACATATCTTAGCTGTTAGTCACAATTCTTATTTCATTTTCCATTTTTTCCTATTTCCAAATTTCTTGCGGTATTCATTTGGACTTATACCCACAATCTGCTGAAACACTCTGGCAAAATGGCTCTGAGAACAGAAACCCAGATAAAATGCAATTTCCTGAACCCGGTAATCTGAATATTTCAGAAGATTCTCCCCTCTTCTGACCTTCTCCTGACGGATATAACTGGTGATAGTCATTTTTTCCTGGGAACTGAACAGATGGGAGAGGTAATCCGGATTCACCTGCATGTGCGCTGCGATGTCTGACACCTGTATGGTATCATGCAGGTGGTTGAAAATATAATCCTTGACCTGTCCAATCAGCGGATTCTTTCTAACATTCTGCTTTTCTCCTCCCCGGGTATTTTCCTCGTTTACAAGTCTGGCATAAAAATACTGGGACTCCCGCTTAAATGCCTCCACTTCCGGCACATTGTCAATTTCCTCCACCTGCTGTATAAAACTGTCCGCCATGGAAAATGATTTCTCTACACTGATCCCTCCCCGGATCGCAGCTCTTGAGGCCAATGTAATATTACCTACCGCCACATTTTTATGGGAGCGGAGAGGATCTTTTGCAAGGATTCCGATCTCACCCTCATAGGTCTCTGAGATACTTCGTTTCAAAGCCTCTGTATCTCCTCTCTCAATGCTGTCCAGCTCTCTTAGCTCCTGCTCATAGGGATTGTGCAGCCCTGCATTCTCCTGCCTCATGAAAATATCCTGAGATATACGGTTCTGGATATTTACGGTTGCTGAATAGTATCGCTGATTCTTCTGCCAAAGTTCAGCGGATGTCAGTTTCTGTCCCGTCAGATGCCAGTGCAGCAGCAAAATCCCTGAGACAAATTTATCCAGCGGGCACACGGGAGGGGTATATCCGCTCTTTCTTCCCAGTTTATATTCCCTGCGGAGCTGGAGCAGCGTTTCCTGACTCAGACGTCCTATGGTTACAGGCCCGGCAATCATTATGGCCCCCTCTGCCATGCCGCTGTCAAACACTGCGAATACCAGAACCTTGTCTGTTAAAATAACCGGATACTCTTTATTCTTCTTGGAAAATGCATTCTGCACCAATTCCGGATTTTTTTCAAAAAGAATTGTCTCTATCTCTCTGCCGCCAAATTTTTGTATCATTTCTTTCTGGTCAGCAAAGATGTAAAATGGCGCATGCATCATATTTACCATTTGTTCCAGAAAATACGGCTGAAACATTTTTTCTTCCCCCATTAAAACACCCCCGCACTTACATGCGGGGGTGCTTTCTGCTTGGACACAATACGCTTTCGCGCACATTTATTCTATTGGCAAAATAGATTATTTATTATTCAGCGCTGCCTGTGCTGCTGCAAGTCTTGCGATCGGCACACGGAACGGTGAGCAGGAAACGTAGTTCAGACCAACTTTGTGGCAGAATTCTACGGAAGACGGATCTCCGCCGTGCTCGCCGCAGATACCCATTTTCAGAGTGGGGTTAGTCTTACGTCCTTTTTCTGCAGCCATCTGTACTAACTGGCCTACACCTGTCTGATCCAGTTTTGCAAATGGATCAGATTCGTAGATCTTGCTGCTGTAGTAGGAGCCTAAGAACTTACCAGCATCATCACGGGAGAAACCGAATGTCATCTGTGTTAAGTCATTGGTACCGAAGGAGAAGAATTCTGCTTCTTCAGCGATCTCATCTGCTGTCAGAGCTGCACGAGGAATCTCGATCATGGTTCCTACATGGTAGTTGATGTATTCGCCTTTCTCTTTCATAACTTCCTCTGCTGTTGCAACAACAACATCTTTAACGAATTTCAGCTCTTTCTTCTCGCCTACTAACGGGATCATGATCTCCGGAACGATATCATATCCCATCTCTTCTTTTACTTCGATCGCAGCTTCGATCACGGCTCTTGTCTGCATTTTAGCAATTTCCGGATAGGTAACTGCCAGACGGCATCCACGATGTCCCATCATTGGGTTGAACTCATGCAGGTCATCACATTTAGCCTGTACTTCTTCTGCTGTCAGACCCATATCTGCTGCCAGTGCTTTGATGTCTTCCGGATCTGTAGGAACGAACTCATGAAGCGGCGGATCTAAATAACGAACTGTCATCGGGCGTCCTCTCAGGGCTTTGTACATAGCCTTGAAGTCTGCTTTCTGGAAAGGAATCAGCTCATTCAGCGCTGCTTCTCTTGCTTCCACATTGTCGGACAGGATCATCTTACGGATCTTCGGAATACGGTCCGGCTCAAAGAACATATGCTCTGTACGGCAAAGACCGATACCTTCTGCGCCCAGTTTTACTGCATTTTCTGTATCAATCGGTGTATCTGCATTGGTACGAACCTGCAATTTACGGAACTGGTCAGCCCATCTCATGATACGGCCGAAGTTTCCGCCTACAGAAGCTTCCTCTGTCAGAATATCACCTTTGTAGATTTTACCGGATGTACCATCCAGAGAGATGTAATCTCCTTCTTTGAATGTATATCCGCCTAATGTAAACCATTTCTCTTCTTCGTTGATCTTGATCTCTCCGCATCCGGATACACAGCATGTTCCCATACCACGTGCAACAACGGCTGCATGAGATGTCATACCGCCACGAACTGTCAGGATACCCTGAGCAGCGTGCATACCCTCGATATCTTCCGGAGATGTCTCCAGACGAACCAGGATAACTCTCTCGCCAGCTTCGTGAGCAGCTTTTGCTTCGTCGGCTGTGAAGTAAACTTTACCTGCTGCAGCACCGGGAGATGCCGGCAGAGCGGAACCGATCACTTCACCTGCTTTTAATGCTTCTGCATTGAAGGTAGGATGCAGCAACTGATCTAAGGATTTTGCTTCGATACGGCAAACAGCTTCTTCCGGTGTGATCATGCCTTCGTCAACCAGGTCGCAGGCAATCTGGATGGCTGCCGGAGCAGTTCTCTTACCGTTACGTGTCTGCAGGAAGTACAGTTTTCCTTCCTGGATGGTGAATTCCATATCCTGCATATCACGGTAATGGTTTTCCAGTTTCATAGCCAGCTCCATGAACTGTCTGTAGCATTTCGGCATGTCTTCTGCCAGTTTGCTGATTGGCTGCGGTGTACGAACACCGGCAACAACGTCCTCACCCTGGGCATTGATCAGGTATTCACCATAGATACCTTTTTCACCTGTGGATGGGTTACGTGTAAATGCAACACCTGTACCAGATGTCTCACCCATGTTACCGAATACCATTGCCTGTACGTTAACGGCTGTTCCCCAGTCTCCCGGAATGTCGTTCATACGGCGGTATACAATAGCACGCGGGTTGTCCCAGGAACGGAATACAGCTTTTACTGCTCCCAGTAACTGCTCTTTCGGATCCTGCGGGAATTCTTCGCCATTCATCTCCTCAGAGTAGATAGCTTTGAATCTCTGAACCAGCTCTTTTAAATCATCTACAGTTAATTCCGTATCATACTGAACACCCTTTGCTTCTTTTACTTCATCAATGATTTTTTCAAAGAAGGACTTGGGCACTTCCATAACTACGTCAGAATACATCTGGATGAAACGTCTGTAGGAATCGTATGCGAATCTAGCGTTTCCGGTTTTCTTAGCAAAACCTTCCACTGCGATATCGTTCAGACCCAGGTTCAGGATAGTATCCATCATACCGGGCATAGATGCTCTCGCACCTGAACGAACAGATACCAGTAACGGATCTTCATTATCTCCAAATTTCTTTCCCTGAATTTTTTCCAGTTCTGTCAGAGACTCGAAAATCTGACCCTGGATTTCTTCAGAGATTTTTTTGCCATTGTCGTAATAGTTTGTACAAGCTTCAGTTGTAACAGTGAAGCCCTGCGGAATCGGCATGCCTAAGTTGGTCATTTCTGCAAGGTTGGCACCTTTACCACCGAGCAGGTTTCTCATGTTGGCGTTTCCTTCACTAAATAAGTAAACCCATTTTGCCATTTTGAACATTCCTCCTAAAAGTAGTTGTATGACTTGTACAGAGAAGCGTATCCCCCTCTGCCGTATCACGCTGGCGGGCAGAGCCCGCACACAACCTATTTTAATCATTTTGGGAATATTAGTCAAGTAAGAATGGTGAAAATCATGAAAATTGGGGGTTTCTCATGTTTTTAAGGAAAAAGCAGCCCGAAATTCGTCATTTCGGACTGCTGCTATTGATGGTCCCCGGATTCTTCCTTTTTCATGGAAGCTGCTTTCCCGCAGCCATATATAAGGCATACCATTCTTCCCTGGTGAGGTGTACATCAGATGCCCCGCAGATTCCGCGCAGACGTTCTTTGCTGGTGCTGCCCACAATGGTCTGGATCCTGGCCGGATGGCGAAGGATCCAGGCAACGGCTATGGCATTATTGGTCACCTGGTATTTCCGGGCAAGCTGGCCGATCAGGCAGTTTAACTCCGGAAATTTCTCATTGTCCAGGAAAACACCCTCAAACATCCCGTATTGGAACGGAGACCAGGCCTGAATGGTGATTCCCTTCAGGCGGCAGTATTCCAGCACACTGCCGTCTCTGCTGGCTCCTGCATCATTGTGGACATTCACATTGATTCCGGAATCAATGATATCACAGTGTGCAATACTGAACTGAAGCTGGTCCACGAGGATCTTGCCTCCGCAGTAGTGGTTCAGCAGTTCTATCTGCATGGCATTCTGGTTGCTGACCCCAAAGCAGCGCACCTTTCCTGATCTCTCCAAAATCTCAAATGCCTCTGCCACCTCTTCCGGCTCCATCAAGGTATCCGGACGGTGCAAAAGCAGGATATCTATATAATCCGTATTCAGACGTGCCAGACTTTTATCCACAGATTCCAGGATATGTTTTTTGGAAAAATCATAGCAGATCCCGGGACGGATGGCACATTTTGTCTGCAGGATCATCTTCTCTCTGATGCCGGTATCTATCGCCTGCCCAAAAATCTGCTCTGCCTCCCCTCCGGCATAAATATCCGCATGATCGAAAAAATCAATCCCACAGTCCATGGCTGTATCAATAAGACTTCTGACCTCTTTTACCGAGGACAGGCCCGTAATCCTCATACAGCCCAGCCCTATCTCTGATGCATTTATCTTCCCTTTTCCAATCTCTATTCTCTTCATTGTTATTCCTCTTTCTCTCTTTTCCTCTGACTGCACCTGTTATTTTGAAATTAGCTGCATTATTTCATTGGCTGCTGATACTTGGTATCACAGCGCATTCAGTTTCTGTAATGCTTGCACGTAGATTTTCACTGCTGTTTTCAGATTGCTGACCGACTGGGCCTCGTCCGCACTGTGGCAGTTTCCGTGTCCCATGGGCAGCCCTGTTTCCTTCCGGTCAAACTCCAGGCCAGGGCCAAATCCCACTGCGTTTGGTATCTTTCTGGCATAGGTCCCTCCTCCCATGACATAGGGCTTCTTCCCGTCTTTCATGACTTCCTCATAAGCCCGGCTAATACAGGTGACAAAAGGAGTATTTTTATCCATGTAAGAGGGTGCGTTGTCCTCAAAACTGCGGATGGAAAAACCGTATTTCCCGGCTTCGTTTTCCAGTTGTCTCCAAATTTCTTCTGCTTTTGCAGTGACAGGATAGCGGATATCCATCTCCAGAACGGCCTTTTCTCCCTCCATTCTCACCACAGTACCCGATGCTGTCAGCACACCGGAGATTTCATCCTCACAGTCTATGTTCAGTCCTTTTCCATATCCATTCCCGCAGGCTTCTTTCAGGAATTTCAGCACCCTTTTCTCCTTATCTGAGAGTATATTTTCTTCCTGGTTTCTGCAAAGTATCCTCTCTGCCAGAATGCCCAGGGCATTTTTTGCCCCCTGGGGAAACGCTGCATGACCGGAAATCCCCTCTGCCTGTACCTTCTTCCACTTTCCTTCCGGGGACCGGATTTTTGCGCACGCATATGCCGGGATGCTGTTAACTGCACTTCCCCCCCATAGGACCATATTTCCGTCAAGTTTCTCCGATACGATTTCCGCTCTGCAGATTCCTTTTTCCCCATAACACACCGGAAATGCGCAGTCCGTCACAAAAGAGACTTCCGGAGCCGGGTTTTCCTTTAAATATGAAGCAACATCCTCCATATCCTGTCCCCTCCGGCACCACATCCAAATGCCCCCAGATCCCTATTTTTTTTGTGCCGTCTCCATACCGGATCACCGCACATTTATCCCGAAATGAGTGGCATGAAAATCCATATCCTCCGGCAATTTCCAGCATCCTGTGCAGAACAGCTCTGCACGTTTTTCCGTAAGGCGCACTTCCCTCCTGTTCCCCCGAAACACTGGGAATCTTCACCAGGGAAGTGATGTCCTCCACCATGGCATCTTCTTTCTCCGAAAGCCATGCTTCCAGTTCACTGTCTGCTGCCCCACCTCCCATCACATCCTCCTTATATTTTCTGCTTTTCCAGCATCAGATCAAGTATGATACGGTTTGCATCCTTCATACCCCAATTGCCCAGAATCCCCAGATTTTCCAATGTCTTTTCCGCGTTTATGTGGACGATTCCGTCATGGCTGTCCGCTCCGCTTCCGTTCAGTGCCATATTGGCCGCTCGCACGGCAGACTGGACGGCAGTGGCTATTTTCAGGGCACAGCCCGGTTTTGCCCCGTCACAGACAACACCGGAAATATCGGCCACCATGCTGTTGACTGCCCAGGTCATCTGCGCATAAGTGCCGCCCAGCATAAAGACAATGCCGCATGCCACGCCCATGGCAGAGGAGATAGAACAGCCGCAGAGAACGGAAAGCCGTCCCAGATAATGTTTGGTATGTACCGTAAGTAAAATACTCAGGGCTAAAGCACGCAGGATTTTCTCCTCCTCCATCCCCAGTTTTTCTCCAATAGCTGCAATGGGAATGGTTGCTGTCAATCCCTGGTTGCCGCTTCCGGCTGCACTCATCACAGGCTTCTCGCATCCCGCCATCCGGGCGTCCGCCGCAGCTGCTGTCATGGCTGCCGCATAGTTGGCTGCATCCTGACCTACGAGTCCGTTCTCTGTTCCATCCATGAGATTTTTCCCCACCTGAAGACCATATCTGCGGTTGATCCCTTCCAGGGCGATCTCCCGGTTCATCCGGATAACCTCCCTTAAAAATTCCAGGTTTTCCAATTTGACGCGTTCTGAAAAATCAAGGATTTCCTCCAATGTGACCGTATAAGGCTCCTTTGCGGACTCTCCTTCTTTCTTCTTTTTCCGCTCCTTCTGATAGAAGATCATGCCGTTTTTTTCCACATAGATAATATTCTTATGTGTTTCCGCTGTGACTGCTTTTGCTGTCTCACCGCCTGCCTGCACCCGTACTTCTATGTAGACTTTTTCCTCTGTGGGAGCAAGTTCTATCCGTACTTTTCCCTGCTCTGTCAGAGACTTTGCCATCCTTTTTTCCTCGGCACTGATCTGGCTTAAAATCATCAGTTCCTTCTTAGGGCTGGCGGATAATGCCCCCAGAGCCACTGCAATATCCAGCCCTGTCATACCTATTCCCGGAATTCCCACATTCATGGCATTCTTTAAGATATACTGGCTTGTCCTTACAGTGATCTCCTCCGGTATCTGCCCCAGGCATGCTGCCGCGCAGGCCGCTGTCAGGGCGGCTGCTGCAGGCTCTGTACATCCAAGCGCCGGAGCTATCTCCCGGTGAAGCAGACTTTGATAAAATGCCCTTCTGCTCTCCTCCATATTCTGTCCTCCGCTAATTTCCATCTGTTTTTTGACACCTGTATTTCTTTGGTGTCATCCCTATCTCCTGTTTAAATATCCGTATAAACTGGGACGTGTCATTATACCCAACCATAGACGCGATATCCGTGATCGAGTAAGTATCTTTCCCCAAAAATTCTCTCGCTTTTTCCACGCGCAGCCGGCGGATATACGCGGAATAACTGATACCTGTTTTCTCTGTAAAGAGATGACTTAAATACGCAGCATTCATAAAAAACACCTTTTCCGCCAGCATCCGGATGGATATATCCAGGTGGTAATTTTTCCGGGCATATTCCTTCATGCCCTGGATAATGTCTTCTCCTTTTAAAGTTTGTCCGTTAGGACCGCAGGTGCAGTATTCCTCTGCAGCCTCTAAAAGCCTCTGTTTCATCTCCTCCATATGGGAGAAATCTATGAGCCGCAGTCTGGGGATGGGCCTGCCAGCCGCCTGATGGATCAGCACGGCTGCCTGTGCAAGAAATATCTCCAGACTGTCCACATGGATTCTTCCTTTTTCCTCCATATGTCGGAATATCTCACACAACGCAGACTGTATCTTATCCCTGCTCTTTTTCTCCAGGGAAATCTGCAGATAGTTCTTCTGTTCCTCTGACATTTCATACTTCACTGCTTTTATTCCGGCGATCACACTGTACTCCAAAAGATGTTCATCACTGTAAATCTTATTCTCCACTGCCGCAGTGGCCTGGGTAAGTGCGCTTTTCAGTTCCCCTGGCGCCTTACATTCCGCGCTTATACCCAGATAGCAGTCATACTTCTCCTCCAGAAGTTTCTGTATGATACGTTTCTGCCGGAACCGGCTCTGTCCGTCAGCCTCCATAACAAGCATCCAGATATCCTTCTCAAGCTCTATCAGACGAAAAGCTGTCCATACTTCCTGTCCGTATATGTTGTGGAGCCAAAGCATGAATTCCTCCCGGTCAGGATATCTTCTCCCGGCAAACCAAAGAACCAGCACCTGATATTTCCAAAAGACTTTGCCAAACATCCGCTCTGCCAGCAAATCTTTTCCTGTTTCCTCCTCCTGCACACTCTGGGCAATGAATCTGGTTACCATATCCTTTCCCGAGAACATAGCCTGCTCTTTTTTTCTTGTATTCTGCTGCCTGAATTTCACTATAAATTCTTTCAGCTCGGCGTCCTCTATGGGCTTCAGCAGATATCCCTCCGCCCCAAATTTTATGGCGGATTTGGCATAGGCAAAGTCTGCATAGGCGCTGACCATGATAACTTTTGCTTCCGGGTTCTCTTTCTTTATCTCTTTGAGCAGTTCCAGGCCATCCATCTTAGGCATACGGATATCCGTGAATACCAGATCCGGTTCTTCCTGTCTGAAAAGCTCCATGCCCTGCTCCCCGTTCTGAGCTTCCAGAATGTGGAATTCCCGCCCGAAATCCAGCTCCAAAATCTGCTTTTTCATAGACTTTCTGGCGTAAATTTCGTCCTCTGCAATCAGTATTTTCATCATCTGCGCATACCTTCTTTCTGAAAAAAGTTTACCCCTTCACAGAACCGGCTGTCAAACCTTTTATAATATGTTTTTGTCCCATACAGTACACGATCAGCATGGGCAGCATGGACATCAGATAAGCGGTAAAGGCCATGGTATAATTAAAGGAATATTCCGTTTTGAAATTATACTGGAACAGCGGAAGCGTCCAGATTTCCTTGGAGCGGTTCAGTATCAGCAGCGGAAGCATAAAGTCATTCCAAATCCACAGAAGATCCATGATCAGCAGCGTGGCCAGCATAGGCTTCACCAGGGGAAGGACAATGCGAACGTAGGTCTGAAACACATTGCATCCATCCATATAGGCTGATTCCTCAATCTCAAAAGGCAGCCCTCTGATGTAGTTTACAAACAAGAATACGCCCTGGGTCAGACTGTATGCCGCGTAGAGAAGAATCAGCCCCTGACGGTTCAGCATGTTGAGATTTGTCATCAGTTTCGTAACCGGAAGCATGATGACCTGGGAGGGGATAAAGAGTCCCATAAGCAGATAATAATACACCCCTTTGTAATACTTCCTGTTAAAATTTCTGGCTATAGCATAGGATACTGAGGGAACCAGGATAAGAATAAGCCCCACGGATACAGCGGAAATGATCAGCGAGTTTTTCGCAAATACCCAGTAATTATTGTTCTGGAAGAGTTCCTTAAAATTGTGCAGATTCAGCCCTGACGGTAGGGCAAAAAAGTCTTTTCCGGCCTCCTCCAGCGTTTTAAAGGAGTTAATAACAACCAGATACAAGGGAAACAGAATAAGAAAAAGTCCCATAAGAATTAGGAGATTTCTGAGAATGATCCATCCCATACCTTCTTTTTTTACTTTCATTCCTGGACTCCTCCTTTACTGGTAAGCTTTAACTGCGTCAGGGAAAAGACAGCCACTACTAAAAAGAGTACACATGCCTCTGCATTTGCCATGGAAAAACGCATATTTTTAAACGCATCATTATAAATCAGGATACCGATCACTTCTGTGGACCGCACCGGGCCTCCTCCTGTCAACGCAAAAGGAAAGTCAAAGGACGTAAATCCCTGTTTGATCATCAGCACCAGATTTACGGTCAGCGTTGGCACCAAATACGGAAATGTCACGAACCGAAACCTCTGTAAAGGGGTGGCTCCATCCATTTTGGCTGATTCATACTGTTCATCCGGAATCTGCTGCAGACCTGCCACAAAAATAACCGTGGGAAGCGCCACAGCCTGCCAGATATGTACAAACACCACAGCCGGAAGGGCGGTCTTTCCTGTCATAAGAAGACTCTGGGACAGCCATCCAATGCCCAGCCCCTGGCCAAGCAAGGGCACCACTCTGTAAAAAAGCTGGTCCCAGATGAGGGCAATGGTGATTCCTCCGATCATTGCGGGAACAAAAAATACAGATTTGGTAAAGGTCTTAAATTTTTTCAGTGAATTCAGTGATAAAGACAGTGCCAGGGAAAGGGTTACAACCCCCGTCACCAAAAGAATACTGTAACACACTGTTGTTTTTAAAGAACCCCAGAAATTAGGATTTTTGAACAGGGATATATAGTTCTTAAACCCTACAATATGAAATGTGGTGGACATCCCATCCCAGTCTGTAAAACTGTAGCGGATACCATTTATTACGGAATATACATAAAAGAAGCTGTATAGGACCACCGGTATCAGCGTAAAGCCAAAATAAATCCATTTCCCGGAGCCTTTTTTCTTCCATTTTGTCTCCATTCTTCCAACCCCCTTATAAAATACTCAATTTTTTGTAAAGGAAACGGCAGGCCCATGCAGGCACTGCCGTTTCTCTGCATATTCCGTCCTATTCCGCAGATGTGATAGCAATGGATTCATCCATCTGCTTCAGATAATTATCCACGTTTTTCTCACTCCAGAAGCCTTGGGTCACATTATAAAGGTCTGTCACCACGTTGTTGTCAATGGTGGAGGCCATCCAGTCATGCACCTGTCCGTCAGAGATCAGCTCCAGCATCGGCTGTACCCCCTCATCTTTATGCACCACACCGGTAATACAGGAAGGCGCGCCCTCCGCGTCACAGAAAAGCTGTGCATTTTCCGGCTGTGCCAAAAATTCCAGGAATTTGTAAGCACCGGCTTTTTCTTCCTCGGAGGCTTTGGCTGAAATGCAGACAGCTGCGTCAATGCCGGACAATGTATTTGTAGTCTCTCTTGTGTCATTTGGAAGAGGGAAGACTCCCAGCTTCAAATCCGGATTGGCGATCATAATGGTGCCGCGGGCATAGGAACCGGTGATACACATAGCGTACTGCCCGTTGGCAAAGTTCTCATAGCACTGCATGTCTGAAAGTGCCAGTGCATCCTCATTACTGTGGTCCAGAAGGGTAAGCATTTTCTCCGCAGCTTTTTTGAATCCTTCATCTCCTTCAATCTTCCCTTCCCCTGCTACTGCTTTCTCGATGGTCTCCACACCTTCCGGGTCAAAAGCAACCGTACAGCACTGGAATGTGTGCCCGACACGTCCGGGATCTTTTCCGTGAAGCCCAAGAGGTGTCACCCCTTTTTCCTCCAGGGCATTGCATACACTTACAAATTCTTCCCATGTTTCCGGCACTTCCAGATTGTTTTCTTCAAAGATTTCCATGTTGTACCAAACACCCATATAGTTGCGGCTGAATGGAAGCGCATAATATTTTCCGTCCTCCTGCTTTGTCATATCCAAAGCTGACTGCTCCACATTTTCCAGAAAATCTTGTTCTGACAAATCCTGCACATACCCATTAGCCACCTTCTGATGAAACTGGAGCTGTGTGGGGAAGTCCGTGAAAATCACCGGTATATCACCGGATGCCACACGGGATGTAAGAACTGTGGGCGCATCGGGAACGGTATTCATCTCAATCTTAATATCAGGATTCTGTTCATTGAATTTGTCTATAATATTCTGGTATCCTACCTGGGCGGCTTCCTCTGATTTCTGCTGGAAAAACTCCAGTGTCAATACATCCCCGCTGCCTTTCTCCTTGCTCTCTGCCTTGTCCTTGGCCTCTTCTTTTTTGCTTTCCCCCTGTGTGTCACTGGCCTCTTTTGCGCCGCTGCTGCAGCCTGCCAGACTGGAAACCGCCATTGCTGCACACAATAAAACCGCTAATTTCTTTCTCATGATCACTCTTCTCCTTTTTTATATGTATGGGCTGCCTTCACTGCCTCCCGGATATAGTCAAGGCGGATGCCTTCCCCCTGTATGGTACAGTCTGCCCCAATCATGATCCCTTCGGTTCCGAAACTTTCAAGCACTGCCTGTACCTCTTTTCGTATCTCCTCTTTTGGGCCGTGAAGAATATTCCCCTTGTTGTTCAGTCCGCCCAGAATAGCACAGGAAAAGTGCTCTCTGCCCTCTTCCAAGCTGTACCCATTGTCTTTTACAGACCAGTTTGCCAGGTCTGCCGGGTAATCGTAGAACCAGTCCACATGTGTTTTGAAAGCATATTCCGGTTCCCCGCAGATATGAAGAATATTATACTTATCTTTCCTTTGCTCTGCCACTTGTAAAATCTGTAAATCAAAGGGACGAACCAGCTGCTCCCACTCTTCTTTTGAAAATCTGCCTTCCTCACCAAACTGTGCGGAATAATAAATACCGTCCGCGCCTGCATCCAGATATGCCTCTGCCCATGCTTCAAGCCCGTCCGCCAGATTTTTGATCCCCGCCATAACTGCTTCAGGGGCCTCTTTACTGTACTTCATAAGCACATCATCCCCAAAGGCTGTGGATGCCGCCTTGAAAGGACCGAACATGGTCTGGAAAATCAGTACCTCTTCCCCTGCACGCTCTCTTATGCCCCTGATCACGGCCGTCATTTTTTCCATCTCCCGGCTGTCTGTCCCTTTTATGCCAATATGATACCAGTCCTTGGCGCAGTGTATTTCACCTGTGACCGGATACGCATAATCCTGCATGATCTTAATGACATCCATATCTGTTTCCCGGTAAAGTTTTAAGTGCTCCTCAATCATCTCCTCCACTGTAAGATCCGGCTTGTAATGGAACCAGAAACCAGCCGGTACAAAGTCTGCTTCTTTCCGCTCCATAACTGCTTTTACACGCTGTGCCTTGTTCATTTTTCATTTCCCCCTGTTGTATTTGATGAATTCATTATACCTAAGGGAAGGTCTGTAAAATAGGATTTTTCTTAGGTAAAATATATAATTATTTTTAGTTTTTATCATATTTTTTATCCATTTCTTCTCCGCTCCTTGTAATCATTTCGCTTTCATTTTATAATTTCAACATATCAAACCACAGGAGACAAGAAATGAAACTACAGGATTTTTCTTACAGAACCCAGATATTTTTTTCCTCACTTCTGCTTGTCATTATGCCCACCATTATCCTGGGCATTGCCACAGCAAACAGGACCTCCAATGAGGTGCAGGAGGATTTCAGCCGCTCTATGGACACGATCACCACACAGGCCAATCTGACACTGGACACACTCCTTCAGGATGCCACCAAGGTTGCTGACCTGCATATACTGAATAAGGATATCCGGAAAATTATGATCACCAATTATGAGGATGATGTCCTTGGCTATTCCCAGGACAGTTACCTCCTCTCCTCCCAATTAATACAGGCAAACCGGCTGAATTCCAATGTCACTACCTGTATGTTCAAAAACCGGTATGACTACACTTTTGAGTACAATATTCCAAGTGTAAAAGACCAGAACACGATTCTGGATCACATGGATGAATGGGCCGGAACAGCAAGAAATTCTGATTACTATACCTATTTTGCCCCGGTACAGCAGTCCTCCTCAGTGAAAAAAAGCATTCTTCCCATGGTGAAAGTCCTTTATGACAGTTTTACTTTTAAGGAAATTGGAATCTGTTATGTGGGCATTAATTTTTCTGCTGTTGAGAATATCGCCAACTCTGCCCAGACCCAGAATAATGTAATGCTCATTTACAATGCGGACGGCGGGCTTGCCTATGCTTCTGATAAGGATTTTATAGGGAAGGATGCCTCTCCTGACTTAAAAAAAGCCATACAGGACTTTAATCAGAAGATAACAAAGGAAAGCTCTGTGCGGACAGAAAAGCTGAATATAGGCTCTGACTCTTATCTGATCAATGGATGCTACAATAAAACCACAGGCTGGCATATTGTACATTTTATGAATAACTCTCTGATCACCCAGGCTTACCGGAATAATTTATATCACTATGCGGGTATTTTTTTACTGGCAATCTTTCTGGGGCTGATACTGGCCGCGCTTCTTTCCAGGGGGCTGACCCGCTCCATACGGCAGCTCTGTGAAAAGATAGATTCCAGGGATACCTCCAATTACAGCGATATAACCGTGGAAGGCCGTATTTCCAATCAGGAGCTACAGAAGGTGGTACACAGTTTTAACCGGCTGAACAGCCGCCTGACCCAGAGTATACAGCAGAATTACCAAAGCCGGCTGAATGAACAGCAGATGCATATTCAGGTTCTTCAGGCACAGATCAACCATCATTTTCTGTACAATACCCTGAACGTGATAAAATCCCTGGCTGATATCCATAATGTTCCGGAAATCAAGACTATTGCCATGTGCATGTCCGAACTGCTGCGCTATAATCTGAAAAAGGTTCCTATTGTACTTCTGAAAGAGGAGCTTTTGCAGATTCAGCGCTATATGACCATACAGAACATCCGGTTCCCGGGGAAGTTTTCATTTGATTATGACGTTCCCGACGAATTTCTGGGATTGGAAATTCCTGCTTTCATTTTGCAGCCCTTTGTGGAAAATGCCATTGGCCATGGTTTTTCCGAAAAAGAAGAAAACTGTTACATCAGTATAAGTGCCAATCTGGAAGGAAATACCCTGCATTTTTTGATCGCGGATAATGGACAGGGCATGAAAAAAGCGGAACTGGAAGAACTGATAGATTCTCTTGATAAAGAGATTGATTTCCCTGCTGACACTTCCTCACATCATTCCATAGGTATCCGGAATGTACAGCAGAGGATTCAGAGCTATTACGGAAAAGAATACGGACTCACCATTGAGAGCTTTCCCGGACAGGGCACTCTGATTGATATTGCGCTTCCTTATGGAAAAAAGCCCGTGCTTCCCTGTACGGAACAAAAAAGTGCAAAACAATAGAAAGCCCGCTCTGCGAACTTTCTGTTGTCATGAATAAAACACCGGATGCACCAACGCTTCCCCAAGCGCTGATACATCCGGTTTCTATATGGATATACCTTCTCTTTTCCCCAAAATCTACTGCCGGTTTATTTCCGTTTCATTTTTAATACAAGATGTCTTGGCAGACCATTTACCATGATTGGCTGGTAGTCGCCCTGGATCAATGGTTTTACATAGTCCACAAAATCCTTTGTCACATATGTAGCATCTTTGTTCATCCAGGTTCTCGGAACCAATTTTTCTTCATTTGCGATTCTGTGCACATCATAGATTCCTGTAGCACTCATATACGGATCATCCGATACACGGTCGATAACTACCATCTTGCCGGTATCCCCTTCATCTGCAGCCTTGACTGCAGCACCACCTACCATGAAGGCCTCATCAATATCCACACGGGATGCCATATGGGAAGCACTTCTCTGAAGTGTAGAAAGCTCAACAGCCCTTGTCTTGCATCCGCACTCTGCTGCCAGGAAATTTGCCAGATATGTAGCGGTTCCCTGAAGCTGTTTGTGACCGAACGCGTCCACATAATCGCCCACACTGCCCAGTTCACACACATACCGTCCGTCAGCCAGCTTGATTCCCTCTGAGACAGCGATCACAATGGATGACTTTTTCTTCAGCAGTTCTTTTACTTTATGTAAGAACCGCTCAATATCAAAGGCAGCCTCCGGAAGATAAATCAAATCCGGGCCATCGCAGTCCTCCGTTTTGGCTAGGGCCGTGGCACCGGTCAGCCATCCGGCATTACGTCCCATGATTTCCATGATGGTGATCATATTTTTCTTATAAGTAAGACCCTGTGCGTCACGGATGACCTCTTTCGTAGATGCACCTATGTATTTTGCTGCGCTTCCGAAACCAGGTGTATGGTCTGTCAGGGCCAAATCATTATCAATTGTCTTCGGCACACCTAAAAATTTCTGTGTCTGCCCTGTCAGGATCGCATAATCGGATAACTTTTTAATGGTATCCATGGAATCATTGCCGCCGATATAAATAAATGCATAAATTTCCAGCTTGTTCAGTATTGCAAATATTTTTTCATAGATTGCCTTATCTTCATGTATCTCCGGCATTTTAAACCGGCAGGAACCTAAGAATGCGGATGGTGTTCTTTTCAACAGCTCTATATCCAGTTCGGAATGAATCTGTGTGGAAAGGTCTACATACTGTTCGTCTAAAAGTCCCTGAATTCCGTGAAGCATGCCGTATACCTTGTCGAAGCCTCTCTCAATTGCGTTTTTATATACGCCTGCAAGACTGGAGTTGATAACGGATGTGGGTCCACCTGACTGTCCTACAATGATATTTCTTTTTTTTGCCATTTTGCCTCGTCCTCCTTGTATTTCATTACCACTGACGATTATTATAGCAAAAAAATCCGGAAGTAGCAAGGCCATTCCGGATTTTTTGCATATTAATTTACATTATGTTCTTGTTTTTTTGTACTTTTTGCACAATACCTTAAATTCCGTCATCATTCCCCTTTGCTTTTATCTGTTCAAAGAGATCTTTATAATACTGAATAGAAAATTCGCCGGGGTTTCTCTCATTGGCCGTATGCTGGTCTGCCAGCTCTTGGGTATACTCATTCAGTTTGTAAATGCCATAAGTACGGCTGTCATGATTATAATGCATGAGCAGCGGAATGAATTCATGTTCCGGAATCTGGTCGCATGGGCCACCACATCAAATCCGGTATCCACCAGCGCGTCTCCGAATTCCGGCGGTGTTCCGAAGGATGGATATCCTGATATGTCCTCACGGTTCTCCACAAATACCGTCTCCTGTGTCACCAGCGCCAGATCCGCTGCCTCCACATCCTCCTTTACCGGCTCATAAATGGCATCATAGTTCCAGCCTCCTGAATCTGTCATTCCGGATTCCCGCATCCCTAGATGCGCAATGTTATCTCCCACAGCCAGAAAATCAATGATATTTTCTTCCTGCTCTTTTTCAAGGGCTGCCTCCTGCTGCTTTTTCTTTTCTGCCGCGGCTGCCGCTGCTTTTGTCTTTGAATATCGGACCGCGGAAACTACTCCCAGTATCACGCACAAAACTATGGCTGTTATGACTGCCCCTGTGCGTGTTTTTCCGCAAGTTGTTCCTGGGTCAAATGATTCTGTTTCCGGAGATGCTGCAGTTTCTCATTAAATTCCATTTTACATACCTCCTGTCCGTATTTCTTCCCATATTATATACGGACAGGAGAAAAATAGCAAATAAAACAGGGGCATGACGAAACATGTACCGGAGGCGGGGTGAACAGCAGCTCCGCTTCTTCTCTTATCCCTTGATACCTGTGGAAGCGATTCCCTCCACATAATACTTCTGCAGTACAATAAACATAATGAGCATTGGGATCGCTGAAATAGTCAGTGATGCCATAATAGGTCCGTAGTTGATCGGTTTGGAACCAAAGAAAGTCTGTATGGCAAGCTGAATGGTTCTCTTCTCCTCCCCTGTCACCACAAGCAGAGGCCACATAAAGTCATTCCAGTGGGCCACAAAATCCAGGATCAGAACTGTAGCATACACCGTTCCTGATATAGGCATCACAATCCTGAAAAATGTTTTTATCGGCCCGCATCCGTCAATGGCTGCCGCTTCCAGAAGATCGTTTGGCACATCCAGAAAGAACTGGCGGAACATGTAAATACTAAAACATTTTGCCACAAAAGGAACAACAAGCGCTGCCCACTGGTTAATCCATCCCAGATCAGCCATCTCCCTGTACATAGGAAGCATAATGGCTTCCGGCGGAAATACCATAAGGCTGATCACTAATGTGAGAAGAATACTTTTTCCCTTAAATTCAAATTTTGCCAGTGCATAACCACAGATGGAATTCACAAATAAATCCAGCACCACAATGACAAATACATAAAACAAGCTGTTGCAAATGAATTTCCACATATCAATTCTCTGGAACACCTCCAGATAATTACTAAGAGACGCCCCTGTGGGAATAAATGTACTCAGGGAATTCAAGCCCTTAAAAATGCCTGCTTCCGGTTTCAGGGATGAAGAGATCATCCAGATAAGAGGGGATACGAAAATCAGTGCAACCAGCGTATTCCCTATATAAAATGCTGCATGTCCCAGACGTTTTCTCTGTTTCTGTGTCATAGTTCTCCACTCCTTCCTAATCCGCTTTGATCAGTTTCTTCATACCCAGGGACAAAATGACTACAATAACGAAGAAAACCGCAGCCACTGCACAGGCATATCCAAAGTTACGTTTCTGAAAGCCCTGTTCATACACATAATACACCATGGTCCTGGTGGAATTCTGAGGACCGCCTTTTGTCATAACATAAGGCTGTGTAAAAAGTTTCATTGCCTGGATGACCGTGATCATGATCACGTATTTTATTACATTTTTTAGCCCCGGCAAAGTGACATAGAGAAAACTTTTTAATCTTCCGGCACCATCAATAGATGCGGCTTCGTACTGCTCTTTCGGAATCCCCTGCAGTCCTGCCAGAAAAATCATCATCTGATAGCCCGCCCCCTGCCATGCCGACATGAAAATAATGGAGTTCATAGAGGTCTTGGGGTCATTTAAAAATCCGCAGGGTTCCATTCCCAGCTTTACCAGCAGCGCATTTAAAAGTCCGCTGTCAGGATTGGAGTTGTAAAGTACCGTCCAGAGGATGGCCACTACAACCATGGAGGTAACCTGGGGGCTGAAATATGCAGCCCTGAAAATAGAGACTCCTTTTCTCTTGGATGATATGAGCATTGCCAGCGCCAAGGCAAGAACCGTCTGAAAAGGCACCACCAGCACGGTAAAGTGCAGTGTATTCGTCACCGCCTTCCAGAAATCGCTGTCCTGGAACAATTCCACAAAGTTGTTAAACCCGCAGAACTTAATATGGTCCGGCCTCATAATATTGTAATCGGTAAATGCATATCTGACAGTCTGCAGTGCCGGATATATCAGAAATGCTGCCAGCAGAATCACTGCCGGTATGACAAACAGGTATGCTGCTTTCTTTTCACTGCGTTTGTTTATGGCTTTTTCCATCTTTCTCCTCCTCCCCGGAATCAGTCTTCCTGCGCGTAATACTTGTTATAATCCTTATCAGTATCTTCTGCTACCTTATCAAGTGCTTCCTTGGGATCCACCCCTGTAAAAATATTCACCATGGCTTCCGAAAATCCTGCGGAGAGCACGCTGTAGGATGGTGTCCTCGGTCTTGGATGTCCGGTCTCCATGAGCTGTTCTTTGAACAGGGAGCGGGGATACTCATTATATTCCGTAAGTACATCATAGCTGGACTGCCTTGTGGGCGGCTTAGAAATCGCCTTGGCATATGTAGTCACATTGTCCGCGGAAAACAGATAATTCATTACTTCCTTCACCGCGTCCTTGTCCTGCGTATCCCTGGTCACAGCTGCGGCCCAGTCTCCAGTGGGTGAAGTGGGAATTCCCCCGTTGTCTGCAACAGGAAAGTAGGTAACGCCCCAGTTTAAGTCAGGGTAATCTTTTTCCAGTGTGGCAACCTCCCAGGAACCGCCCAGCATTGTGGCTGCCCTTTTATTGTGAAACTCTTTCTGGATAGGGTCCAGATTGGCATATCCGTTCTGAATCAGCCCGTTTAAAAATGTGGCGGCCTCCACACCGGCCTCACTGTTGATATAACCATCCGCTTTGCTGCCATCCTCACTGACCAAATCTGTGCCGCCTGAAATCCAGAACTGTTCCAGCACATAGGGAATGCCTTCCCCTTTATCCATAATGATGTTCGTTCCCATCACACCGTCTTTTGTAAGCTTTTCTGCCACCTCCGCAAATTCGGACCAGGTCCAGGCATCCTCCAGTTTATCCGGCGCCTTTATGCCTGCTTCATCCAGCATATCCTGGTTATAAAAGAGGGCTACCGAACTTTCCGTTGCCCCGATCGCATAGATTTTCCCGTCATACGTCCCCTGGTTCTTGGTAGAATCCAAAAAGTCATTCCAGTCTGCCTCTGTAAACATATCATCCAAAGGCTGAATAATGTCATTTGCCGCATATACGGAAACCGTAGGCCCGTCCACGTACAAAATATCCGGCAGGTCCTTGGAGGTGATCGCTGCGTTCACCTTATCCTCGTACGCATAAGAATCCGCCCGCACTATAGCTTCCCTTTTCAGATGGATCTCTCCCCTGTGCTCCTCATTAAATGCAGCGATCTTTTCCTCCCACCACTCTTCAATGGCCGGTTCGTCGCTTGGACTCCAGATCGTGATGACAGATTCCCCGTCCTTGTTCACCCGTTCTTTTGTACTTCCGCATCCGGATATCATGGATGACATTACCGCTGCTGCAAGAAGTATGGCAACTGCCCGTTTTCTCATTTCCCTCTCTCCCTTCTCATTGCTGTTACTGCCAAATAGACTGCATCTTTGAAACCTCGGCCTGTTTTACTGCCCAAGGCTTTGCCGCCTCCAGGACAAAACATCCGTCTGCAGCGGAGTTGTAGAACAGTTTGGTACCTGCTGCCTCCCCTCCGTTTAAATAGATTTCCACGACTCTTCTGTCTACAAAAATCTCCATTTCAGTTACGGTATCCACATCTGCGGGAAATACAGCACACTCACTTTTTACACCGGATGTGCGGATTCCCGTAAATCCCTTCTCCTTTATAAAACGTATCTCTTTCTCCCCGTCCCTGCCCAGCAGAAGGTTAAAATCCGTATTTTCCGAAAAGGTGATTCCCGCGTAAAAACTGTTTCCCGGTATGTGTTCCAGGTTTATATTTTCTTTCTCACCGGTATAGAGATTGTGGCCTTTCAATGTATAGATTTCCTCCACAGGGGACATATAAAGCTTATTCTTCTTCACATGCAGCACTCTTGGTATCGTTGTGCTTCCATAGGCACCGTTCTCCACTTCCACATGTTCCCCATAGAAATCGGAGATCCATCCAATAGCGATTCTTTTTCCCTCGTGTTCAAAGCTCTGCATGGCATAACAGTTACTTCCAAAATCATACCATCCCGTACTTTTCACAGAGAATTCCTCGTCTTTGAATTCCCCTATGTAATAACGGGACATCTGATACCTTCCGCTGGCATCCCTGTGGCACATAAGCGCGCCCCAGGCAGCAAAACTGCCATCCAAAGGGAAAAAGTCCGGGCATTCAAAACAGCGGACGCCCTCCTCTGCCTCTGTGAGCAGAGGTTTCACATAACTCCAATGTTCCATATCCCGGGACTTATACAACAGGATGGCTGCCTGCCCGTTCATGGTACTGGCAAGAACCAAGTACCACATATGGCCAATTTTTACAACTTTAGGGTCCCTGAAATCAAACGATGCACCCTTTGGCCGCTCCTCAATTACCAGCTTCTCCGGTTCAAATTCCAGCATATCATGGCTTCTTGTCATCCATTGCTGCTGCACGGTCTCCTCACCGTCCTCCACAGGCCCCAGATGCCTGGTCAGATAAAAAACCGTCTCGTTTTCCAGTGCTATGGCACTTCCGGAAAATGCTCCGCCTTTCACCATATCCGCCTGTTCCAACACCTCTTTCTGAGGCTCCAGGACAATGGGGAGATGGGTCCAGTGCACCAGATCCGGGCTTACCGCATGTCCCCAGTACATATTATTCCACTCCTGCCCATGGGGGTTATACTGATAATACATATGATAATATCCCTGATACCAGCAAAGGCCATTTGGGTCATTCATCCAGTTCTTCCAGGGCGCAAAGTGATATTGTTCCCGGTACGGGGTGTCATAGTATTCTGCCGCTTCCCGGCTGCTCAGACATTGTCCTCCATCCACAGGATCTATGTAGCGGATTCCTTCTTCCAGAATCTTTTCGCAGCCGCTTAAATATGCCAGCGATATTACCGCCTCCCGGCTGATGATCTCATAACAACTCTGCCTTTTTACCGGAAGCTTCAGCCACCGGTAATATTTCTGACCTGCATCATATCTGCACTCCCTGCCCTCTGTGTCTCTCAATATCACATATCCTTTTTTTCCCTCCGCTGTTCTGAGCAGAATTTCCAGACATGTATACTCGCCTGTTTGTATCATATTTTCGCCTCCCGAATCACTTATTGTAAAACCGGTTCTATAATTATTTCCCTTTAAGTATAGCATTTAATTAGATATATTGAGTAAATACGAAACATTTTCATGGAACCCGTTCCATATAAATGAGTATAGGATGCTTTGACGGTTTTGTCAAGACCTTTTCCGTATGAATCCATAAGGCATGAAACAAGGCCTGTGTTTTTCTTGTGCATTTTGCACAAACACAGGCCATTACTCATTTTTTATATGAATTTTATCCAAATTTGATTGTCGGTTTTTATAAGTTATCCGCAACACTAATTTACTTTTCTCTCAAAGAGTTGTTCCTCCAAACTGCATTTCCACATCTAAAATCTGTCTATGAGGCACACCTTTCCTCTCCTCCACCAAATCCAGAAGGGTATTTACACAGAGTTCTGCCAATAATTGTACATTCTGCCGAACCGCCGTCAGCCTGGGGTAAACCATACGGGTCACATCCATACCGTCAAATCCTATGATCTTTACCTCCTCCGGCACCCGGATGCCCTTCTGCAGCACTGCATTCATACAGGCGATCGCAGCCATATCCCCGCCAAACACCCCGTCAATGTCCGGGTGCCGGCCAAGGAACTTCTCCATGCCTTCATAGTGGGCATTCCAGTCAAATACATTCCAGTCCATAACCATGTCCAACAACTCTACCCCCTGTTCCTGCATGACCTGCTTAAAGACACTGTGGCGTTCCTGGGCGGCAACGCCGGGCGCAACACCTGATACCTGCAGCACCTTCCTGCAGCCATTCTTCACCAGCAGTTCTGCTGCCATGCGTCCTCCCATAGCGTGGTCACTTCCTATGAGAGGAATGCCGGGACCGAATTCCCTGTCTATGGAAACAATAGGTTTCTTCCGTTTCAGATACTCCTCCCCGTCCAGTGAGTGAGCCCCTGTAATAATACCGTCCACCATATTTCTGTCCAGCATATCCAGATAATCCTTCTCCCTGTCACTGATGCCTATAGTATTACAGATCATGGTTTTATAGCCCTGGCGGTAAAGCTCCATCTCAATATGCTTTGCCAGACAGGAAAAAAAGGGATGGTCCAGGTCCGGCACCATAACCCCAACAATGCCGGTCCTGTTTCTGTAGAGATTTCTGGCAAGCTCATTAGGCGTATATCCCAGCTTCCGGGCTGCTTTTTCAATCTTCTTTTTCGTGTCCGTTGACACGTAACCGGTTCCATTCAAAGCCCGCGAAACAGTTCCCACACCTACACCGGCTTGTTTCGCCACATCTCTGATACTGGCCATTCATACTGCACCTCTCTTCATGTAATATAACAGAAGCTGCTGTACCGCCCATGCTTGGCCGGATACAGCAGCATAATATTATTTCTTACAGCAATGATCAGAAGGCCATTTTCTCCTCAAAATAAGCTTTCAAATCCTGGATTTTTACTCTCTCCTGCTCCATTGTGTCACGGTCACGCACAGTAACCGCTCCGTCTGTCTCAGATTCAAAGTCATAAGTCACACAGAATGGAGTACCGATCTCGTCCTGACGACGGTAACGTTTTCCGATATTTCCCCTGTCGTCATATTCACAGTTGTACAATTTGGACAGCTCCTGGTAAATCTTTTCTGCGCCTTCATTCAGTTTTTTGGACAGCGGCAGAATACCGATTTTTACAGGTGCCAGTGCAGGATGGAAATGCAGTACCGTACGCACATCATTTCTCTCTGCATCCAGAACTTCCTCATCATACGCACTGCACAAAAATGCCAGCACCATACGGTCAGCTCCCAAGGACGGCTCAATAACATAAGGAATATATTTTTCATTGGTCTCATCATCAAAATATGTCATATCCTGGCCGGATACATTCTGATGCTGTGTCAGGTCATAGTCCGTTCTGTCTGCGATCCCCCACAGTTCGCCCCATCCGAATGGGAACAGGAATTCCACATCTGTGGTTGCCTTGCTGTAGAAACTCAGCTCTTCTTTGTCATGGTCACGGTAACGAACTTCCTCGTCCTTCAGACCCAGGCTGTGCAGCCAGTCAAGACAGAACTGTTTCCAGTAAGCAAACCATTCCAGGTCTGTGTCAGGCTTACAGAAAAATTCCAGCTCCATCTGCTCGAATTCGCGGGTACGGAACGTAAAGTTACCGGGAGTGATCTCATTACGGAAGGATTTTCCCACCTGTCCGATACCAAAGGGAAGTTTCTTCCTGGATGTTCTCTGTACATTTTTAAAGTTTACAAAAATACCCTGTGCAGTCTCAGGTCTTAAATAAACCGTATTCTTTGCATCCTCAGTCACACCCTGGAAGGTCTTAAACATCAGATTAAACTGGCGGATATCTGTAAAATTGTGTTTGCCGCAGGTGGGACATGGAATCTTATGTTCTTCAATGAACTCCATCATGTTCTCCTGGCTCCAGGCATCCACACTGCCCTCAATGGCAATTCCTTTTTCTGCGCAGAAATCCTCAATGATCTTATCAGCGCGGAAACGCTCATGGCACTCTTTACAATCCATCAGCGGATCGGAAAAACCGCCCAGATGGCCGGATGCCACCCATGTCTGGGGGTTCATCAAAATTGCACAGTCCACACCTACATTGTATGGGCTTTCCATGATGAATTTTTTCCACCATGCCCTTTTCACATTATTTTTCAGCTCCACGCCAAGGTTGCCGTAATCCCAGGTATTGGCAAGTCCTCCGTAAATCTCAGAACCCGGATATACAAATCCTCTGGATTTGGCAAGTGCTACGATTTTTTCCATGGTCTTTTCCATCGTGTTTTCTCCTCGACTTTCATCTATTTCTTTATTCCCGCAGGCAACGAGCCAAGTGGGCATACTTGTATGCACATTTAGCGGCTGCCGCGAGGCTCAACAACCCCGTTGCTTGCAGAGGGACTGTTGACTTTTCAAGGCTGCCGGTACATGATCACTGACTGCCTGTCACAGCCTTATATACTGTTTTTTATGCTGCACACCACAGCTTAGTCCCGCAAACGATTCCACTTAACTGATAGAATTGTCAAAGACACTGCTGCGAATAGTAACATTATAACCGCTATATGTCTTCTTTTCAACCTCTATCTGCCTGAAAATGTTCAAATCTATAGGTTAACCTCTCCCTATTCCCCCTCCATCATCTCCAGAACCTGAAGGCTCTTCATCTTTTTATCTATGTACTTTCCTGTATATTCCCTCATAACTTTCTGCATGATCCCCAGCACCTCCGGTCTGACCGTAAAAGTGTAGAGCCTGGAAATCTCTGATGCCGCAGTATACTGAAGCGCATACAAGGAGGAAGCATCCAAGCGGATACTTTTATACCTTTCCTTCTGGTCCACACAGCTATCACAAAAAACACCTGATCTTTCTGCCGAAAACCAGTAAATCTCCTCCTGCTTCCCGCATTTCATGCATTCAAACAGATTGGGATATTCCCCATTGATCACCATTGCCTTTAGCTCAAAGATACAGCGAATCAGCCTGTTGTCAATCTTTTCACTGACCAGCGCTTTCATGGTAACATAGAGCAGATTCAGCATATCCTTCTCATCCGTGAACTCCCTGGAATAATAATCCGCAAACTCCAGAAAATAAAATCCATAATAGACCCCCGGCAGTCTGGAGGCAAGTTCTGTGAAATAATTGAGCACAGAAGCTGATTTCATCTGATAGCTGCTTCTCCCCTCATAGACGGAGAAGGTACCGAACACAAAGGGATTTGCCACGGCAAGAAGGGAGCTGTTCTGCCGTCTCGCTCCCTTTGCAAATACCGTTATTTTACCGCGCTCTCTCGTGAGAAGCACCAGCCTTTTATCAAAATCCCCCACCGGCATAGAGGATAACACCATGCCGGTCACCTGTACTGTATCTGTCATATCTCTTTTTTATCGTATCCGAAATTCTTGATCAGATAGTCACTGTCTCTCCAGTCTTTTTTAACTTTTACCCAGAGTTTCAGGTTTACCTTCTGCTCCAGCATCCGTTCGATCTCAAACCGGGCCGCGCTTCCGATTTTCTTCAGCATGACCCCCTGCTTGCCAATAATGATCCCCTTGTGGGATTCACGTTCACAAATGATGGTGGCCTCAATATCTACAAGATTTCCTCCAGGACGTTCCTTCATAGTATCAATCGTTACAGCAATGCCGTGGGGAATCTCCTCCTCCAGGGTCCGCAGCGCCTTCTCCCGTATCATCTCAGCCACGATCTGGCGCTGAGGCTGGTCTGTCACGGTATCCTCATCGTAAAACTGAGGCCCATAAGGCAGGTATTTAAAAATGCTGGTGATCACGGTCTCCAGGTTCTGCCCTCTGAGCGCAGATGCGGGGATAATCTCCGCAAAGTCCATAATCTTCCGGTAGGCGTCAATAAAACTCAGAACTTCTTCCTTCTTCACAGTATCTACCTTGTTGATGACCAAAATCACCGGCAGTTTTCCGTTTTTCAGTTGTTCTGCAATGTGGCGTTCTCCCGCACCGATGAATGTGGTAGGCTCTACCAGCCAGAGGATCACATCCGCATCCTTAAAAGTTCTTTCCGCCGCATTTACCATATATTCACCCAGTTTGTTTTTTGCCTTGTGGATACCAGGTGTGTCTAAAAAGACAATCTGTCCCTCCTCACAGGTGTAAACCGTCTGAATTTTATTTCTGGTTGTCTGGGGCTTTCTGGATGTGATGGCGATTTTCTGTCCGATCAAATGATTCATTAATGTGGATTTTCCCACGTTTGGCCGACCGATGATCGCCGCAAATCCTGATTTGTAGTCTGTTTTCATATATTCTCCTTTGTTACAGCAGGTGCTTCACTTCCAAAAACAGTTCTTTTTCCTGCTGGATTTTCTCTTCACTTCCGATGACACAGATTCGGTTCTGGTCCAATACACACGCTACCACATCTCCCAGGGCACGGATATCTTGGGGCTGGGCATTTAAAATCTGCATCCGCTCTTTCTTCAACTCTTCCTCTGTGATACCGCTGAAATATGCCTCCAGGGACAATATTCCTTTTGCTGATGGTGTCATAGGTGTATCCAGCTCGCTGATCGTACCGATGATATATTTTGTCATCTCCCTCTCATCAGCTTCAAAACCACGGATAAAGTCCGGAGTATTACGGAACACTTCCAGCGTTTTTGATAGATTCGGATCCCGGTAAGAAACCAAATATCCGTCACCACTTCTCCTGAAATTACTCATGCAGCCATATGCCCCGCCTTTTACACGCACGTTCATCCAGAGATACTCATAGCTGAGGATCACTTTCAGAATCCGCAGACATCCTGTATATTCATATCCGCCTTCCCGGAAATTACCGGCTGCTGCCACGTACTGCACCTGGCCTGATGTTTTGAATCCCTCATTTTTTACCCGGTAATCAGGCTTATCGTGAGCCAGCTCCACATGTTCTGTATAAAGCACATCCTTCAGGCCGCGTACCTCTGTCTCCAGGGTTTTATATCCTTCACTGTCCGCAGTATAACTCACCGTCAGATTCTCAGGACGGAAGATCATCTTCATAAGAAGTTTGAGCTTCTCTATCACCGTTCCCTTCTCCTCCTGGAAATGGCTTTCAATCCTGTCAAGGAACTGATAAAACTCAATCCCTGCTATTTTCTCCTGGAAATATGCATTGCCGGAGAAATATGACGTAGCCCGCATAACCGCTGTGCTGTGACCCGAGCTGGCCATACTCATCTGTAACCTGGATTTCATCTTGGCAATGATCTCATAGAGACGTTTGGTGTCATCCATTTTCGAGGTGCAGATGATCTCTTTTATCATGGAAAACACAAATGGCAGCCCGCTGTACAGCGTCTTTGCCTTGATTCCCAACATCTGTCTCGTGTTTTGGTTATTTTTCGCATCCCCAAATACCTGGAGCCCAAATAAAATCCCGCCGCTGTTGGCGTTAATTTCATTAAACAAGTCTGCATAGCTGTAGTTCTCCGTGTCCACATAACCCAGAACAGACTTTAAGATCCCCATATAGGAAATCAGTTCTTCCGGAACTTTTTTCACATCAAAGAGCAGCGTTAAATAGCCAATCCCATTGGTGTACAAATCATGGTGCAGCACCAGTGTTTCATCCACATATTCTGGTTTATTGTGTATCTGAACCGTCTCCGTCCCGATATCAGAACGTTTCAGCATGGGAATACTCTGCAGTGCCTCCTCTGTCTCCGGTTCGTCCTGGTATTCTTTCAGATGCTTTGTGTCTGCTGCGATCTTCTCTATCGCTTCCGCTGGCAGAGATGCCTTATAGGCGGCAAGTTTATCTTCCAGTTCTTTTTCTCTCTGGGCTGCAAGTCCGCGTTTAGGATTGACCACCACAATAGATGCATGGAGGTTGTCCAGAAGATATTGTTCGATCAGTTTTTCAAAATATCCCTCTTTTGCCTTCTGTTTCAGGCTTTCAAAGATATCCAGTTTTTTCAGATGGTCAAAGGGTTTGCTGTCATCATACAGCCAGCTGTCAAACACATCAATGCCGTACATAAGCCCTTTGGGGAAGGAAGAAAAGTCAGCTTCCCTGAAACGGAATTCCAGAAAATTGATTCCTGCGGCAATGGCTTTTTTGTCAATTCCCTCTTTTGCAATTTTCTTGAGCGTCTCCTGAATCAAATTCACAAAGGTATCCTTGTTCTCCGGCTTTGCATTTTTTGCCACAATAGAGAAAAATGGCTGGAAAATGCCGTCATCATAGGATCCAAGGATATCTTTTCCCATTCCGGCATCCAAAAGTGCCTGCTTAAGCGGTGCCCCCGGAGCTGATAGCAGGGTATAATCCAGGATTTCAAAAGCAGTGCACTGTTCCACATCCAGGCTGTCACCCACTACAACGTTATACGAAAGGTATGAATTTTCCTCCAAAGGCTCATGTTCAGATATGGGATAATCCATGATGATTTCTTTCACCTGTTCAAAGGGCTTCTGTCTGGTAATTGCAGAGTTTACAGGAATCTCATCGTACTTCGACAAATATTCCCTGTCCATCCAGTTCATCCGCTCCTCCATATCCATATTCCCATACAAGTAGATATAACTGTTGACCGGATGGTAATAGCGGCTGTGAAAAGATAGAAACTCCGAATATTTCAGGTCAGGAATCACGGACGGGTCACCGCCTGACTCCACACCATAAGGTGTGTCGGGAAACAGGGAATTAAAAATCTCCCGGTCAAGCACTTCTTCCGGTGAGGAGAACGCGCCTTTCATTTCATTATAAACAACACCGTTTAATTTCAGCGGACCGTCCACATCCTCAAGCTCATAATGCCAGCCCTCCTGGCGGAAAATCTCTTCCCTCTCATAAATATTAGGAAAAAATACCGCATCCAGATATACATGCATCAGGTTTTTAAAATCCGTATCATTACAGCTCGCTACCGGATACATCGTCTTATCCGGATAGGTCATTGCGTTCAAAAATGTGTTCAGAGAACCTTTCACCAATTCTACGAAGGGATCTTTTAAGGGGAATTTCTGAGAACCGCACAGAACGCTGTGTTCCAGAATATGAGCCACACCGGTGCTGTCTGCCGGCGGCGTGCGGAATGTTATATTAAACACCTTGTTTTCATCATCATTTTCCAGCACCATAACTCTGGCACCGCTTTTTTTATGTCTCCACAGAGAACCTTTGGAGTGAATATCCGGAATGTCCTGACAGGAAACCAGTTCATATGCCGGCACATTTTCTTTCTTCATGTTCAGCCTCCTTGATTATTATATTTACTGACCGTTTTGGGACAGTGTACGCTCTATTGTTTATCTTACCACATTTGTTGGAATTATAAAACGGAAAAAGAACAAATATTCTTCCAATTATAGCAAGGCAGCAAAAAGAAGCTGCTGTCTATGCCTCTGCATTCTGACAACAGCTTCTGTCTTTTCTCAAAGTCCGGTGGCATCCAGCGCTTCCTGTGGTATTTCCACTTCCACTGCTTCGCCGCGCTCTTTTATAGTTACAGCCATCTCAAATCTGTCAATTTTCATTGTCTCACCAGACCCTGCTTCAGCGGCAAGGTCTGACATCATCTTTTCCATGAGCTGTTTCATATCAATTCTGGTCCGGACTATCTCTTTATTTTTCTGATCAATATACAGATCCACATGGACTTTTTCATCATCAATCCGGAAGCTGCCCAAAACATCTTCCTGCCCTTGCATCTGGCTTGCCATGCCAAACAGGCTGTTCAGTACCTCTCCGCCTATAGAAGAATGGATCGCATAACACTCAATGGAATTCTCATCGTCCAGCGCAACCGTTTCCTGGGTCATCGACAGGGAATCATCCTGGATTCCTTGGTACAGCTCCTGTCCGGCAAATACCAGAGCTCCCATATTGCCGCTGGATACATCCGTCTCAGACTTCTGCCACTCTTCCC
Organism: Blautia pseudococcoides; assembly: GCF_001689125.2. Taxonomy (NCBI): domain Bacteria; kingdom Bacillati; phylum Bacillota; class Clostridia; order Lachnospirales; family Lachnospiraceae; genus Blautia; species Blautia pseudococcoides. The sequence goes on along the minus strand of NZ_CP015405.2, from coordinate 686,900 downwards.
CGTTTTTTGAATAGGTCACATATTTGTCATCATTCTTCACCGTATAGCTCTCAATGGGAACTGGTATGTTCATTGACATAAGCTGCATATTCAACTCACCGGCCATGCGCATCCGTTCCTCCTGAAACTGCATGTCTGCAACCATATCCATCTGAATGGCAGAATTCTGGACATCCTCCAGCAAATCCTGTGCCTCTTCCAAGGGCACTGCTGCCTTAAAATTCATGGTCATCTGCAGTTTTCCTGATTTGAGCTGTCTCTGGCTGCTAATCACTTCTTTCAGCAGTTCTTCCGGGTTCTGTTCCTTTGCCTGCTCTTTGCCCTGTCCACATCCGGCCAGAAGCAGCAGCGGTACCAGCACCGCCAGGCATAGTTTTCTCAATTTTCCCTTCAAATTCTCCCCCCTTTATAATTTAGAGTATCCATATCCATTTACAATGGCATCCAATTTTTCACCATTCCTGCACATAGGGCATTCACTTGCCTTGTGTGTCCGGTAATCCGGTACATCCTTTTTATAGAACACGGCATTGATATCCAGGCCTGCCACTTTGTTCACTGCACTGAATATAGCTGACACTCCCTGGATGGTACCGCCGTAGTAGAGTATGCTCTCCATACACTTCCGGAGCGTCTCGCCGGTTGTGATGGAGCCCATCAGGATCACCACATTTCGGTTCCGGACCATGTGCTGAATGTTGTCACGGAACATAAGCTGACCGTTACCGTTGAATTCCGGAGTAACAATATAAATAGTCTTATGTGCATTCATGGACAGAACCCCTGCCTTTGCCAGCTCCTCCGCCAAAAATGCTCCCACGACTTCCAGCCCGTCCAGACAGATAATAGAGTCCACAGGGGTAGACGTTTCATATTTGGCAGACAGATACCTGGCGATTCTGGAGGCCTCCGCACATCGGGTCTTCATGGTTGTCATCTCCAAATAATGACTGATATGAGACTGCGGCGTTGCAAAATGCCCCGGAATCACTTTTAACTGAATCTTTTCATCACCATCTGCATATACCTTAAACATTCTTTCTTCCATTTCCATAAATCATACCTCCTCTTTTTCATCCCCAATTCCTTATTTGTAACTATTGGGCACCTGCATCGTTATGGGCAAAAAGTCATGCAGAATCTCATTATTAACGAAATTTACACCTGATCGCTGCATACTTTTTCTAAAGGAACAGACATTCGGTCTGCTCAACAAATGTACAGGCCTGCTGAATAGTTACACTTATTTTTTTATATGCTTATTATACCATACTCCTTTTAAGGAAAAAAGAGAAGATTTCTGAAAATAGATATTTTTCAGCAAAATTGTTACTGTTCACTCCATGGGCAGTAACATGTGTCGTGATACACTGACCTGCACTTTTCTGACCAACCCGGGTTTTTGCTGTGCTTCGCACATCTTCTCCTTGAGGAAACCGCCACCCAGGATCATGACCTTTGAACAGTAACAGAAAATCACCGGTATTGGATATCCGGATAATTAGTAATCACTGCATCCACGCCAGCCTTCTGCATTTCCCGGAAACGTTCTTTGGTATTCACAGTCCATACATGCAGAGGTAGTTTCTCCTCTCTGCACTGTTTCAAAAAATCAGGATGCTGCAAATGCGCGTAAATAGGATGCAGGGCATCCACGCCCAAGCGCTTGGCATATATAGGCGCATCCACAATTCCATCCTCAAACAGCATACCTGTCCGTATACCGGGATTTTTCTGTTTCATCTCCAACAGCGTATAATGATTAAAAGAAGAATACAAGACCTTGTCTTCCATCCCCATACGGGCGGAAAGCTCCAGCGCTTTATCTGTCAGCCCTTCATAAAATATAATACTGGTTTTCAGCTCCACATTCACAAGCATCTCTTCTCTTCTCATAAGTTCATACACTTCTTTAAGGGTAGGAATTCTGGCAATTCCCTGTTCCGGAAATGTCTTGTTAAAATTCAGCTTTTTCAGTTCCTTCAGCGTATGGTCCTTTACCCAACCAGAACCATTACTGACTCTGCCCAGTTTCTCGTCATGAATGACCACAATCTCACCGTCTTTGGTAAGCTGTACATCCAATTCAATGCCATCTGCCTTACGGCGCACCGCTTCGGAAAAAGCGCCCATGGTATTTTCCGGTGCGTATCCGGATGCACCTCTATGAGCCCAAATTTTCATTTTCTTCATAGATTACCCCTTATAAATTTAGTCAATCATCATCTTCATAGGTATATTCTTCCTCTTCATACGAATGTTCCCCATAAAATTCTCTTCCCACTACATTCTTCCTCTGTCTGCAATCCTCCACCATCTCAGAAAGCATGGAACGAACTCTTTTGGGGGCAGAAATATTCTTCAGGACAATTTCCGGATTGCTGTCCACCTTTGTCTTAACGATCAAATCTCCGGTTCCAAAAATTTTACCAGCCAGTGTCTGTACCATGGTCACATCCACAATCCGATATAAAAGTGTCTCATCCAAAGTGGTTCTCAGCAGTCCTGCTTCTATCATCAGTCTCTCGTTCTCTATATAATACTTCGTAAATGACCAGGGAAACCACATAAAATGCTTCCGGTCTTCCCATATTAGATTGTCACTCATAGTAATAACCTCCTTATTATTAATACGTCAAAACTGTTAGTTACTTTCACAGTTACGAATAAAAACCCATACTAAACCGTACTTGGCAGCAGCATTTCCACCTGCCGGGAAATTTTTATGGTCAGCCTAGTGAATACGCTGACTTGTTAAGTTATTGCTATACGTTTCAGTATAATATGAATGCCTCAGAATAACAAGGGTTGTTTGAAATACATACTAGAAACAGAGGTATCATAGGAAAGGTTTCTGCTGCCTTACGCTCCACAAAAAAAGCAGGCACCACCCACCGGTGATGCCCGCAACTTATTTCACTCAAGAAACTAATAATTAATTTTCTGCATCTCCATACAGAGTAACCAGTTTCTTCAGATATTCATATCTTTCTTTAGCCTGTTTCTCGTTCAGAGCAAAGAGTTTAGCCGCCTTTTCAGGATTAGAACGTTTCAGAGAATTGTAACGAACCTCTCCATCCAGGAATGCCTGGTAATCTTCTGTCGGCTCTTTGGAATCCAGAGAGAATTTGCTTTCTGCTTCCGGATTGAAGCGGAAGTTATGCCAGTAGCCGGATTTAACAGCCAATTCTTCCTCTGTCTGAGCTTTGCTCATACCTTTTTTGATACCATGGTTGATACAAGGAGCATAAGCGATGATCAGGGATGGTCCCGGATATGCCTCAGCCTCAGCAATTGCTTTTACAGTCTGGTTGAAGTCCGCACCCATGGAAATCTGGGCAACATATACATAACCATAGCTCATAGCGATGGAAGCAAGGTCTTTCTTCTTAACTTCTTTACCGCCTGCAGCGAACTGTGCAATCGCACCTGTCGGAGTAGCCTTGGAAGACTGTCCGCCTGTGTTAGAGTAAACCTCTGTATCGAATACCATAATGTTGATGTCTTTTCCACTTGCTAATACGTGGTCAACACCGCCGAACCCGATATCGTAAGCCCATCCGTCACCACCGAATACCCACTGGGATTTTTTACCCAGGAAGTCTTTTTTCTTAACGATATCTTTGCAGGTATCGCAATCAATTCCTTCCATAGCAGCAACCAGTTTGTCAGTAGCCGCACCGTTGGCAGCACCACAATTGTAGGTATCTAACCACTCTTTGCATGCAGCTTTCACTTCTTCTGAAGCTTCTGCGCTTGCCATTACGGATTCTACTTTTTCTTTCAGGCCGCCGCGGATAGCGTTCTGAGCAAGTAACATACCATAACCGAACTCTGCATTATCCTCGAATAAGGAGTTATCCCATGCAGGACCCTGTCCTTTTGCGTTTACAGTGTACGGTGTAGACGGTGAGGAGTTACCCCAGATGGAGGAACAACCTGTTGCGTTTGCAATGTACATTCTATCACCGAACAGCTGAGTGATCAACTTTGCGTACGGTGTCTCACCACAACCTGCACAAGCACCTGAGAACTCAAGCAGAGGCTGTTTGAACTGAGAACCTTTTACAGTCGTCTCTTTGAATTTAGCAACAACATCTTCTTTAACCGGAAGAGATACAGCGTAATCAAAGAATTTCTGAGATTCAACATTTGCTTCCATGTTTTCCATAACAAGGGCTTTTGCACCTTTCTTTCCTGGGCAGACATTTGCACAGGAACCACATCCGGTACAGTCAAGAGCGGATACTGCGATAGCAAATTTATATTCTTTCATACCAGTCATATCAAGAGCTGCCGGAGCATTTGCTGCCTCAGCCTCTGTCATAGCAACCGGACGAATGGATGCATGCGGGCATACATACGCACAACGGTTACACTGGATACAGTTTTCAGGCTGCCATACCGGGATATTTACTGCAATACCACGTTTCTCGTAAGCAGATGTTCCGGATGGAGTTGTACCATCAACATATTCTGTGAATGCAGATACAGGCAGTGAGTTACCTTCCTGAGCTGTAACTTTAGCCTGAACGTTGTTAACGAAGTCTACCACTTCTTTTCTTCCGTTCTCTGCATGAGTCAGGTCAAGACCTTCGTCTGTAGCAGTTTTCCAGCTTTCCGGAACCTGAACTTCTACGATCTGTTTTGCACCTTCATCAATAGCTGCCCAGTTTTTCGCAACTACGTCATCACCTTTACGTCCGTATGTAGCTTTTGCTGCTGCTTTCATCAGATCAATAGCCTGCGCTTCCGGAATGATGTCAGCCAGTTTGAAGAATGCGGACTGCAGGATTGTGTTGATACGAGTCGGGCCCATGCCTGTCTCAATACCAATCTTAACACCATCGATCACATAGAATTTGATGTTGTGGTTAGCAATAAATTCTTTTACCTGTCCCGGTAAGTGTTTTTCCAGACCTTCCATGTCCCAAGGACAGTTCAGCAGGAATGTACCTCCGTCTACCAGTTCCTGAACCATGTTGTATTTTCTTACATAGGAAGGATTATGGCATGCAACGAAGTTTGCTTTCTTGATCAGGTATGTAGATTTAATCGGTTTTTTACCAAAACGCAGGTGAGACATAGTAACGCCGCCGGATTTCTTTGAGTCATAGTCAAAGTAAGCCTGAGCATACATATCTGTGTTGTCACCAATGATTTTGATGGAGTTCTTGTTAGCACCTACTGTACCGTCAGCGCCCAGACCCCAGAATTTACAGTTGATGGTTCCTTCCGGTGTTGTAACGATAGGAGTACCAACTTCCAGAGACAGATTTGTAACATCATCCACGATACCTACTGTGAATTTTTTCTTCTCTGTGTTCTCATATACAGCAACAACCTGAGCCGGTGTGGTATCTTTGGAACCTAAGCCGTAACGTCCTGTAAGAATCGGAACTGCATCGAATTTGCTTCCTTTTAATGCAGCAACAACGTCTAAGTATAACGGCTCACCCAGAGAGCCCGGTTCTTTTGTTCTGTCTAAAACAGTGATCTGTTTTACAGTTTCCGGAATAGCTTCGATCAATGCGTCAGCGCAGAATGGTCTGTACAGACGAACTTTTACAACGCCGACTTTCTTGCCGGCTGCCAGTAAATAGTCGATAGTCTCTTCAATGGTATCGTTTACAGAACCCATAGCAACGATTACGTGCTCAGCATCTGCTGCTCCGTAGTAGTTGAACAGTTTGTAGTCTGTACCGATTTTAGCGTTTACTTTATCCATGTATTCCTGAACGATCGCCGGTAAAGCATCGTAGTAAGGATTACATGCTTCTCTTGCCTGGAAGAAGATGTCAGGGTTCTGTGCAGAACCTCTCTGGCACGGATGGTTTGGATTCAGTGCGCGGGCGCGGAATTCATCAACAGCGTCCATGTCTACCATCTCTTTTAAGTCTTCGTAATCCCATGTCTCGATTTTCTGAATCTCATGAGAAGTACGGAAACCATCAAAGAAGTTGATGAACGGAACTTTACCTTTGATAGATGCCATATGAGCAACCGGTGTCAGGTCCATAACTTCCTGTACGGAAGATTCACAAAGCATAGCACATCCTGTCTGACGACATGCGTATACATCGGAATGGTCTCCGAAGATTGACAGTGCGTGGCTTGCAAGTGCACGGGCGGACACGTTGAATACACCCGGTAACTGCTCACCAGCGATTTTATAAAGATTAGGGATCATTAACAGAAGACCCTGTGATGCGGTATATGTAGTAGTCAGGGCACCTGCTGCCAGGGATCCATGCACAGCACCTGCTGCACCAGCCTCAGACTGCATCTCAGTAACCTGTACTTCTTGTCCGAAAATGTTCTTTCTTCCCTGTGTTGCCCATTCGTCTGTAGCCTCTGCCATTACAGATGACGGGGTAATCGGGTAAATCGCTGCAACATCGGAAAATGCGTAAGACGCATGAGCTGCTGCATGATTACCATCCATGGTTTTCATCTTTCTAGCCATTTGTTATTTTCCTCCTTGAAAATTGTTATAAACAATGTTCCACTTCGCTCCCCGAAGTCTATCGAAATTATATCACGATTCGCCAAGCATGTCCATTTTTTAACGTAAATAAGTAGAATGTTTTTTGAAAAAAACAAATCCCGGCTACTCTTCCTCCATAATTTCACGAATCGTCCTGGCACCAAGCTCTCTCAGCAGGCTTTTTTGTATTTTGTACAGCTCTTTATGGACCTTACATCCCTCTTCATCCTGGTTGCGCACACAGGGCTTGTCCGGATTCATACACTCAATCATGTAAAATTCCGGCTCCACTGCCAGGTAGATATCCAGCAGGGTAATCTGGCCAATATCTTTCTTCAGTGCATATCCTCCATTGCTACCGCGGAAGCTCTTCACCAAATCTCCTTTTTCCAGTTTTTTGAGTATTTTATATACAAACGCAGGAGTTAGTTCCTCCTTTTCGCATATCTGGTTCACGCAAAGTTTTTCTCCTCCAGCAAGTGCCCGGACAATCCGCACCGCGTAGTCGCATTCTCTCGTAATCAGCATTTTTCCTGTGCTCCTTTCCTGTACTCTCTGTGGTCTTCTCTCGTCCCTCTTTTTTCCTAATGGTGTCCATTATACCTTTGTATACTTAATTTATCAAGTATTTTAAAAGAAATGCTTGCAAATTCCACATTTTACTGTAAAATAAGAAGAGATTACGCAAAGAAAATTGTAAGTTTTTTATAAGTGAGGGATTAACATGATTGCAGCAAATAAGGTCACTTTACGAATCGGTAAAAAAGCACTGTTTGAAGACGTCAATATCAAGTTTACGGAGGGAAACTGTTATGGTTTGATCGGTGCTAACGGCGCCGGCAAATCTACTTTTTTAAAAATCCTTTCCGGTCAGCTTGAGACCACCAGCGGTGATATCACAATCACACCCGGACAGCGTCTCTCCTTTCTTCAGCAGGATCACTTCAAATATGATGCCTATTCGGTTCTTGACACAGTTATCATGGGCAACAAACGTCTGTATGATATTATGAAAGAAAAAGAAGCCATCTACGCAAAAGAAGATTTTTCTGATGAAGATGGAATCCGGGCCAGCGAACTGGAAGGTGAGTTTGCCGAGATGAACGGCTGGGAAGCTGAATCCGATGCAGCACAGCTCTTAAATGGTCTGGGAATTGAAACAGAACTACACTATTCCATAATGGGCGACCTGACAGGAAGCCAGAAAGTAAAGATCCTACTCGCACAGGCCCTGTTTGGAAACCCTGATATACTTCTTCTGGATGAGCCTACCAACCACTTGGATCTGGATGCGATTGAATGGCTGGAGGAATTCCTGATCAATTTTGAAAATACCGTCATTGTGGTGTCCCATGACCGTTACTTTTTAAATAAGGTATGTACACATACTGCGGATATTGACTACGGTAAAATCCAGCTCTATGCCGGAAACTATGATTTCTGGTACGAGTCCAGCCAGCTTCTGATCAAACAGATGAAAGAAGCTAACCGAAAAAAAGAAGAAAAGATCAAAGAGTTACAGGAGTTTATTTCCAGATTCTCCGCCAACGCTTCAAAATCAAAACAGGCCACATCCAGAAAACGTGCCCTGGAGAAAATCCAGCTGGATGATATGCGCCCTTCCAGCCGCAAATACCCATACATTGATTTCCGTCCAAACCGCGATATCGGAAACGAAGTGCTCATGGTAGAAGGTCTTTCAAAAACCATTGACGGTGTGAAAATATTGGACAACATTTCCTTTACTCTCGGTCATGATGATAAAGTTGCATTTGTGGGGGGAAATGAACAGGCCAAAACCGTACTCTTCAAGATCCTTGTTGGAGAAATAGAGCCGGATGAGGGAACCTACAAATGGGGTGTCACCACATCTCAGGCATATTTTCCCAAAGATAATACCGCGGAGTTTGACAATGACCTGACAATTGCAGACTGGCTGACTCAATACTCTGAAATTAAAGATGCTACCTATGTGCGGGGTTTTCTTGGACGTATGTTGTTCCCAGGCGAAGATGGTGTAAAAAAAGTCCGCATACTCTCCGGAGGAGAAAAGGTGAGATGTCTTTTATCTAAAATGATGATTTCAGGTGCCAATGTGCTGGTTTTTGATGAACCTACCAACCATTTGGATATGGAATCTATTACCGCACTGAACAACGGTATGATCAAATTCCCCGGTGTCATCCTGTTTGCGTCTCATGACCATCAGATTGTACAGACCACAGCGAACCGTATCATGGAAATACTTCCAAACGGTATACTGATTGATAAGATCACTACTTATGATGAATATCTGGCGAGCGATGAAATGGCAAGAAAACGCCAGGTATATACCATGACAGAGGAAGACAACTAAAAGTCAAGAAGGGAAAGGGAGCATTCCTCTCTGCCCGTCAGAGAAGAATGCTCCCTTCTGATACCAGCCTGTTATGGCAGCAATACATAGTTTTTCACCAAATCGTCCAGTGTATCACGTTTTCTGATGAGACAATTTTCTCCGTCTCTTTTTACCAGAACCTCTGCCGGCCTAAGTCTTCCATTATAATTAGAGCTCATGACATGTCCATAAGCACCTGCATCCAAAACTCCAATCATATCTTTTTCCTCTATATGGGGAAGTTCCCTGTCTTTTGCCAGAATGTCACCACTCTCGCAAATATTACCTACTATAGTGACTGTCTCTCTTTTTCCTGTCACCTTCCTATTTTTTTCATATACCTCAATCTCATGATATGAATCGTATAATACCGGGCGCATAAGTACGTTAAATCCAATATCTGTGCCAATATATTTTTTTCCATGATTGGTTTTCACCGTATTCACGGTTCCCAAAAGAACTGACGATTCTGCCGTCACATAGCGCCCTGGTTCTGCCCGGAAGGTAATTTCCTTGCCATATTCCTTCACAAAACGGTACATGATCTCATCCAGGGATTTTCCCAAATCTGCCAAATCCAGTCTCTGAATCTGATTCTCTTTATGATAGGCGATGCCAAATCCCCCACCAAAATCCACAAATTCCAAATCAGAAAATTCTTTTGCACATTCCAGAAGGGAATCCACACTCTTCAGGTATTGTTCTTTTTCTAAAAAAAGGGAGCCAATATGCTGGTTCACACCAACCAGTTTAAGGCTATAGCGGGCAAGAACAGCTTTCACTTCAGGGAGCATCTCCACATCAATTCCGAATTTTGTTTTCTTGCCTGCTGTGATGACTTTCTGATGATGTCCTGCACCATAGCCGGGATTCAGACGAACAGCTACTTTTCCTCCTGGATTCAGTCTTCCATACTGTTCCAGCTGAGAGAGGGAATCCACGCTGGTAGTCACGCCTGCCTCTATGGCATAGCGCATCTCCTGCTCAGATACATTATTACAGATATAGAATATTTCATTTGCCTCATAACCTGCCATTTTGGCTAGATATATTTCTCCTGGTGACATGACATCCACCTCAAGACCCTCCTCTTTGACGATCTGCAGAAGGGCAGGATTGAAATTCGCTTTAATTGAATAGTCAATAACAAAATGAGGATATCTCACCATTTTCTTCAATTCTCTGCATCGGGAGCGCAGCGTTTCTTCATTATATACATAAACCGGACTGCCGTACATTTCTGTAATTTGTTCCGGCTCCATATTACCATAGAAGCCCTCTTCTCTCAAATTGTACTCCATAATATTTATCTCTCCTTATAGCAATGTCTTTATACTTAATTCTTGACAAATTATATCTTATTCTTTATAATTTGTAAAATAAATTAATCGCATTGTTATAATTCGTTTTTTCGATAGGAGTTTGTATGAATACAACATCTTTGGAAACATTTTTAGCGCTCAGTAAAATTTTAAACTTTACCAAAGCTTCCGAGTCACTTTTTGTAGCACAGTCTACTGTTACAAACAGAATTGCCGAATTGGAAAAAGAACTCGGCCAGCCCTTGTTTGTCCGCAGTCCAAGAAGCCTGAAACTTACAGAAGCCGGTATAAAGTTTATTGATTATGCCAACCGTATACTTGCCTTGGAAAAATCAGCAGTTACAATGCTGAACACACAGGATTTTTCCAGGGGGAATCTGCATATTGGTACAACAAACACAATTTACGAGTGTCATTTAAAAGTACCCCTGCTTGGTTATATGCAGGAACACAGGGACGTGAATACAAAAGTCACCATTTCCCATTCTATGGAACTGCTTCATACGCTCCAGGATGATTTGCTTGATTTTGCATTTACCTATATTCCATTGAAGAAACAAGGGTTCACCTGCCAATGTTTTAAAAAAGACGAACTGGTTCTTGTCTGTCGCAGCAGCGACATAAACTATCAGAAGGGAATCACCAGAAAAGACCTTCCAAAATTGAACTACCTTTTCTGTAATTTTGCCCTGCAGGAAGTGGGTCTCTTTATCCGTCAGCTTTTTCCAGACAATTACCATTTTTCCTTTGAGATAGACAACAGTACCAAACTTCTTGACTTTGTTCTGGCAGGCCTGGGTTATAGCTTTCTCCCTCTCAGCCTTGTCAAAAAAGAAATTGAGGCTGACAGGCTCCGCGTTATACCGCTGCTGGATTTCGATTCTCCAAAAATAAACAATTATCTTACTATGAAGACAGGTTATGAATTCCCCTTCTATGTTTGAACGTAACTATTGGGTACCTGCATAATCACCAGCAAAATCTATGGAGAATCACCTTGTGGAGTTTTCGCCTGGCTGCTGAACGTTTCCTTACAGCACATACAGCCAATCTACAGACCTGCTAAACAGTTACATTTAAACAACTTTTTTCTGCCCCTGCGTCAAACTATCAAATTTACTTTCCAATATCACGAGCCTGGATTCCAATTGGTTAACCTTTAAATGGTAAAGCTCATCCGTTTGGGAAACCCGCAGGGCATCTGTAAATTTACGGCTTAAATCTACATGATTTTCCGCAATAATTTTAATATTTCTCTGAACTTCATTTTCTATAATAAATTTAGTTTGTTCCAATTCATCTCTCACAGCCGTAATCTCTTTCTCAAGGCAGTCCAGCCTCGTTTCAACATTATTTAGCTGAATTTTCATTTGCTTAATGGATTCTTCTACTAGTTCAAATCTTTTATCTATCTGTCTAAATTTATCATCTATTTGTTCAAGCTTTTCATCTATCTGCTCAAACCTCTTATCTACCTGTTCAAATCTCTTATCTACCTGTCCAAATCTCTTATCTATCTGTTCAAATCTCTTATCTACCTGTTCAAATCTCTTATCTATCTGTTCAAATCTTCTATCTATATGCTCAAACCGTTCCTCCATTCTTTCCGCGTTTTCATTCAGGCGATTATTTACCTGTTCAAATTTTTCATCCACCTGCAAATATAATGGCTGCAGCTTATTGTCAAACAACTTTTCCAGCATATTGATATCCTCTGTTGTAAATCCCATATTGTACCTTCCTTTCCATATACTCATTTACTTTACTTGGTATCCCATGTCTTACCTGTTGTCATGGGGAGCCGGCTTTTATCGCCATGGCAATGATGTAAGACATAAAAACTTTATCTGTTATGCTTTATAGCTTATCATATTACAGTGCATATTTCTATTGACATATTGCATATTCGCATTTTTTGTAAACTCTGCGAAAAATCACGCCCTTAAAACATTCCTGTTTTGTATCTATCTGCTGAAAATATATTAATTATCACCAATCCACTTCTTCCCTCCTGCAAAAACCCGGAATCCGAAACATCATTCGTTATCTATTTTTCACCTATTCAATTTTTCTTCATCCTTGTATATTTGTACACTTCATAGACTGTATACTCTTTATCAAAATGATAGCCCAGTTTTTCTGACAATGCCACTGAAGCAGGATTCTGGGCATCCCAGCTGGGATACAGGCCCCGCTCCAGACAATCCAGAATAAGCTGTGCGGCACAGCAGAGCGCCAGTTTCTTTCTTCGGTAATCTTCACGGGTATCCACCTCAATTTCAATCCCTTCTTTATAGACCGTGTAGGAAGACGCACCGGCTGCCAAAATCTTTTTATCGAAGGCTGCAACCCCCAGTCCGCGTTTCCTGTAGTCTTCGTAATCTTTAAACTGAGAACACAGATCTGCAGACCATGAATTCTCCATAACCTGCCTGTAAGTCTCTTTATCAATTTTATGCAGGGAAAATCCCTCGGGACAATGCTTTACTATATCCCTGAGCCTCTCTTTGTCAAATACATCCGGCTCTTTCCTGATCGCATATCGTTTTCGTTTTTTTGAACATCCCTGATAAACCTTTTCTATCAAATCTCCCCATTCTACCGAACCCGGCACCATAATGATAAACTCTGATTCTCTGTCATCCGGTTTATTTCGCACAAGCGCCTCCTCCGGCTGCCCTGCAAAAAAGCAGAAATCCCCCACTACTATCTGCGCGGACCGCGGATTCTCCCGGGTATCTCCGTAAGCTCTTCCCATACAATCCTGAAGGCAGGACCAGATCAAAATCTCCTCCCATCCTGCGAACAATTCCGCAATAACGCTTTTATCCATGATCTCCACTATTTTTTCCATTCATACTCCTTTCTCATCCGGCATCTTCACGTTATAAATATTACCCGGAACTGTGATCAATGAACAGCGGCCTATTAATCCTCAGTATAACATATATAAATATTTCATGTTGACATTTTCCTTTTACATACATATAATAAATAGTTGTCCATGCAACAGTTGTAAATTACAACCAATTTCAAGGAGGCAGTTATATGAATAATCATTTTGTCAGCATCATACGACGCTGCGAATTGTCATATGTAAGGGGTGAGATGGAAAGGTACGGGCTGATTCCCCTGGAAGGCAGGCTGATCCGTATCCTCAAGGATAAAAGCTGCAGTCAGGAGGAAATGGCGGATTATCTGAATCTGGATAAAGGCAGGATTGCAAAGAACCTGGCATCTCTTGAGGAGAAAGGTCTTATATGCCGCAAGATCAATGAACGCGACCGTCGTCAAAAATTTGTATCTCTGACAGATAAAGGCGGGGAGATTTATGAACATATCCGGGATATCTACAAAACCTGGGACCAAATATGCTATGCCGGCTTTTCCGAGGAGGAACAGCAAATACATCAGGACCACATCAAACGAATTGCAAATAATGCAGTTACATACAGAAAAAAGGGGGGGATTTAAATGGTAAAAAATCTGACGGAAGGCAAACCTCTGAAGCTGCTCTTTTTCTTCGCGCTTCCTATGGTTATCGGAAACTTTTTTCAGCAGCTATACAATATGGTGGATTCCATGGTAGTTGGAAAGTTTGTAGGTGAGGATGCGCTTGCAGCGGTAGGCTCCTCCTTCCCTGTTGTTTTTCTGGCTGTAGCAATCGCTGCCGGCCTCTCCATGGGATGTACGGTTGTCATTTCCCAGCTCTTTGGAGCCGGCCAGATCCGGGAAATGAAGACCACCATCTCCACTGCACTGATCGCTCTGGGTGTCATCGGACTGGCGATCATGGCGGCCGGCGAGCTGGCTGCCGAACCGCTTCTGAAACTTTTGGGAACAGATGCGGATATCATGGCAGACTCACTTACCTATCTGCGTATTTATTTTGGAGGCGCTGTTTTCCTGTTTCTCTACAATACATTAAACGGCATTTACAACGCCCTGGGAGACAGCAATACACCGCTTAAATTTCTTATGGTATCTGCTCTGACAAACATCGGGCTTGATCTGCTCTTTGTCATTCGTTTCCATATGGGTGTGGCAGGTGTCGCCTGGGCAACGCTGATCGCACAGGGCCTGTGCGCAGTGGCCTCCTTCTTTGTGCTCATTAAAAGAATGAAGAATATGGAAAATGAACCTGCTGCCGCAAACAAAAAGTTTTCTCTTTTCGAAGCCAGCGCTGCCCGGAGAATCGCCCGTGTCGGTGTTCCCTCAATGCTGCAGCAGTCCATTGTCTCACTGAGTATGATGTTCATGCAGGGACTGGTCAACTCCTACGGCAAAGTATTTGTAGCCGGATATACAGCAGCAACAAAAATTGATACGCTGGCTATGATGCCAAATATGAACTTTTCAAACGCCATGTCAAGTTATACCGCACAGAATATCGGTGCCGGAAAAGAAAAACGGGTGGTTCAGGGTTATAAAGCCTGTCTGCTCATGGTACTTATTTTCTCCCTGATCATCACCGGCATAATTTATCTCTTCGGCCCCCAGCTCCTCACCCTGTTCCTGAACCGCGGTTCAGATGGAAGTGCTATGGGATACGGACTGAAATACATGAAAACAGTCTCCGTATTTTATGTATTAATGGGACTGATGTTCGTAGGCAACGGTCTTTTGAGAGGTGCCGGAGATATGGGTGCCTTTATGCTGAGTTCCATGTCTAATCTGTTTTCCAGAGTTGCCATCGCATACCTTCTGGCTCATTTCATCGGTGCCAGTGCGATCTGGTGGTCAATCCCCATCGGCTGGGGAATTGGTGCTATATTCTCCTTTATCCGCGTACAGAGCGGTAAATGGAAACTAAAAAAACTGGTTGGCTGACTTTGCCTGGATGAAAGTATAAATATCCGGCTCATGCATAGACTACTCCTTTGCGTGAACCGGATATTTATACTATACTTCTGTTCTGTTACTATTTTTAATGGCAGCGGCTTTGGCTGCCCCCAGCATTCCCGATGCGTCTCCCAGTTGGGCTGTTACAATTGTGCAGGCTTTTCCGGATATCTCCAATGCATGGGTATCCACAATCTCCCTTGCCTTTGACAGCAGACGTTCCCCTGCCGCAGACATGCCGCCCCCAATTATGATACACTCCGGGTTATATAGGTTGATCACATTTACAAGGCCATACCCCAGGATTTCCCCTGTTTCCTCCATAGCCTCTCTCGCAAGCGTATCACCCGCATCAAAGGCTCTGGATACCATCTTAGCTGTAATCTCTTCCGGATCATGGGTCCATGCTGTAAGTATTGTCTCCTCTTTTGCCTCTATCTTTTCCTTCACGGTGCGCAAAAGTCCCAACGCTGACACATACCGCCCCAGGCAGCCCGAGCTTTTACAGCGGCAGGGCCGTCCCTCCCTGTACATATTCATATGACCGATTTCCCCCATACTGCCGGTTGCCCCATACAGAATATGTCCATCAATCATGACCCCTGCCCCCAATCCGGTGCCCAAAGTCAGAAGCACAACATTCTTTTTCCCTTTGCCTGCACCAAAAAAACATTCCCCATACAGATTTACACGGACGTCATTGTCAATAAACACCGGAATCCCTAACCGTTTCCTAAACCAATGGACAATGGGAACATTCTCCCATTTTGGAAAATTTGGCGAAAACAGGGATATGCCATTATCTATATCCAGAAGGCCCGGCACCCCGATTCCCATAACTTCCACTTCCGGAAGCGATGTTCCTGCCTTTAAAAGCAGATCCCTGATATTTTCTTCCATCCGTTCCAAAACCCCTTCTGCCCCCAGATGCACCATGGTAGGTGTCCTCTGTTCAGCCACCGGGGAGAAATCGTTTGTAAACAGAGAGGTCTTGATATTCGTTCCTCCCAGATCCATACCCATTATATACTTTTTCATTTACTGTCCTTTCCGTCACTCTTTCAATTCTTTTCCTTTGCCCCCTGTAACTCAGCCGCATGAAATGTTCCTCTTAACCATTTTGCTATACAGTTAATTATACATAAAAAAGAATCCGAAAACAACACTTGTGCCGCAGACAGAAAAAGCCACCGCCCACTATTTTTTATGAATGGACTGAGAATCACAATCTGATCGTCACTGGCAGCACCATATTGATTATAGATCATCCACCAGCGCGCTGCTCTTTGCATAGGCCGTACTTTTGGCTTCAAAAAAATCGGTTTTGATCAGGTTTGCATTACTGTACTGACCTACCCAGCGCATGCTCTCCGGTTCTGTATCATGGCCCTGATAAATCCCTTCAAATCCCAGACTGAAACATCTCAGATTACCCAGATATTTTATATAATCCCTTACCATTTCTCCGTTAAGACCCGCAATGTCCTCCCCAATCACATAGGCCCCCCAGGTCATCTCCTGTTCGCATCCTTCTTTTATCATCCCACGGTAGATTTTTACTTTATCTTCCGTAAACATTTCCGGCTCCTCTTTTTTCAATTCCATAAGAATGTTTCTGAACAGCCAGAGATGTGTATTTTCATCCCGGTTGATATAGCGGATGACCTGTGCAGTGCCCGGCATTTTATGGTTCCTGCCCAAATTGTAAAAAAACATAAATCCGCTGTAAAAATAAACGCCCTCCAATACATAATTGGCTACAATGGTTTTCATAAAGGTAAACATGTCCTTTTTCTGTTGGAAATCATTATACAGGCTGCCGATAAAAGTATTTCTTTTCAGCAAATGCTCATCATCTCTCCACTGGTACAAAACTTCCGTACGTTTCTGCGGCTCACAGATGGTGTCCAGCATATAACTGTAGCTCTGGCTGTGTACTGCCTCCTGGAAGGCCTGGATGGAAAGGCAGAGATTCACCTCATTTGCAGTAATATACTCACTGACTGCAGGCAGGTTGGCAGTTTGAATACTGTCCAGAAAGACAAGAAAAGACAGAATCTTATCATAAGCACGTCTCTCTTTTTGTGACAGTCCGGGGTAATCTCTCACATCCACATTCAGATTAATCTCCTCCGGAATCCAGAAGTTATTCATGGCCTGGCGGTACCAGTCACTGACCCAGGTATATTTCATATTATTAAAGTCATTGAGATTTGTTGTATTGCCTCCCACCATTTTACGGTGCTGTATTTCACAGTCACCCTGTGGATTAAACAAAGGCTTTTTCTTCATTTCCATCAGCTTGCGCACACCTCGCATTCTTCCACTTCCAGGCTTCTAGAACGGATATAGTATATGGTCTTCACCTCTTCCTCCCAGGCGAGCAGGTACAAATTAAGTACCTGGCGGAAAGTATAGTCATTGGTAATATACAGATTCATACTCTGTGCCTGGTCAATATGGCGCTGCCGGATTCCACAGGCACGGACAGACCATTCCTGATTGATATGATGAGCATTTTTGTAATACCAATAAGTGTCTGTATTAAGCTCCGGTGCCACCCTGGGCACAAGGCCGTTCTTTTTCTCCTCCAGAAAATACCGGTTCATCACCGGGTCAACACCTGCTGTTGTTCCCGCGATCATGCTGGTGCTGCTTGTTGGAGCAACTGCAAGGAGATAACCATTGCGCATCCCTTTTAACTTCACCTGGTTTTTGAGAGAACACCAGCGCTCCGAGACATATGCCCGTTTTTCAAAATAAGCACCACTTTCCCACTCACTTCCCGGAAAATACGAGTAACTTCCCTTTTCCTCCGCATTTTCACAGCTCGCTCTCACAGCCGCAAAATTGATGTCTTCAAAAATTCGGTCCACCAGTTGTAAATGTTCCTCAGACTCCCAGAGGATCCCCTTCTTTGCCAGCATATGATGATATCCACTGACTCCCAGCCCTACGGGGCGGTATTTCATGTTATTGATTCTGGCATAGGGAACCGGAAAGAAGTTCAGATCAATAACATTATCCAGGGCACGCATAGCATTTCTTGTGATCTCCTCTATCTCCTGTCTATTATCCACATCAATTCTTCCCAGCGAAAGACTTGCCAGGTTACACACCACAAATTCTCCCGGTTGTGTAACAGTTACAACCACAGTCTCGTTGTCCACAACTTCCGTCCTCTGTTCCACCTGTTTAATGGGGCTCATATTCTGGGCAATTTCTGTACAGAGATTACTGCCGTATATTATGCCTTTGTGACTGTTTGGATTGGCTTTGTTGACAATATCCCTGTTGAAAGTAAAGGGAGTACCTGTCTCCGCAGCACTTCGGATGATCAGGCGTATCAGTTCCTTGATTGGAATCACCCGTTTTTTGATTCTGCTGTCAGCCACACATTCCTGGTATTTCCGCTCCCACTCCTGACCGAAGGAATCTTCCAGAGCATACCCTTTGATCGTAAGAATTTCGTGAGGGCACATGAGATACCAGTCAGCCTCTATGTCTTCTTTCGCTGTCTTCCAAAACAGGTCCGGGTAGCAGACCGCCGGGAATACATCATGGGCTTTCATCCTGTCATCTCCGTTATTTGTGCGCAGGCTTAAAAATTCAGGAAGATCTCTGTGCCATGCATCCAGATAGACAGCCACTGCTCCCTGCCGGACACCGAGCTGGTCCACTGCCACTGCCGTGTCATTTGCCAGTTTGATCCAGCGGATAACACCTCCTGCCGCTCCTTCAAACCCACGGATATCACTGCCTGCTGCCCTTACTTTTCCAAAATACAGCCCCATACCTCCGCCAAATTTGCTGACCTTTGCAAAATTGTCGATACTGCGGTAAATCCCATCCAGACTGTCCGGTACCGTGTCTATGAAGCAGGAGGAAAGCTGGTGATATGGTTTTCTGGCATTTGACAGCGTGGGGGTTGCCATAGTCACCTTTAATGTGCTGAGCATGTCATAGAAACGCCGAACCCACTTATCCCTGTTCTTCTTTTCCGGCATAGCCAGATGCATAGCAATGCCCAGAAACATCTCCTGCACGCTTTCCAGGGGAACATTCTGGCGGCTTTTGATCACATATCGGTTTAAAAGAAGCTCCAGACCGGAATAATTAAACAGATAATTTCTGTCCTCCTGCATGTATGTCTCGTATCGGAGAATCTCCTCCTTTGTATAATTTTCTAAAATATAGCTGCCATACAGACCCATCTTTGTCAGACAATGAATCTTATCATAAAAATTGTGTATCTGAAACTTTTCCAGTTCACGCTCTAATCTGTAGGTAAACTGCAGGTGTAAAATACGGCCCGCGGCAAATTCCCAGAGAGGTGCTTCCTGGGTCGTCAGTTCCACTGCAGCCTTTTTTAGTAAATCCAGGCGATCTTCCACCTGGATTCCTTCTCTATAAAAAGTGAGAAATTTGGCAAGCAGGTGCTCCAGGTGATACACATGGTCTGTATATTTAATCTGAATATCTTTGAGAACCATATCCAGTTCTCCTGCTTCCCCAAAATACCCCATGATCTTTCCCCTGACTTCCCGCCTTCTGCTTCTCTCGTTTCTATATAATATGAAGCTTTTCAGCACTTCGTAGTAATTCAGTTCAGTGAGTGAACGCTCTACAATGTCCTGTACTTGCTCTACCTGCAGCTGACAGGGCTCCAAAGTCTCCGTATGCCCGCTTTGTGCCTCATTTAAACAGTATTTTTCAATTTTATGTTCTGCCAGCTCTGCAACTTTTTCAATCTCCTCATTCATATATGGCTGACCGACACTTTTAAATGCCAGCAATACCGCATTTTTAATTTTTCGTATGTCATAGGGTTCTGACTGTCCACTTCTTTTCATAATGATCATGTTTTTCTTCTGCCTCCTCTTCCCTATTCTGCCCACTGTGTCAGTTTTCTAATACCTGTATGATAATGACCGGATAGTCACAAACACGGTTATGCATCTCATCAGGATATGTGGACCACTGACATTGTAACACAGAGAACGTGCATTCTCAACAATTTTAGTCCAGTTTAATTCTGGATTTTATTCATACATGGAAAAATACAGGTGAGGCGATATCGTGAAAAAGACCGGCAATTTATAAAATCATTCTACCATACTGATACTTTTCCTTCTATATATAAAGGGATAAGCACTTTCCCGCCCCTGCAGACCAGCGCTTATCCCTTTATGGTTATTTTACCTGTCAATTATTTTACTGTCTTAACTGTCATCAGCAGTTCCCCAGCTTTAATCTCTTTTCCCTCTTTTACAAGGATTTCATCCATCTCTCCATCCATGAGCGCAATTACATTTGTCTCCATCTTCATAGCCTCTACCACTGCCAGGACCTGATTCCTCTTGAATTTTTCTCCCGGTTTTACCAATCCCTTACTTACAAGAATTTAGTTATTTCTCTGTAACCCTATCACATATTGTTATTCTTTTATCATACCACAATCCATCATAATATACATTATTATTTTTCAACATTGTACATTTTGAACATATATTGCCAATACACAAAAAGACCTGAAACGAATTCCCGTTTCAAGCCTTTTTGAAGTGCACAAGAGATTATCTTCCTCTGTGCTTTTCCTTTCTTTTCTGCTGCCTAAGAACAAATTTTCTCTGATCCTCCTCTTCCCTTTTCTCTTTGGTAAAGGATTTACGTTTCTCTTTGTTTTCCTCATGCTGGAGTTTCAGAGCCTGCTGGGCTTTTGTGCCGATGCCCGTCTGGTTCATCTGCTTTTTCACCTCACGCTGCATCCTTTTGGGATTCCTGTGCTCTGTTCTTCTCCCCGCTTCGGCAACAGCCGGACTGAAACATAAACGATACCAGTTCTGACTGATAAATTCCTGTACCTCATACTCTTTTGGCTCAGGCCCAAATGTGACTTTACATACGGAGCAGCTTCCGTTGTCTGTTCGTTCACACAGGCCAATCCAAAAGGGGTCCTGAAAAAACACCTTCACTGTTATCGAAATTCTGTCCATATTTGTTCCTCCTTGAAATGTTTTAATGGACTGTGAGGAATACCTTCCGTGTATCGCTGCACATGTCCGGCAAAGAAGGGACGACCTAAGGAGGAAGGTTACTTACAGACTGCGCCATTTGTCGGCTCTGACTGCGCCCGGACTACCGGCCGGGTCTGTATGGTTTTTCCATACGTTGTGTTTTTATCTTTGCGTTTATAGTATAACGTATTTATATAAATTGTGCCACTTTTAACTTGGGAAAATAATCGCGCTCTTATGGAAAAGATAGCCGGAAAGGAATTAGAGGTTCCGTACTGACGCTCTTATCTCTATTCCTCGGTAATAACTGAAGGCCCGGCTTAAGGCTTTTCAGAGCCACAGACAACTGCAGCTCTGTAAAGTCCGCTTTACTTTATCTTTTAAACCAGGATTCCATATCCCCAGATTGGATTTGGATATCGTACCGTTTATCCAGAAAAGCACAGGATGTCTGATATCCCGGTGCTGCCACATCCGGTGTTATCTGATTAATCCTGGTATACCCGCGGCCTGCATTGGTTAGAATATGGTCTGTCAGCGGATCATACGCTGGGACCGTCAAAGCATTTTCAGAATTCCCCGGTATTGTAACCGTTGCATAGGGAGATGCCCCCCGGTTTGAATCTTATACCTATTACTGATGATTGAGAAAGAGACAAAATCAAATGCAAACAAATCTTCATTCCAGTAACACCATAAGAACTCTTCTAATCCTTCATCACCTAATGGAATATCTAACTGAAAATCCTTCAGTTTTTCAACTGTGAAATAATAGTCCTTACAATCCCACTTTTCCCCGTCATATTCCTTACTTATCGGGAACATAGACATAATCTCCCTCGGTGTGAGCTGCTTCATAAGCGTTTTCACACACTCTAAAAAATTGAAATCATTACTAACCTGCTCATATGTACCTGGTTCACGACTATGCCTCCTGTCAATTCTCTCAAGCCCGTAGTATTTCACAGCATAGAACACCCCACGTTTCAGATTTTCCCTACTTTGGTTCCAATCACTATAGACAGATATTGCAGCCAATTCCTTGCCAAATGCTTTCATATAGAGCTGTTCCAATCTTTTTTCTATATTGCCCGAATTACTGCTGTCACTATTTATCACTGTAAATTTTTCACTCATACTTTTATCCTCTCTTTCTGGTAAAACCACGAAATCTTCTTATCTCTTACACCTTATATCAAGCCTGTTACTGTGTTGGTATTTCCGATTAATTCGTAACCACCTCATGTTGATTCCCTCGAAACTCTATTGCTCCATGTAACAAATTGGGCGGCAAGTTGTTCTTGAGAGGATACCGAATTATTCGGTAAGCTAGAATGCTGGTTATTCCCTTCTCTATCCCATACAATCTCTCAAGTTCCTTAATTCTTTACTCTACTTTCATTCGATTTTCACTTCACTATATGAAGATGTGAAGGCTTATTACTTACCCTGTGAATTTCACCAGTCTGTCTATTCTGTATGACACCTGTTTCTTTATTGAATGTATAAGACGGTACACCCATATCATCTAACCATGTATCGGCTATTCCTCTACCCGTCTGCTCACGATATATTGCACTCATAGCACAAGTAAACTCTATATATACATTTCTCAGATCATCATTCTCATAGTCCCATAGCAGTTCTGAAATATAATCTCTTCCTACCGGCTTGTTCCAATCCAGTTTAGTTGACACTCCCCACGGCTAAAGCAGGGGATTCTTGTTTCTACCACTACTGCATTGGCTTATACCATACGGTATTGCAACGTCTTACACAGTGTCCACAAGCTAGATTATACTGTTTCCGTATGCCCTACGGTGCACATATTTCTTCTCTTTTATTTGCCATGTATAATACCTCCAAAAATAATTGTCCAGAAATTTGACAAGCCCCAATTTTAGGGGTAACATGTTTATATGGGAACATCCTAATTCTATTTTAAGGAAAAAAAGGATGAAAGGATGATCGCCATGTTATATATTACACTATTTATTCTATTATTTTGTTTCTGTTTGATATTTATAGTTCGTACTGTAAAATCTGATTCCAAATTAAGAAATTACTCTAAATATTAAATTCAGATTAATAGATTGGTACAGCTCTGGACTTTGGATGATAGAATTTCGCCACTCTAATAATGTTGCATTTGTCACATTGGCGCGAATTAACTATATCAATTCAGCAAAATCTTTAGCTGGATGTCGATCTGTTATAGTTACAAACCTACGTGTTGTATTTTCCTTATTCCAAGTTTTTAAAAAGTCAATCAACTGACTCAGCGCTCTCTCATATGCCCTTAATATAATAAAATCATTCTTAAATAAAATACGGTATGTTTCAATGTCACTTTCACTTAATGAAATAATATCAATTGTAGATATGAATTCATCGACAATTAAATTCCTTCTACCCTCAGTAAATATTTTTCTCTTAGTAGGATCTTTCATTAACACTTTATATTTTTGATGGGTAATAATTATAATAGGTATTTTATATAAAGTCTTATTTATATTATGAATATGAGGATATACAACGTCTTCATTGTTATAAGCGAATGCAATATTTTCTCCTGTGATTTTATTTATAATATTCATTGATTCCCTACAATCATTATCTGACCGCCTGACCAGAAGTGAATTCTTCCCATTGTTATATGCCTCAATCAATGCTGATTCTGCCGTCCTTGTTTTCCTACATCCTGCCTCTATATCAAATACCGCAAAATGTCCTGCATTCTTACCATATACGATTTCATGCATTAGCGCTTCCTTCTGTTTTTCCAATGCTTGAATATCACAATTTTCAATATTTGTATTCACCGTTAGTTCCCCCTTCGCCTACTTTGACATTGCGTTTCCAAAATAGACTTGGATACTTTTATGAATTTTATCTGAATCCATAAAATAGAACACATTTTTGCCTTTATATTTTTGATTTTCCTCTAATCCCATAAGTCTGTATCCAGACATTATTAAAAATCCAGCCAGACGCTGATTAAAGATGGGTATAGCTTTTTTCTATTTATTTTCTGTAATAACCGATTCCTCCAATCGTATGTAAATTATTTATAGGCGTATCAGTGTCCAGTAATTTTGTTTACCAATACACCCTAACTATCCGTTCTCTGGTGATTACTCACATCAGTAATTTTAATGTAAGAATTTGCCCTGTATATTACTATTCTCCGTTTCTACGCTGACATTTGAGTGAATATAGTCTCATTTAGTTTCTTTACTATGTTCTCAATATTTGTATCATTAGTGGCTTTTAACTTCGCATGAACTGTACAAATCATGTATGGAGCCATCTGCCCACCATGAACCATAATATAATCCTCACCACCTGAAACATGAACAATCTCATATTTCCAACCTACAGCATCGGCAAAAATACCCGATTCATCGCATATTTAAGATTTTCTTTAGCCTGTTTCTCATATATAGGTCTTACATCACCCTAACTGCAGGCTGCCCTTCTTATAAAATAGTAAATACCCCTTATTTTTCAGGCTTTAATTATTCCTCTCTTAACCCCCAGAACCTCTATAACATTATGTAAACCATTTGGTTCTTTAATCGATTAATACCTATTTAATAAGGAAGTATTCTATTCTATATCTTTCAATTCCTACTATCTTACTAGGAATTAAATTTAAATTTTTCTTATATTCTGGATATTTAACGAACAATTCGTTTATAGTTCCTCCTTGACTTATGGAAAGGATCTCATAAACATAGGATTTACCCTTGATTTATTGCGCATTTATGATATTTTCCGAACACCCATAATACTACTTTACTTTTTCAATAGGGCGTTGTATATTTATTTGTATAGAAAATTATGGAGGTATTTAAACTTATGGCAAGAGGAAGAAAAAGTTATACTACGGAAGAAAAAATTGAGATCACAAAAGCTCAGATTGTTGAATTCACAGATAAATTAAAACAGACAAAAGCTGAATTGAAGGAACTGGAATCTATAAAAGAACAGGAAGATTTAATTGCTTTAAAGACGCTGATTGATGAATCCGGGAAAAGCATTGATGAAGTAAAGGAAATTCTCTCTTCCACCACTGAATAATAATCTCATTTAAATGCCCCTATCAAACCTATTTTGTTTAGATTTGGTAGGGGCATTAGTCTCTTTGCTAATGGCATAAATTATAGGGTGGTAACCTGACCATCAAAACAATTTACATAATATGCTCTCCCATCTTCCATTTCATAATACCAGACAGGTATATACTCTTCTTTTCCGTTATCTGTAAAAACCAACTCAACATTATTAACCAATCTTGCCTCCTCACTATTTTCATCTAATCCCAATTCTTTATATTCTTCTATTACTACATTTGTCATCAATATTTTTGATTGATTAAAATCCATGTATTGCGTAGCTTCATTATTTACTGGTAAATCTATTTCTTCATATTCATTCCATTCTATTTTGCCGTACAGAATGCCGGAATCATCAAGCAGTACACTGATACCCTCATATTGTATTCTTACATCATTATACACGTTAGGATATTCAATCCTATATCCGATAATAGATTCTTCAGATTCGTCACTCAATTCTGTTTTGCACATATCCCCTACTATGGGATTTATATTATCCAGCAGACTTATATCAAATCCTTTAAATGCTGTACTAATCCATTCATTTGCCTTTGCAACAGCATGCTTTTCATCCATGCTGACAGTTTTTTCTCCTATCTCACCGTATGATATACTGGTTACACCTCCGTTGGAAGAAATTCTGCCTCCGACCTCTTTGTTTCCTTCATAATGTTTTTCGATTTTCTTTATAGCATAATCCGGAACAGCCTTTTCTGTAAGTTCTTCCGTGTCTGTTTTAAATATCAATTGTTGACCTGTTAATTCTATATCGGACTCCTGTGGACTTTCTTTCTGAACTTTTTCTTCAGATGTTTGTTTCGTAGATGATTCTGAATTTACAGAACAACCCGCTAAAGCACCACCAATAGTCAGAATTAGAATGGATTTTACCATAGTGTTCCTTATTTTTTCACTTTTCAATATATTAACCCCCCTTATAAAAATTTAAATAATTATAATAATAACATATATATTAAAAATATTCCACTTTACATGTAATCATGTTTCCTGTTTAAAGGTGTGTATTCAGTGCTTACCCCGCTAAAAATGAGGTACTGATTCTACTGCCTGATAGTTATATCCTCAATACTATATTACAACTAATTACAGAAGAGCTAAAATCAATGGAGCAGTAAAATTTGTAGATTCATTTTGTGGTTTGATAAGGGCATTTTATATTTTAATAATTGTGTAAGGGTATTATCCAGAAAGTATTTTTTTTCATACAAATTTTTAATGACTTTACATAAACGCAATTTACATGGTAATATATGGTAATATTTAAATGGCTCTGGTGCTATGCAGACTGAATGGCTAAACTTAAATGGAACTTGGTATTATTTGAATTCCAGTGGAGCTATGCATGTAGGCTGGATTCAATTAAATGGTATTTGGTATTATCTGAAATCTAATGGGGCAATGGCTTGTAATGAAAGTCTTACTATCTCTGGTAAAAAGTATCACTTTAATGCAAGTGGAAAATGTACTAATCCTTGAATAATGGGTAGAATGGAATGAATTAAATGTATAATATAAAACTCTTTAAAGGATATGAAGGAAAAGACTTTATCGGTATGTCTCCTGAAGAAGTAGTCAAGAATATGCCTAACTTTGAGGAAACTTTTTTTCTTGGGGAAAATGATGAAGTCAGACGGGACATGTCACAGGACTTTATTGCATATTACGATGAGAATAATAAATCTTGTGTAGCAATACAGTTTGTATACACTGAAATAGACGTTTGCTTAAACAACGTCCAGCTTATGCGAATACCAGAAGATAACCTCATTAGCGAAATAAAAAAGCTTTTTCCTTCTGAAGAAATAATCACCGATGGCGAAAATTATATGCTTGTCGAAAAATCGTTAAACATTTTTGTAACTGAGGCAGCAGTCGGCGGGGTTTTAGTAGGTCAGAAAGGTTACTTTGATTTTATAAAAGAAGAATTGACTGAGCCTGGGCCATCCAGATTGCAACGCATATAAGCTGATCTGAAAATTGTTCCCTTACCATAGGTATTAAAATACTCCTTTTCGATAAGAATTGTCATATCTTAATTCTTACCAAAAAGGAGCCATTTTTATCCTACTTTGAAGTCAACCGCTAAATTAATTTGCTGTGTTTATTTCCAAAACAATTTCATCTAACGTATAGATATCAACCTCGCTATCATTATCTTCGCCATCATATGTATTTAACGTATATGGTTGCATTAATTCACTGCCAACTACTTGCGTTTGCACAAACTGATTATCCGACACTTCTGTATATTCTGCTTCTGGACCTGTTAGCCTAGCAAATGTTTGCTCTGTATCATAAAAGCTTGACTTTTCAAGGAAATATACACTTTTTTGCCCTATTTCAGACATTACATCACTTTCTTCTATTTGTTGTATATATAAATTATCTAAATCATCATCAGAATACTCACTAAAATCATTTCTATTAAGCTCTTTTGCTTCATCCGAAGAAAATGATTCGATATAATCATTCACTGTGGTTATACCTTGATCCTTAACCACTTTAACGATGTCTCCAACCTTATAATCGCCCTTCAGAGATTGTAAAACTTTAACAATCATATTAGTCCGACAAAAGCCATTTTCTCCTACAAGGCATTCTAAGTCAGATACCTCTCCGTATATTACAATCTCACTATTTTCTGCAAGACTATTTATACTAGAAAATGTTTCCGCATAATCGAATATTCCAGAATATGTAGCGACAATATCTTCCTTGTCAATCTGGCTGATATAAACATTTTCTTTGTTGGTGTTACCACAGCCCGTAACAAACACTGAATAACACATCAATATTATTAAACATTTTTTCTTATCCATATGTAACTCCCATCTTTAATAAATATGTCTAAGGGCTTCCAAATCGGTATATTGAACCGTATCAACTTTTCTTCCATATCTTACCTGACACATAATACTATTTTGATTAGTGATTCTATGAGATAGTCCATAGGCATGTCCTATTTCATGGGCAATCGTACCTGAACTAATAATACCTTGGTCATTATCAACATTAATTCTCGTTTTCGTCCACCTACCATTAATATTAGATGACCATGCCCCATTAATATAATGTATTGTGCTTGCAAGTGTACCCGAACTAGAAAATTTAACAGAATAATATAACATATTTGCATCAGATGCTTTTGAAGCTTTTACAATATGAGAAATTTCATTTCTATTCCAAGCTGCCGCACCTACACCAATCTGTAACGTTTGATTATATGAACAATATGAATGATATTTCACATTACTTGGAGATATAGTATATCTATAATCGCCAAATGTTGAATATCCATGATTACATCCTCTATAATCAGAATCTGTCACAAATTCGCCGCTACTATTAAAATAATTGTAATAAGCATTACCACTGTAAGCACCTGGGTATTTTAGATTTTGCCATCCTGTCAGCATAGAACCACTATCAGGTGAATTGACTTTAAGATAGTACCACTTTCCACCTATTTGCTGCCATCCTGTCAGCATCGCTCCACTTGAACTCAGATAATACCATTTTCCACTAAGCTGTATCCAGCCAACCTGCATGGCTCCATCGCCATTAAGATAATACCATTTCCCTCCTATCTGTTGCCACCCTGTAAGCATAGCTCCACTTCCATTGCAGTAATACCACTTGCCCTTTGTCTGTATCCAGCCCGTTTTCATCCAGCCGGAACCATCAAAATAATACCACTTCCCATTAATATATTCCCAACCACTTTTTGTATATGTACCATTATTATGCTTGTACCACCAACGACCATCTGCTGCCTGTATCCACGTTCCTGGAATCGTTGTCACTCTCAGGTACTCGGCCATTTCATAAGGCTCCTCTTCGCCATCAATACCGATGCACATATCCTTATCATCTACGTCGTCGGTTTCCGTATCCGGAAGAGAACCATCAGTTTTTTCATTCTTATCAGGCTCTTCATTTTTATTCGGTTCTTCTGGCTTGATTACTGGTTCCTCTGGCTTATCAGGCTTATTTTCATCAGGAGTGATATCAGGAGTCTCTACCTCATCTGGTACAGACGGTTCCTGTATATCTGGACTATTTTCTGTTTGATTTTCACCATTGCCAACTGTTGTTTCATCTTCTTTTTTCTCTTGTTGTGTCGGCAATGGTGTCTGAGATTCTGCTGCATGTACCATCGTTCCCCCGAACATTGTGGTAAACATGCATGCTGTTACACATAGGGCTACAACTCTTTTTCTCATAAAACTTACCTCCATCTTACTTTTATATGGTAGCATGGTAAATCATAAATACAATTATACTAATTAATACATATTTGTGCAATAAAAGTCGTTCGACACGATTCGACGCATATGAAAAGGGACTGCTTTTGACAGTCCCTTAATCCTTACCCTGTATTATTATATTTTAGTGATACCTTTAATTCCACCTTCAATTATTCCTTCTGCGCTATATTGTAAAAGAAATAGTTTGAATGATTCACTTGTCAATAATTCTACTAATCCTTTAAGTATCATTATTCCTTCTTCCATTTATCCTATAGGATTTATCTGTATTTTTTATGAATATATATAGAAGCATATTTGTAACCATTTATAGGCAATAGTGGTTCACATTTTCCATTACCGGAGCTTTCTTTAATTTTCTTCAACTGTTTTAGTATCCATTTCCCAACTCTGAAATAATCTGATGGATTTGACATATATCCACTTGTCCTGATTTCATATTCCTGTCTTATAAAAACTAATTCCCATCCGTAGCCGTCGACGACCTCTACATCATCTAATTCATAGCAACTCAGCCACTTGCTGGCTGGCCTGACTGCTGCCTCAAGTGTTAAAAAATAATCTATTTTTCGCATTACTTTTATATTATATTTTACTCCTTTGCAATAAGATGCTAAAACATTTCTAATGTACAATCTAACATCTTATCAAATTCCAGAGTATTATGTTCTCTATTTATAGGTATTACTAAAAAATACCTATTTTTTTTAACTTTTTTATATATTTCTTTACTATGTACTTTTAGACATTCTATTATTTTACTTGATCCTGTACTATGAGCTGCAAACATTAAATGAATAGTCTTTTTCATTTTTATATTAGATGGAGATATAATCAATTTTATGAGGAATATATAATCCATACCATGATCAATATTTAGATATATATTACCAATTCGATAAGCCCTATCATCATTATGTGTTTTTATACTACTCCTTTGATTATAAATATTTTTAGGTGTTCCTCCACCTGGTTTAGTAAAATATTGAAATTTTGGAAAATACTCTCCTAAATAATTATCAACTCTCACATTAGTAATTGGACCTCCGAAATGTATCTCATTTTTCAAATCTATTTGCTCCATACTCGGTATTAAGTGAAGTTTCAACATACTACATAAATCATTTAGTTGGCAATACGCCTTAAAATCATCATACGTTATAAGTTGATACATATAGTCTTCTTTTAAATATCTTTTGAATATAGATATAGTTGTCCATACTTTACCTTTTTTCATCCCAAGAATTTTATTAAGACATCTTCTTTTATTCAGATAATCAAAAACGTTAAAAACGAAGCAAGTTAATGTCATTACATTTACAGAGAATGAGATTACTAAAATTATTGTATTAAAAGCCTCTAAACTATTCATTATTTATTCCCCAATCAATAAAATATTGAAGCCAATTCTCGTAAGAATACTTTTTTACTATGTCATTAGAAATTTCCACCAAAGGACTATCTAAAAAACATTTTAAATTATTCCATGAATCAATGCCTATAATAAAAATATTGTTTCGGTTATAAAAATCTTCATTAATAATACTTTTATTGTTAGTTATTAATTTTTTCTTGCAGAATAGAGCCTCTAAACTCCTAAGTGACATACCATATTGATTTTCTTGTAATATTTCCAATATGCAAAATGATTGTGATACTAACTTCAATATTGTTTTATATTTGGCTTTACTCTTTATATGAAACTTTTCTAGTATATACTCATCTTTATGATCTCTTAAAAGTTTTATATATGTGCGCAAACCCATTTTTATAAACTTTTCATCTATAAATTCTATTTCTTTTATTCGTTGTTTATTTTTACCAATAAAAAACAAATCATATAAGATTATTTTATTTTCAAAATTAGAATTTGTCAAAAAATAGAATTGATTATTATAGAATATTTTATATTTAATGCAATCTCTTAAATCAAAACTAAAGATATCCACCTTATCTTTTAAAGTTTCATCTAGTGGTTTCATAATTATATTCCAATACCATAAAATAACTTTACAATCATTTTTTTTATTTTCACATATGTAATCAATAATTCTAAGGCTTTTAATATCAATTTCAAATATCTTATCAAATATTATTATTATATCATATTTTTTTAGATTCTTTATCCATTTACCGAATAGAAAGGATATATCAAAATTATTAAATTTTTTTATAAAACCATTAATTAATTTATATCCTATGTTAGTATGAATTTTATACGCACCTTGAACACAAACATGGCTTTTTTTCATTTTTCCAATAAAATATCTTTCAAAATTATTCCTATCACTTTTAATGATTAAAATTTCCATTTTAAGTTCTCCATCTTTAGCTTGTGACCTAATATGGTGCTATACTATTCATCATTTCTCACACATCACTCATCCTCTTTACTTTCCATTGAAACCCTTGACGGCAACTCTTCACTGCTACACTTTAATACTTCACATAACCTATCAGCATTTTTCCATGTATTTGGAATCACTTCCATAATCTCATTTGGCTGACAATTGAGCCATGTGCACAGAGATTCTATGGAT
Organism: Blautia pseudococcoides; assembly: GCF_001689125.2. Lineage (NCBI taxonomy): Bacteria > Bacillati > Bacillota > Clostridia > Lachnospirales > Lachnospiraceae > Blautia > Blautia pseudococcoides. The sequence goes on along the minus strand of NZ_CP015405.2, from coordinate 654,905 downwards.
TTGGTATCTACTGAAATTTCCCTTTGCTTTTTTTCTACGATTCCGGTTTTAGGATTCTTATAGTCGTATATTTCTATTATTCCTGTTCCAAGTTTTAATTTTCGTAAAGTCTCCTGACCGATTATTTTTTCTTCTCTTATATGGGTTGTATTTTTCCCCTGTAATTTCATCAATTCAAATAATCTACCATAATATATCATAAATATACCTCATACTTTCTCAATAGTTTTACACTAATATTATACCATCCCCTTCCACTTTATACAATCGGCACCAGCAGATTTTTCCACCAGTGCCGAATTATTATCTCTTATATAAGGATATCCCCTATAGACTACAGAATTTCCATTAGCAGGTTCCGTGCCATTTTCCAGCTAATCTTATCTGAATACCTTTTATCCATCTGATACATGAATATTTCCGTAATCCTATCCATAAATTTCTCAGGAAGTATACAACCCTTAAAACTATTACAAGCTGCATCAGTCGCTTGTAAATTGCTCACACAATCCATTCCATTCATAGCAAGGGGTACTATGTGATCCAGCGTAAGCTCCTCATAGGTTATTTTCCGCCCGCATAATTGACACCTGCCCTCTGCCTTATCATAAATCATTCTTCTTACATCTTCTGAATACTTTTTCCGACCTCTCTTTTTCCCGCTTGATGGTTGCTCATTTCCATCAGTATCCAAGATATAATATCCCCTTGTTTTCCGTGGCGCTTTCATCATCTTATGTGTAGCAACATTCACATTATAAAACTCTTGAGCATCCTCAACAGTTGAAGTCTTTTCGATTCCACCATTTCTATTAGTCTTTAAATAATACGTTCCATTCGTGATTACTAAAGCCATAGTTCGCACCTCTTTTTCTTCCTCAATATTTCACTCGACAAATAGCCTCTATATTTTCCTTTTAGAGAGAGATTGCCTAATGAAGACAATCCCTCAGCCTGTACACTAAAAGAATTTGTCAACCATCACTTTTACGATTGCTTTCTTTAATTCGTTGGTATATTCCGACAAGTCAACCGTAACACTAGCTGCCGATTCAATTAAATCATTGTCTGCGTCATGAAATCCCACTTCAATAACATACTTTGTTGGTTGTCCCGTTTCTAATACGATGCTTAAATATGTAAAGTCAATAATTACTGTTTTAACACTCCATACTCTTTCATACTTTTTTAAGTCAGGATTCTTTGCATACCATTCATCCCGTTCTTTTATGTCATTGACCTTCTGTATCTCAATAGCCTTGTATACTTCTCTTTTTAATTCTTCAGACATATCAAAGATATCAATGGATACTTCTAAAAAATCCTCGTTAAAAGTCACATTCCCTAATTCTAAAACACCGATATTCGTTGTCTCTCCTTGCTTTCCACTTCATCATAATATATACCTCCATTCATTTTTTATCAGATTAACTACCTTAATCCTTATGCTGTTGCTCTGGCTCCACCTACGGGCATAAAGAATATTTCTTTCATTTTATCTGCAATCATCTGCCTAACCTTTTCTTTATCCAATTCATCTAATCCCAAAGGGATATCCCCATAATATTCGCATGTATCCTCTCCTGCTGCCTTGTTAGTCTTTTGCCATATGTAAATATCAATCATAAACTCTGTATATTCAGGATTATCTATCCCTACTGTATATACCAGTCTGAAGTCCCAAAAGACGTCACTTTCCGTATTGATTTCCGGATAACATTTCTTATACTGCTCCATGCATTCTTCAATGATTGCATCTGCTTTAGCACCGATTTCTTCAAATGGCATATGCATTTCAATCTGCCCTGCAAAATCAACACTCACTTTTCTTGAATCCACTGTACCGATTGCATTAATTGTTTTTCTCATTCTTATTTACCTCCGTTTAATTTATTTGATTGTTTTAACAACATATTGTCAAAGGCCCCTGGCGGAATCGAACCGCCAGTAAAACCATTCAGCCTAATCATTGTAGAAGTGAAAGTCATGACAGTTATGAAAGCCTTGCCCACTCTCTCCTACGAATACGGTTGTAAAATGCCATTGCAATTGTGAAATCAGTAAATACTTTCATATCATACCTATTGCCATTTTCCATATACTCAACTATGTATTTTTTCATCCTGTGCAACCCCCTTTTTTAATCTGTCTTCATACCATTTGACTGTACCATCTCTATTTATTGGAATCTCAACTCTTGCTCCTGAACTGTATTCAATCACTTTTGATATCCTACCGTCATTTGTCCTCGTGAATACTTTGATTTCATTCATCCTTTTTTCCTCCCTAGAATGTCTATTTCTCCAGCATTCCGTCCCGAATGTGAGATTTCATACTAAAAATTATTTTTCTATTATCATATTGATATTTAAGATTGAACCTGCGACCCATGCTCGTATACTCTTACAACTTCAATGTTGTCACAAGAAATTTTCTCAAAAGTGCGTTCAACTTTTTCAACGCCTGTCATTTCCTTTTTCATAATCGTTCCATCATGTATCTGGTATGTTACTATAACTTTGAATGTCATAATCAAATCCTCCCTTCAAACAATATTGTTTGCCTTATGGCTATCTCCCACTGTTTCCAGCGGGAACGCTTGCAACTTAAAGCCCTATTTATAGAGGTTGCAACCTCTCAGTGTACATACAATCTTCTAACTGTGAAACTCTCTGATATTCTGAAAGACTTCCCAAATCAGCTTCTGATCTTTTAGCATCAATTGTTCGCCGTTCACAGGTTGTTACTTTAATAGAAAAATCTTTACCTGTTTCTGTCAGCTTCTCATTTGTATCCATATAAGAAAGAATCTCACGTTCCAAGTCTTTGACTTCTGCTTCTGTCTCTGTTAATAAAGTTTTCATTGCTCTGTAATCCGCTATAACTTTTTCTAATTCATTCATTGTTTTACACATATTGAATACCTCCATATTTTGTTATTCAGCAACCCTCTAAGAATCTTCCTGGCTATTGGAATGTACCTCACAGGTATATTGCTTAGAGTATTGAGTGCTTTCGGCTTTCTCGGTTGCTGTTGTTTTGTTTATGTCTATGCAATACACCAACATTAGTGTTTTGTCTATAGGCTTTATGCACTAACATTTGTGTTTTAAATCACTAATATTTGTGTATATCGTCAATTGTTTTTTTGCACAAGTGTTGGTGTATAATAATCATATAAACAACATACAAAGTACCTTGATAATTTAATAGACTTCACGCTTTGGACGTGGTACAATATATACACCATTCACAGGGAGGTTGATACCATGACAGTTGATGAAAAGCTCAATATGCTCATCGAAACAGTCGTCTCATTAAAAGACGGACAAGAGTATATACAAAATGTAATTACAGATATCAAATTACATCAGGAAAATGTAATGGATAAGAACATTCGTTTATTAGCAGAAAATTACAGTAATCTTGTTAAAAAGCTTGATGAAAACAACAGCGTTACCGACCAACAAATAGCTTATCAAATCAGAGTCACAAACACTACAAAAGATAGCAGATAATTCAGCAGGACTGTAGTCATCAAACTTTATAAATTTATTAAATCTTGAACGTAATCCCGGATTTGAGTTCAAAAAGTTATCCATTAAATCAGGATAACCTGCCACTATTACTATCAAATCATCTCTGTTATCTTCCATTCCTTTTAGTAGTGTATCAACTGCTTCTAATCCAAAATCATTTTCGCCTTTGTTCTCAGTCAAAGAATATGCTTCATCTATAAACAGAATACCTCCTAACGCTTTTTGAATAACCTCATTAACTTTTATGGCAGTTTGTCCTACATATCCACCAACAAGTCCAGATCTATCGGTTTCTATTAAATGTCCTTTTGAAAGAACACCTAATTTATGATAAATTTTTGACAACAAACGTGCCACTGTTGTTTTTCCTGTCCCTGGATTTCCAGAAAAGACCAGATGTAAAGTCATAGGTATTCGTTTTAGACCACGTTCTTCCCTTATTTTTTGAATTTGCATAAAATTAATAAGGGATTTAACATCATTTTTAACAGCATTAAGACCAACTAAAGAGTCTAGTTGGCATAACAAATCTTCTAAATTTTCTTCGTTTTCCGTGTCTAACTCATCTTCTATTCCCGTCTCTACTATATATTCTTGTCCAATTTCTTCTGGCATCTTAATATCTATAGCATACAATAAGTTTTCTTCAATATAGTTACGCAACATATTTAAATAAATTAACATATCATCTATTTCTTCATTAGCTATATTCTCATCACAAGCCAAAAATTCTTTTCCTAAGACTCCGTATGTTTCATAAAGCATATTTGAAACAGAAAAATTCGTGTTTTCAATTGCCATGTTGTCCGCCTTCACAAATATTTGTAAAGTTAATGGTACCCTTGATGCAAACTCCGAACTATATAGATTATTCTCTTTTATCAAACAAATTATATCTTCTACGCTTAGAGTGGTATCAAGACATTCGCTAATATAAGCAGCCTCTTGCCATACGATATTCCCGTCCGATGCAGACAAATACATAAGATATGATGATAAATCTAAAATTAATGACTTACGAGTGGGCCAATCAAAATCTTTCACTCCTGTTGGTGCCTGATCTATAGCATCACATAAATCTTCTAAGCTATCTCTAATAAACTCCTTTAAATCATTATTCATCTAACTAATACCAAAATTTTTATATATTAATTTAATAAACCATTATGATTTAACATTATAAATTAACAGTATTCCTAATATTGCTTGAGGTATCACTACTATCCCCTCAAATCAAACCGGTTCCCGTCCGACCTTGCTACACTAATAACGTCTCCTGCCATACTGCAGGTAAAAGTATATGACACATCATCCACTATAACTTCAATGGTCATCCCATCCTCTTCTAACATACAGAAAACATCAAAATCCAGATGATCCCGGTTACGATTCAAAAAATTACTGACAGCTAATTCGGTCTGCTCCTCCAGTACAGTCCTATCCTCTATCAAATTATTTTCGTTACGATTTGGCGAACATCCCACAAGCATAAATGCAAATAAAAATATAACACCCTTCTTCATTCCCTTGCCTTTCGGACAATACACAAAAAGCAACCAGCAATAGGTCACTTTCATTTTAATTTCATACTCCTCACATAAAGTGTTTTGAGTAGTATATTGCTTATTATCTCATTTGCAAAATAATTATAGTCGCATGATGACTATTTTTAAATAGTCCTGACAAGACTTTTCTATAATATAGAAGATTCTTAGGAGGATTATACCATGGTTTATGAAAATATCCGTAATTTGCGCGAAGACAATGATAAGACACAAACAGAACTTGCCGATTATTTACATGTCAAACAGACTACTTATTCCAAATATGAATTAGGGAAAATCAATATTCCTATTGAAGTGTTTGTTAAACTGGCAGATTATTATGATGTTTCTGTGGATTATCTTTTAGGACGAACCAGTAAAAAGACTCCATAGCAATAACAAAACGAAAGGTACGGATTATATGGCTCAAAAGTTAAAGCAAAGCGATGATATCTCTATAGGTGATAACCTTAGAAAATTAAGAAATGAAGCAAATATGACACAGGAACAAATTGTCGCACAGCTTCAGCTACGAAACTTTTCTATTTCCCGGAGCATCTACTCTCAAATGGAATCCGGTACATACAATATCAGGATCAGTGAATTGATCGCTTTAGCTGAAATCCTGCACACCGATTACAACACCATATTTAAAGGGCTTGATTACAATAAGTAGCCCACTGGCTGTTTTGTAAAGTCATTCTCAACAAAAAATGTAAAAATAAGGCATACCAAGTATTCTCACGATACCTGATATGCCTCTTATTAATTTTCGTTATATGGCTGAACTTCATATCTGACCAATGCATCATAAATATATTTCGGGATTTTACTTTTATATTTATCTGCCATTATTAAAATGTCTGCCTGTTTATGCTTTTTGTATTCACTGAATGCATCTTCCGAATTCTTCCAATATAATAAGCGGACAACTTCATCATATCCAAACGGCTTTATTTCACCATAATACATGCCCATACCCTGGCTATGTCTAACACCAAGTGGTAATTCCATTTTCGATTTTTTATAATATGACAGTCTATGTTTCTTACAATTTGATAGCATGGTATTTATTGTTTGAGGAAGAATGCAGCATTTATCAGGAGCATATTCTTTATTCCCCGGAACCAGTAAGTCTTTGTCAACTGCCATAGAATCACCGTTACATTCATAATATGAAGCATTGTACCATTCTACAAAAAGCTCTTTGTCATTTAGCCATAAATCGCACATAGTTGCACCTTCATATGATTTGCTCTGCATTCGATAACATCTGCAATAAATGCCATGCCATATTGGGTACGCTACATTACTCTTCAATGTGATATATGGAACAAATTCCTGATGTCTTTCCATCTCATCTATTTAAACTATTCCTCTATCCAAATCCATATATTCCTTATAATTTACCCACATTAGATTTCTGTAAAAACAATTATTCCTATCTCTATCAATATGCCATACTCTTTTACAGCCTCCGGGTTGTTCCAAAAAATGTTTTGCAACAAGTTTATCAAGAAATCTTCCCTTTTGTACATTTTTCCTTCATCTGTATATGCTGTCAAGGTAAAATGCGTCGGTTGTGAATCCGAACGCTTTCTGTTTGTATTATGTATATAAAAATAACCCCTTAGATTATTTATCAATCTCCCATGATTTAAACTCAATAATTATAGGTATCTTTTACTAACACAAATACCTCATCATCAGCGATCAACTCAACACCTGATTTTCTTGTATCTAAAACTCCTTTGTCGGCAATGGTTACATATTCTTTAAATTTTTTTTCTTGCTGCGCTTTTATTCTTCTTTGGCATATATAACTCTCTCCTCTTTTAAATATTCTAATCCTTAGATATTCGTATGAGTTTTTCCTTTTGCTTCTGCCCCCTTCATCTGACATATTAAGACATTAAAATAAGCCCACAACCACAACTGGTTATGAGCTTATTCACATATCCAATATTTAATTTTTATATATCGTGCCTTTCCTCTTCTTCATTTTCTGACACCAATCAAATTGAAGTTTGACACCAATTTGGCACCAAATGAGGCTAAAATATGCCACTTTATGCCATTAACTTAAATCACGTCAAAGGCCACAGACCGTTTAAAATGCGCCTTAGAACGGCGTTCCCTCCAAATCATAAGGCGTGATCTGATACACATAATAATTCAACCAATTCGTATACAAATTATTCGCATGTGCTCTCCACAGCAAAAGAGGCTTATTATCCGGATCATTCTCAGGATAATAATTCTTCGGAAGCTTTATATCCATCCCTTTCCCTTTATCCCTCTTATATTCCCCATCCAAAGTTACCCGGTCATATTCCGGATGCCCCATAACAAAGATCTGGCGCCCATCCATTGCCATGCAGAGGAATACCCCGGCTTCCTCCGATTCAGCCAGCACAGTCAGTGCCTCACAGGCGTGGATATCCTCCGCCGTTACTTCTGTATGACGGGAATGGGGAGCTAAAAATTCATCATCAAATCCTCGCACAAGCGGCACCTTACGGTTTTTCACTTTATGGCTGAAAAGACCGAACACCTTGTGGTCCATCTTTTTCTTCTCCAGCCCATAATGATAATAAAGTCCTGCCTGGGCAGCCCAGCACAGATAGATCGTGGAAGTGACATTGGTTTTCGTCCACTCCATGATTTCTTTTAACTCTTCCCAGTAGTCCACTTCCTCGAACTCCATCTGTTCCACCGGTGCGCCTGTAATGATCATTCCGTCAAACTTATGAGCCTTTACCCGGTCAAAGGTCTCATAAAATTTATTCAGATGACTGGTGGCTGTATTCTTTGATTCATGGGTTGCAACCATCATAAAGGACACATCCACCTGCAGAGGCGTATTGGACAAAGAACGCAGAAGCTGCAGTTCTGTCTCCTCTTTGAGCGGCATCAGATTTAAAATCAGGATTCGGATAGGGCGGATATCCTGATGGACTGCACGTCCCTCATCCATGACGAATATATTCTCTTTTTCCAATATTTCCTTGACCGGCAAGGCGCTTTGTATTTTAATGGGCATTTTTCTTCCTTCTTTCCTTATTATTTTTTCTTTACATCAGGGGTGCAAAAATACGCAGTACTTTTCCCATGATCCTGGTGAAAAGTCCCAGGCGTTTATAGTCTGCCACTGAAATCTTCACACATTTCTTTTTCGTATTCTGAAAGTCCCGCTCCACATAGGGAATCTGGGAGTTTCGATAGAAGAGAACTCCATCCTCAAAATGATGATAAAAGCTTCTGTAATCCATATTCACAGTACCCACAACAGCCTTCTCGTCATCCGAAGTAAAAACTTTGGCGTGGACAAATCCGGGCGTGTATTCATAGATTTCCACACCGGCCTCCAAAAGCTCATTGTAGTAGGTCTTCGCAAGGGCAAAGGCAGTTTTTTTATCCGGAATATGAGGCATGATGATGCAGACTTCCACACCACGTTTTGCGGCATAGGTCAGAGCCAGGATCATCTCATGATCCAGGATCAGGTACGGTGTCATGATATGTACATAGTTCTGTGCCGTATTCAATATATCCAGATATACCTGTTTTCCAGTCCGCTCATAACCGTATGGCATCACATCATAAGGGATGACATATCCGTCATTGGGTATCTGCAGATTGGCGGGGGTCCGGTATGGCTCATACTCCAGGTCCCTACGCTCTGACACGCCCCACATTTCCAGAAACATGAAGGTAAAGCGTTCCACTGCCTCGCCCTTCAGCATGACTGCCGTGTCCTTCCAGTGGCCGAAACGTTCCTTCTTATTAATATACTCATCCGCCAGATTAGTCCCGCCGGTAAAGGCTGTTTTACCGTCGATCACAAGGATCTTCCTGTGATCCCTGTTATTGTAATGCGGTGAGAAAAATGGTTTGATCGGCGCAAACATCTTACACTGTATCCCCTCTTTCTCCAGTATTCTCGGATAAAATGAGGGCAGCAGCGCCAGCACGCACATGCCGTCGTACATGACTCTGACTTCCACACCTTCTATGACTTTCTTTTTCAAAATCTCCAGCACAGTGTTCCACATATATCCCTCTTCCAGGATAAAATACTCCATGAAGATAAAAGTTTCCGCCTTCTCCAATTCTCTCAGCATGGCTGGGAACTGCTCATCGCCCAGCGGAAAATAAGTCACAAGAGTGTGCTCATAGACTGGACAGGTACCGTACTCCATCAAATAGGAAGCCAAATGCCCCATTTGAGGGTTCTTCCGCTCCAGATCCTTTTTCACCTTTTCTTTCTGGGTCACAAACTGTTTTGTGAATTTTCCCAGGTGCTGAAGCCTCTGGTAAATCATCCTGGTTCCCGGCTGGCTGTTGATATAGAGATAGAGCAAAGCCCCAAATACAGGAACTACTGTCACCGGAATCATCCAGACCAGCTTAAAATCAGGGTTTCCCCTGCTGTTGAAAAGATGCAGAAGTACAAGCACACCCAGAACCACAAATCCGGCATAAACATAAAAACTGTAATCTCTCAGCCAGATAAAACTGGCGATAACCAGTGCGAACTGAATCAAAAAGGCAAAGACCACGATCAGGGTTCTGCCAAAAATAATGGTCTTAACACCTTTCAGCCCTTTCTTTTTCATCTCCTCAGACTGCATTTCCTACCTTCTTTCTATCACTCTTCCCCTGCGAGCTTCAGGAAATCATCCTCTGACAGAATGGGGATTCCCAAATCCTTAGCCTTCTTATTCTTTGAGGAGGAGGATGTGGTATCATTGTTGATCAGATAATCTGTCTTTGAGGTCACGCTTCCCGTAACTTTACCGCCCCTCTCTTCAATATATTCTTTGAGCTGTGCCCTGTTTTCAAAATGTTCCACACTTCCTGTGATAACAAATTGTTTTCCTTCCAGGCTTTGTGCGCTCTCTGTTTTCATCTCCTCAAAGGTCAGATGGGACAGCAAGTGCTCCAGCTTTGCTATATTCTCCTCATCTGCAAAATATTCCGTAAATGTTCCTGCAATGACCGGGCCGATGCCCTCAATGCTGCTGATTTCCTCCGGTGTTGCATGTGTGATCTTATCCAGGTCATACTGAAACTCCTTACAGATAACTTTCGCATTGGCAATGCCTACATTGGAGATTCCCAGGCTGTATATCAATCTCGGAAGTGTGGTGTGGGAAGCTTTTTCAATACTGGCGATCAGATTGTCATATGACTTCTGGCCAAACCCCTCCATGGAAACAATCTCATCTTTATATTTTTCAATTTCAAATATATCTCCAAGATCTTTTATAAATCCTTTTAGGATAAATTTTTCCAGCGTAGCCTCGGAAAGCCCGTCAATATTCATGGCATCCCTGCTGACAAACAGGGTAAAAGATTTTATTTTTTTTGCCTGACACTCCGCATTCATGCAGTACAGAGATTCCACATCATTGGTCTTCAGCACTCTGGCTTCCTCCCCGCACACAGGACAGACGTGAGGAATCTCAAGGTCTCCGCTTCTTGTCAGATTCTCTGCGATCTGGGGAATGATCATATTTGCCTTATAAACCTGAATCTTGTCCCCTATCCCCAGCTCCAAATCCTTCAGGATACTGATATTGTGTACACTGGCCCTGCTCACAGTGGTTCCTTCCAGTTCCACAGGCTCAAAGATTGCCACCGGATTGATCAAGCCGGTCCTTGAAGGACTCCACTCTATCTCTTTCAGGGTAGTCTCCCGGATTTCATCCTTCCACTTAAATGCAAAGGCATTTCTCGGAAATTTTGCAGTGCTGCCCAGAGAATCGCCGTAAGCAATATCATCATAAAGAGCCACCAGACCGTCCGACGGAAAATCATTGCGGACAATTTTATCAGAAAAATATGCGATAGCATCATCCAGGGTATCTGCGGTCACCATCCTGTACTCCACTACATCAAATCCCTGCGCGGCCAGCCATTCAAACTGCTTCCGGGTAGAATTTTCAAAATCCACACCTTCTGCACGGACCAGTGAAAATGCGTAAAACTGTACATTTCTCTTCGCTGTGATCTCATTGTTCAACTGACGCACAGATCCGCTGCATAGGTTTCTCGGATTTTTGTACCGGGCATCCACATCCTCAATCTGTTCGTTGATCTTTTCAAAATCAGAATAAGTGATAATGGCTTCTCCGCGCAGGATCAGCTCGCCTTTGTGGGCAATCTGCAGAGGAATATTTTTAAACACTTTGGCATTGTTGGTGATCACTTCTCCCACTACACCATTTCCCCTGGTAACCGCATTGGAAAGCCTGCCGTCCCGATAAGTGAGTACAATGGTCAGCCCGTCCAGTTTCCAGGACAGCAGCACCTTCTGCGCTCCGATAAACTCCCGCAGGGATTCCACGTCCTTTGTCTTGTCCAAAGAGAGCATGGGGCTTTCATGCGATTCCTTCTGCAGTTCATCCATAGCCTCGTATCCCACTGATACCGTTGGACTTCCGGTGAGGGTTATCCCTGTCTCCCGCTCCAGTTCCACCAGTTCATCATAGCGTTTATCGTATTCAAAATTGCTCATGATCTCTCTGTCTTCCTGATAATACGCCTTTGCCGCTTCATTCAAAAGAGGAATCAGCTCTTTCATCCTCGCTGTCTTATCCATGTTACCTTTTCCTCCGTTCCTTTTTCCTTATGACAGTTGTCTCCGAAGAATCCTGAATGAGACTTTTCAAATTCTCCAGTTCCTTTTCCTCAGCCTCCCGGTACTGTCCAACCGGCAGGTCTCCCAGCTCCAGATTCATGACGCGGATCCGTTTCAGCCGTTTTACTCTGTATCCCAGATATTCACACATTCGCCGGATCTGGCGGTTCAGCCCCTGCGTCAGTATAATGCGGAACGTTTTCTCACCTGTCTTTTCTACCCGGCATTTTCTCGTCACAGTTCCTAAAACAGGAACACCGTTTGACATTTTTTTAATAAAATCTTCTGTCACAGGTTTATCCACAGTCACCAGATACTCTTTCTCATGGCAGTTTCCGGCCCGCATCATTTTATTCACCAATTCACCCTGGTTTGTCAGAAGCAGTAAGCCTTCAGAATCTTTATCCAGCCTGCCTATATAATATATCCGAATTGGGTAATCTATATAAGAGATCACGTTATTTTTTATTCTTGGATCGGCTGTACACTCGATGCCCCTTGGCTTGTGAAAGAGCAGCAGCACTTTTTTTTCTTCACGTTGAACCGCTTTTCCATTCACCAGAATTTCCTGCCCCTCTTCAATCTGCATCCCGAGAACAGCAGTTTTCCCGTCCACCAGGATTTTTCCCTCCTGTACCAGACGGTCTGCTTCCCGCCTGGAACAGATGCCGGCATCACTCATATATTTATTCAGACGCATATTTTTAGTTCCTTTATATATTTATGATAAAGAGTATATCACAAGTTCTGTCCGCAAGTAAAGCGCCCGCTTTACCTGCCTTTAAGATATCTTAAGCAGTTATTTCGACATTTTTTCGGTTTGCGCCTTGCCAACCCTTCCACTGCGATAGTATAATGAGAACGTGTACTTATGAATGTGCCCGGTTTCATGACAGCCGGACATATCAAATACAAAGGGGTTAATGTAATGAAAAACAAAAAGAAAACCGCGGGCATCCTTCTGCTAACCTGCATTTTGGGAGCCGTGCTGATTTTTGTACCCAAGTATATTTTTACTGCGGTAAAGACCAGCATGGACACCTACAGTAACAAGAAGGAAGCCCTGAAGGAAGACCACTGGATCTATAATGACTCCGGCAGGAAATTCGTCTATCACGACGGTGTTGTCATAAAGAGCACCTGGCGTGAGGTTGACGGTACCCGTTATTATTTCGATGATGAAGGGTATGTAAAAACCGGATGGGTCACCGATAAGGGTAAGCGGTATTACCTGAAAGAAAACGGCACTCCTGCGTCTGGATGGGTACAGACTGAGGGAGAGTCCTGGTATTTTCTGGATGAAAACGGAGTTCCTAAGACCGGCTGGGTCAAAAATGACGAAAAGTGGTATTATCTGAAGGATGACGGAACCATGTCTACCGGATGGATAGACGTGGACGGCAAGAGCTATTATCTGCAGGAGGACGGTTCCATGGCCTCCGGATGGGCAGAACGTGACGGCAACCGTTATTATCTTGACAGCAGCGGAACCCTCAGCACCGGCTGGAAGGAAATCGAAGATGCCTGGTATTACTTCCGTGACGAGGACGGCGCCATGATGATCGGATGGATCACCTCTGACGGTACCAGCTTCTTCCTGGACAGTGACGGAAAGATGGTCACAAACGCCTGGGAAGAAAAAGACGGCAAGAAGTATTACCTGGGAGAGGACGGCAAACCTCAGACCGGCTGGGTGACAGTGGATGACAAGAGATACTATCTGAACGAAGATGGTACACTGGCAGGAAAAGGCTGGGTGAAAGACAACGGAAAATGGTATTACCTGAAGAGTGACGGTACTGCAAAGACGGGCTGGCTGCAGATAGGAAAAGACTGGTACTATCTGAACAAAGACGGCAGTATGGCTACCGGATGGATCACGGTTGACGGCAAAGCCTATTTCCTGAAGGACAATGGTGTCTGGGACAGCAAAGCAGCGGCAAAAACTGCCGCTGCCGGCTCCGGCCCTATGGTTGCCCTGACTTTTGATGACGGTCCCGGACAATACACGGAACGGATTTTAGATACCCTGCAGGCCAATGGGGCAAAAGCAACGTTCTTCATGCTGGGAAAAAATGTTCCGAATTATCCTGACGCAGTCAAAAAGATGGACCGTATGGGTTGTGAACTGGCCAACCACACATATGACCACGTAAGTCTGTCTTCCCTGGACGCCTCAGGTGTACAGGATGAGGTGAATTCTACTAACAGCAATATAGCAGACATCGTTGGCCATGGTGCCACCCTGGTGCGTCCTCCCTACGGTGCTTACAATTCCACTACCAAAGCAAATGTGGGTCTTCCCATGGTTCTGTGGTCTGTGGATACGCTGGACTGGAAGACCAGAGACGCACAGAGCACGTACGACGCAGTGATGGCAGCTCAGGACGGGGATGTGATTCTCATGCATGATATTCACGGTCCAACTGCCGACGCAGTAGATATGATTGTACCAGCGCTAAAGGCCAAAGGTTTCCAGATGGTCACTGTCAGCGAACTGGCAGCAGCCAAAGGAATCACGCTTGACGGCGGCATTGCATACGGCGCTATAAGATAGAAATACAAAAACTGCTGTACAGCGATTCATTTCACTGTACAGCAGTTTTAATTCATGTGAATAGGAATTTTCAAAAGGGGGCTTTCTATTATTTACTGTAATAAATCTCCGTAAATATATCCGGTCTGTCCGTTATACTCCACTTTGATCCAATTGTCTTCTGCATTATCAATCTTTGTTACTTTTGCTCCTGCCTGCAGTTCCTGGAGTATCTCTCCGTCTGTCCCTGCTTCAGCACGCATATTGCAGACATCCTGTGTCGTCAATTCAGTACCATTATCCGCCATGGAAGCCAAACTGGTTTCCTGTCCCAGCTGCTCCTCAAATGCTTTCAAATCTGCATCTGATTCCATAGCTTTATTCAGATTGGTCTCCACCTCACTGATCAGCTTTTTCACATCCTCATCCTGATTGGTCTTGTCAATATATTCATTGACTTCCGTATCATTCTTGTCATTATGGATAATATATTTGTCATCCTTTTTGATCACATAGAGCTGTGCAAGTCCCGGCGCCGGTGTGGCTACATCCGTAAACTTCAAATCATAGGAAACAAATACTACATAGCTGTCCTCTGCAAGTCCTTTTTTTGTATATACATTGATATTACTGTAACTTTCAATATAAGCTGCATTTAATACTTTTGCTTCGTCTGTGGCATCAAAACTGTCCGCAAGTTCTTTCATACGGTCAACATTCTTCTCACCCCAGGCTGTATAAAATGCATCAATCAAAGAATTTACTTCAGGGTATGCATTTTTCTCCAAAGAGTTTTCATCCTCTTTTTTTTCGTCCTGTGCTTTTGCATCAGAATCTTTCGATTTCTTGGTATCGTCAGACCCTTTCTGCTGCTCTGTCTGTGCATCCGGCTTCTTCTCTTTCTCTGAAGAACCGCCCGTCAGGGCCCTAATACCGAAAAACAGAACCACCAGAACGACCAAAATAGCCAGACCCAGAAGAATATACCTCAGATTGTCTGAAAGCCATTCTCTGAAATTGTCTAACATCCTTGTCCTCCTTCAAGACTGTTACCCTTCATTCCCTTATTCCAATGCTTTTCCCCAAAGCACCAAACACACCCGGAGGGATTCGAACCCCCGACACGTGGTACCGGAAACCACTGCTCTATCCCCTGAGCTACGAGTGCACATGTCTTCCTAGAAATGACATCCCTAGTATATTACCACATATTTATGAAATTGTAAAGCCTTACACAGAAATTTGGGCATACACCGCCGAAAACCTGCAGTTTTCGGCGGTTATCCCCCACTTTTACAGGATTAATGCTCCCTTTTTACTGTCATAATAATAAACATTTTGGGAGAGGACTTCCTCGTCCTCCACCTGGGTCTCATTGACCTCTCTGACCATTGTCTCCAATTCTTTTTTGGAAAACTGCCCGGAATCGGGCACAAGAATACATTCGTGAATGCTGCTTGGCAGAACATAGAAATTGCAGTGCAGAAGCCTGCTGATGTGAGAAAGAACATGAGGATAAAGCAGAGCTGCAGCGCCAAAATATTTTTCTTCATTGGTAAGGATATACATCTGCTCTCTTTTTTGAAAGCCAAAGGATAGAAGTTCTTCTTCCCCTGTCATCTCCCGGATCAGCGCTTCCATTCCCTGAAGCGTAAAAGGCAGTCTGCGGCTTGTATTTTTATGTGCATCCTCATATATGTCCTGCAGTGTAATCCCCCAGGACTCCAGATTGCAGTTATGAACCAGAAAATTCGCCCCGTTTAAAACCTCTTCTTCAAGCCTGTAGTAAAACACAATTGCCAGGTCCAGATATGGAATGTAGGGTACATTTTTCAAAAGCTTCCTGTTCATATCAAAGTTGATCAGTTTGTAGCAGATATGGCTCCGGGCTCTTTTGTAGTCCTCAAATCCGGCATTCTGAAATTCTGTTTCCTCCACCTGCCTTTCCGTGTTAAGCGCCAGGATTTTGAGTGTCACCTCCTCCAGAGACATGCCATGGCTGAAAAATTCATAAAAATCTGCCAGATATATGGTAGGCGCAATGTGTGTGCCGCTCTCCATAATGGTGACAGCATCCAGAATCTTTCCGTTATTTTTCTCGATTCTGTGGAGCGTGACCATCTTTTCCCCTGCCTTTTTTTTCAGGCTGGCGAGTATCTCCTGTTTGAATGTGTTGTAGTCCATCTGTAAACCTCTCTTTCTTCATTTTGCTGCCTGCAGGCTTTTTGCCGTGTAGGTGTAACAGACAGTGGTCAATACTGTCCTTTCTATTTAAGGACTGCAAATGGACAGACTTTTCCCTTTGACAGTCCAAAAATATTCTGTTTTCTGCAATTGGAAAAACCGCACGAACGTGCAGAGAAGATAAATGATATAGGATTGCTATATCATTTGTGAAAATGTAAATATCATTATACAGGAAATGATTGGCTTTTTCAAGCCAATTTTGCTATTTTTTATGCTCCAGTATCTATAAGCCCCAAGGACCAGGGACAGTTACTGTCCCTCGGTTCTCCAAAGCCAGGTCTCTCCCATGCCGACAGGCACTTCCCGGCAGCTTCCGTCTGTGGCATATACCTTTGCCGTTTCCTGCTCATATACTACAGATTTTATGATCAGCCATCGTCCCGTACGACTGTCCCATACAGGGTGCTCTATGTAATTTGGCAGGTCATTTACTTTAATCCCCATATTTTTCTCCTCAACACCTATATTTTTTAAATATTCCAAAACGGTCATCTCTCCTATTCCTTTTTAACTTTATACTGTATCTTTGCGCTATCATAATTCTTTTCATTTCTTTCACACTTCTTTTAATTTTTCACCACAGTTTCTTCACATTTCTCCTTTATAGTTATAACTAACAAAGGCCAAGAACCTTTTTCATATATCTTTTCTTTTTCATACTGCCGGGTCATTGCGTACCCGGCCCTCCTATTTTATCCCCCCTTGTCCCCTGTCCGGGCAGTGATCTGTACCGGTCCTGCCTATTATGCCATATACCCCATTTCATCAGTCAAACCACTCCGCTTTCTTCCCTCGATGTGCAGACAGGAAAAAGATTCCACACTAAAATTATGATCACTGGATGGTTTATCAGTTCTTATTGACATTGCTTCTTCTTTGGGGTATAATATTTTTATCGAACATATGTTTGTATCTATCATCTTTTCCGCCAACGGTTATTTATTTTTTATATTATCACCGTTAATTACTATAGCCAACTGTTTTTTCTTGATTTTTTCCGTTGACGGCTGTAAACTCTGATTAACAGGAGGATACAGAAATGGGTCTTGAAAAAATCGAGGAATATAAAAAGAAATTAGGAATGACTACTACAGAGCTTTCCGAGAAATCCGGTGTTCCCAAAGGAACACTTGACAAAATATTAAGCGGAGTTACAAGGGATCCAAAGCTGGAAACCCTCAAAGCCATTGCACGGGTTCTTGGACTTACACTGGATGACTTTGACGATGTGCACAGAGAACCTGAGAAACCCGCTCCAACTTACGACGACGTGGAACTTCTCATAGCCAGAAACGGAAAGAAAATGTCAAACGAACAGAAACTTCGCCTGATACAGCTTTTGTCCGAAATAGATGAGTAATTTAGGAGCGGTTTATTTTGGATTATGTTTATATAGCAGAAATGATTCTGGAAGTCTACAGAGAATGCGGCATTAAGGAGTTCCCCATTCCCTGCGTTGACATCCTGAAGCATTATGAATTCAGAACCATTACATATTCAAGATTAAAAGAATTGAACACGGAGATTTATGCCCTCTGTATCTCAGCCTCTAATGACGCATTCTGTGACCAGAGGAACCGCATTATAGCCTATAACGAAAAAGCAGTCCAGGGCCGTATACGCTTC
This sequence comes from Blautia pseudococcoides, assembly GCF_001689125.2. NCBI lineage: Bacteria > Bacillati > Bacillota > Clostridia > Lachnospirales > Lachnospiraceae > Blautia > Blautia pseudococcoides. The sequence goes on along the minus strand of NZ_CP015405.2, from coordinate 636,767 downwards.
TCCCTCATGCACGAACTGGCTCACTGTGTCTTTCAGCACACAGGTGAAGATCCGGAAAATGAGGACACCGCTGACTGCTTTGCCAGTAATATACTGGCTCCCCGGGTTGCTATCCGCCATTATGGCTGTAAAAATGCAGATGATATCCACTTCCGTTTCGGCTTGTCATATGCGGCTTCCAATAAAGCGGTACAGGCTTATAATACCTGGAAGCAGAGAGATACCATAAAAGTTGATAGAGAACTGGATGATTGGTTGTTTCCCCTGGATGAATTTCATCGAAACTTCCTTCGCCGTCTCCGCAGACAGCAGCAAAGACGGAAGCTGCAGATGAAACAATACGACCAAAAGCTGTCTTTTCTTAGGGAAAACCATCTGGATGACTTTTGGGCGCAGGGGGAAGAATATCATTTTTTCTCCACATCTCGATGACGGCAGCACGGCCTTCATGAAGGCAGCTTCTATGATCAGGAGGCCGGATAAACCAGCAAAGGCCCGGAAATTTAGCTTTCCAGGCCTTTATTTTACCAGTTTTACTTATACTCTGGACAGGTATTCCCCTGTTCTTGTATCAATTTTGATCTTATCGCCCTGATCAACGAATAACGGTACATATACAACCGCGCCGGTCTCAACCGTAGCCGGCTTTGTAGCACCCTGAGCTGTATCGCCTTTGAATCCGGGTTCTGTATCAATGATATCCAGTTCAACGAATAATGGTGCTTCGATCGCAAACACATTTCCGTTATAGGAACAAATCTTTACCGTTTCATTTTCTTTTACAAACTTCAGAGCATCACCTACTGTCTGATTGTCAATGGCAATCTGATCATATGTCTCATTGTTCATAAAGTAATATAAATCACCATCATTATATAAATACTGCATGTCCACACGGTCAATACGTGCCTGCGGGAATTTTTCAGTAGGTCTGAATGTCTTCTCCACAACTCCGCCGTTGATAACATTTTTTAATTTTGTTCTAACGAAAGCAGCACCCTTTCCAGGTTTTACGTGCTGGAATTCCATAATCTGTACTACATTGCCATCAACTTCCAGAGTGAGACCATTTTTAAAATCTCCTGCTGATATCATAATGAATATTCCTCCTTAAATTCTTCCATTGGAAAAGCATCTCTTTTTCCACTGTACTCCATTGTATAATACCTCATCCGATTTTTCAACTGTTTTTTCGCTTTCTTTGGTCTTTCCTGTAAAAATAAAGAACAATTTTTTCCAATTTCCGTTTTAAAACAATTTGAATTTCCTCTTTTGGATGAATTGGTTTCACTAAAATATTGTGCATGCCGGTTCTTTTGGCACCGTACACATCTGTGAAAAGCTGATCCCCAATAAATACGGTGGTCTTCAAATTTGTCCCCATAAGCTCCATGGCCCTTCTGTAATTTTTCCTGGAAGGCTTATGGGCATCCTCGATAAAATGCACCTGCACATCCTTATTAAAGGAAGAAACCCGTTCATACTGGTTATTTGACAGTAGGCAGCACTGAAATCCAATTTTTTGAAGTCTTTTAAACAGGTCTTTTGCCCGCTCATCTGCAGGGGCCCCGTGAGGCACCAGGGTATTGTCAATATCAAAGATCAGGCCCCTGTATCCCTGTGCATATAACTTTTCAAAATCTATAACATATGTGGAGTCCAGATATTCATCCGGAAAAAAAGTGCGAAACATTTCTAATTCTCTCCTATCTGTATGCACAATAAAACGCGGCATGGCTTCTATCCCCTGCCGCGTTCCCTGAAAATCGTATCTCCATCACGGCTTCCGCATTTTAATGTGCTGTGGTATACCGTGATGGTAACAGTTTTCCCTGGTGTTTGTCAATTCTTTTTAATTATCTTTCTGTGAGAGTTGTATACTGCTGTGTCTCCAGCACATTTTTGTAGGCCGGACGGATAATCTTGTCTGTGTTGATCAACTCTTCCATACGGTGTGCGCTCCATCCCACAATTCTGGCAATGGCAAACATCGGTGTATATAATTCAAGGGGAAGCTCCAGCATACTGTAAACGAATCCGCTGTAGAAGTCCACATTGGCACTGACACCTTTGTAAATATGGCGTTCCTGTCCGATGATCTGAGGAGCCAGACGCTCTACCATCTCATAAAGCTGATAGTCTTTCTGCCTTCCTTTTTCTTCTGCAAGCTGTTTTACAAACTTTTTAAAGATCTGCGCACGGGGATCCGAAATGGAATATACCGCATGCCCCATACCATAGATCAGGCCTCTCTTATCAAAGGCTTCCTTATGCAGCAGTTTTCTGAGGTAATCGGACACTTCTCCCTCATCCTTCCAGTCTTTTACATGCTTCTTCATATCGTCAAACATACGGACAACCTTTATGTTGGCTCCGCCGTGTTTGGGTCCTTTTAAGGAACCGAGAGCTGCCGCAATGGCAGAGTAAGTATCTGTTCCTGAGGAAGAAACCACATGTGTGGTAAAGGTAGAGTTGTTACCACCACCGTGTTCCATATGCAGTACCAGCGCCAAATCCAGAATGGCAGCTTCAAAGGGCGTATATTTCTTATCCGGCCGCAGCATTAAAAGAATGTTCTCTGCTGTGGACAGTTCTTTTTTCGGATGATGGATATATAAACTCTTATTCTGGTTATAATGGCGGTGCGCCTGATATCCGTAAACGGACAGCATCGGAAAAATACTGATAAGATTGATGCATTGACGGAGTACATTGGGAAGTGATATGTCCTCCGGGTTCGTATCGTAGGAATATAAGGTGAGAACACTTCTTGAGAGAGTATTCATCATGTCCCTGCTGGGAGCCTTCATAATAACATCACGGACAAAATTCCGTGGCAGGCATCTCTGGTCACCGAGTATCTTGCAGAAATCGTCCAACTGCTGCTGTGATGGCAGTGTTCCGAATAACAGCAGGTATGTAGCTTCTTCAAATCCAAAACGCTTTTCCTGTAGAAAGCCTTTGGTCAATTCTTCAACGTTGATTCCTCTGTAGTACAGTTCTCCGTCGCAGGGAACTGATTTTCCATCCTCTTCTTTATAAGAGACTATGTTGGATATCTGGGTCAGTCCGGCAAGAACGCCCTTTCCATTGATATCACGCAGGCCTCGCTTTACATCATACTTCGCATAGAGGGACACGTCCATCTTGCTGTGATCCTCGCAAATCTTTGTAAGGGCTTCGATTTCAGGTGTTACTTTCATATTAAATCCCATTTTAGATTCCCCCTTGTTCTTTTATCTTCATCGCTTTAGCATAACGATATTTTACCATAAGAAAAGGCCGGTAACAAGAAAAATTTTTCTAAACATTCTATAAATTTATCAGACATGACCGTGTTTTTGCATTGGATATACTTGCAGAAAAGGTTTTTTTCCTATAAACTAAAGGAATGAAAGGAATGATTTGTTTATGAAAATGGATGAAACGGTAGATGTGTGTGATTGTGTGCATAAACATGAACACATACAAAAAAAGGTAATACCGGATGATAATACGCTGTATGGGCTGGCGGATTTGTTTAAAGTTTTTGGAGATCCTACCAGAATTCGGATTTTGTATGCTTTGTCAGCCGGGGAATTGTGTGTGTGTGATATTGCGTCGGTGCTGAATATGACGCAGAGTGCGATCTCGCATCAGCTTAGGGTATTGAAGCAGATTAAGCTGGTGAAGTTTCGGCGGGAGGGGAAGACGGTTTATTATTCTTTGGCGGATGCGCATGTGGAGACTATACTTAGTCAGGGATTGGAGCATGTGCAGGAGTAGGATGGGGATGGGGGATTATGGGGGTGTATCTGACTGTTGCGGGCGGATGGTTGTGATGGCGGTAATACCGAAGGTTGTTGATTAAAAGTCATAATTAGAAAAGATAAAGACTTGTTGTGAATTTTGTATGATTTTATAGCTGCCGGGGGTTTTCAAGTTTGTTGTGTTGTGAAAAGCCCCTGGCAGGATTTTATTGGTGATGATTATAGTTTTAGTTTTGCGAAGGCGTCGGCGAAGGCATTGTTTAGGGGTTCGGCGGCTTCTTTTTTTTGTTTGGATAGGTATTTCTGGACGTCTTTTTTGGAGACGCCGGCACCCTCTTTTTCCCGGCGGGCCTGGAAGGAGGAGAGTTTTTCTTTGTAGCCGCAGGGGCAGATGAAGGTCTCTTCCTTGCCTTTGACATAAAGCTCCATGCGTTTGTGGCATTTGGGGCAGCGGGCGTTGCTGGTGCGGGAGATGGTTTCCCGGTGACCGCACTCACGGTCCTGGCAGACCAGGAGTTTGCTGTTTTTGCCGTTTACGGAGAGCATGCGTTTGCCGCAGACAGGACATTTTGTGTTGGTCAGGTTGTCGTGGCGGAAGGTGCCGTCTCCGGTTCTGATCTCCCGGATGATGTCCTGGGTGTAGTCTTTGATGTCTGAGAGGAAGGCTTCTTTTTTAAGTCTTCCGTCTGCGATCTTGGAGAGTTTCATCTCCCAGTCTGCGGTCAGCTCCGGTTTTCTCAGGTCCTCCGGTACCAGCTCCAGAAGCTGCTTGGCTTTGGAGGTGATGTAGATGTCTTTGCCGCGTTTCTCCATCAGGAAGGTGTTGAAAAGTTTGTCTATGATGTCTGCACGGGTGGCTACTGTGCCAAGCCCCCCAGTCTCCCCCAGTGTTTTGGCTGCTTTTGCATCATGGCTCTCCATGAATTTTATGGGATTTTCCATGGCGGAAAGCAGGGTTGCCTCGTTAAAATGAGCCGGAGGTTTTGTTTTCCCTGTGGTCAGCTCTGCTTTGGAGGCAGGGAAGGTGTCACCTTTTTTCACGGTTGGCAGGGTCTGGTCTTTTAAGGTTGGTTCCTGGTTTGTGCCGTATTCTTCCTCATCATCGTCGTCGGACCAGCCGCTGTCGTAGGCTTCTTTCCAGCCGGGACTTTTTACTATTTTTCCTTTTGCCAGGAAGATTTCTCCTGCTGCCTGGGCTTTTACTGTTGTCTGCTCGTATTCAAAAGGCGGCATGAGAACGCTTAAGAAACGGCGTACGACCAGATCGTATATTTTGCGTTCTTCGTTTGTCATATGGTCCAGCTGAACAAATTGTTCTGTGGGGATGATAGCGTGATGATCGCTTACCTTTTTATCGTCCACAAAGGATTTGCCGGCTTTTATGGGCTTCATGGAGAGGCTGCCCGCCAGTTTGCGGTAGGGGCCTACTGCACAGGCATTCAGTCTTTCTTTCAGGGTTCCCACCACGTCGCTTCCTATATAGCGGGAGTCTGTCCTGGGATATGTGAGGACTTTATGGTTTTCGTAAAGGCGCTGCATAATGTTCAGTGTCTCTTTTGCGGAGAAACCAAATTTTTTGTTGGCATCTCTCTGGAGTTCTGTCAAATCGTAAAGGCCCGGTGAAAAGGTCTTTTTTGCAGTTTTGTCAATGGATTCTATGGTCAGGAAGCCTGCTCTTACCTCTTTTAACAGGGTTTCCATCTTCTCCTGCTGGAAGGAACGGCAGGAACCGCTCTTTTTATCCTGCCAGGTAAACTGAATGCCTCCGGAGAGAACCGTCATACCATAGAAATCAACAGGTCTGAAGTTTCTGATCTCCTCTTCGCGTTTTGCTATCATGGCAAGGGTTGGTGTCTGGACACGGCCGCAGGAGAGCTGGGCATTGTATTTACAGGTAAGAGCTCTTGTGGCATTGATTCCTACCAGCCAGTCAGCCTCTGCGCGGGAGACGGCGGCTGCATAAAGGTTATTGTAGTCTCTTCCGTCTTTTAAGTGGGCAAATCCGTCCCGGATCGCCTTGTCAGTGACAGAGGATATCCACAGACGCTTGATGGGTTTCCGGCAGTTTGCTTTTTCCAGGATCCATCTGGCTACCAGTTCTCCCTCCCGTCCGGCGTCGGTGGCAATGATGATCTCTCCCACATCGTTTCTGTAGAGCTGTGTTTTGACGGCATTGTACTGTTTGGCCGTCTGTTTGATCACCACAAGCTCCATTTTCTTTGGGATCATAGGGAGGTGCTCCATTTTCCACTCTCTGTACTTTTTGTCATAGCCTTCCGGGTCATCTAAGGTGACCAGATGGCCCAAAGCCCAGGTCACAATATATCTGCCGCCCTCCATGGCGCCATTTAATTTTTTGCCGCATCCCAGTACCCTGGCTATATCCCGGGCAACGGATGGTTTTTCTGCTATAACTAATGATTTCATGCAATTACATTACCTTTCCAAAAAATTCTGTTGTCTTCTTCACTTTCTGCATTATATCGTCAAACATGGCTGGTGTCAAAGACTGCATTCCATCACACAGTGCTTTTTCCGGATTATTGTGCACTTCGATCATCACTCCGTCAGCTCCCGCTGCGATGGCCGCCATAGTAAGAGGCTCTACCATGAAACGGATCCCTGCCGCATGGCTTGGGTCGATTATGACAGGCAGATGTGTCTTTTTCTTCAGCATGGGAATTGCGGAGATATCCAGTGTGTTTCGCATGGAAGTCTCGAAGGTACGGATTCCCCGCTCACAGAGAATCACGTTCTCATTGCCGCCTGCCATTATGTATTCCGCACTCATAAGCAGTTCGTCCAGAGTGTTAGCCATGCCGCGTTTGAGAAGAATGGTTTTTTTCAGTTTTCCCAGTTCCTTTAACAGCTCAAAGTTCTGCATATTTCTGGTACCTACCTGAATGACATCCACATCCTCAAATAAATCCAAATGTCCCAGACGCATGATCTCAGTGACAATGGGAAGCCCAGTCTGCTTCTTAGCCTCCAACAGCAGCTTCAGCCCTTCATCTCCCAGTCCCTGGAAAGAGTACGGGGATGTTCTGGGCTTGAATGCCCCTCCTCTTAAAAGCCCTGCGCCGGACCTTTTCACATCCTCCGCCACTTCAATCATCTGTTCTCTTGTCTCCACAGAACAGGGGCCTGCGATCACCTGAAAATTCCCGCCTCCGATTTTCCTTCCGCACACGTCAATCACCGTATCTGCAGGATGCATGCTTCTGTTTGCCTTCTTGTACGGCTCCTTGATCCTCTTGACAGACTCCACTACTTCCAGAGCCTCAAACTGGTCTTCCTGCAGCTCTGTGGTATCTCCGATCAAGCCGATCAGCGTGGTATCCAGTCCTTCGGACAAATGAAGCTTCAGGCCTCTCTCGATCAGACTCTTTTTCAGTTCCTCCACCTTTCTGCCATCCGCGCCTTTTTTCAATACAATGATCATATTCCTGATCCTCCATATAATTAATTTTAAACCTAAAAAACCGATGTCTGCTACGCGCAAACACCGGTCAGCTTTCACTATCTTTTATACTCTAAAAGACTTTATGAAACAGATGTTTTACCGTAGCAAAAAGAACCTGCGTTATAAAAATAACCCAGAAAGCCAAAATAATATGCTTTTGTCCATACGTTCATTTCTGCTGACATAATAAAACCTCAATCTCACTTTGATATCCCTCATAATACTCCCCTGCCCTTGCTTTGTCAATAACTTTATGGTTATTTTATTTATCACTTTAAACTGTAACACTTTAAAATGCAAATCAAAAAAACACCGTTTCCATCTCCTTTGCCATACACACTCAGGAGACATAAGCGGCAGTACCGGGGCATTGCCTGTCTTATCTTCCTCTTTGGAACTATCCGGCAGAAGGGTTAAATCCACAAAAAAGGACAAAGGTCCGGCGTTTTGACCTTTGTCCTGTGTTTTTCTTAGGTGTGTTTGTATATTGCTTTGGGCAAGTTTACATTGCCTCTGCCCTCTCAAATTGGCTGTTATACAGATTCGCATAAAACCCGCCTGCCTCAAGCAAGGCTTCATGGGTACCCTGTTCAATGATATCTCCGTCTTTCATGACCAGAATCAAATCCGCATCCCGGATCGTAGAAAGACGATGGGCAATCACAAAGCTGGTCCTGCCCTTCATCAGGTTATCCATGGCCTTCTGAATCCGTTCTTCTGTTCTGGTATCCACAGAGGAGGTAGCCTCATCCAGGATCAGGATCCTGTTATCCGCCAGAATCGCCCTGGCAATGGTCAGAAGCTGTTTTTGTCCCTGGGAAATATTGTTTGTCTCCTCATTCAGCACCATCTGGTAACCGCCCGGCTGTGACATAATGAAATGATGTGCGTGTGCTGCTTTCGCCGCTGCGATCACCTCTTCGTCTGTGGCATCCAGCCGTCCATAGCGGATATTTTCCATAATGGTCCCGTGGAACAGCCAGGTATCCTGCAGTACCATACCGAACAATTCCCGCAGCTCACTTCTGTTAAAGTCTTTAATATTATGACCGTCAATGAGGATTTCTCCCGTATTCACATCATAGAACCGCATCAGCAGCTTGATCATGGTAGTCTTGCCGGCACCCGTCGGTCCTACAATTGCCACTTTCTGCCCTGCTTTTACGGAAGCAGAGAAATCGTGGATAATGATCTTATCCGGATCATAGCCGAAAGAAGTATGGCAGATTTCCACATTGCCGTCAATATGGCTTACATCTGCGGGATTTTCCACAGTCTGCACTTCCTCCTCAACATCCAGAAATTCAAACACCCTCTCAGATGCAGCGGCTGAAGACTGCAGCATATTTGTCACCTGGGCGATCTGCTGGATAGGCTGCGTAAAGTTTCTGATATACTGGAAAAACGCCTGCACATCCCCCACTTCAATCTTGCTCTTAATTACCATAAATCCACCCAGAAGGGCGACCATCACATATCCCAGATTTCCCACAAACTGCATGATGGGCATCATCATGCCGGAGAAAAACTGGGAACGCCATGCAGAGCTGTACAGCTTTTCGTTTGTCTTTTCAAATTCACCGATCACGGACTCTTCCTTGTTGAAGGCCTTTACCACGTTGTGTCCGCTGTAGATTTCCTCCACCTGCCCGTTTACTTCACCCAGATATTTCTGCTGTGCCTGGAAATACTTCTGGGAATGTTTCATGACTTTACTGATGATCGCCATGGATATAGGCAGGATCAGCAGGGCCGCCAGTGTCATCCATACATTGATACTCAGCATCATCACAAGCACACCGATCAACGTGGTGCAGGAGGTAATGAGCTGGGTCACACTCTGGTTGATTCCCATCTGCAGAGTATCTACATCATTGGTGATACGTGAAAGGATCTCACCGTGGGTTCTGCTCTCAAAATATTTCATGGGAATTCTGTTGATCTTCTGGGAAATATCTTTTCTCAGGCTGTACGTCACATCATTGGATATCCCGGTCATGATAAATCCCTGAATAAAGGACAGCAGGGCGCTGACCAGGTACAGGCAGAGGCATCCCAAAAGGATCTGAACAATCTTGTCAAAATTGATCCCACTGCCGCCGTTTATCTTGGATACCAGTCCGTTAAACAGCTCTGTGGTGGCCTTGCCTAAAATCTTAGGTCCCACAATATTAAATACCGTGCCTCCCACAGCAAACAGGATCATCAGCATCAAACGGAACTTATACCGTTCCATGTATTTCACCAGGCGTTTCATGGCTCCCTTAAAATCTTTTGCCTTCTCCCCCGGCATTCCTTTTCCGTGACCACCCATCGGCCCTCTCGGTCTTCTCGCAATATTACTCATTAGCCAATTCCTCCTCCGACAGCTGTGACATGGCAATCTGACGATATACCTCACAGGATTTCAAAAGCTCTTTATGGGTTCCCTGACCGACCACGCGTCCTTCATCCAGAACGAGAATACGGTCTGCATGTAAAATTGTGCTGATACGCTGTGCGACTATCAGAGTTGTGGCATCCTTGGTCTCTTTTTTCAGCGCACGGCGGAGCACCACATCTGTCTTGTAGTCAAGGGCAGAAAAACTGTCATCAAAGATATAGATCTCCGGGCGTTTCGCAATGGCTCTGGCAATGGAGAGGCGCTGTTTCTGACCACCGGATACGTTGGTGCCTCCCTGGGATATTTCAGATTCCATCTTCTCTTCCTTCTCCCGGATGAAATCCCAAGCCTGGGCTACTTCAGCTGCACGCTGAACCTCTGCGTCCGTTGCATCCTCTTTTCCGTAACGGATATTGGAATCAATGGTTCCGGAGAAAAGCACACCCTTCTGCGGGACATAACCAATACGGTCTCTAAGATCAGTGAGCTTCATATCCCGGATATCCACTCCGTCTACCAGGATCCGTCCTGATGACACATCAAAAAATCTAGGGATCAGGTTCACCAGGGTACTTTTTCCGCTTCCGGTACTTCCGATAAATGCCACGGTCTCACCTTTATGTGCTGAGAAATCAATATCTGTAAGTGTCTCCTCATCAGCCCCCGGATAGGAAAATCTCACATGTTCAAAGCGTACTTCTCCTTTGGATCCTTTGTCCGGCAGCGCGCCGGCCTCACCGTCCAGAATGGAAATCTCCGTATTCATAACTTCGTTGATACGTTTTGCCGCAACGCTTGCCCTTGGCAGCATAATGGACATCATGGTGATCATCAAAAATGACATGATGATCTGCATGGCATACTGCATAAATGCCATCATATTTCCAACCTGCATGGTTCCGTTATCCACTGCATGGGCTCCGTTATAGACGATCAAAATGGTGATACCATTCATGATCAGCATCATTGCCGGCATCATAAATGTCATACAGCGGTTGACAAACAGGTTGGTCTTTGTCAGTCTGTCATTGGCATCCTCAAAACGCGCCTCCTCGTGTTTCTCGCGGCTGAACGCCCGGATAACCGGAATACCGGTCAGTATCTCCCTGGATACCAGATTCAATTCATCAATCATATACTGCAGTTTGGTGAACTTGGGCATTGCAATTTTAAAGAGTAGTCCCACCAGGATCAGTATTGCCACAACAGCCACACCCAGGATCCAGGTCATGGAGGCGTCAGTCTGCAGAACCTTTAAGACACCGCCGATACCCAGAATAGGCGCATAGAGCACAATCCTGAAAATCATGGCAAATACCTGCTGTACCTGCTGGATATCATTGGTACTTCTGGTGATCAGGGACGCTGTGGAAAAATGATTCAGCTCCTCACCGGAAAAGGATATAACCTTCCGGTACACGCCGTTTCTCAGATTCCGTCCCAGAATCGCCGCTACCTTTGCCGATAAAAATGTAACGGTTATGGCTGCCAGCATGATGACAAATGCCAGCCCCAGCATTTTAAGACCGGACATCAGAATATAGCGGATCTGCATCTGGTCCACATCAATCCCCTGTCCTTCGTACTCCTGCTGCACATACTGCACAGCCGCCTGTGTCACAATGGATTCCGGCATATCTTTCATATTTGAGGTCATGGCATCCATCATTTCCAGAAGCTGCTCTTTTGGCATCTGTGAAAATACCTGGAACAGATCCGCGTCCTTGGGAAGCTGCATCTTTTCTTTGATCTGCTCCACCTGGTCTCCGCCTTCTTCCAGTCCCTCCACAGCCATCATAGGCATGCCGAAAATGCTGTTCAGCTTTTCTCTCTTGTCTGTATGCATTTCCTTTAATTGATAAATATCATCTTTTAATGTGTAGGCATCCTTTACAGCCTCCACATCTTTTTCTTCCATAAACAGAAACAGTTTTTCCATGGACTCTTTCCGGATCTTTTCCGGAACTCCATCCTCGATCCCCTTCTGCTGGATTCCTATGTTGACGATTTTTGATGTGTAATCCGGCAGAGCCAGGTCACAATTGGCCTGCAGGAATAAAAGAGCAATGATCAGCACAATATAGTACCAGCGCTCTTTCATGTAATGAAACATTTTTATCATGGTGTCACTCCTTTTAGTTTATTTAGTCTGTTCCAGGTTCTCGATCATCTGTTTGAAAAATCGTTTCATGAGACAGATTTCGCTCTCAGAAAAGCCGCGGAAAATGGCATTTTCACTGTCTTCCACCATTTTTTGGACATTTTCGGTTAGCTCGCGTCCTTTGGGACTCAGATAAATACGGCTCATGCGCTGATCTTTCTCATCCGTCCTGCGGATGATCAGACCCGATTTCTCCATTCTTTTAATTGAGACTGCTACTGTAGGAGGTTTTATTTTCATCTCCTGTGATATTTCCCGCTGACTCAATCCCTCTTTTTTCCCCAGCAGATGAAGCATGGGCACCTGCCTGGGATGCACATCCATCTCCCGCAGCGCATCATAGGCCCTGCCAAAATACATATGGGTTGTTTTTAAAAACAGACTTTGCAGGCTGTCATCATTTTTGCATATCATCTCTACCGCCTCCCTTCTCATTAGTTAGTCGACTAACATAGTTTATCCCAATATTTATCAAATTTCAATATAAAGCTTTATATTTTATCCTTTTTTTATATTTTCTTTATCTTATTTTATTAGCCGTCTAATCTTTTCGTTACAACCGGCTAACGAAAAAACAGCCAAAAAAAAGCATCGTGCAGACGATATTTTCGTCAATCGCACGATGCGTATTCATGATCGCTATTCTTTTTTTCGTCATGCTTTTTCCCTGGAAAGCGCAGGCCACATAATACACAGCATAGTAACAAAACAGGCGATGCCGCCGATAAAATTCGAGATCGGCTCTGCCAAAAACACGCCGTTTACTCCAAGACCGGCCATGTGGGGCAGGATAAGGGTGAGCGGCACCACGATCACAGCCTTCCTGAGCAGGGAAAAGAAAATTGCCTGTTTGGCTTTTCCAAGGCCTGTAAAAACCGTCTGCCCGGAAAACTGCAGGGACATAAAACAGAATCCAAAGAAATAGATCCTCATGGCATGGACGCCTGCCTCCATCAGTTCCCCGCTTCCATTGAAAACGGCGATAAAGGCGCCGGGTACCAGCATCGTCAGGATCCAGACCACCGTGGTATATCCAATACAGATGACAGACATAAATTTAATTCCCTGTTTTACCCGTTCATATTTGCCCGCACCGTAATTATAGCCTATGACCGGCTGTGCCCCCTGCGTAAAACCATTGACAGGGACACTCAGAACTTCCCGCACAGAGTTGATGATGGTCATGACCCCCACATAGACATCCCCGCCAAAGCTCTGCAGCGTAACATTGCAGACAATCTGTACCATACAGTTGGTAGCCTGCATGATAAACCCGGAAAGCCCAAGAGCCAGAATGTCTTTCACATATGCAATTTTCAGCTTCATACACCCTGCCCTGAGTCTGAGAAGGGTCCGCCTGCCTGTCAGGAACCGCACGATCCACAGGGCTGATACCGCCTGGGAGATGACTGTGGCAATTGCCGCTCCCCGGACTCCCATATGAAACAGGAAAATAAATACAGGGTCCAGCACAATATTGATAACAGCCCCGATCAGTACCGTCAGCATACCGATTCCGGCAAATCCCTGGCAGTTTATAAATCCATTCATCCCCATACTGATCATGACAAACACACTGCCCAGCAGATAAATGCTGATATAATCATTTGCATAGGGAAATGTGGCATCACTTGCGCCCAGCGCATACAACAAAGGCCGTTTCACCGCAAGACCCAGGATAATGATCAGAACACCGGCGATCACCACCAGAGCAAAGGCATTTCCCATGATCGTCTCAGCCTTATCATCCTCCTGTTTTCCCCTTGCGATAGAACAGAGCGGAGGCCCCCCGGTCCCGATCAGGAAAGCAAACGCCATGACCACTGTAATAATGGGAAATGAGACCCCCACACCGGTCAGCGCAGAGGAATCCGCTCCCGGAATACGCCCTATGTACATTCTGTCCACAATACTATAAAGCACATTGATAAACTGCCCTGCCATAAGCGGCAGCGAAAGCCTTAAAATATTCCCAGGGATATTTCCCTGGGAAAAATCATGCTCCTCCTTATGGGCCTCATGCAGTTTTTTCATCCATTGCATTAATTACTACACTTCCTTTCAACAAGACCGGCCCAGAGCGTACCATGTCTAAAGCTTCTGCTGATAATCGCTCAGGAAATCGGCCAGCTTGTCTGCCGCGCTTTTAAGCTGTTCCAGATTGGGCAGATAAACAATGCGGAAATGGTCCGGTTCTCCCCAGTTAAATCCTTTGCCGTGGGTGAGGAGCACCTTCTTCTCTTTCAAAAAGTCCAGGACAAACTTCTCATCATCCAGAATATGAAAGCGTTTTGTATCTATCTTCGGAAAGATGTAGAAAGCCGCTTTTGGCTTCACAGCAGACAGTCCGGGAATATCATTGACTGCTTTGTAGATATATTCCCGCTGTTCATAGATACGTCCCCCCGGCTGCAGGTATTCCTGGACACTCTGAAATCCACCCAGGGCTGTCTGCACAATGGACTGTGCCGGCACATTGGAGCAGAGGCGCATATTGGAAAGCATGTTCAGCCCTTCAATATACCCTTTTGCCCTCTCCTTCGGTCCGCTCAGAACCATCCAGCCGCAGCGGAAGCCTGCCACCATGTGGGATTTGGAAAGGCCGTTCATGGTGACACAGAACACATCCGGAGCCAGGGCAGCGATGGAATGGTGGACCACACCGTCCATGGTCAAACGGTCATAGATCTCATCAGAGAAAATCATCAGATCATGCTCTCTGGCAAGGGCAGCGATCTCCTCCAGCACCTCTTTCGGATAAACAGCCCCCGTGGGATTATTGGGATTGATGATCACAATGGCTTTCGTCTTATCCGTGATCTTGCTGCGCATATCTTCTATATCCGGATACCAGTCTGACTGCTCATCACAGATATAATGCACAGCCTTTCCTCCGGCCAGTGTCACACAGCCCGTCCACAGCGGATAGTCCGGGGAAGGTACCAGGATCTCATCCCCGTCATCAATAAGCCCCTGGGTTACCATATTGATGAGTTCACTGACGCCGTTACCCGTATAGATATCCTCCAGGGCTACATCTTTTATTTTTTTGATCTGGCAATACTGCATAATTGCTTTTCTGGCAGCAAATATCCCGTGGGAATCTGAATATCCCTGAGAGTCCCGGAGCGTGTAGATCATATCCAGGATCACTTCCTCCGGGGCGTTGAAACCAAAAGGTGCCGGATTGCCGATGTTTAATTTTAAAACATCAATGCCACTTTCCTGCATCCGGTTCGCCTCATCCAGCACCGGTCCCCGGACATCATAGCAAACGTTGTCTAATTTTGAAGATTTATCAAAAGTTTTCATGTTGGCTCTCCTCTCCATTTTTCCCAATATATTCCTCTGGGAACATTGTATATGCCCATTTAGGCATATTTTTTCACGTGGCTGCCGTGAAGTTTGCATTGGCAATTCCTTTCCTATCTGTATCAGATGGAAGATTTTTGCTGATTATGTTGAAAATTTTATCACTTCGCCGTGGAAAACGCAAGCGGCATGATGCTTTTTATGTGGTAAAAAGTGCTATGTTTGTAACCGTTAGGGTATGTATGTCCGGACGCCGAACCCGGCCGCAGGCTTCCCCGCACGGGCGGGAGCAGAGAACTTACAAGCTAATGCGTAAGCCGCACTAAGTTCATCGCCTTAGGGCTCTTCACTAAGTGCTTGCTAACGCATGGATCTTGTAAGCTTCTCTAAACGCTCCTAAACGCCCGTGCGGGGAAGCCTGCGGCCGGGTTCGGCTGACTTTGAATGTGGAACAGTTGGCAGTCGCTAGTCATTGAATAAATAGAAAAATGCGGACAGAAGGGCCTATGAATTACTCTGGCTTCTTTGAAAAACAGCCGGGTCTGGTCATAAGCCTGCCTGTACGGGCGTTTCAGGAGCGCTTAGAGAAGCTTACGAGATCCACACGCTAGCAAGCACTTAGTGAAGAGCCCTAAGGCGATGAACTTAGTGCGGGTTGCGTGTTAGCTCGGAAGTTCTCTGCTCCCGTCCGTACAGGCAGGCTTATGACCAGACCCGGCGTCCGCCAAATGTCACATTCCTTCCACATCTAATGTGGCTGCCATCAACTCTTTTGTATATGCAGCTTTTGGACAGGAAAATACCTCCTCCACATCCCCTTCCTCCACAATCCTTCCGTCCCTCATCACCAGAACCCTGTCGCACATCTGGTAGATCACATTCAGATCATGGGAAATAAAAAGAACGGAGAACTTCATCTCCTCCTGAAGCTTTATGATCAGTTCCATGATCTGCCTCTGGATCGTCACATCCAATGCGGATACCGGTTCATCCGCTATAATAAACCGTGCCCCCTGGAGAAGGGAAGCCGCTATACTCACTCTCTGGCGCTGACCGCCGGACAATTCCCGGGGATGCCGCTTCAGATGTTCCTTGGAAAGCCCTGTCTTTTCTGCCATAGCCAGGACTCTTCTTCGGCGCTCCTCTTTGGGAACTTTCTGCATGCGCAGCGGTTCCTCCAGGATCCATTCCACTCGTTTTCCCGGATTGAGGGAAGAATATGGGTCCTGGAATATCATCTGCGGATGTTTCGTGTGATGTATGATCTCACCTTCCCGCACATTCACAAATCCTAATATCGCTTTGGAAAGCGTGGTTTTTCCGCAGCCGCTCTCGCCCACAAGCCCCAGGATCTCATTCTCCCGGACAGTAAGATCAACATCTTTTAAAACCTGCTGCTCTTTTCTGCCCTCCCGGTAAGATGCGCTTACATGCTTCACTTCCAGTACAGGTTCCATTACCCCTCCCCCCTTTCCTGTTTCGCCGCCCGTTTTCTAAGCGAGGTCCTTCGGTTTGGTATGGCAGCCAAAAGCTTCCTGGTATATTCCATGGAAGGATGTTCAAATATATCCTGCACATTCCCCTGTTCCACGGCCTCCCCCCGGTTCATCACAATGACACGGCTGCAGAGGTGGCGGATAACCCCCAGATCATGGGAGATAAAGAGGATTGCCGTACCCTGTTCTTTATTGATTCTCTGAAGGAGTTTTAAGATCTGTGCCTGTATGGTCACATCCAATGCTGTGGTTGGCTCGTCCGCGATCAAAAGTTTAGGTTCCATCACAAGCGCTGCTGCGATCATGACCCGCTGCCGCATACCGCCAGAGAGCTGATGGGGGTACTTTCCGTACAACAGTTCCGGATTGGGAAGCTCCACATTTTTCATCATCGCCAGAGCCCTTGCTTTTCGCTCCTTAGCGCTGTAAGGGCTGTGGATTCCCATGGCCTCTTCCACCTGTTCTCCGATTGTCATTACCGGGTTTAAGGAAGTCATGGGTTCCTGAAAAACAATGCCTATTTCTTTTCCCCGGATACTCCGGAGTTCTTCTTTCGGCATTTTCAGAATATTCCTGCCCTGAAACAGGATCTCTCCTCTGGGCATTCTTGCGTGTTCCCCCAAAAGTCCCATGACAGACAGGGCTGTCTGTGTTTTTCCGGAACCCGATTCTCCTACAATCCCCAGTATTTCTCCTTCCTCCATACAAAAAGAAATGTCCTCCACAATTTTCGTAGGCGGGACTGTATCATGAAATTCAATTGCCAGATTTTTTATTTCCAATAACGCCATATCACTTCCCGCCTTTCTTCTGCAGACCATCACTCAGCAAAGAAAATCCCAGTGCCAGAAGGATAACCGCCACCCCTGGAAACAGGGCACACCAGGGGGCTGTTGCCAGATACGCCTGGGATTCCGACAGCATTCTTCCAAGGCTGGCATCCGGCGGCTGCACGCCGATCCCCAGATAACTCATCCCCGCCTCAGCCAAAACGGCATTATTAAATCCAATGGCAGCTGTTGCCAGAATTGTGGGAAGTGTATTTGGAAGAATATGCACAAAAATGATCCGCAGATGGGATGCGCCCATCAGTCTCGCACTTTTTACATAATCCATTTCCCTCTGGGAAATAAATTCACTTCTGGTCATACGGGCAAAGCTTGGGATAAATACCACGCCAAGGGCCAGGATCACGTTATATTTTCCCGGTCCTAAAATACTGATAAATACCAGTGCCAGCAATATACTGGGAAACGAAACCACAGCGTCATTGAAGCGCATCAGCACCTCATCCAGCCACCCGCCGAAATATCCGGTAAACGCACCCACCAAAAGTCCGGCCCCGCCTCCGATGAGAACCGTTGCCGCACCCACAAAAAAGGTGGTCCCCGTCCCCTTCATGACACGGCTTAAAATATCCCGCCCAAACTGGTCACATCCAAACAGGTGGGCAAAAGAAGGTGCCGCAAATTTTGCCCCGCCGCTCATGGCATCCGGATCATAAGGGGTATACAAAAGTCCGATCAGCATAAACAGCAGCATGCATCCAGCAAGGGAAGCACCGACGAACAAATTGCCCGGCATGTTTTTTCTGTCTTTTCTCATCTTCTCTCCTCCTGCCTATGCATCCATGCGGATCCGTGGGTCTATTTTTCCATATAAAATATCCACTGCGAAATTTATGATAACCACCATAGCCGCGATCAGCACAATGATCCCCTGGACAACCGGGTAATCCCTGTTGGATATGGAGGTGATCAACAGACTGCCCATACCGGGAATGGTAAATACCTGTTCCAGAATAATGCTGTTTGCCATCATATCAGCAATGGTCATAGCCCAGAATGTGAGCACCGGGATCAGTGCATTTTTCAGGACATGTCTGTAGAGGACCCGTCCTGCCCTGTTTCCCCGGCTGTAGGCAGTCCGCACATAGTCCATACGAAGCTGTGTGATCACAGAACTGCGCAGCATTTTCACTGCCATTGCGCTTTTGGGAAGTGCAATGGCTATACTGGGCGCTATAAGGTATGCCAGAAATCCCCCGAAGCTTTCTGAGGGGGAAACATACGCACCGGGCGTAAACCACCTGAGCACCAGTCCGAACAAATACGTGATCAAGATGCCCAGAAAAAATCCGGGTACTGACATGATCACCTGATTACAGGTCATGAGAAGGCGGTCAAGCCTGCCGCCCTCATGCTGTGCAGTTAAAATACCGAGCGGAATGGAAAACAGCAGGATAATAAAAAAGCCTATCAGCACCATGGTGATATTGATGGGTATTTTATCTGCCAGCATATCCCGCACCGGCATGGAATAGCTGTAGGAATCTCCCATATCTCCGGTCACAAAATCCTTTAGCCACAGACCGTAACGGACAAGCACCGGTTTGTCCAGCCCCATCCCATGCCGTAATGCCTCTACCTGTTCTTTTGTGGCCTCTGTTCCCAGTTTTGATATTGCCGCGTCACCGGGGATCACGGAAAAGGCCATAAAAGACAGAAAAGAGACAATTAACAATGTTATAATGAGAGTACCTATTTTTTTCACAATATATTTCATTCTGTCTTTCTCCTTTTCCGTGCCCCATTCTTTATTTTATCTTATAAATCTTTGCCATATCCAGCACATACAGAGGATAGAATGTAAAGCCGCCGTATGACTTTCTCAGTGCAACCTCTGATGCCATATCCTGGATGTAGACATTTGCCGCATGATCTGCCAGAATGGTTTCCATCTTTTTGTAAAGTTCTGTCTGTTCCCCGTCGTCTGTGCTTTTCTTTACCTGCTGATAGAGTTTATCATACTCTTCATTGCTGAAGTTTATAAAATTTTTGGAAGCATCTGAGGTAAAGCGCTCCAGCAGGGCCCGGCCGCTTAAATAAGCTGCATCCACACCAACTACAGTAGACTGGAATTTCCTGTCACCGTACACATCACTGAGCCAGCTGTCCCATTCCACAAGCCGGATCTCAGCGTTGACACCGATCTGTTTTAACTGCTCCACCAAAATCTGGGCCGTGTCCACATGCTGCTGGTAATTGGACGGTACGGTGATGGTCATGTCAAATCCATCCGGATATCCGGCTTCAGCCAGCAGTTCTTTTGCTTTCTTCACATCCTGAGGGTATTTGTCTGCAAGTTCAGGCATGTAGTATTTGTCAAAAGCCGGGAACATACTGCTGCCGATTATGGTTCCTTTTCCGTCTGCGATCATATCCAGGACATCCTGACGGTTCACTGCATAACAGAGAGCCTGGCGTACCTTTATATCATCAAAAGGGGCTTCCGCATTGTTCAGATATAGTGCCTGTACCAGATTCATGCCGCCTTCATAGATGGTAAAATCCTCACCTTTGAGCTGGGCAGACTGGTTGGAGTCAATACGTGCCACCATATCCAGGGAGCCGCCTTTTAGTCCGGTCACAATGGCATTGCTGTCACTTACCACTTTAAAGGTAACTTCATCCAGATATGCCTGATGCTCACGATCCCAGTAGTCTGCGAATTTTTTGATCTTAATATTCTCCTGAGGAGAACGGGACTCATACATAAACGGGCCTGTCCCCACCGGGTTGGCTGCCAGGTCCTGCACATCTTTTGGGATGACTGCCACAATAAGATATGCCAAAAATTCTGTGTCAGCTTCTTTTAAATGGATGACAATGGTTTTGTCATCGGGAGTTTCAACGTTTTCCACATTAGAAAAAGCCGCTATCAACGGTTCTGTTCCTTCCGTGATACCGGCGCATCGCTCGATCGAATATTTCACATCGTCTACGGTAACGTCCGCTCCATTGTGGAATTTTACGCCTTCACGCAGTGTAAAGGTGTAAGTCCTGCCATCCTCTGAAATGGTGTGCGACTGGGCTACTGCATCAATGTAATTGCCTTTTTCATCCGGCTTTACTAAGCCTTCATAAATATTGAATAGGACTTCTTTGGTTCCTGCCGCTACCGATTTGTGTGGGTCAAGACTATCCTCTATATCCTGAGGAATTCCTACTACAATGGAACCTCCCATGGTTGGTTCCGCTTTTGTTTCTGTGGAACTTTCGTTGTTTTTGGACTCTTTACCGCTTTCCTTTTTGTCTTGGCAGCCGCCGAGTACAGTAGTCAGGGTAAGTGCAAAGAGAAGTGTTAAAATGAATCTTACTCTTTTCATGGTTTCTCCTTTAAACATTAGAAGTTCCCTCATTATTTAATTGTCATGGTTATTGTATCGAAATGATGGGGGGATTGCAAGTATTATTTAGGATACATGGGAAGGTTTACGAGATTTGGAGGGAATGAGGGGGCCGGCCCGGCCCCCTCATTCCCTCCAAATCCGGTAGGTTTTGGCTGTAAAAGGGTGCAGCGGGTTGGCTTCGGAAGGTTTGATGGGAGGACTTAGTTAAATAGGGTGATGCAGATATTTGTTTTGCGCAATTTATAATGGACGCACTTTGTTTAAAATTAATTCAGGATTTTTTTTAGTTCGTCCATGAAGGTGTTTACGTCTTTAAATTCGCGGTAGACGGAGGCGAAGCGGACGTAGGTTACGGCGTCTAAGTCTTTTAGTTTGTCCATGACGATTTCACCGATCTCGGTGCTGGGGATTTCACGGTCTTCTTTGTTGAAGATTTCGGTTTCGATCTCGTCGATGATCTTCTCAATCTGTTCCACCGAGATTGGACGCTTGTAGCAGGCGCGCATGATGCCGTCCTGGATTTTGGTGCGGTCGTATTGCTCCCGGCTCTGGTCTTTTTTGATGACCACCAGAGGGATTGTCTCTATTTTCTCGTAGGTGGTGAAGCGCTTGCCGCACTCGTCACATTGTCTCCTTCTTCGGATGGAATTATTATCTGGAACCGGTCTGGAATCTATGACACGGGTGTTGTCTTGATTGCAAAATGGACATTTCATTTAAAAGTCCTCCTTGATATGTTATGTAAAGTTATCTATGGCTTAGTATAGTACAGATAGACGTCTTACGTCAATGATTTTCCCTTGTATTTTTGCAGGTTTTCTGCTAAAATGTGCCTCATGGAAACCCCTTGTTTTTAAATGGTTTCCAAAAAGACAGTTCGTAACCATCCTGTCTATAATTAAAACTAAGGAGAGAAAAAAATGAGTATTCAGGAACCAAGTAACCGTTATAGTGTAATACGGGAAAAGAATCCCCGGGAGATTTTGCTCCTTCGGGGAAGCGGCTGTAAATGGCGCCGCTGTACATTCTGTGATTATCATCTGGATTTTTCCAGGGATGAGGAAGCTAATTTTCATTTGAATCAGGCGGAGCTTGCTAAGGTCACAGGCTGTTTTCACAGACTGGAAGTGATCAACTCAGGTAGTTTCTGTGACCTGGATGAGAAGACTTTACGACTGATACGTGAGGTCTGTGCGGAAAAAAGGATACGGGAGCTGCATTTTGAATGTCACTGGATGCATAAGGATGCGATCCAGGCAGCACGTGATTTTTTCGCAGAGAAAGGTATCTGTCTGAAGATCAAGATGGGAGTGGAGACTTTTGATGAGGAATTTCGTGAAAAGGTTCTCCAAAAGGGAATTGCTGCCGCTTCTCCCCGGGAAATTGCCAAATACGCAGATGAGGTATGTCTGTTGTTCGGCCTTACAGGTCAGACGTTTACTTCTATGAAAAGTGATATAGAGACAGGGCTTTCTTTATTTGAGAGGATCTGCATCAATGTTATGGTGGAGAATTCCACTAAAATGAAGCCGGACAGGGATGTGATACGGATATTTGCCCAAAATCTTTATCCTGTCTATATAGAGAATGAGCGGGTTGATATCCTGATGGAAAACACCGAATTTGGGGTAGGTGACAAATATGAGTAATGAAATTTTGTTAATCGTATCCCTGGTGCTGATCTATAGTTTTGTATTGCTGGCATATTACTTTTTTGATGTATCCGGCCTGTATGGATGGACTGTTTTCTGTACCATCACTGCCAACATTGAAGTATTGCTTATGGTGAGGGCTTTTGGCATGGAGCAGACCCTGGGAAATATACTGTTTGCCTCGTCTTTTCTTGTGACCGATATTATCAGTGAGATCGGCGGAAAGAAACAGGCACAGAAAGCCGTCAACCTGGGGATCTGTACTTCCTGCTGTTTTATACTGGTTTCCCAGATGTGGCTTTTGTATACGCCTTCAGCTAACGACTGGGCAAGTCCTGCGTTCCATACGATTTTTTCCAACACACCGCGCCTGCTTTTTGCCAGTCTGCTGGTTTACGCGGTGTCTCAGAAATTTGATGTGTGGGCTTATCATAAATGGTGGGCATTTACCACAAAACGGTTTGGAGATGCGGAAAGTTTTTTATGGCTTCGTAATAACGGTTCCACCTTGGTATCACAGCTTTTGAATACAATGTTATATACCTTTGGTGCATTTTGGGGCATGTATCCGCTTTCGGTGCTTCTGCATATCTGTATTTCCAGCTATGTGATTTTTGTATTTACCAGCCTGCTTGACACACCTTTTGTATATATGGCTCGTTGGATGAAACATAAAAAAGATGGAGCCGCGGCAAAAAAGAAAAATGCTGCGCTTGAAATGTAACTTGTTCAGGGTGCCTGCTGTTGTAAACGGTATGCACTCTGTTTTAGATCAGGAGGAGAATGGTATGATGGACAAGTATTTAGAATACATATTGGAACAGATGAAAATGCTTCTGGCAATTGACAGTCCGTCGGGATACACACAGGAAGTTACGGATTATCTGATGGAGGAATATAAAAGATTGGGATTTCTCCCTGAAAAAACCGTCAAAGGGGGTGTGCTGGTGGACCTGGAAAGCGGCGACAGGGCAAACGGAGTTCTTTTGGAGGCTCATGTGGATACCCTGGGCGCTATGGTCTCAGAGATCAAAAGTAATGGACGGCTGAAGATCACACCTATAGGCGGAATGAACGCCAATAATGCAGAGGCGGAAAACTGCAGGATCATTACCCGTTTTGACGGCATTTATGAGGGAACCTGCCAGCTTGCCAATGCTTCGGTCCATGTAAACGGGGAATATGATAAAACCGGAAGAACATTTGATACCCTGGAGATCGTGCCGGATGAACCTATCGCTGACAGGGAGGCTGCAGCCGCACTTGGGATCTCCACAGGGGATTATGTATGTTTTGACCCCAGAACAGTGATAACCAGATCTGGATATATTAAAAGCCGTTTTCTGGATGACAAACTCAGCGCCGCTGTTTTACTGGGTTATGCAAAATATGTGAAAGATGAAAAGATAACGCTGGCAAACAGAGTCTATCAGCATATGACCGTATTTGAGGAGGTAGGCCACGGCGGGGCTGCCTCTGTTCCGGATGGGGTGACGGAGGTGATCTCTGTTGACATGGGATGTGTCGGTGAGGGTCTTAGCTGCACAGAACGGCAGGTATCTATCTGTGCCAAGGACAGCAGGGGGCCTTATAATTTTGATTTAGTTACATCACTGGTGAAAACAGCCCGGGATATGGGGCTTTCGTATGCGGTAGATGTGTATCCTCATTATGGGTCAGATGCAGACGTGGCACTTACCGCAGGATATGATGTGCGGCATGGATTGATCGGGCCCGGAGTATATGCTTCACACGGGTACGAGAGAAGCCATGTGGACGGCGTTCTGAATACATTCCTGCTTTTAAAAGGATATCTTGGATAAAACGGTGCTTTCTCTCTGTTTTGCGATACCGCCGCGTTAGCTCCCATGGGGAAAAGACTGCCACCCCGAGACCATTATCCGCATAATATGACAGATCAGGCAATTCCGCTGCGCCTGGCAGGACAGGTACCCTGCTGCGTTCTTCCTGATAACATAACAGGGCAGGTTCTTTTGCATCTGCCATATGTTCACGTGTAAAATTGATAGTCATCATGTACTCTCCTTTTTTGATGGCAGAGTATATCTGCGGCTTGCCATTGCATGTATCTGAAACTGTTTTGGACAAACTGTGCGCCACCTTTTGTGGGTTATACAGATCACCGGAATGAATTTCAAGACACACTTCTATGCAGGATTATTTTTTGTGGTAATATAAACGGCATACATCATCACCTTTGGCTATGGATTTCAGAAGCTTCAGCCGTCCCCCGTAAGCTTCACCTATACCATGGTCACCGCACATGGCAATGTCGCAGAGTTTCCGTATTTCCTCGTCAGAACAGCCGGCTTTCTGCCAGGCTTTCACTAATGGGCAATAATGAAAATCAATTGCCAGCTCTTTTTCTGTGCTCTTTCTGATCTTCATCTCAAATACCCACTGGGCGGGTTTGGTAAAAAGTTGTTTTCTGAGGCCTTTCAAACTGCTGGTTCCCCCTTGTCTGACCAGCTCCCCGCCTTGTGAAAGACCACAGCGGCGAATGGCTTCGCTTCCGAAATCTTCCCAGGCAAGCCCTCTTTTTCCGGCCTCGTCACACAATAAATACAGCCAGGCCGCCCGCTGCTCAAGCTGTCCCCGGACAGCCTGAATGAGTTTATTCTTTATCTTCGGTTCGTTGTGGATGTTAGATGTGCAAGTATTTGACATATTTTATCCCCCCAATCTTTTTCTCTCTATCATACTTCTAGTGTGTGTTTAAAAATTGCTTTCGGCAAGCTGTGCGTCACACTTTATTTTTCTGCCGTTGTAACCGCAGCATTTTGTGGTATATATTACTTTAACGTAACTGCTCTGCAGGTATGCAAAACGATTGCACTGACCGAAAAAAGTCCTGTCCGGGTAGTCCGGGACGGAAGAAACTGCCCGGTTACGTCTTAATAATTATAGCATGGGGGAGATTTTCCGGCAAATTTAATTTTCATTAAAGCAATAGGGAGGTCCTGGCATATGAACTGTATTTTTGCAATTGTATAGAAGACTCACGAATACTTTATGAGACGGATAATTTTATTGTAGTTTATGATATTGATCCAATTCAGAAAGGCCATTTATTAATTATTACCAAACAGCATTATGGAAATATCCGGGAGGTCCCGGAATCGGTTTTATATGAATTGATCCGGCTGGAACAGCAGGTGGCCGATATTATAGAAACGAATTTTGATGTACTCGGGGTGACCGTTATGCAGAATAACGGTCTGGTTATGGATGAGGGCACACATTTTCATGTACATATCATTCCCCGGTACGCTGACGACCGTTTCTGGGAAAA
Source organism: Blautia pseudococcoides (assembly GCF_001689125.2). NCBI lineage: Bacteria > Bacillati > Bacillota > Clostridia > Lachnospirales > Lachnospiraceae > Blautia > Blautia pseudococcoides. Next base: position 611,046 of record NZ_CP015405.2, on the reverse strand, counting down.
TCAGGCAGTAAAACAACATGAACTGCCACTGGAGCAGCTCTCCCGCTGTTTAGCAGAACAGCTTCACTAAAATTGTGATAGACAGGATATTGCCTGATGATCATTATTTCCGGTTCATATGCACCACCTCCATCCTGTATGGAATCGTCCAGCATATAGCGTTCCTGGTCTCTCCCTACCATCTCTCCTTCAAGCAGGGCGGCGGACACGGCGGTTCCCATCCCCACCTGGTACATGAATTCATCCGCTCTATCATCGAAGAACGAAAACCGGCCAACCGGAATCTGTGCCCATGAATCTGCCATGAAAGGCGGCGAAATGATCACGATCCCCCGGTTTCAACAACTTTAAACATAGTCAAAATCCCTTATTTTCAATACTTTTTTGTTGAAAACAAGGGATTTTTTCGTGTAGATCAACCTCTGTTTTTTCTTTCATCCCATCTGTTTTTCGGAATTGTCAAGGGCTAAAACTTTATTAAATTTTCCGTGTTGTCGTATATTGTCCGCACCAGGTGAGAATCATTTTACTAGACATTAAAATTTCCAGGAGGATTCTTGCAATGGCACTTAATAAAGTTGAAATATGCGGTGTGAACACTTCCAAACTCCCTGTACTTACCAATGAAGAGAAGGACATTCTGTTCGAGCGGATCAAAAAGGGAGATACGGAAGCCAGAGAATTATATATCAAGGGAAATTTGAGGCTGGTGCTCAGTATCATCAAACGTTTCTCCGCCAGCAACGAAAATGTGGATGATTTATTCCAGATTGGCTGCATCGGGCTTATGAAGGCAATTGATAATTTCGATACAACACTGAACGTGAAATTTTCTACTTATGCGGTTCCCATGATCATCGGTGAGATCCGCAGGTATCTGCGGGACAACAACTCCATCCGGGTAAGCCGCTCACTTCGCGATACTGCATATAAAGCCATCTATGCCAAAGAAAATTACGTCAAAAGAAATCTCAAAGAGCCTACCATCAATGAAATTGCCGAGGAGATCGGCATTGAAAAAGAGGATATCGTCTATGCCCTGGACGCCATCCAAAGCCCGGTCAGCCTCTATGAACCTGTGTACACAGAAGGAGGCGACACCCTGTATGTCATGGACCAGATCAGTGACAAGAAAAACAGGGAGGAGAACTGGATTGAAGATCTCTCCCTGAAGGAGGCCATGAAACGCCTGGACGACAGGGAAAAACACATTATTGAAATGCGTTTCTACGAAGGAAAAACCCAGATGGAGGTTGCCCAGGAAATCGGCATCTCCCAGGCCCAGGTCAGCCGCCTGGAAAAGCACGCACTAAAAAATATGAAAAACTACCTGCGTCCCTGACTTGACATTCTCCCCTATAAATGATATGCTAAACACCAATTCAGAGTGTTCCGCAGTCAGACAGACCGGATGTAAAACCACACTCTGCCATACAGCCAACGCGCAGACAGGAAGAGTAAAATGGATATCCATGCAGAGAGGGATGCATACGGTGTGAGCATTCTATGGGGAAGCATTTGAAGACCACCCTGGAGCGGCTTTAACACAGCCCGGCCGACACCGTTATCGTCTGATAAAAGTGGTACACAGTAATTTAAGGTATGGAACAGTTATTGTGTTGACAAAGAGGGTGGAACCGCGGTATCTTGTTTATCGTCCCTGAACAGTCTTCGGATTGTTCAGGGTTTTTTTAATTTCAAAATTATATTTCGGGAGGAAAAAAGTATGAAAATCCAATTAAAAGACGGCTCAGTTAAAGAGTATGCTGAGTCCAGATCCATTATGGACATTGCCTTTGACATAAGCGAAGGACTGGCACGGGCTGCCTGTGCAGGTGAGGTGGACGGCCGGATCGTGGATGTCAGAACAGTTCTTGACAAAGACTGCACTCTGAATATCCTCACAGCCAGAGATCAGGAAGGACTTCGTGTTATACGCCATACCTGCTCCCATGTTCTGGCGGAAGCGGTCAAACACCTGTTCCCGGACGCCAAACTGGCAATCGGCCCTGCTATAGACACGGGCTTCTACTATGATTTTGAGGCCGAACCCTTCTCAAGAGAGGACCTGGACAGGCTGGAAAAAGAGATGAAACGTATCATCAAAAAAGGCAGCAGACTGGAACGGTTTACTCTCCCCAGAGAGGAAGCTATACAGTATATGAAAGAAAAAGAGGAGCCTTACAAGGTAGAATTGATCACAGACCTTCCTGAGGATGCTGAGATTTCCTTCTACTCCCAGGGAGAATTCGTTGACTTATGTGCAGGCCCTCATCTCATGAACACAAAAGGCATCAAAGCATTTAAACTGACCTCCTCCTCAGGTGCCTACTGGAGGGGAGACTCCTCCAAGCCTATGCTCCAGAGGATTTACGGAAGCGCCTTCTCCACAAAAGATGAGCTGAACGAATATCTGCTGCACCTGGAGGATATCAAGAAACGCGACCACAACAAACTGGGACGTGAAATGGAACTCTTCACCACCGTTGATGTGATCGGCCAGGGTCTACCCCTTCTGATGCCCAAAGGCGCCAAAATCATCCAGACACTCCAGAGATGGATTGAAGATGAGGAGGATAACAACTGGGGATACATCCGCACCAAAACGCCCCTGATGGCCAAAAGTGACTTATACAAAATCTCCGGACACTGGGATCACTATAAAGACGGCATGTTTGTGCTGGGGGATGAGGAAACCGACAAAGAAGTGTTTGCCCTGCGTCCCATGACCTGCCCTTTCCAATATTATGTGTATAAATCCAAACAGCGCTCCTACCGGGATCTGCCGCTTCGCTACAGTGAGACTTCCACCCTCTTTAGAAATGAGGACTCCGGTGAAATGCACGGCCTGACACGTGTCCGCCAGTTCACCATCTCAGAGGGACATTTGATCGTCCGCCCGGATCAGATGGTGGAGGAGTTCAAAGGGTGTCTGGCTCTTGCCAAGAAATGTCTGGCCACCCTGGGACTGCAGGATGATGTAACCTATCATTTATCCAAATGGGATCCGGAAAATACGGAAAAGTATATCGGGGATGCAAAGGTATGGGAGCAGACCGAACAGCATATCCGAAATATTTTAACGGAACTGGATGTTCCTTTTGTGGAGGATGCGGGGGAAGCCGCCTTCTACGGCCCCAAAGTAGACATTAACGCCAAAAATGTATACGGCAAAGAGGACACTATGATCACGGTACAGTGGGATGCACTGCTGGCTGAACAGTTTGATATGTACTACATTGACCAGAACGGTGAAAAAGTCCGCCCGTATATTATTCACAGAACTTCCATCGGCTGCTATGAGAGAACCCTTGCATGGCTCATTGAAAAGTATGCCGGCATGTTCCCCACCTGGCTCTGCCCGGAACAGGTCCGTATCCTTCCTATCTCAGAAAAATACCAGGATTACGCAGTCCGTGTAGAAACCGAGTTAAAGAAAAACGGCGTCCTCTGTACCATTGATGAGCGCTCCGAAAAAATCGGCTACAAGATCCGCGAGGCAAGACTCTCAAAGGTTCCTTACATGATCGTAGTGGGAGAAAAGGAAGAGGCGGAAGGAAAAGTGGCAGTCAGAAGCCGTTTCCTGGGTGATGAAGGCCAGAAAACGCTGCAGGATTTCATTGATGCCATCTGCAAAGAGATCCGGACAAAGGAAATCCGCAAAATTGAAGTACAGAACGAAAAGTGATTGACAGCAAAGCTGCCTCATGCACATAGATACTGACCGCACAAAGCATCACAGAAAGGAAAAGACTTCATGGACTTTATAGAAATGATTAAAGCAGTCATTCTCGGCATCATCCAGGGTATCACAGAATGGCTGCCCATAAGCAGCACGGGACATCTGATCTTGTTTGACAATCTCTGGCCCATGACCTCCACACCGGAATTTTTTGAAGTATTCAAGGTTGTTATTCAATTCGGCTCCATACTGGCTGTACTGGTATTGTTTTTCCACAAACTCAACCCCTTTTCTCCAAAGAAAAGTGTATCCGAAAAGCAGGAGACTTTTACTCTGTGGAAAAAGGTAGCGGTAGGGTGCATACCCATCGTGGCTGCCGGTCTTCCGCTGGACATGGTACTGGAGGACTATCTGTCCAGCGTGTACATAATCGCTGCAACCCTGATCCTGTATGGTATTGCCTTTCTTGTCATCGAGAGCAGAAAAAAGCAGCCGAAAATGAAGTCCCTGGAGGCACTGACCTACCGGACAGCTTTTTTCATCGGCTGTTTCCAGGTTTTAGCGGCAATTCCCGGAACCTCAAGAAGCGGTGCCACCATTCTGGGTGCTGTCATCCTGGGCTGTTCCCGTTATGTGGCAAGTGAATTTTCCTTTTTCCTGGCAATACCGGTCATGGCAGGGGCCAGCGGTCTGAAGCTGCTGAAATATTTTTTAAAGACAGGCATGTTCTCCGGATCGGAGTGGATCCTTCTGTTGATCGGAACATTGGTTTCCTTTGTTGTATCCGTATTTGCGATCCGAATGCTCCTGAGCTATATCAGAAAACACGATTTCAAAATATTTGGTATTTACCGTATTATATTGGGTATTATTGTCATCATATATTTCAGCCTTCTGGCATGATAAGACTCAAACAGGGCGCCTTTCAACTGAAAGCGCCCTGTTTTTCCATTGTTCAGCTGTCCCGGCAGTCCGTTATTTCACTGCCAGATGCAGGATACTGCACGCAGGTATAGTAAATGCGATCCCTTTGTCCGTGATCTTCACATTCTTAAATTCTTTCACCTTTACATTTTCCGGTTCCTCGAACGTGTTCATGGCATGCATTTCTTCTGCCAGTATCTCTCCTTTTACCTCTGTCACAGGTTTTTCCAGAATCAGCGCGTCCACATCATAAGCCTCATCCAGGGACAGATTTGTGATGGTAAGGTGCATCACACCCTCTGTATCTACTGAAACCGATTCCGTCATGTTCGGAACATGATACGCATCATCCACACCTATCGTCTTTGTATCCATATGGCTCTCTAAAAGTTCTGCATCCTGATGATATTTATACATATTAAATACATGGTATGTAGGTGTCAGCAGCATTTTCTCCCCCTCTGTCAGAATAACGGACTGGAGGACATTCACAAGCTGAGCCAGATTTGCCATGTGGACACGGTCACTGTGTTTGTTAAAGATGTTCAGGTTGATTCCTGCCACCAGCGCGTCCCTCATGGTGTTCTGCTGATAAAGGAAGCCTGGATTTGTACCCGGTTCTACGGTAAACCAGGTACCCCACTCATCCACGATCATACCGATTTTCTTTTCCGGGTCGTACTTGTCCATAATGGCTCCGTGCCGGTTGATCAGCTCCTCCATATAAAGGGTCTTGCTCAGAGTCTTATACCAGGCCCTATCATCAAAATCCGTTGCACTTCCCTTGATGTCCCATCCCTCCGGATGTGTATAATAATGCAGGGAAAGCCCATCCATAAATCCATGCTGAAAAGTCTGGCTGTGACGGAAGCAGGTATGCAGAACACGCTCTGTCCATTCATAGTCATCCACATTGGCTCCGCATGCAATTTTGTAAATTTTTTTGTCTGCCTTATAATCTCTCACATAAGTCTGGTAACGGCGGTACTCATTGCCGTAAAACTCCGGAGTCATATTGCCCCCGCAGCCCCAGTTCTCATTGCCCACACCAAAGAATGCCACATCCCAGGAGTCCTCATGCCCGTTTTTCTTCCTCAAATCAGCCATGGGCGAAACACCGTCAAACGTCATATATTCCACCCACTCCGACATTTCCTGCACGGTTCCGCTTCCAACATTTCCGTTCACATAGGCTTCACAGCCCAGCTGGCGGCACAGTTCAAAAAACTCATGTGTTCCGAAACTGTTATCCTCCACAACACCGCCCCAGTGAGTATTGATGATTTTCTTTCTGTCCTCTTTCGGCCCGATACCATCCTTCCAGTGATACTCATCCGCAAAACATCCGCCCGGCCAGCGCAGCACCGGTATTTTCATTTCCTTCAGGGCTTCCACCACATCCGTGCGCATACCGTTTACATTGGGAATCGGGGAATTCTCTCCCACATAAAGCCCTTCATAGATACACCTTCCCAGATGCTCGGAAAAGTGCCCGTAAATTTCCTTATGTATTTTGCTCTTCTTTACGTTAGGGTTGATTACCAGTTTTGTCATATTGCATATTCTCCTTTTCGTAACTGTGAAAACCCTGCACAGTTACCTTTTTGATAAGTTTCTTATCTATAGAATATCACTTGTATGCACATTGATACAATTTGTTTTTTATCACCACAGTGTGCCTGCCTTTTGCCACTGCGGTGATCCATATTATCCTGTCGCAGCAAGCGAATCACTCCACCGCCGTAAATCTCCCCTCCATCATAGGGAATGGAAAAAAATACATTTGCCACATTGAGAACCGAGGCCGCAAACACTGCCTTCCAATCCCCGCTGAGCCAGCCAATAGAATACTCCTCCAGATACTCTGCCGTCCCGTAAAAATGCCAGATAACCATATCTATACCACAATACAAGGCAGCTGCTGCCACACAAAATACCGCGCATGTGACAAGAAACCGAAGCAGCCCTTCCGTTTCTCTCCTCACAACCTGAAGGAGACAATAAGCCACCACTCCCTGACCTTTTCCTTAGCAAACAGCGCATAGGCAAATACACCCCCTGATAAATGCCAACACACCACCGACAGGAAATCCCAAAGAAACGGCGCAAAATTGTACTAGTAAAAACCCCCTAAGACTTTTCCTTATTCTTTCTTCAGAAACTTCTCCTCCTTAATCTCCACCAAAATAATATCCTCGCCAATCTGTCTAATACACTGCCAAGGAATCACATACTCACTGACCGGTCCAAACAACCCACAAAGCTTCCCCGGCACCGGCACAATAATAGCCGTCAGACACCCCGTCTTAGGATCAAACTCCACATCCAATGGACACCCCAGACTCTTACAAGTACAAATATTAATAACTTCCTTCTGCTTCAAATCACAAACCCGCATAATCCCACCAAATTTCACCCTTATTACCTATCCTATGCCCCCCACCCCGTCCATTTTCCACTTTCTTCCCAACACCCCATCCACTTTCTCCCCTTTCCCTACACACTCAGGCTTACCACCCGTCCTACACTTTCAAGATTCCTCTCCGCACTACGATCTCAGCCTCATCTTCCGCACTACAAGCTCACCCTCATCTTCCCCTCTTCGATTTCTGGGTCACCTATCGCACTATGCTCTCAGCTTCATCTTCCTCTCTACGCTCTCAGGTCAAAGGGAAAGGCCGCCAGGGACAGCAGACCGGCAGGGTTCCTTCTGGCAGATGTTCCGTAGGAGGCGTAGACTTGCTTAGGAAAAAATGAAGTCCCGGACAAGGAGAAATTTCGGTTACCATCCGAAATTTCAGGGCAGTTGAGCAGTTCAGCCATAAAGGCTGGACTGCGGTTCTGCCCGGTGCCTTGTCCGGGGCTTCATTTTTTTCTTAGCAAGACTTGCCGACGGAGGCATCTGCCAGAAGGAACCCTGCCGGTCTGCTGTCCCTGGCGGCCTTTCCCTTTGACCGTCCCCTTTCAGCCATCACCTATCCATTTCCACCTGTCCCCCCACCCCCTTATGATTCCGTATAATCCTATCAATCTCCTTCAAATCACAAGAAGGCAGATCCCCCGGAATGGTATTCTTCACCGAACTGGTCGCATTCCCATACTCCAGTGCCCTCCGGCAGTCAAACCCATGTGCCAGCAGCCCATAAAGTGCTCCCGAAATATAAGCATCCCCGCTTCCGATCCTATCCACAACCTCAATATCCTGATACGGCTCCTCCTCATAATACCTGTCTTCCTTCGCATTATAGATCACAGACCCAAACGTATGCACCTTAGGGCTATGCACGATCCTCTGTGTGGATGCCACAATAGATATAGGATATTCCTCCGTAAAACTCTTCATAATAGACTTCACATCCCCATCCTTCAAAAACGTCAATCGTGCCGTATCTTCAGAACAGAAGAAAATGTCCACATAAGGAAGAATTTTCTCAATACATTCCTTCGCCTCAGCCCCAGTCCAAAGATTCCCCCGGAAATTCACATCAAAAGAAATGATCGCCCCATTCTCCTTAAACCTCTTGATCATCTCCACCGCAGTATTCCTGGTATTCTCCGCCAAAGCCAGGGTAATGCCGCTGGTGTGGAAACACCTTGTGCACGCAAACATGTCCTCCGGCAGTTCCTCCACTCTGATCTTGCAAAAAGATGCATGGCGTCTGTCATAAACCACACTGGGCTTTCTGGGATAAGCCCCGTTTTCATAGTAATAAATTCCCAGTCTCGCATCCGGCTCCTCATCATACACCAGATAATCATCACTTACCCCGCAGAAACGGACTCTGTTCTTGGCGTAGACTCCAAGCGCGTTATCCGGCAGCTTGGATATCATCCCCGTCCTAAGCCCCAGAAGAGAAGCTCCAGACACTACATTCAGCTCTGCACCGCCCACCTGCTTCTGAAATGTCTCACCGCGCACGATCCTCTCATTATCCGGCGGTGACAGCCTCAGCAAAATTTCTCCCAATGAAAGCAAATCAAAATCTTTTTTCATCCTAAAATCCTCCCTAAATCATCCTTGATCCTACTTAACAGAACGCCGTGTAACGATTCAGCACCCGAACCGTTACAGGCAAAAACCATACGGAACCACCATGGGCAATGGAAGTCCGCAGCATGTGCTTTCCATTGTATGAATAATGGGATGCTGTTTTCACAACATCCCATTTTTATTTAAATGTTCACCCATGGCAAAAGGGCTATCATTTATAACTATTTCATCTGACCTTATCTCTGAACACGTCCTGAACCGTCTCCGCCTGCAAGTTTGGATACTTCATCCATGGAAACCATATTGAAGTCACCCTCAATAGAGTGTTTCAGACAGGAAGCAGCTACTGCGAACTCGATGGTGGACTGTGCATCATAGCCGTTTAAGCATGCGCAGATCAATCCGCCGCCAAAGCTGTCGCCGCCGCCTACACGGTCAACGATGTGCATTTTGTATTTTTTGCTGAAAAAGTAATCATTTCCGTCATATAACATAGCGGACCAGTTGTTGTCATTTGCAGACAGGGACTCTCTCAGTGTAATGGCAACTTTTGAGAAACCAAACCGGTCAGCCAGCTGTTTTGCAACATCTTTGTATCCCTCATGGTTTACGGTACCGGTTGTAACATCTGTGTTGGCAGCCTTAATGCCGAATACATCGGCAGCATCTTCCTCGTTTGCTATGCAGACATCCACATATTTACAGATTTCACCCATAACCTGTCCGGCTTTTTCCTTGGACCAAAGTTTATTTCTGTAATTTAAGTCACAGGAAATGGTCACACCTGCCTCTTTTGCGGCTTTGCAGGCCTCCAGACAGATGGCTGCCACTTCATCATTTAAGGCCGGTGTGATTCCTGTAAAATGGAACCAGTCAGCGCCGTCGAAAATATGCTTCCAGTCGAAATCAGAGGCTTCTGCTGTGGCGATCGAGGAGCCGGCACGGTCATAGATAACCTTAGATGGTCTCTGGGATGCACCTTTCTCCAGGAAATAAATGCCCACGCGGTCGCCGCCCCGTGCGATCTTCGTTGTATCTACACCATATTTTCTTAAAGAATTGACAGCAGCCTGTCCGATCTCGTGTTTTGGCAGCTTTGTGACAAATGCTGCGTCAAACCCGTAGTTCGCAAGGGAAACAGCCACATTGGCCTCTCCTCCGCCGTATGTTGCGCCGAAGGTATCTGCCTGTACAAAACGGTAGTATCCTTCCGGAGCCAGTCTTAACATGATTTCACCAAATGTGATCACTCTTTTTGCCATTTTTATTTCTCCTTTGCCATAAATCCTATATTATTTTCTCTGTGATAACACACAGCTCTTCATACTTCTTCTATTCTGCAGCCAGTCAATAACCGCATGATAACGATTCCGGGCTTTTTCCCTATCTTACTTCTTTCACCAGAGCAACGGCTTCCTCTGTGAGGGTTTTGATCTTATCAAATTCTCCTGCTGCGATCAAATCGCCTTTTACCATCCAGCTTCCGCCGCATGCAAAAATCTTATCACAGGTCAGATAGTCTTTTACATTCTTAGGATTAATTCCGCCTGTAGGCATAAACTTGATTCCCACATATGCTGCTGCCATAGCTTTGATGGTAGACACACCGCCGTACTGTTCAGCCGGGAAGAACTTCAGCACTTTCAATCCGCGCTTAACACCCTGTGCTACCTCAGAAGGCGTTACGCATCCGGGCAGGACTAAAATATCTTTGTCCAGGCAGTAGTCAACGATCTCCGGATCAAATCCCGGGCTGACGATGAATTTTGCACCGGCTGCCACTGCACGGTCCACCTGCTCTGTAGTCAAAACAGTACCTGCGCCAACCAGCATTTCAGGAAATTTCTCTGTCATGGTACGGATAGATTCCTCTGCTGCTGCAGTACGGAATGTTACCTCTGCACAGGGAAGACCACCCTCACATAATGCTTTTGCCAGCGGCTCAGCATCTTTCACTTCATTTAATACAACTACCGGAACAACACCGAATTTTGAAAGCTGTTCTAAGATCGCGTTCATAATTTCCTCCTTAAAATGGTTCATGATATTTTGTTTTTATGGGTCTTGCTATAAAGTTTTATTTTGCCTATTCACTTTTATATATTCCACATTATGAAACTCTGTTTCGTATTGTGATATCCTTATCTTGAATTATACTCCTCCGGCTCAGATTGTCAAGAGAAAAATGAAAAAAAATTCCGGTTGTTTCCTGAATGGGAAAGTGTTACAATAACGCCAAAGCCTATTCGTGAAAAATAACCAAAGGCAGGAATATATTATGGAAGAAAAAAATCCCATTCAGGTGGCTGACAGGCTTTTTCTGGTCCTGGAAACCCTGGCCTGTGACGCTCCTATCGCGCTGGCAGATTTAAGCCGGCAGCTTGACCTGAACAAAAGCACGGTACACCGGCTGCTCTGCTCCCTTATTTACATGGGATATGTAAAACAGGACACATACACCCAGAAATATGATTTGTCATTAAAATTATTAAGCCTTTCCAACCGGCTGTTAAGCCGCATGGATATCCTGGAGATTGTACGCCCTCATTTGAAAAAACTCTCTGAAAAAACAGGGGAAACCGTACATTTTGTCCAGCTTGACGGTGCGGAGGCTGTCTATATCTATAAAGAAGAATCGTACCAGAACTCTGTCCGCATGGTATCCAAGGTGGGCAACCGGATCCCTCTCTACTGTTCAGGCGTTGGAAAAGCCATGGCAGCAGACATGGAGGAGGAACAAATACGCCGTTTCTGGAATGCAAGCAATATTATCCGCCTGACCCCCCACACTATTACGGATTACTCCCGGTTTCAGGAAAAAATAGAGGAAGTCAGAAAAAAAGGATATGCACTGGATGATGAGGAAAACGAACTTGGTGTACGCTGCATTGCAGTCAGCCTTCCTGATTATAAAGGGCGGGCCCGCTATGCCTTCTCTATCTCCGCTCCGGCTGCCAGAATGTCGGACGAACGGATTACCCAGCTTGCAGAAATCATTCTGAAAGAAAAGCGGGAAATCCAGCAGAATATGTAAATTCAAAAGCATATGAAACAAAACAGCCGTCTATGAATGGAAAACACAAACCCCAACAGATTTGCTTTTCCGTATCGTAGACGGCTGTTCTGTAAATCCACTAAATTCTCGCTGCAGATACGTCTATGCCATAGCCTATAAAAAGATGCTATTTTACTCGTATCTCACAATCTCTTTTTTCAATCTCTTCATGATCCGCTTCTCCAGCCTGGATATGTAAGACTGGGAGATACCCAGAAGATCTGCCACTTCCTTCTGCGTCTTTTCTCTGCCATCCGGCATATTGATGCCAAAACGCAGGCGCACAATGGTCTGTTCCCTTTTGGTCAGCTTTCCGATAGCCTTCCCCAGAAGGGAACGCTCTACTTCACTCTCTATTCCCCTGTAAATCACATCCTCATCTGTTCCCAGAATGTCGGACAGGAGCAGTTCATTGCCGTCCCAGTCCACATTCAGCGGTTCATCAATGGAAACTTCCATCTTTGTCTTGCTGTTTCGCCTGAGATACATAAGAATCTCATTTTCAATACATCTGGACGCGTATGTTGCCAGCTTGATCTTTTTTGTGGGGTTAAATGTATTGATGGCCTTGATCAGACCTATGGTTCCTATAGAGATCAAATCCTCCACCCCTACCCCGGTGTTATCAAATTTCTTGGCAATGTACACAACCAGGCGCAGGTTATGTTCAATCAGACGGGATTTCGCATCCGCATTGTCCTCTGTCTGTAATTTTCCTATCATTTCCGCCTCGGCCTCTGCATCCAAAGGCGCCGGAAGGACCTCTGCCCCTCCGATATAATGAATTTCTTCCCCTCTTCTGAATATAATATTGGAAAACCCCGAAAAAACAGGCATCTGTACTTTTCTCTCTGCTGCTGCTTCCATATTCATTTATGCTCCTCCCTAAAACTGTCAAAGCGATTTCTGACTTTTGCAGTGCCCTCATGAATGCAGGATCCCATGCTGTTCTGCGTTCACGATGCACGGATTGACGATTATCTGAAAGTTTCCGGCAGTGGAAAGCTGGTTCCCTGCAAGCCCTAAAACTGCATGTTTTACCACACTGCCTTCTTCTCCTGCTGATACATATAGTTTATCTACAGTGACGGCAAGCATTAGTCCATTATCCTGCCCCACACTGCGGTATGAAATGTAATGGGGATGAAAGGCCAGCACCGATTGGGCACAGATATCCTCTGTGCTTCCGGTTCCTCCAAGAAGCCTCTCAAAAGAAGCCTTTTGGTCATCGCCAAGAAGCTCCTCAAACCTCCCGTATTCCACCACACTCACCGGTTTTCTGGTGCGTGTGTCGCGCAGCCTGTTGCCAGTATCATACAGTCCTTTGACTTTCACTGATTTGCCGCCAGCGAAGATAGTGACTTCGCATATGGCGGAGCTTTTTCCTTTTAAGTATTCCAAGAGTCGCATTCCTAAGATGAGAATCCAGTAAGTGGCTGTGGTGATGAAACAAAACGTAAGTAAGCCTTCCTTAGTGCTTCCCGGCAGGGCAGTAAGTATTCCTCCTGTGAGAAAAGAAAAACCGTACAGCAGCAAAAGCCCTGTAACTAATTTTCTCCATGATCTGCAGCAGCAGCCCACCCACACCATGAGGACACCCAAAATTCCATGTGAAAGCAATACCCGCACGTAGGGGGACGATAAGGGCAGCAGTGTGATCACACAGATACCGGCAGCTCCCAGCGCCGCACCTGCCAGAGAACGAAGAGGAGTGGCAGTCCCCTTCAGCACCCGGTTTACCAGACGCAGCAGCAAAAAATCCATTACCAGATTGACTACGAAAAAAACGTCAATGTAAAATTCGTAGTACACAAAACACCCCCTAAACCTTGTATGACTCATTCATGACAGCCGAAAGACTGCTACACGCGCAATTCGTAACTCTGCATGCACTGCGCAGTGATTCTTTCCGCTGCATACTTATCTGGAATAAGTAATGTTCATTATAGGCGATAGGGGGTGTTTATTTTGTCAAAACCGCTTGGACGAATCAAAAATCTTTTCGACAGTTTTGGTCCCGTTTTTTCTTGTTATGTTATCCTTTTTATGTAAAGCTTTCATGAAGAAGGGCAAGGGTCCTGCGTATCCTGTCAGCAGGAATCTGCCCCGGTGCCGAAGCCTTCACACCTGCTGCAAATGTGACGGCTGACCCTGCTGTCTCCCCGCAGAGACGGCTTAGAACTCCGGCTTTTCCCATGGACATGGTGATGACCGGTTTGTCTGTCCTTTTCTTCATCATGACCGTTGCTGTCAAAAGGGACATGAGGTCCTCCTCACTTCTGGGCATGACAGCCAGCTTCAAAATATGGGCTCCGATACTATCCATGGTCTCCAGCCTGTTTACCATCTCTTCTATAGAAGGAGTCCTGTCAAAATGATGGTTGGAGGCAACCACAAAGACACCGCACTTTTTAAGGCTTTCTATGAGTTTTTTTGTCTTAGCTGTGTCAAAAAAAGCTTCCACGTCAATCAGGTCCACAAAGCCGGTTTTGGCGGCATTTTCCAGAAGATTTACATAATCCGCACAGGTGATGGGCCGATCACCTCCTTCTTTGTCGGTTCTGAAGGTAAAAAGAAGGGGAATCGTGTCAAAAATACCGCGAATCGTTTTCAACATTTCCAAACTATTTTCGCTGTTCTCTCCCTCCTCATAACAATCTGCGCGCCATTCCACCAAATCCGGTTTCATATTTTTCACTGTTTCTGCTTCTTTTATGAGCTCTTCTTTTGTTTTTCCTGTAAGAGGAATACAGATTTTGGGAATTCCCTCTCCGATCTTAATACCTTTTATCTCTACGGTTTTCATGATTCTTTCTCCTCCTGGTCATTTCTGCCGCTATTATAGCATACTTTTTCTCTTGACACCATGGAAGTTTCCTTTTACACTTTAAATTAATGCAGATATCTGCTGTAGGGAAAGAACAGGAGAATATAAAAAAACACACCAGGAAAGGATGAAAAATGATGATACCAATTACAGGATATACACAGCTTACCGGACTACTGGGAAGCCCGGTGAAACACAGCATTTCCCCTATGATGCATAATACCGGTTTCCAGGCCCTGGGACTGGATTTTGTCTATCTTTGTTTTGAAGTAAATGAAGAGAGTTTGGAGGATGCGGTAAAAGGACTTCGTACGCTTCACGTAAAGGGATTTAATCTGACTATGCCCAATAAAAATAAGATATTGGAATATCTGGATGAACTGTCCCCTGCCGCAAGGCTGATCGGCGCAGTCAATACAGTGGAGAACCGGGAGGGGAAGCTGATTGGGCATAACACGGACGGCATTGGATTTATGCGGGCTGTAAGGGCACAGGATATTGGTGTGGCGGGAAAATGTATTACGCTTATGGGAATTGGAGGGGCTGCCACCGCTATCTGTACACAGGCGGCGCTTGACGGGGCCGGCAGGATTTATGTGTTTGCCAGAATGACCAGCAAATATCTGCCCCGGATGAAAGAGCTGATCTGGCGTCTAAAAAAGGAGACGGGGTGTGAGATCCTGCTCTGTGATAATGAGGATAGAGACCGGCTCAAGAAAAGTCTGAGGGAGAGTGTTCTGCTTGTGAATGCTACTTCTGTGGGGATGGAACCGGATGAGGAGGGGTGTATTCTGCCCGGAAAGGATTACCTGCATGAAGGACTGGCTGTGGGGGATATTGTGTATGATCCGTGGGAAACACGGCTGCTGCGGATGGCAAAAGAGGCTGGGTGTAAGGGGTTTAATGGGTATGCTATGCTGTTGTATCAGGGAGCGGAGGCGTTTCGGATATGGACGGGGAGGGAGATGCCGCTTGAGGTTGTTCGGGAGAAATTGGGGAAGTAAGGCCCACGGACGGAGAAAGGGAGGGCCGGGATGCCTGGCCCTCCCTTTCTCCTGGTAGTGGCGACGGATGGTTTTCTGTATGGTGTGGGTGATTCGATCAGTTGATATGGTAAACATTGTCGTTGATGATGATCTGGGAGATGTCGTCGGGGTTTACGATGCGGTTGTAGGTTAGGCGGAATTCGTTGTTTACGCCGCAGATGTAGCCGGTGTTGTCCAGTTCGTCCTGTTTGAAGATGATGTAGCTTGTGCCGTCTTTGTACTTGAGTTCGATGTATTTGATGCAGTAAGGGTCCTGCGCCTCATCTTCGGGGGCCTGGGCGGACATGTTGATGTTCATGGAGATGGGGGAATAGGAGCATATCCAGGTATCATCCTGGGTCAGGGACTGCATGGGGATGGTTTCGCACTGGGGAAGGTCCACGTAATCTTCTGTCACTTCTATCTGATCTCTCTTTTCCGGGTCTGTCCCGCCAATCTCCTGGAGTTCGCCGAAAGTAACGGGATAGGTATAAATGTGCAGTCTGGGCTGGTTTGAGGTATTTTCTGCACTGCCCCATATCATGTAATCATAAATGTAGTATTTATCAGGTGTGCTCTTTTCTGTGTCTACATACATAAATTCACCGGCAGGGTTTCCGTCCTGATCTTCAAAACAGAAGAAGAAGTTGGATTCCTGGGAGAAATAGGCACCTTTTGTGCGGTTTGTCTCGTCATCCGCGTACAGTGCAGTGACTCCGCCCTGTCTTTCCAGGGTCATGGACATGAGCATGCCGTTGCCGTCTGTGACAATATTCTCTATGGTAAGGGTGTGGTCACCGATTTCTTTGGTGATGTTCACCTCGGTTACATTGCCGCCTATGAGGGCGTCAGCTTTCTCCTCATCTACCGGAACGTATTCTTTGCCGGGGAGGTCAGCCATCATGCCGTCCTCTTTATCCGGGTCCGCAAGGACCTGGGTGTGTTCCTGGGAGGATTTCGTGGTGTTTCCAAACATGCCCTGGAAGAAATCTGTGTGTTCGGAGAGGTAAGCCGCTGCTGCTGTACCGCCGGTCACAGTCAGGGTGAGGGCTGCCACTGCCGCGGCTGCCGTTATTTTCCGCCAGGACTTTTGTGCATGGGTGGTTCTTGTTTTGTTCTGGGTACGGATCTGACTGTAGGTGTCCTGCAGGCGTTCATCCACTTTTTTCGGTATCTCTATCTCCTGTTCCAGGATCTGTTTCATTTCATTTTCTGTATACTTCATAGTGTGCCTCCTTTATTGATGCTGTAAGATATCGCTCAACTTCATCCGTCCTCTTCGCAGACGGCTCTTTACTGTATTTTCGCTGATGTCAAGCAGCTCCGCTATCTCTCTGGTGCAGAAGCCTTCCCCGTAGTACAGGACGAATATCATCCGGAAATCTTTCGGAAGCTCCTGTACCAAGTCTGTGAATCCGCGGTTGCTTTTCATTTCTTCCACCGCTCCTTCTTCAGGCACCTGTCCCACTACGGTGCATCTGCCCTGCTGCCGCAGGATGTCTTTGCAGCAGTTGATCAGGATTCTGGTGAGCCAGGTTTTGAAATATGCAGCAGATTTAAGCTCCCCTAAATGCTCATAAGCCGAAAGCACTGCCTCAGACATGGCATCAGCAATATCTGCTTCACAGCTCAGATAGCTTCTGGCCACTTTATACATTGCCTGTTTATTCTGCTCGATCAGCTCCACAAAAGCATCGGCATCCCCTCTCTGGGCCTTTTTTACAAACCACATGCTGGTCGTCTCCTCTCTGTCAGCGTCCTGCCCATGGGCATTTCCCCTTTGGGGAGCAGTACACTGGCTGTATATTTTGAACCGGTTCATTGTCTTTTACATACATTAGACGAATCCGGAGGGTGTTTGGGTGCACATATGAATATTTTTATAATAAAAAGGGATGTCCTACGGCTGGTCCTGACCGCCGTATCACATCCCTTTCTATTTTCGAGCTATTATAACTTTCTGTTCTGCCCGCTGTGCAGACGCCTGTCCTCCATAGTCAAGTTCTGGCACAGTTGTGGGCAGTTCCCTGAAGGATATCCAGGCCGTGCTCCAATTCCGGCAGGATATATTCCAGGCATTCTCTCACTGCCTTTGGGCTTCCCGGAAGGTTGATGATCAGTGCCTGTTTTCTGATACCTGCTGCCTGGCGGCTCAGCATGGCACGTTTGGTGATCTGCATACTGTATGCCCGCATGGCTTCCGGAATACCGGGTACCTGTCTCTCACAGATATCCATAGTGGCCTCCGGCATGCAGTCTCTGGGCGAGAAGCCGGTTCCGCCTGTGGTGAGGATCAGGTCCGCGATGTTTTCATCTGCCAGTCTTGCCATCTCACGGCTTAACATCCCTCTCTCATCAGGGAGCAGGACCTTATATGTAATCTGATAGCCTGCCTTCTCCAGAATTTCACAGATGACAGGCGCGCTCATATCCTCTCTCTCGCCTGCATAACCGCTGTCGCTTGATGTTATCACTGCTGCTCTTCTCATAAAAATACCCCCAATCTTTTTTATACCAACTATTGTAACTGTTCAGTCCCTTCACCGCCTTGGGCCGTGGGATTTTACCGGGCTGCGGAACGTGCCCTTACGACCACTGCAGTAAACGTACAGACCTACTGGTTTCATTACCGATTATTTTTTATCAGAACCAAAGTTGAAATCCCCGCTTTTGCCGCCTTTTTTCTCCACCAGATGAATTTCCGACAGGACCATGCTTTTGTCAATAGCCTTGCACATATCATAAATCGTAAGAAGTGCCACGCTGGCTCCTGTGAGGGCTTCCATCTCTACCCCTGTCCTGCCCTCCACTTTAACGGTACAAAAGGCGGTGATCGTCAGGTTCTCCCGGTCTGTCTCAAAGTCCACACTGCACTTGCTGATCAGCAGTGTGTGGCACATGGGGATCAGGGACCATGTCTGTTTAACCGCCATGATTCCGGCCACCCGTGCCACTCCCAGAACATCGCCTTTCTTGGCTGTGTGGTTCACCACCGCGTCCATGACCTCACGGTTTACATGGATGCTGCCTTTGGCTGTGGCTGTGCGGCTTGTCACATTTTTGCCGGACACATCCACCATGATCGCATTGCCTTCCCCGTCAAAATGGGTCAGTCCCTTGTTATCCATAGCTGTTCTCCTCTGCCGTATCCGCCCTGAAAGTAAAGGTACACGGCTCTTTTGATACACGAAAGGCAGTCCGCAATAATTCCCGGACTGCCCTTTTATCCTGTGTGGTTTTAACGCTTATCTTCTGTTCTTCAGGAAATCCGGAATCTGGATATCCTTTTTCGGCACATTGCTTGTGAATGTACCCTGCTGTGTACTTCCGAAGCCCTGCTGCGGCTGGAAGGACGGCATCTTGAATGCCGGCTGCTGCTGAGGCTGGCTGTATGCCGGTGCCTGCTGCTGCGGCTGTACCGGTGTCTGCTGCTGTACCGGTTCCTCCTGTCTCGCTGCTTTCTTGTCTCTGCTCACGCTTGGTTTTCTTGCTGTCTCATCATCCAGTCCGGTAGCGATAACAGTAATTCTAACATAATCAGCTTCTTTATCATCATACAGGGCACCGAAGATAATATTGGTATCTTCTCCGGTGAGATCCTGTACATAGCTGGCTGCATCGTTGGCATCCATAAGAGAAATATCTCCGGATACGTTGATGATAACGTGGGAAGCACCCTCGATAGTGGTCTCCAGAAGCGGACTGGATACGGCCTGCTGTACAGCTTCCATGGCCTTGTCGTCGCCTTTTCCTTCACCGATACCGATGTGTGCAATACCTTTGTCGATCATAACCGTCTGAACATCTGCGAAGTCCAGATTGATCAGTGCCGGCAGATTGATCAGGTCAGTGATACCCTGTACGGCCTGCTGCAGTACCTCATCTGCTTTTCTGAGAGCCTCCGGCATAGTTGTCCGGCGGTCCACGATCTCCAGCAGACGGTCATTCGGGATCACGATCAGTGTGTCCACATTCTCTTTTAATTTTTCAATACCTGTCAGCGCATTTGTCATACGAGTCTTAGCTTCAAAACGGAAAGGTTTTGTGACAACGCCTACGGTCAGGATACCCATTTCTTTTGCCAGGCCTGCTGCGATCGGTGCAGCGCCTGTTCCGGTTCCGCCGCCCATACCACAGGTGACAAATACCATGTCAGCGCCCTGCAGTACCTGTTTGATCTCCTCGATGCTCTCCTCAGCCGCTTTTTCACCGATTTCCGGTTTTGCACCTGCACCAAGGCCTTTTGTCAGCTTCTCACCAATCTGCACTACAGTCGGTGCCTTGCATAAGGTCAGGGCCTGTTTATCTGTATTGACTCCGACGAATTCCACTCCGCCGATAGCCTCTTCCACCATTCTGTTAACTGCGTTATTACCAGCTCCACCTACACCAATCACAATAATTTTTGCAGATGATTCAGCTTCGTTTGTCATTATCTCTAACAAAGTACTTCCTCCTTTAGCTTCCCTCGTATGTTGTAAAGCGGGTTTTTAAATCCACTTCGCTGCTTCTTCATGAACACAGATATCTGCATCTTATCCGCATTCGGATACACTGACGTGTATGATTTTCTGTAATCAGGTTTATCTGTCTTATGTTTCTTGTCATGGTCTCAAAAGGTATTTATCATAAATCCCCTTGAAAACCCAGATACTTTAATTCTAAGTACCTTTATGATGCATATAGATATATAATATAGTCTTTTGGAAAATTAATCAACTGGTAAATTTATTTTTTCACAAAAAATTTAAAAAGATTATCGAAATTTCCCGATTTGTGACTCTTAAAAAACAAAAGTTCACTGTTATTCCTCCCCGGAACCATCATCAGAACCATAGTCTTCATATCCGGAACCAGCCTCATAGCCAGAATCCTCTCCGCTGTGATCGGAATCCTCATCCCCGGAACTGTCAGAGTCCTCATGGTCATCCCCGGTATCTGAGCTGTCTGTTTCTTCACCGCTGTCGTTTCCCTTCTCCTTAAGTGCCTTTTGCTCCGCCTCGCTGAGCACCTTATCAAAGACAACATTTTTTGAAGTTTCGTCCACATTTTCCAGGTGAAGGACACCTTCCATGCCTTCAAGCTGTGGGATTATGCCCAGAAGCCGGCTCATTTTCTCATCCATATTCTGGTCATAACCCATGCGGGCTTCCACCTTGCCGTAATAGAGCACAAGCTGCCTCTTCTCATCCAGTACCAGCCTGTCCGGTTTCTGATCACCCTTCTCCATCATCTTTGTCACACTTAAGATCAGGCTCAGACTGCCTTTGTCAAGTCCGGGGATTTTTTCTCCCACCCCCACCTTATCAAGGACAAGCCCTTCTACATTTGGTATGTTCTCCAGCTCATCCGTGGTGCTTACCTGGACGATCCCGTTTCTGTCAAAGTATAGGTTTCCGTCCAGAAATTTCACATAGCCGATCAGCTCTTTTTCTCTTACATGGATCACAAGGCTGTGACGGCTTGTCCTCTCCAGCCAGATTTTATTTATAAATTCCGCATCTTTTGTTCTTTCATCAGGATCAAGAAATCTCACAAGCACTGAGTTGCCCGAAAGTGGGCCTGACAGCACCATTTTTTTGATTTCATCTTCCGTATAGTTCTGATTTCCTTCTACTTTAACACTGGTAATCTGAAAGCAGGTAAAGAATACCGCAATGGCTATTAATACGGCCGCTGCCAGGCAGCCCCAGAATATCCTGTGTTTTTTCCTATCCATACATGTTCCCCTTTAATCTCTCTCAATTACGGCGCCAAGCTGTGATAGATCACGGCATATGTCCTCATACCCCCGCTCAATATACTGCCTGTTCCTCACAAGAGTCTCTCCCTGCGCCGCCAGCCCTGCGATCACAAGGGCTGCTCCGCCTCTCAGTTCCTGTGCCTCCACAGCCGCCCCATGTAAAGTTCCGCCGCGGATAACAGCTTTTCTGCCGTCCACCCGGACATCTGCTCCCATGTGCTGAAGCTGTGATGCTGTCTTAAATCTGTCCTCAAAAATGGTTTCCACCAGGCAGCTCTCCCCCGGTATGGTACACAGCACCGCCATAAGCGGAGACTGCAGATCCGTTGGAAATCCCGGATATACTTCCGTGCACTGTCTTTTCAGCGGAACCTGCACCCACTTGCTGCACAAAGACAGTTTACCACCGATTACTTCATATTGTCCACCCATTTTCTCATACACTCTCATGAGGGCTTCCATTTCCTCCACAGGCGCGTCCTCCAGAACAAGCTCTCCTCTGGTGGCTGCACAGGCACACACATAGGTTCCCGCCACGATCCTGTCCGCAGGTACGGTGAACTCTGTTCCGTGCAGCTCCTCCACCCCTGTGATCGTAAGGACACTGCTGCCTGTTCCTTCAATTCTGGCACCGCATGCATTCAGAAAACGGCACAGCCATACAACTTCCGGTTCCCTGGCGCATCCTTCCAGTCGTGTGATCCCGCTGGCAAGCACAGCGGCAAGCACAGCATTCTGGGTTGCACCCACACTTATTTTTGGAAAATGTATGGTGTTCCCAACCAGTCCCTCCGTCCTGGCCGTGAGAACGCCCTCTTTTTCTTCAAATACCGCTCCCAGCCGTTCCAGAGCATACAGATGCAGGTCAATGGGGCGTTCCCCTATGACACAGCCTCCGGGATGGGGCACAGACGCATTGTGGTATCTGCCCAGCAGGCTTCCCAGTAAAATAACGGAGGAGCGCATTTTCTGGCCCTCGCAGCAGTCGATCTCTGTCTTTCTAACATGGGAGGGGTCCAGAGTCAGAGTATCCCCCTCATGCTGAATCTGCACGCCAAGTTCCCGCAGGATCTCTTCCATAACAAAGACATCCGCGATCATCGGACAACGGTGCAGTACACTTTTCCCTTTATGCAAAAGAGCGGCCGCCATCATTGGCAACGCCGCATTTTTAGAGCCTTGTATCCTTACTTCGCCTGTGAGCGGATTTCCGCCTTCTATCCTAATTTCATTCAAGTCTTACCTTTCCTCCCGCCTCCTGGCTATACACTATTGTATGCAGAGAGGCGAAAAAGGTTCAGGGCGAACGCGTCCGGCTCACAGACAGCGCCAGACCCATCTCTCCCATCAGAAACAGAACGGAGGTTCCGCCGTAACTGACAAAGGGAAGGGTGATTCCCGTATTGGGGATGGTGTTGGTCACAACCGCTATATTGAGGATCACCTGGATCGCCATATGCCCCATGATCCCAGACGCGATCAGGGCGCCGCACAAATCTCTGGCATGGGTGGCGATCACCATGAGCCTCCAGATCAACAGGGCGAAAATAAGGATCAAAAGGCAGGCGCCTATAAGACCTGTCTCCTCGCAGATAATGGAAAATATCATATCATTCTGCGCCTCCGGGACAAACCCCAGTTTCTGCAGGCTGCTGCCCAGCCCTTTGCCGAAAATGCCCCCGCTTCCAATGGCATACAATCCCTGTATGGTCTGAAACCCCTTCTCATATTTTTCCGGATTCCTCCAGATGGCAATACGCTCCAGACGGTAACTGGCCATACTCAGAAATACCCCGATAAACAGCACGCCCACCCCTCCGATTCCCACGAACGGAAGGTATTTGGGATTGGAAACAAAGATCAGGATAACGCCAATACCCAGAATAATAATGGCTGTGCTCAGGTTGTTGGTCCCCACAAGACCCACAATGGGCAGAAGCAGAGCCATGGTACCTGCCATATGCAGAAGACTGTCCTGCCGCTTCTTGGAATTTGTTATCACATAGGTGAGCAGCAGGATCACCGCCACCTTGGCAAACTCAGAGGGCTGGAAGGACAGAGGGCCAATGGACAGCCAGCGCTTGGAGCCGTTATATTCGTCTCCGAACAAAAGCACAGCCAGAGACAGCCCCATGGACACCACATAGAGAAAAGGTGCCATCCTTGTAATGATATGGTAGTCCATACAGGATACCAGATACATGCCCATCATCCCCAGGGAGGTTGCGAAAAGCTGCTTTTTAAAATAATAGGCAGGGTCATGAAACTTCACCCTGCCATTATATGCACTCGTGCTATATAGAAAAATCAGACCGCAGACTACCAGCAGCAGTACGAGAATCAAAAGCGTTCCATCCATGCGTCTTTTCTGCTCTTTTTCCTTCTCCACACGCATTTCCCTTTCCTTTTTGCTCATACTGCATTATATTGTCCGCCGGATTGGTTTATGCCTTCAGATTTCTCACGTATTCCTTGAATTTATCCCCTCTTTGCTCATAATTATCAAACTGTCCCCAGCTGGCGCAGGCAGGTGACAGGAGAACGGCATCTCCCGGATTTGCCTTCTCCGCACAAATTTTTACGGCTTCCTCCAGGTCTTCCGCCAGTATTGTGCTCATGAACCCACAGCCGTGGGCAGCCTTTTCGATCTTCTCTTTTGTCTGCCCGATGAGGACCAGATACCGAACCTTGCCGTTAAAAGCCTGAATCCATTCCTCATAGGACGACTCCTTGTCATATCCGCCGCCGATCAGAAGCGTGGGGCGGTTCATTGCCTGTATGCCTTTGATCGCTGCGTCAGGATTGGTCCCCTTGGAATCATTATAGTATGCCACACTGTCAATCTCCTCCACAAACTCGATCCTGTGGGTCACTGCTGTAAATCTTTTGATCACCTGCCGGATGGTATCCATAGGAACACCCCCGCAGTAAGCCATAGCCACAGCCGCCATGACATTTTCATGGTTATGGCGTCCCAGAAGCTTTAGTTCCTCTGTTCCTGCCACCGAGATCTCCTCTGCCCCGGTGCGCATGACGATCTGCCCGCCGTCCAGGAATAGCCCCTGTTCCAGTTTATGTAAGCTTGAGAAGAAGACCACCTGCGCCGGACATACAGAGGCAAACCGGCGAAGCTCCTCATCCTCATAGTTGAGGACACAGAAATCCTCTTTTGTCTGGTTCCGGGCGATCAGCTCTTTCACCCGGATATACTCCTCCATGGTGTGGTGGCGGTTTAGATGGTCCTCCGTAATGTTCAAAACAGCAGATACCTTCGGGCGAAACTCCATGGTTGTCTCAAGCTGGAAGCTGCTGATCTCCGCAACCGTATAGCTTTCCTCCGTCATGGAAAGGGCTGCGTCTGTATAGGCGTTTCCGATATTCCCCACCACAAAAACAGATTGGGCATGGGCCTTCATGATCTCCCCCAGAAGGGCTGTCGTTGTGGTCTTGCCATTGGTCCCTGTTATGGCAAGCACTGTGCCGGTCCCCATGCGGTAAGCAAGCTCCACCTCACCCCACACCGGGATACCTGCATTTTTGAGGGTCTCCACAGGCGGGATATCAAGCGGGACACCAGGACTCATTACCACCAGATCAAGAGAGGCAGGCAGTTCTTTTGGCAGTTCTCCCAGGATGATCCTGCAGGCGGAATGCTCCGGCAGGCGTGTTCTTATTTCCTCTTTGTCCAGTTTTTCGTTTCCGTCATATAATATCACCTCAGCCTGTACTGCCTCCAGCAGGCGAACCGCGCCGATACCGCTGATTCCGGAACCAAATACAAGCACACGTTTTCCTTTTAACTCTGTTCTGTCCATTTCTCTTCTTCCTTTCTTATAATGCCAGCAGTGCGATCAGGCACAGAATGGCCGTAATAATGGAGAATACGGCTACCACCCTGGTTTCGGACCAGCCACACAACTCAAAATGATGGTGGATAGGCGCCATTTTGAAAATCCGTTTGCCGTGGGATATCTTAAAGTAAGTCACCTGTATCATTACAGAGAGCACCTCCACCACATAGATCAGGCCCACGATCAGCAAAAATAAAGGCATCTGCAGCATATACGCCGTACCTGCCACAAATCCGCCCAGAGCCAGGGAACCTGTGTCCCCCATAAAAATCTTCGCCGGATAGACATTGAAAAGCAGAAATCCCATGAGGGCACCCACCACCGCACAGGTGATCGGCTCAATCCCACTCTTTGTCCCAATGGCAACCACGGAAAAGAAGGTGGCAACCATGATCGTCACCGAGGAGGCAAGTCCATCCAGGCCGTCTGTAAAATTCACGCCGTTCACCGTGCCGATGACCACAAAAAACAAGAGGGGGATGGTCAAAAATCCCGGATTTATCTCATAGCCTGCTGCAAACGGCACCTTGATCGTCATGGATACATCCGTGAATTTCATCAGATAAAACGCAAATATGCCTGTCACCACAAGCTGGCACAGCATCTTCTGCCAGGCGAGAAGCCCGTCTGAGCGCCGAAGGACCACTTTTAAATAATCATCCCAAAAGCCGATCAGCCCGAATCCCAGTGTCAGAAACAGCACGGGGATGATCTTGGGATAATCCTTCACATAAAACAGGGAAGTGACCACTGTGGAAAGCAGAAATATGATCCCTCCCATGGTGGGTGTCCCCGCCTTTTTCAGATGAGACTGTACACCATTCTCCCTCTCGGTCTGTCCCATTTTCAGCTTTCGTAAATAGGGGATAATGATAGGCCCCAGAACCACACTGACTATAAATGCTGTCAGTACAGGCAGTACCATCTTATACTCTGTCATAACACACCTCATTTTTATGTATTTTTTTATCCATGCACGGCAGCCCGCCAGCTGACAGGGCTGCCGCCATACTTCCATTAGTATAAAGCTTTTGTCCTCAATTATCAACCGTAACTATTCCATCCACGGTCAGGATCAGCCTTCAATCCCCATATAGGGAAGAATATTCTCGTAGATATCCCGGATGACCGGGGCCGCTATGGTTCCGCCGTAATAGACACCCTGGGGGTCGTGGATCAGGCAGATTCCCAGTATTTGAGGTGTTTCAGCCGGTGTAAATCCCAGGAAGGAAGAGATATACCGGTTGGCACTTCTGGGCAGTGTCTGGGATGTGGCTGTTTTGCCTCCAATGGTTCTGCCCTCAATGGCGGCATTCTTACCGGAACCTTCCGATACTACTTTTTCCAGGATATAGCGCACCTCCTCGGAAACCTCTTCTGTTACCACGCCTTTCTCCACAGGATACTTCAGCGTCTCTACCAGATTTCCGTCCTCATCTGTCACCTTGACTCCAAAATGAGGGGTGATCCGGTTACCGCCATTGATGATGGAACTCACTGTGGTGGCAAGCTGGATCGGAGTGATCTGGAAAGACTGGCCAAAGGAAATAGTGGCAAGCTCCACCTGCCCGATATTGGATTTTTTATGCATGATGGTGGCAGCTTCCCCCGGAAGGTCAATCCCGGTCTTCTTGAGCAGTCCGAATTGTTTAAAATACTTATAGTAATTATCCACGCCCAGCCGAAGCCCCACCTCGATGAATACCGGGTTGCAGGAGTTCATAGCGCCCTGTACAAAGTTTTCAGCCCCGTGCCCTGTCCTCTTATGGCAGTGGATCCTCCTGTCCTCCACAATTTTAAATCCGGGACAGGAAAAGGTATCCTCCATGCTGACCACCCCCTCGGAAAGTCCTGCTGCCATGGTGATGATCTTAAAGGTGGAACCCGGCTCATAGGTATCGTTGATGGTCAGATTTCTCCACATCTGGTTACAGGCATCCTGTTTTTCCTTGTCTGTCATGCCCGAGGTGTCTGCATCGGTGTTCAGCGTGAACGGTTCGTTGAGATTAAATTCCGGTACATTTACATCTGCGTAGATCTCTCCGTTCTGGGGATTTATGAACAAAATGGAGACGGCATCTGCCTGCTTTTCCTCCATAACTTTCTCTGCCGCCTGCTGTGCATACATCTGGATATTTTTGTCCAGGCTGATGTGCAGGTCATATCCTGCCACCGGTTCCACACGGCTTTCCCCCAGCTCGTCAATCTCCACGCCTCTGGCATCCGTGGTGGTGAGTATTTTGCCGTCTATGCCTTTTAAAATGTCATCATACCACACCTCCAGCCCAATGATCCCCTGGTTGTCTCCCCCTGTAAATCCAAGTACCTTGGAGGCCAGTTCGTTGCAGGGATAATACCGTTTAAAATCCTCGTCCACCTTGACACCTGCAAGGCCGTATTCCCGTATCCTGTCCCCTACTTCTTTCTCCACATTTGTCTTGACCTTTTCAATGGAAGAAACCTTCTCCACTCTTTTTCTGGCTGTCTCCTCAGAAAGCCCCAGCTCCTTTTGCAGCATGGCAATGATCTTATCCGGTTCCTTTACCTGGCTGTGAATGACGGATATGGTGCATACCGCTTTATTATCCGCCAGGATCTCCCCCTTTGCGTCAATGATCCTGCCTCTGGCTGCCTTGATGTCACGCTCCCTCTCGTGGAGCTGCTCTGCCTTTTTTGCATAGTAATCAGACTTTATCACCATGAGATAGACCATTCGGCCCATAAGTCCTGCAAGCATCAGCACACAGGCGGCAAACACGATCACTGTCTTCTTCTTGTGGTACGTCCTGTTTTTTTTCATTCCCGGTTCCCCTGCAGCTTATCCTTATAAATATATGCACTGCCCCGTAAAAAAAAGAAGGGAATGCTGCACAGATTTCTCATCTGCACCGCATTCCGCTTTCATTAAGCATCCGGCTTGTAACAGTTCAGCCTTCCACTGTCCCGCCAGGTGCTCCCTTGCTCCCGAGACAGCCATGCTTATTCTTCCCCGTTGTAGTCCTCATCGTCAAAGCCGGCATCCTCATTTGTGATACCGTCGCTCTGGGCATCATTGTGATCAAGCTCCTCCTCTGCATCATCCTGGGGCGGTTCCGGCATGTCCGGATTTTCCGTACCGTCAATGACTACGCCTGAAGGACCGTTGCCGTCCTCCCCGTTCACGCTCTCATCCATCCGTGTGGTCCCTGTAAATTCATCCCAGAGCTGAAGCTTCTGGTCCGTCTCCTGGTCCGGATAAATGTTCAGATACGGGAAAATCTCCGAGAGAACTGCCTGGGCAATATACTGCGCATAGGTACTGCTGGCCTGCTCCTCCACATTGGGTTCATCCACCACCACGTAAATCACAACCTGAGGGTTGTCAAGGGGCGCGAATCCCACAAAAGATACCAGATATTTATGATTTCCCCTGGGAACCTTCTCAGCGGTCCCTGTCTTGCCGCCCATGGAATAACCCGGGATCTTGGCTGTCTGGCTGGTACCGTTTTCGATACTCATGCCCATGTATTTTCGTATATCCGCAGAGACTTCCTGGGAGATCACTTCTTTTAAGACATTCCCGCTGATGCTCTTGATGGTATTGCTGTCCTGGTCCCTGATCTCTTTCACCAGGTGGGGCTGGTAATACGTGCCGCCGTTGATACAGGCACTGATGGCTGCGATCTCCTGAATCATGGTACAGGTAAATCCCTGTCCGAAGGTGGTGGTTGCCAGCTCCGTGTCAAACATGTTGTCTAAGCTGAAGAGAATGCCCGTACCCTCTCCCGGAAGGTCGATCCCTGTCCTTGTCCCAAAATTGAATTTATCCTGGTACGAAAGCATAGTCTCCCTTCCCATTTTCCTTCCGATGGCCATCAGGGCATCATTGCAGGAATTTTGGATAGCTTCCCCCACAGTCTCTGTCCCGTGGGTATCGGGATAGACCGCACAGTTGATATACCGGTCAGCTACCTGTTCTCCGCCGTCGCACACAAACGTGTCTTCCTCTGTGATACTGCCGGATTCAAGAGCGGATGCCACAGTGATGGGCTTCACAACAGACCCCGGTTCATAGGCGTCTGTAATACAGTAATTTCTCCACATTTTGTAAAGGGCATCTTTTGTCTGGTCATCATTCATGGCCTTGATCTCATCGTCTGAATACCGGGCGGTCAAATCCCTGGGCTTGTTCAGATCATAGGGATCATTGCTTCCCATAGCCAGGATTTCCCCATTCTGGGGGTTAGCCACGATCACACCTATATTCTTGGCACCCCGGTAATCTGTATTAGGGCCGTCCTTCAGATTCTCCATAAAAGCTTCGATGTATTTGTCCACCACGCTCTGAATATTCACATCCAAAGTGGTGACCAGGCTGTTTCCGTTGACAGGGTCAATGATATTCTGCTCCAGGGATGCATCATCGTTGAAATAACCAATTTTTCTTCCATCCGTCCCGTTCAGTGTACTGTTGTAATACCCCTCCAGTCCCCAGTCCGCCGTGTTGCCGGAATAAGTAAATCCGATCACGTTACATGCCAGTTCATTCAGGGGATAGGTTCTCTTATAATCTTCCTCAAACCACACGCCCTGGGTGTTGTTCCTGCGTGATATCTCCTCCTTGGAGAGCGCCTTGGCCTCCTCTTCATCCGCCGGGATCTCTGTCATCTTTTCAAAGTTCTTTTTTTCATCCATGGAGATCTGCTTTTTCAAAATCTGATAGGGACTTTCTTTTGTCTCCTCACTGGTGAGCAGTTCCTCCACGGTATCCCCATCAATTCCCAGATATTCGGACAATGCCTGTTTTGTGGGTTCCTTGTAATCCTCATTGGAATTCACCACCTGGCAGTCCAGGATCACATTGTACACCTTAATACTGGTAGCCAGGATATTTCCGCTCCGGTCCAGGATATCTCCCCGTTTGTAGGGGATGGTGGTGCTGTCATACTGCTGCTGGGACTGGGCCAGCACCTGCTTTGTGTATTTGTCACCGCTCTTGGCATTGATAATGGTAATTCCAATAACCAGAAACACCAAAGCCAGCAGAATCAATACAAACAATCCCGCCAGCTTTTTCTTCATGGTGCCTGTCATTTTCCTTTTTTTTGATTCCTGTTTATTCACTCTATCACCTGCTTTGTCCTATGTACCATCACTGCTCCGGCACATCCTGATACTGTCTCACATAGCTGCTGCCGCCCGGTGTATAATGCTTGATCTGATCCTCGGTGGGAAATTTCATTCCCAGCTCCTCGATGGCTTTTTTCCTGATCGCATCCAGATCCACACTGGAAATCGTCTCACTGTAGTACGCATCATTCTCTGCCTTTAACTGACTGTACTTTAGTTCCTCTGCGGTAAGCTGGCTCTTCTGCTCTGTCAGTTCGGATTTCAGTTTCAGAAAATGTACGCAGGCAAATAAGACAGCCACACACATAACTGCCAAAAACATCACATACCCTCTGCTCATCTGCATGTTCCTGGCTCTGTTCTTCTGCGCGGCTGCGCTAACCTGCTTCTTTTTACGCTGGGGTACTTCCTCCACACGGCGGACCGTGTTCCCATCCACATAATACCCGGTGCCTCTATTTACTTTTCTGCTGTCATATCCCTCTCTCCCGGATACTTTTTTCATGAAATCAACCCCGATTCAGATTTCTTTGCCTATTCATTTCCAGTCCGTTCAAAGACGCGCAGCTTTGCGCTCTTGGAACGCTTATTTACAGCAATCTCCTCCTCATCCGGAAGTATTGGTTTCCTGGTTATGACTTTACCCATCGGCTTTTTCCCGCACACGCAGACCGGAAAATCAGGCGGACATGTGCATGGGTTCTCATTCCTCTTAAAATTAGTCTTTACTATGCGGTCTTCTAAAGAATGGAACGTGATAATGCAGATACGTCCGCCATCATTTAATCGTTCAATCATATCATCCAGGGAATTTCTCAAGACTTCCAGTTCCTGATTCAGCTCAATACGAATTGCCTGAAATGTTTTTTTCGCAGGATGTCCTCCCACTGCTCTCATTTTCATGGGAATGGACTGTTTTATTAGTTCAATCAGTTCCCCGGTAGTCTCTATGGGCTTGTCCATCCTCGCCGTACAGATATTCCTGGCGATTTTCTTAGCAAATTTCTCTTCCCCATAGTCCCGGAGCACACGATACAGTTCGTTTTCAGTATAAGTGTTTACAATGTCTTTTGCGGTACGGCTTCCTCTTCGGTCCATACGCATATCCAGGGGCACGTCCTCCCTGTAGGTAAACCCACGCTCCGCGTTGTCTAGCTGGTAGGACGAAACACCCAAATCAAGCACGATCCCGTCCACAGACGAGATTCCTATTTTCTGCAGTTCTTTTTTCATGTTGCAATAGTTGCTGCGGATGATCGTAACTCTGTCTCCAAATTCCTGTAACCGCTCACCCGCAGCTTCGATTGCAGCTTCGTCTTGATCTATACCTATCAAGCTCCCCTTGGCAGATAATTGCCGGCACACCTCATAGGCGTGACCGCCGCCTCCTAACGTTCCGTCAACATAAATCCCATCCGGTTTTACCTTCAGATTCCGGATCGTCTCTTCTAACAATACGGATTTGTGTTTAAATTCCATAGTTTCCTCGACCTTCCTGCAATTATATTAAGATACCCATTGCCTGCATCCCTTCTGCAATGGCATCCATATCTTCACAATTGCTGTTCTCCATCCATTTTTCCTTGCTCCAGATTTCAATCCTGGTGAGGTTTCCTGTGAGCACCACATCCTTCGACAGACCAGCAAACTCCCGCAGCGTTCCCGGTACGAGAATTCTCCCCTGCTTGTCCAGTTCACATTGTGTTGCACTGGAAACAAAAAAACGTACGAAGGCCCTTGCATTTTTATCATTAAGCGGTAAAGCTTTCAGCTTTTCCTCGAAATCCTTCCATTCATTGTTCGGGTAAATAGACAGACAACCATCCAGACCTTTGGTCAGCACAAAATCTTCGCCTAATTCTTCCCGGAACTTAGCCGGAATGATCAGTCTCCCTTTTGCGTCGATCGTATGACTATACTCTCCCATGAACATATGAATGTCACCTTCTTTCGTGAAGATGCGAGTCTCCCCTTCGCACCCTCCATGGGACAACGGGTGCTTCTGCCACTAGCCCCCCATTTGCCACCACTTTTCACCACTTTCTACCACTTACATGCCCATTCTATAACACAACCGGGAAAAAAGCAAGGGGAACATATATTCTTTAGAAATATTAAAAGAATCGAAAAATGGCGTAAAATCAATGATTTTACGCCATTTTGCCGATTCTTTTTAAGAGTTTCCAATATATGGCAGAGGTGGCGGGGCGGCCCACGTAACCGTTCCGCTTGACTGAACTGCTGCTAGCCCACAAGCTCTGCATTTTGCTGGTTTATACAAATATGTTCTTCAATCAAACGGTCCAGTACCAGGCTGAGTGCCATAATGGTCTGCATACCACGATTTTCTGTGATCGCTCTGTCCAGTCTCTGCCGTGCGTCTTCTATTCGTATTTCTAACTCTTTATCTCTCATCGCTACACTCCTTGTTCTTTCAACCTCTTCCTCCTGTTGTGTACGATAAGCAAAAGGGAACATACCACGAGAACGGCGGATAATGCCTGTGACACCGGGAATCCTATCCCCGGAATCAAAAGCTGATCCGTACGAAGTCCTTCTATCCAAAACCTCCCGGCTCCGTAGCCTGCCAGGTAGCATAAAAACAGCTCTCCCTGGAATTTTTTCTTTTTACGGAACCAAAAGAGGAACAGCAGGACTCCCAGGTTCCACAGCCCCTCATAGAGGAACGTAGGATGAACCTGGATGTATTCCACACCGCCTATCGTTACCAGATGGTCCCACATGGCAGAGGTAATTTCATTTTGTCTGACTGCGGAGACAGGAAGCTGCATGGCGAGAAGCCCGTCTGTGTAACCGCCGAAGGCCTCCCGGTTGAAAAAGTTGCCCCACCGTCCGATGATCTGGCCTGCAACAAGTCCCATGCATACGGTGTCCGCTGTCAGCGGAAAATTCATCTTTTTTACTCTGCCGAAAATGTAAACCGTTACAGCGCCGACAATTATCCCCCCATAGATTGCCAGCCCGCCGTTTCTGGTATTGAATATCTGTATCAGGTCGTCTTTATAGTTTTCCCAAGTAAAGATAACAAAAAAGGCTCTTGCCCCAATTACAGAAGTTACCATGGTAATCATTAGCATGTCCAGGTAAGTATCCGGGTTTTGTCCCGTGCG
The DNA here is from genome assembly GCF_001689125.2 of Blautia pseudococcoides. NCBI lineage: Bacteria > Bacillati > Bacillota > Clostridia > Lachnospirales > Lachnospiraceae > Blautia > Blautia pseudococcoides. Next base: position 577,708 of record NZ_CP015405.2, on the reverse strand, counting down.
CTTTGCCTCTTTCAAGGCAATGGAGATTCCCACAATCATAGCCAGAGCGATAACCATACCGTAGTAGGCAATATCAAAGCCAAAAATTGTGATTGTTTTTCCCACATGGGGCAGTGAAATCCCCAGATGCGGAAAGCGAATGGACATATCCATATAAGTAAGCCTCCTTTAAACGTTAAAGCGGAATAAAATCACATCGCCGTCCTGCACAACGTAGTCTTTTCCTTCCATGCGGACCAGACCTTTTTCCCTGGCTTTCCCATAGGACCCGCAGTCAAGCAGATCTTTGTAGTTCACCACCTCGGCTTTGATAAAACCGCGCTCAAAATCCGTGTGTATTTTTCCGGCCGCCTGCGGCGCTTTAGCACCTACTTTTATGGTCCATGCCCTGGTCTCATCCTCGCCGGATGTGAGGAAACTTAAAAGACCCAGAAGTCTGTAACTGGCTACTATCAGTTTCTCCAGTCCTGACTTCTCTATTCCCAGATCCTCCAGGAATTCCTTCTTCTCCTCATCATCCAGTTCCGCGATCTCCTGCTCTATCTGAGCACACAGAGCGAACACTTCATTTCCTGTTTCTTTGGCATACTCCCTTACTTTTTGTACATGAGGATTGGAGGCCGCATCATCTGCCAGGTCATCCTCGGATACATTAGCCGCATAGATGACCGGTTTTCCGGTGAGTAGGTTATATTCTTTCATAAACCCTTCCTCATCCTCGTTTTCAGGTTCAAATGTGGAGGCGGGTTTTCCGTCCTCCAGATGAGCTTTCAGTATCTTTAAAAGTTCCAGCTCTTTTGCCGCCTCTTTGTCCATACGGGCAGACTTTGTGGTTTTGGCAATTCTTCTCTCCAGTATCTCCAGATCTGAGAATATCAGTTCCAGATTGATGGTTTCAATGTCCCGCAGCGGATCAATACATCCGTCCACATGGACTACATTCTCATCTTCAAAGCATCTCACAACGTGAACAATGGCATCCACCTCCCGGATATTGGCAAGGAACTGGTTTCCGAGGCCTTCTCCTTTAGATGCCCCTTTCACAAGTCCCGCGATATCCACAAATTCGATCACCGCCGGCGTCACTTTTTTGGAATGATAAAAATCCCCTAAGAGTTTCAGTCGCTCGTCCGGCACAGCCACTATGCCCACATTGGGATCTATGGTACAGAACGGATAATTTGCTGACTCCGCTCCGGCTTTTGTCAGAGAGTTAAAAAGGGTGCTCTTCCCTACATTCGGTAAACCGACAATACCTAACTTCATTTTTATGTCCTCTTTTCTTCTGTATTCCTTCACATGGAATTATTCTAACACACCTAAAAAGGCGAATCAAGCCTTTGACCCGCCTTGTTATTCGACAACTGTTAAAAAAATATCGACTTTTTTCGTTCTTTTTACTTGTCTTTTGACATGACCATCAACAGAAATCCCTGTCGAAATTCCACTAATGCTGTATCCTTAGCCAGCTCATTGCTCACTCCGATCCCGTCGAAATTTGTCATATCATAATCTTTCAGGGGGTATTTGAACCCCGAAAGTGTGATCCCCCGCACCTCATCTCCCATGGAAAAAAAAGAGATATATTTGCCGAAAGCGCACTCTTTTTTGATGGTCCGGCTGCAGGAAAGAACGGTCATGGCATTCTGTTCATCCAGGATCCATGCCTCTTTTCCGGACATTGCGGGAACCATCAGGGACTGCAGATTTCCCATATAGTGGTCCAGGCGGCCTCCTGTGGCTCCCAGCAGGAAAATCCTGTCGCTGCCCAGCTTCAGAGCAAGTTCCAGACCCATGCGGGTATCCGTGGCATCTTTTTCCGGCTTGTATTCCCGGATGGGGATTTCCTTTTGCTCTCTGTACCATTCTATTACCTCAGGGCGTATACTGTCAAAATCCCCCAGAATATACTGGGGCACGATCCGGTTCCTGTAACAGAACTCCAGTCCTCTGTCAACGCCAATAATGCAGTCCGGGTTTATATTCTCTATGCAGTCAAGTACGAATGGGTCATCCATATGACCGCCGCACAAGAGTATTGTGTCCATATTCGCTGTCCCTCTCCCTTCGTGTGTAACCGTTCAGGCTGCGGAAGGATTCCACGCATCCGGCCATTAAAAACCGCTCCGCCATGGGGCGAATGCTTACTGCCGCCACGTATTCATACGGTGAGCGCAGGAAATTACCCACCTGTCTCAACGGCTACCTCCGTGCATTTATCACTGTCGGTTCCTGAATTCCTCTATTTTAGTCATCAGTGCATTGGCATTGGCAGCGATATCCCCGCCGAAGACAGCGGAGCCGGCCACCAGAATATTGGCACCTGCCTCCAGAACCTGGTCGATGGTCTTTGTGGAAATACCTCCATCTACCTCAATATCAGCGGCAAGACCTCTCTCATCCAGCATTTTTCTCAGTCTTCTGATCTTATCTCCGGAATAAGGAATGTACTTCTGGCCGCCGAATCCCGGATTCACTGTCATAAGGAGAACCATATCCACCAGCTCCAGCACCTGCTCGATCATCACAAGCGGCGTGGCCGGGTTCAGGGCAACACCTGCCTTCATGCCGGCCTCACGGATACAGTGCAGGGTTCTGTCCAGATGGGGGCAGGCTTCTGCATGCACAGTCAGCATGTCCGCCCCTGCCTTTTTGAAGTCCTCAATATAACGCTCCGGGTCCTGCACCATAAGGTGCACATCAAAAAACATATTGCTTTTCTTTCTGATGGATGTGATGACCGGCATTCCAAGGGAAATGCTGGGTACAAAATTACCGTCCATAACATCAATATGAAGCCAGTTGACCCCTGCCTGTTCCACCTGGCTTATCTGTTCCCCCAGACATGCAAAATCTGCTGCCAGAATGGATGGTGATAGTTCATATCTCATCCTCAATACCTCCTCTTGTCTGCAAGCTCCCGGTAAAGCTCCAGATAGCTTTCATATCGTTCTTTTGGGATCTCTCCCGCCTCAAGTGCCGCTTTCACGCTGCATCCCGGCTCATGGGTATGGGTGCAGCCCTGGAAACGGCAGGTTCCCTCGTACTTCAGAAACTCCCTGAAATAGTGGCGCAGATCTTCCTTGTCCATTTCTTCCACATAAAAAGAAGTAAATCCCGGCGTATCCAGAAGATACGTGTCAGGCTCCACTTCAATCATCTGGGAATGTCTGGTCGTATGGCGTCCTCTTCCCAGCTTTCTGCTGATCTCTCCGGTCTCCATCACCACTTCCTGCTGCAGAAGGTTCGTCAGAGAGGATTTTCCCACACCGGAAGGCCCTGCCACGGTTGTGGTCTTTCCTCTCAGGATACTTCGCAGTTCTTCCATGCCGTCTCCCTGGGATGCACTTGTGAGAAGGACCTCATAACCGCAGGAAGTATAAACCTCCTGCATTCTTTGTACCTCCTCCTCATCCGCCAGGTCCTGCTTGTTAAAACAGATGACCGCCGGAATCTCCTGACGCTCCATAATAACCAAAAAGCGGTCCAGCAAAGAGAAATTGGGTTTCGGCTCCCTGGCTGCAAATATGACCAGCGCCTGATCCACATTAGCCACAGCAGGCCGGATCAACTCATTCTTTCTGGGAAGGATATCCACCACATTTCCCAGTTTTTCCTCTTCACTCAGGACCTCGATCTCCACATTGTCACCCACAAGGGGTTTTATTTTTTCCTTGCGGAAAATTCCTTTTGCCTTACATTCATAAATTCCGGATCCTGCTACTTTTACATAGTAGAATCCGGAAATTCCTTTGATAATCTTTCCCTGCATTAATCTACCTTCTGGAATGTTACATCATACTGATCAATGATCTGATAGCTGTCGCCAATCCATTCATAAAGACCTACCGTACCGGTTGCAATTCCCGGATGTCCTGTCATATCACTGATAGACAACGGGAATTCCGGGTTTTCCACTTCCATGGACTGGTCAGAATAGGTATTGCCCTGGTCATCTGTCTGAACCAGTTCTATCTTAACTTTACCGCCCTGGTAGCTTGCCGGCTGGCCCAGCGCCTGGCCTACTGCCTTCCAGGTGCCATCTCCGCCATTTGTGTTATCCGCGGGAGCATCCTCACCTCTGACATAAATGGTAACCGTAGTTCCTGCATCCACTCTCGTTCCCGCAGCTACACTCTGGTCGTATACATCACCTACATCCACAGACTGGTCTGAACCGGTCTGAACCACAGGCACAAGACCTGCATCAGAAAGCGCTGCCTTTGCGTCCTCTTCTGCCCATCCGCGCACATCCGGTACTCTTGCAGCCGTATCCCCTTCACCGATACTGATGGTCAGTGTCACTGTGGTGCCTGACTTAACGGAGGTTCCCGCTGCCGGGTCTGTGGAAATAACATTTCCAATGCTCACCGAGCTGCTGTTAGCCTTATTGATCTGCGTCTGCAGACCCATCTCTTTTAAAGTTGCCTCTGCGGATGTCTGGGTTTCGTTCTCCAGGTCAGGAATGGCCACTTCCTGGGTTCCTGTGCTGATATAACATACGATTTCCGTATGGGGGTCTACTTTTGTTCCCGCCTCTGTCTCCTGACGGACGATCTTTCCGGCCTCCACAGTGTCGGATGGTTCCTCGCCGCCTTTTTTGTAGCCCAGCTTCAGGTTGTTAAGCGCAGTGCGGGCTTCGTCCGGTGTACTGTTTGTCAGATCCGGAACTTCCACTTTTTCGCTGTTTTCTTTACCAGGCTTATCCGTATCTTCCACTTTTTTATCGTTATCTTTATCCTTGCCGCCAAATTTCAGACCGCCGGATGCAAACACAATAAAATATACCAGGATACAAATGATGATAGCACCCACGATCAGGCCGCCGATGGTCATGGCTTTTTCCAGCTTTGTGCTGATCCCTTTGCCGTTATCATCATCACCCTCGTCGTCGTCCTCGTCATCTTCATCATCATAGCCGTAATCATCGTCATCTTCATCCTCATCGTTATCACTGTAACGGCCGGAGCTGGAACCGGACGGTGCATAAGCCGCGTTCTTAATTTCCTTCATTTCATCCGGTGAGATGACTACCGTCTGCGCATGATTGCTCAGAGGAGCCAGATTGACAAAGCTTCCGTTTGGATCTATCAGGGAATGCTTCAGATCGTTGATCAGCTCTGCCAGAGTGCTGTAACGTCTGTCCGGACTTTTCTGTGTACATTTTAAAATGATCTCCTCCAGGCTGTGAGGAAGCTCCGGTACAAACTCGGATGGAGGCAACATCTCATCCTGCAGATGCTTAATGGCAATGGCCACTGTGGTGTCCCCGTCAAAGGGAACTTTTCCTGTCACCATCTCATACATGGTGATTCCCAGGGAATAAATGTCACTCTTGTAGTCACTGTAGCCGCCCCGCACCTGCTCCGGTGAACTGTAGTGTACAGAACCCATGGCGTTGGTACTGATGGTGTTGGAGGACGCCGCTCTGGCAATACCAAAATCCGTCACCTTTACTTTGCCGTCTGTAGAAATAATGATGTTCTGGGGTTTTATATCCCTGTGCACAATATTTCTGTTGTGTGCAGCTTCCAGCCCCATGGCCACCTGTATGGCTATGCTGGTTGCCTCTTTTACTGTCAGCTTTCCTTTTTTGGAAATGTATTCTTTTAAAGTGATACCTTCCACCAGTTCCATAACAATGTAGTTGATCCCCTGGTCCTCTCCCACGTCAAATACATTTACAATATTGGGATGGGCTAGCCCTGCTGCGGCCTGCGCCTCCCTCTGAAACTTTTTGATGAAGTTCGTGTCAGCGCTGAACTCCGGCTTCAGAACTTTCATGGCTACAAAACGGTTTAATTTATGATCCTTTGCCTTATAGACATCGGCCATACCGCCGGAGCCTACCCTGCCGGCAATCTCGTACCGCTCTCCTACGATAACTCCCACATTTAACATACTTCCACCTCTTTTGTCTCTGGTTCTACCAGAACTACTGCTATATTATCTCTGCCTCCGTTGTCATTTGCCATGGAAACAAGCCTTAGGCCAGTCTCCTCCAGCGTTTCGCTGGTCAGTATCACCTGCCTGATATCCTCATCCGGTACCATGTTTGACAGACCGTCTGAGCACAACAGCAAAATATCACCCGGAGTCAGTCGGATATCAAAGAAATCCACATCCACATCCCTTCCCGCTCCAAGTGCTCTGGTAATAATATTCTTATCCGGGTGATTTCTTGCGTCATCCCTGGATATCTCTCCCATGCGGACCATCTCCTCCACAAGAGAATGGTCTTTGGTAATCTGCGATATCTTATCTTCATCAATCAGATACAGCCTGCTGTCTCCCACGTTGGCCACATATGCATAATGTCCTACAATGGTCACCAGCACCATGGTGGTACCCATACCGCTCATAGCCTCATTGTCCGATGCTTCCCTAAGAAGCTGGGTGTTGGCATTCTCGATGGCAGCCCGTATGATTTTTACCGGATTGCTGTTCTCATCTTCCCGGATGGTAGAGAGCAGAATCTCTACCGCATAACTGGAAGCGAAATCTCCTGCCTTATGTCCGCCCATGCCGTCCGCAACTACGAAGAGGTTTGGCAGATTGCCCACTGGGGTCTCAGACGTGAATACAAAATCCTGATTCACTGTCCGCTTCTGTCCCACATCCGTGATAGAATATGACTTCATCCTACGAATCCTCTTTCTTATCGAATTGTTACATCGATATAACTCTTTCTTAATTGTCCACAGGCCCCATCAATATCCCGGCCCATTTCTCTTCTAATAGTAACATTAATTTGGTATTTTTCAAGTTTATTTTGAAAATTCCCGATAACTTTTTTATCCGAACGCACGTAACTACGCTCTTTTATGGGGTTTACAGGTATGAGATTCACGTGGCAGTTCAGGCCTTTTATAAGCTGGGCCAGACGTCTTGCATCCTCCGGGGAATCGTTTTCCCCGCCTACCAGGGCATACTCAAATGTAATGCGCCGTCCTGTTTTTTCATAGTAATTCCTGCAGGCATCCAGGACCTGTGTAATGGTATATTTTTTTGCGACGGGCATAAGAGCTTCCCGCTTCTCCTGGCTGGATGCATGGAGGGATAAAGCCAATGTGATCTGCAGCTTTTCCTCTGCCAGCGCTTCCATCTTCGGAACAATTCCGCAAGTGGAAACCGTAAGATTCCTCTGGCTGATATGAAGCCCGTTTTCATCGCTTATCATATGTATAAAGCGAAGCAGGGTGTCATAATTGTCAAGCGGTTCGCCGGTTCCCATGACCACCACATTGGATACCCTCTCCCCACTGTTTTTCTGTATGCGGTATATCTGTTCCAGCATCTCCGCAGGGGTCAGGTTCCTGTTCCATCCGCCTATGGTGGATGCACAGAATCTACAGCCCATTTTACAGCCCACCTGGGAGGAAATACACACACTGTTCCCATGCTTGTAGCGCATGAGCACACTCTCCACCACATTGCCGTCATGGAGGGCAAAAAGGTATTTCTGTGTGCCGTCTATTTGGGAAGTCTGTACCTCCAGGGCCGTGAGCGTAGTGAGGGTGCAGGATTCTCTTAATTTCTCACGGAACGTTTTGGGAAGGTTTGTCATCTCCTCATAGCTTTCCGCCAGCTTCACGTGCATCCACTCATAGAGCTGTTTTGCCCGGAAGGGCTTCTCCCCCAGGGCTTCCACGGTCTTTTTTAATTCCTCCATGGTCTGGGATTTTATATCTGTAAGTTCCATTTTACCCTATCCTTCTAAGCCTTGCCAGGAAAAATCCGTCGCACTTGTGGACCCCCGGCAGAAGCTGTAAATATCCTTGTTTTGTAGTATCACTTCTCAGTTCCTCACAGAGAAGATCGTCAATACTCTCCAATTTGTATGGGTATTCCCTGGTAAACCAGAGCACGTTTTCCAGATTCTCCTCCCTGCACACTGTGCAGGTACTGTATAAAAGCACACCCCCGGGTTTTACATAACAAGCCGCCTGTTCCAGGATTTTCCGCTGAAGCTCCACCAGCTCCTCCTGTTTACCTGGTGTGATCTTATACTTAATATCTGTCTTTTTCCCCATGACGCCCAGGCCGGAACAGGGTACATCCGCCAGGACAAGGTCTGCCTTTTCCACAGACTCATGGTCGAATTCTGTGGCGTCATGGACTGTGACGCTGATATTTCCCATTCCCATGCGTTCTACATTTTCCCGGATCAGATTTGTTTTCTTCTCGCTTACATCCCTGGAATCCACCAGTCCGGTTCCCTGCATTTTGTCTGCCACACAGATGGTTTTTCCTCCCGGCGCCGCACACAGGTCAATGACATAGCTGCCTTTCCCGGGTGCAGCCGCCTCCCCCGCAAGCATGGAACTTACATCCTGTACCTGAATATTTCCCATGCGGAATGCAGTGAGCGCAGGCAGATAATCATAACCGCTCAGATAGTAGGCATTGTCCACATATGGTGCTTTTTCCACCTTCACGCCCTCTTTTATCAGGCTGTGTATCACCTGCTCTCTGTCTGTGAGATATTCTTTGATACGGACTGTCACAGGGCGCTCTTCTATAAAAGCCTGAAGCATTTTCTCTGTATTTTCAAACCCGAATTGGTCCATAAAACGGACCACCAGCCATACAGGCATGGAATATGTGACGGAAAGGTACTCCACTTTATGCTCTTTGCCGGGAAAGGGAATCTTTTTATAATCCCTTGCAATCCCTCTCAGAACTCCGTTCACAAAACTTGTCAGATTGTAAAATCCTTTTTTTCTGGCAAGCTTAACTGCCTCATTGCAGACTGCGCTGTCCGGAACATTATCCATATAGATAAGCTGGTAGACACTGCTGCGCAGCAGCTCCCGAATCAACGGTTTCATCTTCTCCACCTTCACTTTTGAGAAGTAATTGATAATATAGTCGATCCGTATCTGGTTCTCCTGGGTACCTTCACAAACTCTGGTGATGAATGCCCGTTCTGTTTTCTCCAGATACTGGTATTTTTCCAGCGTACCGCGGATGGCAATGTGGCTGTACTGCCCCTCTTTGTTTATTTCCATTAGTATTCCTAATATTAACTCCCTTATATTCACTCTGCCTGTCATTTGTTTTCCTCTTTACTCCCCAAGGATCCATCCTTTATCTACTGTATACCCCCGCAGAAAGGCTGCGGTGTCCATTCTTTTCTTTCCTTCCAGCTGCAGTTCCTGTATTAACAGAAGGTCCTCCCCCGTTTTAACCAGGATCCCCTCGTTTCCGGCTTCCAGAATTTCTCCCGGGATGCCGTCATATTCCTTGCAGACCACATCAGCCAGCCACAGTTTCAGGCTTTTGCCGTTCAAGGAAGTGTACGCACTGGGCCATGGATTCAATCCCCGGATAAGCTGCTCAATCTCTTTTGCGGGGCGCTCCCAGTTGATCTTACCCATTTTTTTATCAATCATGGAGGCATAATTTGTGGTACTCAGTTCCGGCTGTTTTTCAAACACAGCCGTACCGTTTTCCAGCTTTTCAAGTACCTTTACACAAAGCTTTGCGCCTGCTGCGCTCAGTTTGTCAAACAGACTGCCGCCAGTCTCTTTTTCATCCAGCTTAACAACCACTTTCTCTATCATATCCCCGGTATCGAGGCCTTCATTCATGCGCATGATCGTGACACCTGTCTCGCTGTCGCCGTTGATGACAGCCCATTGAATCGGTGCGGCACCCCTATAGGCCGGAAGCAGGGACGCATGTACATTGATGCATCCATACCTGGGCAGCTCCAGAATTTCTTTTGAGATCATCTGCCCAAAGGCTGTCACCACGATCACATCCGGCGCAATAGCGCGGAGGTTTTCCACAAATTCCGGTTCCCGCACCTTTTTCGGCTGGAACACAGGAATCTGATGGGCAAGCGCTGCCTCCTTTACCGGAGTCATCGTCAAACTCTTTCCCCTGCCTTTGGGTTTATCCGGCTGAGTCACCACAGCCGCCACCTGATGGCCGGCCTCAATCAAGGATTCAAGCGTACCCACGGCAAAATCCGGGGTTCCCATAAAGACTACTCTCATTCTTCTTCCTCCTCATAATTGTTCCGGCGAAGCTCACCTTCCACCAGTTCCGTATACATTTTCCCCTGGAGATGATCCGTCTCGTGGCAGATTGCCCTTGCCAGCAGCTCGGTTCCCTCCAGCTCATATTCTTCCATATTCTCATTAAGGGCCTTTACCTTCACATAATTTGGACGTGTCACAGTACCGGACATTCCCGGAAGGCTCAGACAGCCCTCATCTCCTGTCTGGGAACCGGATGTCTCAAGGATCTCAGGATTGATCAGCACATGAGGGTCCTCCCCTGTGGTGTCGATCACCACGATCTGTTTCAGCACGCCCACCTGGGGAGCCGCCAGGCCCACCCCGTAAGCATCATACATGGTCTCAAACATATCCTCTATGAGTTCTCTCAGTTTCGGTGTCATGGCCTCCACTTTTCTGCATTTTTTTGCTAAGATACTGTCGCCTTGTGTTCTGATATTTCTCAGTGCCATATTTCTTTTTTCTCCTTTTTATATATTAAAATCAAACTGGATAAACATTTTATCAAATCCTTTATTTACGGCAATATACCGCTCCAGACAGTCTTTGATCTGCACCAGGGTCCTGCGGTTTTGATGTCTCATATAAATCACCATTTTATACATATCCTGGACCTTTGCCACACTCTCAGGCGCGGGTCCGATGAGGATCAAATCTTCTCCCGGATATATCTTCTCTATATATTTTTTACAATAAGAGAGTCCCTGATACAAAAGATTTTCATCCGCGCAGGCTCCCCGCACAGCTGCCATGGCTCTTGTAGGAGGGTACCCCATAAGCATCCGGTAAGCGATCTCCTCCCTGTAAAACCCGGGATAATCCTGCTCTGCGGATGCCCTGATGCTGTAATGTTCCGGCTGGTAGGTCTGTATGACCGCCTCCCCGGGCTTTTTTCCTCTTCCCGCACGGCCTACAGCCTGGGTCAATATCTGGAAGGTTCTCTCCCCTGCCCGGAAATCCTCCCCGTTCAGGGAAAGGTCAGCTGCCAGGACTCCAACCAGTGTCACATCCGGAAAATCGTGGCCTTTTATGATCATCTGGGTGCCCACCAGCACATCCGCCTCTTTCCTTGCAAAAGCGGCCAGAATTTTCTCATGGTCATCCTTCTTTCTTGTAGTGTCCGCGTCCATCCTGAGCACCCTGGCCTGTGGAAACAGACGGTACACCATCTCCTCAATCTGCTGGGTTCCCGCTTTGAATCCTCCGATAAAGGGAGAACAGCAGGAGGGACATTTCTGCACATCCGGGATGGTATATCCGCAGTAGTGACAGATTAATTTTCCGTTTCTGTGGGAGGTCAGCGAGACATCGCAGTGGGGACATTTCATCACATGCCCGCAGGAACGGCAGCTCACAAATCCGGTATATCCCCTGCGGTTTAAAAACAAAATAACCTGTTCCCTTTTCTCAAGTCTGTCTTTGATCTTTTCCTGAAGAAGCGTGCTGAAGATAGAACGGTTTCCCGCCTTCAGCTCCTCTTTCAAATCCACGGTGTACACTTTTGGAAGCGCTCTGTTCTCATATCTGCGCTCCAGAGTCAAAAGCTGATAGGAACCGTTCTTTCCCTTTTCATAGCTTTCCAGGGAAGGTGTGGCCGAACCCATGACAATGCGGGCATTCTCCACCTGCCCCCTCCTGACTGCCACCTCCCTGGCGTGGTAACATGGAGTTTTCTCACTTTTATAGGAAGACTCATGCTCCTCGTCAATGACGATCAGTCCCAGGTTGGGAAAAGGGGTAAACAAGGCTGAGCGGGGTCCCACAACAATGGAAATCTCACCTTTTCTAGCCAGTTCAAACTGGTCAAAACGCTCTCCTGCAGAAAGACGGGAATGCATGAAGGAGACACCCTGGCCGAACCTCTGGCTGAAGCGCTCCACAGTCTGATAGGTAAGGGCAATCTCCGGTATGAGGACAATGACCTGTCTGCCTTTTGCAAGGACTGTCTCGATCAGTTCCATGTAAACTTCTGTTTTACCGCTGCCTGTGACGCCGTAGAGCAGTGTGGGCCGGGGTTTCTCTTTGTTCCATTCTTCCAGGATTTTTTTTACAGCTTCCTGCTGGCAGGCATTCAGCTCTTTTTTTATGCTCTCCCGCTGTCCTGTATGCACAGGATTTCTCCACACCCGCTCACTCTCCACAAGGATCATTCCCTTTTCTTCCAGGCCGTGGATCACAGACGGGGCTGCTTTCCACACATTGACCGCCTGCTCATAGGGCATGGGACTCTGTTCCAGAATGCCTCTCATAAGACGGGCTTTTGCCTTAAAGTGTCTCTGCTCGCACGCCTCGAGAAACTGCTGCGCATTTTCTTTGGATGCTTTTAAAACAAGGAATTTTTTCTCCTGTTTTTTCTTTTTTTCTTTTACCGGAAGCACTGTTTTCAGGGCCTGGTTCATGGTGGAACCATAGTTTTTTGCGATCCATGCTGCCAGGGATATCAGCCGGGATTCTATGGGAATGCCCTGGCTTTCAGGCCCAAGGATCTGTTTCATCCTGGCAGCCTCCACCTTTGGCTGTCTCGTAATATCAATCACGTAGCCTGTGATCTCTCTGCTGCCGTTTCCAAAAGGGACTCTCACTTTTGTTCCTATCTGAATGTGGTCCTGCAGATGCTCTGGAATCTCATACTGGAAGGTCCGATCCAGCTTTTCCTGGGAGATATCCACTATAATATCTGCATATAATCTGCTCATTTATCCACTCCGTATTCCGGCCGGCCCTATAAGGGCTGCTCAGCCAGAATCTCCCTGATCAGATCCCTCTCATCCATGGGATATTTCTTTCCTTTGATTTCCTGGTAATCCTCGTGTCCTTTGCCGGCAAGCACTATAATGTCCCCTGGCTGTCCGTGATGAATGGCATAGGCAATAGCCTCTTTTCTGTCTGCGATCTCCACGTACTCACCCTCTGTCCTGCCGATTCCAATCTTAATGTCATCTATGATCGCCTGTGGTTCTTCATTCCTTGGGTTATCTGAGGTTATGATGGTCAGATCAGCCAGACGTCCCGATACCTCCCCCATCTCATAACGGCGGAGCTTGGAGCGGTTCCCCCCGCATCCAAACAGACATACAAGACGTGTGGGCCGGTACTCCCGCAGGGTGGTCAAAAGGCTCTCCAGACTCATGGCATTGTGGGCGTAATCAATCATAAGGGTAAACTCCTCGGAGACTTTTATCATCTCGATCCTGCCTTTTACCTTGGCAGCTTTCAGTGCCTTTTGGATATTCTCCACGCTGACTCCAAAATGGCGGCAGATGGCAATCGCGGTAAGGGAATTATAAACACTGAATTTGCCGGGAAGGTCGATCTCCACCGGAAAATCCATAAGGCCTTCCGCCTGATAGGCAATTCCCAGGGTTCCTTTTCCTGTGACGAGATGCAGATTTTTCGCACGCAGATCTGCCTTTTCACTGAACCCAAAGGTTTCCAGCTCACAGGTATGACCCTCCAGCACTTTATCCAAATGCTCATCATCCGCGTTCACAATACCCACCCTGCACTGTTTGAACAACATTCCTTTACAATGGATATAGTCATCGAAATCTTTGTGTTCATTAGGACCGATATGGTCCGGCTCAATATTCGTAAAAATGCCCAGGTCAAAAAGAAAACCTGCGGTTCTGTGGAGCATCAGGCCCTGGGAGGAAACCTCCATGACCACGCTGTCACATCCGGCCTCCGCCATCTGGGCAAAGTATTGCTGCACAATGTAGGATTCCGGGGTTGTGTTGGCTGCCGGTATGACTTTGTCGCCGATGATGGCCTCAATGGTTCCGATCAATCCCACTTTGTGCCCCGCATTTTCCAGGATGGATTTTACAAGGTAGGTGGTAGTGGTCTTTCCTTTTGTGCCTGTGATACCGATCACTTTCATCTTCTCTGCCGGATGGCCAAACCATGCTGCGGAGATGCAGGCCATGGCGTACCGGCTGTCCGGTACTTTGATCACAGTCACCTGTTCCGGGACTGTCACATCATCCTGTACTACCAGGACGGAGGCGCCTTTTTCTACAACCTCCTGTGCGTATTTGTGGCCGTCAGATACAGCGCCTTTGATGCAAATAAAAAGAGAGTCCTTTTCCGCTTTCCGGGAATCAAAGACTACACTCCTCACGTCTGTGTCCAGGCTGCCCTGTTCACATTTATATTCAAGGTTTTTTAAAAGTTCCGTCAGTCTCATTCTCAATCTGTCCCCTTTCATAATTGTTCGATCAGATCTGGGCATTTCCTGCGCTTACCATGCATAAAAGCAGCTGCAACAGGTATCTGCCCCTTTCGTGAAATCCGGAAGCAGGTTTTTGCTGCCGCCGGGACCGGTTGGGTTTCCCGGAGGTTCCGGGGTGCCCTTTGGAATATAGAATAACATAGGGGTTGGGAGGGTGGCAAGGGTTTTGTGGGAAAAGAGGGGATTAGGGGGGAGGGTGTTGACGGGATGGACGGTATGAGGGCACAGAAAGATACACGCCCCACCCCTCATCCCTGGTTTTCTCTGGCGGAAGGAAAATCTGCAGTTTGGCGAGTTTTAAAAAAGAACTAAAGCTGGGATTCCCGGAACAGCCGCAGGTTGGGGATCGGACCGTTGGGGAATGTCGGAGCTTTAGTTCTTTTGTATTAGGGTATGCTGTGACAAGGGGCAAAGTACCTGATTATTGCCAAAGGCTGTTACATGGGGTTAACCGTATCAGCAGGACACCGGGCAGATGCCGTGTCTATTCTATGATGGTGCCTGTTTTGCCCAGGTAAGCTGCTTTGGCTTTGTCTATGGAGGTGATGATGGCTTTGCGGCCTTTTTTCTTTTCTATAAAGCTTACGGAGGCTTCTATTTTGGGGCGCATGGTGGATGGCTCGAACTGGTCCTCTTCCATGTATTGTCTGGCCTGGGCCGGGGTTATGTGGTCCAGGTATTGCTCTGTGTCGGATTTATAGTTTATGGATACTTTTTCTACGCTGGTGAGGATGAGGAGTTCGTCTGCATCCAGCATCTCAGCCAGTTTTCCGCTTATGAGGTCTTTTTCAATTACCGCGCTGGCTCCGTGAAGCTCCTCCCCCTGCTCCAGGACAGGGATTCCGCCGCCGCCGCAGGCAATGACGATCTGACCTGCATCGGCCAGGGCACGGATGGCGTCAATCTCCACAATGTCCTGTGGCTTTGGTGCAGCTACGATCCTGCGGCAGCCGTTTTCTGTCTTTGTCACGTAGTTACCTTTTTTCTCCTCGGCCTCGGCTTCCTCCTCGGTCAGAATCCTTCCGATCACTTTGACAGGCTCGTGGAAGGCGTCATCGTATGGGTCGACTGTGACCTGGGTGAGGATTGTGCTCACCGGTTTGTAAATGCCGCGTCTTAAAAGTTCAGCCCTGATGGCGTTCTGCACATCGTAGCCGATGTAGCCCTGGCTCATTGCTGCACATACAGACATGGGGACTGCAGTATAGTCCGGATGCACTTTTCCAAATTCGTTCATTGCTGTATGGATCATCCCTACCTGGGGAGCGTTGCTGTGTGTGATGATCACCTCCGCACCTGCTTCCACCAGGTCAGCGATTATTTTTGCTGTTCTTTTTGTTGCATTTTTCTGTTCAGGCAATGTGGTGCCTAATGCTCTGTGTCCCAATGCCACTACTACTCTCTTTTTTGTCATATAAAGTACCCCTTTTCAACGGTATAATGGATTTAGTAACTGTGAAGATATGAAGCGTTACGATGATTATTATTATAACAGGGCGCTGAAAAAAAGCAACCGTGGAAAAAGAAAAAACCCGATACTCGCGTACCGGGCCTTTTCAACTTGAGGGGGGAGATAGTGAGTGGTTTATCAACTATCCAATACCTATTATAGGGAAAAAATGTGATGAAACTATGACGATTTTCTAAAATAAAACGAAAATCTCTAAAGAAATTTTAAATGAAATTAGAAATAATCAGTTTTTGCCATGGTGTTTCTTTCTGAAAATCCTGTTGATGGTCTTCTGTGGTATCTCGAATACAAACACGATCCCCAGCACCATGGCTAATGCTATCCCAATGGTCTGCCTTCCGTAATACAGGCTTTGTGCGCTTTCCTGCATCAGGGTATAGTAAAGGGTACGGTATATTCCGATTCCCGGCACAAGAGGAAAAATGCCGGCGATCAGGAACAATGTGACCGGACATTTTCTTATGGTGCTCCCAATACGGGAGGCTGTCACGATAAACACCGTGGCAATAAAGCTTCCCGTTACTGCACTCATATGGAAAGGATTGGTGCAGATCCAGCAGATCAGCCATCCGAAACCGCCTATGGTACCGCACAGGGGATACTGTTCCCTGGGTACGGAAAACAGTACGGAAAAAGCCACAGTCCCCAAAAACGCAGCAACAAACTGCGCTGCACCTTGTATCACCATCATAAGAGAATCCCTCCTATCACTTTATAGTAAAGCATATACATAAGTCCAACGCCAAGGGCAATACCCAGAGCTACAAGAAGGGTATCCAGCATTCTGACACCTCCCCCTATATAATCACCGTCCGCAAAATCCCGGATGGAATTTACAAAAGAGACGCCGGGTACCAGAGGCATAATGGAGCCGACCAGTATACTTCCGTAATTCTCCCCCACTCCCAGCCTGTAGAAAACCACGGCTAAAAACGACCCCCAGAATCCTCCCATTAAATTCAATACAATCTTTGAAGTTCTCTTCTCTCTTTTTTCCAGCGCAACTAATAATACATACAGCAAAAAGCCTGACAAGAAAGCCGCCGCCGCATCCCAGATGCCGCCTCCCAAAACATAGCAGAAACTGGCAGACCCTACACCGGATGCCAGTATCCTGGTAAAATCTCTTTTGCCCGGCATTTGCTTAATAGCTTCCAGTTGTTCCCATGCCTCCTCCACCGTGTATCTTCCCTCCACGATTTCTCTGGAAAGCTGGTTTACGGCTGCCACCCGGTTAAGCCTGGCTGAATTGATAGGGATATGCTTAACCTGGGCATAAATGTCCTGCCCCTTGCTCTCGGCTGTCAAAAAAATTCCTGTACTCATGACAAATGCACTGCTTTTTTCTATTCCATAGGCTTTGGCTATTCTCTGTATGGTCTCCTCCGCGCGGAAGATTTCTGCCCCGGCATCCAGCAAGGTCTTGCCAGCCTCCATTGCCAAATCCAGAATCTGTTTATCTCTGCTCTCCATAAACGCACTCCATTTTTGCTTGCCGCAGGATGTTATCCCCGCTGCTTGTTGTTTTCATTTTTCCCCGCTCTTGGAACTGTATTCCTCCATGACCCGAAAAGACAGCAGCAGATACAGTCTCTCCTCCGGGTCCTCCAGATTCAGACGTATCAGTTCCCGAATCCGTTCCATTCTGTTTATAAAAGAACTGCGGTGTATATACAGCGCCTTTGCGGATGCTACTGCATTGTACTGCAGACGCACATATGTTAAAAGTGTTTTATAATAGGAAGTTTCATTTTCCCTGTCATACCGGTACAGGGTGAGCAGTTCCCTGCTGCAGAGCTGTTCCGGCAGAAAATTTCCCACACCGTATTTTAACAGAAAATCCAATGCATAATCATCAAATTTATGATAACAGTATGTAAAATTTTTCCTAAGCCCCATCTCCATGGCAAATTCTGCCTGCCGGTAAGCGCTGCGGATGCAGGAGATATCTGTAAATTCCCGGCTGCAGCCTGCTGCCAGCACACTTTCCCGCAGAAAATACACCATTTCCTTGTGGAACTCCAAATCTGTGGATTTTGAGAACATATTCTGGTTAAACAGCATGGCAATATCCCCGTCATGTGTCACACAGTATGCACCGGGCCACATCCGCTCCATCTGCGAGCAGAGATATCTCATATTATATGCTTTTCCTTTTTGGAGAATGTTCTCGCGGATAGTAAGCATATAATAAATGTCACCCGGCAGATTTTTATTTGCCCATAATAACCGCAGAAGTTCTCCCTCGTCTGCCCCATCCGTCTCCAGACACTTTTTCAACATGTGATGCAGGTCAGCCAGACGCTGAGGTCCCAGCTCAAAACCTCCGCACTGGTCATAAAGCTGTTCCACATACCTGGCAAGATGGTTGAAGACTGCTTTCTCATATTCGGTCTTCGCGTCCTCCTGCCCCTCCTGGATCAACAGGGACAAACGGCCTGTATATCTCCCTTCATGATAAATATTTTTGTAGATCACCACTTCCCCTGCGGTATAGACAAACGCCTCTTTTCGTTCTTCCAGTTCCTTGAATCCAGGCATACTGGTCAGATCGTTTACATCCTCCAGCGGAAGCTGGTTCATATCGTCCACAAATTTCCTGCAAATCCCCTCATCGCTAGAGTAGGCAATATATTTAAAGTCCCCGTCCATCAGTGCGGCAGGCTCCGGCAGAACCGTCTGGCAGCAGTCTAAAATCTCCTGAAATCCAATATTCCCGTTTACAATCCCGGTAAGTTTTCCATCCCAATTGTCAAAAACATCAAATATTTCCGTCAGTACGTTAAAAAGTTTCTTCTCTGATATCCCCTCCCCCAGAAAAATCACATCATTATTTCCCTTGTCCCAGGCTTTGACCCGGGAGCCAATACACAGGATAACACAGCCTCTCAGATCATTGACACAGTGTAGTATATTCTCCTTATCCGCAATGACAGCTCTCCCCTCTGTATGGACAGATGTCTCATAAAAAACAGGGCGTCCCACAAAATACTGTTGTGAATATTGTGCATGATTTATTTCAAAGTGTTTTGCCAGCTGGTAATATACCATAATACTGTTCAGTCTCATTTCCCATTCTCCTTTTTTCACCCCATCATACACATTGTACACCATCCGACAAAAAAAGCAATCAGATTCATGGATTTACACGGAGCAGATTCCAGGCTAATATTAAGACAGAGTAACTTAACTCTACCTGCCGGCCTCCCCGGCTTCGTGCCGGCAGGCTCCATGTAAAAGCAATACAGACACTCTTGTGAAAGGAGTGGATCCTAATGAAAAAATCAGATTTTAAATACCCTCATCTGTTTGCCCCCATTCAGCTTGGCAATGTACTTTTCCGTAACCGAATCTTCGCCTCCCCGACCGGTTACCAGAATCTGAATGGTGATGGCTATCTAAACGACGGCGCTGCGGCCTACTATGGCAGAAAAGCTATGGGAGGCGCTGCCAGCGTTGCCACCTTCGAGGGAATTGTTGACGGGGAGCTTGGAAGAGGCGGGGCAACACATATTGCGCTTGACACTGCTAATATAGACCGGGGTATTTCCAGAATTGCCTATGGCATCAGCCAGTACGGCGCTGTAGCCACTCTGGAACTGCAGCACACCGGCATGTTTGCCAACCGTGATCTGTCCTTTTTCGGAGCGGAAGCCAAAGGTATTGCCTATGGCCCGGCGGAATGTGAATGTGCAGGCAGGAAAATCCGCCCTATGACAGAGGAGATCATTGAACGCACCATCCAAAAATACATAGATGCAGCACTTCTTGCAAAGAAATGCGGTTTCGGTATGGTTCTGGTACATGCAGGACACGGATGGATGCTGCACCAGTTCCTGTCCCCCATCACCAACACCAGAACAGACAAGTGGGGCGGACCGGATATTGAAAACAGAAGCAGACTTCTGCTCTCCATCGTGGACGGCATTCACAAAGCCTGCGGTGCAGGTTTCCCCGTGGAGGTCCGCATCAGCGGTTCTGAATGCTATAATGGAGGCTATGACATAGAAAATGGCATTGCCATTGCCAGACAGCTTGACGGACACGCGGATTTGATCCATGTTTCCGCCGGCAATCATGAGGTGGAGGAAGTTTTTGCCGTCACCCATCCAAGTATGTTTCTGGAAGATGGATGCAATGTGCATCTGGCTGCAGAGATCAAAAAACACGTAAACACCCCGGTAGCCACCATTGGCGCGCTCTCAGACCCTGAGCTTATGGAAGAAATCCTTGCCTCAGGAAAAGCTGATGTTGTGGAACTGGGCAGAGAATTGCTGGCGGACCCGGATTTTCCAAATAAGGTCCGCGCGGGACATGAGGACAAAGCGAGAAAATGTATGCGCTGTCTATCCTGTTTTTCCAGTGAGCTGACCAACGGTGAGCCCTACTGTGCCATCAATCCGGAATCCGGCCGTGAACTAGAGCTTCGCCATGCGCCCGCTTGTGCGCAGGTAAAGAAAAAAGTACTGGTCGTGGGCGGAGGCGTGGGCGGCATGCAGGCAGCCCTAACATGTTCCAAAATGGGACATCACGTGATTCTCTGTGAAAAAAACGAGCGGCTGGGCGGTGTACTTCGCTGTGAAGAAAACGTCGCCTTTAAGAAGAACCTGGATTACTATTTAAACCAGCAGGCGAAGTGTGTTGAGGAAGATGATAATATAGAACTTTGCCTGCAGACGAAAGTGACGCCAGAATATGCGGAGGACTTAAACGCAGACGTCATCATCGCAGCCCTGGGTGCACAAGCAGCCCGGCCGCAGGTACCAGGTATAGACAGAAAAGAAGTATTATCTGCCCAGGAGGCCTATCCTCTGGCAGAAAAACTGGGTCCCGGAGTGATCATTCTGGGAGCCGGCCTGGTAGGAATTGAACTGGGACTGCATCTCATCCGCTATGGAAAGGATGTTACCATCCTGGAGATGACAGACCACATGAACGACGGAGGGAATTTCCTCCATATGCTCGGACTGCATGCGGAAATCAGGAAGCGCGGACTTAAAATCCATTTTAATACCCAGGCTGTCCGGATCACGGATACAGGGGTTGCCTGCCATACACCGCAGGGTGAAAGATTTTATGAGGCAGACCAGGTTGTCTATGCAGCCGGTCAGAAGCCGCTTCGGGAAGAGACAACTGCTCTTGCCTGCTGCGCACCGGAATTTTATATGCTGGGGGATTGTGTGACCCCCAGAAATATCACGGCAGCTACATCCACTGCCTATATGACAGCCAGAAATATAGGCAGGGATTACTGACATATTGTTTCCCATTTCTCTATTGTCTGTAAAATAGCTTACCCCTGTTTTACAGACGGCAAAAGGGCATTGCAGCCGCAATGCCCTTTTATCATGTCTTTATCCATTTCTTATCCCGCTATTGTAAAATAGAGAAGCACAATAACGCCCAGTACGATCCGGTACCATCCAAATGCTTTGAAATCATGTTTTTTGATATATCCCATAAGAAATTTGATCGCCAGAATGGAAACTACGAAGGAAACCACCATTCCCACAACCAGTATCAGCAGCTCGGCCCCGGTAAAATGCAGGCCGAATTTTACCAGTTTCAGCAGACTGGCACCGAACATGGTTGGTATTGCCAGGAAAAAAGTATATTCCGCCGCAACAGTTCTGGACGCACCCAGAAGGATTCCACCGATGATCGTAGCCCCTGAACGGGATGTTCCCGGAATCACAGCCAAAAGCTGGAACACACCGATGAGAAGTGCCATCTTCCAGGAAATCTCAGCAATGGAATTCACCGCAGGGTCCCTTTTCTTATTGTAATCCTCAATGAGGATAAACAGAACACCGTACACGATCAGCATGACAGCTACCACGAAATAATTGTTGAATTTCTCTTCAATAAAATCATTGAAGGGCAGCGCTATAATAATCGCAGGCAGACAGGACACAACAATCTTAAACCACATGATCATTTTGTCTATCTGGACAAAGCGGCAGATAAAGCCAGCCGTTTTCTCGATCTTAGTCACATTAAGATGCTTTGGTCTCCTGTTGTGGAATGGCCAGAGGTCTTTAAAATAAAGCACCACCACTGCCATAATGGCACCAAGCTGGATCACCACCATAAACATTTCCCAGAACTGTTTGCTCACATCCAGTTTTACAAATTCTTCAACCAGAATCAGATGACCGGTGCTGCTGATGGGAAGCCATTCTGTGATGCCCTCCACGATCCCAAGAAAAATAACCTTCAGTAATTCAATAAAATCCATTACACCCTCCCTTATGTAAAAAACCACATAACCATTCAGTCAACGGAATCGTCATGCATATTCGCCCATTAAAATCGCTCTGCCATGGGACGAATGCCAACTGCCACGAATCTCAGACACAGCCAGCGAAATAAAACCTCAGACCTGACTGAACATTTAAGAAACCGCCGCAAAAAAAATCATACGGCGGTTGTCTTTCATTCTGTCACAATATTATATTATAACGCTGCAATATCTATCAGTTCCAATTTCTGTATATCTGTATTCTCCAGGCTGGTCACAAGCGCCTCCGCCGTATCCAGGGCTGTCAGCACATTGACGCCAGTCTCAATGGCATTACGGCGGATGATAAATCCATCCTTTGCTTTTTCCACACCCTGTGACGGTGTGTCAATGACAAGATCGATCTTATGTCCCAGGATCAAATCCATCAGGTTGGGGGATGCCTGCTCAATTTTATTTGTACGGACAGCCTTCACACCGTTCTCACCCAGAACCTTAGCTGTGCTTCTGGTTGCGTAGATACGGTATCCAAGTGCCTCAAAACGCCGGGCAATGGGTACAATATCCTGCTTATCTTCATCCCTCACTGTGATGATCATGTTCTTATGCTTGGGCAGATTAATGCCGGCACCTAAAAATGCCTTGTAGAGGGCTTCATTGAAGGACTCCGCAATACCCAGGCACTCTCCTGTGGACTTCATTTCCGGTCCCAGGCTGATATCAGCCCCGCGGATCTTCTCAAAGGAGAACACGGGCATCTTGATGGCAATATGCTTTGCCTCCGGCTGGAGACCCGGTTCATATCCCAGTTCTCTTAATTTATATCCCAGGATCATCTTTGTGGCCAGCGGTACAATAGGAATACCTGTCACTTTGCTGATATACGGCACAGTACGGCTGGAGCGGGGATTGACCTCGATGACATATACGTCCTCACCGCACACGATAAACTGAATATTGATCATACCGATAACATGCAGGGATTTCGCCAGCCTCCTGGTGTACTCCTCGATAGTCTTCTTGGCCGTCTCACTGATCGTACGTGCCGGATATACGGAAATACTGTCCCCGGAATGGATACCCGCGCGCTCGATATGCTCCATAATCCCAGGTATCAGAATATCTTCCCCGTCACAGATGGCATCCACCTCAATCTCCTTGCCCTGGAGATACTTATCTACAAGAATGGGGTGCTCCTGAGCAATTCTGTTGATGATGCCAATATACTGGTCCACATCCTCATCATTGATGGCGATCTGCATTCCCTGTCCGCCCAGCACGTAGGAAGGACGAACCAGTACCGGATACCCCAGTGTATTCGCCACGCGGATCGCTTCGTCTGCCGTATATACTGTATGCCCCTGAGGTCTCGGAATATGACATTCCTCCAGAATCTTATCAAAAAGCTCACGGTCCTCCGCAGCATCCACATCCTCAGCGGATGTTCCCAGGATTTTTACCCCCATCTTCATCAGGGCTTCTGTCAGCTTAATGGCGGTCTGGCCGCCAAACTGCACGACAGCACCGTCCGGCTTCTCTATATTCACCACATTCTCCACATCCTCCGGAGTCAGCGGTTCAAAATACAGCTTATCTGCAATGTCAAAGTCTGTACTTACGGTTTCCGGGTTGTTATTGATGATAATGGTCTCATAGCCTTCTTTCTTGAAAGCCCATGTACAGTGTACGGAACAGAAGTCAAATTCAATACCCTGACCGATCCGGATAGGGCCGGAGCCAAGAACCAGGACCTTTTTTTTCTCTGAATTTCCATCCGCCTCATTTTCCCCGCCGTAGACAGAGTAATAATAGGGTGTAGCAGCCGCAAATTCAGCCGCGCAGGTATCCACCATCTTGTAAGCTGCTGTGATACCCCAGCTATTGCGCAGTTCCCTGATCTCTTCCTCTTTTTTACCGGTAATGCGTGCGATCACGTTATCCGGGAATTCTATTCTCTTTGCCTCACGAAGCAGTTCTTCGGTAAGCTCCTGTGATGAGAGCGCCTGCTCCATCTCCACAAGAATGGCGATCTTGTCAATGAACCACAGATCAATCTTGGTCACTGCATGGATAACTTCATAGGAAATACCCCTGCGGACGGCCTCTGCAATCCTCCAGATCCTCATATCATCCACAACCTTCAGATCTTCTGTCAGTTCCTCCTCGGAAAGATTTGTGAAATCATAGGACATCAAACTGTCCACATGCTGTTCCAGAGAACGGATGGCTTTCATAAGAGCACCTTCAAAGTTATTGCAAATGCTCATCACTTCACCGGTAGCCTTCATCTGTGTGGTCAGAGTTCTCTTGGCGCTGATAAATTTATCGAAAGGCAGACGTGGTATTTTTACAACACAATAGTCCAACATAGGCTCAAAGCTGGCATAAGTCTTACCTGTGATGGCATTCGGGATCTCATCCAGGGTATAGCCCAGAGCAATCTTGGCTGCCACCTTGGCAATAGGATAGCCTGTAGCTTTAGATGCCAGGGCTGAGGAACGGGATACACGGGGATTTACCTCAATGACACAGTATTCAAAGCTGTCCGGATTCAGGGCATACTGTACATTACAACCGCCGGTGATTCCCAGCTCTGTGATAATGTTCAATGCAGAAGTTCGCAACATCTGGTATTCCTTGTCCCCCAGTGTCTGGGAAGGAGCCACAACGATACTGTCTCCCGTATGCACACCCACAGGGTCAATGTTTTCCATATTACATACTGTGATGCAGTTGCCTGCGCCGTCGCGCATAACCTCGTATTCAACCTCTTTCCATCCTGCAATACAGCGCTCCACCAACACCTCACCCACACGGGAGAGACGAAGGCCATTTTCCAGGATCTCCACAAGCTGCGCCTCGTCATAAGCTATGCCGCCGCCGCTTCCGCCCAGAGTATAGGCCGGACGCAGAACCACCGGGTATCCGATTTCATTTGTAAAAGCAATACCATCCTTTACGGTTTTAACAACCAGGGAAGCAGCGACCGGCTCTCCGATCTTTCCCATGGTATCCTTAAATTCCTGGCGGTCCTCAGCTTTTTTGATGGTCTCAGATGTGGTTCCGATCAGGCGCACATTCTGCTCTTTTAAGAAACCTCTCTCCTCCAGCTCCATAGCCAGATTCAGTCCGGCCTGACCGCCCAGGGTGGGCAGAACACTGTCCGGTTTTTCTTTGAGGATAAGCTGTTCCACAACCTCCACAGTCAGAGGTTCAATGTAAACTTTATCCGCTATATCCTTATCTGTCATAATGGTAGCGGGGTTGGAATTCAGAAGAACAACCTCTATGCCCTCTTCCTTCAGGGAGCGGCACGCCTGTGTTCCCGCATAGTCAAACTCAGCTGCCTGTCCGATAATGATCGGGCCGGAGCCGATCACCAGCACTTTTTTTATATCCTGAATTTTCGGCATTATTGGCTCACCTCCATCATTTTCATAAACCTGTCAAACAAATATCCGGAATCCTGGGGTCCGGGACAAGCCTCCGGATGAAACTGTACGGTAAAAATATTCTTACCTGTATATTTTAATCCCTCGTTTGTTTTGTCATTGACATTCTCGAATGCGGGTACCGCCACCTGAAGGTTCAGAGTGTCCGTATCTACCATATATCCATGGTTCTGTGATGAAATATATACCCTGCCTGTTTCCAGGTCCTTTACGGGGTGATTTCCGCCTCTGTGGCCGTATTTCATCTTCCTGGTATCCGCACCTGTTGCCAGCGCCATAAGCTGATGTCCAAGACAGATGGCAAAAATCGGTACCTGGGAATCATAGAGCTTTTTGATCTCTTCTATAATAGAGGTACACGCTTTTGGATCTCCGGGGCCATTGGAGAGCATAATGCCGTCAGGATCATCTTTAAGAATCTCCTCTGCTTTGGTAAACGCCGGATACACAGTGACCTGGCATCCGCGTTGGTTCAGAGACCGGGCAATATTATCTTTTGCGCCAAAGTCCATGAGAGCCACCTTGGGTCCACTGCCCTTCAGCACTTTTTTCTCCTCACATGTTACCCGTTCCACGACTCTGCCTGTGGTATATCCTTTTAATTTTGGAAGAACCTCTTCCAGTTTATGATCTGCATTGGTGGTAATCATGCCGTTCATTGTGCCCTTTTCCCTCAGAATTTTAGTAAGGGCTCTGGTATCAATCCCCGCGATTCCGGGAATGTCATATCTTTTCAGAAAATTCTGTATGGTATCTTCACAGCGGAAATTGCTTGGAATACGGGATATTTCCCTGACAATATAGCCGTCCGGCCATGGTCTTAAAGATTCCTGGTCCTCATGGCAAATACCATAATTACCGATCAAAGGATATGTCATGCAGACTGCCTGTCCGGCGTAAGAAGGGTCTGTAAGAACTTCAAGATAACCAGTCATGGAGGTGTTAAAGACGATTTCACTGATAATTTCTTTCTTGGACCCTATGCTGGTCCCGGTAAAGACGGTGCCGTCTTCCAGTATTAAAAATGCTTTCATGCTTTCACCTGTCTTCCTTTCTATAGCGCACTGTTAATGGTTCCCCAAATTTTCCCCAAATTGTAAAAAGTGTATCACAACATGTAGTGTTTTTCAACCTTTTTTTCTTGTTTTTTCGCGGTTTTTTCACAGCCGGGATTTAGAAGGTTTTGAAATATCCGGCTGTATGGATTCCGTATGATGGAATGTTTTAGTATTTGGTATGAGAATATAGATTATGTATTTAGCATTACCTTATTATGATGGAAATATGGGATAATTTTATGCCGGAGGATTTTTGTCATTTTTTAATATGGATGGATCATAAAACGGCGTCCTTTTGTAAGGAAGAATAGGCGCTAAATGTCGAAAAAGTAAATTGCGTTAATTTTATTAAAAACTTTGAAAATTAGTGTTGACATTTCCTGTAAAATCATGTAATATATGTCTTGTGCTTGAGAGAGCACGAACTTAATAGAAGATGCAGGAGTGGCGGAATTGGCAGACGCGCAGGCTTCAGGTGCCTGTGGTAGCAATATCGTGTGGGTTCAAGTCCCATCTCCTGCATCCTTTTTTTGTTTTTTGACCGTGAATCATGGCGGCTGCCGCGGGTGACGGTCATTTCATTAGAGTGCCGGATCTTGACATGGGCGGGCAGTTTTAAGTGGTCAGGAGTTTTTATTTTTTTTAAAAAGGTATTGACTTTCTTGTACAAATCGTGTAATATATCACTTGTGTTCGAGAGAACACGAACTTAATAGAAGATGCAGGAGTGGCGGAATTGGCAGACGCGCAGGCTTCAGGTGCCTGTGGTAGCAATATCGTGTGGGTTCAAGTCCCATCTCCTGCATCCTTTTTTGTAATTTAAACTTTCTATCGGAAGCCCGTTAGAGAGTTTTTTTATGTAAATAAAAGCAAATTCACAAGCCAAATCCGCTGAATATCTTGACTTCAACTTTAAAATTATATACTATAAAGGAATTAGATAAACTGTCCCCAAATAAATTATCAGGAGGCATTCATGAACTACATTAAAACATTCTTTCTAGTTCTATTTTTCATTTTATCAATTTATTTTTTAGGGATTCTGGGCAGAAAAAAAAGTGATGGATTCCCTCTAGCAGAGATTTTATTGCATGGACTGCTGAGATTATTTGCTAGTTTTGAAGTGATTGTTCTTCCGTTTATTTTTTTACGGGCCAAATTTTCATACTTTTTTTATTTTTACTGTTTCGTGCTAATAGCTGTTATTATTTTTTCTATATTTAAATATGCCAGATACAGCTATAAATATATTGGAAAAAAAGTTCACAAATTTATTTCCACATTAGACATTCCACTGGCAGCGGCTATTATTATGATCATATTTCAGATGTCTATGCTGGCATTTTATATGCATCTTGATGCTGATGATGCTATGTATGTTGCGACTGCTGCTACAACTTTGAGAACTGATACTATGTATCAATATGCCGCAGATACCGGAATTATTATGAATACCATGCCATCACGATATGTATTATCCCCTTTTCCTATTTTTACAGCATTCTTAGGTAAACTGTTTTTTTTGCATCCTACAATTATAGCACATACAATTTTAGCTCCACTTATGACTGGCTTTGCATATCTGGTATATTATTTAATTGGTTCACTTATTTTTAAAAAGAAAAAGGGAATGATCGGAATCTTTTTATTAGTTCTATGCACCTTTCAAATTTGGGGGTATTTTACTGTTTACTCCTCCTCTACTTTTATTTTGATTCGCTCCTGGCAGGGAAAAGCCGTACTTGCCGGCATTCTCATACCTGCGGCTATTTACTTTTTAATGAAAGAATGCCAGACCAACGTACCATATAAGTGGCCGTTATGTGCCTCATTATCTTTGGTTTTAGCGGCAAGCCTGGTTTCCTCTATGGGAATAATGCTGCTTCCCACCTTGCTGGGGTTATCTGCTATTTTGTACTGTATCTACAATAAATCTTTTAAACCATTGATTAAATGTGTAATCAGTTGTTCACCTGCCATTTGCTTAATGGTAATATATTTGTTAATGAAATTTGGGAGATTTTGCCCATGAATGAAATTGTGAAAATAACAGAAAAAATGCTTTGGCTCTATACTGGTGATTGCTGGTACTTTCTTATTTTTCTGGTATGTGCAGGATATTTATTTTCCAAAAATAAAACCCATTCTGAAATAAGATTTATAAACCATTATATGATTGGGATTGGTTTTATTTATATCTGTCCTGTCACGGCTAAAATTATCATGGATTATTGTATCGGAAAATCGGTATACTGGAGAATGTTCTGGCTTTTGCCAATGGCAATGGTTGTTGCGCTTGCAGTAACTTTCATTGCCTCAGAAATGGACAGCAAGGTGCATAAAAATTTATTTGTTTTAGCAATTCTCCTGCTTCTGATTTTCAGCGGTAATTTTATGTATAGCAAGGATGTATTTACAAAAAGCGTGAACGCATATAAACTCCCTGAAGATACCTTTTCCATCTGTGATATGATAGAAGACCATGCGGAAAATAGTAGGATAACAGCTGTTTTTCCCACTGAACTTCTTCCATATATCAGGCAATACGATGCAAATATTTATCTTCCCTATGGAAGACGGGTTGAAACAGAAACCAGTCCATCCAGCGATGCTCGAAAATTATTTGATGTAATGAATCAGACAGACAAGTCAGCAGAAGAACTGGCACAACTGGCTAAACAAAATGGATGCCAATACATTGTGGTCAGTAAAGAGGATGCCGTTAATAACAACCTTTCAGATGGTGATTTCAAAGCTGTTGCTGATTCCGGAAATTATATTATTTACTATGATACTGCCAATTGATATATATACCTATATTTTCAAACTGACGTAATAATTAAGGGGCCGATGCCAAAAAGCATCAGCCCCTTTTAATCATTCATTTACTATCTTGTTATTTCGCCCATAGACTCTGAAAACAAATGTGGTTCCCCTTCCATATCTACTGTATAAATATGGATATTATATTCCGAAACCTTGTAAGCAAAATCCGATGCCCATACCTTAGTCACATAAGAGCCGTCTGCCTGTAGTTCTGCTTCATACCACTTCAAATCACTCTGATCCTCTTCCGCCCATACAGCGCAGCGCAGCGCCTGAATATTTGCATCGGCCGATAGATTTCTTATAATGACTTCGTATTTTCCGGTTCTGAAATCGTATGGGGTCACCTCAATTTCTGTCGGGATCTCTTCAGGATTCCCGGCTGGTTCTTCTTCTGTTTCTGCTTCAGCGGTCATATTCTCTTCCGGTTCCTGTACTACAATATCTTCCGTAAGCTTTTCCATTAATTTTGACTTTTTATCCAGCTCAATGTCTATCGTATTTTTATCATATTTTTCAAGTAAGGTAGCTTCTGATGAAAATAAATTTGTTCCAAGACCCAACCGGTTGCCTTCGATTTCTGCACCTAAACTTGCCAGTGTGGTTGGAAAATTATCAAATGTAGAATACTGTCTGTAAGTATCCCCCTTGGCCTCCACAGCAGAATTTATGTAAGTGGTAAAGACTTTTCTATTGTAACTTTTATCCACGTCTTCACAGAAATCACTGTCCATAGTCGGATGATCTCCAGATATGACAATAGTTGTATTTTCATAAAAAGCCTGTTCTTGTACCCACTTCACAAATTCGCCTACCTGTTTACTTGAACAAGCTATAACATTAGCGTATTGGTCGCTTCCATAAGTATCCTGACAATCCTCGCATATATATCCATCCTCAAAGTGAGTATCCACTGTTAAAATGGTCATATTAAATGGTTCCTCTGAAGAACTGGCTTCCAGCAAATGTTCTTTCGCAAACTCAAAGAGTTTTTTATCCTCATATCCCCAAAATACATGATAATCTTCTGGTACTTGTCCGTTGTCCTTACTATAATAATAATCATAAATATTATAATTTCCATGTTGAGTATAAAATGATTTCCTTCCTCCAAAATTTGCGTCAGAACCTAAAAGCAAATTTTGAGTATACCCCTCTTCTTGAAGAATATCCCCTATAGCAGTCAACCCCGGCATAAAACTTTCCTGCTCGTTCATTGCGTTACCTTCTATTGGAATCATAAGAGGTAAACCGGTACTCTGTGCAAACATTGCAGCCACTGTCCAGCCAGTACCATTTAATGATATCCCTCCGTTTAATGATTTTTGACTGCCGGAGAAATTTTCATTTTCAATTGACAGATCTGTAAGTTCTGGTATTATATTTTTTGTAAATGCTCCGCCATGTTTTTCATCCGCATAGGTATTTTCCATGGACTCCAGATAAATGTATATTAAATTTCTTTTTTGTTCCGGAAACTTTATATCTACGGATTTAGGGTCTATATAGTTGTCATCAATAAATGTAGAATAAGTACTTCTGTTACTTGCATAAGCCTTAATATCCAGTCTGCTCCACATATAATTTATAGAAGTACCTGCGATTGCAACAGATATAACTGCAGAAAATAAAAGTATAAATCCCTTTTTCTTTTTTACAATTTTATAAATAATTCCAACAAGTAAAATAATGCCTATGGATACAAGGACACAGGATAATATGTAACTTATAATTATCCCACTATCAGTTCCCTGCAGAGGTGATTGTATGTGAAACATCAGTTCATTCATAGTAAGCCCCGTCCAGGTTCTAAACATCCATGAAATACTGGTGGCTATTAACAGAGAAAGAAAAGCAATCAGATACCCTATTACTATTCCTATGATTTTTATGATTTTCCTGTGTACTGTGAACTTTGTGCTTATATTTGCATGCAAATCTTGTTTTATTTCTTCTTTTGTGTCCATACTTCGCTCCAAAATATTTATATATATTTTTTACTATTTCTTATATAAATCCTTCTTTATACAAGATAACACAATATGACAAGAGATTGCAATATGATTATTAAGGAATCTTTAGATAAATGATAAATCTAATATTTAAATTCTGAGATATTATGAATAATCATTTTTCACACTTCCGCTAAATTTCTAACCACCTGTACCCCGTATCCAGCGATAGGGATATCAGGCTTTTTCCAATCCAGCTTTTGTGCGACAAATAGATGAACTCGTATCCCTTCCGTATTAAATGCAAATAAATATCTTTATCACTTTCCAAAAGCAAGTCATTTTTGGTTTTGTGCGTCACCACAGTCGCTCAACCAATCAAAATCTGTGCAAGCTGGCACTTTCGCAAACGGTAATTTCTCTTTCTCATAATGTTGATTCATTCATTGGCAAATTCTACATTTGCACGACAGAGGGTTCATATGCCGAGAAGGTGATGAGCGTCTTAATATGCACCACCGCTTTTTATGCCGCTGCAGAACCAATCCTTCATAATTTTTGACTACCGCCCCGTCTGATAAGTAATCATGAAATTTCATTCCTTAAAAGATTAATAGTTTTCAGTACCTCCTGGTAACCGTAGGTAAATTTATAGCTGACAGATTCTTATTAAATCAAAGGGATTGTATGACTCACACGAATCACGCAATCCCTCTTAAAACTATCGTTTTCCATCATTCCCTATTTCGACAGACGCCTTTAGTACATGAGGTTTAATTTACTGTATACCAGTCCCAAGTACTACCTTATCTATCATCACTTCTGACTCTCTGTATGACTAGTTAAACCTAATTTTCTTCAAACAGTGTCTCAAATTGCTCTATTGCATGCTCATTATATCTTTTGTAGTCAACATTCATCACAGGCACTTCACCACGATCAAAAGCAATCAATCCATTATATATACCTTCAACACTAGGGGGAACAAGATATCCTCCGTATTCTTTTACAAACCCTCTGGGTCCCGGAATATCCGTAGATATAACAGGCAAACCTAGCGTATCAGCTTCTAATATAACCAACCCCAGCCCTTCGTAAAGAGAAGATAAAATAAATAAATCACACTTCTTCAATACTGGCATGGGATTACTCATAAAACGTATAATAATAATATGATTTTTACTTTTAAGATTCTGTGCATATTGCAATGTCTCATCGTATAGTTGACCATAGCCGCCAATGATTATTAAATACCCTTCTTTATATATTTCATAATATTTATCAAAAGCATTTAAAAGCATTTGGTGACCTTTTTCAAAAGAAAACCGTCCAATAGTAATAAATTTTTTTTCTGAATTATCTAAGATAATTTCTAATTCCGCCTTAGATACAGTACTTATAGTTCTTTCATCAAATATGATTTTTTCATTGCTTTTTCTAATAATCCCTTGATAATCATGACAATTATTCACTATACAAATATTATTACTGTTATTACCTAGCTCAAACGTAGGTTCATAGATATCAGTAGTTACTGGAACTACTTTAAAATATTCAGCATACGCCCTTTTCACAGTATGTTCATGCTGATTTGTTTTTAATTCCAATTCTTTAACCATATCATTATGAACAAATACTATATTTCTATCAGGAGCATTTTGAAATAACGTTAATGTCTTTTCTCCATATCCTGAATAGTGAATAACAAACGTGTAGTCACTTTCCCCATAATTTTTTTTAAATTCTCTAGAGTAATATCGATCAACATATTTCATGATCCACCTATTCTTTTTCTTTTTCCTAAAATACAATACTGTTGCCAATACCTCTAAAGGTGTTCTTCCAAAAAAACCTGTAATAGGAACAATCCCTACCCATGATGGTAATAATTTTACTTGTAATGGATCTTTCCTATAACTACTTTTGACAAAGGTCACAAAATAATTTCTTTTTGTATGATCAATGTTCTCTAATAAATTTAAAAATGCTGTTGTTAATCCATTCTTTGCTAATACTCCACAATAAATTAATACATTATCTTTTCCATTATCAATTACAGTTTCTTCTTCTAAAACTTTTTCATTTAAAATAATATGTTTACATACTATCTGCGCCACATTTTTCCTATCATACTGACAATATTTTTTTCTAAATTCTGTATCATCATAGTTTTTAGGCTTTCTCAATTCTTTTACCAATTCTGATACATTTTGTACCTGTGGAAATGGGAAACTATCTAGCTGCACATAAATCCCTCTATCATCTAAATACTGTTCTTTATCATATACAAAAAGTACAATTTTTTTTCCAGTATTTGAAAAATCAAAAAACACACTTGAATAATCTGTTATTAAACAGTCTACCATATTTAGTATATCATATGGATCATAACCATCTGGAAATGCACAGATATGCTGAAATTTGTTATAATCAATAGCTTTTGCCACAAAAGGATGAAGACGGACCAAAAGTAATTCATCATCACTCAACATTTCGTCCATCTGTAATAAATAGTTTTGTACCTCCAAAACTTGCACTTCCGTCTCAACTTTTCCCACCACGCCACGCCATGTAGGCATGTAAACAAAGACCTTTTTATCTGCCATATTCAATTTAGCGCGAAGTAATACTCCCTCCTCCGGATAAAAAAACACAGAATTCCTTGGATAACCGGAACATAAGATTTTGCCTTTATATAAATTATCCATACAATAAGCCTTAATCATAATATTTCTCATATAATCACTTGGATATAACAGATAATCGGATAATAAAAGACTCTTTTGTACATTGCCCATAGAGTATGCTTGATTATCAACATCCTTTCCCATTTTCTTTAAAGGTGTCCCATGCCATGTATTTGTGATAATCTGCCCTTCCTTTTTTACAAACTCCATAGGAAAGGATGTATCAGTAATTAAGTATTTTGCCCTTGCTAATAATTTATAATGCCGGTAACCTGCTTCTTTCACGATTTTAGCATTAGTAATATTATATAACTCTAGAGTATTCTTTAGTTGTCTTTTTCTATCCTTATTACTTGAAAAATACAATTTATAATCACTATACACAGAATTCCCGGACAGTTCTTGTGCCAAACGAAGAATATTGCCTCCTAAGTCTTTACCATTTTTGGAATCTAAAAGAATAGTATTTCCATCCAAATCAGAGGAGTAATAATAATGAATATACCATGCTGAACGTAACATACTTTTAACTTTTTTGAGAATCCTTTTAAGCTTTTTCATACTTTTCCATTCCTTTATAAAATATCCTATATATATTATCATATTTTATTTTTTTTTTCAATCTAATAGTAAGTTGTTGTTATGACCTTGTGATGATGTTCTTACATCTATTAGACCATTTCCAGACAACAGGCTGCTGAGCTTACATGTTTAATTATCCAATTAAGTTCGTTCAAACTCCGCAAAAGATGAATACAACTTATCAATAATTATTGAAATACAAAAAATATCCACGCACCTGAAAATTTTATTACCAACCAGAAATTGCACTATTTATAATAACATGTTATTATAAATAAAATAACTTGCATAATAAAGGAAATATAATATGAAAAATAATATCAAAACCACTTTAGGGTATATAAAAAACAAAAATCATACGCTAAAAAAAATATATGATACTATTGCTGAAGTTTATTTTTATTATAAATACAAACTCATTTGCCTTAATAATGCTACAGATAATAGGATAATAGTTTTTGAATCTTTTATAGGCAAACATTATGCATGCAGCCCCAAAGCAATTTACAATTATCTTATAAATGATTCTCGCTTCAAAGACTTTACATTTGTATGGGCATTTAGGAAAAACAAGTTACAGGAAATAAAAAGTGATTTCACTGATTCCAGAACTATTTTGGTGGAATATAAATCACAAAAATATTTTGAATATTTCGCTAAAGGAAAGTATTGGATCACAAACTGGAGAATTCCTCCATATATGACCAAAAAACAAGATCAAATTTTAATTGAGACCTGGCATGGTACGCCTTTTAAAAAAATAGGTATTGATCTTAAAATAGAAGGAAATGTACTTACTTCACAGAAAAAAAGTCATAAAATGTATATAAATGATGCTAAAAGATATGATTATTTTATATCTCCTTCTGCATTTTGTACAAGTGTATTTACTTCTTCCTTTGGTTTAAATCAGCTTCATAAGGAATATATATTAATTGAGACTGGTTATCCTAGAAATGATTATCTTTTAAACTATGAACCAAAAAAAGCAATAGAAATAAAGAATAAATTAGGCATACCATTAGATAAAAAAGTGATTTTATATGCACCTACTTGGAGAGATAATCAATATATTTTAGGAATAGGTAACATATATGATATTGAAAAGAATTTTTTAAATTTTATAGAACAGATTAGTGATGATTATATTGTAATCTTGCGGTTACATTATTTAATTTCATCAAAACTTGATTTGAAATCTTTTCAAGGGAAAATTTTTGATTACTCGCAAATGGACGATGTTAATTTACTTTATATAATTAGTGATATTTTAATTACAGATTATTCAAGCGTGTTTTTTGACTATGCAAATTTACACAAACCTATTATTTTTTATATGTATGATCTAGATGAATATCAAAATACTGTTCGTGATTTCTATATTAATTTAAACGAACTGCCGGGACCGATTCTAAAAACGCAGGAAGAGCTATTAATAGCTGTATACAATATTGATGCTATCGAAAAGCAATATTCCACTTTATATCAGAAATTTTGTGACAAATATAATTATCTGGATGATGGACATGCCACTGAACGTGTCGTTAACACATGTATTAATAGTAACCTATGAGGCCCCGCATAATGTGTACGCAGCAAACCATAATTAGTGATCTATTTATAGACCGACGGATTTTATTGTTACAGATTTATATGTTTACTGTTTTTATTTTGCTGTTTCCGAGATGATGTAGATAACAGCCTATGATTCTTTTACTTATATCAGCTGTCTCCGGCTATGTTTATACCATTGAACAATGGAACTCTTCTTCTGTCCCATTGTTATCATGGGAGCTCTTCTCCAATAATTGAATACACAAAGCCTAAAGTATCTACCTAAAACCCATCCAATGTTCAGGATACAGGATAGGGACTATTTTTACGACAGATGGATCTGAAAAGGTCCCATGATTCATAATATCATGAGACCCCCATCTGTTTATTTCCTAAATTGTCCATAATACAATCAGAAAACTAATTATTCTATTATATAATTGAACTAACCTATTTACTCATAAAGTCATCATATGCTGCCAATACTTCGTCTGTATCACCAAGCATTTTCATCTCTCCATCATGGAGCCATAAAATGCTTGTACACAATTCCTTCAACGTCTGTGCACTGTGTGAAACAATCAACACTGTTCTGTCTTTATTGGAAATAAGCTCTTTCATTTTATTATAACTTTTCTTTTTAAATCTGGCATCTCCAACACTGAGGACCTCATCAATTAATATAATATCCGCTTCTAAAATTGCCGTAATTGAAAATGCAAGTTTTGAATGCATACCGCTGGAATAAGTCTTAACCGGCATATCTATAAACTTTCCGAGGTTTGCAAATTCAACAATTTCATCCATCTTTCCGCGGACCTGCTCCTCAGAAAAACCCAGAAGCATACCTGATAATAATATATTTTCACGACCGGTTAACTTCTTCTGAAAGCCAACACCAATAGACAGCAGAGATACACTATTGCCATGCAAATCTATTATTCCTGAATCAGGTGAAAAAATACCTGCAATAGCCCTAAGCATAGTGGATTTTCCACTTCCGTTTTTTCCTACAATGCCCAGGATTTCCCCTTTAGGCAGTGAAAAAGAAACGCCGCGTACAGCCTCATATACTTCTGTCTTAGCCTTTTTAAACTTCAGCAAGCTCTGCCTAATAGAAAAAGACTTTAAACATTTATATGTGATTCTTAAATCTTTTACGTCTAATGCAATTTCCTGTTCCATATTACATCACCTTTACATAACTGTTTTCATATTTATAAATCAGTTTAATACCCAGAATGCATAACAATAATCCAATCACTCCCCAAACTAAAATCAGCTTACGATACGGTGCACCGGAGTAAATCATACATCTCCTGGAAGACTCCATAAGCATGGAAACCGGATTGCATTTCAGAAGAATACTTCTAAATGGCTCCGGAACACGATCCCCTATTGAATAAAAGATGCCCGACATATAAAATACAAGCCGCAAAACAACATTCATAACATTATAAAGATCATCCACAAATACGCCAAAATGCAGCATAAAACAGCATATCCCAAAAGTCAGCAAACCTAAAACCAATAAAATTGGAATCATATATAGAATATTCCATGTTACCGGAATTTGATATATCACCATCATAACAATGACCAGTGCAAACGATACCAGCATTTTAAACCCATTAACCATCATTTTCTGGAGTATCAAAACAAATTTAGGTATATAGACCTTTGTAACTATAGCACTGTTATTGCGGACAATTTTAACGCTGCCGATAACTGTCTTGTTAAAAAAATTCCATAGGGTTAATCCAATAAATACAAATACAGGAAAATACTGAACTCCACTTCTGAATACTACAATGGCAATAAATGTATATACCAGCATAAACAGTAATGGATCCAATATCCACCACAGCCAATTCAAATATGAACTTGCAACCTCTGCCTTCAGGTCTGACTTTGCCGAATACTTTGCATATTTGTAATACCGTTTTAAATCATCTCTAAATCTCTTCATAATTTATAGTCCAACCCGTCAGTGCTTATTCAAATCATTTTTGATCTGTGTTGTAGATATTTCTGGTGTCCTAGGCAGATAGACAACCTCACAGCCTTCCTCTTTCAGGAAATCAAATTTTCCAACCCAGTCATCCCCCATAACGAATGTATCCACATGATATTCTTTTACATCAGTCTTCTTCTGCTCCCAAGTTTCTTCCGGAATCACCAAATCCACGTAGCGGATCGCTTCAAGCAAGTGCTTTCTTTCTTCATAGGAAAAATAACATTTTTTTTGTTTTTCATTCCAGTTAAACTCATCTGTAGATAATGCAACAATCAAATAGTCTCCCTGCTGTTTTGCCCGGCGTAATAAGTTAATATGTCCATAATGCAGTAAATCAAATGTACCGTACGTAATTACTCGCTTCATTTTTTTATCTCCTTAAACATAGTTTTTATATCAGCCACAACTGAACTATAAAACAATCTTATCGATTATATCACATAAACCGCATTTTTTCAACTCTGTACCTAAAGTTCCAATCATATCCCCATGTATTTGATAATACCATGAACAGCATATGACAAGAAGAAAATACAGCTTTTTATTCGCCCATATCCCATATAGCGATATACTTGAAATGTCATACCAGCAGATTTAAATTTATTCCGGGATTTTCCGCCTTCACTGAGGCGATATTTTAGATATGGATAGTTAATCCCTGCACAGCAGCCATATTTCTTCAATACCTTTAGCCAAGTTATATAATCTTCATGGCTTTTGTCATAACACATAGGGAATTCCATAGCTACATCTTTTCTTATTAATACAGATGAACAATTAATACTATTATGCTTCAACAGATCTTTATAAGTAACTGAAGTAGCTACTCCAACTTTTTTGCCGGTACTGCTTCCGTCTGGTTTCATCAATTCTCTGCCCGTAGAACATATTACACTGCCTGTCTGCTTCATCATTTCCAACTGCTTCTTTAACTTTCCCGGCTCCCACCAATCATCCGAGTCCAGATATGCAATAAAATCACCTTTTGCAGCTTCTACCCCTCTATTTCTTGATGCGGCAGCTCCCATATTATCTTTATTTTTGATATAATGAAAATCCGAACGCATTATATACCTTTTTAATACGTCCCTAGTGTTATCACGCGAACAATCGTCAACTACAATTAACTCCAGCGGCACATCCTGTATCCAAACAGATTCTATAGCCTTTTTAATATATTTTTCAGCCTGATATGCCGGCATGATTACCGATACCAATGGTTTCCCTGTCATGCTTCTTTCTTTTCCTTTTCTTCTCCATTGGAGTCCAGCAAAGCATTCTTCTGCGTATCCTCAACCCCTTCTGAAGTTTCTTTCTGGAATAAAATTTTGAAAGTCATCAGCATTAACTTTAAATCCAGAAGAACTGAATAATTCTCGATATAAAACAAATCCAGTTTCAATTTGTCATAAGGCGTTGTATTATATTTACCATAAACCTGTGCATAACCGGTCAACCCTGCTTTTACTTTCAGTCTATAGTAGAATTCCGGTATCTCTCTCTGATACTCTTTCAAAATAGCCTTTCTTTCAGGTCTTGGGCCTACAATTGACATGTCGCCTTTCAGAACATTAAACAATTGAGGAAGCTCATCAAAATGAAGATTTCTCAATACTTTTCCAACCGGAGTGATTCTGGAATCGTTTTTTGAAGCTAATCTGGCTCCATTCTTTTCCGAATCCACACACATACTTCTGAACTTATATATACGGAAAACCCTGCCATGCAGTGTAAGACGCTCCTGGCGATAAAATACCGGACCTCTGTCATAGCATTTAACAGCCGCTGCACATATAAACATGACAGGCGAGGAAATGATAATACCTACGACTGCAACGATAATATCAATGCTTCTTTTTATTATGGCTTGTCCAGCAGTCAGTCCCATATTTTTGGACACCAGCAGAGGTGTGTCAAACAAATGAATCCTCTCTGTTCCAAGTAAAATAACATCGGATATTTTAGGGGTTACATAACAGCGGACAGAATGCGCAAAGCAATGTTTTAGATATTTGTTACGAAGCTGAGAAGGTAAATCCCATATAATAACAGCTTCATAATCATGCATCATTTTATATATTTCTTTTTCACCTGCACTGATGTGCACTTTACCGCTGATATCATATTTATCTTTTCTGGAGTTCATTTTTCTGATCAATTCGTCCGGTGCTCTGTCTCCATAAATGACCAGCATTCTACGAGCTTTATATATTTTTGAATAAATATAACCGGACCCCAGTGTCCAGAATATGATAATGATGATGTCCAGCAGGGTAATGATCAAAAGTGGGCCTGGAGATAAAAACCAACGGTTGATCAGGGTAATCTGTAAATATGCTACCACATTTGTGCATATAGTTGCCAGAGTAAGAGAATACATAATATCAAGCTTTTTAAGATATCCTACTCTGAGACCACCATATAAACTTGAAAACAAAATCAGAATTAATGCATAAAGCGCTATTAAAGCCCAGTTACCCTTATTCCAAAAAGGTTCAAAGATTAAATTGCGATAATACTGATACCAGACAATTCCAAATAAAGATGTCTGAGCAACGACAACTAACGCCGTAAGTATAAAAACAATTATTCTTTTGTAAAAGTCTGTCGTTTTCAAAGTATGACCTCTTCTCTTTCTGTTACGTCCAATTTCTATCTTCAGCAGTATACCACAATTCTATATCGAATGCAATTTACTTTATTCTGTCAATAACTCCTCAAATTTCCGGGTACTCTCCAGGTTTCGCTTTTCATAATCCACATTCATAGAAGTGAGTTTTTTCCGGTTAAACATTATCATCCCTTGTAAAATCCCCTCCTGACTATTTGCCAGTAAAATCCCTCCATGCCGCCGCAAAAAACCACGGGGACCCGGTACATCGCATGCCGTAACCGGAATTCCCAGGGTATCAGCCTCCAGTAATACAAGACCTAACCCCTCATAATAGGAAGAAAGCAGGAACAAATCACATCTTTTTAAAACAGGCATGGGGTTGCTCATTGATCTGATCAATATAATATGTTCAGATGCAGCAGTCGCACGCGCCAGTTCCAAGGTTTTGCTGTAGAGATCACCAGTACCGCCAATAATAATCAAATTAGACTCTCTATGTTTTAACCAATATTGTTCAAATGCTTTAATTAAGCGTTCATGACCCTTTTCAGGTGAATATCTTCCAATATTTATAAATTTCACGGAATTGCCGTTGAGAATCTTTATCAACTCTTCCTCAGTCTTTGTAGACAGAGTGTTTTTATCAAAAGAAACTGGCATTTTGCTGCGTTTTATTACGCTTTCATAATCATGACAGTTTTCAATTACATGGATATTATTTTCTCTTCCGCTGATTCGTATGGTTGATTGCCGGATATCTTCGCTGACGACCACAACATTATCATAAGATTTATACACATCCTCCAGCAGATAACGGGATTGGTTTTTCTTTAATGCGATTTCCTGCTCCATATCATTATGAACCCAAATTGTGTTCCTACACGGCGCTTGTTCGATCAATGATGTAATATATGCTTCATAACCATTATAATGAACCGCATGTTCAAACTGAACATTACCAAAATGTTTTCTCCACTCACGTTTATAAGCACGGCGCAGCCTCTGCATTATCAAACGACCTTTGCAGCCTGCTTTTATATAAAAGAGCTGTGCAAATCCTGTCAATAAATCCATGTTCATCTCACTGGAAATAGGAAATACCCCCATATTTTCAGGTATTCTTTTTGTCCGCTCAGGTTCTGCTTTCACGGATTGCATACGAAAAGAAATATAATAATTGTATCTGCTTTTATCCAAATATTTCATCATACTGCAGAACGCAGTAGTGATTCCATTTTGGTTTAAATCACCTGCATAAAATAGAATATTTTTTTTGTTATTTTTATTCATCTTAACAAGCGCACAGCAATTCTCTTCTAAAAATATCTGTCTGCAGATTTTCTCTGCGGCATCCCTGCTCTCATAAGTGGCATATTTCATAAGAAACTCTTTGTTTACACTGCCGGAATCATTTTCCAGCTCGCGTATAATATCATTTACAGTCTCTGCCATTGAAAAAGGATAATCTGTAATATTCTCATACAACCCTCTTTCCCTGATATACTCTTCGTAATCATAAGCAAAGAGTATGATTTTTCTTCTGGTAATGGCGAAATCATACATCACACTGGAATAGTCCGTAATCAGAACATCACACGCATTTAAAACTTCATATGAATCAACATTCTCAGGTATTGGTTTAATATGTGAATACTGGCTGATTTCAATCTGGTTTTGAATGAATGGATGTACTTTTATCAGTAACGTCTGTTCATCAGAAAGTCTGCTGTCAAGCTCGTGCAAATGTTGATGTATCCTTGTCCCGAACCCTTCCACTTCAATCTGATCTGCTTTACCGCGAAATGTGGGCATATACATAATTAGCTGCTGCCCTTCATAACCCAGCCCTTTTTTCATTCTCTCTCCGCTTTCACGTGAAAAAAATATACTGTTTCTGGGATAACCTTCATGAAGTACTACACCATTATAAAGGTTGTCCAGCATGTATGCCCCTGACATTTTTTCTTCCATATATTCGTTTGGAAATAACAGATAATCCGCAGCCAGCAAATTGCGCATAACATTTCCCATGCTGTACACTTCATCAACATTATCTCTTCCCATCCTTTTTAAAGGTGTTCCATGCCAAACATTGAGATAAATCTGGTTTTCTTTTTTAATAAACCGTCCCGGAAAACTTGTATCATTAATTAAATATCTTGCTTTTGATAAATAAAAATAATACTGCAGACCACCTGTCTCTACTATTTTATTTATATGCAAATCATAGTTTTCAAGTTTCTGCATTATTGTCTTTTTTGAGGTCTTATCTGCAGCTAAAACTAATTTAAATTTTTTATATTGTCCCTTTTCCAATTCTCTGCAAAGAGAAAAAATATTTCCCTCCAATGCTTTACCGCCTCTTGACTCCAGGAAAATCATGTTCGGGTCCAGCGATACGCGCTCATAAAAACTGTTATAAAAAGGAAACCACGTGCCACTTTTCAGCTTTTTTAATACCTTGATCAACATCTGCATTTCATTTTCCTCTCGGATAAAAACTATAATTTGTTTTTTATATCTCTCAATATATATTCACATATTTTATTGCTGCAGGGTTCTTTCATCTGGTTAAAATAAGAATTGCATTTTTCTCTCATAGACGCATATCCGTCCTGTCCAGCTAATGCTCTATCCACACATTTTAAAAATTCTTGCAGATTCTCCGGTTTTGGACCGGGAGTGACTTTATCATATGGAAAATTCATTCCTCTCTTCCGAAGATATTCTCTCTGATCATAAGGCAGGAAGATGATTGGTTTATTCAATAGGAGATAATCCAGATAGATACTTGAATAGTCTGTAATTAAGACATCAAAACAATTCAGCCACAATGCAATATCATCAATCACGTCTTCATTCATGAAATGGATATGGGAACCAGTATATTTTTCAATCCTCCCCTGTTCCTTTAAATGCGAACGTATACAAATATGGCAGTTTTTTTCCTGAAGAAAACGCTCAATTTCTTTCTGATCATTATCCGGGAAAGGAAACAACACAGTATCTCCATACTCTCTGTAGGTGGGTGCATACAAAATAAGAGAAGCCCCTTCTTCTATCTTCATGATTCGGAGGACTTCTCCTTTTACAGGCGTTTCCCACAAAAGGTCGTTTCTTGGTTGTCCCCAAACTTTTATACATTCCTCCGGAACCGCAAAGCTTTTCGACATTATAGGAACAAGATGTGTACTCGTAGTTAAAATATACGTGTATTTGCTGGAAAATAAGTGCTTAAAATAGAATCGTCGTAAAAAGCTTTGCTTTTCCTCCATCAGCACTATTTTTTTCAAAGGTATCCCATGCCACAAATTTACTACTATGCGCTCCGGATTTCCCTTCCACTCATATACCGGCAGACCGGCAGAAGTAAACCATACACCTGCGCGTAATATCATCTTCATCCCATCACTGCACAGACCATCAACAAAATATCCATCGCCATATTCCTCTGTCAGTTGCTTCCTTTTTTTCGTATTATTAATGACAAATACCGGCTTAATTTGCGGAAGCTGTTCCCTGACATAAAAGAACAAATATTTAGAATTATAATTAAAATTACAATTGTCCACAGATGAAAATACCCAGATATGAAAATCCAGCTCTTGTTTTTTATACCATTGTGCTTTCAGCATATTTTCTACTTTTTGCAGCATCTCAGATTCCCCACTCAAATTCAAATATTTCGCGCTATTTACAACTTTTTCAAAATATTCTTATATAATTCTAATTGTATCTTTAAATAGCGTTTTCCTTTTCCATGTATGAAAGTCACCTTCTTATCTTTATTCTTCCTGGAAATCTCAATCCCATTTTTAATCCCCGCAGCATACTCCCTGCCAAACCCCTTACACGCAAAAAACACCGCCTTTACCCCAAATCCTACTGCAAACAGTGGAAAATTCAATACAATCTGCCAAAGCGGCATGTTTTTATATATCATATATACATTATTCCTGGAAGAATATCTGACTTTAAAAAGATTGTACCTGGAACCGCTGGTGCCGCTTCCCACATGATATACACGAGCCGCTGGGCAAAACCAGTTTTCGTATCCATATAGCCTGGCCCGATATCCAATATCCAGGTCCTCCAGATAGGCAAAATGCTCCTCATCAAAGCATCCAATCTCGTTTAAAATACTTTTTCTATAGATAGCTGCCCCTGCACAGGAGGCAAATATTTTCTTTCTTTTATTATAATTTTCCTCTGGCTTACCCTTCCC
This sequence comes from Blautia pseudococcoides, assembly GCF_001689125.2. NCBI lineage: Bacteria > Bacillati > Bacillota > Clostridia > Lachnospirales > Lachnospiraceae > Blautia > Blautia pseudococcoides. The sequence continues at coordinate 532,770 of NZ_CP015405.2, read as the reverse complement.
GTCAGCAAACGCCCACCCTAGAGCACAGTAATAATTTCCGGCATCATCTATCCTGCTTTTATCATGCATCTGCAGCATCTTCGCCTGACATGAAAAAATAGCAGGACTTCTTTTTATATCCCGAACCAAAGCATGAATAAAATCCTTCTGGACGATCGTATCATTATTCAAAAGCAGTATATACTTTGCCTGTGAGGTGTGGATTCCCACATTGACGGCCCCGCAGAAGCCCGTATTTTCCTCCAGTGCAATAAGCCTCACCTGCGGGTAATTCCGGCTGAGATATTGAACGCTGCCATCTTTGGACCCGTTATCCACCACCACGATCTCAAAAGAAGGAAAATCCTGTGCAAGCAGTGCATCCAGGCAGTCTTTCAGATATTTTTTTCCATTAAAATTAGGGATGATTACTGATACTTCATACATGTTTTCCGGAAACCTTTCCGACACAGCATTGGGATAAGTCTGTGTCCTGAGATTTTTATTCATTTGGCCGCAGGGAATAATTCCACTTGGTAAGAGAAAGATTTTTATTGTAGTAGGGATCTCCTTCTTTTAAAAGTGTTTCCCACCGACAGCGCATAAACTCAATTTCACTTTGAAATCTGCGCACTTTCTCCTTATTATCTTCTGTTCCGCGGCTCTTTGATTCGTAATGATACAGCTCTGCAAAGGGATCATATACGACCAGATATCCCTTCTGCCGTACGCGTAGACAAAAATCCACATCATTGAATGCAACGGTCAGTTTCTCCTCAAATCCGCCAACTTCAAAAAACACATCTCGTTTCACCATCATGCAGGCTGCCGTAACTGCACTTAAATCCTGCTGAAGGGAAGCCTTGTGGAGATATCCGGACCGGTCTCCCTGCATATTTACAAACATATGTCCCGCAATTCCGCCAATCCCGATGATTGTCCCTGCATGCTGGATGGTTTTGTCCGGATAATATAATTTTGCACCCACAATTCCGGTATCGGGTCTCTGACAGTGTCCAAGCATTTCTTCTATCCAATCAGGCGAGATCACTTCCATGTCGTTATTTAAAAACAGAAGATATGTGCCTTTAGCTTTTTTCGCCGCATAATTATTAATGGCAGAGTAATTAAATGGTTTATCCCATTTTAACAGACGTATCTTGTCCTGCCTGCTCAGCTCACGATAATAAGTAAAAATTTCCTCTGTCTCACTATTATTTTCCACAATAAGAATCTCAAAATTTTGATATGTTGATTTTTTAAAGATGGAATCCATACACTTTTTCAGAACTTCTTTCTCATCTTTATTAGGTATGATAATGGAAACAAGAGGGGACTCCTGTACCTGATACTGCACACGATAAAAGCCATAATCTTTCGTATGGCTGACCTTTCCGCAAAGCCCACTCCGCTTCAAATTCCCTTCAATAGCCCGTTTTCCCGCTTCATAGGCATACATTTTGCTGGCCGGATTATCCGCGGTGGAAGCCTGATGGGTCCGCCAGTGATATAAGATTTCCGGAATATGATGTATTTTTTCGGCGCACTCAACACACCGAAATATAAAATCATAATCCTGGGCACCGTCAAATTCGCTGCGGAAACCGCCTGTCTGCTCCATAATCCGACGTCTCACTACAAACAGATGACAGATATAATTATTTGCCCGAAGCAGATCCGGATTGAAATCCGGCTTCAAATGAGGCTGGAAATGCTCTGACAGGTCTGCCCTCACCTTATCTTCATCCGTATAAATCACATCAATATCCCGTTCCTTTTCCAAAGCTGAAGCAATTTCATACAATGCATTAGGGGCAAGCAGATCGTCATGGTCCAGAAGCCCAATGTAATCCCCGGTTGCCATGACGAAGGCGGCATTTGTATTCTCTGCGATCCCCAGATTTTTGTCCAGTTTTTTCCAAACAATCCTGCTGTCCAAAGAAGCATATTCTTTCAGGGTAAATTCCATGGATGCATCTTCCGGACTGGCGTTAGCTATACACAGCTCCCAATTGCCATAAGTCTGCTCCCTCAGAGAGTCCAACATTTCCCGCAGAAATTTTTCAGGCGTTTTATATGCCGGTACTACAATACTGATCTTTGGACTATATTTCCATGACCGCTTCCGCTGTTTATCTAAAGCTTCTTTTGTGGGGCGGTACGCTTCATACCATGGACCATATGGAACTTCCTCCGGTTCAAACCGCTCATGCAGGCGGATCCAAAATTCCTTCGGTCCATAATGTTTTAAATAGCGGTATCCCTTCTGTATGGTATACGGGGAAAGCTTTTTCAGCATCCTTCCCCACTCCAGTTTTCCTTTAGACATAACTTTTACCTCTGCTAATTCCATTCTTTTGGGCAGATTTACCCGTCCTTTTACTTATATACCCGTACATTCTACCACATTTTCTGTTTAAAGGGAACCTCGAATGTGCTATACTAAAGAAGATTGAGTTTAAGATGCGAGGAGGTTATATTTTGAAACTGGATAAGAAGCTCTCTTTTGTTATTCCATGCTACTATTCCGAAAAAACAATTTCTCTTGTTGTAGATGATATTTTTGAAGCATTTCCAAAAGAGGATTATCAATACGAGATCATATTAGTGAATGACGGTTCCAAGGACAATACATTTTCCGTGATCAAAGGTCTGGCAGATAAATTCCCACAGGTTATCGCTGTAAATCTTGCCAAAAATTTTGGACAGGATGCTGCTCTGATGGCCGGATACACCTACGCCACAGGAGAATATATCATTTCCCTGGATGATGACTGCCAAAATCCTCCTGCTGAGGCCCATAAGCTGATCGCAAAAATAGAAGAAGGATATGATGCTGTATTTGGAAAATATCATACCAAGCAGCACAGTGCTTTTAAAAACTGGGGAAGCCGGCTGAATGATAAAATGGCCACAATGCTTTTAAAAAAGCCTAAAGACCTCACCTTATGCAGTTATTTTATCATGAATTCTTTTGTAAAAGATGAAATGCTGCGTTATGACAGCGCTTTTCCTTATATATGGGGGCTTATATTACGCACCACGGACCATATTACTAATGTTTTTATTGACCATAAAAAACGTGAAGTCGGTACAACCACCTTTACACTCGGTAAACTGATCCTGCTTTGGCTTAATGGTTTTACCTCTTTTTCTGTGAAACCACTTAGGATCGCAAGCTTTTTTGGCGGTTTTTTTGCATTTCTGGGGTTTCTGCTGACTATAATCATGGTGGTCCGCCAGTTCATCTGTCCGGAGCCAATCATTGGCTGGACTTCCCTCATGTGTGCCCTGCTTATTGTCAGCGGTCTGAATATGCTTATGCTTGGATTACTCGGAGAATATATTGGAAGAATCTTTATCAGTCAGAACAAGTCTCCTCAATTTGTAGTCCGTCAGTTGTACCGACAGGAGAGTCCCGAAGAGAATAAATGAAAGAAGCCGTACGCAGAAGGATATGCGTACGGCTTTGCTGTTACATATAGTTCGGCATAAAAACAAACAGATACACTCCAATTGCCGACAAAATATAACCTATACAAAAAATATTGGAAATTACACCCTTTACTTTTCGACTTTTAATAACTCTATCCACTATATTATGGTACCCTAAGGTAATAAAATACATAAATGGAATCAGCATAGGCATCAAATATCTCCCCTGTGCCTGGAAATCACTGGAATATGCATATTTTACCAGCAGAATAAAAGGTATTACCATAGTTGCAAGCAAACATAGATGAAAATAATTTTTCATCTCCCATCTTTTGTTCTTTCTGATCGTGATGTACACGGTATCTCCAGTATCGTCTTTTGCATGTCTGACATTTCTCTTCAGTCCTGTAACAAAAAACTGTTTTCTGATCTGAAAAAATACGCCGACAATTCCTGCTGCAAAAACAATAAAATAAACTATTGACCAGGCTTTGGGCATAAAAATATCCAGAAAGCCGAAAGTTCCCACAAAACTGACCGCCACAGTTACCAGCCAGTTGAAATTCCATTCTCCGGGTATCCAGAATAACATATCCCAAACACTCATTCCCTGACTTTGAGGCGTGATCCTGTTAGATGGCTTTAAATCTTCCCGGGCATACAACTGGGCATATTCCGATGAAGTACGCATACCTAATATATCTCCATGATATAAAATTGCATTACGCACAAACCACCACCCTGCACACACAGCCACAACAGCAATAATAAGAGCTCCCAGGGAAAACATTTTTTTATAATTCCATCTCTTATCCTCACAGAACAAGATACTCCCGGCAAAGAAAAAGACACTGCAGAGTATAAATCCATATGCATTATAATAAGAAAGTGCACACACGGACAAGGCCAGTGCCAGTTCTACACAGAGACTTTTTCTCCAGCCATTTCTCAGTGCTTTAACCCAGCACCAGATTATCCATGATGTGGAAAACAAGGCAATAGAATCCGTATTTATATAGGAATTTATAAAAACCGCCCCCGGAAGGAAACATACTAACACTACAAATACCCTTGCATTTTCTTTTAGAAACAATTGTTTGCCTGTTTTCATAGTCATCGCAGCCGTTGCAGTACCAAACAGAACATTAACCATTCTTGCGGCAATTACCGGTGCCATTTCTGCACTGGTAAATAAAAGTGCAGCTTTCCCGAACCCTGCTCCGATAATATATGGCAGGATAGGGTTAAACGCATAAGAAATCCCCCATAATTCATGACGAATCTCCGGATTTCCCCCATGTGGCAATGTTCCATGTTTCATAATATATTCCACAATCTGATATTTCATGGCTTCATCCGGTGATGCATTAAATGGCTGTATTACAGCCCAGCAAAGTAAAAATGCAAACACACCGATGAGAAACAAAATCTCTACTATTATTTCTTTTCTTTTATTCATTATTTTTTCTTGTTCCTTAAGCCTATAATATTTGGAACGGTTTTACGCTAAATCCTTCTCAATGAAAAATCCTGGCTGTCCAAGGTCAAATTAGGATTATAATAGGGATCTCCATCTCTTAATATTTCAGGCCACCGTTCTTCAAAGGTTTTTATTTCTCTGTTAAATCTTGCAACTTTCTCAGGTGTATCCTCTAACCCTCTTGATTTTGACTCATAATGATATAATTCAGCATATGGATTATAAACTACAAGATACCCGGCACTCTGAAGTTTCAGACAAAAGTCAATATCATTAAACGCAACCTGAAGCTTTTCACTTAATCCGCCTGCATCGTCATATGCTTTTCGTTTTACCATCATACACGCAGCAGTAACTGCGCTGTAATCCTGTGCACAGATAATTCTGTGGCAATAACCGGTAACCCCGCGTTTCTGCTGAACAAAACAATGGCCTGCAATTCCGCCGAATCCAATGACAACCCCTGCGTGCTGTATAGTATCATCCTCATAATAAAGCCGGGCTCCAACAGCCCCCACATCTTCCCGCATACAATACCCCAGAAGTTCTTCCAGACAATCTGCATTTATAATTTCCGTATCGTTGTTAAGCAGAAGAAGATATTCACCTTTTGCTTCCCTGATACCAAAATTATTTATTGCGGAATAATTGAAAATCCCATCCCAATAAACTACCTTTACTCTCGGATTAGTTTCTTCCAACTTTTTGTAATATGCAAAAGTTTCTTTTTCTGTACTGTTATTTTCAACTATAATGTATTCAAGATTTTTGTACGTACTTTTCTGCTCAATGGAATCAATGCAGCGTTTTAAGTCATCTATATGATCTTTATTTGGAATAACTACGGAAATCAATGGATCGCGCTCCCTGATGAACCGAGATCTATAAAGTCCCAAGAATTCTCCCTGCTGAACCTGTGCTTTTACACCAATCCGTTCATAATGAGCCTCTACTGCCCTTTTTCCGGCTTCAAAGGCATATAATTTACTCTCCGGATTCTCTGCTGTAGAATCCTCATGACATCGCCAGTGATATAAAATCTTTGGGATATGACAAATATGCTCTCTTCCCGCCTGTTCTGTACATCGGAAAATAAAATCATAATCCTGTGCTCCGTCAAATTCCCTTCTCAACATCCCCACCATATTAATAATATCCCTTTTGACTACAAACAGGTGACAGATATAATTTACGGTGCACAATAAATCAATATTGAAATCCGGCTTAAAATGGGGCTGAAAAAATTTATTTCCATCCATAGTCATTTTGTCTTCATCCGAATACAGAATTAAGGTATCCCTTTTCTCATTTAAGCTACGTGCACACTCGTAGAGTGCATTTGGTGTCAATTCGTCATCATGATCTGCAAATACAATAAATTCTCCGGAAGCTGCCTCTATAGCTGCATTCGTATTTTCAGAGATCTGCAGACAAGATTCATGAGAAATATACACAATCCTTTTATCATTCTCTGCAATTTTTTTTATAAAACCCTCTAATTCTGAATTTTTTCCACTTCCATCAGATAAGCACAGCTCCCACCTGCCATAAGTCTGTGCCTGTATGGACCGGATAAGGCTTTCGAGATATTTTTCAGGAGTCTTAAATAGCGGTACCACAATGCTAAACTTAGGTTCCCAAGCAAATTTTTCTTCTCTCTGCTGTGTAAGTTCCGACTGGGAAGGCAGATGCTTTGGAAGCCATTTTGCGTATTCAACAGGACGATTTTTATGGTTTTTTGCTTTTGAAAATACTTTTGCCGAAAACCCTGAAATCCCATGTATTTTCAGGTAACGAACAGACTTCTTACAATAAAGTTTAAACTTCTCCTGCATAATCTCTGAACGCTGCAGCGGCACTGGAAATACTGCCCTTTCCGTCCCTGTTTGAAAAATAATCCGGTAAGAACTCTGCTTGTCATAATCTACTTCCAAATAAAATCCCGAATTCTCGCCAATATCCATCTCTGAAAACTGGTTCTGAACATCTACCCTATTCAGCCTTTCCAAATGGCATGAAATTTCTCTTCCTGCTTTATCTTCAAGTTTAATATCAACTTGTTGTATTCCTGCTGCCCAGCCTCTGATCTTGCATTTATGGAGTTCTTTGTCCGTTGTAACTTCCTCAATATAAAACTGAGGCTTTCCCTGCCTTTCTGCCAGTTTTCCAGCATCAACAGAAAACCATAAAATCCTAATATCCCCCTTTATGGCATAGATGGTCAGTTTTCCAGAATTATTTAATTGTTCCGGAAGCAGAACCACCATCTCAATACGCTCACCATTTTCAAAGTCTAAATCCTGAAATCTTTCCAGGGCGCTGACTCTCTCCTGTCCGCTGATTTTTGCTTCCAATACTGTGTTTTCCAGTTTTACTTCAGCTTTATAGTCCTTTGGCCAGACACCCTGAAGAATATATTTTTGGCGGTCTGCTATATTAAATCGTTCTTTTTTGACTTCATATATCTCTCGCTGCATAAATACTCCTTTAGTTGTCCTGTTCCTTTAGCTTATCCCAAAGATGAATCTGTTCTACTTTCTGCTTAAGCAGGGAGCGATATGCCCGGGTATTTTCTATATAATTCAATTTATCTTTATAGAGCTGCAAAAGTTCCTCCAATTCTACAAATCGTTTTGCACTCGCATGAAGTAATTGTCCCTGCTCTTCAATCTTTTCTTTTAATTCTTCTTCTCTTTTTTTACAGAGCTGCAAGTAAGGCTCTGCATTTTTCAGTTCGGAGAATAAGATTTCATATTTGATTCTGATGCTTGTCCATTGTTCTCCCTCTAAAACACGCAGGAGAATCTGGGGGTCACTACTTTTAAATACCAGATCATTCCCCGCACATGTATTTGCATTCTGTTCTGTCTGTTCTATTGTTATTTTTCTTATACCTTCTGTTGTATCCGCCTCCATATAAATCAATCGGATCATCACAGATGTATTTAGTGGGTCTATACGGATTTCCCTGGGCATGTGAAGCGGATTTAAAGTCATCTCCAACTCAACTTCCCTTTGCCCTTTTAAGATAGGAAACATCCTGCTGTTTTCCTCTGAATACCCCATTCCTCTGTCGAGATATATCTGGGCATATGAAGATTCTGTCTTCATCTCTTCATCAAAATAATACACTTCCTGTTTATACTGATTTAAGGTTCTGGAATAAGAGTAATCTTTTCCCTCCACATAGAACATAAACCCATCATTCATTTGCGCAAATATTTTACGTTCTTCTTTGCTTATATTAAAATATTCAAACAGCTCATCCTCTGTCATTAATTTGTTAAGAACTGCTTTGTGCTTCAAAGCAATAGCAAAGAGGGCCCTGTATATTGAAAATTTGACCGGTACCAGAAAATCAAAAATCCATTCATAATCCAGTATAATAGTATTTTCTCCGTTTTCCACTAAGTTATCAAATGTCAAATCAATATTCAACTTTTTAACTGCAGACATCCCAGATGGTATATCTATATCACCAAAAACCGAAACAAAACTTTCTGTTTTTTCAAACGAGGTCTGTGCAGGATACATTGTTTCAAAAATATCTTTATATTTTTCCAGAACAAACTGCAGACGATTCTGATCTTTATCCTCAAGTGCCTGCAGAATTTGTGTATAATAACTGTCCCCCGTAACAAAATCAAAAAAGACAGCCTTGTGCTCCATCCTGCAGGGCGTCAGAAGACTTATTCCCTGTTCCTTAAAGTATTGATAATTCTGATACATATTATCAATATGTTTCTGTCCTTCCGGAAGAAGAGCTCTTTTACTAATTGCTTTTTTGCCGTTCTCTGTCACATATATTGCAGTCTCTATCTGGAATCTTCTATCACGCTCTTTTGTAAATTTGGAATATATTTTTTTCACTTTGGCACTCCTTCTATTCCGCTTCAATCATAAATGAATTGGCAAAAAATTCAAAACTGCCGTCCTTTGCCAATTGCTGGCTGACTGCCGTTTCATCAAACAGTATCCATCTGGTATTGTCAAAGCTGTCCTTACCACAGGCCAGTTCTTCCGCTTTCGGAAGATAATCATCCGAGAAAATCTGAACGGGAAATTTATAATCGGGAAATGGGTAGTAAAAATTCATTTTATCAAACCCGGCCTGGTATATAATAGATGTTATCTCCTTTTTAGAAAATGTTCTGACACAGCTATCTGTCTTATGATACCCCTCTATACCGTCAAAAAGCTGTCCCGTATGATCCTCTCTGGCTCCTGCCCAGTACTTCAGACCGAATTTGTTTTCAATGGCAATTAAAATATGGCCACCCGGTTTCAGCATCTGCTTCAGATTCTGTAGAAATGCAGGAAACGGTTCCTCTGCATCTGTATAATATCCTGCATATTCAAAAACGCCAATCAGGGTAATATAGTCAAATTTCTCTTCTAATTTGATATCATTGAAATTCCCAACCATTATCTCCATATTTTCACAATTTTTGTTTCTGTAGGCATTGATCAATGACCTTCTTTTTGACAATTCGATACAGGTCACTTTGCCTGCCAGACGTGACAATACTCCGCTAATTGCACCGCATCCGGCTCCTACTTCCAGTACACTGTCTTTTTTAGTAAAAGGATACCATTCTAATATATTTTGCCTCACCGGAGACAAATGATATAAGACAGGCCACCTGTTATCCTTTTGAAGAATACGGTCCACATTTTCCTCTTCTTTCACAAGGCTCAGCAGATCATTCTCTATCTCACCATCGCTATATGCATCTGTTCCCCTGTAAAACTCATAATTTAATTTTACTTTTCCAATCTCCTCAACCATTGAAACTCCCTCCTCCGGCATTATTACAGCATTTCCTTTATCTCATTTATAAAGCTGAACACACTGTCATTTTCGCAGTAATCTTTATTCACGATCCTGTTCTCTACTATAATACGGTAATCGTTGCAAATTTCATTTAATTTTTTAGCAATATGGTTTGGACTGATGTTATTTAAAGATACAATAAAGTCATTAAAAGTTTTCAAATCTTTATTGGCAAATGTATTTGTAATAACTTTAATTCCAAAAACCGACATCTCCAGAGGTGGATAACTGGGGTGAGGAGATGCCATAAGAGATATACCTGCATAAGACTCCTGAAGCACTTGTGCATATTCATCCAAAGTTAATTTCCCTGCAGAATTCAAATATTTCCCTTTTCCCAGATATACTTTGGGGTGCATCTCTCCTGCTGATATAATATTCCATTCTACTGCATCTTCCTGTATTCCAATCCATTTACGCAGTGCGGCAACTATCAGTTTAAAAGCATTTCTTTCTGTTCCCGGACGACCGTATATCAAAATCTGTTTCTTCTTTTTCATGTTGCTGTTCATAGCATACAGTTTTTCCTTCAGCACTGTATTTAGCACCGGATCAAAAGCAAACTCCTTATAAAATTTGTATCCCTGCCAATGAAAATAGTCCTGCAGCAATTTTGTATTAAAGACTGCGATCTGAGGATAGGGGTGCTTATAGGTTGCGTCTGCCAAAAGATATCTTGTGGACCAGGCATAAAATCCCGGCTCATAATCCTGAATAAAATTAATAAACGGTCTGGGTTTTATTCCAGTCTTCCTCTCGAACTCTTCATAGGCTTCCTGTGCACAATGCGCTGTCCACCAGCCTGTGAACATAAAATAATCATTCTCTGATACCGGAAGCGTCCATCCGTTCCGTTCACTGTACGGAATAATCTGGGCTTTCGCCTGGCTGTCTTCTTCCCATTTTACAAACGTATAGTTTTTTTCATATGCCTGAATGGCTGCCACAGAGGGAACTGCATCTACCAGGACTATCCTTTTGTCGAATCCCGTACTTTCAGCCAGCTTTTCAAAAAATTTAAGGGCAGTAGAAATACCACCGAAAACATGCTCCGGATTTATAGAAGGCAAAAGAATATTGATTCTTTTATTTTTGTGCGCAGACTGCCGGAATATATAAGGATTTATCTCCGCTATATGAGTATCAATTTCCTGACTGTTAAAAATACCTTCCTCATAATCCCCGTGGAGATATTCATCCACTATTGTCTCCTCCACACTTTTTTCTTTTGCCTCAGCTTTCAATTTAGGTATACAACTAAACGTATCTAATTGAATGTTATAATAAGGATCTCCTTCTGCCAGATATGGGGCATACATGTTCCGTGACATCTCAAAATCCACCTCAGGAATATAGGAATCCCTGGTTTTTGACTCAAAATGGTAAAGTCTTACATAGGGATCATATACATTCCGGTATCCTTTTTGCAATGCTCTTATACACAGTTCTACATCACTTCCGCATATCAAAAAGCGTTCATCAAATGGACCAATCTTTTCAATGGTTTTCTTAGACACTGCCATACACGCACCCGTAACCGCAGTAACATTTCTGGTTACCATGGGCGATACAAAAGGAGAACCATAATGAACCGGGGACATTCCCTTATAAACATGATCTCCCCAACCACCCATGCCCGCAATTACCCCGGCATGCTGAATCGTATTATCTTCATATAACAAAAGAGCCCCTGCTACACCTATATCCGGCTGTACCACTTTCTCCACTAGCCGGTACATCCATTCACTGCTGCTGATTTCCACATCATTATTCAGGAATATATAGATGTCTCCATCTGCATGCTTCATTCCAAAATTATTCAGTTTTGACCAATTAAACTCAAATGCAGCCGTCACAACATGAACATTTTGGTTTTTCTCAGCAACATCTTTAAAATATGCAAAGGTCTCTGCCTCTTCTGAATTATTATCCAATATAATTATCTCATATCTGTCATACCTGGTAAACCGCAGGATACTCTGCACTGCCTTTTCCAAAAGCAGGGCATGATCTTTCGTAGGAATAATTACAGATACCAGTGGATGTTCTTTCAGACAATACCTCACATCATATACAAAATAATTCTCTGTCTCATATGCTTTGGCAGCTTCCTTCCCATAAACACGGTCTAAATGCTCCTGTACAGCTTTCAATCCCACAACCTGCGCATATGGCTTAGACTCTGGATTATTGGCAGTTGAAGAAGGGATTGCCCGCCAGGAATACAATATTTTCGGTATATGAACAATATTATCTGTGATTTCAGACATACGGAGCATCAGATCATAATCCTGGCTTCCATTAAATTCTGAACGAAATCCCCCTGCTTTTTCAAAAAGACTCCGTTTAAAACCAAGTAAATGGCCTATATACATCTGACTTAACAGCAATTCCGGTGACCAATCCGGCTTACAGAAAGGATCCCTATGGTTTCCTTCTGCGTCAACGATGTCCTGATCACTGTATAAAATATCCGCTCCAGTATTTTTAATAACATCCGAAAATTCCAGAAGTGCATTTTCAGCAATCTCATCGTCATTATCCATTAAGACCAGATAATCACCATCTGCAAGGACTGCCGCCTCATTAGTTGCTGCTGAAATGCCGCTGTTTTTTTCAAGAAGCTTTACCTTTATTCTCTTATCACGAATACCAGACAAATACTCTCTCACCCTGTGATCCGTAGAACAATCATCCACAAGACACAATTCCCAGTTTCCATACACCTGGTTTGCAACAGATTCGATCGCTCTCTGAAGCCAGTGTATTTCCACGTTATATACCGGAATTAAAACAGAAAATTTAATGTTTTCTCCACTACTATTCATGAACTGCTCCTTTTGCATAATTTACCCGGGTATCCATATCAAAATAACCTACTGTTGTCTTATCAGCAATCACCTGAATACAGCAAATGTCATATAAACGATGGTATACAACAAAATCATCATTCCCCTCAAAGCCTGTACATCCCAACTGCAGCAGATATTGCCCACCCTGTAATCTCATTTTCTGGGTAAAGGAAATCTCAGCCACCTCTCCCTCCAGAACGATCCCGGTTTCTGCCTTTTCAATAACCGTATTCGTTCCTGTCAGTTCTGTTCCTTTTAAGTCCTTGAGGCTGAAAGCAAAAATAGGATTTATAATCTTACTGTTAAATTTTATCTTCATTCGCAGAGTAAAATACTGCATTTTATATACTGTATTGGTGATTTTACCTTCCTCGTCAAAGATACCGAAGTCAATAATCTCTGCTCTGCCGTCTCCATAGCTCTGCAGATCCGGATTAATAAGCATATACTTTTTCCATACTTCAATATCATGCTCATAGTCCATTTCCTTTTCCTGCAGTATCTTATCAGATTCTTCCTCTATCTCTTCTATGACAGATACATCCTGACCTACCAGAATCTTTTTATACAGGTCAACCATCTCTTTCGGTCTTCCTTCTGCCACTTTATTCCCTTTGTTAAGAAGAACCACTCTGTCACAATATTTGCTGATACTTCCCAAATCATGGCTTACAAACAGGATGGTACGTCCCATCTTCTTGAATTCTTCAAACTTCCTATAGCATTTCGCCTGAAAAAAAACATCCCCTACCGATAATGCCTCATCTACTATGAGGATTTCAGGTTCAATATTAATGGCAACCGCAAACGCAAGCCTCACAAACATACCGCTGGAATAAGTCTTCACAGGCTGATGAATAAATTCACCAATATCAGCAAAATTGAGGATATCCTCTAGTTTAGCATCAATTTCTTCTCTGGAAAAGCCAATCATCGTGCCATTCAAATAAACATTCTCAAGTCCGGAATATTCCATGTTGAATCCCGCGCCTAACTCCAATAGGGCAGAAATCCTGCCATTCACCCTTACACTACCGTTTGTAGGATTTAAAACTCCAGTAATAATTTTTAATATAGTGGATTTTCCGGAACCATTTGTACCGATAATTCCAACCGTTTCCCCCTTGCTAACCTGGAAGGATACATCCTGTAAAGCATAGTGCTCTTTATATTTCTTTTTTCTTGACAACCCCAGTGACTCTTTCAACCGGTCCATAGGTTTGTCGTATAATTTATACATCTTACTAAGATGCTCCACTGCTATGATATTATCTGACATGCAATTTTCTCCTTACAATACATCTGCAAAATGTGGTTTCAGACGTTTGAATATTACAGAACCAAAGGCAAATATTATAATCGTCACAACCCAGAAATAGATTCCCCATTTCCAATGAGCAGCAAGTCCGGTCTGTCCTAATATGGAGTCTCTATATCCGGATACAATATAATACATGGGGTTCAGCTTAAATGCTTTCATCAGCATGGGATGCCCACTCAGCATATTTAAATCCCACATAATAGGTGTCATCCACACACCTACCTGAAGAATAATATTAATTATCTGTGTCAAATCCCGGAAAAATACCACAATGGCACTGGTAGCATAGACAAGAGCCAATGCGAACACAAATGTGCAGCCCGTATAATAAATAATCTGCAGTGTATATAGATTAGGTGTAAACCCATTTACTGAACAAATAACAAGCGCAAATGCCACAAAAAACACATGCACAAATAAAGCTGAAAACACCTTCACAATAGGAAGAATACTGATTTTGAAAACCACTTTCTTAACCAGATAATTATACTCCATCAATGCATTAGTTCCACCATTCAGCGCATCCTGGAAAAAGAACCAGGGAACAATTCCCGAAATCAGATAAAGAACAAATGGATATTCCGCCATATCACCGGCCTTCAGTCCAACGGTAAATACAAACCAGTATACCATGATCGTAACAATCGGCTGAATGAATGCCCATACAATGCCCAGATAAGAACCTGCATATTTTGTCTTAAAATCATTTTTAGACAATGACAATATAAGTCCTTTATTATGATATAGCTCCAGCGGTAACCCTAATATTTTTTCTTTCATATTCTGCTCCTGTTTATTTGCTTTCCATATACTCTTTAATTCCGCTCCAATTATGATCTTTTTCAGAAATGGTCAAATCTTTTTCCGTCATTCCCTGAGGTATCGGCCATTCAACTCCAATATCCGGGTCATTCCATTTTAATCCGCCCTCATCATTAGGATGGTAGAAATCCGTACATTTATATGCAAATTCCGCATGTTCGGAAAGAACCACAAAACCATGTGCAAAATTTTTAGGTATAAAAAACTGTTTTTTATTTTCTGCTGACAAAACCACACCATACCATTTTCCAAATGTCTTGGATCCCGGACGCAAATCAACAGCCACATCAAATACTTCCCCGCTTACAACACGTACTAACTTGTCCTGCGGATAATGAATCTGGAAATGAAGACCTCTTAATACGCCTTTTTTTGAGCTGGATTGGTTGTCCTGTACAAATTCCATATCAATGCCTGCAGCTTTGTAATCATTGTAATTATATGTTTCCATAAAATAACCGCGCTCATCGCCAAACACAGCCGGCGTAATTACTTTTAAACCATCAATCTCACATGTTTCTACTGTTATTTTTCCCATAACTTTTTCCTCACTTTTATTTATTTTAATTTTCATTATTAACCTGTTATCTTTTTTTCTTTCTTCTCTTATTTTTTCTTCTATCTTTTTTTGTAAGCAGGACAATGAGGATTACAAGCACTGCGATCAGAACTGCCAGCAATATTAAAAGTGCATCCATTAAAGAATGAGATTGACTTCTATTGTTCTTATCCTGCTGCTGTGTGTTTTCATCATTTGACTCAGATACACCTTTTTCAGCAGTTGGTTTTTCTTTCATTTCTTCCTGTGGTTTTTCTTCTTCCTTATATGCACTTCCCACAGGCTGTCCAGAATAACTGTAGTTTAACAAAACGCTTCCATCCTGCTGCACGTTTTCTTCACACTGAAGCTCTTCCATTCTCACATTTGACGGAACTAATACAAACCCCTGATTCAAATCAATCTTTTTAAAATTATCAAACCCATAGTTCAGAAGATTCGTGGTATCCTGGCAGTTAGGACCCATATCTGCTCCCTTCATTACCACAGCAATAAGGGTAATCCCTTTCCTTTCTGCCGCCGTTACCAACGTCTTTCCTGCTGCTTCTGTACTGCCGGATTTTCCTCCCAGGCATCCTTCATAGTATTCTGCAGATTCTGATGCCAATAGCGGGTGGTGCGTATGCAGTTCCCTGGCACCTGCAGACAAATTTGTAGGCGGAATCACGTAGTTTTCTGTCTGGATCACTGTGCGAAACGTTTGATTTTTTAAGGCCTCTCTGCAGATCAACGCCATATCATAAGCTGTTGTATAATGGTTTTCATCCGGCAGCCCGCTGGCATTGACAAAATTTGTGCTTTTGCAGCCTATCTCTGCTGCTCTTTGATTCATAAGCTCTGCAAAAGCTGCTTCTGATCCCGATACCTGCTCTGCCAGCTGGATCGCGATCTCATTGGCTGACTGAATGATCAGTCCATACAGACAATCTTCTACAGTTATCACTTCTCCGACCTGCATATGAAGCGTACTGCTGCCGGCTACCTGTTCGGATGCCACACTGTTTTCTGAAAATGTCACCTGTGTGTCAAGCTGCAGATTTTCAATTGCCAGTAATGCTGTCATTATTTTCGTGATACTGGCAGGATAACGAAGTTCATCTCCTCCTTTGCTGTAGAGGATATTTCCATTATCTGCCTCCATCAATACTGCCGTTTCACATGCCACTTCCGGTCCTGCAGGCCATCCCTGTATGTTGTTGGATTCAACCGGATAAACCGTACCATTGCTTACTGCTGCGGCTGCATTTACTGTCATCATGCTCATACTTAATACTAACGATACCAAAAGAAACAAAAAGGGACAACTTTTTTTTAACATTATCATTTTTATAAAAATCTCCTTATACGCAAACCAGCAGTATCCTTTGGATACTGCTGTATGATTTTATTTTTCTGCATACATGCCCGGTAATATTATAAGTAAACACCTTATCTTTTCCACGAAGGCTTCCTCCTGACCCTGTATACTATACCATCATATAAGCAGAATTTCAATATTATAAGAGAAATCTGCTCTTCAACCAGCTGCATGGAACCAGAGCTAACTGCAATATGGAATCAAAAATCTTGAATACAGGGCCAAATGCCAGATAAGAAGAACTATCATAAACATAACAAGATTATAATTCTCTTCTTTCCATTTTGTATGAATCTTGTCAGTATAAAAAACCATAAGTAATGGAAGTAACAGTGGAATATAATATCTACCCTGTACGCCTTTAATGACTACCTCACCAACTTCTGTAAATGCCAGATACATAGCAGTCCATATGAGAACCAGTACACCGGCAGCAAGAGGCAGTATGCTTATTTTAAATATATTCATTGACCTCTTAGTCGTTCCGTTCATGACTTTTCTGGGTTCTGTACAGGCTACTCCAAGCACAAGAGCAGTCACCACCATATAAAACTCAAAAATGCCTTCATACGCCATAGTAGAGATACTTTCTATCCCCATCATATAACTGTTAAATGTATTCTTGATATTTTCAAATAAAATCTGTATATATGCCCAGGGATGTCCAAGTATCACTTGAATCTGGCGTCCTACATCCGTATCTCCCCCTCTGACATCAGAAGCCATGGTATTGCCTGCTGTAGGTACCAGGAAAGTCAGCATTAGCAAAATACAGGTTAAAATAATCGCAGATTTCCATATCCAGCACTGTCTTTTATTCTTAAACTTTTTCTGTGGCAAAAACACCGCGCTAAGCACCAGCGGTATATAAATAGCCTTTGGACAGCTCCCATATAAAAAGAAGAATGGAATACAAACCAGCATTCCTCTGCTGATTTTTTTATCCGGATAATAAAATTCTCTGACTAACAGCGCCATGCCCAAAGTTAAGAAACCAATTAAAACCACATCATAAGAATACGCTGTTGCTAGAACCATAGGTGCAGGCATCAAAGCCAGAGCTGCTAATAAATGCTTAGCTATAGGGATGCTTTTTATAGCAAAAAACATAAGGATACAATACAGCAATAAGTTAGCAGCTTTCCCCAACAAATATACCACATAAAAAGGAAGTCCTATAAGATTCCCGGCTGCCACTACAATAGCCATATGAAGATATCCTAATTGGCTGACAGTAAAACTACTTTTTTCATAAGAATATCCGCTGTCCTGGGTATGTTCATTAAAATACTGAATCTGCAGAGCTTTTTCCTCCTTGGAAGTAAAAGCCACTTTTTTCTTGGATTCCGGATTAATGTACGCATAATATTCTGCCTGGTTCCACTCCACATGTTTTCCTTCAAAGAAGTCAAATACATGATAAAAGTGTATATGTTCATCCCAGCTTGTAAACTGAGGCGGCTGGAGAGCTATAAAAAGCATCCCTATTGTCATGGAGAACAGGAGAAAACCCAGCTCCACACGTTTGCCTATCTCTTTTTTAAATAAAAGAAAAGATAGGAACACTCCAACAAAAACACAAATATACAAAATTCTGTATCCATTGGAATCCTTTGCATTGTTAACTGTAAAATCCCCAACTGTTACCCCCTCTGGCAGCCGTATCGTAATGGACTTGACATTATTTTTAATGTTGACAAAGGAATTATTTAAATTGCTGCGGCAGGGATCTTGAATTTTCTGTTTCTCCCAATTCCCATACAAATTAGGGGTTTCTACAATAATTTCAGCCTGAAAATTCTTTTCTGCTGTATAATAATACTGAAATTTATTAATATACATTCCGGAAACATCAATTTTTATCTCTCCATGCTCCTTCATAACATAGAGATTTTCCATCTTATCCCCATTCTTAACCTGTATATCCTGAAGACTGACCACTTGGGACACATGGCTTTTTCCCGCCTCGCAAAACTGCAATATCCCCTCCACAATAAAGCCAGCCAGTATTGCACTGATCAAAACGATCAGCAGTTTTTTCCACCAACAAATTTTCGCCCTAACTCTCTCTGTCATTGTCTGATACATCCTTTTCTTTGTGCAATTCAATCTCCTTTACAACTGTTTGCCCATGACGTTCTCTGGATATAACTTCTTCCAGAATAGCGATTCTCTGTGTCAACACCTTAGTCTTTTGAGACAAACCGGATACCAGTACGCTCAAAGTGAATGTCAATGCCAGCAGAAAGCAGAAACCCAAAAAGAAAATCATATTTATAGGCATTCCAATCCCGCAGATATCGGCTAATTTTGCAATAATTCCCGGAAAAAAATCCAGCAGTAAAATTAAAGCTCCCATTACGATCCAGGATAACGCATATTTTAATTCCAATTTATTCTTTCTTATCTTGCCGATCAGATAAGCAAACGCAGCCAACACAATAACGGCAACTATAATTTGTGTTCTTATATTCATACTTCACCTCTATCGAAGACATTCTATAATTATTGCAAGGCTTACCTTAATCATGTAGTATACCGATTTTTTAGGAGAAATTGAGGAAACACCTCCCTGCCTCTCCTTCATGACAACAGGAATTTCTTTTACCTTCATGTTTTTTCTGATGACAGCCACCACTGTCTCCGGCTCCGGATAATCCTTGGGGTAGTTTTCAGCAAATATCTGAATGATCTCCCTGTCTACCATGCGAAGGCCTGATGTAGGGTCTGTGATGCCCCTTCCCGTAAGAATCTTGATAAGCCACGTAAAAAACTTAATCCCCATTCTTCTGAGACCAGATGACTGAAATCCTTTTTTCTCAATAAATCTGGATCCAATCACCATATTCGCCTGATGTTTTTCCATAAACGCTGCCATTTCATTTAAAAAAGCCGCATCATGCTGTCCGTCGCCGTCTACCTGTACAGCCACATCATAATGGTTCTCAAGGGCATAGATATAACCAGTTTGCACCGCCCCTCCTATTCCCAGATTAACAGAGAGATTAATATAATGAAATTGATTTTTTTCACATATCTCTTTCGTATTGTCTTTGGAACAGTCATTTATAATAATATAGTCAAATGATGGTGCAGCTTTCTTAATATTCTCAACTGTCTTCTCTATGCATGCCTCTTCATTGTAAGCAGGTATAATGATTAATTTCTTCATACGTTTTCCTTTTATCTTGTCTGATTCATTATTTATAGATTATTGGATTTTTCACTTGAACTATACAGCTTTACAAGTATTCTGGCAATTGGTTCGGGCCAAAATTTCCTAAACATAATGAAATCTTCTCTTTTTCTCGCATCATCACCAAGAATAATACTGGTTTCTGAATCCTCATGGATTCTATGGTACATCAAAATTTTATTTACATACACAAAACTGCCTTTCTCTTTGGAAAGTTTTTCCCACGCCTCCCAGTCTTCCGCACTGCGGAACCCTGCTTTAAAGACAGGCTCATGCAAGTTCTCTTTTACAAAGGTCACAGAAGGACAACAAATAGGACACCCCAGGGACAAAATTCTCCGTCTTACAAACTTAGATCTCCAGAACACCTTGAATCTCAACGGCATCAGCATAAACCGTTTGATCCTCAACAGCCGGTTATTGAGTACAGGCCTTCCGTTCCGCAGTTCCCCATAATCTCCAAAAACAATCAGCGGTCTTTTTGAGCGTCTGAGATATTCATAAATCCTCTGCCAATACTCGGCAAGATAAATATCATCCTGATGCGCTATGGTAACATACCTGGAATCTGCACATTGATAGGCAAAATTCCAATCCTGTGTAATTCCGTGTTCCCCATGGTTTACAAAAAGAGGTATGCCGTATTTTAGGCTCAGTTCCTCTATGTATTCATTCGGTGTTGATGTAACTATTATAATATGGCTTTTTCTGGTCTGCTTTTTTAATGACAGAATACATTCTTCCAGATATGGACTTTCTTTATAGGCACATATAGCAAAAGTATGTTCTTTTCTTCTATATCCTTTCATCTTTTCTAACCGCTCCGTTTCTCTTTAATTTCGAGTTTTCTGTCTGCCCATTCACCGTAAAATTATCATGGACACTTTTCGTCAGACACAGTGCTAAAAAGATAATTTCCACAATTGTTGCGAGGGCCAGCGCTGCACTTCCGCCCTGCATATCATATCTTCTGACTAAAATCGCAGAAGAAATGTAGCTGACTGCAACTGCTGCAGCATTAGCGGCTACAAGCCCCTTAAAATCTCTGATCGCGGTCAGGACACCGCAGAGAAGCCAGGCGAATGCCGTCAGCACTGTACATATGATCAAAGGAATCAACAAATCTGAATGGGCAGCCACTTCCTCTCCCAAAAGCAGATGCAGTCCCCATTTACCCAGGAATTTTCCGCCTATCACTCCTGCTACGGCCAATCCTGCCACGGCAGCGGAACATAAAGCCAAGGCGTTCAAAAAACCTTTTTTATTCTTCTGGTGATACCTCTCAGCAAAAAGTGTGACAAAAGGATTAAAGATATAGGTGGCGCCCATTTGTATAATTAAAGTCGGCGTAGCTACAGAACCATAGATCCCAAGCTTATAATTCCCCAGATATCGCTCTATGAATAATCTGGGAATCGTACCGATCGCTGTAGACAACATAGTATATACGACCAGAGGGAAGCATTCAATCAATAATTCTTTTAATTTCTTTTTATCCCAGCTAACACGTATATTTGTTATCTTTCCGGCAAAATGAATATCATACAAACACACAGACAACATACAGCATACCGTCATTCCAAAGAGCGTCAAAGCAAGATTTCCGGATAAGAATAAAGCTGCAGAAAACGTACCCAAAGTCAAAATACCTCTTATAGTAAGGGACTTTCCTACATAATCAAGGCGCCACAATTTTTGATATATTCCGGCAAAAACATCAAAGAGAGCCTCTGACAGTTTATAGACAAAATAAATAATGATACATATTTTTTGTTCCAAGCTGTAAGACAATACCACCGTATAGGCCATACACCCAAACAAAGCTGCACTTCCAGTAAAAATCCTGCTGGAAATATACAAACCGTTTGAATACTTCTCATTTGTATCAGAGACCTGAAAATTTCTCATGCCATATACAGCTAAACTATACCATATATTACTTACTGACATAGCTAAGGAGAGAAGTCCGGCATCCTCTACTCCCGAAATTCTCACCACCAGAATAGTCAAAAGCCACTGGCATCCCAAATAGAACATGCTTCCCCAGGAATTCCAAAGTATGCTCTGTTTCATGGATAATTTTTTTCCGCCTTTGTAATCATTTTTCATGTTTTTTTTCAATTGCCGGTTTCTCCATCTCCAAAATCTATAAATGAGGCATAATGATTGTGTCTTTCATCTTCCGGCGGCATTTGCATGTACTCCCCATATTCAGGCCGGAGAAACGCATCAAAGTCTTTGACCAATGCCACTTCCGTGTCCTCAAATTTGCATTTCACTACAGGGAAAGAATCCTTTGTACGGATCATTAAATTTTCGCCGGATATGTAGGAATAATCAATATATAAATCTGAATCGTCCTCACAATTTGCAGCCCATTTCAAATATTTATCCGTGCACATCTGCGGCGTTATATGGATCAGCTTAAACAAATTATGCAGGATCTTACAACCCCATTGTGCCGCTATTTTCTTCCACCCCTTAACCTCAGGAGGAAGATTGGGATTGGGAATCAGAGTCAGCACCTGAAGCCTTGCCCAAAACCAGGTCTTTTTTTGGTGTTTTTTTCTTAACTTTTCATTTTCAGATGTCCTGTCATAAGGAAAAATATCAATAAATATTCCCAAGGGGTAATTTCCCTGCTGATATGCATCTTCAATAAACCTTGTCCCTTTTTTGATCATTTTTCCAAACATGAGAGGATATCTTTTTTCCGTATCCGTTGACATGAAGATATACTTTTCTCCCATTTCTTCAGGCGCTATTTCCATAAATTTATTATAGTCTTCTCTCAGCATACATACGTCAATATCATCATCCCATGGAATAAATCCCTGATGGCGGAGGGCCCCAATAGCTGTTCCCCCTGTTGCAAAATAAGGCAATTTATGCTTTTCACAGATGGCTATAAAATCTTTCAAAATTTCCAATTCCACCAACTGCAGTTTCCTAAGGTCTTTCTCATTATATGTCTTATTCTCCATAATTGCTCTGAAATATGGTGTCCTTCACCACGCCATCCTTTCTATAAACAAACAATATATTTATTTATCAGCGGAAAATTCTTTCCCGGCAAGACGGAGTGCTGCTTCTATTACTTTATCCATATCGTAATATTTATACTCTGCCAATCTGCCTCCAAACAGTGTATTATTTTCTATTTCCGCAAGTTTAGCATACTTTTTATACAATTCTTGGTTTCTGCTGTCATTAACCGGATAGTAAGGCTCTTTGCCCTTTTCCCAGACGGCCGGATATTCTCTGGTAATAACCGTTTTTTCTGATCTGCTGTTTTCAAAATGTTTATGCTCTATGATTCTTGTAAACGGGACCTCACTATCAGTATAGTTAACAACGGCAACCCCCTGATAATTCTCCAGTTCCAAAACATCTGTTTCAAACCGCAGACTTCTATATTCCAAATCTCCGTATATGAAATCATAGTAAGAATCAAGGGTGCCTGTATATAACAGCTTATCTCCCTGTTCCCGGTATTTTTCTCTGTTTTTATTAAAATCAACACCGGTTTCTATGTCACACCCTGAAAATAGCTTTTTAACCAGTATATTATATCCTCCGATAGGAATACCCTGATACAAATCATTGAAATAATTATTGTCATAAGTATATCTTACAGGTATCCTTTTAATAATAAAAGAAGGCAGTTCACAGCATTTCCTACCCCACTGTTTTTCTGTATACCCTTTTATTAACTTTTCATATATATCATAACCTACCAGACTTATGGCCTGCTCCTCAAGATTTCTTGGTGTCCCCGTTACTGCTGTCTTCTGTGTTTCAATTATCTTATGTGCCTCTGCCGGTGTAGTAACCCCCCACATTTTATTAAAAGTATTCATATTAAAAGGTAAGTTATAGATTTCCCCACGATAATTAGCAACCGGTGAATTGGTAAACCGGTTAAACTCCACAAGATTGTTTACAAAATCCCATACTTTACGGCTGCTTGTATGAAAAATATGGGCTCCATACTTATGTACTTGAATGCCTTCCACCTCTTCACAGTACAGATTACCACCAACTGTATGTCTTTTTTCTATAACAAGACACCTTTTGTTGTGTTCTACTGCACTTTTTGCAAATACACCTGCAAAAAGGCCGCTGCCTACAATGACATAATCATATTTCTTCATATTTGTCTCCCATATCATCCAATCTCAAATAAAATTATTATACCCTGTTTATTCATAAGAATCAATTCTTAATTTATAAAGAAAATTTTACTATCCCATATCACTCATAAATATGCTATAATTGGTTTGCGACATAAAGCACCGCTGTATGCGTGTTCGGACGAAAGGAGACAGCAGTGAATTTTTTATATACTGTTAATAATAATTTTGTACCACAATTAGGGGCAGGGATCGCATCAATTTGCGAAAATAACTCAAAAGAACCTCAAATCACTTTTTATATTATGTCTTTTGGTATTTCTTTAAAAAACAAAGATAACCTAAAACGTTTAGCAGAAAAATATAACCGTAATATTACTTTTATTGAAATAGCAGATATAAAACAGTATTTTGATTTTGACATTGATACATCCGGCTGGAATCCAATTGTTTTAGCCAGGCTGATCATGGGCCGGATATTGCCGGAAAATCTCAAAAGAATTTTATATTTAGATGGTGATACGATCGTCATTTCCAGTTTGGAAGAATTGTGGCATATGGATCTAAAAGATAAGACACTGGGAATGAGTATTGAACCTACTGTAGATAAAAAACGAAAAGAAGCTCTTGGACTAAAGGGATATTTTTATCATAATGCCGGAGTATTACTGGTAGATTTGGAAAAGTGGCGGAAAAAAGAGTCTGACAAAAAAATAATACAATATTACAGAGATCATAATGGTAATCTCTTTGCAAATGATCAGGACGCTATAAATGGAGCCTTAAAAGATGAAATATTATCTATAATGCCTAAATACAATTTCTGTAATATTTTCTATCAATATCCATATAAATTTCTCTCCAATCTGGTAAGTCCGCTAAAATATTTCTCCAAAGAGGAATTTGACAGCTGTATCAAGAACCCAGTCATCATACATTATCTAGGAGAAGAACGCCCGTGGAGGGCAGGAAATACACATAAATATAAAAAATACTATGAAAAGTATCTCGGAATGACAGATTGGAAAGATACTCCCTATGAGGACGGCTGGAAAGTATACTTTGTATGCTGGAGATTCTTTAATTTTATTATGAAACCTGTTCCAAAAGTACGTTATTATATGATCAATATGTTAATCCCTTTTTTTATGAAATATAGGGCAAACAAATTACGGAACGGTAAATAGCTTAGTGCAAACCAGCCGTTTCAGTGACGGCTTGAAATCATATAAAAGGCCCTCTTATTCACATATTCAGTTAGGGCAGAAAAGGAAAGGGTAATAATTATGAAGGGGAAACTCAAAAAAGCTGTATGTTTCTTGTTGATTTTTATGGTATTGCTGACGCTCGACCTGGTTCCTCCGGCGCAATCGGAGACTGTATGGGCAGCAAATAATACCAGCAAAATACACTTTTTAACCTTAGCAGACAATACAGATGCAATTCTTTTGGAATGTAATGGAAAATTCGGCATGGTGGATTCTGGAGAAGACAATGATTATCCAAGCGGAAGCAAACCAGATTATCCAAGCCGGCCGGGTATTGTAAAGGGAAACGGATTTGAACAGGATGTAATTGCCTATCTTCAGGCAGCAGGTGTCACAAAGGATAATTTTGAATTCTACATTGGTACGCATCCTCATAGTGATCATATCGGGTCAGCCGATGACATCATATATGCATTTCATCCTAAACGTGTTTATATAGAAGCCTATTCTGATAATGATGTTACGGATAGTACCCGTTTATGGGATAATTTGTATGTTTACGACCACATGGTGAAGGCAGCGCAGGACACAGGCGCCACATTAATCCAGTCTTTCAATACAAGCGCGCCCCTTTATCCGGAGACTGTGACTGTAAGCGGCAGTATTATAATGAATAAAGACACAGAGGTTCCACCGGAATCTGAAGATACTACAAACCCAGATGACAGCAATCCCGCCGGACCGGAAGATACAGATGAAACATTGCCACCGGCACAAAATCCAGATACAGAGTCTCAGGAGACAGACAATGCCCCTCAAGGCATCGACAAGGAGGCACAGAACATAGGCGCTGCTCCACAGGATATAGACGCTTCCAATCAAGACACTGACACAAAATCACAGAATCCAGATTCTGTTCCTCAAGATGCCGGCAAAGAAATGCAGGACACAGATTCCGATTCTCAAAATATGGGAAAAGAAAGACCAGACACGGATTCTGTTCCCAAAGACATTCCTCAGGAATCGCAGGAAGACACGGACAATGAGTCACAGGACACAAATGCTGCACCACAAGACACCGACACAGATTCACAGGATACAGACTCTGCAGCACAAGGCAGCAATACAGATGGCACAACGATTTTACCCTCACGTATAGAAGTGACTTTATCCTATATAACTGCAGATCCGGAAACGAAACTGCCTGCTGATGTCACCGTAGAGGCTCAGGAAGTTCCCGGGAGAGACGGTATCTGGACGTATAACTTTACAGGCATCAGAAAATATGATGATACCAAAACACCGTTCTCTTACAAGATCAGTCCAAAATCCAAGGGATATACCTTTGCTCCTTTAGAGGAAGAAAATATATTTGATTTTATCTGCAGTACAGAAAATCCTTCCACTCCTGAATCAGCAAACATAATTCCTGAGGATACTTTACAGTTCTTCAGCGTTTACCAGGAAGAAAGCGGAACAACAGACGAACCCCTTGATTCTTCTGATGATGGTTCTTCTGATGATCTGACCGTTGAAGATATTCCTCCCAGTGACCAGGTAGACCCTGATCATCCGGATGACCCAAATAATGCATATGGCGATACTTATGCGGCACCTGCGCAGAGTGGTATATTTGAAGGTAAAACCGTGGGTTCTGTCTCTACACCAGTCTTTATGCTGGGTGGTAAAAATGGCATGAAGCTTGAAATAATGAATTATGGTGTTAAACGGCCTCAGCCAGATGCCAACTATTACAGCCTTGGAGTTAAAGTCACTTCTATGACAACTAAAAAGACTGCCTTTTTGGCTGGTGATATTAACAATTACATCGGAGCGGAGACTGCTCTTGCCAAACGGCTTGGGCATGTGGATGTGTTGAAACTTGGGCATCATGGCTTTTATGGTTCCAACACCTATAATTATCTGAAGGCACTGAGTCCGGACATTGCGATTATGACAGGTAAGTATAATTATGTATCCAACTCCAGTGTCGATAATAATATAGGCACCCTGGATTCGCTTCTAAAATTAGGACAATCCGGAACCGCCCTTTATCCAACCGCATGGTACGCACCATATATAAAAGCAATTGTAATCAATCTTGACAAAGGACTAAGTAATAATATACCAAAGGGCAAGGAATTCGTTGCATCTGCTGAAGGCTCATCCCCCTATCGACACATATACTATTATGATGGCTTTCCTAAGAAAACGAATGGATGGAAAAAAGATTCCAAGGATAACTGGTATTATTTTGAAAACTCATACAATGCCTCCACCAACAAATGGCTGCAAAACGCTTCAGGTCAATGGTCCTATCTAAAAGAGGATGGATCTATGGCCGTAGGATGGGTACTTGTAAATGGTAAATGGTACTATACGGATTCTAAAGGTTATATGACTACCGGCTGGCAAAAAGTCAGTGGAAAATGGTATTACATGGATTCCAATGGCCAGATGCAGACCGGACGAAAAAATATAGGGAAATATTATTATTATTTTGATACATCAACTGGGGCCATGGCTCAGGACCAATATGTAAACGGCTATTATTATGATTCTTCAGGAAAATGGATCCCCAATTTTAAAGATGGAAACTGGCAGCATAATGCAACGGGTTATTGGTATCAATTTGGCAATGGTACTTATCCTTCAAGTTGTTGGCTGCAAATTCATGGAGAATGGTATTATTTCAACGCATCCGGTTATATTGTGACCGGGTGGATGAAGCAAGGAAATACATGGTATTATTTTAACGGTGATGGCGTTATGTGCACAGGGTGGTACCGGGTAAATGGAATCTGGTACTATTCTGATGCTTCCGGAAAGATGCTTACAGGTCTGCAGACAATTGATGGCAAAAAGTATTATTTTAATAGCAGCGGTGCTATGGCCACCGGTTGGGTATACCTCAATAAGAGCTGGTACTATTTCACTGAATATGGCGCAAAAACCGGATGGTATACGGTGGGTAATATATGGTATTATTCTAGTTCTGACGGAAAAATGCAGACAGGGTGGATTAAGTCAAACGGCAGATACTATTATACCTCCGGCAGCGGCGCCATGATGACCGGATGGATTTTTGTTGATAAAAAATGGTATTATCTTGATAATTCGGGTGCTATGCTCACTGGCTGGTACGAGATAAACGGTATCTGGTATTATTCCAATGGATCAGGTGAAATGCTGACCGGTCTTCACACTATAGGCCAAAGCAAATACTATCTGGCAGGAAACGGTGCCATGGCAACCGGTTGGGTATATACCGGAAATAAATGGTATTACTTCAACAGCAACGGTGCAGCGGCAGTCGGGTGGTATAAAATAAATAATATCTGGTATTATTCCAATTCTGCCGGAGTCATGCAGACCGGATGGCTCAAGCAGGGCAATACTAAGTATTATATGTATGGCAGCGGTGCCATGGCTACCGGATGGGTAGCATTGGGGAGCAAATGGTATTATTTTACAGACAGCGGGGCTGTTGCCAGAGGATGGTTCAAAGTAAACAATATCTGGTATTATTCTAATTCATCAGGTATAATGCAGACTGGTTGGCTTGAGCAGGGCAATACCAAATATTATTTTTACGGAAATGGCTCTATGGCCACAGGTTGGGCTGCTCTGGGAAATAAATGGTACTATTTCACAGATAGTGGAGCGGTTGTCAGAGGATGGTTTAAAATAAACAATACCTGGTATTATTCTAATTCATCAGGGGTAATGCAGACCGGATGGCTCAAACAAGGCAGTACCAGGTATTATCTATACGGAGATGGATCTATGGCCACAGGATGGCTTTTGGATGGTAATAAGTGGTTTTACATGAACAGTTTAGGTGCTATGACCACAGGATGGCAGAATGTAAATGATACATGGTATTATTTAAATCCTTCCAATGGAGTTATGTATGCAAACGCATGGACTCCTGATGGATATTATGTAAATGGCAGCGGTGCCTGGACAGGCCAGCGGCGCTGAAATGCTCCACTAAAAAATATAAAGAAACAGAAAGGGTGTGTATCACAGTTCAATAAGAACCTGTGATACACACCCTTTCTAACTATTTCCACGTTCTGATATGTATATTATCATTACAAATTTTTCAAATTTGTTATCATTTCAACTAAATCTTTTCCATAATTTTTACTTGCCGCCCAACCGGCTCCGGTTGGATTATCCGGAATCCCCAGCCATTCCACGTACATTGCTGATTTTCTTGTTACATACTGAAATCTTTCATCAACACATGCATTCTTTAAGTCCTTGTCGGAAGCGTACGCTTTTAAGTGCTGAACCTGAGCGCGTATGCCGGTACGGACATTTTTAAAAGAATTTCCAGCTGCTCCATTACCGATTGCTCCCAGGCCTGCAAAATTAAACTGCTCTACCTTCACATCCCCTCCATACTGGAGCCATCCGGTTTCTTTCATAGCCTGGGTGAACACGACTTCTGCCTTTATTCCCTCTTCATTTGCTTCCTCTAAAACAATTTTAGCAAATGTTTTAATATCTGCCGCACCACCCTTTTTCAGTGCAGCAGACGGATATGTACATCCCGATTTCTTATAATACTTTACCATTTGATCTACAGTTGCAGAGCTGCTTCCCTCTATGGCATATAAGTTCTTTGGATTATCTTTTTTTTTATCCGGTATCCATGCACCGGAATTATTGAAATAATAATCCTTTCCGCCCAATGTGTGCCAGCCTGTCAGCATCGCTCCACTGTTGTTCAAATAATACCAGACATTTCCCAGCTGCAGCCAACCGGTCTGCATAGCTCCGCTCCCGTTACAGTAATACCAGACATTATTTACTGTAAACCATCCGGTTCTCATAGCTCCGCTTCCTGGAGTCATATAATACCAGCTGCCGTTGATAAAATTCCATCCTTCCGCCATAGCCCCGCTTCCGGACAAATAATACCAGATATCACCTAATTTCAGCCAGCCTGTCTGCATGGCTCCGCTTCCATCACTGTAATACCATTTCTTTCCAACCTGATACCACCCTGTGCGCATATGTCCACTATTTGGCTGCATATAGTACCAGGTATTTCCCAGACGGATCCATCCCTCTGCCATGGAGCCGTTTGCATTCAGATAATACCAGACATTTCCCTGACTCAACCATCCGCCGGTACGCATGGCGCCACTTCCGTCAAGAAAATACCACTTACTGTCTATTTTCTGCCAACCGGTCTTCATAGCGCCGTTGCCGGGCTGCATATAATACCAGGTGCTTCCCACCAGCGTCCAGCCTTCTGCCATAACTCCGCTTCCATTCAGATAATACCATGTATTATAAGTATACAGCCAGCCGGTCTGCATAACTCCGCTTCCATCACTATAATACCATTTTTTATCGACCTGATACCAACCGGTCTTCATTCGGCCATTTTTATCCAGATAATACCACTGGCCCCCTATCTTCTGCCAGCCGGTCAATGCGGCTCCGCTTCCCGACATATAATACCAGTAGTTACCCAGCATATGCCAGCCACTTTCCAGCATAACACCGTTTCCCTGCAGATAGTATGATTTGCCGGAGATTTTCTTCCATCCGGTCTGCATACTTCCGGAGGTATTAAGATAGTACCAGCTTCCGTCTATTTTTTGCCAGCCGGTCTGCATAACACCGGAAGAATTCATATAATACCAGTAATTTCCTATCATCTGCCAGCCGGTCTGCATAACACCGCTGCCATTAAAATAATACCAGGCGTTATCTATCTTCTGCCAGCCGGTCTGCTTTACAGATCCGATATAATAATACCAGGAACCTCCTGTTTTTTTCCATTTTCCTTTTGGTTCAGGTACCGGCTCATATGTCTCTCCCCCAGTCTCTATACCAAAATACTGCGCGATGCCATATGCATCTGCTTTAGCCAGATTTTTAATAGAAGCTTCATTATTCAAAAACTTTTTATCATCTTTTCCACTTAAAAATGCATGCTCCACGATAATGGAAGGAATAGATGCTTTCAGTCCTTCTCTTACAATTGCATAATAATCCGCAGTGCTTCCGTCAGGATAATGATAATCACTGGAATCCTTTTCTAAAAGTCCCCTGTCATAAAGTCCCAGAGAGGTAAGTCTTTTCAAAATATTATTAGCAGCCTTCTGCGCATTCTCTGCCACCTCGGTATTGTATCTCCCTGTTTTCGGAACCAATACCTCTGCACCATGAGCAGTCTCTTTATCAAAAGAATTCAAATGAAGGCTAACCAGCAGATCAGCATGTTTATTAGCGGCATATGCAACTCTTTCGTTCAAGGTCATGTTGATCGCCTTGTTTGCGCCTACTGTATCATGGGTCATATATACTGTAAGCTGTGGATATTTCGCAAGTTCCTCTTTTAAATAATTGGCAATTTTCATGGTAAGGTCTGCTTCCACGAATTTTGTACCGTCACTGAATTTGTGTTCAGCTCCGCTGTCATACCCATCGGTATCTATGGTTCCATGCCCCGGGTCAAGTACAACTATATAGTGTTCTTTCTGTTTTGGTTCTACAGCCATGGCCGTAGGGACATCCCCATCTTCCCCCAGAGCAAATGTCTGGATACCATTACCAGCGTTTTCTGCCAATTGGTTATTTTCAGTAAGAGATTCCTTTATGGCTTCTGCAGATATTCCATTGTCATCCGCAGACAGCACTGCTTTTTCCACCTGCTCAACTGTCTGGGAATCAAGACCTGCCTCTTCATTTTTAGTATCCGTAACAACCTGGGCAGCTTCTTCGCTGCTCATCTCAATCTGCTCCATCTCCTCCTGTTGATTCAGAAGAGTCTCATACTCCTGACCTGCAACAGAGGCATTTACTGAAATAAAAGTCCTTTCCTGCTGGGCTGCAGGCAGATCAAGAAGAAATGCAGCTACATTTTCCACAACTTCTTCAGCCTGGGCTGTATGTATTTCTCCTTCGCCATCATGATATGTCAGTACAGCACTTTCCAGAGCTGTAGACTCTACATCTCCCAATTCAACAATAACAGACTGATGTACGCCATCTTCCTGTGTCAGAATGTAATTCAGCGGCAATTCCGCTTTCCGGCTATCTTCCTGTCCCGACATCTCCCCATCGGAACTTGGTGCCTCATCTTCTACCGCCGGTATATCTGTCTCGCCACTCATCTGAGCATCTTGCTCCGGTGTGTCTGCATCACCACTCATCTGAGCATCTTGTGCCGGCGTATCTGCCTCCCCACTTATCCGGGGATCAGATGTGGGTGTATCTGTCTCTTCACCCATCTGCGTATCGTATGCCGATGGATCCTCCTCACTCATCTGAGCACCATATGCCGGCGTATACAAACTCATAAGCATAGCCAGTACAAGTGCGTAGGATAGAAGTCTTTTCCCTAATCTCTTCATTGTGTACTCCTCTTCTTTTTGTATTTCTTGCAAAGTTATTACATTTATTAACTAAGTATTAAATATTATACATGAATACTCTTAAGAAATCAATGGATTCCCAGTTTATTATTTCCTTTTTTTTTATCTTATGGTACAATAATAATGTTTTTTATAATAACCCGGAGTATGTTTTAAAAAGGAGTTCTCAATGATTGATTTTAATATTCCGCCTTATGTAGGCAAAGAAATGGATTATATAAAAGAAGCTGTGACCAACCGCAAGATATGTGGTGACGGTGTATTTACGCAAAAGTGCAGTAACTGGATGAAGGAACACTTTGACGTAAATCAGGTTTTTCTGACCACTTCCTGTACACATGCCCTGGAAATGGCCGCTGTATTGACTGACATCAAACCAGGGGATGAGGTCATTCTTCCCTCCTACACTTTCGTATCTACAGCAGATGCCTTTGTTCAAAGAGGCGCTTCCCTGGTATTTGTAGATATCAGACCTGATACCATGAATATAGATGAAACACTTATTGAGTATGCCATCACACCACGCACCAGGGTAATTGTTCCTGTTCATTACGCTGGCGTATCCTGTGAGATGGATACTATCATGGATATTGCAAAGCGTCATAATTTAAAAGTCGTTGAAGATGCCGCTCAGGGATTCGCTTCTTATTATAAAGGAAAAAGCCTTGGTACCATTGGTGACTTTGGATGCTTAAGCTTCCATGAAACTAAGAATCTCAGTATGGGAGAAGGAGGTGCCCTTCTCTTTCAGGATATCTCTTATCAGGAAAAGGCTGAGATCTTAAGAGAAAAAGGAACAGACCGAAGTAAATTTTTTCGGGGACAAATTGATAAATACACATGGCAGGATTATGGCTCCTCTTATCTTCCCAGCGACATGAATGCTGCCTATCTCTGGGCACAGCTGGAAATGGCTTCACAGATACAGGATGACCGTATGGCAAGCTATGCTTTTTATGATACTGCGCTTAAGCCATTGGCAGATAAAGGCTGTTTGGAACAGCCTTATGTTCCGGGGGAATGCCGGCATAATGCACACATGTACTACATAAAATTACAGGATTTGGAAGAAAGATCAAAATTCATTTCCTTTCTGAAACAAAATGGGATTTTGAGTGTATTTCATTATATTCCTCTGCATACTGCCCCTGCCGGCAAAAAATATGGCCGCTTCTCTGGCATGGATAAATACACTACCAGAGAAAGCGAGCGTCTGGTAAGACTTCCTATGTATTATAATTTGAGCCAGAAAGATAAAGAATATATTGTGAAGACTATTTACAACTATTTCACCTGACCGCCTGTTATAAAAAGGGAATTACAGAGTCTTATGATTCTGTAATTCCCTTTTCACGATATATCCTCTAGCCGAGAGTATACACAAAAATACCCGTAATAATAATTAGGTTTCCTATTATCTTCCCCCACGTAAATTTCTCTTTTAAAATGAAATAAGACAGCAGCATAACAAACACATAGCTAAAGGTATCAATCACAGACCCATACTTCATATCTACATGGGTAAATGCATAAGTATTCAGCAGTAATACTCCTCCAAATATTCCATAAGCCGTAATTACATGCCAGTTCAGATATTCAAATATGGGATGACTATATTCCTTATTTGCACTCTGCTTCAAAAGAAGTTGTGAAAACGCTGTAAAAAAGGTTCCGATAAATAGGATAAGCATATATTTATTCATATTTTTGCACCACCAATACTCCTAATAATACAATAAAAAGTCCAAGTACATTTTTTATTGTCAATACCTCGTGAAAAATAATTACTGCCCATATTTGTGACCATATGAGATACACACTTTTATTTGCATAGGCCACACTGAGCTCGAATTTTTGAATAATTTTCTGCCATGCTAAAGCATAGATAAAACAATCCAAAAGCATAAGGAAAAAGAAAAAGTATAATCTGATTCCCCATATTCCATTCTTATTAAATTCCATGGAAGCCATCTTGGTAAAAACCGGGGTAAAAGAAAATATTATGATACTGATATGTAAAAAAATATAGTCTTGTACCCTGCTCTTTTTAGACACAGTCATCTACTTCCCTTCTTTCTGTTGTTTATCCAACTGTACATTTTCTGTCCTTGCACAGTTTTTTACAGTATAACATCCTTCCTGCCAGGAAACAAGTCTATTGAAACCCTTGTTGTAAAATGTTATAATAATCGCGGCGGTTGAAAAACAACCCCGGAGGTAAAAACATGAGTTTATATTCGATCGTAGTTCCTGTTTATAATTCAGAACATACTCTGGAAGAACTTTACACCAGATTGAAAAATGTTTTTGATAATACCCTGCAGGAAGAATTTGAATTAATATTGGTTGATGATAGTTCCCGGGACAACTCCTATGCTGTAATGAAAAAACTTCGCAGACAGGATAGCCGGGTGAAAATCATACAGATGGCAAAGAACTTCGGACAGCATCCAGCACTATTATGCGGTTTTTCTTTTGCCAGAGGCGATTTTATTATTACCATGGATGATGATCTTCAGCATCGCCCGGAAGAAATACCTAAAATGGCTGCTGCTATTAATGAACAAGATGATGTGGACGTGATTATTGCAAAATATGAGAACCGTAAGCATAATTTTATAAGGAGACTGGGAACCCGAATTTCTGTATACGCCACATCAAAAATGTTAAATAAAGATCCCAATCTGGAGATCACCAGTTTTCGGCTGATGCGCAGGTTCATTGTAGAAGCAATTCTGAATACCAATACTCACCTTCCGCAAATCGGAAACCTTCTGGTCCAGAGCAGTAACCGCATCATCAATGTTCCAGTACACCATGATGCACGCAAAGTAGGAAAAAGCAATTATACCTTTCGCAGGCTGGCAAAGGATTTGATTTACGATATAACTTCCAACTCTGCAATCCCCCTCCTCCTGGTCAGGGATTTAGGTATATTCAGTTTTATAATCAGTATTATTCTTGGCCTTTTCTATCTGATTCGCTATTTCATCTATGATGTATCGGTGGAAGGCTGGACAACCCTGGTGCTACTTACCCTGGCTTATAATGGGATCATTCTATTAGCCATTGGTATTATCGGACAATATCTAATGAATATACTGAATGAAGCTAAAAAAATGCCAAATTATGTGATCAGAAAAAAGGAGCTATAAAAATAACACAAAGGATATTTATTTATGAATGAAATCGGCGGTTATTTGGAATTGGAAAATTTTTCAGGTGAAGAGTATTATCCTGAACTGTTAAAACTAAATTTAGGAAGAACAGCGCTCTTATTTGCTCTGGATTATCTGAAAATCAAAAAGCTGTGGCTTCCCTATTTTCTATGTGATTCTATAACTTCTATCTGTGCAGATGCTCCTGTGTCCTTAGAATGGTATCACATTAATGCAGAGTTTGAACCTATTCTCCCCGAAGAAGAAGTGAAAGATGGAGAATATGTTTACCTTGTCAACTATTATGGACAAATTTCTGATCAGAAACTTTTAAGTTATCAACGTCGCTATAAGAATATTTTTCTGGATAATACACATGCCTTTTTCCAAAGGCCTCAGCCGGGTATCCCAGTACTTTATTCCTGTAGAAAATTTTTCGGACTGCCAGATGGAGCATATCTCTATCTGGATGATGTAACAGAAGATATTTTATCCACATATCCAGTGGATATTTCCTCCTTCAGGATGTCCCATATTTTAGGACGCTATGAGCATTCTGCGTCAGAATATTATGCAAATATGCTAGAGACTGCCCGCCATTATTATGAGGAGCCAATAAAAAGAATGTCTCATCTGACGGAAAACCTACTGAAAGGAATTGATTACTCTGCCGTGCGTAAAAAGCGCACTGAAAATTATGAAGTGCTTGCTTCTGCCTTAAATCAATATAATCCCCTCTCTTTGCTGCATTTGGATGGTCCCTTTGTCTATCCTTTTTACTGTACCGATGGTATAAATATCCGTAAGAAATTAGCAGCCGAGAAAATATTTATACCAACTTACTGGAGTAACGTCATAGATCAGATGCCTAAAGAAACTCTTGAGTATGACTATGCTGCTAATATTCTTCCTCTTCCCTGTGACCAGAGATACAGCAAGGAACATATGGAGTATATCCTGCAGGTTCTGAGACAAATAATGAAAGGCCCGAATAACGTATGATGAAACAGAGATTGTTAATACTAGGCTCATTAAGAGAGTTCGTACAATTAATACAAACGGCGAGATCAAGAGGTATTTATACCATCGTCTGTGACGGATACTCGGACAGTGTCGGAAAAAAAATCGCCGACAAGTCCTACGATATTGACGTTGGAGATACCGACCGTATTGTTTCTATCTGTCAGCTAGAGAGAGTGGATGGCATCATCACTTCTTTCTCTGATTATCTCTTTGAATGCATGGTAAAAATAGCAAACAAAGCAGGCCTGAAATGCTATTTTTCCCCTGAAAAACTAGACTATTACAGAAATAAAGATATTATGAAGCAAATGTTTGAAAAGCTTCATATTCCCACAGCAAAATATAGACGGCTGAGCTCCGGATTTTCAAATTCAGATTTGGATGATTTTGAATTTCCTGTTGTAGTAAAGCCTTTAGATAAATATGGTTCACGCGGTGTGCTTGTCTTATATTCTGTTGAAGAAATTAAAAAACACTTTGATTTTATCTGTGCCACTTCTGAGGTAAAGGAAATCCTTGTGGAAGAATATAACGAAGGTTATGAATTTAATATGATGAGCTGGGTCTTGGACGGAACTGTACATGTCATCAGTATTGCAGACAGAGAAAAGACCCCTGTATGCACCAATGATATTCCTATCAGTACCCGAAATGTATATCCTTCCAGGCTTATCTGTAAT
This sequence comes from Blautia pseudococcoides, assembly GCF_001689125.2. Classification (NCBI taxonomy): domain Bacteria; kingdom Bacillati; phylum Bacillota; class Clostridia; order Lachnospirales; family Lachnospiraceae; genus Blautia; species Blautia pseudococcoides. The sequence goes on along the minus strand of NZ_CP015405.2, from coordinate 495,330 downwards.
GTCTATGAAGAGGCAAGGGATATTCTGCAGCGAATTGCCAATTTTACAGGACAGACAAGTGGTGTTTTATCCATGCAGTTTTTCTGGTCTCCCGGAGAAACCATATCCGTCTGTGAGATTGCCGGAAGATTCTTTGGTTATGAACATGAACTTGTAGATTATTGCTGCGGATTAAAAGTGGAAAATCTCCTTCTGGATTATCTCTATGATGAGACATCCCTGCGCAACACGTTAAAGCACCATTCACCTTTTTTTGACAAAACCAGTGCTGTGTTATATTTTCATGGAAAAAATGGTCTGATGGTAGAAAATCAGGAGGCAGCTTTAAAATTATCTTCAATGAAAGGTATTATGGATTCCTGGTTGTTTTATAAGAAAGGGGAGCGGATTATTCCCCATGGAGTAAATCCATACGCAATCCGTTATTATATTACTGCTAAATCCAGAGCAGAAGCAGATTGGATGACTAATTATATTTTTGAACATATGTCAATCACCTCCCCTGAAGGTGAGGAAGTATTATATCAAAATCACATGCCAGAATATCCGGAATAGTATTGAAATAAGCTTGCACGTATTGTCCCGAAATTTTTCTTAACGTGTAAAAAACTGTGTGGCTGTACTACTAGTGAGTACAGCCACACAGTTTTTTACTATTCTAATTTATTTACCAAATATCTGTTGGGTCTTTTAGATTTACTCCGTATGGCAGTTTGATTGTAGCTGGTTTATCAAATGGCTCATAATAACCATCTCCAATAGTAACCATAGTTCCTCTGCCTGTGTTATCATAAATCCATTTTGCATCTCTGACACATACTCGTATGCAGCCATGAGATGCAGGCTGTCCCAGCATATTATAATCTGCTGCCGCAAGATTATACTGACTCTGGGATGATCCCGCTACAGAGTGAATGAAAATACCGTTCACTACATGTGATGTCCACTGTCCCCAAGACGGCCCCATCAAAATATGCCATCTGTCCTGATCGCCAATGTAGAACGTACCTGCCGGTGTCAGGGTAATCGGATTACCTACCGAACAAGTGATTGATTTAACCGGAATCGTCCAGCCATTGCTTCCATCCTTAGCCAGTACCGTGATCTGACATTTTGTACGGTTTACACGGAGTCTGTATGGTCCACCTACCATTCCACTTACATCCTGCTGCAGGGCACCACTGCCTGTAAAGTACATTTTATATCCCCTGATGTAATGCCATCCGGTTAACATGACCCCATTTCCATCAAGATAATACCAGTTTCCATTCCAGGCCACATATTCATTTTTAGCATAGGTGCCATTGCTCTTCTTAAAGTAATACGTGGAGCCACTCTTTTCCCAGTTTCCAATGGTATTTACATTTACTGTTCCATAACCTGGTATCCAACGTCCATTTTTATCCACATAATAGCCGCCAATTGTAGTATCTTTCAACATGGCCCCACTGCTGCCTACATAGTAATAAGTGTCAATCCATGCATTCCGTGCCATAGCTCCATTACCATAAGAGTAATACCACTCTTTGCCTGCCATATACCAGCCGGTCTTCATTCCTCCGTTACCGGGTGTCAAATAATACCAGGTTCCGCCCAGACTCAGCCAGCCCTGAGCCATGGAGCCGTTTCCATTCAGATAATACCAGGTTCCGCCAGTCATCAGCCAACCTGTCTGCATCGCTCCGCTTCCAGCTAGATAATACCAGGTACCCTTCAGATTCAGCCAGCCTACTTGCATAGCCCCGCTTCCCGGCGCCATATAATACCAGGTCCCATTTACTAATATCCAGCCTTGGGCCATGGATCCATTTCCGTTCAGATAATACCAGGTATTACCCAGTTTTAACCAACCTGTCTGCATCGCTCCGCTTCCGTTACTATAATACCAGGTATTCCCATCTTTATACCAGCCGGTCTTCATGACGCCGCTTCCCGGTGTCAGATAGTACCAGGTCCCGTTTATCATTGCCCAGCCTTGAGCCATAGCACCGCTTGCAGTCAGATAATACCAATTATTTCCCAGAGCAAGCCAGCCAGTTTTCATATAGCCATTGCCGTCAAAATAGTATTTCTGACCTTTTACCTTATACCAACAGTTTGCCGGCCAGCTTCCGTCCTCTTTCTGGTACCACCAACCTGTTGTATTCTGCTGCCATCCCTCAGAAAAAACCTTATAGGATTTGGTACATTTCCCATCCTTGTCAAAGAAATAACGCACACCCTTCACGATCACAGATGTGTTTTTCTTAACCGTGCCGTCCTTGTTCACATAATACTTCTTACCATTGACCGTCTGCAGTCCAGTTTTCGTTGCCTGCTTTCCATCCGCACCAAAATAGTAAAACTTTTTGCCATCTACTATCCATTTGGATTTGGCATAGCTTCCGTCTTCATTCATCCAGTAATTACTGCCGTCAATTTTCTGAAGACCGGTTTTTCCCTGTGCCTGCACACCATTGCCGTCAAAATAATAATATTTGCCGTCTAATTCTTTCCAAACATTAGTCTCAGGCTGTCCGTCTTCCCCGATCCAGTAATTGGCGCCTTCAATATTCTGAAGTCCTGTTGGCATGCCTTCGGTCAGCATTTTCCCATCCGGGCCAAAATAGCCGGCCAACTTACTTCCATCCTCATCTGTAACGAATTTCCAGATATTCTTTAAAGGCATTCCATTGGCATCCAGCCAGTAGCAATACTCCACGCCGTCATCCCCAGGAATAATGAATGGACCTTCCATCTCACTTTTGGGAACCCTGTATCCTGCTGCAAGTGCCGCATCCGGATCTTCTGCCGGGTCTGCCTCACCTAGATAATACTGAAAAGAGCCATCTGCTTCCTGATGCCACCAATCTCCGACACCTTTTAAACCGCCCTCCACTTTTTCAAAGGCGTATGTAAGGTTCATCAGTCCATAATCTGCATCATTGTAAACAGCGGTTCCATAAAATCCAATGGTCTTTCCGCCTACTGTAACTGTTGCATCCGGATGAGGATCCACAGACATCTCCGTCCCATCCTCCTGAACTTCATAATACGTCCAGATACCGCTCTGCTTATCCAGCACCCATTTCCTCTGATATCCCGTAAATCCATCTACGGAATCATAATATCTGAATATCATTACATTCTCAGCTCGTTCCAGCGTCCAATGGTCATCCTGGGCAGCTTCCGCCTCATGACTTACTTCGTTTGTCTCACCATCTGTTTGGCCGTCATCCGTTTGGCTGTCGCCCATCTGCCCATCTCCGGCTGCATCCCCCAGACCGTTATCCGTTGCTCCGCTCCCTTCATCCAGCGGATCCGTAAGGCCTGTAACCTGCTGCGGTACTTCACTGCCATCCGTAGCTGCTGCTCCTACCGGAAGGACAGAAGTGATCGTGACCGCTGCCGTAAGCATCAGCGCCAACAGCTTCATTCTACGCTTCTTCATACTATTCCCTCTACTTTCCAGCTTTACGCTCTTATTTATCTCCCGGATACTTTCGTATCAATCAGGTATACTCTCCCTCTAGAGATATCACCATTTTACCATTTTTTACAGGTTATTACAACCAAACTGGGGAAATGTAATATTAAATTTGTTTTACAGTCTCATGAACTATACACACAATAATTCCAAAACCCGCTCTGTGATAAACACGCCGATACAGGAAAAACATGCAACCATCACAAGGCTTTTCTCCTTCATAGCGAAAAATACTGCCACGGCCAGACCTGCAAAGGCAGATACCGGGGACTCGGTTGCATATAAAATTGCCGGAAATGTCATGGCCGTCAGGCATGCATAAGGGACATAGTATAAAAAAGAACGTATGTAAACATTAGAAATTTTCTTCTGGATCAATGTAAGCGGCAGCATACGGATCAAATAGGTCACACCTGCCATAACAAAAATATACGCATAGATCATGCCTCCAAATCCTCCTTGATGGGAAATAAAACAGCGCCGATGCCTGCTGCAAGCAGCGTGCAGATAATGATCATGAATCCGCTGGAGATTTGTTTTAATACCGGAAGATAGTAAAACATACTACTCAGTGCCAGGGCAATAAACACTACAGTCCTCACTGTGGATTCCTTTTTTGCCGGAGGCACCACAATGGCGATAAACATTCCGTAGAGTGCCACCCCCAAAGCGCTGCGCACAAATGCGGGCATAACCGTACTTGCTATGGCTCCTGTAAGCGTTCCTCCTACCCATCCCAATACCGGCAGGCAGATCAGACCATACATATAATACTGCCCCACACTTCCCCTCTTTGAACTTGCCACTGCGAATATCTCATCCGTATTTCCATATGCGATAAGAAGCCTGTGGCGCGTCTTGACACACTTGTCAAACTTTTGGGATAAAGAAAGGGACATAAGCGCATACCTCATGTTGATAACAAACTGCGTCAATGCCATTTCCAGCAGCGATGCCCCCGAAAGGATCACATTCAAACCGGCAAACTGCCCTGCGGATGTGAGATTAAAAAGGGAAATCAGCACCGCGTGAAGAGGTGCCATACCGCTGTTCACTGCCAGCATGCCAAATGTGAAACTGACAGAAAAATACCCCAGTGCGATAGGGATACCATCTTTCAGGCCTTCTTTCATGTTATTATGCATGATTGCTTTCTCCTTAAGTAATATTAGTATTCTTGCATAAAGATTCACAACCTCTGTCCCGGGAGATCAGGACTGTTTTATGCAGGGCTGTGAATGGTATTGTTCCTGGTCGTTGAGATTCCCGGCAGGCAAAAATCGAGGGATGAGACAGCCTTGACTGTCCCATCCCCGGAATTTTTCTGCTCAGGATCATAATAAAACAATTATTCCTGTAAACCTTCCTCCAGAATATATACCAGATGTTTTAATGCCTCTTCCTCATCTTCCCCTTCGCATACCAGTTCAATTTCATCTCCCCCTTTCACACATGCGCCAAGAACACTGAGGACACTTTTTGCATTTGCGGTTACATTATTATAACTGAAGGTAATCAGTGATTTGAACTGCATGGCTTCACTGCAGAGACGGCCTGCCGGTCTTAAATGCAGTCCGATCAAATTATTTACTTTTACTTTCTGACTTACCATTATTCATCACTCCCCTGCTTCTATTTTATGGTTCCTATTTCTGAGTTACAACATTTGTGTTGGCATCTGTCAAAGTGACCTTCACATTGATTTCATCAACCACCTGATATCCATCCGGCACTTCAATTTTAACTGGTACCTCGTATTCGCCGGCTGCTGTATAAGATTTCAGATCAATACTGAGATGTATTTGACTCTTATCCAGTTTATCCAAATCTTCCTCTTTTCCCTCAACCCGAACCAGCACTTCCACTTTGTCCATAACCACATTCATATTGGCCGGACTATTTTCAACTTTCATTTCATTTGTGGAAATGTTATATTCTTTACTATTCAGCGGAAGTATCTTTACTGTTAAAAGAGCTGTTTCATTTACGCCTGTAGCAAGTTTTATATCCTTTGGTAAAAGTTCTGCCAAATCAACTGAGAATTCGCAATCAGAGGACTTACCCGAAATATCTCTCTCATCCGATTGAGGAATTGTCAGTTTGTTTCCGTTTACAGTGAATTTCTGCAGCGCCTCTTCTGAACCCACTATACTGATCTCACTCGGTGTTGATGACACCGAATCTACCTGGTAACCATTCTGCGGGATTCCCACGTATGCATTGGAGACATCAATTGTAACATCTTTCAACATTCTCCATAATTCAACATAGACCTGAACTGTAGTGCTGGGCACATCGAATTTAAGATAAGACATCTGCTTTTCGCTCAATTCATCGTGGTTTTTATCATATATCTTTAAGGTAGCCTCCCGCTCACCGCTTGTAGCCATCCCGTCCACATTTACCTGAGCTGTCACACTGTCTATTTTTTCAATAATAGATTTTGGCCCTACAATATTGATCTTTTCCGGATTGGCAGTTATCTTTCCAACCTCGTAATTATTGTCGGGCTTTGATTCCCCTATGAGTTCCGTACTGATAATACGGTCAAGACTTTTTCGTTGATCTATTTTGATGGGAATGTTCTTAGGAGTCACTTCTATATCCTCATCCTCGACTCCCGCACACGTTACCGTAACCGGTACCATAATAGGATCAGAATCCATGTCAATGATCTGTGTCAGATCAGCCACGGCCGTAATATTCTCTTTGCTCAGTTTCTTGATGGTTTCATTTGCAGCCCGGATACGGACATTTACAGAGTCTTTTCCATCCACCATAAGTGCAATGTTATTCATACTTTCTATATAAGACTCATTGACAAATGTAACCGGTATATCCATGTATGTCTGGGTGATGGAAGGGTTCTCTATATTCATGACCAGCAGCCAGATCAATATGGCTATCAGCAGAGAAAGGATTTTCAAGGTAAATTTATTCATCAGACTTTTCTTCATTCTTCACCCATCCCTTCCATATTTTGCGTTTCTGTTTCTCTGCGTTGGCATTCTGCTCCTTTAACAAGATTGCTTTGAGTTCATCCCTGTTTACCCCTACAATAAGCCTGCCATGGTGGGCTACGGATACCCGGCCGGTTTCTTCTGAGACAATAATCGTAATAGAGTCACTGACCTCACTGATCCCCACACCTGCGCGATGTCTGGTCCCAAGATTTTTATTCAGTTCCATATTATCTGAAAGCGGCAGATAACAGGTCGCTGCAACTATACGGTCTCCTCTGATTATAACAGCACCATCATGAAGAGGCGTATTATGCTCAAAGATATTGATCATAAGCTGACTTGTCACCAGAGAATCCAGGTAAATACCCGTTCTGGCAAACTCGTTTAATCCTGTCTCCTCCTCGATCACGATCAAGGCCCCTGTCTTGACCTCTCCCATTTCAAAGCTGGCACGCACAATTTCATTTAATGTACGGTCACTGAATCTTCCGCTGTCCTCTTTTTTCCCGTTGTCAAACGGAAGAATGTTGCTCACGATCTTTTTATGTCCTAACTCCTCCAAAGCCTTACGGAGTTCCGGCTGAAAAATAACCAGTATGGCTGTGATCGCATAACCACCTGCATTATAGACCAGCCAGAGAATGGTATTCATCTTTAAAAGGAACGCGATGAAGATAAACGCCAGGACAATCAGGATTCCTTTCAGCAAAGAATACGCCCGGGTATTTCTCACCCACAGCATGAACTGATAAACAAAAACAGCTATCAGCAGAATCTCAATAATATCAATCCAGGCTATACGGGGAAGTGTCATCTTACCCAGATACTCTTTTAAAATTGTTGTAAAATTCCCCATATCTCCACCCCCTTAATTATGTATAATTCCCCTATGGGATTGTCTTTATAAGTCTTTCAGCGATTCTTCCAGCTGTTTCTCAAAATCAAAATCCTCTTCAGAAACATGCTCCACAGGCGCTGCATCCTGCACCAGGTCTTCTTCTATATCTTCTTCATCCAAATCTCTGTCATCAGATTTCTTATTAGATGAAAACTTTTTCACACTCTTCTTAGTCTGTGACACCAGTGATTTCGGAACTGCTTTTACATAATATACATATTCGTCATCCTCAAACTGCGTCACTTCACTTCTGGAGTAGTCCACTCCCAGTACAAAAAATTCAATAATAAGGCCAATCACTGCGGAAACCACACCGGCAATGATAACGCTGCCCATCTCCATGCTGATACTCATGAACATACTTCCGAACAACATCAGGACGATATATACCACAGAGCCCGTGACCACTGCAATCCTCCAGGAGTAGTCAAAGGAGGAGCGGCGGATAAGGTATACCAGAAGGGTCACTGTTGCAAAAGCTATGATTGCCAGCCACATTTCCTGGTTTTTCACCAGGCCGTCCAGTAAGATCTGGAGTTTCTGGACAGCTTCTGTCTCTTTTCCCTGAAGTACCCCCGCCTTATCTTTTACCAGGCGCATAAAGTAATACAGAACCACGCCGCAGCCTGCAGGCACCGCGCTTGCAGGTCCTCTCAAAAGGCCGCAGCCAATGGGTACCGCTGCCGGTATATGAAAGGCAAAGGAAACCGGTGTAAGCACCAGCGCCACATTATCCTTAGATGTAAACCGCAAAAATAATATCATCAGCAGGATCATTAATAGCAGTGCAAAACCTGCGACCTCAATTCCCACGGCATAGCAGTGGCCGATGATCAGGATACAGCCCAGTATCGTTATGGCATTGATAGGCATAACAGAACACAAAAGAGCAAGGATCAGGACAACAAAAATGTTATCCAGTTTTCCCATAAATCCCAGTGTGGTGTTAATACCCTTGAAAAGGCCGAATGCTAAAATAAACTTCAGGATCGGAAGAATCCAGGTGTCATGCTCCCCGTAAAATTCTTTGATTTTCTGTTTCAGTATCAGTAACGCTGTCATGCGCCTTTCCTCCTTCCGGTCAGTCTCCCGGCTCTCTTTTCTTCTCTGTCATATATTTTTTTCAGCTGTCCCAGCTCTCTGTAATACTCTTCCACACCTTTCTGGGCACTTCTGTATTTGACAGAGCAGTAAATATACGTCAATATGCTGTAGGCCACAAGCAGTACGATATATATAATGATAATCTTAAACCCCAATGAAAACAAATCCATCTTATGAAGATTATCCATCATATATTCGCTCTTATATCCAAAGTACACAGCCAGCAGCAAGGCATAGGCAATGGTAGTGATAAAAAAATTTTTGATCAGCGCAAGGCCTATGTAGTCACTTCTGTAGTAATTGCTGATCGACAGATCTTCTCTGCCCTTACCGGATTCGTAAGCAGCTAATTTTCTCATTTTCTTGATTTTCTGTTCATTTAACATAAGCTTCCTCTACTTCCTGTGAAACAAAGATTTATATGTATTCACAGTGTAATTATGCAGCGTTTCCTATCGTTATGCCCCAAAAGTCTCCTGCATTTTTGACACAACAAATGTGCCACTTACTGCATCTCTTAAATGGCATCCAATGTATACAACTTGCATTATAGCATAAATAAAGCAGGCGAATCAAGCCTTATCAACAGAAACCTGTGCCTATGGCTATGGTTAAAAAGTATACCTGCTCTGCACCGGCAGCTTTCAGTGCAAGGCTTACACCGTCCACAGTACTTCCTGTGGTGTAGATGTCATCAACAATTAGTATTTTTTTCCATGGAAGCTTTGGCTGCGTCACAGCGAAAGCACTGCGCAGATTACTTCTCCTCTCCTTGTCATTCAGTTCTTTCTGCGGTTTTGTGTTGACTTTCCTGAGAACCGTTTTTGTGTCTAAAGGAATCTGCAGTATCCTGCCAATCTCCCCTGCGATTATTTCTGCCTGGTTATATCCTCTCTTTTCCATCCTTTTGGGATGGAGCGGAACAGGGATCAGCACCTCTGGGCCCCACAGGCGGATCTGTTCCCCTGCAAAGGCCGCGGCATAGCGTCCGTAAAAACGTCCGTATTCCTGCCTTTGGTGATATTTTAACTGATACAGGGATTGTGAAAGAACGGAGCCGTAAGGAAAAATACTGATTCCTAGGTCATAAGAATGTTTTTTTGATGCACAGTCATAGCAGAACTCCGCCTCACGGTCGGAAAGCGGCTTAGAGCACTTGAAACAGCGCGGCCCATGTATGGGCACAAGTTTATCCAGGCATTCCCGGCATATGGCCCTTCCCCTGGGGACTGCAATGTCATGGCAGACAGGGCAGCGCCTGGGATAGACCAGATCAAGGGCAAAGGAAACTAGAAGCTTTCCTTTATCCGCAGATCCAGAGTGGTATAACGGCTTTGTTCCATCTGGTTTTTTTCCATTTCCCAAAAAGTATTTTCATCTCCTACCAGTGTTACGCACTTTCTGGCCCTGGTCACTGCCGTGTAGAGAAGATTCCTGTTCATCAGCATCCTGGGGCCTCCAAGCAGCGGTATGACCACTGCAGGATATTCGCTTCCCTGTGATTTGTGGATAGTAATAGCATACGCCAGTTCCAGCTCATCTAACTGTTTAAAGGCATACTCCACAAAACGCCCCTCATCAAACTCCACGGTCAGAGTTTCTGCAAAGGTATTGATCTCCCGCAGGATTCCCGTATCCCCGTTAAAGACACCCACGCCTTTTTCCACGGGAATGCCGTATTTGCCCCGGACCTCCCACTCGGTCTGGTAATTGTTCTTAATCTGCATGACCTTATCTCCCTCACGGAACAGGCCATTGCCGTGTTCTTTTTCTTTTTTTTCAGGGGATGGGGGATTCAGATACTGCTGCAGGATACCATTGAGCCGCTCAACACCCAGAAGGCCTTTCCGCATAGGAGTCAGGACCTGAATGTCATAGGGAGTGGCATCCACAAATTTGGGCAGCTTCTTCTGTATCAGGGTAATGACAACGCTGATGATCACATTGGCATCATACCGTTTCAGAAAGAAGAAATCCATACTCTTGTTATCCAGGACAACAGGGACACCCCGGTTGATCTTGTGTGCGTTCACTACAATATCACTCTGGGAAGCCTGACGGAAAATCTTGACCAGCTCTACAACCGGAAATTTTCCGGAACGGATAATGTCTTTGAGTACACTTCCCGGTCCTACGCTTGGAAGCTGGTTCACATCTCCCACCAGGATCAGGCGGGTACCCGGCGTAATGGCCAGGAGCAGTGCGTGCATAAGAAAAATGTCCACCATGGACATTTCGTCAATGATAACTACATCCGCCTCCAGCGGATTCTGTGCGTTTCTTTCAAAATGGATACTGGCTGAGGAATCATCCGGCATCCCGCTCAGTTCCAGCAGCCTGTGTATGGTTCTGGCCTCATAACCTGTGGTCTCTGTCATACGCTTTGCCGCCCTTCCCGTAGGGGCCGCCAGGCAGATATCCAGACCTTCCAGCTCATAGTAACGGATGATCGCATTGATCGTGGTCGTCTTTCCGGTACCGGGACCCCCGGTGATGACCAGGAGGCCGTTTTTCACAGCCTCTACGACTGCCTGGCGCTGTTTTTCATCCAGCTGGACGTTTCCGTTCTTTTCAAGCCTGGCAAGCTGTGTTTCCATCCTGGCCTCATCCACAGTGTCCTCCAATGCCAGTTCTTTCAGCATCTGAGCCACATGCAGCTCAAGCTGATAATACTGGCTGGCGTAGATAACAGGCTCGGGCTGTACACCCTCGCTGAGTGGAGTTTCTTTCATTACAATCTTTCTGTCTATAGCCAGATCCATAATATGTTTTTCCATATAGGGGGCTGCAACGCCCAAAAGGGCAGATGCCCGTTCCAGCAGAATACGCTGTGGAAGGAACACATGCCCTTCTGCAGTTGCCTGCAGTAATATGTATAGAAGACCGCTTCGGATACGGTAGTCGGAATCTGTGTGAATTCCGATCCTGGCAGCGATCTCATCTGCCATCTTAAATCCCACTCCGTCTATATCCTCAGCCATCTTATAGGGATTCTCCCTTAATATGCCGTACATCTCTTGTCCGTATTGATTGAATATCTTAGCTCCCAGTGACAGGGATATGCCGTATTGCTGGAGAAACATCATGGCCTTGCGCATGTCTGCTTTCTCAGATACCTGTGCTGCGATCTCCCTTGCTTTTTTTTCACTGATCCCTTTTATTTCTGCCAGCCGCTCAGGTTCCTCCTCCACAATACGCAGTGTGTCATCCTTGAAGCGTCTGACGATCCTGGCTGCCAGAGCTGCACCAATTCCCTTGATGGCACCGGAACCCAGGTAACGTTCCATAGCCATGGAGTCCTGGGGCACTACGGTCTCATAGGAGGTGACGGAGAACTGTCTGCCATAGGACGGATGCTCTGTATAATGTCCATAGGCTTTGATGGTTTCCCCTTCACTCAGATACTGGAAACTGCCCACACAGGTCAGCTCTTCCTCCTCAGCGATCACAACCATAACCGTGTACCCATTGTCCTCATTCCGGAAGATAATATGGTCCACATATCCTTCTATGGTTTCTTCCATATCTTACCTCTTTTGTTTTATTGTCACTGTTCAGTGCCCACACAGTTACAGGCAAAAATCCATGCAGGATCACCTATGGCGACAGCATTTTTGCTTGGCTGTGGAATGCTTTCTTACAGTCAGCACAATGTATGCGCAGACCTGCTGAATAGTTCCCGTTTTATTTACCGTTTATTCTGCTCATAAGCTCCATGTACTGGCCTGTGCCGATGGCCACAGCCATGGCCGGCTCCTCAGCAACCACGGTGTTGATACCTGTCTCCTCCTCGATGAGTGTCTCCAGGCCGCCTAAAAGCGCACCGCCGCCAGTGAGAACAATGCCTCTGTTAGCAACATCAGCCGCCAGTTCCGGAGGCGTTTTCTCCAGAATTCCGTGTATGGTCTCCATAATCTGTACAGTCGCATCTTTTAAGGCTTCCCTGATTTCCTCTGAGGTCAGAGTAACGCTTTTGGGAAGCCCTGTGATCGTATCCCGCCCTTTCACATCCATGGTTTTTGGCTGGGGATGAGGATAGACGGTTCCTATCTGGATCTTTGCATCCTCCGCAGAACGTTCACCGATCATCAGATTATGTTTTTTTCTCACATAACGCATGATCGCCTCGTCAAAATTGTCACCTGCCACTTTGATGGAAGTGGAGACAACGGTTCCTCCAAGAGAAATCACTGCCACATCTGTGGTGCCTCCGCCGATATCCACGATCATGTTGCCAAAAGGTCTTGTGATATCAATACCCGCCCCAATAGCTGCCGCTATGGGTTCCTCGATGATATTTACCTCTCTGGCTCCTGCCTGGTAAGTGGCTTCCTCCACTGCTTTCTTTTCTACCTCTGTCACACCGCTGGGTACGCAGATGCTGATGCGGGGTTTTCGGAAAGCTTTCTTTCCCATAGCTTTTGAGATGAAGTATTTCAACATTTTCTCTGTCACCTCATAATCTGAGATGACACCCTGGCGCAGGGGGCGGACTGCCACAATGTTGCCGGGGGTCCTGCCAATCATCTGTCTTGCCTCTTCTCCTACCGCTCTTATTTTATTATTATCTTTATCGTATGCAACTACGGATGGTTCTTTCAGTACAATGCCTTTTCCTTTTGCGTAAACCAGTATACTGGCCGTTCCCAAGTCGATTCCAATATCTGTCGCTGCCATAGAATACCCCTTTCTATTTTTGGATATCAGTCTTCTGCCCGGTACTATAGTCCCGGGCCCACTGATATCCTTCATTATACCCAACTTGTCCCGAAATGAAAAGGGGCAATCAATTCAAATATTTTGACACGTAACGACCTGTGTAGGAGACAGGATTCGCCGCCACATCCTCCGGTGTACCGGTAGCTATCACGGTTCCCCCTTTATCGCCGCCTTCCGGGCCGATATCTATGATATGATCCGCAGTTTTTATCACATCCAGGTTATGTTCAATGACAACCACTGTGTTTCCTCCCTCTGCCAGACGGCGGAGAATCTCAATGAGCTTATGCACATCCGCAAAATGCAGGCCTGTGGTAGGCTCATCCAGAATATAGATGGTCTTTCCCGTACTTCTCTTACTCAGTTCTGTTGCCAGCTTGATCCTCTGTGCCTCACCGCCTGACAATTCCGTAGACGGCTGACCCAGACGGATATAGGAAAGGCCCACATCGTAAAGGGTCTGGATCTTTCTCTTGATGGAAGGAAGGTGTTCAAAAAAGGCCAGTGCCTCCTCCACAGTCATATTCAGCACATCGTATATACTCTTTCCTTTATATTTCACTTCCAGAGTCTCTCTGTTATATCGTTTTCCCTGGCAGACCTCACAGGGAACGTACACATCGGGAAGAAAGTGCATCTCTATCTTCAAAATACCGTCACCGCTGCAAGCCTCACATCTTCCGCCTTTTACATTGAAGCTGAATCTTCCTTTTTTGTACCCCCTGGCCTTTGCGTCCGCAGTGGTTGCAAAGAGGTCACGGATCTGGTCAAAGACTCCCGTGTAGGTGGCCGGATTGGAGCGGGGTGTCCTTCCAATGGGAGACTGGTCAATGTCAATGACTTTGTCAAGCTGCTCCACACCGTCGATCCCTTTATGTTTTCCGGGAATCACTCTGGCCCGGTTCAGCTTTCTTGCCAGGCTTTTGTATAGGATCTCATTGATCAGGGAACTCTTGCCTGAACCGGAAACACCGGTAATACAGGTCATAATTCCCAGTGGTATTTTCACATCAATGTTTTTCAGATTGTTTTCCGAAGCTCCCCGGATGGTGAGAAAACCTGTGGGTTTTCTTCTCTCCTTTGGTACAGGGATTTTCATGGCGCCGCTTAAATACTGTCCGGTAATGGAATCTTTATTTTTCATCAAATCTTCCGCAGTACCGATTGCCACTAACCGGCCGCCGTGCTCCCCTGCACCGGGACCGATATCCACAATACAATCTGCTTCCCGCATGGTGTCCTCGTCGTGCTCCACGACGATCAGGGTGTTGCCTAGATCTCTAAGGTGTTTTAATGTGGCAAGCAGTTTATCGTTGTCCCGCTGGTGCAGGCCGATACTCGGCTCATCCAGAATGTAGGCAACCCCCACAAGACCTGAGCCGATCTGGGTTGCCAGACGGATCCTCTGTGCCTCCCCGCCGGACAGGGTACCTGTTGCACGGGATAGTGTCAGATATTCCAGTCCCACATTCATCAGGAATCCCACCCTGGCACGGATTTCTTTTAATACCTGTTCACCGATCATCTGCTGGGTGGGAGTGAGCTGCAGTTCATGCAAAAATACCTGCAGCTTACGGATAGACATGGAGGTAACCTCATGTATGTTTTTATCTCCCACAGTGACTGCCAGAGCTTCTTTTTTCAGACGCTGTCCCTTACAGGTGGGGCAGGGAGTAATACGCATAAAGGACTCATATTCCTGTTTGCTGGACTCTGAACCGGTCTCCCTGTAGCGGCGCTCCACATTTTTTACAAGCCCTTCAAATGCCACGTCGTAAATGCCTTCACCGCGCTGGCCTTTGTAGTGGACCTTGATCTCTTTGCCGTGTGTTCCGTTGATGATCACGTCCTTGATCTTGTCAGGATAATCCTGGAACGGTGTATCCAGTTCAAAATGATACGCCTCTGCCAGAGCATCCAGGATCGCTCTTGTAAAGCTGCCTTTATCTGTACAGGACTGCCAGCCGAGGACCACAATAGCCCCCTGAGCAATACTGAGGCTCTGGTCCGGTATCATCAGATCCACATCAAACTCCATCTTATACCCCAGCCCAAAACAGGCAGGGCAAGCGCCGAAAGGATTGTTAAAAGAAAAGATCCTCGGCTCAATCTCATCAATACTGATACCGCAGTCCGGGCATGAAAAACTCTGACTGAAGTTCATCTGGTTTCCATCCATGGTATCCACAATGAGAAGGCCGTCAGCCAGATTCAAAACATTTTCGATGGAATCTGTGAGACGTTTTTCAATTCCCTCTTTTACCACAAGACGGTCCACCACAATTTCAATATTATGCTTAATATTCTTGTCCAGTTTTATCTCTTCACTGAGTTCATAGAGATTGCCGTCAATCTGCACCCGCACATAACCGCTGCGCTTGGCCTGCTCTAAAAGCTTTGCATGGGTGCCCTTCCGTCCCCTGACCACAGGCGCCAGAAGCTGGAGCTTTGTCCGCTCAGGCAGGCTCATGATCTGGTCAACCATCTGGTCAACGGTCTGCTTTTTAATCTCTTTTCCGCATTTCGGACAGTGGGGGATACCGATCCTTGCATAGAGAAGACGGAAATAATCGTATATCTCAGTAACGGTGCCAACTGTGGAACGTGGGTTCCGGTTGGTGGATTTCTGGTCAATGGAGATAGCCGGGGAAAGGCCTTCAATACTTTCCACGTCCGGTTTCTCCATCTGTCCCAGGAACTGCCTTGCGTAGGATGACAGGGATTCCATATATCTTCTCTGTCCTTCCGCATATATGGTGTCGAATGCAAGGGAACTTTTTCCTGAACCGCTCAGCCCGGTTAAAACCACCAGCTCATTGCGGGGGATGTCCACATCCAGATTTTTCAGATTGTTCTCGTTTGCTCCGCGTATTTTGATAAATTGGTTGTCATGTGTTCTTACTGCCATTTTTATCTCCTTATTTTTGATCAGCGCAACAGTTTCTATAAGATTCTCATTCCCAATTGCACCATAGCTTCTGCCCCCGGCAGATTGGGGATGCGGTTTTCGGGGAATGTATGTTTGTTTTTATGCTATCTGCCATTATATCACAGGCTAAGTGTATTTGCAAACATATGTTCAGAGAGATTTTTAGGGAATGTTGGGGGAGTCTGCGGACCTCCTGTCTAAACCAATAGCGTATAAAAAAGGCCCCCGCAAACGCGGCAAGCCTTTTTACTTTTTATCATACAGATGCATGCTGTACATAGGTTCTGCATTCTTTTTTATTTTTATTCTGATGCTCAGAACAGATATACTGCATGATGTCTCTTCTTGTGACAATGCCTATAAAATTCTTCTGGTCATCAATAACCGGTACGAAATTCTGCCGCATGGCCTTGTCCAGCAAGTCTTCCATATCGGAATCCACACGAACCGGTGTATAGTTGGCCCGGCGCTTGAACGCTGTGATGGGAATCTCCTCCGCAGCTTTCAGATTCAGGTCGCCGCGGTTCTTCAGTCCCCAGAGTAAATCCCCTTCTGTAATTGTCCCCACATATTTACCATTCTCCCCGATAATCGGAATGCACGAATACCGGTGATATTCCATCTTTTCCAAGACCTGCCTTAAACTGTAGGTGTCATAAATATAGGCCACATCACTCTTCGGAGTGAGAAAAAATAAAATATTCATTATACCCTCCCAAAATGTCATGCAAAACGGTCAGACATCCCCGCCGTTTCATCATATATTGCCTTCCTTTATTCTGACACATTCTATATTAATTTTCCAGAGATAATCTGTAAAACTTTATTAAATTTCTATAACCTGTGTTCATAAAGTGTCCCTGCCTGCAGAAATCAGCACAGGTCAGTCGAATAGGAATTCGGAGAGGACTGTATTGCTGAGAAGCACCCCTTCTTTTGACAGATACAGCCTGTCCTTTTTCTCCAGGAGCATTCCATTCGACAAAAGTTTTTCCAGGGCTTTTTCATAGACCAGTTCTATATCTCTGCCAAAAATACGGCGGAATTCTTTTTTGGATATTCCCCTTGTTTTGCGAAGCCCTAAGAACATAAATTCTTCTATCTGCTGCGGTTCCTCCAAAAACTGCACATCCGTGCGCATGGTTTTCGGCTCTTTGCATTTTTCCAGATAAGTATTCATATCCCTGGTATTGCTCATACGCATGTTCCTCACCATGGATGCAGCGCCGAGGCCAAGCCCCAGATAGTCGCCCCTTTCCCAGTATTTCAGATTATGCCGGCATTCTCTGCCTTCCTTCGCATAGTTTGAGATCTCATACTGGTGAAATCCATACTCTCCCAGCACCTCTTCTGTTGTCTCATAGATGGCTCTGCTCATCTCCTCGTCCGGAAGCAGTCCGGGATGTCCTGCGTACGCTTCATAAAACGGGGTGCCCTCCTCCAGGATCAGCTGGTATACGGAGATATGTTCCGGGGAGAGTTTTGCTGCTGTTTCCAGCTCTTCTGCCCAGGACTCTTTTGTCTGCCCCGGCAGGGAGGAAATCAAATCCAGGTTGATGTTTTGAAAACCGGACTCTCTTGCCAGACGGAAGCTTTCCAGGAACTCTTCAAACGTATGGATCCTTCCAAGCAGCTTTAAATTGCTGTTTCTGACCGACTGCAGTCCCATACTCAGACGGTTGATGCCGCAGCTTTTGTATGCCTGCAGTTTCCCGGCAGTTACGGTGCCGGGATTCATCTCCATGGAAATCTCCGGCATTTTTTCTATAGCAAAGGTATCCCTGATCGCTCCAAATATCCGCTCTGTCTGATCTGCTTCCAGACAGGAAGGGGTTCCCCCTCCCACAAAAACAGTGGAAACCCTGTATCCTTTCGCAAAATCACCGTAGCTTCGGATTTCTTTTTCCAAAGCCTGCACATAATTCTCTTTCTCCTCCCCGCTGCCTGCTGCGGATAAAAAGTCACAGTATCCGCATTTTTGCATGCAGAAGGGAATATGGAGATACAGCCCCAAATCTTTTTTCATCTAATCTTCTCCTGTAATTTCCCAAATCCTATTTATCGTCCAGCTTCAGGACACTCATGAAGGCCTTCTGCGGAATCTCTACATTTCCGACCTGGCGCATACGTTTCTTTCCTTCCTTCTGTTTCTCAAGAAGTTTTCTCTTACGGGAAATATCGCCGCCGTAACATTTGGCAAGTACATCTTTTCTCATGGCCTTCACGGTCTCACGTGCAATAATTTTGCTGCCGATGGCTGCCTGGATGGGAATTTCAAAGAGCTGGCGCGGAATCTCTTCTTTCAGCTTCTCACACATCTTCCTGCCGCGCTCATAGGCGGAACCTGCAAACACAATAAACGACAATGCATCCACTTCCTCTTTATTCACCAGGATATCCAGTTTCACAAGGTCACTGCGCTCATACCCCAGCATCTCATAATCAAAGGACGCATACCCTCTGGAACGGGATTTCAGGGCATCAAAGAAATCATAAATTATCTCATTCAGCGGCAGGTGGTATTTCAGCAGCGCACGGGTGGTCTCCATATATTCCATTCCCTGATACTGCCCGCGGCGCTCCTGGCACAGATCCATGATCGGACCGATGAACTCTGTGGTCACCATGATCTCCGCTTTCACCATTGGTTCTTCCATGTACTCAATCTCAGAGGGGTCCGGAAGATTGGAGGGATTTGTCAGCTCTGTCATCTCACCGTTTGTTTTGTGCACCTTGTAGACAACGCCCGGTGCAGTTGTGATCAGATCCAGATTGTACTCCCGTTCCAGACGTTCCTGAATAATTTCCAGATGAAGCAGTCCCAGAAAGCCGCAGCGGTATCCAAATCCCAGTGCCACTGAGGTCTCCGGCTCAAACTGCAGGGAGGCATCATTTAACTGAAGCTTGTCCAGGGCATCTCTCAAATCCTGATATTTTGAACCATCCGCAGGGTATACGCCGCAGTATACCATGGGATTTACCTTCTTATAGCCCGGAAGGGGATCTGCACAGGGATTCTCGTCGTCGGTTATGGTATCACCCACCCGGGTGTCCTTCACGTTTTTAATACTTGCAGTGATGTAGCCTACCATGCCGGCAGACAACTCATCACAGGGCAGAAACTGTCCTGCCCCGAAATATCCCACTTCCACCGCTTCCTCCACAGCGCCTGTTGCCATCATGCGGATTTTTGTTCCCTTTTTCACGGTACCCTCTTTGATCCTGCAAAATACAATAACCCCTTTATAGGAATCATAGACAGAGTCAAAAATAAGAGCCTGCAGAGGCGCCTGGGCATCTCCTTTTGGAGCAGGTATCTTCTTCACGATCTTCTCCAGAACCTCCTCAATATTCAGTCCCATTTTGGCAGAGATCAGCGGTGCATCCTGGGCTTCTATGCCTATAACGTCCTCAATCTCGTTCTTCACCCTGTCCGGTTCCGCGCTGGGAAGGTCGATTTTATTGATGACCGGAAATACATCCAAGTCATGGTCCAACGCCAGATAGACATTTGCAAGGGTCTGGGCCTCGATCCCCTGGGCAGCATCCACCACCAAAATGGCGCCGTCACAGGCGGCAAGGCTTCTGGACACCTCATAATTAAAGTCCACGTGGCCCGGCGTGTCGATCAAATTAAAAATATACTCCTCCCCGTCCTTTGCCTGGTAGACAATACGGACAGCCTGGGACTTGATGGTGATGCCTCTCTCCCTCTCCAGATCCATGTTGTCTAAGACCTGTGACTGCATTTCCCTCTCAGTCAAAAGACCGGTCTTTTCAATGATACGGTCCGCCAGGGTAGATTTTCCATGGTCTATATGTGCGATGATACAAAAATTACGGATTTTGCTCTGGTCAACTCCTGCCACTGCTTGATTCCTCCTGTTGTTTATCTCTATCTTTTCTCAAATCATCAGTTCTTTTTACGCAACTATAAAGATACTGAACAGTTACCTTTTTACATTTTAAATGGGCTTCCTGCATTTTACAGCAAGCCCATGTTAGTATAGCACGAAGGTTTGGGGGGAATCAAGCATTTCTTATGATGATCACTCCCCTTTCAAAACTTTATTTAACACATCCGCCAAGGGTTCCATGGCATTCATTTCCTCCTCCACGGTATTGGTCTGGGCACCGCACTCCACCAGGAGGGCTTTTGGCCGCAGATGCAGATTATAGCGGTATCCTCTCAGATATATGGTGCGCAGCCATTCCGGGTAATACTGCTTTGCCTGGAGCGCGAGCTGCAGGGAAAATGCCAGGTTATCCTGAATGTAAGGGTTTGGCAGATATTCAATATCCCCGTTTTGGTTGGTACGGCTCAATCCGTTGAAAAACATGATCTTCGCAGTTGGCTTGCCGTTCACATCCGTGACCAGGTGTTTGTCGTCCGGCACTCCGTCTCTATGTAAATCAATAACCACCTCCACGCTGGGGTTCTCCTCCAGCACCTGGCTGATTTTGTCCTGTGCATAATTATATGCTTTGTTTCTGTCCAGTTTTCCGTCCACAATGTCAAAGGTATCCGTCACATGAAGCACATTGTAGCCGTATGTATCCCGCAGCAGCGTAACCAGATACTCCCCGACTCCCACAATGCTGGTACTGGGATCACCGGGATTGGAATCAATAAATTCCTCCTGGGAGTGGCTGTGGTACACCAGGATCTGAGGCTGGTCGCTGCCTGTTGTCATTTTTAAATCCTCCGACACAAGTGCCGGGGCATTGAGCTGGTCACTGTTAATGCTGGTGGTCTTGTCGATCGTATAAAAGTTGCTTATAACATAGTCAAAATCCTGGAACATATCAAGTGAAATAGGATTCACTATAGCATTGGCGGCAGAGGCCTCCTGCTGCCCTGCGTCTCCCGCGTCTGCTGTCTGTGTATTGTCTTTGCCTGTCCCGGCCTCCTGCTGGCTCCCGCTCTCTGTGTTCCCGGCGCTTTCCTGGTTTTCACTCTGGGCATCCACGCCTCCTGTATTTTCCTCACCGGAACCGACCGGTCCTGCCTCCTGGTTTTCCTCCAGCAGCTTTGCTTCCAGAAAATCGGAATTCTCCTCCATGATTTTCTTGTCTGTCTCCCGGTCTTTCTCTGTCTCTTCCATTTCTTTTGCCTGGATGGTCCCCAGAAACGGAAGCTGTTTCTCCACCTTGCTGCAGAGCCACTCTACAGGCGTCTGAGACTTCACCCCATCCGTCTCCAGGATTCCCGGCAGATACGCTTCGATGGCTTTCTCCTGGGCGTCCCTGCACATGTTCACCAGCGTTTTTTTATCTAATGACATTCCTTTTATGAGAATATATGCTCCAACAGCACATAAGAGCAGCCACAACACAATCCGCAGAAGCTTTCCATCATCCATCTTCTTCACCCTATCACCTCATATCTATATATGAGACAACTTACATGAATTATGCGTCCGGAAGAAAAAAACAAGGACGTGTTTCCGGCTGCTGTCCCCTCACGATCCCACTTTTGTGTGTCAGTGGGATCATCGGACGGACTAGTGCCGGATGTTGTCACGCCTGCTCGAATGCCATGTTCAGCCCCTCGGAAATAGTGTATGACAGGCGTTTTATGGTCTCATCCACATCCTTTGGGGTCACAAACATACTGTGCAGGGAAGGGGAGATCATTTCTTCAAGAAATTCTTTTTTCTCTGATTCTTCCAGTGTATCCAGCAGATGAGCCATAGAGTCCTGCACGATCGTGGCGGCATCCACTACGGTGGGCACACCGATGCCGATCACTTTCACCCCCAGGGTTTCCTCGCTCAGCCCGTTTCTGTGATTTCCCACACCGGAGCCGGGATTGATGCCCGTGTCTGTGATCTGGATGGTCCGGTTCAGACGCTTTGTGCTGCGCGCGGCCAGGGCATCCACAGCAAACACCACGTCCGGTTTTGTCTCATCCACCACCCCGCGGATAATTTCCAGAGTTTCCATACCGGTCTGGGCCATAACGCCGGGAACCAGACCGCTGATACTGTTGGCATACTCTTTCCCCATGCTCTGCACACCGTATTCCTGGATGACATGTCTGGTGATGTGCAGATTGGAGACCACATCAGGACCCAGAGCATCCGGCGTCACATCCCGGTTGCCAAGCCCGACCACCAGTGCAGTCAGTTCTTTTTCCACAGGTACCAGCTTTTTAATGTGTTTTGCCAGTTCCTTTGAAATTTCCCTGTGATAATCCTCATCCGGCACAGACATGTTGGGTGCCTCCAGTGTAATATAAACCCCCTGGGGACGTCCCATAGCTTTCGCTCCGTTTTCTGTCTCTATCTTCACCGTAGTGGTGCGGATATCTTTCTCCTCATTGTAGTCCTCCTCGATGATCACACCTCGGATTTCCACATTGTCCTCCTCGAATTTCTCTTTCGTCTCCAGTGCCAGGTCCGTGCGTATTCTTCCTAAAGCCATATCAATCTTTCCTTTCCAGATATTTATATGCTTCTATTCACAGGTACTATCCCGGGAAGCGTTTTGCATAGCAAAATCCCGAGTTAGCCAGCGCCCAAATGCAGGTTATTGCATTTTGCACCCTTAAGGGCAGAACTGTGCACCGCGAAGCCTGCTGCTGTTCGCAGTTCTGTCCTGACAGAGCTGTGAACAGTAACATTTATGCCTATTTTTTGCATTTTGGGGGATTTTATGTATTGACATTTACATTTAAATCAACTAGAATAAAAAAGCATGTGGTACCGGCGTGTCCGTGTCTAACCGGTACAAAACCATAACAAACGGTAGAAAGCAGGGTTCGCAGGCTTTTTATTGTAACGAATAAAAATAATATTGAAGAAATTAATTTTGGAGGTGTACGGTTTGGCAAATATTAAATCCGCAAAAAAAAGAATTTTAGTGAACAAAACAAAGGCTGATAGAAATAAATCTATCAGATCAGCAGTGAAAACTTCTATCAAAAAGGTAGAAGCAGCAGTTACAGCAAAAGATAAAGAGGCAGCTGCAGCAGCACTGCTGAATGCTATCTCTACAATCGACAAAGCTGCATCCAAAGGTGTTTACCACAAAAACAATGCAGCAAGAAAAGTTTCCAGATTATCCAAAGCTGTAAACGCACTCTAATCCTATAGACTGAATTTACAAATCCCGGCTGCCCGTCATCAGCCGGGATTTTTTTATACCCCTTTCCGGTCCCCAAATACCGAACGCTATTTTCAGATACACGCCCCCTGCAGTGTGATTCCGGCAGGATGGAGCACCAGTACAGTGTTGCGCAAGACTTATGCAACGCTGTACTAGCTGCTGAATTTCACCAGCAGAAGTTCCACGCTCATCACGTCATTCATATAGCCTGTCTTTACTTTCGCCTCTGTCTGTACACATTCCTCCACCGTGGCCCGCAGATCCTCTGTACTGTACCTGTTTGCATAACCGGCATAATTTCTCACTACAAAGGGCTGGAGTCCTGTTCTCTTGGCAATGGCTGACTGGTCATATCCTTCCTTGGAAAGCTCTTTCACCTGCATGATCAGATTAAACTGGCGGGCAAGCAGAAAAAGAATTCTCATGGGCGGCTCTTTTAAGGACAGCAGGTCATAATACAGATCCAGTGCTCTCTTCTGCCTTTTCTCCGTCACGGCTTTGATCATGTCAAAAATATGATTGGTGATCTGTGTGGTGCACACAGCTTCTATGTCCCCGGCAGTGATGACATCCCGGCCCATGGTATAACAGAGAAGCTTTTCCAGCTCCTTTTCTATGTTTCCCATATCTGTCCCTGTCTTTGTCAGAAAAAGTTCCATATCCCCCTGGGTTATCTTCTTTCCTTCTCGCTTCATCATATTTAATACCCACCGGATCAAGGTTTGGGAATCCTGTTTTGCAAATTCCACGACTCTTCCGTACTTCTTTACTGCTTTGTACATCCGGCTGCGCTTATCCACTTCATCCTCCACAAAAATCATGCAGAGGTAATCCGGCAGTTCCGCCATATACTCCGGCAGATCCGTACACTGGCTTTTGAAAAATCCCGTGTCTTCCAGCATGATCACTCTGCGGTCAGCAAAAAAAGGCATGGTCTCCGCCAGGTCAATCACGCTTTTAGGCTCTGTCTTTTTTCCCTCAAACAGGGAAAAATTCATGCTGTCATCTTCCGGCAGCAGGGCTGCCTTCATTCTATGTTTATACTGCTGTTTCAGATAGGCCTCCTCCCCGCAGAAAAGATAGGCCTTTTTGAAATCCTGGTTTTTTATGTCTTCCTGTAAACTTTTCATTATAGTTACTCCTTTTGCTGCGCATCCAAACTCCTGTGCAGATCAGATACTCTCTAGTTTACCATGGATTTTTTATACTGAAAAGATACTTCTGTTCTTTTTCCATCCGTGACCAGAAATACGGCTCCCAGTTCTTTTGTCTGAAATACTTTCACCGTTTCCTGTAAAAGCCTTTCGGTCAGCGCTCTGTGGGGATGTCCGTAGCGGTTATCCACCCCGCAGGATATGATGCCGGCAGCAGGCTTCAGCGCTTCCAAAAAACGGACGGATGTGGAATTCTTTGAGCCGTGATGCGCCACTTTCAGTACCTGCGCCTCTATCTGTTTCTGCTCCAGGGCCTCCGTGACTGCTGTTTCTCCTGCGCCCTCCATATCTCCGGTAAAAAGCGCCCTAAAATCCCCCAGAGACAGCAGAAGAACCTGGGAGGCTTCGTTGTTGTCTCCCTCTGTATTCTCAAAGGGATAAAGACAGCGCAGTTCCATCTCTCTGCTTTTGATCCTGTCCCCTCCATAGAGATATAAAATCCGGCATCCTGCCTCACGCCCTGTCTTCTCTATTGCTTTTAGCTTCTCCTGTTTGTCTCCGCACTCAGATAAAAAAATTTTTTCTATCCGCAGAGTTGTCTCCCTGTTTCTGATGGCCTCCAGCAGCTCTCCGATTCCATTTATATGGTCATCATCCATATGGGAAAGAAAAATACCGTCAATCTTCCGGATTCCCATACATTTTAAAAAAGGCAGTATCCTGTAATTTCCCACACCGGACACACTGCTGCTCCCGCCGTCGACGACATAAGTTTTTCCCTCATGCATAACCACAGAACAATCCCCCTGGCCCACATCCAAAAAGGTGATCCTCAGTTTTCTGTCCGGTATCTTTACGAAGAGCAGAAACATGCCCAGAACCAGGGGAAGATACCGCAGCAGAATATGCCGCTTTTTCTCCCCCTTTCCGCCCCGCCCCACCCACACTGCCAGTAAAATATAATACAGCAGAATTTTCCACATGAAGGGCCTGCCTGTTATCACAGAAGCAAAAGGGATCTGTCTCAAAATTTGTCCGATAAAAAGATACATCTTTAGAAAAAAGGCTCCGGGTAGCATGAAAAGCCCGCCCAAAAACGGAACTGCCAGGCCTGCCAGACACCCGAATACCCCGGAAGCCAGCACGATCCCCACCGTAGGCAGCACCAGCAGGTTCACCAGAATCCCAAATACAGGCAGTTCATAGAAGAAATACATCTGTATAGGAACCGTGGCAAGCTGCACAGCCAGACCGGATTTCAGTGCCATTGCCGCCTTTCTTTTTTCTTTCCTTTCCGAAAATGCGGGACAGACCACAGCCAGCCCCAGAATAGCTCCAAAAGACAATAGGAATCCGCTGTCATACAGATATCCCGGACTTTCCAGAAGCAGCAGCACTGCCGACAGCGACAGAGCGGAGAGCAGATCGTATGTCCTGCCTGCCGCCATGGCCCCCACTGCAAGAGAAAACATGATCACAGCGCGCATCGCAGAGGCACTGCTCCCCGTAAATATCCCGTACTGTACCATCAGCATTACAGAAATCCCCCCTGCAGCTGCCACCGGCACACGCAGTTTCCGCAGCAGCCGGAACACCCCCCATCCCAGAAAAGAAAGATGGGTGCCACTGATGGCAGCAATATGAAGAACTCCGTCCAGCTTCAGCAACAACTGATCCTCCTTACCAATCTCCTGCTTTTCCCCCAGCAGCATGGCGCAGAAAATCCCTCCGGTGTCAAAAGGTGCCAGTTCCAGTATCTTGTCTCTCAGGAAACTCTTTGCCTGGCAGCGCAGCGCAGCAAAAGACCAGGCATCCGGCGGAAACGCTTTCATGCTGCTGCCCTCCAGATACCATTTGATCTTCCTGGCATAATAATAGCTCCTTTCATTGAACTGCCCCGGATTGGAAGGAAGGGGAATCTGCCGCAGATCACCGGTAAGGCGCACTTTCCTGCCCGGCCTGACGGTATTGTCCGCCAGATCATTTTTGATATTCACTTTTACCTGTTCTATGGAATATTTGTCAGGATCATTTAGAATTTTTACTTGTCTGATATATAGAGTGGTATAAAAAGAATTGCTTTTTGTCTCATAAACCCTGCCCTCAAGCACCGCATGGTCCGGGCTGCAGCCGTTTGGCAGAACCGGGGGAGCATTCCCGAAAAAGGGAACTCCCGCCAGGTTCAGACACCAGATGACTGCCATGAAAAGCAGGGCAAAGGCACACAGAGGCCGTTTACTCATCTGATGTATCCTCCACTAAACTGTAATCTGCCTTATAAAGTTTATCCAGGCTCATACTCTCCCGGAACGTGACCTTTGTCTCTCCTTCCACGGAAATCTGCACGCCATGTATCTTGCACGCATCCATCAGGGAGTTGACAATGGAATAAACCGGCAGCTCCTGCTGTACATTCATACTCTGGTTCATAAAGGTCTTGTCCAGATTCACATAGCACACACCCTCCACAATAGATACCCCTAAAATCTTGGTATCCTTTGCAATGGTGGGCTGGGCATCCGAATCGCTGGGCGGACCTTTTATCAGTAACTCCACGATTTTTTTCTCCAGCGGCACATTTATGCTGTAATACCCGCCGCCGTTTGTCACCTTCACCAGCTTGTCGCCGGCCTCGTTTGCAAAGTACAGATTTACATCTGCATAGACATACGAATTGGGGTTCTCCCCTTCATTTTCCACAAAAGTGTCCTTGTCCATGGCACCATAGGCATTGCCGTTAGAATCTGTCACCGGCTCACCGCCCACCAGGAAAGTCACATTGATGACTCCCGGAATCTGGGTGAAGGATTTTACGATTCCTGCCCGCACAAGGATCTCCCTGGTATTCTTCATTTTAGAGTAGGCGTCATTAAAATTCAGCACGACGCCCCGCCCGTCAAATTCATATTCCCGGATCTTCACATCGTCCGGAAGCAGTTTTACATAATCGTCACTGTCCACAGGCTCTGTCAGCTTTTTTGCCATCTCACTTACCATGCTGGCAGTCACCCGTTCTTCTGGTACATAGTCATCCTCCACCAGGGCTTCCTCCGTGGGGGACAGGTAATACATGCGGTATTCTGCTTTCTCTGTATCATTCTGCTCCTTCAGCTTCCCGCAGCCTGCCAGAACGCATACGGCTAAAAGTAGAAGACCCATAAGTCTTATTTTCTTCAATGCTGCCACCTCCTTTTAAGCAATATAGGTCAAAGGAATTCTCACAGAGAAGGTGGTTCCTTTATGCTCTTCACTTTTTACTTTTACAGCGCCCCTGTGCATAACAATGGCATTTCTGGTGATGGCAAGGCCAAGGCCCGTGCCGCCGATCTCTCTGGAATGGGATTTGTCCACCCGGTAAAATCTCTCAAATATCCTGTCAATGCTCTCCTCCGGGATTCCAATGCCGGAGTCCGCAACAGACACATAAAAATATTTATGGTCAGCATTCAGTGTCACACGCACCCAGCCATCCTCTGTATTGTATTTGATCCCATTCTCCACCAGATTAGACAAAGCCAGGCTCAGCTTCACCTCATCCACCTCCGCCACTACAGGCCGGTAGCTCTCCAGGATCAGTTCCACCTGCTTTGCCTCAGCAATAGGCTTTAACCGCTTCAGGATATTTTCCAGAAGCTGGTTGATATTAACCTCAGCAATATTTAAGTCAGATGCCTTTTTGTCCATCTTCACCAGGGAAAGAAGGTCTGTAATGATCTTGTTCTCCCTGTCTATCTCCACAGCGATATCCTGCATAAACTCCTGGTACAGCTCCACAGGCACATTCTCCTGGCCCACCAGGGAATCCGCCAGAACCTTCATGGAGGTCATAGGCGTCTTCAGCTCATGGGACACATTGGATACAAACTCCTGCCTGGATTCATCCAGGACTTTCATGCGGCTCAACATCTTGTTGAAAGCATTGGTTATCAGCTCTGTCTCTGTATAGTCGGGAACAGAGATCTCCTCATCCAGATATCCGTCCGTCAAATCCTCAATGGACTTGGTGACCCTGGAAAATGGCTTCACTAAAACACCGGCAAGAAAGTATCCGAACACCACCACAAGGAGACAGATGGCAATGAGAAGGAGATTCCCCCTCTGCTCCAGCATATCAACGCTGTCTGCGATCTCGCTGGTGGAAATACTCATGAGCATTACACCCTTGACCTTTTTCTTTCCCGGAACGGTCAGCGGGCTTGTAAGCTCAATATAAGAGTTCTTCTCATCATAATGAGGTGTATTCTTTTCCCCCTCAAAGGACCGGATAACCTCCTCAGAGAGCACATATCTTCCCACGTCGATATCAAATGTATCTTTAATGACTTTGAAATCCTCATTGATAATGAGTATCCTGCCATTATAGATGGCAGAGAGCATGGAAAGCTCATTATTGATCACCTCAGACTCCGGATGATTCAGATAATCCTCTCTCATGAGCTGGTTGCCCAGAATGTCGCACTGGTTCTTTACATTGACAATCCTGATATCCACAGCCCGGTTCTCATAACTGTTCACAATGACATTTTCCACAATAATGCTGGGAACAATTCCGATGACAATGAGGATCAGCAGGATCCGAAACCGCAGACTCTTAAAAAATGTATGTTTTATTTTTTTTCCAAACAACTTCACAGACTCCCTTTTTCCTTATACCTGAAAATAATATCCCACACCCCACTTGGTATGTACATACTTTGGCTCACTGGGAGTCTCCTCGATCTTCTCTCTCAGACGACGGATATGGACGTCAACCGTGCGCACATCCCCCGGATATTCATAACCCCACACCAGATTCAGCAGATTCTCCCTGCTGTAAACCTTGTTCGGATTCTTTACAAGAAGTTCCAGAACGTCAAACTCCTTTGCGGTCAGATTGACTTCCTTATCGCTAATGAAAACCCTGCGGCTCTCGCAGTCCAGACGCAGGTCTCCCACTGTGAGGGAACCGGTACGCTCTGCCTGCTTCTCGTCTTTTTTGGTCCGGCGCATAATGGCCTTGATACGGGCCTTCACCTCCAGAATATTAAACGGCTTGGTAATATAGTCATCCGCACCATATTCAAGCCCCAGTATCTTATCCATGTCCTCGCCCTTGGCAGTCAGCATAATGATGGGTACCTGGGAAAATTCACGGATCTGCTGGCAGACCTCCAGGCCTGTCATCTTGGGAAGCATAATATCCAGAAGGATCATATCATAATTGTTCTCCCTGGCTTTCTCCAGCGCTTCCTCCCCATCGTACGCGCAGTCCACTTCCATATTATCCTGCTCCAGGCTGAAACGGATTCCCTTTACGATCAATTTCTCATCATCCACAACTAAAACTCTTTTACTCATTTAATTATCTCCTCATCCTTAAGTTTGCCCGTTATACCGGACTATATCTCAGTAAGAAATATAGTTTTTTATTTTTTCGTAGGTCTTGCCTTTGATGCCGGGCACCTGCTGGATATCCTCCGCAGATGAAAACTCCCCGTATTCTTCCCGGTAGGCGAGAATTGCTTTTGCCTTTACCTCCCCGATGCCGGGAACTGTCTGCAGTTCCTCCTGGGTTGCTGTGTTGATATTTACGGTGCCTTGGGCTTCTGCTAAATTTGCCGCATCAGACGCTGCACCGTTTCCCGGCAAATCCATTTCTCCCCCGTCTCTTTCCGGGTCTTGTCCGGCCTGCCGAAATGCCTCGGTCTCTTCCCTGGTATAGATCTGAATCCGGCTGCCATCCGACAGGACAGCCGCCTGGTTCCACCAGTCCTCATCTGCCGCCTCAGCAAAACCTCCGGCAGCAGCGATCCCTTCATAGAGCCGCGCTCCTTCTTTCAGGTAATACACACCCGGCTGGTTTACTGCGCCGCACAGGAATACACAGATTTGCTGTGGGGCCGCCTCCTCTTTGGGAACATCCGGTTCTTTTTCGGAATCTTCCTTTCCTTTTGACTCTGCAGACTCCTTCGGTACACTTTCCTCCTGCTCCGGCCGTTCCCCGGACAGCAGAAGTGTTTCCTCCTGTTTTTGACAGGATGACATAAACAACGCGGACAGCACAAGCAGTCCGAAACAAATCTTCTTTTTCATTACAGCATATCTCCTCTCAGCAGTAGGCTAAAAGGTTCCCAGTATGCATAACTATTTCTATTCTATCGAATTTAGTCCCATATTACAATATCAAATTCCATAACTTTTCCCTCATATTGCTTTATGAAGGAAAAAATGATATGATTAAAACAATTGTTCAGAACGAAAGAAGCAGCAGACACGAGGAGGGTCCCGTATGACTCACAACCGTATATTCCATCTGCTATGCGGCATTTTAGCTGTTCTGTGTCCCGCACTGATCCTGGCCTCCTGTTCCGCCGCCAGCGCATCGTCCGGCTCCACAAAAAAACCCAGCACTTCCCAAGCAGAGAAAAAAGAAACGGTACGCCCCAATACGCCGAATGTCCATGTACCCCAGGCGTCAGGAACCGCCGTACTGGGGGCAGAACCCCTGATCATCGACGTTTCCCACACAGACCAGGGCTACATTATGGCCCGGTATACAGGGGATGCAGCCAAGGCCAATATCCAGATAGACGGCCCTGACGGCATTAATTACAAATATTTCATAACCTCTGGTCCCTATGTGACCATGCCCCTCACTTCCGGGGACGGTTCATACACCATAAGCACATATGAAAATATTACAGGTGACAAATATGCAGCACTCTACAGCGAAACCATTGATGTAAAGCTGGAGAGCGGATTTATTCCCTACCTGTATCCTAACCAGTATGTGGATTTCACCCCGGAAAGCCAGGCTGTGAAAACTGCTCAGGAACAGGTTAAGACAGCCTCCTCCGATCTGGATGCTGTGGCGGATATCTACAATTATGTCATAGAGACCATATCCTATGACGAGGAGAAAGCCAAGACCGTCCCAAACGGATATCTGCCGGATTTGGACGAGACCCTTTCCTCCTGCAAAGGCATCTGCTTTGACTATGCCTCCCTGATGACCGCAATGCTGCGCTCCCAGGATATTCCCACAAAGCTGGAAATCGGCTATTCCGGCAAGGTATATCACGCGTGGATCAGTGTATACATCAAGGATGTGGGATGGATCGACAATATTATTGAATTCGATGGAAAGAGCTGGAAGCGCATGGATCCCACCTTTGCCTCCAGTAATAAAAACAGCAAAAAGATATTAAAATACATTGGTGACGGAAGTAATTATACCGTACGGTATACCCGTTAGAAAGGAGCAGCATGAAAGTTTTATCCAACAATGAACTCTCAACCTTCTGCAGCCAGATGGCTCTCATTCTCCGCTCCGGCATCTCCTCCACTGAGGGGCTTACCATTATGCTGGAGGATGCACCCCAGGAGGAAGGGCAGCAGATCCTCAAAACAGTCCTGGAGCAGATAGAACAGACAGGCTGTCTCTGGTCCTCCCTGGAGGAAGCGCAAGTCTTCCCCAAATATCTGTGTAATATGGTAGAGATCGGAGAGCAGGCAGGCCGTCTGGATGATGTCATGTCAGCCCTTTCCGAACATTATGAGCGGGAGGATGCCATTTCCAAAAATATTAAAAGCGCTGTCACCTACCCTCTGGTTATGATCCTCATGATGCTGGCCGTTGTACTGGTACTGGTCACAAAGGTCATGCCTATCTTTGAGCAGGTATTTGAACAGCTTGGTACGGGCCTTACCGGCATCTCCAGAAGCGTTATGGGATTGGGACAGGTTATGAACCGGTATGCCCTGGTGTTCCTATTGCTTGCCGCTGTAGTGATCGTACTGTTTTTCTATTTTTCCTGCACCGGCAAAGGGCGGCAGTCTCTTAAAAACTTTGCCGGACGATTTTTCCTGACCAAAGGCCTTTCGGAAAACATAGCGGCTGCGCGTTTTGCAAGCGGCATGTCCCTGGCCCTTAGCAGCGGCCTGGATACAGACCAGAGTCTTGAAATGGTATCGCGCCTCACCGACCACCCTGTCATGCAGGAAAAGATCCAAACGGCCAGGGACCTGATCTCGGAGGGCACCGGATTTTCGGAAGCGCTTTCCAAAGCCGGGATTTTCTCCGGGCTTTATGCGCGCATGGTCAATATCGGTTTCCGCACAGGTGCCATGGATGATGTGATGCGTCAGATAGCCGTCCAGTACGACGAGGAAGTAAATGAACGGATATCCGGTATTGTATCCAAACTGGAGCCGACTCTGGTGGCTGTTCTGTCTGTGGTGGTTGGCATGATTCTTCTGTCTGTCATGCTCCCGCTCATGGGAATCATGTCCAGCATCGGATAAAGGGGGCTGTCATATGAACCGATTTCAAACTGAAAAGCGCCGTCCCTTTCACAGACTGCTTCTGCCCGCCCTTGTATTCCTATGTCTGATGTGTTTTCTGTTCTACGGCATGTCTTCTGTCTCCTTTGCCACACAAAAGGAGGAGGAACGAAGCCTGAAACAGGCTGTCATCAAAAGCGCTGTGCACTGCTACGCCGTGGAGGGGAGTTACCCGGAGAGCCTCACTTACCTGGAAGAGCATTACGGGATCACTTATGACCATGACAAATACCTGGTCACATATGAGGTGGTTGGCTCCAACCTGATGCCGGATGTCGATGTCATACCATTAAACAACAGGGAGGTGGCGCCATGAATCCCAGCCGGAACCAGAAACATTTTATAGATGTCCTCTTCACCCTTGGACTGCTCTGCGTATTCGCCGCCTCTGCGCTGGCTGTAGTGCTCATAGGAGCACATGTATACAAATCCACAGCCGCCCATATGGACGCCAATTACACCACACGCACGTCCCTCTCCTATATAGCTGAAAAAGTACGCCAGCACGATGAATCCGGCAGCATTTTTCTGGGAAAAGTGGAGGACAGGAATGCCCTGATTTTTCTGGAGACCATAGAGGACAAGGAATATGCCGCCTATATTTACGAGGATGGGGGATATTTAAAAGAACTTTTTACCCAAAAAGAGAAAGAGCCAAAGAAATCCCAGGGCGAATCCATACTGGAAGTAACGGATTTTACTATCCAGGAGGCATCCAAGGGCCTTTTTCGGTTCACGGCAGCAGACAGGCAGAAACATTCTCTGTCCCTGCTGATCCATGTACAAAGTGAGTGATCTGTCAGAAAGGAGATTCCAGTGAGAGAACGGCAAAATACAAGGTCCAGTCTGTTTCTGATCGAACTGATCCTTGCAATATTATTCTTTTCCCTGGCCAGCGCTGTGTGTATCCAGGTTTTTGTAAAAGCGCATTTTATGAGTCAATCGGCAAAGGAACTGACCCTTGGCTCCAGTTACGCCTCCAGTGCTGCTGAGGTACTGGCCCACACAGACGGCTCCTATGAGGCAGTGAAAGCACTTCTGCCTGAAGCAATGGAAACGGACGGGATCATTTACCTGTGTTACGACCAAAACGGGGAAACCTGCGCCCAGAAGGACGCAGCCTATTATCTCTATATTGAACAGACCGCCTCCACACACAGCAGAGAAGCGCGGATAGACTTCACAAACTTTGACGGTGACAGTCTTTACCATCTGTCCATCAAAATCCCCATAGCCCGCAAAGCCGGGACAGCTTAATAGAAAGGAGTCCGCAAAATGGAAAAAAGCAGAAAACCCATACTGGGGGTAGGCACATCCTCTATCCTGCTGATCTTTGTCCTGCTCTGCATGATAACTTTTGCTGTACTCTCTCTTGTCAGCGCCCGCTCGGATTACCGTCTGAGCAAAAAGAATGCGGAGCATACCAAAGATTACTACGAAGCGGAAAACAAGGCAAATGAAATCCTCATGACCATTGACAAATGTCTGGAGGAACAGTATACGCTTTATGGAAATACGGAGGCGTACCTGCAGCATGTAAAAACCGCTTTGGAAGATACAGAGGGGATCGTATTCTCTTCCCAGAGGGAAATAGAATATCATGTGCCTGCAGGATCAAAACAGGAATTGTCTGTGTCCCTCCTCCTGCCCCAAGATTTAAAGGAGGGGGACAGTTATTATCAGATCAAGAGCTGGAAGCTTGTAAATACAGAGACATGGCAGCCGGATGAAACACTGCCTGTATACGGAAGCGACAAATAACTCAGGAAAGGAAACAGCAATGGATGCACTAACATTTTTAACTGACACCACCAATACCGGTGCCTCAGACCTTTTTATTGTAGCAGGTCTGCCGCTCTCATACAAAAAGAACGGTTCCCTTATCACCATGGGAACTGACAAGATTATGCCGGCCCAGTCGGAATCCATGATACGTGAAATCTACCAACTGGCAGACAGCCGGGATATCAACCGCTTTCTGGAGACAGGGGATGATGATTTTTCCTTCGCTGTGAGAGGACTTTCCCGTTACCGGGTGAGCACTTACAAACAGAGAGGTTCCATGGCTGCTGTCATCCGCGTCATCACATTCCAGCTTCCCAATCCATCGGATTTAGGGATTCCGGATTCTATCATTGAACTGGGGAATATGAATAAAGGGCTTGTCCTTGTTACAGGTCCTGCAGGTAGTGGAAAGTCCACCACACTGGCATGTATCATTGACGCTATAAATAAGACACAGGAAAAGCATATTATTACGCTGGAGGATCCTCTGGAGTTCCTGCACAGCCATAAAAAGAGTATTGTGAGCCAGCGCGAGATCAACACGGATACAGAAAGTTATATTATGGCTTTAAGAGCCTCCCTGCGGCAGAGTCCGGATGTGATCCTATTGGGGGAAATGAGAGATTATGAGACGATGGCAGTCGCTATGACAGCCGCCGAAACCGGGCATTTG
Source organism: Blautia pseudococcoides (assembly GCF_001689125.2). NCBI lineage: Bacteria > Bacillati > Bacillota > Clostridia > Lachnospirales > Lachnospiraceae > Blautia > Blautia pseudococcoides. The sequence continues at coordinate 460,207 of NZ_CP015405.2, read as the reverse complement.
GTACTGTCCACCCTGCATACCCTGGGGGCTGCAAATACCATAGACCGTATTATTGATGTCTTTCCGCCCAATCAGCAGCGGCAGATCGCTGTGCAGCTCTCCTCAGTGCTACGGGCTGTAGTATCACAGCAGTTGGTGCCTGATGTAAATGAGACGCTGATTCCCGCATTTGAGATCATGAAGACAACCCCGGCTATTAAAAATATGATCCGGGAGAATAAGGTACATCAGATTGATGGGCTTATTTATTCTTCGGCCGGGGGCGATATGATCTCTATGGATGCCAGTCTGCAACGGCTGGTGAAAGAAGGCAGGATCAGCAGGCATGAGGCTTTGGGCCATGCTTCCAATCCGGAGATGTTAGGGAAGAGGATTTAGGTGAGAGAGACGGACGGGGAAGAGAGGGCGGGAGGGAAACTGGGGCGCGAAGCGTTCCGCAGTTTCCCTCCCCCTTCTTCCCCTGGTTTTCTCTGCGGTAATTATTGAAAAGAAAAAGAAAAAGTCTGGTCAATCAAAAATAAAGAGTTCCTCTATGGGAGTCTCTACGACTCTTGATATATCTATTGCCAGTTTTAAAGACGGGTTATACTGGGCTTTTTCCAGCCGCATGATAGTTTCGCGGCGGACACCTACGGCGTTTGCCAATTGTTCCTGAGTCATGTCCTTTAGCAGACGGTATTTTTTCAGATTACACGAAAATCCTTGTATGCCCATATTACTCTGCTTCCTCCGTATCATATTTGTACAGAAGATAGCTATTCAAAAAGAGAACCAGGGCAATGATCAGGGAAGAGGACACTGTAAAAATAAGTGCCACATAGGTAATTCCAATATGGCTTCCTGCCATTCCCATAAACCAGGCCACCACCCACAGAAGTCCAAAACCCGTCTTATAAGAAACCAGTTGTGCTCTTGTTTGTTCCTCCTTAAATCTTTCATCCATCAACGTACAGCTCATCTTTGCCTCATAAAAAAATCCAAAGAACCCAAAAAACGCAAAAAAGAAAAACGGCCAAACCTGTCCCTGCATCACATAGGCGGGAATCCCAACAAACCCAAAAAATCCAAAAATTCCAAACCACCCATGCTTTGGATTCAGTTTCCTGGTCACTCCCTTAACAGCCGTCCCGCCCTTTCTAAAATTTGCAGCTACCATATGAATCACCAAATACACCACATAACAAACTAATCCCACCGTCACTGCCATCAAAGGCAGATCCGACCCCCGAAACACATAACTCCCAAAATCTATCGGCTTCACGATCCTGCTCCCATTGATAGCCACATCAAACCCCACGGCCAAAAACTCCGCCAAAATAAACCCTATCAGCACAATCCCTCTCCAATTCCTCTTCCTCATTATCCATCCTCCCAAAAGTGATATATTTATCTCTTAATAAGACAAATATATCACTTCTCTTTCCCATTGTCAACCCCATCTTCAGCACTGCCCTTCCTTCTCATTTCCCGTCCACCCTAAGCACCCACCAACACAAAAAAGGCCCCATGGCCGCCCCGGCCACAGAACCTTTCCCAACTATTTCTTCATATTCACAAACTTCGTATAATTCGGCAGCCAAACCAAATTCACCGTCCCAATCGGACCATTCCTCTGTTTAGCAATAATGATCTCCGCAATATTCTTATTCTCAGAATCCTTATTATAATAATCATCCCTGTAAATGAACATAACAACATCGGCATCCTGCTCAATCGCCCCTGACTCTCGAAGGTCAGAAAGCATAGGTCTGTGGTCCGGCCTCTGTTCCACGGCACGGCTCAACTGGGACAGCGCCACCACCGGCACGCTCAGTTCCCTTGCCAGCGACTTCAGGGACCTGGAAATATCAGATATCTCCTGCTGCCGGGATTCACTTCTGCCGCTTCCTGACATCAGCTGCAGATAGTCAATAAAAATAACTCCAAGATTCTGCTCCAGCTTATACTTCCTGCACTTTGACCGCAGCTCCGAAATGGAAATACCCGGTGTATCATCAATGATCATATTGGATGACCCAATAATATTAGCGCCCTCGATCAGCTTTGCCCAGTCCTCATCCTCCAGATTACCTGTACGAATACTCTGGGAATCCACTTTTGACTCCAAGGACAGCAGACGGTTTACAAGCTGTTCCTTTGACATCTCCAGACTGAAGATCGCCGTGGTAACACCACTTTTAAATGCCATATACTGGGCAATATTCAGTACGAACGCCGTTTTACCCATGGAGGGCCTGGCAGCTACCAGAATCAGGTCTGATGGCTGAAAACCGGACATCTTGTAATCCAGGTCAATAAATCCTGTGGGGATACCGGTAACACTCCCCTTTGTCCTGGACGCCTTCTCAATCTTCTCAATGGCATTCAGGACCACATCTTTTATAGGTACAAATTCATCACTGCTCTTCCTCTGTACCAGGTCAAAAATCTTCTTTTCTGTGATCTCAAGAATATCCTGGGTCCGCTCATTGCCAAGATAACAGGTATTGGCAATCTCCTCTGTGGTCTTGATCAGTTTGCGCAGCATTGCCTTTTCAGACACAATCTCCGCATAATACTTTACGTTCACAGAGGTAGGCACTGCTGCCACCAGTTCCCCCACAAATTCCATGCTGGAAATCTCAGGCGGCACATCCAGTTCCTTCAGCCTGTTCTGCAGTGTGACCAGATCCACAGGTTTGTTCTCATTGAAGAGCTCCACCATGGCCTCAAAGACAATGCCGTACTGCTGCTGATAAAAATCATCACCTGTAATGATCTCTGATGCGGTCACAATGGCATCTTTGTTCGTGATCATGGAACCGATAACCGACTGCTCCGCTTCAATGCTGTGGGGCATGATTCTCTTTATAAGTGCTTCATCCATGACAGGTTATGGCTCCTTTCCTTTGGAAGGCTTACGCTTCCTTCACAACGACTTTCAGCTCTGCTGTCACTTTAGGATGCAGACGGATGGGTACTTTTGTGGTACCCAGCTCTTTGATCGGGGAAGAAAGCTGCATTTTCTTCTTATCAATGTCATATCCAAGCTGCTCTTTTGCCGCTTCAGCCAGCTCTTTTGTTGAGATAGAACCAAAAGTACGGCCATTTTCCCCTACTTTGATGGATACCGTCACTTCTTTTGTCTCCAGCTCCGCCTTGAAAGCCTGTGCCGCGTCAAGCTGCTCTTTTGCCACTTTGTCCTCATGGGCTCTCTGGAGTTTTAAATCATTGATGTTCTTGGATGTAGCCTCCAGTCCCAGTTTCTTGGGAAACAGCATGTTCCTGGCATATCCGTCGCTTACATTTACAATGTCACCCTTCTTCCCCAGGGATTTTACGTCTTCTACTAAAATTACTTTCATATCTCTATGTCTCCTTCCTTTATCATCTGGTCAATGGTCTCTTTCAGTTTGATGATGGCGATCTCCATCTCCTCATCCTTTAGCTGTGCTCCGGCCATATTAATGTGACCTCCGCCGCCCAGACGTTCCATGATAAGCTGTACATTCACCTCATCAATGGCACGGGCGCTGAAATAAATGGTATGGTTGTAGTCTGTGAGCACAAAAGATGCCCGCACACTGCTGATATTCAAAAGTTCATTGGCCGCCTGGGATGCCACGATGGTGGGGCTGTCCACACCCTGGCTCGGGCAGACCGCAATAGCAAAATAGTTCCGGTAAGTCTCCACATGACGGATCGCCTCCGCTTTCGCCCTGTAGGAAGCCACATCATCCCGGAACATCTTGCGCACCCGGGTCACATCCGCGCCGCAGCGGCGCAGGAACGCAGCAGCTTCAAAAGTCCTCACGCCAGTTTTGGCCGTGAAATTGTTGGTATCAATAATGATGCCGGAGTAAAGGGCATCCGCCTCTATGTTGTAAATTCTGATATCGTCAGAGAAATACTGCAGAATCTCCGCAACCATTTCACAGGCCGAAGATGCAAACGGCTCAATATAAGAAAGCACCGCGTTGGAAATCACCTCCGCACCCTGGCGGTGATGGTCCAGAACCACGATCGTCTTAGTCTTGGAAAGCAGCTCCTCACACTCCGTATAGCTTGGCTTGTTGGTATCCACCACAACCACAACAGTGTTGTTGTCCACAATGTCAATTGCTTCTGCACTGTCCACAAACATATGCTCATCATAATCCGGATTATTCATAAAATTCTCAATGATGGGACGCACAGACATGGTCGGATTATTTACAACAATATGTGCCCTCTTATTCAGGGATTTTGCTGCCCTGTAGATACCGATCCCGGCGCCGATGGAGTCCACATCTGAAATCTTGTGTCCCATGACCACCACTTTATCCTTGGCAACCATGAACTCCTTCAGTGCATGGGCTTTTACACGGGCCTTTACACGGGTATTCTTGCCCATCTGCTGGGATTTCCCGCCAAAATATGTCATGCTCTCTTTGTCCTTGATAACCACCTGGTCACCGCCGCGTCCAAGGGCAAGGTCAATGGCGATCCTGGAATACTCATAATTCTGCGCATAGCTGGGCGCATTGATACCGATACCGATACTGATCGTCACAGCCATATCATTTCCAATGTTGACAGTCTTTACATCCTCCAGAATATTGAACCGCTTCTTCTTCAGTTCCTCCAGAGAGCGCTGGCGCATAACAAGAATAAACTTGTCCTTTTCCAGCTTTTTCACAAGACAGTCCACCTCACTGAAATACTTGTTCAGCTTTCTCTCTATCAGGGCAACCAAAAGCGAACGGCGCACTTCTTCCACACTATTCAGTGCCTCGTCGTAATTGTCCAGATACAGAAGCCCTGTAACCAGCTTTTCGTCCTCTGTCCTGCGGATGTAACCGTTGATCTCTGTCTCATCAAAGAGATAAAGTGCTGTGAGGAAATTCTCGTCCTCTGCCTCCACCAAGCCTGAATCTTCCAGTAGTTTCTGGATAGAAATTCTGCGCATGGATGCACGGTAATCCTTCTCAGCGAACTGGAACACTACTTCAGACGCATCCTCCTTCGGCAGAGTGTCCACTTTGATCTCAGGAAACAGGGTGGTGATTGATTTTCTATACTTCCGTGGCTTTTCACACAAGGCGGAAAATGCATCATTCATCCACATCAGCTTTCCCTTGCTGTCCAGCAGCGCATAAGGAACAATAAATTCCTTCAGCAGGCTTCTCTGTACCTGCCCGTACTGGGTAGCAAAAGAGATCAGCTCATTCATGATGATGGCACGGCTGTGGTGATATAAGAAAATAACTATCAGCAAATAAACAGCCAAAAATCCACTGGCAACAGCGCCAGCCCGCCTGTTGATGCGGAACACACTAATATCCATGAGAATCAGAAGGACTGCCAGAATTACCGGCCACTGCATGTACAGCTTCAACTGACCTTTAATCTTAATTTTCCCATTCATATCCTCTTACCTGCCAATTTCTCTACTTTGTCCGGTCTCCTATTATGCCTTGCCGGATGAAAATGTACTTTAACATTATACCATCAAATGCGGGGATGCACAACTTTAAATTGCAGCCGTCATTTTTGTGCAAATTGACAACAGAAAATAAGACAAAAAACAGCCTGTTCCAATAAAAACAGGCTGCATTCAAAACTGAGAAAACCTTATGACGTTTTCATCCATATAATAAATTCCGTGGACATCCCTTCTTCCGGATGCTTGGAAAGGCTGATGTACCCTTTATGGGATTCCACAATTTTTTTTGCGATGGCAAGTCCCAGGCCGGTTCCCTGCCTGCTGTTGCGGGACTCGTCCCCCACAGTGAAGGGTTCAAAGATAACATCTGCGATCTCCGGGGGAACCCCTTTCCCGTTGTCGGATATACTGATCTTTACGCTGTTCCCCTCAGCAGCAATGGCAAAGCGCAGTATCGTCCCCTCCGAATTATGCTTCAGCGCATTGGCAATGATATTTTCAAAAACACGGCTGAGCTGCTGGGAATCAATATGACAGTACAGAGGCGTTTCAGGAATATCCGCCTCCAGTTCAAATCCGGCAAGAGCGATCTCATTGTACTTGGACGCCAGGTATTCTCTGGAGAATTCGCAGATATTCTCTCTTTTCAGCACCGGGCTGAAATCCGGATGCTCCAGCTTACTGTACTCATAAAAGGTATTGATCAGTTCATTGAGCGCCGAGGATTTTAAATAGATGGTTCTGAGATACTGATCCCTCCTGTCCTCTGGTATCACGCCGTCACAGATAGCCCTGGCATATCCCTGGATAACTGTAATAGGCGTTTTTAGATCATGGGATATATCGGCCAGCATTTTCTGCTTGTCCATACCTGCTTTCAGACGTTTCTCCTCACTCTCGTTGAGACGGGCGGCAAGCCTGACAAAATCATCCCCAATCTCTACAAACTCATTTGGTCCTCTGTACTCTGTGCTGGGTTTCTCCCCCTGCTGGTACTGGGTGATGGTCCTGCTCAGGGATGTGAGCGGAACCTTTACTTTCCGGTTCAGCTTCAGCACAAAGACTGCCACTACGATAATATACAGCGGAATTGTCAGAAGCCAGAGCCGTTCCAGAGCAGAGACAATGTGGCGGTAACTGGGATCATCTATTTTTTTGTATTTGAAGACTGCCGTATATTTCCTGCCGTCCTCCCCTGTGAAAGTATGTTTCTGATATCCATAGGACGCGGAGACGGAGTCCGTCATATACTGCAGTTCCCGCTCTCCAAACTGCTGCGCCGGGAAATCCATGGTATTGGTCAGCACTCTGTAATTCTCATCCAAGATCATGAAGCTCTCTGTCTCTTCATATGTTTCCTTGTCTTCTGACATCACTTCCCCGTACCGTTTCACCAGGATCTGTTTTTTCCCCTCCTGATTCGTAAATGTGGTGGTCTCCGTATATTCCCACAGTGTCATTTCCGGAATACAGTATAATTCCGTGGCAGTGAAGGATTCCTCCATCTTCTCACTGCTCTTATAAACCGTATGCAGATTCTCATCCAATACCACAAAATCACCTTTTGGCCCCAGGACTTTCCGGCAGGGAAACGCATCATAGTTTCCTTCCTCCAGCAGTCCCTCGTTTGCTTCCAGGGCATCGGCACTGGGCAGATCAAGCCGTCTTTCAAACCCTTTGTTGATAGCAGCAGAGATCAATGCCAGGATACAGAGTATGGTCAAGGTAAATCCCACATAGTTTTGTATGAGAAGAGCCAGAAAACTTCCCGTTTTTCTCTTATCTGTCTTCAATCTTATAGCCTACTCCCCTTATGGTTTTTATGTAACGTGGATTTTTGGGGTTATCTTCTATTTTATCCCTGAGATTGGAGATGTGGACCATGATGGTGTTGTCATCGCTCTCAAAATATTCTCCGCTGGTACTCTCGTAAATCTGTACCTTTGTATAAATGGCACCCGGCTTTTTCATAAGAAGAGCCAAAATTTTATATTCCATTGGTGTCAGGAGAACCTCCTCGCCCTTTTTCTTCAGAACCAGCGTCTGCGTGTCCAGACTCAAATCTCCCACCTTCAAAATATAGGTTTCCTCACGTTTGGGCTTCTCTGCGTTTAGCTGATAAAACCGTCGTAGATTGGAATTCACCCTTGCCACAATCTCAAGAGGGTCAAAAGGCTTTGCCATGTAATCGTCAGCTCCCAGATTCAGTCCCAGGATTTTATCATTGCTCTTATCCCTGGCGGAAAGAATCAAAATAGGAATATTGCTGATTTCCCGGATACGCCTGGTAAGCTCATATCCATCCATCTTAGGCATCATAACGTCGAGCACAGCCAGACTGATATCTTCCCTCTCCACAATCTTCAGTGCTTCCACGCCATTGCCGGCCCGAAAGACACGGTAGCCCTCATTCTCAAGATAGAGTTTTAAAAGTTCCGCAATGTCCTGTTCATCCTCAGCAATTAAAATCTTGTAATTCATGTACCTGCCTCACTTTCCTTTGTATAACCGAACGCATCCGATGTGCCTATTATAACACGTTTTTAGGTGCGATGAAACCAAAAAGCGCGCGCTCTCCCGGCCGCGAAGCTTTTTTTACAGCAAAAAACGCCGCTGCACAACGCAGCGGCGCTTCATTTCCTATGCTTCTGTATGCAGATCAGTCCTGAACATAAGGCATGATCGCCAAATGTCTTGCTTTCTTAATCTCAACAGTTAAAGCTCTCTGATGTTTTGCACAGTTTCCTGTGATCCTTCTCGGAAGGATTTTTCCTCTCTCAGAGACATATCTTTTTAATTTATTTGCATCTTTGTAGTTGATCTCGTTATTTTCTTTTCCACAGAACACGCAAACTTTTTTTCTTCTGCGTCCGCCTCTTCTCTTCATCGGAGAATCCGGTCTGTTACCTTTTTCGTAAGCCATGATTTTTTACCTCCTAATCAAATTCCGTCCTTTATCAGTTGAACGGTAACTCTTCGTCAATTCCGTCCGGAATATTCATGAATCCGTCTGCAGAGGATGCTGCACCAGGTGTCGGTGAAGGCATTCCCATGCCCTGCATTCCCTGTCCGCCAGCCTGTCCCGCATGGCTGTCGCTGACTGCTTTGCTCTCGGCGAACTCCTGATCCTCAACCACAACGTCTGTGGTATAGACTTTCACGCCGTCCTTGTTCACATAGCTGCCTGTCTGGATCCTGCCGCTGATAGCGATTTTGATACCCTGACGGAAGTATTTTTCTGCAAATTCTGCCTGTCTTCCAAAAGCCACACATCCGATAAAGTCTGCGCTGGCTTCCCCGTCTCTCTTGAAACGGCGGTCAACAGCGATTGTATATCTGGCAATTGCCATAGAGTTTTCTCCTGCGGAATATCTCACCTCAGGATCTCTGGTTAAACGACCCATTAAAATTACTTTGTTCATATCTCTACCTCATCATTTCTTACCTTGCACATAGTATCGGGAATCAGAAATCTACTTTCATAACTCTAAATGGATCCGCGTTTTGTGCCTTCAGAAAAAATTAAGCGTCTTTTCTGACAACTAAATATCTTAATACATTGTCCATGATGCGAATGTGACGTTCTACTTCTGCAGGGCATGCTGCATCAGATTCAAACTGGATGAAGTAGTAGTATCCTTCGCGCATTTTCTGGATTTCGTAAGCTAATCTTTTTTTGCCCCATTCTTCTACTTCGGAAATAACTCCGTTGTAACGGGTGATGTAGCCTTTCGCTTTTTCCACAACTGCTGCACGAGCTTCATCTTCAATTTTCGCATTAACGACTAATGCTAATTCATATTTGTTCATGCTGTTTTACCTCCTTATGGTCTTCTGGCCCTCTGTTAAGCAGAGAGCAAGGATAAATAATATATCACGAGGATTCATTCTAACACATCACACCTGGATATTCAAGCCTTTTTTTTCAAATCTTTGGTATTTTTCTCCACAATTCTCCTGGCCAGCATGATTTGATGACCACATCCTGTGCATTTCAGTCGAAAATCAGCACCCACCCGGAGGATTTCCCATTCCTGGCTTCCGCAGGGGTGCTGTTTTTTCAGTTTTACAATATCTCCAACTTCATAATTGTAACCCATATCTGGTTTCCTTTCTGTCTGTCTATTCTGGTTTATTCCACACGAATCTGTGAGAACACCCGGCCAATGGGCTGGTTGATCACAAGATCTGCCATTTTATCCCTGGGTGTGGCATCCCGGTTGATGACCACCAGATGCTCCCCGGTGAAATAATCAATCAGGGATGCTGCCGGATAGACTGCCAAGGAGGTTCCCCCGATGATCAAAACTTCCGCGTTTGAAATGGCCTGCACAGACCTGTTGAGTGTCTTGCGGTCAAGGCCCTCCTCATAGAGGACCACATCCGGTTTGATAATACCGCCGCATTTTTCACATTTGGGCACTCCCTTTGCAGCCTTCATATAGGCAAAATCATAGGATGTACAGCATTTCATACAGTGGTTGCGGTACACACTCCCGTGCAGTTCCAGCACATTGCGGCTGCCTGCCATCTGATGAAGATTGTCTATGTTCTGCGTAATGACAGCCTTCAGTTTTCCTGCTTTTTCAAGCTCCGCAAGTTTTAAATGTGCTGTATTTGGTTTTGCGGTATCACAGAGCATCTTGGCTTTATAAAAACGATAAAATTCTTCCGGTTTTCTCATAAAAAAGGTGTGGCTTAAAATAGTCTCCGGCGGATAATCCCACTGCTGGTGATAAAGGCCGTCCACACTTCTGAAATCAGGTATCCCACTCTCCGTGGAAACTCCTGCCCCTCCAAAAAATACAATATTGCTGCTCTTTAAAATAATCTCCTGCAGTCTTTCTGTCTCTTCCATTATTTATATACCTCCGGCAGGCGCCTGGCCTGAATCACAAATCTGGTTGCGTCATTTCCGGTGCAGGTGGAAAGTGTCACGATCTTGTCATCCTTTGTGGGCTCTGTACCCACCTCAAACTCTGAGGCATCCCGCATTTTTTTCAAATACTGTGTAAACTGGTCATCCGGAGCGCTGAAAAGTGTGTACGTGTCACCAGTGGCGGATGTGGTGTGCACAGTGAAAATCTCATAGCGGTAACTCTTATCCGGCAGGCAGATCCACAGATATGGGCTGGTCAGGTTTTCCGGCTGGTGCAATGTGCGGAACGTGCCGAACATGGATCCGTTTTTCATATTATGTCCATAAATGATGGTGTTGCAGTCTTCAAAATTGCTGTTGTTTGTGTGCTCCATAAAAATGGCGCCCGCTGCATTCTGCTGCCCCTCAAAGGTATAGTGGAGGTAATGGTCATTATCCTTCCCCTTCACAATAGGATAACTCACGTCAAGGGCTTCCATCTGGATCCATCCCACAATGTCAGGATTGATCTCTTTGAGACCGGCAAAGTCGATCTGGGGGCCGATCAGCTCCTCCTTTTCCTCCTCCTGGTCTTCCGGTCCATCCTTTGGGTCTTCTTTTTTCGTCTCCGTTTCTTTTACATATTCCCTGATCTTGTCGTATTCGTCTGTTCCTTTTTTATACTCCAGGTAAATATTGACAAGCTGGTACGCAGAAAAAAGGAATACGCAGATAGCTGCAATCAGGATAATATTCCGCAGTACGCCTCCGAATGTGGTCTTCTTTTTATTCTTCATGCTCATGAGTGTCTCCTATCAATTGTAGTTATGGTAAAATGCTTGGTAGTCCTCAGAAATGATCCTGGCGCTGGGAACCAGTTTTACGGTGAGCCCATCCGCCGTAACCGTGGTGCCCTTTGGAAGTACCGCGTTCTTGTATTCCTTGGTATAATCCGGATAATCCGCGCTCGGTTCCGCGTCCATCAGAAAGCTGAAGTTCAGCCCATAGTCCTTCCCCTGTTCCTTTGGAAGCTCATAGGAGACGATTCCAAAATCGTCTGTTGCCATGACGATATCATAGGTCCCTTCCGGGAAATCTTCTCCTGCCACCATGCTGTCTGTCAGGGTGATCTCCTCTGTCAGCGGGTTTGCGGGAGGCGTTACAACCGCTGCCGCCTGTGCGTTCTCTGATGCTATATGTATATTTCCGCCGCCGTTTACCGTGACGATGGCACCTGTGAATAATCTCACATCATCTAGCTGCAGCACTTCATTATCATTCTCCCCAAAATACTCACTGAACCATACATTGCTGTCCATATCAGCCACTTCCAGGCGCATTCCCTCCCCTGCACTGGCTATATACCGGCCTTCCGGGATATCATATCCCACCACATATGCACCGGCGCCTAAATTTGTCTCCCAGTTTTCCCCTTCCGGTGCCAGTTCCTTGGTGGTGTACTGATAGGGATCAAAAGTGTATTCCGGGTAATCATAAGGCTGCTGATAGTCATAGGGCTGCTGGTAGTCAAAAGGGTCCTGGTAATCCGGGTCCTCAAAAATCTTTTCCGCTGTTATACTTTCTTCTGTCCTGTTCTCATAGCCTATGGCCACCAGGATAATACCGGCAAGGACAGCGACCACAACTAAGGTAAGCCCTGTTTTGCTGCCGCTCCGGGGGGTGTTAAATGCAGACATACCTGTGGCCCCCGGTCTTTTGGGCGTCTCCCGAAAGCTGTTGAAGTTTACTGTGTTGTTGGTATTTCCATTGTTTGAAGTATATTTTCTTGGAGTTGTGCCGGCTCCCATTTCTTTTTTTGCTGTGTTCCCGTCCTGGTCCGAAGGGCTGCGTTCCTGCTGACGGGGGTGATTCAGAGCCGGCTTTTTGTAAGGCTCTGCGTTCTCTTCCCCATGGACATGGGTGAGAGGGACACTCCCGCAATGATTGCGGTTCAGCTGGGAACGGTATGCGGAATCCGTCTTATTGTTGTTCATACCGCATTCTGTGCAGATTCCATTTCTTAATTTTCCACCGCATAGGATACATTTTCCCGCCATCTGTTTTCCTGCCTTTCTGCTGTTGGTGTGCTGGTTGTTTTTTATTTTATTGTATCATAGTTGTGGGGGAAACTGAATGTTTTTTTCAAATGTGTGCAGTGAAACCGTCCCGTCCCCCGGTGCCCTTCTCCTTTGAGCGGCGGGCTGCCGGAGATCTGGGAGCGTTTATCCTTAGCCTACCGTCACATTCTTTCCTTGACATTAGTATAAAAAGGGACTATACTGAATATACTTAAATATGTAACGCGGGATGGAGCAGTCTGGAAGCTCGTCGGGCTCATAACCCGAAGGTCGTAGGTTCAAATCCTACTCCCGCTACTCTATAAAGGCCCGGAGAATTTATCTCCGGGCCTTTTCATACTCATATTTCAGTTTCTAACTTCCGGCAGCATTTGCACTGCCCCCTTAAAATCCCCTGTCCATTTCCTCCTGCAATTGGATCGTAACAGTCTGAATCTCCATTCCTCCCTGGGCAAAATACAGTCTGACGTAATTATGCGGACCAAAGAGCGGACCAATGGTCTTTTCTATTTCTATCCATTCCCCGTTAGTTCCGTTGATGGTCACGGTTCCCTCCAGATGTCCGTTTGCGAACACGGAAACCGGTATCTGCGCCAGCTTTCCGCCTTCCGCCTTTACTTTCAGACGGACCGTATAAGACCCGAAAGTGTCCAGAAGGATTCCATATACCACACTTTTCCCCTTGGAGGTGTCAATATGAGTGCCGTCCAGTGTAAGGCTGCCATCCACTTTGTGATAGGTGATGTGAAAATCCACCTTGTCCTCCCCAGCCATAACTTCACCTGCCAGCTGCTCCTCCTCTGACATTCTGCCCAGGGTTCTTTCCATAACCGGGGACTTTATGAGCATACGGCAGATATTTCCGGCGCATCTCAAAAGAGCGCCGCGTTTCAAGACTCCCTTTTTCAAACTTTCCATCAGGTTGTCTCTGTTGGTCAGAGAATCCTTGGTCACCATATAGACATCGTTCTGGCTCCGGACCATGGCAGCCAGATTGTCCGTGGATGCAGGGCCTCCCTCGTCGTTTAAGTCAGCCCACCAGTCTGTCATGACCATACCGTCAAAGTGCCATTCTTTTCGGAGGATCGTGGTCAGAAGGTCATAATTGCCGGCGGTCCACAGACCGTTTATGGCGCCGTAGGTTGTCATGACAGAGTAAGCGTTTCCCTCTTTTACTGCTATCTCAAATCCCCGGAGATAGATCTCCCTCAGTGCCCTCTCGGACATGACGGAGTCCAGAAGTCTTCTGTGGTATTCCTGGTTGTTGGCTGCAAAATGCTTTATGGTTCCCGTCACTCCATACTGTGACATACCCTTTAACTGGGCAGATGCCATAACACCTGTCAGATATGGGTCCTCTGAGAAATATTCAAAATTTCTGCCGTTCAGAGGATTTCTGTGTATATTGATCCCAGGCCCAAGCAAAGTGTCAATACGGTTCTTTCTAAGCTCAGCACCCTCCATTTCGTACAGCTTTTCGGACAGTTCCGTGTCAAATGTACAGGCCAGGCAGGTGCCGTTCGGCATGGAAAATGCCGGAGTACCGCAGTCCATGCGGATGCCGGAAGGGCCGTCCGCACAGCAGCCGCAGGGGATGCCGAACTTCTGAAGAGACTCTGTCACACCGCCGAAAGCTGCCGCTGTACCCGGCGTAACCTTCGGTGAGCACATGCCTTCCCCTCTGACAATGCAGCACAGATCCTCCTCAGAAAGCTGGGCCAAAAATTCCTCCATGGATATTTCCCCGTCAAAAACCTCTCCCAGTGTATATCCCTTATCTCCTGTATATGTAATATCAGGAAATGTTTCTTTCTGCACGCGTTCCTGCATCTTGTACCTGCGGACAGGCACCTCCTCCCAGGCCAAAGCGCTGCCCTCTCCTGCCCGCATTCTCTTGAATTTTTGCACCGGTCCGGCAGCTTCTGTACAAACAGAGGCCACCATAGTCTCTGCAGCTTCAAAACTGCCTGCTGCCTGGGCACTTCTCACATCCGTGCCAGTGAAGATCTCATATCTGCCTTGCTCCAGCACATAGCAGGATTTGTGCCCTGTCACACCGCTGTCATCATAAGAAGATATGTAATAATCGGTAAATGTTAAGACAAGCTCCTGTGTTTCCCCCGGGCTAAGGCATTTCGTCTTGGCAAATGCGGCAAGATTTCTAAAAGGCTTGCCTAGTTTACCCTGCGGGGGATTCACATATACCTGGACCACTTCTTTTCCCGCAAAGGTTCCTGTGTTGGTAACTTTAACACGGACAGTGGTTTCCCCGTCCTGATGCACTGCCGGGCTGCAATCCACCCGGAAATCAGTGTAAGACATTCCGAACCCGAAAGGATAAAGCACCTTATCTTTGGCAAAGGTCTCAAAATAGCGGTAGCCTACATAGATATCCTCCGCATAGATATCAGAGGTTTCACCTCCGAAATTTTCTGTGGAAGGATAGTCCGAAATATCACGTGCAATGGTGTCGGCCAGCTTACCACAGGGATTCACTCTGCCTGTCAGTACATCCGCAACACTGTGCCCGCCCTCCTGTCCGCCCTGCCAGGTATACAGAACAGCAGACGGGTTATATTTCTCCACCCATTTCATGTCAATAATATTTCCCACATTCAGAACTACAATGACCCTTTTGAATGCACGGCACACTTGATCCAGCATATCCTCTTCCAAATCTGTCAGAAGATAACTGCCCTTATCTGCAGATGCATCCCGGTCCTCCCCGGCTGTACGCCCGATCACAACAACGGCCGCATCGGATTTGGATGCTGCCTCCCTGACCAGCTTTTCATCCAGAGGCATTTCCTCCTGACTCCACGGCTCCTGTGCCCAGCCGCTTCCCTGGTCAAAAGGATGTTCTGCGATCCAGGAACGGTAAACTTCCGCCAGTTCTTCATTTACAGTCAGGTTCTCCTCCTCCTGCAGGGCGTCATTTATGCTGACCACATATTTTGTATTTACAAGGCCTCCTGAACCGGTTCCGCTCTTATAATAATGGAACTGGATTCTGCCGAATACGGAAACCGTCTCCTCCCCAAGCGGCAGGGCCCGGTGGTCATTTTTAAGCAGTACCGCTCCCTCTGCCGCTGCCTGGCGGGCAAGGGACGCATATTTTTCCCAGTTGATCACATATTTATTATCCACTGTACTTCTCCTATCCGTATGATTTATTCTTTTGTAACTGTTCCATACCACTCACAGTTACATTCTCTTTTCATTTTACCTGCGCTCCGGCTAAAAGACAATATGACGTTTTTGACACATATTAGGCTGATTTTGACCTGTAAATAATTGTAAGCACGCTCCCGCGGGCTGCAGGCAGGATTCCCGCGCTCAAACGCGTCTGCCTGCGGTCCCGCCTGATAGCTGTCAAAACGTCACTGAAAATACTCCCGTACGGCGGCCGCGTTACCCTACACTATGACCTTCCGTCAGGGTCAAGTATATTTTATAAGTTTTTTCTTGTTGCTGTAAATGTTCTGTGCTATGCTTTTTCTTAGAACAAATAGGAAAGGCGGAGAAGATATGAAACTTCCAGACAATTCCGACATAGATCTGAAGGAGCAAAAAGACCATGGCACAGCCTCTTTTCCCTGCGGTCTCTACGAAATTTTCGAGGTTACAAAATGGGAGGGGGTAAAGCATCACTGGCATGATGAGGTGGAAATCCTTTATTTTATGAAGGGAGAATTTGCACTGGACGTCAATATGGAGACTTACACCATTCAGGAAGAATGTTTCTATTTTATCAATGCAGGAGAACTGCACTCCATCCAGCCCAAATCCGCCTGCCTGGAATCTGCCGTGCTCTTTCATCCCCGCATTTTGAGTTTCGACAATTATGACATTGCCCAGAGCCGTATCCTCCAGCCCCTTTTAAAGCGAAAACTGTTTTTCCCCCTGTGCCTTACTCCAAAGGATACGGCTTTTACTGCTGTCAAAAAAGAGTACCTGGATATGGTAAATGTATTTTATCAGAGCGGCTCCTACCTTTCCAAAGAGGGACAGACTGTGACCGAAGACCTGCCCTCCCAGCTCTTTATCCGGGCCGGGCTTCTGAAAATTCTGGGGATCCTGGCCGGTGCCGGGCTTCTGACCACCCAGGAGAAAACAGATGACTACAGGGTGGAAATCATTAAAAACTCTTTGGCCTACATTCATGAGCATTACCAGGAAAAATTCTATATCCATGATCTGGCCCGGCAGGCGGGCATGAATGAGCAGTATTTCTGCCGTTTTTTTAAAAAAGCCATCGGAAGGACACCTATCACATATATTAACGAATATCGTATCGGCCGGGCCATCACCCGGCTGCAGGACACGGACCTGCCGGTCATGGACATCTGCCTGGACTGCGGCTTCAACAATCTGGGGAACTTTTTAAGAGAATTCCGAAAGAAGACAGGCGCCACCCCTCTGCAGTACAGAAAAACCTTTCGCAGTGAAAAGTCATAATTTCGTAGTTTTTAATCAAATATTCGGAGGACAAACCGTGCCAAATGTCAGTATAATTATCCTCGTCAGGCGGAAACAGATAACCGCACAAAATCAACCAATCAGACGGAGGTATATATAACATGCAAAGAAAATGGTGGCACGGCAAAGTGGCATATCAGATTTATCCTAAAAGTTTTTATGATTCCAACGGGGACGGCATCGGTGATCTGCCGGGCATCATCAGCAAACTGGACTATTTAAAGGAGCTGGGCGTGGACATTGTCTGGATTTCCCCTATTTACGCATCTCCCTTTGCAGACCAGGGTTACGATATCTCAGATTACTATAAGATAGACCCCTCCTTCGGCACCATGGAAGATATGGACCTTCTGCTGAAAGAAGCAGAAAAACGCGGCATGTATATTCTTATGGACCTGGTGGTAAACCACTGTTCCGATGAACATGAGTGGTTCCAGAAAGCCTGCGCTGACCCGGACGGGGAGTACGGCAATTTCTTCTACATAGAGGACAGAAAAGAAGGCGAACTGCCCTGCAACTGGAGAAGCTATTTCGGCGGCTCCGTATGGGAACCCCTTCCCGGCCGCCCGGACAAGCAGTATATGCACCTGTTCCACAAAAAACAGCCGGACCTCAACTGGGAAAACGAGGCTGTCCGGGAGGAAGTTTACAAAAATATCAACTGGTGGCTGGACAAAGGTCTCGGCGGCTTCCGTATTGATGCAATTATCAATATCAAGAAAAAGCTTCCATATAAAGATTACCCGGTTGACCGTGCAGACGGCCTGAGCCTTATTGACAATATGCTGGAAGATGCCACAGGCGTAGGTGAATTCCTGGGTGAAATGCGCGACCGCACCTTCAATCCCCATGACGCGTTTACGGTTGGGGAAGTCTTCAACGAGAAAGAGGAGGAAATCCCTGATTTTATCGGTGACAATGGCTACTTCTCCTCCATGTTTGATTTTGCTGAAACCTCTTTCGGCAAGAGCGAAAAAGGATGGTATGACTGCAGACATATCACACCGGACGACTATAAAAAATGCTGCTTCCATTCCCAGAAGCGTGTGGGGGATATGGGATTTTTGTCAAACATCATTGAAAACCATGACGAGCCCCGCGGTGTGAGCTACTATATCCCGGAAGGCGACTGCTGTGACACCAGTAAAAAAATGCTGGCTGCCCTGTACTTTATGCTCAAAGGCCTTCCCTTCATCTATCAGGGGCAGGAGATCGGCATGGAAAACCTGGGTGTGATCCCTCTGGAGGAGGTTGATGATATCAGCGCTCTTGACCAGTATCATGTGGCACTGGAAGCCGGTTACTCTGAGGAAGAGGCACTGAAGATCATGGCTACCTATAACCGTGACAATGCCAGGTCCCCTATGCAGTGGAACAGCTCCGAAAACGCAGGATTTACAACAGGAAAGCCCTGGCTCATCCTCAACTCCAACTACAAAAGTATCAATGTGGAGTCCCAGATCCATGACGAGACCTCTGTTTACGCCTTCTATAAAGCACTGATCGCTCTGAGAAAAAATCCGGAATATCAGGAAACGGTGGTATACGGAGAATTGATCCCCTACCTTGAGGAACGTCACAACCTTATGTCTTACTTCCGCAAAGGTGACAAAACTCTGCTTGTTATGGGCAATTACCAGAATGAGGAACAGACCGTGGAACTGCCTGCTGCCTGCAGAAAAGTCCTGGTCAACAACTATCCGGACATGAACCTTGCAGATCATGCCATAACCTTACACGGCTACCAGGTATTGGTACTGGAATTGGAGAATTAAATTTCCATTTCCGCTGTATCTATGATAAAATAGCCCCATAAGCTTTAGAGCGGGCCACAAACTGCCTATTATATTATCAGGCTCACTCTAACAGCGTTGAATATGATCAGGGGGTTTTACCAATGAGAGAAAGCGGAATTTTACTTCCCATATCCAGCCTTCCGTCAGGCTGCGGAATCGGCTGTTTTTCAAAAGAAGCCTATACCTTTGTGGACCAGCTTGCATCTGCCGGGCAGAAATACTGGCAGATCCTGCCTCTTGGTCCCACAAGCTACGGGGATTCCCCTTACCAGTCTTTTTCCACCTATGCGGGCAATCCTTATTTTATTGACCTGGAAGTGCTGGTCCGGGAGGGTGTGCTCACACAAAAAGAATGTGATGATGCCGACTTCGGCCAAAATCCCAGGGCTGTGGACTACGGAAAGATATACAAGGCCCGCTTCAAACTTCTCCGCATGGCATATGAGCGGAGTAATATCACACAGAACCCGGATTTTACGGCCTTTTGTTCCGAAAATTTCTGGTGGCTGGAGGACTACGCGCTCTTCATGGCAGTGAAGAATTTCTTCGGAGATAAATGTTGGGATCAATGGCCGGAGGATATCCGAAAGCGCTTCGGGTTTGCCCTGGACTATTACAGGGAAAAGCTGTATTTTGATATTGAGTTTTACAAATACATGCAGTTTCAGTTCACCTGCCAGTGGCAGAAGCTGAAATCCTATGCAGGACAAAAGGGGATCCGGATCATCGGGGATATCCCCATCTATGTGGCATATGACAGTGCAGATACCTGGGCGCATCCCGAACTCTTCCAGCTGGATGAAAATAATGTCCCCATAGCTGTGGCAGGCTGTCCGCCGGACGGGTTTGCAGCGGACGGGCAGCTCTGGGGCAATCCCCTGTACCGCTGGGACTATCACAGAAGCACAGGGTTTGCCTGGTGGATGGAACGGCTGTCCTACACCTTCCGGCTCTATGATGTGGTGCGGATCGACCACTTCCGGGGATTTGATGCGTATTTCTCCATACCTTACGGGGACACCACAGCCTGGAACGGTCACTGGGAAAAAGGTCCCGGTATTGAAATTTTTAACAGAATGAAGGAAGTCCTGGGCTGGAAAGATGTGATCGCGGAGGATTTAGGGTATGTGACGGATACTGTCCGCCATATGGTGTGGGAAAGCGGATTTCCCGGCATGAAAGTGTTTGAATTTGCCTTTGACACCAGAGACACCGGATGCGCCAGTGATTATCTTCCCCACAACTATCCTGTCAATTCCGTGGTCTATACAGGCACCCATGACAATGCCACCTTAAACGGATGGTATCAGGATATCTCAGAGAAAGAGAAAGAAATGCTGCGGGACTATCTGCATGACTACACCACTGCGGACAGAAGTTTGTACTGGGAAGTCATCTGCCGGGTTATGGGGAGCAGCGCACGTCTGTGCATGATCCCCATGCAGGATTACCTGGGTCTTGGAAATGAATGCCGTATGAATACCCCGTCCACACTGGGTCAAAATTGGAAATGGCGGCTTCTGCCGGGTGAATTCTCACAGGACTTACAAAACCGGATAAAGAAAATCACAAGAATTTATGAAAGGCAATAAATTATGACGCAAAAAGAACGTATGCTGAAAGAAATGCTCTATTACCCGGCAGATGCCGAACTTACCAAAGAGCGGGCACAGGCCAAAGAGCTGTGCTATGATTTTAATATGTGCCGTCCCTCTGAGGGAGAAAAAAGAGTTTCTATATTAAAGGAGCTGCTGGGAAAGACAGGCGAAAACGTATGGATGGAACAGCCTATCTACTTTGACTACGGCCGTAATACAGAAGTGGGCGAGAATTTCTTCGCCAACGCCAACTGTATCATTTTAGATGTGGCAAAAGTGACCATTGGCAAAAATGTCATGTTTGCCCCCAATGTCTCCCTCTACACAGCGGGCCACCCCCTTCACCCGGAAACAAGAAATTCAGGCTGGGAATATGGGATTGCAATTTCCATCGGCGACAATGTATGGGTAGGCGGAAATGTGGTAATCAATCCGGGCGTGCATATCGGAAGCAATGTGGTGATCGGCTCAGGAAGCGTTGTCACAAAGGATATCCCTGACAACTGTGTTGCTGTGGGAAATCCGGCTAAAGTGATCAAAGAGATCACGGATGAGGATAAGAAATATTATTTTAAGGACCGTCTTTTTGAAATTGGCGGGGAGATAAACGAATAATAAAACCAGTGCCGGAGGACTGCCAATCTGCAGTTCTCCGGCATTTAAAATAGTATCGCGGATTCTGAGTTCATTCTTCTTTTCAAACAGTAAGTTCTCATAAAAACGAATCAAAAAACCCATATCTGAATCTATTCTGTTCTGATAGTCAGCAAAGTTTATCCTTCCTAAACCAAAGCATTAATTATCAAGACTCAAATCTGACGGATTCCCCTGTCCGGGCGGATTCTCTCACTGCTTCCATCAGCGCAAGGACTCTTCTCGTCTCCGGAATTTTCACCAGAAAGTCTTCCCGGCCGAAATAAGCTTTTTTATAGTTTTCAAAGTAATCTTCATGACAGGTGGAAACCGCCGGGATATCCTCTGTAAGAATAGTACCCTCTGCCGGCGGGCCAAACGAACGGGTAGGACCCGCTGCAGTCATGGTGCGTTTTCCATCCACGTTTTTCAGCAGATGCGCGGTCCGCACGATCTTCCCCTGGGGTTCAAAGCCGTCCACATACGCGGTGCCTTTATTTCCCCCCATGATCCAGTGGCGCTCAAACCATTTCTCATGCATTTTATCCGTCAGAAAATACGTGCCCAGTTCCACCTCTGCTGTGATTCCGTTGTCTAATTTCATTAGGATCTTAAAATAGTCATCCACTTCGAAATTGATGATATTTCTCAGATCCGCAAAAACAGTCTTTACTTTGGCGCCCTGTATCATCCACAGAACCTGGTCCAGGAGATGAACGCCCCAGTCGTAAAGCATACCGCCGCCCTCACTGATGTATACATGCCAGTCGTGCATGTTGCCGTTGAAGCCGTACAGGCTGTTTTTTAATGTATATACCTCACCTAACTGCCTCTGATCATAGATTTCTTTCATAATGCGGAAATCCCTGTCCAGCCGCCTCTGGTGGTGTACGGTAAATCTGACGCCGCACTCCTTCACCACGCTGACCATATGGTCAAGTTCCTCCACATTCATGGCTACAGGTTTTTCACAAATAATATCCTTTCCTGCTCTGGCTGCCTGAATGACCAGATCGTGATGCCGGTTGTTGTTGGCAGCGATCAATACCACCTGGACCTCCGGATCCTGCATCAGCTCCTCATTGGACGCATATCTTTTGATGCCGTCCTTTACATCCTTTAACTGTTTTGGGTCAAGGTCGGAGATTCCTATCACCCGGAATCCCTCCATTTTTGTCAGCATGTTTTCATGCTCATGTCCCATAAACCCATGACCCACAATACCTATTCTGATATCTTCCATCCTAAAATCCCCTTTATCATACGGGCATCTCTGTCCGCTTTACTGCCTTTCATAACCAAAGACACGTACCTCGTTTGCCGCACTGCCTTTTGGTCAGATCACAAAGTTCCTTAAATACCTGGCGCTGAGGATCACCGCTTTTTTCGCATCCTCAAGGTCTTTTTCAAATGCCTTATCTTCCACCTCAATGCAGGTGTATCCATCATATCCGATGTCTGTCAGGGCTGATACATAGTTTCCCCAGTCCACATCTCCCAGCCCCGGAAGTTTCGGAGACATATATTCTAAGGGCGCAGCCATGGTTCCCACATCTGCCAGCTTATCCTCATATACCTTGATATCCTTGTAGTGCACATGGAAGATCTTATCCCTGAACTCATAGATTGGCTTGATATAATCCATCTGCTGCCACACAAAATGGGAGGGGTCATAATTGATCCCAAAGTGCGGACTGTCCAGGATCTCAAACACTTTTCTCCAGTTTGCAGGGCTTGTCATCAAATTCTGTCCCCCCGGCCATTCATCCTCCGTGAAAAGCATAGGGCAGTTCTCAATTGCAATTTTTACGCCCTTCTCCTCCGCATATTTTACAATAGGCGGCCACACCTCTTTTACTGTTTCCAGATTCTCCGATACTGTTTTTTTCGGGTCCCTGCCCACAAAAGTTGTGACCATATTCACACCCAGCATGGCAGATGCATCTATGAGCTTATACAGATGCTCAATATAGGAAGCCCGTTTCTCAGGATCCGGGTCCAGTGTGTTGGGATAGTAGGCAAGGGAGGAGATCTCCACCCCCTTTTTCTCACAGTAAGCAGTAAGGTATGCTGCTTTTTCCTCATTCATTGCCGCCACATCAATATGACTTACACCGGCATATCTTCTCTGCGCTTTTCCCCGGGGCCAGCATGCCACTTCCAGGCATTCCAGGTTTTGAGAAGCCGCAAAATCCACCACTTCCTCAAATGTCATTCCATCACAGATTGCTGTGATAAAGCCTAATTTCATACCATTTTCTCCTCTCTGATTCCGGGAATATCATTCCCCATACCCTTTGTACGGTTCCAGCAGTTCTTTCAGATTCTGTATCTGTCCCGGCCCCACTGCTCTTGTCTTGATCTCTGTGGAATGTTCCAGTTTCCCGTTCCACCGAAGCCTGGAACGGTTCTGTTCTTCCTGGCTGAAATCCACGTTTATCCTGCCGTTCACCCATGCAGGCGTACCGGAAATCCCGCAGACCGGGCATTCTACAGCAGTGCCGTCTTTTGACACTGTCAGCATGTTACAGTGACAGACCGGGCAGATGCCCTCCTCCTCTCCCCGCCATGCAGTGCGCTCTTCCTCCGTCTCGGCGGCAAGAGCGGCGGCAATATTCTGTCCCATCTTTCTCATCCGTTCCATCTGCGTTTCATTTCCAATGACATGCTCGCAGGCCATAGCGCCGTGATATTCATGCATGTCGACCACATCAATCCCCATGGACATGGTGAATTCATACATAGTGGGAAGCATGAAGGCGAGCCAGTTCTTTGTCATGGCGCCTCCCACGGAAACCAGTGCGCCCACTCTCTTTTTAAAGCTTCTCTCATCCGGAAGCCTCTCTATCTCTTTTCCGGCATCTATGCCTTCCTTAAACGCAGCTTTTCTGAATGTGATATCATGAGAAGGACCGATTCTGTCACATACAGTTTTAAATCTGCCCGTAGGACTCAGTACATACGCAGGGGAGCCTGCTATGACCGCATCACACTCCATAAGGGCCTCGTCCAGAATGTAAAAATCATCCTTTATGGGACAGCCCCCCTTTCCCCGCCCTGTGGTCATTCCCACAACACAGGAGATACAGCCTGTGCACGGCTTGATATCCAATTCGTCCACGCGGATAAATCTCACTTCGCAGCCTGCCTTTTCGCATTCCATCAGTGCTGTTTTCACCATAATATCCGTGTTCGCCATCCTTCTTCCAAAGGACAGGCCCAGTACATTTTTCTTTCTCATTTTCTCCATCCCATTCTATAAAATAATCACTTCCCGTTCCCGGATGCCTTCCAGGGGAACCGGGATGTAGGCAGTTCTGGTCGCAACTGTCAGTTTCACTTTATGGACGCCTTTTGTAAGGCCGCCCGCCTTCATGACCCGAATATACAGAGGCTCTCCGTACTCCCATTTATAGGATGTGACCGTCTCTGCCTCCTGTAAAGTAAACCAGTCTTTTTTGTCCACAGAGATGCAGATATTTTCCTTTGGGACTTCCTCTCCATCCTCCGAGATCCGGATGTATTCTATCATGGACATGGGGATTCCTCTGTAATAGGTGATATTTGTCTGCAGCTCATATCCTGTGATCTGCCCGCTCTCTTCCAGGTTCACACATGTATTTTCCACAAAAACATTATTGTCAAACATATTACTCCTCCTTTCCCTCTATCTCTTTTAAACACTGTTTTATGAATGCAATCTGGGCTGCCACCTGTTCTTTTTCCACCATTGGTCTGCCGGGAAGTGTAAAGCGGTTCCCTTCATATTCCGATGCCACATACCCCTTGTAACCATGGTCATGGAGGTAGGTTAAAAGCCCTTTATAATCCATGGAATACTCCGGCCCCTCCTCTGTCATCTCGAACAGTTTGAAGTGGAAATGTTTGATATAAGGCATATATTCGTCCAGTACATCAAAGTCATAATTCTCATATCCGTCACACAGAGGCACAAACATTCTATCGTGCTCTGATTTGATGGCATCCTCCAGCTCTTTCGGATAGACAAAATTGTTCTCTCTTAAAACACGGTGCAGGTCCGTTCCCTTTTCAAACAAGGTGTCTATGTAATCAAACACCGCAGGGCTTGTACCGTTTACCGTCTCATATTCCCTTACCACCCGGGGGAACCGGCGGCAGAAAATGCCCGTATCAATGACAAGACCTATATATTTGCTGTCCAACCGCCGCATCTCATCAATAAATGCCTTTGTCTCAGGGATATCAAAAGCCATGCCTGCATGTACTTCCAAAGCCACCGACACGTCGTACTGTTCACAGAAGGGGAGCAGAGGCTCCAGCACCCAGTAAGGGACCATGGACACCAGACGGATCAAGCGGATCCCCAGCCTGTCTGCCTGTTTGATCTCTTTTACCAGAAGCTCCACACATTCCCTCTGGGTCAGGCTTCTGTTTTTGTACAGATTGGTGTTCAGAAATACATCTGCGATCACAGGTTTCAGACCGGTTTCGGCCAGGAGTGCATGCCATTCCGATACAGTCTCATCTGCAATATCCGGTGCATTTTCCAGCATCTGGTCCGGGAGGATCTCTATCCCCTCGGCCCCTTTCTCCTTAACAAAATACATGATATCCCTAAGGCTCATGCGTTTATTCAAATACTCGTCCTGTAAGCTGTAGAGGCTTACACAAGTCTTAATCTCTGACATATTCCTCTCTCCTTAATCCAGTTTGATCTCTTTTCCGGCTTTTGCGGATTTATAAATGGTATCCAAAATCTGTGTCACAACAAATGCCTGTTCCGGTTTCACCAGCGGCTCTTTGTCCTCCAGGATTGCCTCCAACCACTGTTTACACTCTTTCACCTCAGGGGAACCACCGCCGTTCCCCTCAAAAAATGCGATAGCGCCTGTATCGGATATATGTTCCTCCGTGAGCAGACCGCCTGTGGTCTCATTGAATACCAGGTCATATCCCTCCTGGCTCATCCCCCCAACCATCTCCGCACCTGCTTTTGTCCCGCACAGGGTTGTGGCAGCTTCCCTGGAGTCTTTCACATTCAGCGCCCAGGCAGATTCCAGAAAAATAGTTGCACCGTTTTCCATCTTCACATATCCAAACGCGGAATCTTCCACCTGGAAGGTTTCCGGGTCCCAGGGACCGAACATATTGCCCTCTGCTGCCTCCGGCAGATGGCCTAATTTTTCAAATACGGAGCCTGTCACCGTGGCCGGTTTGTAGTTATCCATACACCAAAGCGTAATGTCAAGCGCATGGGTTCCGATGTCGATCAGGGGACCGCCGCCTTGCTTTGCCTTATCAGGAAATACACCCCAGGTGGGAACCGCTCTTCTTCTGACTGCATGGGCCTTTGCAAAGTAAATCTCTCCCAGCTTCCCCTCGTCACAGGCCCGTTTCAAAGCCTGGGCATCTGTGCGGAAACGGTTCTGGTATCCAATGGTAAACTTCTTTCCGGATTTTCTCCAGGCATCCATCATCTTCTGTGCATCCTCGGTTGTAGCTGCCATAGGCTTTTCGCATAATACATGTTTTCCCGCCTCAAACGCGGCTGCCGTAATGGGGCAATGTGCTACATTAGGCGTGCACACATGCACCACGTCGATTTCCGGGTCTTTTAATAATTCCATATAATCTGTGTATACTCTTGCACCTTCTGCCCCATATTTCTTTGCTGCTTTCTCAGCTCTTTCCGCCTGAATATCGCAGAATGCCGCGATCTCACATTTGTCTGCCTGGGAAGTAAGAGCCGGAAAATGCTTCTGGTTTGCAATCCCCCCGCATCCGATCACTGCTACCTGTAATTTGTTATTTTTCATGATTTATTTCCTCCTGTTTTGCTTTTTCTCTTAATTGTCCACGGATATGGTCCGCGTCTTTGTCACTCATTTTCCAAAGCAGACATGCTGCCGCTGCAAGGAAAAAGATAATAGCCGGAATCAGATTGACTACGATATTGATTCCTCTCATGGCCTGGGTGGTCTGCTGTGCATTGGCAACGTAACCGAAGAATCCCAAGAGAAGGACTCCCACCGCACCGCCGATGGCATTTCCTATTTTTGTTGCCAGTCCGTATGTAGCATAGGCAGTCCCGTCTGTGCGGATGCCTGTTTTCAGTTCCATATAGTCCACAGAGTCAGCCACCATGGAAAGTGTCATGGGAAAACCAACGTTGAACAGACCGAAGATCCAGCATCCGGCAAGTACCATTTTCATGTTGTCAAAGGGTGCAAAATAGATGACCAGAAGACCAATCCCCTGCACCATCATGGAGCCCATCAGCACATTCCTCTTGCCGAATTTCTTGGCTGCTGCCGGCACAAACAGGGAGCCTATAATGCCGCCGATGGATGGAATGGTCATGATCAGTGCTATCATGGTAAAAGACCCCAGACAGTAGATCACATAGTACGCTGTCACTGCGATCCTCCCCATAAATGCTGTCATCTGCAGGGTCATAATAAGGGTGACGATCATCAGATACTTGTTTTTGATCAGGTTGTTGATGGTATCTTTAAAGGAAAATTTCTGTACGCCTGAAACCGGCTGAACATTCTCTTTTGCAGTGAAAAATACCATCAAAAACAGAGGAATGGATATACATCCGTAGATCACTGCTGTCATCATATATCCATGTCCGTCTGCCACCTCCGCACCGGCGCCTGAAAATTTCAGCAGCAGGGTGGCGGAACAGGCATTGACGATCACCATGCCAAGATTCATACCGATATTTCTTGATGTATTGATCTGGTTTCTCTGATCTGCATCCTCCGTCATGACGCCTGCCAAGGCCCCATACGGGATGTTCGTCAGCGTGTATATCATTCCTGCCACTATATAAGTGACTGCCGCCCAGATAATTCCCGCTTTGGTACTTCCTCCAAAGGGATTGGTAAACGTCAGCACTCCCATAATTGCCAGAATGGGGCAGCCAAACGCTATGTACGGCCTGAAGCGCCCGAATTTTGAGCGTGTCCTCTCAGCTATAGCCCCCATCATGGGATCATTCACCGCATCCCAGATACGTGCCCCCATCATGATCACGGAAACAACAACCGGTGCCAGACCTACCACATCCGTATAAAACACGGTCAGGTAGGAACCCACAAAAGTCCAGACAAACTGCGATGCCAAATCCCCAAATCCGTAGCAAATGACTGCCGCCTTAGATGCTCTTTTCTTATATTCCATCGTTTTTCTCCTTTTCAGTAATGAGCCTGCTTAACCCGGTCTGCCCGGCCCCAAGAGATATCTCTGTATTTCATGGTTTAACTATACAGGTTTTTTGGCATCCGTACCTTTCTCTGTTTTCGTATAATCGGTCGTTTATTGCGTCTTCCCGTTCTCTTTTTTCTTCAATGCAACAATTGTACTATAAATATTGCGCTAAAATCCCTCAAAAAAGCCAGCCCATAAAATTTATGGACTGGCTTATCCTGTCTTAGAGCGTGTTCCTCCTTATGCTAAATCCTGATAGATATGGATCATGGAAATTTCATGTTCCTGTAAAGTCACATTAAACTTCAGTCTGCCTTTTACCGTTTCTCTTTTCTCCATACTCAAGCCCGGAATGCAGGTTTCCCGTAAATACTTTACATCACTGCCGTCCAGGTCATTTTCATACTGGAATCTCTTCCATTGGCTGAGAATACTGCCCTTCTCCCGGTTGACTGTCCGCCTTTTGATGATAAATTTCTCATTGACAGGCATATCTTCCAGCTCGATCTCCAGCTTTACGGTCTGGTCATCTTCAAATATATCTGCCAGAACTTCCGGGTTTTGAATATTTTCGTCCCGCAGAAAATAGTTGCTGCTATACCATTTAAAATTAAAACAGATCATATAGAAGCTTTGTTTTCCTTTTCTGGTGATAATATAATGGCTCCCCTTAGAAAGAAGCGTATCCCCCAGTTCATTCATAAACTGAAGGGCAAAATATGCGGGTTTACGGATACTATCCTTTGTGAGGATCCCGCTGCCGCCGTTTGCGATCCCTACGGTATCGTAATAGCTGCTCACCCAGTCAGAACCCATCCAAATACTGATAAGATCCACCGAATCCCCTATCTCTGACAGCTTTCGCGCAATATAGGCAGCCCGGAAGCAGCTGTCATTGAGATAATTTCTGTTTGAGATGGAATTATTCCATTCTGTGATATAAAGCCTGCATTTTGAAATATCCAGACTGTCCAAAATCCCCCGCATCATCTCTATCTGCTCTGTTTCAAAGTTCTCTCTCACTGCCCGTTTATATACAATAGTCCCGCCCGTCTCCTTCGTCTCATAGGGAAACAGGAGAAAGGACACAAAATCCGGCACACAGTCATTTTCCACACAGAGCGTCAGAAATCTTTTCAAAAACACCTGGTCTTTTTCAATGATCCCCATAGGCCCGCCAACCTGGGCATCCCTTACAACAGTCTTTATCACTCCATGTGCATACCGGAAAACCTGGAAATAATCATATCCCTCCCCCTGGTAGTAAGGGCTGTTCCGCTCATGGTTACTGTCCCTGGAAAGTTCAAAGATCCACTGGCTGACTTCCTCCTTGCCATAACGTTTCACGATATGGTGAATAAAATCTTTCAACTGGGCTTCCCATATTTCCCTGGACCGGAAATCAATGTATTCCTCCTCATAGAAAATGGACTGTCCTTCTGATTTGATGGCCGTGTCCGGTCTTCTTCCCAAATCCAAAAACGGCAGGGCATGGTGGGATACCAGGAAGTCCAGAACTACATCCAGCTTATCATAATTATAACTGCCGGACCTTTTTCCGTCGCTTATCATCAGTTTCCTGGAAAATACATTCCAGACTCTCACATACCGGTATCCAAGCTGTTCCATCAGATACAGTGTATGATACTGCAGGTTCGCCAGTGTCAGGTTATATACAGAGCCAATGTTCAAAACTCTGTTCCAATTCTTTCTGTAAGGAACCCCCTGCTCCGCATCCGCAGCCACAGAAATCCTGCCTGCCGGGGAAAACTTTTTTTCTACTATCTGTTTTTCTTTCAATTCCCGGAGCAGTTCTTCCCGCAGCTTCCTGTCCCGGTCTTCTTTTTCCTGTGCCTGTGCTTTTTTCTGACGTCTGTAATCCGAGGGGGATAGCCCGTAAATATCACGAAATGCTTTGTTGAACACAGAGGGGTTGGAGAAAC
Organism: Blautia pseudococcoides; assembly: GCF_001689125.2. Lineage (NCBI taxonomy): Bacteria > Bacillati > Bacillota > Clostridia > Lachnospirales > Lachnospiraceae > Blautia > Blautia pseudococcoides. The sequence goes on along the minus strand of NZ_CP015405.2, from coordinate 430,221 downwards.
CGCATTCCACAGCTATCTTGGTAATATTGCTGTCTGAATACAGCAGTTCCTGCATGGCATACCTTACACGGACGTTTTTCACATAATCTGCGAAATAGATACCTGTCTGCTTCTTAAAAAAACGCGACAGTGTGGCAGTGGATACAAACATACGCTCTGCCAGTTCAGACAGACTCAGGCTGTACCGGAAATTTCTGCTCACATACTGAAAGATCTGCTGCAGCCTTACATCATTGTCCGCATTGCTCATATTTTCCATATTACTGTCCAGCCGGTAGTTCTCAATGAGGCAATCCAGAAGTTTATACAGCAGACTCTTTAGGAGGCATTGGGTGCTGTGCGTCTGTTTTACATACTGATACATCAGTTCTCTGCATATCTTTCTAAGCGCTTCATAATTGCGCTCTGTGTCATTCACACTGTTGCATATAAAGATGTAGTTTTCATTTTCCATGACCTCTGACAGGATCTCATAAGAATATCTGACACAGCAGAAGATGGTATCCTGAGATGCCTCCAGGCTGTGGGTAACCCCGGAATTCATCAGGATCAAATCTTCTTTTTTCAAATGATACCGCTTATCCCCGATTTCCGCAGTCATATTCCCTTGGATGACGAAAATAAGTTCCATCTCCGGATGGAAATGTGGGGACTCATGGATACCTTTTACTATTTTCAGATTCCGGTCCGTGTTTGTGCTCATATGGTTCCTCATTTCTGTTTATGTCTGCCGTGCTTTTTCCTATGTAGGTAATGGCTTTTTCATCCGCCTCCGAAAGTTCCGTATATACAATAGAACGGTAATCCAAGCTTTCTTTTTCCGATACCTGCTGTCCCGGACTGTCTGCTGTGTTCTCTGTTTCCTTGATCAACCGGTTTTTTTGGCGCCTGCTATTCTCCGTGGTTTTCCGGGAATGGATGACCAGTCCGTTCCGGATATAGAACAGTTTGTATCCCTCCTCCAGTGCCACCGTATAAATGATATCCCTGCTTGTCAGCTCCCGGTAAGCATGCAGACCTTTATCCAGATATCTCAGTTTCTCCGCCAAATCCCGGTACCGCACTGCCATCTCAAACTTCTGTTTTTCTGCGGCGTTTTGCATATGGGTTTCCACAGTCCGCAGAAATGCCTGCATCACAGAGGGGTTTTCGCATATTTTCTGCAGGATCCGGCGGTTAGAGAGAAAGCGCTCCTCTGACAGGATCTCCGGAAAAAGGTGGTAGGAAAAGTCTATGCCCTCCCCTTCTCCTTCCTCCAGCGGATACAGGTTTTGCATGCCATCCACAAGCTCTTCCAGGCTCCTCCGGCTCCTCACAGGTCCGTAACTGTTTTCTGTCTTTGTATAACTGACTGCCAGAGGGCTTTTCCTCCTGTCAGTTCCCAGTTCCAGATACACATACTTTTCATCTGACTTCATGATGACATTAAAATAAGGGCGTATCTGCTTGATCAGCCTGCACTCCAAAAGCATTGCCTCCAGGTGTGTATCCGTTACCGTATAATCCATATCCCGGATAAAGGGAGACATTTTTTTTGCTTTCTCCCACTTGGGTTCCGGTACAAAATAGGAGCTGACACGCTTCTTTAAACACTTGCTTTTTCCAATATAGATGATTCTGCCCTCTGCGTCCAGCATTTTATAAATACCGGGGGCGTCCGGGAGTTGTTTCAGCTTCTTTTGTATTATGTCTGTCAGCATGATCTTTTCCTGTTATGCTTTGATGGCCCAGCGCATTTTCGTAGACCTTGCCCGTGGATTTCTTCTGCATTCTTCCGCGGACGGCCGGATGACTTCTGTGGCCGTTTCTCTGTATATCCCTGCCTTACTCAACTGCTTGAAGGATTTTTTTACCAGTCTGTCTTCCCCTGAATGGAAGGTCAGGATTGCCGCACGCCCGCCTTCTGCCAGAACATCCGGCAGTTTTTCCAAAAATGCTTCCAGCACTTCAAACTCACTGTTCACATCTATCCGCAGCGCCTGAAAGGTCCTCTGGCAGGATTTTTTCACTGCCTCCTCCCTCTCCTTTTCGGGGACACGGCACAGCGCTTTCTCTATCACTCCCCGAAGCTGTGTGGTGGTGGATACATGGTTTCCTTTTTTTGATTCCTGCATAACAGCTCTTGCGATCTCCTTTGCATAAGGCTCGTCTGCATTCTCTATGAGCATTCCTTCCAGTTCTTCCTGGGTCACTTCTTCCAAACGCTGTGCTGCGGAAACGCCCTTTCCCGGGTTCAGCCTTAAATCTAAAGGACCGTCTGTTTTATAGGAAAATCCACGGTCCGGATTGTCTATCTGCATGGAAGATACGCCCAAATCCGCCAGAACAAAGTCAAACTTTCCCGCCTGCTCTGCCACCTGGTCAATGTCCGCAAAATTTTTCTGCAGAATGGTCAGGATCTCCGGGCCATACCCTTTTTTCTGCAGCCGCACTCTTGTCTTTTCCATCTCAATGGGATCCACATCCAGAGCGTAAATATGGCCTTTGGACTGCAGGCAATTCAGCATTTCCGACGTATGGCCGCCATAGCCCAGGGTGGCATCCAGTCCCCGCTGTCCCGGCTGTATCTGCAGAAAATCCAGAATCTCTTTCACCATGATGGAGATGTGCATTCCTGCCGGCGTACTGCCTTTTTCAATGACCTTTTGGATGGTATCCGCATATTTTTCGGGCTGCAGCTCTTTGTACTTTTCTTTATAATTTCTTGGGTGGGTGCCTTTGTAGCGGACACGGCGCTTATGCTGCTGTTCTTTATTTTCCATTGCTGTGTCTCCTTCTTAATATAAAATGGAAAGGATCTTCACGCTGCGCGCGATACTTGTCATGACTTCCTTTACCGTCTCTTTGCCCAGCTTGGGCTTTCTGTCTTCACGCTTTTCCCGGATTTGATGGCATTTCGGATCATCCAGTCCAGATACTGGTCCTGGCAGGCCTCCTCCAGGAAATAAAAGCTCTCCCCGCCGCATACATACCGGTGCATTTTCCAGACTGCATCCGCTACGGCGATCTCCTCATCACTGAGCCTTGGCCTTTTGAACGGGTTGGTGTACAGCCATTCCCCTGCTGCCTGTATCCCCTCGATCACAGGGGCACCCAGACCCTCATCTATCCCTGATCCGCTTCTCGTCATGGTGTATTCTACGGGGGTTTTATAATCTCTCAGACAGCGGATGGTATTGTTTTCGATTTCCCCTCTCTCTCCCCGGATCAACACTCTGCTGCCCCGGATTTTAGAAAAATACTGCTCCTCCGTGAAGTCAAACACACACCGTCCAGTGCAAAGGTTTCACTGAGCACATAAAACCCCAGTTCCGAAGCCCTTGCAAGCATCTCAGGCATCACCCCAGGTGAAAGACACATAACCAGGAATTCCACCTCATCTCTGCACGCTGCCATGGCATCCAGATCAGGCAGAACTTTAACACCCCACTGCTCTTCCAGTCGTTTCCCCTTTTCCGGGTTCCGCTCTACCACAATACTCACCTTTAAAAATTCCGGAAGTTCTTTTGCTGCTCTCAGGAAAAATTCAGCCCTCCAACCAGCACCCACGATACCAAATACTGCTCTCCTCATATATGTTTCCTCCTACAGAATCTCACAGAATTCGGTCCTTTCCTTGTTCGGCCCTTCAATAATAAAAAATTTTATTCCTTTTTCCCAGAAAGGAAGGCTGTTGATTCCAGGTGTGAGCATGGTATAACCCTCCTCCTTCATTTGCTGGTATAGCTCTTCCACATATTTTGTATCAAGGGCAAAATGGTCCACACTGCCGTCACGCCCCAGAGCGGCGCCGTTTTCATAAATCTCCAGTGTCAGGTTTTCATATCTGAGAAAAACCACAGTCTCTTTTCCGTTCTTTACCTGATAAATGTTTTCAAACCCCAATTTCTCATAGAACTCCAGGCTTTTTTTTATATCATTTGTTGGGATTCCCATGTGCTGCAGTCCTGTTACATAATTTTTCATCCGATGCATTCTCCTTTTTTATGTGATAGGTTACTGTTCCCTCTGTGACCGGCAGCGTAATGGCCTCACAATCTTCCTAATAATGTTTAGCGCTTCTGCACAAAATCAGGTTATATAATTTTGCAGAACACGCATTCATGTAGTTTTATACTATCATATTTTATTTAAACTGGCTATTAGAATTCCTCTGTCTGTTATTTGAATCTATAGTTGATGATAGGATTGGTTTTATGCCTGATACGGCATAGATTTGTAAGACAGGTTGCTGCAGGCAGATGATATGCCTGCAGCAGCCTCTTTATACTTTTTAGAAAAGCGGCTTAGATTTTATCCATTTCTTTCACAAAATCCGCCATGGATTCCGCGCGTGCTGCCAGTTTCAGATATTTTAAAAGAATATCCATATCCTGCTCTTTCAGAATTTTATTCCTGAGCTTCTCAGATACCGAACCTAAATCCTGCAGCAGAAGCAGAACGGATTCCGCTTTACCTTCTGCTTTGCCTTCCAGTCTGCCTTCCGCTCGTTCGTCTTTCAATAACTCTTCCAGCAACATAAACTTCTCCTCCATTTCCCGGCTGCTCCTGACATGTTCCATGAATTCCTGGATTTTTCGGATAAAGTCATCCTGATAATCCCGGACACTGTCTGTTAGATCAGACCTGACAAATTCAAGAAATTTAACCAGCTTTGGCGGTACCTCCGCCTCATTTTTTCCGCAGGTACTCAAAAAAATGGTGGTACTGCCGTCCCCAATGGGCAACCCGGTTTCCGCACAGGTGTTCCGGAAGGTATAGCGGTATTTTTTCTGTCCTAAGGGGTCAAAATCGCAGATAAAGATCACGTAGGCTGCGGGCAGTTTTCTGTAGTCCTCTCCGGTCAGCAGCAGTTCCATATCCATTTGGCTGTGATAGTATCTGGCTCTTTTTCCCATATGGGACTTTCGGGCAACCTGCATTTCTACATTATAATGGGTCCTGTTTTCATCCCGGGCGATAATATCAAGCCGTATGCCACGGTATTCCGGATGGTAGATCATGCTTTTCTCTTTACTGATCTCCACCTTTTCAATGGGAAACCCCACTGCCATTTCCAGGAAATCACGGCAGATCTCCTCATTTACCATTACTGCGCCAAACATAAAATTATCTTTAAATAAGAGTTGTGCCAGTTTTCTGTTTTGATTCATACATCTCCTCCGCACAGGCAGAGGAATTCTTATTTGATTATATCATGTAAAGGTCAGCATTTGCAAATTATTTATAGTAAATTAACTACTGCTTTGGAGAAATTTGCACCGGAACTGTGCTGATCTTATTTTTCTTTCCCTGACAGCCCTCTGGCAATGGAGATATTTCTGATCTCTGCCGTACCGTCCGTCACAAATATACTCAGTGCATCCCCCGGTTTTTCATAGATCCTGCTGTTAAGAGCCACCCCATTCACATACAATGTCACAATAGTGTCATCCAATATCATCCGCACATGATAAGTTTCACCTGCCTGAAGCGTAATAGGGCGTTCCAGCCCGATGTTCATACATCCGAACCAGGGCCAGTTTGGATTCTTTTCAAAGACATATTTGTTTTCCCCAACCGGGAAGATATACTGATAAGACTGTGCCGTCTCCTCATTTTCCAATACCCGGATTCCAAATGACCGGGTGCCTTCTGAAAATGTAATGTCCGCTTCAAAAGAATACAGTCCACCACATTCTTTTGCAAGTACCTTCTCCATTCTGGCATACGGACTTTCAAGCCTCACATCCGGGATACTCTCCCGTGTTCCGAATGCCTCCCATACGGTATCCGGTATCCTTACCCCTAAGCTTTTGTCTTGACGCTGATATACCTCATGGGCTACAAATGTGCCTGCCCACTCAAAATTTTTCCTGTCATCACAGTCCTCTTTTGTGGGCACCCAGCCAAACAGGATTCTCTGCCCGTTCAGACAAAAGGTTCTTCCCGCATAATACGCCCTTCCGTCAAAGGCATCATCCACGGGCGCGATCCACGGGCCGTCAAGGCTTCTGCTCATACGGTAGATGATCTTATTTTTATCGCTGTACTCGGAGATGATATGATACCACCAGTCCCCTATCTGAAACAGATCCGGCATTTCATGCATGGTATATAATCCCGGTGCCCAGAAGTCACCTTTAAATTCCCAGTTCTTCAAATCCTTTGAAGTGAATTTTACGGTGCGCCCTGTCTGCTCTGTTTTCGGTCCGATTTTTCTGGCGCCTAATATGAGCAGGTATTCCCGTGCCTCCTCATTCCAGATGACAAAAGGATCTCTCCAGTCATCCGGATCATACCCATCCTGGGGGCAGAATGTAAGTGCTTCCTGTGTCTTTGTCCAGTGATAAAGGTCATCACTCACCGCGTGCATCAGCACCTGGGAGGCCTTTCCCTGTGCCGGATAATCCCGGTTATAGCCTGTATAAAAGATGTGGAACTGCCCTTCTGCCTCAAACACACTGCCTGCGAAAATAAACTGGTCCTGCTCCTCGTCGGTTCCCCCCGGCACAGCCACACCGCAGTCCTCATACTTCACAAAATCTGAAGTGACAGCCAGGTCCCATCCGAAGGGTTCTCCGAAAGGGCCCGGTTTTCTGGTATCTCTCTGATGGTAAAGAAAAAATTTGTCCTTATACCCAAAAGGCATGCAGTCTCCAAACCAGGTTTCCGGAAATTGATAATAAAGCTTATTCATATTAAAATCCTCTCTTTCTCATAGTAAGCGGTGCCGTGTCAGCCCTTGACCGCCCCGGCGGTCAGTCCGCTCAGCATATATTTATTCGTAAAAAAATAAAACAGGAACGTTGGCAGCACTGTGACCGTGATAGCCGCAAACGTGGCACCCCAGTCTGTAGTCCCCATAAATCCCACAAAGTCATTCAGCCCCAGTGTCACGGTCTTCATGTCCGTAGAACGCGTAAAGGTATAGGCATTGATGAAGTCGTTCCAGGTAAATACCCCCTGCATGGTGGCCACGGTCAGGATGGAATTCGTAGACATGGGAAAAATGATCCGGAAGAATGTCTTCATGGGCGTACAGCCGTCAATGATGGCAGCTTCCACAATCTCATCCGGCAAAAATTTACTGAAAGAGTAAAAAAGCTGGATCGAATAGGAAAGGGAAAATGCAATCTGCGGAAGTATGATTGCCGGATATGTATTTAACATGTTCATTTTACTGAAGATCGTAAACAGGGGAATCAGTGCCACTTGAAACGGCAGCATCAGTCCCAGAAGGAAATAGGAAAGTATTTTTTTATTTCCCTTAAATTGGATCTTGCTCAGAGCAAATCCCGCCATAAAGCTTATCAAAAGCAGTGGAACCAGCACACCTACCGTAATGATGATGCTGTTCTTAAAGTAAGTCAGCATGGGGCTTGTGGTAAATACCTTGATATAATTGCTGAAATCAACCGCTCTCGGCAGGGCATAGGAAGCCAGGTGCCGGAAGTCATCGGTTGTCTTCATACTGGACATGATCACATAAAAGATCGGATATACCTGGAGGATCAGCAGCAGCCCCCCTGCCAGCACCTTGCATCCGGTAAAGATATTCTTTTTTGTCCTCATACTCATGCTTCCTCACCTCTTTCCGTAACTCTCCTGAACACAAACCCAGCCAGCAGGCAGATCGCCACGATCGCCATGGCTACTGCACTTCCATATCCGTATTTCATACTGGAAAATGCCTGTTTATACATATATGTGGACATAAGCTCCGATGAATTGCCAGGCCCTCCTTTTGTCAGGAGGAAGGAAATATCAAAGGAACGCAGAGAGCCGTTCAGCACCAGTACGCAGTTGGCAAGGATAACCGGCCTGATATACGGAATCTTCACATGTCTGTAAAGCTGCACCACATTGGTGCCGTCCATGATCGCAGCCTCCTCCAGTTCCCTCGGAACACCCATAAGCGCTGCATAAAAGATAACCATATAAAGCCCCAGATACTTATAACCTTCCACAAATGCCGCCACCAAAAGGGAAAGGGAATCATTGGAGATCCACTCCATATAGAGAAGATCCGCATTGAAAAATCCCAGCACAGAATTAATGACTCCGGGCGGTGTCACGGATAAAAGCTTTGTAAATATCTGGCAGATGGCTACGGAAGAAATCACCACGGGCACATAATACAAGGTCTGCAGTCCTGCTCTGAATTTTGTCACTCTGCTCAGAAATACAGCAAACAGCAGCCCGCCGAAAACCTGTATAAGTACACAGATCCCTGTGTAGATCAGCGTGTGTGCAGCGGCTGCCCAAAAGGTGGGGTCATTTGTAAATAACTGAATATAATTCTGCACCCCTAAAAAACTCTTTTCTCCCACGCCGCTCCAGTCAAAAAGGCTGTAATATCCCGCCCAGACTACAGATACTACCACAAACAAGGTATACACAAGAAAGGCCGGCAGCAGGAACATCATAATTACTTTTTTACGTCCAAACGACTTTTGCATACTATTATCCTTTCTCTGTCATGTGCCGAAAAACATAACCGCTTTACCATTTCCTTCGCGACGGGCCGGATGCCTGCTGCCCCCACGCATTCATACGGTCAGCGCTGTGAATGCGCAGACCTGTCTGAACTGTTGCGAACAATCATGCATTTCGGCATTTCAAGACAGAAAAGGAGACAGGTGCCGGAAACACCTGTCTCCTGCAATTCTTATTTCCTGTTATTGATGATAAACTGGTCTGCTGCCGCCTCAAATTCTTCAGGCGTTTCCTTACCCTGTGCCAGTTTCTGCTGCTCATCCACCAGATTTGTCAGAGTAGCGGAATCCAGCTTGTCATCCCAGGATACCCAGGCGTCTGTAGCCGTCTCAAATAATGGCTGCATATCATAGAACATCTGGTCTAAGCCCTCTGGGATCTCATCATTGAAGGGTGAGAAGACTTTAGCATCGTTATAACAGGAATCCGAATAATTTTCGCACATATACCGGAATAACTCCTTCATAGTATCATCATAGGTCTGGGCATTGAAGGCTGTTCCGAATCCACCGTGAATGGGGATATTGGTCTCCATATTCTCCTGGCCTTCCACATCCGGTACCGGGAAAAATCCAAGCTCACCGTTGCTGTACATCTCACTTGCCTGTGAGATCTGACCGGATCCGCTGTACCACATACAACCTGTGCCGCCAAAGAACAGATCCGTGGCTGCCGTGTAGTCTGTGCTCAAAAATCCACCCTGGAAATATCCTTCTGTTCCCAGTGTATAAAGCAGGTCCACACCCTCTTTAGCCGCAGTATTTTCAGAGAAAGTCTCCTTTTTGCCAATGTAATCCATAATAAACCGGTCTTTTGTCATACGCCACGGCGCAAAGGAGAGATATCTCATAAGCTGCCAGTTCTCTTTCCCTGCCACAATAAGCGGAATCTCTTCCTTCTCCTTTAACGTCTGGCAGACACTCAGGAAATCATCCCATGTTTTCGGCACCTCCAGATCATATTTCTCAAAGATATCCTTTCTGTACAGGAAAAATTCACAGTTCAGACTCTCCGGAAACAGATATACATTTTCATCCTCCGCATCCTTGAAAAAGTCATACACAGCCCCGTTCATATCATCTTTCATGCCGATACGTTCCAGTTCATCCCCAATATTCACAATGGCATTGATATCCTTAGCCGCTTTAGACAGGGCGCCATTGGCACAGCCGTAAATGTCAGGCAGCGCATTGCTGTTGATATAAAGCTGCAGCTTTGTCACATAGTCCGCATCGCTGCTCACAAGCTCAAATTCAGGCGCTTCCAGCCCTTTCTCCTCACTGAAATCTGTCAGCAGCTTTTTCAGGATAATGTACTTTGTGGATGTCTCACTACAGCGGAGAAGCGCTGTTATCTTCTTCCGCTCCCCGGATGACTTCTCTCCTGCATCTGAAGTTTTCTTCACTGACGCTCCGGTCTGGGAGCTTCCCTCCCCTCCGCACCCTGCGAGCAGTGTGGAAACTCCCATCACTCCGGCCAGTGCCAGTGCTGCCATCTTTTTTGCTTTCATACTTTTCCTCCTTTGAAATACCATTTCTTTGTTGTTATGCTTATATTATAAATATCCCCGCAGAAAATCCATATGCAAAAATATGGTAAAAACCGGACATATGGAAACGAAACCATAAAAAAAATGCGCACTCCCTCTTTTGTTTGTGCGCATTTTTTCTATTTCTGTTATGCTCCATCCGCGGCGCTACGACTAGCTTTGCAGGCGTGCTCCTGGCGTAGATAGCGGGTGTTGAATTCACTGGTATTCGGCTGGATGGCGCATTATATTCTGCGGTATACATTGGGAGTCACCCCATATTTTTTCTTGAATACCCGGATAAAATAACTCAGGTCATGGTAGCCCACTATTTCCGCCACCTCGTAAATTTTATACCTGTTCTCTGAAATAAGCTGTTCTGCCTTTACAAGCCTGCAGTCCAGCAGGATTTCCAGAAAGCTTTTCCCTGTATTGTTCTTCAGCAGCCTGTTGATATATGTCTTGCTGATCTTAAAATACTCGGCAAGGAAATCCAGGGAAAGGTCCTCCCTGTAATGTTCCTCTATATATTTTAAAATACGCTGTGCTGTCTGCTGGTTCCGGTCCAGTTTAACCCCTCTGTTCTGGTCTCCCAGAAAACTCAGGGACTTTTTCAGATAGTCCAGCAACTCCCGTCGTGTATGGCAAGAAAACATCTTCTCAATACTCTCGGTCAGTACGGAGGTCTTTTCCACAGCAGACCGGAATTTCTGGGATTCGTGCCCAAGATACTGAAAACAGCTTATCAAAAGCTCCATGGCAGCATACCGCATAACGTCCAAATCATCACAGCCCTCGAATATCTGTCCTGCAAAATTCTTAGCGGTCTCAATATTTCCTCTCGCAACTTCCGAAAATAACCGCTTCCGCTCTCCCTCTGTAATGTTCCAGGTATTTATCTGCACATCCGCCACATCAGTATATTCCAGAATGCTGGAACCTTCCCCCATATACACGCACTGCTCACAGGCTTCCACGGCCTGCTTGTAAGACATATTTACAGAATAGGGGTCAGTCCGGGCAAGGCTGATCCCAAAAGATATATCCCCCATGGTGATATCCTTTATATTTTTCTGGATCTCCTCACAGGCCTGCACACAATGGCTGACACAGTCCCTGCCGTCCACAGATCTTGGATAGACCACAATAAAACAGTATCCCAGAGTATCTGTCTCGGAATACACCTGTACACTGGTCTGTCTTAAGGATTCCTCACAGATATTGCATACCACAAAATCGTATAGTCCCGGTTCCATATCCGCTGCCTGCCCGCCTGCACAGTTCTGCATACGGGCGTAGACAAAAACATACTGCTCCATTCTGATGCCCAAAAGTTCCATACGCACAGCCATATCCCCGGGGCCTTGCAGCCTGCCGTATATCAGATCAGAGATGAGCTTGCTCCTCACCAGGGGCAGGGTCTTCTGGTATTTCTTGCGCATTTCCGAATCATCTTTTTTCTTCTTATTTCGCAGGCGGATGCGGCTGCAGACTTTTTCGATCACTGCATGCATTTCTCTGAAATTCACAGGTTTGAGCAGGTACTCGCAGACCCCGATACGCAGGGCCTGCTGTGCAAAAGAGAAATTATCATAGCCTGTCAGCAGGATGATCTCTGTGTCCGGATCCTCCAGTTTTATCTGCTTGGAAAATTCCAAACCATCCATTCCCGGCATTTTTATATCACTCAGTATAATATCCGGATGATGCTTGGCTGCAAGCGCCAATCCCTCTGCCCCATCTCCAGCGCTTCCCACCACACAGCAGCCGTAGGATTCCCAGGGAAAGGAACATAATCCGTCCAGTATAATATATTCATCATCAAGAATCAGAACTTTCAAGTCCATTTTCAGGTCTCCTCTACACTAAATTTTCTGCACGTACATAGACTTCCTCCGGGTCCATCTGAAAGGGGATCCGTATTGTGATACAAGTCCCCTCCCCCGGACTTGACCGGATGGTCAGTCCGTACCCTTCCCCGAACAGATATTTCAACCTCTGGTGTACTGCGTAGACACCCAGCCCTGTATGGGCGGTATTGATATCCTGCCTGTCTGTGCTGCCCGGCTCCATAAGAAGTGCCTTCCTGGTCTTCTCTGTCATTCCCACGCCTGTGTCAGATACGCAGATCAGAACGTTTTCCCCTTCCCTGTGCCCTTCCACCGTAAGCTCCGCTTTCTCTCTGCTCACCTCAACACTGTGCACAATGGCATTTTCCACCAGGGGCTGAATGGTAAGCTTGGGAATGAGCTGCTGACAGATTTCAGGGTCTATATCAAATACCACCTCAAACCGGTCACGGTACCGTGTCTTCTGGATATAAAGGTAATCCTTCACATACCGAAGCTCCTTTTCCACGGTAAAAACAGCTTCCTTATTATTGATACTGATACGGAGCAGACTGCTGACTGCGCTGACCATATGGCATATGTCATCCCTGCCTTCTTTATGAGCCATCCAGTTGATGGTATCCAGGGCATTATACAGAAAATGGGGATTGATCTGGGCCTGGAGTGCCTTAAATTCCATTTCTTTGTTCAATACACGGCTGTGCGCAATCTCCTCCAGCAGTTTTTCCACCTTCTGAATGGTGGAGTTAAACACCTGGTTCATCTCTCCGAATTCATCCTTGCGCTCCTCTTCCAGACGGACCTTGAAATCCCCGTTTGAAAATTTTTTCAGTGCCCCCACCGTACTTCTAATAGGGCGGACAAGAAAATAAGACATAATACCTGACAGGGCAAGACTCAGCAGAATGCCCAGCACTGCCGCCACAGCGGTTCCGGTCTGCAGCGGCATAATGGATTTACTGATCTCTTTGTCCGGAAGGATTCCTATGGTTTTCCAGCCTGTGTACTCTGAGACTTGATAAACCACCTGATAAGCGGCGTTGTCCATTTCATACCGGAAGGAATCATCCCATTTTACAAACAGATCGTCCGCCCGGTCTGTTAGTTCTGATCTCTCCCCCAGTATGATCTCATTGTTGTCATCCAAAAGGATCATCTTTCCTGAGGACGCGAAATCCACATTGTGCTGTATACGCTCCAGGGCGGACAGGCGGATGGAGGTGCGCAGGACTCCCAGGGACTGCATGGACAAAATGTCCTTGATCTCCTTCATCACCTGCAGACTGCCGCTTGTCCCAATGTCATTGACACAGACAATAGCGCCCATGCGTTCCCGGGCTGTCTGCTTTAATTCTTCCGTATTTGGCAGATCCGGTGCCTGATAGAGTATGGAGCAGAAATATTCCTTTCCGTTTTCTCCGTATATCTCCATGTCTTCCATATGGATACTGTTGAACATCTGGACCATCAGCCGTTTTAATTTTCTGGTCCCGCTGTAATAGCCCTCCTCGTCCTCCCCCGGCCTGCCGTATACCAGTTCCTCCTGCACCGTAGGATTAAATGCCAGATAATCCAGCTTATTATATACTAATTTCATAAACGAATCGTAATTCTCGGATATCTGCTTAATGGTCTCCTCTGTCTGCATCACTGTCTTTTTTAGAATGATCTCAGATGCGATATAGTATGTAATGCCTCCTGAGATCAGAGATATGAGCAGTGTGACCAGCAGGCAGGATAGGAACATCTTGCCGAATATCCGCATATCCTTCATTCTTTTTTTGATCTGTGGTATCATTTTTATCTCACCTCAATACTTTTGCTGCCTTCAGCCTGGCTCTTGTCTCCTCCAGCATCTTAAGTTCCTCCGCTGTCATATCCTTCTGTGAAAATATCCCGGCCATACGGAAATGCTCCAGCGCTTTGTCCTCCTCGTTTCTGGACAGGGCGATCACGGACATGCAGCATTCCCCCACCGAACGGAGCCAATAGGTGCCGAATTCCTCATAGATTCTGGCACTTTTCTTAAAATACCGCTCTGCCTCCTCATACTTCCCCTGCAGATACAAAATATAGCCGTAATCTTCATAGAACAGATCCAGGCTTTTTATCACCCGCTTTTCCCGGCAGAGACAAATTGCTTTCTCCATGATCTTTCCGGCCTTTTCATATTCTCCCCGCCGCCTGTAAATAAGGGCCAGATAGTCGTAAGCACCAGCCACATTAAAATAATTGGCCCGTTTCATCTTCGGACTTTCAAATAGCTGGATGGATAAGAGCAGCAGATGTTCCGCCCTGTCATACTCTTCTTTCAGAATATTACAATACCCCTCCAGCCGCAGCAGCACCCCTCTTTCTCTGGCATACGCTTTCAGGTTCTCTGTGGATTTTGCTTCCTTCAAATACGTTTCCATCCATTCCACACTGCCTTCCTTCAGGCCGTAGCAGATCAATTCCACATAGCCTTTCAAAAGCATATCCGTCCGTTCCAGCTCCCCGGCACGATCCATCATCTTCTGGATACACACGATCCCCTGCTTCCGTTTGCCGTCTCTGGTCAGAGAACGCCCCGCAAGAAAATCAAGTACCATATGGAGTTCTTCATAATTCCGGAATTCCACCTCATCCTCCATGGCTTCCAGGCGCTGGGTATATTCCTCCATATCCTGGTAGATCCTCTCCCTGTCAAGCCTTATACTGTTTCTTGTATCCTCGTCATTGACCACTGTGGGAAAAAATTCATCATAATAGTCCAATACATACTGCAGATTCATAATGTCATAGTAAAGCTTCTCATATTCACAGTCTGTAAAACCGTAATGGTACCGAAGTCCGGACAGATAGAAATATACGCTTCTGTTCTTTTGGTATATCTTTTCATAATACCGGATCGCCAGTTTGTGCAGTTCCAGGCGTTTAAACTGGGAAGTGCGCTCATAGATCATGTCCCGGACCATTTTCTCCCGTATCTTCAACATTCTGCGCTTTCCTCCGCCTGTCTCGGCAAGCAGCCTTCTGCGCATGAGAAAATCCAGGATTTTCATTATCTTCACAGAGTTCTCCCCCAGAATACTGCCAAGCTGCTGTACATCCGTCCCGTGCTCCATCACGGACAGATATTCCAGATACTCATACTCTTCCTGGCGGAAACCGGAAAACATCCGCTCCAGGGTTCTCTCCGTCTCCGGCAAAAACCGAAAATATACTTCTGCTCCCACACGGATATTTTCCGCCACATCCTTCAAAAACCTGAGATTTCCTCCGGTATATTCATAGATACTGTGGGAGGACAGTTTTTCCGGAAACCTTTCTTCCAGTGCGTCCACCAGATACGCCCTGCTCTCCTCCTCTGTCAGATGATGCAGTCTCACCACCCGGACCCGTGAAACAGACTCCAGACGCGCCAGAAGCTGTGGCTGCGCCTGAAAATTCGGACAGTATTCCATCAGAATAAAAAAATCCCTCCTGTAACGCTCAAAAAAACAGGAGATAAGCAGGTTGAGGCTCTGCTCATCCACAGACTCCATGTTTCTGAGAAGCAGAATATAATCGCTGCCCTTTCTTCTCACAGCCTTCATCATGGTTTCCAGCCGGTTCCTGTAACAGATGTCACTGTTCCCACCAAAAAACTCCATATTTTCCTGGGGAAGGGCAATGCGGCACCTGTCACAGACCTGCTCCATGACTTTCTCCAATGCCAGATATCTGACCTGCTGGTCTGATACCTGAAATTCCACGGAGATGACTTTTGTATCCATACTCTCTATAAAAGTTTTCAGGACCATGGATTTCCCCATGCCCACACTTCCGCAGAGAATGCACATATCCGCCTCCTCTCTGCGGCTGTACTTAAGATACTCCTTTGAAAGTTCCGCCACAGCCTGCAGGTGTCCTCCGTAGAGACAGCCGTCCCCTTCCTCCCGCCGCCTTTTGCGCATGAACAGAATTTTTTCGTACTGGTCTTTTGTGCGCGGTTCCGGCTCCACACCCACGTCTTTTCTCAGCGCCTCCGCAAATCCGGTATAGACCAGCACCGCCTTATTATAATCCCCCCGGGCGGCGTAAATCTGCATCAGCGCGCAGCAGGCCATTTCCTGATAGGGGTCCAGCAGCAGTATTTTTCTTGCATATCCTTCCGCGGCTGTGAAATCCTCCCTCTCCATACACTTTTTCATAGCCGGCAGAAAACGGTCCACAAACAGTTTTTCATATACGTTCTGCATACTGCTCACCCATTTTTCAAATCCGGCACAATTCTTCAGATGAAATTTATCCAGGAAACAGCAGCTCTCCATCTGCAGCAGATATTTCTCTCCGTTATCCATGAGAAATACATCCGTATCCCTGGCGATCTCCACCGCCGGGTCCAGCTTGATATACTCCTTTCCCATGGTGACCAGCACCCCGTCCCCCAACAGGGTGCGCAGCTTATACAGACTGTTCCGCAGATTGCGCCTTGCTCCCTCCTCATTCTGTTCCTCCCAGAGCAAGGCTGCCAGCTCGTCCCTGGAACAGCTCTCATTAAAAAGAAGATATAAAAGCAATGCCTGGATCTTTTTCTGCGGAATCATCACATGGGTGCCATCCCTGATAATCTCAGATTTTCCCAAAAAACGAACTGTAATTTTCATCTCTCCGTCTTTCCCCTTTACTGATAAAATTTATGCCCCATAAACTTTGTTAATTTTTTCGCATTTAGATATCTGCCTTACATTATATCTGAATTTTCCCGTTCCGTAAAGAAATCATGCAATCGTCATCCTAAACATCTCCTCCCTTTTTACTTTTTCTTGTTAAAACTTTAATTTGCCCATAATGTCAAGTCGAAAAGTGACGAAAAACTGACAGAAGCAGTCTATAATTAAGAAAATCATATATGAAGAAACTATATAAAAAGAGGAGGATTTCTTATGCAAACCGTAATCATTACAGGCGAGACCTTAACCTTGGATGAACTGGCAGCAGTCTGCCGTTTTCATGCTCCCGTAGAACTGGACAAAGAGGCCATGGAGCGCATCCGTGCTTCCAGAAAGATCATTGACGATTTTGTAGAACGGGAGGAGGTCGTATATGGTGTCACCACCGGTTTCGGCAAATTCAGTGATGTAGTCATATCCAAAGAAGACTGTGTGCAGCTTCAAAAAAATGTCATTATGACCCATGCCGTAGGCGCCGGTGAAGCATTCCCCACAGAAGTGGTCCGCGGTATCATTCTGCTGCGTCTGAACAACCTGGCGAAAGGCTTTTCCGGCGCACGCTCTGAGACAGTGGAAACCCTGGCAGCCATGCTGAACAAACACCTGCATCCCGTCATCCCGCAGAAAGGCTCTCTGGGCGCCAGCGGCGATCTGGCTCCCCTTTCCCATATGGTCCTTCCTATGATGGGTATGGGACTTGCCGAATACGAAGGACATATTTATCCGGGCAGGGAGGCAATGGAAAAGGCAGGAATCCCTGTTATCAATCTTCATGAAAAAGAAGGAATCGCGCTTATCAACGGCACACAGGTTATGACCGCAGTGGGCGCACTCACAGTATACGACGCCATTCGGCTGATAAAATACGGGGATATTGCAGCCGCCCTCACCTTTGAAGCCCTGAACGGCATCACCACAGCCCTGAAACCGCAGGTTCACCTGACCCGTCCCCACAAAGGACAGATTGACACAGCCCGCATTTTAAATGAACTTATGGAAGGTAGCGGGATGACTACAGAACAGGGCGAACTGCGTGTTCAGGATCCTTATACCCTCCGCTGTCTGCCTCAGATACACGGTGCTTCCAAAAATGCCCTGAATTATATCATGGAACAGATCGAAGTGGAAATGAATTCGGTCACAGACAACCCCATCATTTTCCCCCAGACCCAGGAAGTCATCTCCGGCGGAAACTTCCACGGACAGCCTATGGCCCTCACCTTCGATTTTCTGGGAATCGCTGTGGCTGAACTTGCTGATGTGGCTGAACGCCGCATTGAACGCCTCGTGAACCCTGCCCTCAACTACGGACTTCCCGCATTTTTGGTGGAAGGCGGCGGGCTGAATTCCGGTTATATGATCGTACAGTATTGTGCCGCTGCCCTGGTTTCTGAGAATAAGATCCTGGCACACCCGGCCTGTGTGGACAGCATCCCCTCATCTGCCAACCAGGAAGACCATGTATCCATGGGTACCATTTCTGCCCGGACGGCCCGGGATATTGCGGATAATGTCCGCCGTGTGCTGGCTATGGAAATCCTCTGTGCCTGCCAGGCCATTGATTTAAGAAGCCAGTCCGATACAGGCAAAAAGGGAGTGCTGGGAAAGGGAACCAAAGCAGCTTATGACATGGTACGGAGCAAAATCCCCTTCTATGACAAAGACCGGGAGCTTTACCCTGAGATCAATGCCTGTGAGGAACTGCTTGCTGATGACAGCCTGATCGAGGCAGTGGAGACCGCCTGCGGCCCCATCACCTTTTAAAGAATAAAGGAGTTTGATCATGGAAAATAAGACAGCATATAATTCAAGTGTCAAAATACGTTTTTTCATCTGCAGCATTATCGGCGTTTTCCTTTTCTTTGTTACCATTCCTTATAACGGAAACAAAAAAGTACCCATGGTACATATCATGGATATCATTCAAAACGCCCTGGGGCCAAAGGCCCAGTACATTTTTGTCATGATTTCCTGCCTGGCAGTGCTGGCTGCCAGTATCTATGTAAAATACGGAAAAAATGTGCCCGGAATCCTGAAAAGCACCTATCAAAAAGACAATCTTTTTTCCTATTTTACCTATGGCACAGCAGCCATATTCAGTGTTATGGCCATTTTCCATGTGGGGCCTGCTGCAATGATCGACCCGGAGATCGGTGAAACCTCTTTAAGCATAGCTGCAGACTCTTTCTTTGCTATTATGGTAGCCGGAACTCTGGTAGCCTTTATCACAGAATTCGGTTTTCTGGAATTCCTGGGTAAACTGCTTGAGCCAATTATGCGCCGTGTGTACAGAGTGCCCGGTAAATCCGCTGTAGATGCCATCTCTTCCTTTGTGGCAGCTCCCGCCGCCGGCGTTATGATCACCAATGACCTGTACCAGAAAAAAGTATACACAGCAAGAGAAGCCAGTTCTATCACCACCAACTTCAGTATTGCCAGTCTGGGCGGATTTGCCTTCCTGTCTTCCATAGCCGGAATAGAAAACCTCTACAGTGAGGTGGTTCTGGCGGCATTTATCTGTGTATTTGTACTGGCTGCCATTATGATCCGTATCCCTCCTCTGTCCAGAAAACCGGACGCCTTCATTGACGGCACTGTACAGACTGAAACGCAGAGAAAACCGGAACATTACAGCAGCAAGACTTTTCCGGCGGCCTACAGGGATGCCCTGGAAAAATCATCCGGCACAAAATTTACGGTATTTATAGAACAGTTGAAATCTTCTTTTATGTTCGGCATCAAAGTAAATGCATTTATTGTATCTCTTTCCGTCATCTGCCTTTTAATTTTTAATTATACGCCCATTGCCAAATGGATCGCCATTCCCATGGCTCCGGTTTTAAGCCTTTTAGGCCTGCAGGACGCGCAGCAGATCGCTGCCTCCTCCATTGTGGGAATCTTTGCCTTATCCATACCGGCAACCTTGATCAAAGGCAAAGCTGTGGCTGCGGCCAGTGCTTTTTTCGTAGTTGTACTGTCCACATCACAGATCATATTCTTCACGGAAAGTGCCAACGCCATGCTGGAATCTGATATTCCTGTGGGCTTCGGCGACCTGGTAAAAATCTTTTTCATCCGTACCATTATCCTGATTCCAATGGTAGCGCTGATGGCTAAAATACTGGTGTGATCGCATCATGCCGGCAAAAAAACAGATTCGGAGTGTGAAAACCATGAAAGATAACCATAAGATTTTATTTGAACCTTATCAGCTTGCAGGCTGTACCCTGAAAAACAGATATGTGATGGCCGCTATGGGTACCGGAGGAATGGTAACAGCGGAAAACACCTTCAATGAACGGGGCATTGAATACTATGTGGCCAGGGCCAAAGGCGGGGTAGGCCTTATCATCACAGGCACCATTTATGCGGAAAATGATATCGAAAAAGCTGTGGACGGAACCATGCCGTGCCCAACAGATAATCCATCTACCTTTATTATGAACACAGCGGAAATGTGTGAGCGTGTCCATGCCTACGGTTCTAAAATATTCACCCAGCTCACAGCAGGATTCGGCCGTGTACTGAAACCTCATCTGCTCTGCGGACAGCCTCCTGTTGCGCCCTCCCCTGTGAGCAGCTACTGGGATAAAACACTTATGTGCAGGGAATTGACAGTGGACGAGATCCACAGGATCGTGGAGCGCTGCGGAGATACGGCAAAAATCTGCCAGCAGGCCGGTTTTGACGGCATTGAGATCCATGCTGTCCATGAAGGATATCTTCTGGATCAGTTTGCCCTGCCCCTCTTTAACAAACGGACAGACGCATATGGCGGATGTCTGGAAAACCGCCTGCGTTTTGCCTGCGAAGTAGTGCAGAACATCAAGAAAAAATGCGGAGAGAAATTCCCGGTCATCCTCCGCTACAGTTTAAAATCCTACATAAAAGGCATGCGCCAGGGCGGCCTTCCCGGAGAAGACTTTGAAGAGCTTGGCCGTGATATCCCGGAAGGCATTGAAGCTGCCAAAATCCTGGTAAAAGCAGGTTATGACGCGCTGGATGTGGATGCCGGAACCTATGATTCCTGGTACTGGTCCCATCCGCCCATGTATTTTGAAAAAGGCATGAACATACCTTTTGGTGAAATCCTGAAAAAAGAAATGGATGTACCAATCCTCATCGCCGGGCGCATGGAAGATCCGGATTTGGCCTCCGATGCCCTGCGGGACGGAAAAACCGACCTGATCGCACTTGGCAGAAGCCTTCTTGCGGACCCTGACACGGTAAATAAAATAAGGAGCGGCAGATTTGAATTCGTACGCCCCTGCCTTGGGTGCCATGAAGGCTGCATGAACCGGCTGATCACTGCAAAGCCTGTTTCCTGTGCTGTAAACCCCTCCTGCGGAAGAGAAACCTCCTATTATCTGCAGCCTGCATGTGTAAAGAAAAGAGTTCTCATTATCGGGGCAGGCGTGGCAGGAATGGAAGCCGCCAGAGTCCTGAAGCTCAGGGGACATTATCCCGTCATCCTGGAAAAGAGCAGCCGTCCCGGGGGGGCCCTTCATCTGGCCGGGGCGCCGTCCTTCAAACACGATGATTTAAAACTGGTTGACTGGTATCAAAGAACACTGGAAGATTTAGGTGTAGAAATTCATTACAATACCGCTGTGACAGCAGATACCCTGAAATCCTATCCCCACGACACGGTCATTGTAGCCATAGGTTCCACTCCGCGGACCCTGCGTCTGCCCGGAAACCATGATATGTACCCTGCAGAACGCATCTTTTCCGGTGAGATCACTCCCGGCGATCATACAGTTATCATCGGGGGCGGGCTTGTAGGCTGTGAACTTGCTCTTGACCTTGCTGAAAACAACAGACAGGTTACCATACTGGAAGCCCTGCCGGAAATACTGTCGGCCGGTGCACCGGTGCCTCATATGAATAAGATCATGCTGAAAGATCTGCTGAAGTTCCATCATGTGCAGCAGATAGCAGGCGCAGGCGTCAAATGCATGGAAGACAGGACTGTCACTTATACAAAAAACGGGGAAGAGCACAATTTGGAGGCTGACACCTTCGTCTGTGCCATTGGATATACCTCCAACAACGCGCTTTATGAACAGCTGAGTCTGGAGGAAAATGAAATTTACCTGCTGGGGGATGCCCGGAGAGTGCGGAATATTATGTACGCGGTCTGGGATGCCTACGAGCTGTCCCGCAGTCTGTAAAGGCAAGGAAGGATAGAATATGGACACTATTTTATATGCATGGGAGGGGCCTCTGCCCTCTCCCGGCTCCTTCGACCCGGCAGTGCGCCGGGCTCCGAAGCGGGAGGCTGCGCTTGGCGAAGCAGATATTAAACTTGCCGTAAAAAATGCCCTGCGCTACATTCCCCCCAAATATCACCGGGAAATCATTCCGGAGTTCTATCAGGAACTCATGGAGCATGGCCGGATTTACGGCTACCGTTTCCGGCCTCACGGAGCAATTTATGGAAAACCAGTAGATGAATACAAGGGAAAATGCCTGGCCGGAAAAGCCATTCAGGTCATGATAGACAACAACCTGAATTCTGACGTGGCGCTTTATCCCTACGAGCTGGTCACCTATGGGGAGACCGGACAGGTATGCCAGAACTGGATGCAGTACCGGCTCATAAAAAAATACCTGGAGCAGATCACAGAGGAACAGACGCTTGTAGTCAGTTCCGGTCATCCGGCAGGCCTTTTCAAATCGGCCCGTTCCTGTCCCAGAGTCATACTTGCCAATGGTCTCATGGTGGGGAAATATAACACCCCGGAACAGTGGAACCGGTGCGCTGCCCTTGGGGTTACCAATTACGGACAGTTCACGGCAGGAGGATGGTTTTATATCGGATCCCAGGGAATTGTGCACGGCACATATTCTACATTTCTGGCAGCAGCAAGACAGATACTCCACAAAAGCAGTGAGGAAGTTCTTAGGGGAAATCTCCTCGTCTCTGCCGGTCTTGGAGGGATGAGCGGGGCACAGGGTAAGGCCATTGAACTGTGCCAGGGTGTGGGGATCATCGCGGAGGTGGATGCCTCTAAAATAGAGCTGCGTATGCGTCTTGGCTGGATCAAGGCTATGGTGCATACACCCAGAGAAGCGTTTGCTCTCGCAGGGGAATACCAGCAGAAAAGGGAACCTATTTCCATTGGGTTCCATGGAAATATTGTGGATTTGCTGGAATATGCTGTGGAAACGGAACAGAACATTGACCTGCTCACAGACCAGACGTCCTGTCACGTGGCATTTGACGGGGGATACTGTCCCCAGGGAATGACTTTTGAGGAACGGACAAAAATGCTTGCCGAGAATAAGGAATTATTTGAGGAAAAAGTAAAGAAGACTTTGTTCAGGCATCATGAATTGATCGAGATTTTGCGGTCCAAAGGCACCTATTTCTTTGACTACGGAAACAGCCTGACCACCACTATGTATGATATTGGGATCAGGGAAGTGTGCAGGAATGGAGAAAATGATCTGGATGGATTTATTTATAAATCCTTTGTGGAAGAGTTCATGGGCCCTACTCTTTTTGACTATGGTTACGGACCCTTCCGCTGGGTTGTACTGAGCGGAAAACCGGAGGATCTGGCACTGACAGACCAGACCGCAATGGACTGTATTGACAAAGATCGCAGGTTCCAGGACTATGACAATTATCTGTGGATCAAACATGCAGGAGAGAATCATCTTGTTATGGGTACACAGGCCAGGATACTTTATCAGGACGGGGAGACCAGGAAAAAAATTGCCCTTGCCTTCAACCGTCTGGTGCGGGAAGGCAAAACCGGGCCTATCATGATGGGCCGTGACCACATGGATACAGGCGGTGTGGATGCACCTTCAAGAGAAACTTCCAATATCCATGACGGGAGCAACATAACGGCTGATATGTCTGCACTGGTTTACGGCGGTGATTCCGCTATGGGTATGACCATGATGACCATACACAACGGCGGCGGAACAGGAATCGGCAACTCGCAAAGCTGTGGCTACGGGCTGCTCCTGGATGGCTCCCCGGAGGTGGATGAGATCATCTGCCGGGCTGTAAACTATGATGTTATGTGCGGCGTGGCAAGACGCGCCTGGGCTGGGAATCCACATGCGCTGGAAACGGTTTCGCTTTATAAGGAAGAAGGGAATACGCTCACGGTTCCTTTTGGATGTGATGAGCGGGAATTGTCGGATATGATCCATATGTTGAAAAAAGAAAAATGATGTCTCATGCACCCTCTAAAGCATATGACATAAAACGGCCGCACGGTATGATCCTTCCGTATACTGTGCGGCTGTATTTCGTTCGGAAGTACCCATAGGATCCAGATTTATACTGCCTTCCGGTGCTGCCACCCGCTTATCGATTCACTGTTAATATTTCCTCCAAACCATCTTATCAATTACTCCTGTATAAGACTGAATTATTTTAATTACCTTAGTGCTTACATTCTCATCTAAATAGTCCGGTACTGTATTGCCATGATCACCTTTTACAAACATATCCACAGCAGTTGTCACCGCCTGTAACAGGGATTTCTCATCAATCCCTGCAAGTATAAACCCTGCTTTATCTAAAGCTTCCGGGCGTTCCGTGGACGTTCTGATACACACAGCAGGGAACGGATGCCCTACACTGTTAAAGAAACTGCTCTCTTCTGGTAATGTTCCTGAATCAGACACCACCACAAAAGCGTTCATTTGCAAATGATTGTAATCGTGGAATCCCAATGGCTCATGCTGAATCACTCGATGATCGAGCTGAAAACCAGATTGTGCCAAACGCTTTTTACTTCTCGGATGGCAAGAATACAGAATCGGCAGATCATATTTCTCAGCTAATTTGTTAATAGCATTGAACAGTGAAAGAAAGTTCTTCTCCGTATCAATATTTTCTTCACGATGCGCTGACAACAATATATATTTCTTAGGTTCCAGGCAAAGTTTTGACAATATATCAGACGCTTTAATTTCCTTAAAGTTTTGATGCAGCACCTCTGCCATTGGAGAGCCAGTCACATAGGTACGTTCCTTTGGAAGTCCACAATCAGCTAAATAACCACGAGCATGTTCTGAATACGCTAAATTCACATCTGATATAATATCTACTATCCGCCTGTTCGTTTCCTCCGGTAAACACTCATCTTTACAGCGGTTTCCGGCTTCCATATGAAAAATCGGGATATGTAAACGTTTTGCAGCAATTGCAGATAAACAGGAATTAGTATCACCAAGAATAAGCAATGCATCGGGTTTAATCCGGTTCATCAGTTTATAGGAACAATTTATTATATTTCCAACGGTTGCACCTAGATCATCACCTACTGTATCCATATAAACTTCTGGTGCATCCAACTTTAAATCGCGAAAAAACACCCCATTCAAATTATAATCATAGTTCTGTCCAGTATGTGCAAGAACACAATCAAAATATCTTCTACATTTATTGATGGTAGCTGCAAGCCGAATAATTTCCGGTCTGGTTCCTACAATGATCAGAAGTTTTAATCTCCCATCATGTTTGAATTTTATTTCTGAATAATCAAATTTTATCTCCATCTTATCCGTTCTCCACTTTTAAACTGACTCTCCAAATGTATCGGGATGCATTTGGTCAAACTGTTCATTTGCCCACATCACAGTCACCAAATCCTTTGTATCAGACAAGTTTATAATATTATGTGTATATCCTGGCAGCATATGGATTGCCTCAATTTTATCACCAGACACTTCAAATTCTAATATCTCATCTGAACCAAGCTTCCGTTCCTGAATCAAACCATGACCGGAAACCACAATAAATATCTCCCATTTACTATGATGCCAGTGTTGCCCTTTTGTGATTCCTGGTTTACTAATGTTGATGGAAACCTGTCCGCAACGAGCAGTTTTCATTAATTCCGTAAAACTTCCCCGGTCATCAACATTCATCTTTAACGGGAACGCCACTTTTTCTTTCGGTAAATAAGATAAATAAGTAGAATATAACTTTTTTTCAAAAGAATTATTTGGAATCTCCGGCATAACTAACGTCCGCGGCTGCGATTTAAAACGATCCAATATATCAACCATCTCCCCCAGCGTCACATGATAAGTTGTTGGAACAAAGCAATATTTTCCATTATTCTTTTTGACTGTTTCTAAACCCTCAAATTCACAATGATGTTCCTCTCCATTAAGAGCAGATAACAACTCCTCAATCAAATCATCAATATAAAGAAGCTCCAACTTTGTATTGCGATCGTTTACATGGATAGGTAAATCATTTGCAATATTATTACAAAATGTGGCAACCACGGAATTGTAATTTGCTCTGCACCATTTTCCAAATAAGTTTGGAAAACGATATACCAGTACCTTTGCACCAGTCTCTTTGGAATAGTTAAAAAAACATTCTTCTCCTGCCAACTTGGATTTTCCATAGTCAGAGGTCCCATATCGGCCAATGAGTGTGGCTTGAATGGAGCTTGAAAGCATAACCGGACAGTTATTATTATATTTCCTTAAAGTGTTCAATAATGTAGAAGCAAAGCCAAAATTACCGGCCATAAATTCAGTCTGGTCTTTTGGCCGATTTACACCAGCAAGATTAAATACAAAAGAGCAGTCCTTGCAAGCATTTTCCAGTTCCTCTGGTTGAGAATCAACATCATAGGTACAGATGTCCAAATCCGATGCACAATTTAACTTTTCAATCTTATGTACTTTGTCTTTTCCGTCTCTGATGCATTTTAAGCTTTCCACCAAATTTCGGCCGACAAACCCCTTGGCCCCTGTTATTAATATTTTCACCTGTCCATCTCCTATCCATATTTAATACTTTAGACCCGCTGCATCCATCTCATTTCTAATATATTCAAGCTTTATTAATTTAGCTTTTACTTCCTCAACATCCAGTAATTGCGTATTATTACTATTAAACTCTGATAATGTATTTCGTCCAGTGTCACCGTCTTTAAAATATTTATCATAGTTCAGTCCGCGATTATCAGCCGGAACACGATAAAAATCCCCCATATCTACTGCCTTTGCACATTCCTCATTTGTGAGAAGCGTTTCATACATTTTTTCACCATGGCGAATACCGATAATTCTGATATCCTCTTTTTTTCTACCAAACAATTCGCAAACAGCCTGTACCTGTACTGCAATTGTACAAGCAGGAGCCTTCTGAACAAGAACATCACCGTTTGTTCCATTTTCAAATGCAAACATCACTAAGTCTACAGCCTCATCAAGAGACATAATGAATCTTGTCATCGAAGGCTCCGTTATGGTAATGGCTTCACCCTTTTTTATCTGTTCGATCCAAAGTGGAATAACGGATCCCCGGCTGCACATAACATTACCGTAACGTGTACAGCATATCTTTGTTCTTTTGGGATCTACTGTTCTTGATTTCGCAACTGCTACTCTTTCTTCCAATGCTTTCGTTATACCCATTGCATTAACAGGATATGCGGCTTTATCTGTAGACAGACAGATAACGGATTTTACTCCGGCATCAACTGCTGCTGCTAAAACATTATTTGTACCAATAACATTTGTTCTTACTGCTTCCATTGGAAAAAATTCGCAGGATGGTACCTGTTTCAACGCTGCCGCATGGAAAATATAATCTGTATCGTGCGTCACAGCACGAACGGACTCCATACTTCTAACGTCCCCTATATAAAACTTAATTTTATCTGCATGATCTGGATATTTGGCTTGATATTCGTGTCTCATATCATCCTGTTTTTTTTCATCCCGAGAAAAAATACGGATTTCACCGATATCCGTTGTAAGAAACCGATTCAAAACTGCATTTCCGAAAGACCCAGTCCCTCCTGTGATCAATAGAGTTTTTCCTCCAAATGTACTCATACTGTTTTCTCCTTCTTTATGTAATTCCGCAATGATTCATATCCATAATTTTATTTAGAAATAACAACAAATAAAATCTTCTGTTTACTAAATAAAAATCATTTCCCATTATTTTTAGAGAAATATATTGTACCTATTGCATAAAGGATAACTACCTTTACGAGATTCGCTGTAATTGAAGCAATACAAAATCCCATAAGTCCATGTTTATTTAATAAAAGAATACCTGCTCCAAGATATACCACTGCATACAGCCCTTCTTTAATTAATTGCCAATATGTAGGTACAAATTTTAAAATAGCAGGCTGTGCCATACTAGCAACAACACCTATAACCGCTGCTAAATTAGCATAAAAAATAAAGGGTTGCGCTTGTTCAAAAAATCCCGGATATAATATTTTAGTTGCAATTGGAGCTGCCACGACCGATAGCAGCATAAATGCTGAGGCCGTTCCAAGCACAATTAAATTAGTCTGCCAGAAATTTTTGAGATTCATTTTATAATCCTTCTGTGCAAAGTATCCCAATAATACATTTGCTATGGGTGTCATAATGATTCCAAGTGTTTTCCCAAAAAAAACAGCAACCGTATATACTGATACTGATTCAGAACCAAGTATAGGATAAATCACTATTCTATCCAAATAAAGCATAACATTGGTGGAGATCGTAACAATAAGTAACATCAAAAACTTTGATATTGTCGGTTTAAACAATCTTGTAATACCAAAGTGCTCTCTGTAAATCTTTGTTTCTTTATATATCCAGAATAAGCCACCGGCTTCGGCAAAAATAAACACACATGGCCATTGCTTTGTAACCATCACCACACCAAGACCAACAAAATACCCTGTTGCAATGCATATATTGCAGATAAAATTACTCTTGAAATCCAAAACTATTCTAAAAGCAACAATAAAGTAAGCACGCCATGACATCAGCAATACTAAGATCACCATTAAAACAGAGGTGAAAATTGATAATCCAAACATTCGCTGTCCTATTATCCATATTGCGACAGCGCCAATTATGCCAGAAAAAGACAAGATCAAATTAAAATCTCCGCTGATCTCCTGTTCTTCATAATTTGTATTCTGAATAAGTCTTGTGTTATTTAATGTGTTTCCTATAGAAACTGAAACAGTGTTCACAATCCCCATAACGGTCAACAAAACACCATATGCTGAAGCGTTAAATAATCTTGCCAACACTGGATACACAACAATCTGCAATACTCCTGTTGCAAGCAATGAGGACATCAGATTATAAGAAAAATCACCAACTATCTTTTTCTTGTTAGTATTCACACATCTTGCCTCCTATTCGGAACCTCATTCCTCTTTTTCAAGCCCTGCCTTAACTTTATAGTATTTTGTTTCACACTTTGAACAATAGAACTTATGATCCAGTGGCTGACCGCATTCACATACCCATCCTATCTGTTTAGCTGGAACACCGCCGAACATAGCATAATCCGGAATGTCTTCAATAATTACCGCTCCCGCAGCAATCAGTGCATTTCTTCCTATTGTGTGTCCACATACAATGGTTGCATTGGCTCCAATCGTTGCCCCTTCCTTAACTAATGTTTTCTTATAACCCTCTGATCCCTTTGGGAATTTTGCTCTAGGGGTCAAATCATTTGTAAATACACTGGATGGCCCACAAAATACATAGTCCTCTAATTCTACACACTCATACACAGATACATTATTTTGTAATTTAACAAAATCCCCTATCTTTACGTTCACATCTACATAACAGTTCTGTCCAATGTGACAATTACGTCCGATTTTAGCCGTTCCCCTGATATGGGTATAATGCCAGATACTTGTCCCATCTCCAATTTCAGCACCTTCATCTATGCAGGCACTTCTATGTGCCCTATATGTATCATCCATCTATTTATATACCTATCCTTACTTAAATTCTCCCGCCATATCAATACTTGCAAAATCAGTTAATGGAAATTTTACCGGCATACCTGTCTTTTGGCTTTTATAAATTGCTAATACCATTTCTAGTGCATTACGTCCCGCAACTGCATCTACATATGGCTTCCTATGATTTTTAATAGCATCAACCACATCTGCGTATAAACTTGTATGACCATTACCGTAGACGTTGCTTGTTTCTTCTTCTAATCCCTTGTTCTTTTGATCCTCATCCGTCTCATCAGAAAAATTCCAGACATCTATATTATTGGTTGACGCGCCGCCAATCTTGACAGTTCCATTTTCCCCAAAAATGTAAAGCGTTTCTTCCAGATTTTTTGGATAAACATTTGTAGTTCCCTCAATTGTACCAATGGCACCATTCTTAAACTTCACTACGGCCATACCAACATCCTCTGCTTCCAAGTAATGATGAAATTGTTGTCTTGTCTGTCCATAAACTTCCTCAACATTATCTCCCATCATCCAACGAAGTAAATCAATACCGTGAATACACTGGTTCATAAGAGCTCCTCCATCTTGCGCCCAAGTGCCCCTCCAGGGTGCTTGTGTATAATAACTTTCATTGCGATTCCATCGAACATTGATAGCGCCATGAGAAAGCTTGCCAAATCGACCAGACTCAATAGCCTTTCTTGTCTCCTGAATAGCAACATTGAATCTATTCTGGTGACAGGCAGAAACCACCACATTTTTCTTTTCAGATTGTTTTATTATCTCCTCCGCATCTACAATTTTCATGGCCATTGGTTTTTCTATAATTACATTTATTCCATTTTCAATACAGAATAAAGCAATCTCTGCATGAATACCACTTTCCGTAGCAATTCCAATTAAATCGAATCCATTTTCCGAGATCATCTGCTTATAATCAGTATATCTACCAATTGATGTATCCTTATTAAGATCGTGTTTTTCAAGTAAGTTCTCCATATTTTCCGGGATCACATCACAGACTGCAGCAAGTTCTAATTTGTTGTTAATAGCTGCTTTTATATGGTTTGATGCAATCCGTCCGCACCCAATTAATGCATATCTCATAATTATCTCCTTATCCATATGACATATATAAACAATTTTCTCGAACAAAATAATCAGAATGCATAAGCATCACTTAATTATTCAAACTGATTAACGGCCTCTATAACCACTTGCCGTTCGGAATCCGTCATTTCCGGAAACATCGGAAGTGCAACGCCATGATCTCCCAAATACTCCGCGTTTGGCATATCTCCCTTTTTATAACCCAAATTCACAAATACCTGCTGAAGATGTAACGGGATTGGAAAATAAACACCTGTAGCTATACCTCTGGTCTCCATGTGTCTTCTAAATCTTTCTCTCTCTTCCACACATATAACATAGACATAATATATGTGCTTACATGCAGAAGAACATACAGGTTTTATAACTAAAGGATTCTGTATTTTATGGTCATACTCTTCCGCATAAGCCCTTCTTCTTTCATTCCATTTATCTAAATATTGCAGCTTAACACGCAAGATCCCTGCCTGCAGAGCATCCAATCTTGAATTAAACCCAATCACGTAATTAAAATACTTTGGCAAATGTCCTTGATAGTCGAAATCAGTATCATCATATCTAATTCCTTTTAACTTGCAATATGCATATCTGCCATTGTCTCCGCTCCCGTGCACTCTATATGCTGCACACTTTTTGTAAAAATCCTCTTTATTTGTTACAATGATCCCACCATCTCCAGCACAGCCCAGATTTTTAGTTGGAAAAAATGAAACGCATCCTATATCGCCTAAAGAACCTGCCTTTTTACCTTTATATACAGCACCGGCTGCTTGGGCTGCGTCCTCAATCACAACAAGACCGTACTTTTTTGCAATAACATTAACAGCCTCCATTTCAACACACTGCCCATAAATATGAACCGGCATAATGGCCTTTGTCCTAACTGTAACCTTCTCTTCAATCTTTAACGGATCTAATGTATATGTATCTGCCGTACAATCGGCAAATACTGGTTTTGCACCTACAACGGCTATTGCCTCAGCCGTAGAAAAAAAGCTCATAGCCGTAGTGATCACTTCATCTCCTTCCCCTACCCCCGCAGCCATGAGCGCAATCACTAAAGCGTCTGTACCATTTCCAACACCAATGGCATATTTCGTTCCAATGTATTCCGCAAATTCAGCTTCAAAAGAAGTTACTTCTTTGCCCATTATGTATTGTCCGGAATGCAGTATTGATAATACTTTAGCGTCTAATTCTTCCTGAATACTTTCATACTGACGTGATGTATTCATCAAGGGTATCATTGGTTAATCCTCCTAATTTCTTTATCGTATTTCAGAATAATAGTATTGTGCAGCTCTCATTCAATTTTCTTGATATATATCCCTTGTATAAACTTTGTCTCTAATCTCATCTAATTCCTCATTATAGCGATTAGCAATAATGACCCCGCACATTCCTGTAAAAACATTAAAGTCATTAAAAATCTTATACCCCTCAAAAACAGTGCCATTTTTCAGGGTAGGCTCATAAATTACGATTTCTATCCCTTTTTCCTTCAACCGTTTCATAATTCCCTGAACACTGCTCTCGCGAAAATTATCAGAATTTGCTTTCATGGTAAGCCGGTAAACACCCACAACTTTCTTCGTTGCTGTTTTTAACTTTTTTTCAATTCTTGAAGTAACATAATCTTTCCGTATATCATTACTCTCAACAATCGCCCTTACCATGCTGCCTGGTACTGATTCAAAATTCGTCAACATTTGTTTGGTATCCTTTGGCAAACAATAGCCACCATACCCAAAAGATGGATTATTATAATTTTTACCAATTCTTGCGTCCAAACATATACCTTCTATCATCTGCGCTGCATCAAGATTTTTCTCCTCCGCATATGTATCCAATTCATTAAAAAAACTAACCCGCATGGCAAGATATGTATTTGCAAATAGTTTTACAGCTTCTGCTTCAGTCAACTCCGTAATCAGCACAGGGATATCTTTTTTTACCGCTCCTTCTATTAATAATCCGGCAAATGTCCGCGCCGCTTCAAGAAGCCGCAAATTAGTTTTTATTGTACCTACTATAATTCTTCCCGGATGCAGATTATCATACAGAGCATGTCCTTCTCGTAAAAATTCCGGACTAAACAATATATTGGGATTATGGTACTTATGTCTAACAGTTTTAGTAAATCCAACTGGAACCGTAGATTTTACAATAATATAAGCCTCCGGATTTACTCTTGAGACTTGTGCAATAACTGATTCAACACTACTAGTATCAAAATACCTCTTCTCCGGATCATAATTCGTAGGTGTAGAGACAATCACATAATCTGCATCTGTAAATGCACTGTCTGCATTAGTTGTAGCTGTTAAATCTAATTTTTTTGAGCTAAAGTAATCCTCTATCTCCTTATCAACAATTGGTGATCTCCGCTCATTGATCATTTTCACTTTTTCCGGAATGATATCTACCGCGATCACACGATTAAGCTGAGAAAGCAAAACTGCATTTGATAGCCCCACATATCCAGTCCCTACAACCGTTATATTCATTTTCCGTTCCTCCAAAAATATATATATTCAATGTAGTTCTTTTAAACTATACAAACTAGTTACTTGTATAATCGTTTAGCAAGCCTTGTATAATCAAAATACTTGTGTCCTATCATTTTTGATTTTGATTTTAATTCAGATACATTTATACTGCCAAATGATATATCAGACAGAATTTTTTTTACTTCATCAAAATCATCAACTAACCAGCCATTACCATTTACAAATAAATGATATTCTTTCAAATTATTCAGCAACACTGCACAGGAACGACAAATTGCATTTTGTGCTGTTGCTGACACTTTTCCAGGCTGCAGATAAATGTCACAAGCATTTAAGTAAACATTTAATTCATTCCCATCTTTCCAACCCAAATATTTAATTCGCCGGTCATTTCCTATAAGCTTATTTACTTCTTCTTTAATATCATATGAAATGCTGCCGATTAAGAGAAACACAAATCTATCATCTGGTACTTGACTAAAAATTTCTAACATCTCTTTTACTTTCTTATAACGATCAAGTTTTCCGGCTTGCAAAAAGATGATTTGATTCTCGTTGATCCCTAACTCTTTACACACTGCTTTTCTTGAATCTTGTATATCGGTTAGCGATGGTATATTACCCCCAAGTGAATAAAACTCTATTTTCTGTTCGGGTAAATGGTACACTTCTCTTAAAAAATCACCACATCCAGTTGATACATATAGTATTTTTTCAATATATGGTAACGCCTTATTTATACAATATTTGTAAAATATACCATGTAATATTTTACGTGAAATAAAATTAGTTCCGGATGTATAAAAATCAGCATGTGAATCCAAATATAATTTCACGTTCGCATGATCCTTTTTATACTTTGCTGCTGTCAAAATCTCTACCGATGATGTTCCATGGAACAGAATTACATCTGGTGAAAATTTTTCAATCATCTCATAAAAACCATCCATTTTTCTGATTTTATTTGTTAAAAACCCTGTCGCAATTTTTTTATAGGACCTTCTTTGTACAAAGATCCCATCTTCATTAAAATAATCAGATGGTTTTACATAACCCCCTTTCGTGTTATCATTATCTTTAAATGTATAGGTTGAGGCCACAATCTGAACATCATGTCCATCTTTTTTATTTTGTCTGGGAAGAATGTTTTCCTGATAATTATATCCGTCTATATAAAATGCAGAAATACAGCAATGTAATATTCTCACTTTCATTGTTCTCCATTTCTTTTTAATAAGTTTCAATCACTTTTCCTATCTCTTAATCTGATCTGCAGCAACCAACTGCTCATGTCCCGCAGTATAACTTTAAAAGTTTTAAGTTCTCTCATCAGTAAAGGTATATGAAATAACATTCTGCTGCTGTCAAGGCTACATTTCTAAACAATGTTCTTTTGATTAACAACTTTGCCTGCAGAAAACACAATTCCAAACACTAACCATGCTCTCTCATTGATCAAATAAGAGCTGGAAAAAAACAACGTTGTAATTCCGGAGAAAAAAGCGCAATAAACAATAGCCAACTTATGATCATTTTGTTTAATAACCATTATGTAGCTTTTAATAATTTTAACTAATAAAAAAATCAGTACTAATACCCCAATAAATCCTCCAAACTGATACATCACTTCAATCGGCAGATTATGCGCATAATACTGCGATAAATCTACATTAGAGCTCATACCTCCGCCCGACAAGATCAACCTATCAGAATAAATGCCATGTGGTAAAAACCAATTTTTATTTATTTCTGCACTGAGTAAATCGTAGTATGTATTTCTTCCACTTAAATTATCTAATTTAAAGTTTTTAAGCAAATATAATGTTCTTGAAGATGGATTAAACTTTAACAATATCTCAATAATTGTATTCCTTACTAAGAACAGGCCAGACCCTCCACCTATACAAAAACAAAATAGTATAATTTTTTTCCAAACAGAAAAAGAAGCAAATTTGTACCAAAGAAATAAAAGTAATGAAATAGCAATGCAGATCAACGGACCTCTGGCACCATAAGCCACAATTATTCCAAGTAACACAACAACACCCAGCGTCCCCAGCGGCGTGGGTTTTTCAACACAGTTTAGAAGGCAGACTAGTGTCATAATCAAGATATTGTATGAAAATGTCATATAGCTTCCATCCGTTGCATATATACCTGACGTATGTGTTGTGATATATACGAAACAATACAAAAATAATATGACATAATACTTTTTCATCTTTTTAAAAAAACATTCATTTATTGGTAGATAATATGCGAAATAGAACGCTGCCAAACACCGGGTTAAAAAAATCATACTTCCTGATAAAACCACTTCGGTTATTCCATCATTTCGTAATACACTAAAAGCAGCAAGAAAAGCATATCCCATACCAGATGCCATAAGAACAGATAAATGTTTGTGACTAATCGCATGATAAATAACATAAAATGCCGTAAAAACATAAATTCCATTTCTAACAATTTCTAGTGCGCTGACATTTCCAACAATTATTCTCAATAAATCAATTATCATTACTGTATTGATGAATAGAGCGAACAACTCATACGGGATTTCTTCTTTTAATCTTTTATTTTTTATTAATAGCTTCATCATATACCTCAATGTAATATGCACTCTATTCCATTACATAATATTTATATTTTTCAAAAATAACTCTGGTTCATGAAACCATTTGGCATATTTTTCAAGTTCAACCGAATTGAAATCCCACCATTTACTTATCAATAATTTCTCAATGATATCATCATTAAACCTTTTTTTTATTAACCTGGCTGGATTACCTGCCCAAATTTCATATGGACCAATATCATGTGTTACAACAGCTCCCATTCCAATCACAGCGCCTGTAGAGATCGTAACCCCGCCTTTTATCTTTACATTATGAGCAATCCAAACATCATTTCCAATTATTGTTTTTTTATAAGGTAAAAAATGGTCATCTGCAAAATTTACCCCCAAAATATTTTTGCCCTTATAAAATATTGGGGAAGTTGATACATGATTTAGAGGATGTTCGCCCCCGCCAATCATACATTTTCCTGCTATAGAACAATAATTCCCTATATTTACATTTACTATTTCTGTGTCATATCCAACATATGAATACTTTCCTATTGAAGTATTTACCAAGCTACATCCACCGCATATTTTAGAAGTTTTATCAAGGACACAATTTTTTTTGCTGCTCATACTCATCTTTTTGAGTATTTTGGGTATATAATACATTTTTCCTTTCCTTCCTAAATGTATGTATCTAATTTCTTCTTCAATTAAATGACACTATTCACAATACCTATATAACGGGCAGTACACGAATGCCTGCTTGCATTAGCTTCAACATATCTTCTGGCATTTTCACCCATTTCCTCTGCCTGCTTTTTATGTAAATATAAATACTTAATATTATCTGCTAAGCCTTCTATATTAGACGCATCGGAGAATAATCCTAAATGATCAGAAGAAATGATTTTTTGCATATCCGTACCTGCATCGAAACTTGCTAGAACTGGCGTTCCTGCAGCCATTATGCTCCATGTCTTACTCGGCATTGCGCTTCCGCCAAATCCTTTTTTACAAGATACTATTGATACATCTGCCAAACTATAGACATATGAGACCTCAGAATATGGCTGTATTGGAAAAAACTTTAAATTAACAACACCCAATTCAACAGCCATTTTTTTATATTCTTCTTCCTGAGCACCATTACCAAAAATAACGAATTGTATATTTTTTATATTTTCTAATCGTTTTGCTGCTTGAATGATAATTTCTATATTCTGTGCATATCCTAAGTTCCCTGCGTACACAACATGAAAATCCCCCCTGCTCAGACCATATTTTTCAAACAAGTAATTATTCTCTTTCACAATAGGTTTCACAGACTTTGTATCTATCCAATTTGATACAACAGATATTTTATTTACTGGAACTCCTTTTTCAATGATGTTATTCTTCATATCATTGGAAATCACAATAATCTTATCAGCATTTTTATATGTGAATTTTTCAATTATTTGTCCTGCTTTGAAGATAATAGAACCCTCCCTTGTCATTCCCATTCCAACCATTGAATCAGGAAAAACATCTTGAAGATTGTACACCAATGGTATTTTTTTAA
The DNA here is from genome assembly GCF_001689125.2 of Blautia pseudococcoides. Taxonomy (NCBI): domain Bacteria; kingdom Bacillati; phylum Bacillota; class Clostridia; order Lachnospirales; family Lachnospiraceae; genus Blautia; species Blautia pseudococcoides. The sequence goes on along the minus strand of NZ_CP015405.2, from coordinate 393,196 downwards.
CTTTTTTAATGATTGCTGCCATTGCACCTTGAGTCGGTGGTGTACTTTGAACAAAAATAACATCTGTTTTCGTTGTGATCCCTTTCCATATAAATAATAAATTCATCAAAATATAACGAACTGCACGTCCCAGGGTTCCTTTCCCTTCCTTTATTAAAGAGATTCTATGTATTGACAAATTTCCTTTACTTTCTTTTTTACGATTCTTATAAATCTTCCTGATTTTATCGTCTACACCTCTAGTTGGCATAGGTACAAAAAGATCAACTTTCCATCCATCTTTCGCAAAATCTTCATATAAATTTGTTGATAAATATAAACTTGCAGCAACTTCTGGTTCATAATAAGCACTAAAAGCTAACAACCGTTTCATCCTTTATCCCACTCTGATATCAATCTTTTTTATCGCAGTTATACAATCGTATACAGCTTTATCTGCAGTTATATCTTGAGCAATCACAAAACCAATACGATCCACACTACTCTTTATTTCCGTGCTCTGATTTCCAACGCCTTTTACAATGCTTACTTGCTGAATGCCTTTCATCGTTTCAGCATCATTAATACCCTTAATTTCTTTAATCTCACCAATATCGGCTTTCAAATATCGTATAGCAGCACCTTTATCATATTTTTTTTCTATATCGGCTTTATCACCGATCGCAATCCGGATACAGCACTCAACCATATTAACTCCTGTAGACAGGGGTACTAAATGTGTTGTAATATTATCACCGCCCAGTCTTGCGCCTAACTCTACAATTTTGGGGCCTTCAGCAGTAATTTTAAGTTCTGTATGTGACGGACCATTTTCTATTCCAATGGCCTTAACAGCAGATTTCGTTATTTGAATAACTTTCTGTTTGATTTCATCAGGTAACGCGGACGGTTCACTATGCCCCATTTCTACAAAATACGGAGCATTTGTAGTGATTTTATCTGTGATCTGAATTATATGGCACTCTCCATCAATACTGAGTGTTTCAACACTAACTTCAGGACCTTCCATGTATTCTTCAACAAGAATACCGCCACTTCGGGAATAACTTTTGCTATATGCAAAAGCTTTTCCTAATGCTTCCACATCTGATAAATCTGACAACATATCTACTCCTCTGCTCCCAGAATTGTCTGCCGGTTTTACAATACAATTTATATTTATCAACTTAAAATGTTCAATCGCTTTTGAAAACTCTTCTCTTGTATTAACGCAAAAGAACTCTGGAACCGGTACCCCATGCTCTTTTAAACATTGACGCATAAAAGCTTTGTTTGTGGCTTTCAATGCTGTCTGTTCTGAGATGCCGACAAGTCCCATTTCTTTTGCAACAATAGCCACTGAACGTATCGGCATATCGCTGGCAAGCGTCATAATACCGTCAATACCATATCTTTTAGCGGCATTTAATATCTTTTCTGTATCAATGGTACTTATCACTTCGCATACAACATCTTTTTCTTTAAATCCAACCGCTTCCGCATCCATATCAACTGCAATGACTTGCAGACCCATTTCTTTTGCCTTTTTTATTGCAGGTAATTGAAGAATACCAGCCCCTAAAATCATTATTTTTTTCATTTTTATTTTTCCCCTTTTGGAACTCTCTTTTTCCCGATCGTATTTTCTCTTTCTGCTTTATTCCCCTTATCCGCATCATCGCGATATACATTTTTTGAAATAAGTACACTTCTCACTGTCATAAAAATAATTTTTATATCAAACCAAAATGACATATTCTTAACATAAAAAATATCATTCTCTAACTTTTCCTTTGTTCCAACTGCGTTACGATTGATAGCCTGATTGTATCCCGTGATTCCCGGACGAACATTTAAAATTATTCGCTCCTCCTCTGTGTACTCGCTCAGATAAAAGGCACTATCTGGTCTTGGTCCTATAAGCGCCATATCACCATGCAAAACATTCAAAAGCTGCGGTATCTCATCAATACTGGTTTTACGCAAAAAACGTCCGACTTTAGTAACGCGAGAATCATTTTTAGAATTATATGTAGAGCCATCCGCATATCTTAAATCCGGCGCATTTACTTTCATTGATCGAAACTTAAACATTTTAAAGATTCTTCCATGATAACCAATCCGATCAGCCATATAAAAAACAGGACCCTGGTCATCCAATTTTATTAATACACCTACGATCACTATCAAAAACAATAAAACAGGAAAGATCATCAAAGAAATCAATAAATCAATTACTCTTTTTACGTTATTGTACATATTTTTTTCTCTTTCCTCCTACACAAATTAAATACTGGATGGACTCTCTGGCCTTTCTAATAGTTGAATAGGTTTTGATATTTATGGGTATCCAGATCCTTTTTATAATCATTCATCATGGTCTTAAAATCCCGGAATGCTGGCTCGAACCCGAAATCTCTTTTTGCTTTTTCCATACTAAACAAATAGGATGGTGTGTTGTTTTGAATCTCTGGTTTATAAACAATCTTTGACATTTTATCCGGAGTCTCAGCAAACAATTCAGCTATTACTTCTGCCTGTTCTTGTAATGTCACGCCCTTTCCTGATGTCATATTGTACAAACCATATGTTTTTTCACTCTTTATTGCCAAATAAAATGCATGGGCCACATCTTTTACATAGACCACATCACGGCTTAAATTCTTATTACCATAAATCGTAATGTCTTCACCTTTTGATGCTTTATCCATAAATATCTGCAGACCTGATTTTACATACTTTCCATTGATAAATAAGGAGCCATGCGGTCCTACACCGTAAACCGGCGGAAAACGAAATACAGCATTACTCATTCCGTGCTGCTGATTATAATATTCCATTACATCGCAAGCTGCATTCTTTGACAGTACATATACAGCATGATCTCCTTTAAATGAAAATGACCTAGGTTCCTCTTCTGTTAATGCTTTTTCCGCAGTCCATGAATTACACACATCTGCATACGAGGAGGTAGAAATCAACCTATTAATTCCGTTGCGCCTGCAATATTCCAGAACATTTATAGTTCCAATTGTATTAACTTTGAAATAATCTGCTGCATTTTCATCTTCATCCAAATTCACCTGCGCATTCGCCGGCAGTAAACCGGATAATAAAATAATTCCTTCTACATTTTCTGTAGGAAGTTTTTCAAAATCTTCCGGATTCACCAGGTCCAGGTTTTCATATTTAACTCCTAATCTCTCGTAATGTTCACGGAATTTATTATTTCTTCCTGTAACAAGAACTTCACACCCCTGTTTTATAAATTCATCAACTGTGTGTACACCAATAAAACTTGATGCTCCAATAATAATAACCATAAGTCCCTCTCTTTCTGATGATTATGTATTTGTTCTATACATAATCCTTTCCATATTCTTACCCTTGTTCATTAAACTCTACCCTAATAAATGTTTGACAACTTTTCTAACACATTCAATTACATATTCAACATCCTCATCACTTAAACAAGTATGCAGCGGCAGTGTTATTTCATTTTTAAATTGATCATAGGCATTCGGATAATCATTAATGTTAAATCCTAGCTTTTGATACCCTGTATGCATCGGTAACGGCTTATAGTGAACATTTGTTGCGACTCCCATTTTTGCCATCTCCACAATAAAATTATTTCTTGTTTCACAATTTAAAGCACTTCCATTATAATCAAACAGCCTCATAATATAGAGATGACCTGATCCCTTATAATCATCCGTATAGTGACTCAGCACTTCTACAGGAAGGTTCTTAAAAGCATCATCCATTCTTGTAATTATACTTTTTCGGCGTTTCAAAATACTCTCATATCGGCGTAATTGACCCAAACCGATACCTGCGTGAATGTCTGTCATATTGCACTTAAACCAAGGTTCTACAATATCATATTCCCATGCCCCTAACTGTGTTTTAGCCAATGCATCCTTACTCTGACCGTGTAAACTCAACAGCATATAAATTTGATATAATTTATCATTGTCAATACCATCTATGTCATTCCACACAACAGCTCCACCTTCCGCTGTTGTTAGATTCTTTACAGCATGAAAACTATAATTCATAAAATCAGGATATTTAGCAACTGATTTTCCTTTATACTCAGCACCGAAAGAATGCGCCCCGTCTGCCATAACAATCACTCTGCCAATAGCCTGCTGAATCCTATTATTGGATGGTAGAAAAATATTCTTTTTCTTTTCAACAATTTTCATAATGCACTCATAGTCCGCTGGAATCCCAAATAAATCAACGGGTATAATAACTTTAGTTTTTTCTGTTATTGCCGCTTCTAACTTTTCATAATCCATTGTAAATTTACCCGGTTCGCAGTCAATCATAATGATTTTTGCACCTACATGGGCTGCAACCGAAGCCGATGCTGTATATGTATATGCCGGCACAATTACTTCATCACCAATACCCACCCCTAAAATCCGCAATGTCATTTCTGCACAAGCTGTATTAGAATTTAAGCAGACCGCTTTAGATGTACCACTCCAATCGGCCACTAGTCTTTCCAGTTCTTTAGTTCTAGGCCCAGTTGTTATCCATCCAGACTTAAGTGCCGATACAACTTCATTTATTTCAGCATCCGTTATATCAGGCGGACTAAATTGGATTTTTCTCATATCGCCTTATCCCTCTCTCTATTCTTTGATCAATCATTAAAGAAACCCAGTTCCCGATTAATTTATTTCTTATAGTTTCCAGTGCATCCCATGTTTAAATCATTTCATCAAACACTCTTTTTAATTTCAGCTTTGTAAGAGTTTATCCTTTCTATAGGTTGGAACCACCATTTTCACTAACTTATAGATATCCTCTTGATTGTTATAAGAAGCACAAGCCAGTTGTTCCAAATCCTTCATGAATTTCTCCGTATCAAACGGGATCGGACTCCCAATATGTATCAACTTATTCGGCGTAGTCTTCATCCCTTCCTCCGCCATCAGTTTCTCTTCATAAAGCTTCTCCCCGGGCCTCAACCCAGTATATACAACCGAAATATCCACATCCGGTTTATACCCCGACAGCTTTATCAGATTCCTAGCCAACGTGTCAATCTTCACCGGTGCCCCCATATCCAGTACAAATATTTCTCCCCCTTCTGCATACGTCCCCGCCTGCAGCACAAGACTCACTGCCTCCGGTATTGTCATAAAATACCGAATGATATCCGGGTGTGTAACCGTAACCGGCCCGCCCGCTTCTATCTGTTTCTTAAACAACGGAATCACAGACCCATTACTTCCAAGCACATTCCCAAACCGCACCGCCACAAAATCCGTAGGCTTCCTTCTGCTTTCTTCCTTTTCAGCCCCGGGTTCCCTTGTAACTGCAGCCATATCATAATCAACGTTCTCTTCATGGCCATTCAAATCCGGCAGCACAACCGGATTTCCCTGCTTACCCAGCCTGTCCATAGTCTGTATCACCATCTCACACAACCGTTTACTGGCCCCCATAATATTCGTAGGATTGACAGCCTTATCCGTACTGATCAGCACAAACTTTTCACACCCACTCTGCAGCGCCGCACTGGCCGTTTTATACGTCCCCAAAACATTATTCTTTATCGCTTCACAAGGACTTGTCTCCATCAATGGCACATGCTTATGAGCCGCCGCATGATAAACCACATCCGGTCGGTACTCCGCAAACACACTGTTCACTCTTCTGCTGTCCCTCACCGACCCGATCAAAACCACCAAATCCAGCTTCGGATATTTCCTCCTCAGCTCCTGCTCAATGTCATACGCATTATTCTCGTAAATATCAAAGATAACCAGCCGTTTCGGACCATGGGCCGCAATCTGCCTGCACAGTTCGCTTCCAATAGACCCACCCCCGCCGGTAACAAGGATCGCCTTATTTTGCAGTGCATGGAAGATTTCCTCCATATTGACCTTAATCGGATCTCTTCCCAGTAAATCCTCCACAGCCACATTCTTCATTTTACTTATCGCCACTTCCCCATTTACCAGCTGATAAATCCCGGGAAGTATCTTCAGTTCACACCCAGTCTCCTTACAAATATTGAGAATATCTCTCTTCTCCTCAGCCGAAGCACTGGGAATTGCAAGTAAAATCTGATCAATCTTATATTTATCTGCACTCAGCAGAATATCGTCCCTGTTCCCAACAATGGGAATCCCTTCTATGTAACGCCCCGTCTTATTCGGATTATCGTCAATAATGCAGCAAACCTTTGCCTTCACCTCACTGGCCCGGTTTAAATCCCGTATAATGATCTGACCCGCAGCTCCTGCCCCAATCAGCATGACCCGGTGAAGAACCGCATCCTCCTCATTCTGTTTATTTCGATTTCGCTCCAACAAAATAAACCGATAAGAGAACCGAACTGCAACCGTAAACACAAACTGCAGCATTATCCCAAACAGATAATACGAAATAGGCATTCTTTTCAAAAACAAGGTGATCCCAATGATCTGAAACAACCCAGTCAAAATATTCGCCGCCCCAATCCGGAACAACTCACTAAAACTGGCAAACCGCCAAACACTCTTATACAGCCTCAACACCCAATAAACCACAATGCTAAACACCGTATACCATGGCGCAAACTTCAAAAATGCCCTCAGATAAACATCAGGAATCAAAGAATACCTGCAGTCAAATCTTACCCATAAAGCCACAATATAGGCCGCATTCACAGCCACAATATCGTAAAGCATCAGCCAAAGCGCAATTGCCTGCCAGTGTTCCATAACCTTTTTCTTTTTACCGGCTTTCCGCATCAGCTCTTTCTGCATGCTGTCTCTTTCCTCATTCACCAGTGCTGCATTCCATTTCTTTTCCTCATTATGGACTATGCTGGTATCACTGCCCGCATTTTCGGCTTTTTCCACATTATGACTATTACGAATAAACGCCTCCTGCTCATTATCCTCTCTCTTTCTGTCCCCGGAATTGATCTTCGCCAAAGCAAACACCATCACAAACAGGAACAGAACCAGCAGAAGCAGCAGCACAAGGATTATCTGCCACATAATTTCTCCCCTCATATTTCCAAATCTCTTTACAGCTTTTTTCTCAAATGTTCCGTATCTTCACCGTTTCGGGCAAAAATCCATGCAGGATCACCTTCACCATGGGGATTTTGCCTGGCTGCTGTATACTTACTTACCATCAGCCAGTAAAGACTGAACCATTACCTTTTATCTTTTATTACTTTGAATATTGTCTGTCCAACCGCGAACGGACAATTCTCTGCTGACCCCACGTGGAGCCAGCCGGCGATATTCTACCGAAGAACAGATGCCTTTGGAATCTGCTCTTTTCCGGTTTCCCGGTATCTATATAAGAGTGCATAACACACCTATATTCCATTCCATCATCCTGCCATTTGGAAAAATGGCACATGCGCGAATATATATATTATTACTTATCAAATTTATATTTGATTTAAACACCCTCTCTTCTTCCTGAAATCCTCCTGGCATTTCTTTCCAAGATTTCTGGCACTGTTCAGAAAGCGGCTGCCTTGATGACCATTTTCACATATGTATTGACTTCCCTGTTTTTTCACAGTTCCGCCGCATATGGCACATCGGCTGCTTGTATGGTCTGCACTATGTTCCAGTACAATAATCCCTGCCTCCCATGCCTTATATTTCAAATATGCTCTTATCCCGCTGCTCAAATGCAAAGGCGTAAAATTACCAGTGCGATACTGTACCATTCTGCTGAAATCGGCATGATACAACGGAAGGACTATCACTTTCACTTTGTTTTCCACACAGAGATCCACGATTTCGCGGCTCACGTTATGGGCATAATATTCAGACAGATTCTTTAGATGTATGTAATATTTTTTATTTGGCTGCTCCACATTGTCTTTATCCGTATACTGTCTGGAGAATTCTATTTTATCCAGAAGCCTCCGGCATTGATGGCGATATGCATCACCGCCCCGGCAGGTACGGACTGCCAACTGTTTCCCATCCCCATCCATAACGCAGCACATGGCAAAAATATCTGTATTTGTAAATTGAACGCTGCAGATATTATCACCACTTTTCATTCGTTCCTTTGCATTTCTTGCATCTGTTGTTTCCTTTTTTACAGGAACATGAAGCCAGCAGATTTTACTGTCCAGAACAACTGACGGAGATAAAACCACAGCATTTGCCGGGAACGGAATTCCCTTCAGCCGGCATTCCATCCAGTGCCAGCTGCTACCATCCCAAACTTTTAAGGTAATTCCGGTATCTGTAAATTCTCTATACATTCCTTTGAAATAAGTAAGTGAGGCATTAATGGTTTCAGGCAGAGGCGGATTATATTCCTCCGTCTTATCCACAGACCGGCTCAATCCCAGATAACTTTTCAGACATCCAATCGCCTTATTAATAGCTGAGCGCCTGAAATAGAGCGGCACCTTGGAAAAAGGAAGGGGGTATTCTGGTTTTCTTCCATCCCTGCCTTCTATTGTCAGACATTCCAGTTCCCTTTGCATTTGAAAGGAATTCAAATCCCAAAGCTCCTTCTGGTGTAAAAGCAGGTGATAATAAAAATTCAGAACATCCCGATAATATCCTTCCGTACTGACAAACCACTCTGCATGGGAACATCGCAGTTGATATTTTATTGTCTTAATGCAAAATCCTGTTTTCATCCAATAACCTGTTTTTTAAGTGCCGCATTTTTCTAAGAAATGCGGCAAGATGAATTGCAAAAAAAGTATTAAGAAAATACTTATTTTTGTTTTTTGTCGTATCCTAGTTTAACGCTAAAAGCTGATAAAGTCAATATGCAAAAAAAATATAGCGGATTTTCAATTAGCCTGGTGTTGTCTTGGGTAAAAATATATTTACAGGAGCTTTAGTGTGTAGGATTTCTTTTAGTGATTCATGATTCTAAGGTAAAAGGCATTGGAATGTTCCTTTAAAAATCTTAAAAATTATCTATAAGTGGTCAAAATAATGGTACAAATTTATTGATTTCTCAATTTTATTTTATCAGTGTCTTATTTCCAAACGGAACTGGAATTAGATGTCTCTTTATATATCCACTTCTCTTTTGAGATCCCCTTAATCTAAAATAAGTGGTCAGTAAAATGGTCAGATGCTTTGAGAGTGTCATTTTAGCCAGCTTTTTTCTATAGTGCCGCATTTCTTAGAATATTACGTCAAAAATAGTATGTTACCCTCGTATTTTTCGCATAAACCGCATATTTTCTCAAAATTATACCCATACAAAAAAACCGATGCCCATCCCATCACAGAAACACGCACCGGCTTAATAACCTTTTTTCAATTTTTCATATAATCGACAGTGATTCCCTTCTCCCAATAATAAGGTTTTATCTGCACAATTCCTTTTTCATGTCTCCCGTAAACCTTAATCTTCTTTTCACTCCCGGAAGCAGGTCAAAATAATCATCCTCAAAAAGCCAGCCAAACGCTTGGCCTTCTTCTCCTCCGCGCAGTTCCACACATCTTGCAAAGGTATCAGATTCCAGCACAAGTATTCCCGCCTCAACTCTGCAGGATAATTCTCCTCTGTCCGGAAAAGAAATCCTTCTTTCCATTTCCGCATAATCCACTGATTCTGCCAGCACTTTCCCGTGTCCGTCCACTGCACGCGCTGTGAGAACACAATCTTTTTTAAACTGTCCGAAAATATCCAGATCACCCACCAGCACTGACTCATGGGCGTTGCATAAAAATGGCCTTGTCACTTCACGTTCCACCCTGTTTTTTGTCAGGCTGAAAAGCTGTACTAGTATCCAGAACAGCTTCACCCACCTTTTCTGTCACTTGTAAATGGTAAAGATTGGCCTCCCCGTGAGAGCGCGGCCACCATAATTTCGGATGCGGCACAGTGATCTCCAGATATTCCGTATGCGCTTTTTCTGTACCCTCACAGACAACATCTCCCTGCATATCTGTTATCCTATACTCCAGCATCCGATCCGTTTCGGGATGAAAATAAGAAAAGTCGACCTGCACGCATCCTTCCTCCGAATTTTCTCCCATGCTGATATCCATAACCCCTTCCCGGATTCCATCCTGCCCCACCTTTTCCAAATAAATATCTCCATAAACTCCCATTCGGATCAAATCCGGTTTTGGTCCGGAAAATTCATGATAGCCGGAACGAAAAACCCTGGCTTAACAGAATTCCGGTACTCTGTCCTTGTATCTTTCCGGAAGTGAAATCTTCTCAAGCTCACGGCGGGGTGGTTTCACTCTCAATTCCAAGACATTTTTCTTCTTCATAAAGGGGACTTTTTCAATAACCAGGGGCATATACACACTTTTGTTTTCCCCTGCCAGTTCATTGTTCAGATATATATCAACAAATGTATCAAGCCCCTGAAAACGAAGGTTTCATTCTCCCGATCTATCCTCCACCTCAAACTCTGTTCTGTAACACCATTGTGTCTCCCCAATCCATTGATCTTGATTGATCCCTGTAAAATTGGGATTGGAAATCAATTGATGATCCAGCAGAATATCATGAATCTGACTTGGCATTTCTTATATCTCCAGCTCTTTCTCAGCCGGTCCCTTTAGTTTCCATTCTTTCCTTATTAAAATGCGTTCCATCTGCTTCCCCCTCTCCAAAATAAATTTCATCCGTTTACTTATATTCTGTTACCGTGCACAACCGCTGCCCTAAATGTACTTTCCTATAGCTGATTTTTCTACAGCACCCATACCGGGATTGCACGAAAAGCGTCCCGTACTCCTTATTCCCCAGAACTTTCACCTTTTTCCTTTGTCCCGGAAGCATGTCAAAATAGTTATCTGTGAACAGGCAGCCGAACTTGTTTCCATCCTGTTCACCGGCAATCTGTACAGCGCGCAAACCGTTCTGCTGTGATCACCAATTCATCCCCGCTCAGTTCCGATTTTAAATTGGGTTCGGGAAATTCCAGATGTCTTTCAATATCTACATAATCAACACATACCAACGGTTCCTCTTCATCCTCTCTGCAGAGAGCCGCAAACAAAACACAGTCCTTTGAAAAGAAGCGAAAATCCGCCAAATCATCAACCAGCACTGTATCACCCTGAGTCACGGATATTTTTTTCTCTTTTGTCTTTTCTGTCTGCCCGCTTATAATGTTGAGAATTCCATATGTAACAGTTCCTTACCAACCTTTTTCAGACTCCACCCACTTACCAGCTCCACGTTTCTCATAAGACAATGCACCCAATCAGAACACAAACCCTTCTGTCCCTTGAAGAGATCCGTTTGTACGCAAGCAATATCACATTTGACGAGACTGTTCAGAAAGCTTTTGATGAGAAAATACACCGCCGGGAGGCAGTTTTGAATACTACTCCGTTATACTGCAGCCGTTCAGTTCTCGCAGAAGCACTTCCTCATCAATCTCATATTTGAGTACAAACGTTCTGACACCCATCTGAAGTGCTCTTTTGGCAAGTTCAAATTCTTCATAAGCGGTCAGACTTCCGCCTCTATATTTTCTTTTTTCATCTGTTCCACCAGGTCAAGGCCTGTCATGACCGGCATTTTTATATCTGTTATTACAATGTCCGGGCGATACCGTTTGGCGTATTCCAATCCTATTATCCCGTTCCTTGCGTCGGGAAGCAGTTCAAAACCGTATCGCTCCCAGTCAATCAGTCTAATTAAGTCTTCTCTTGTCAGGTCCATGTCCTCGACTATCAATACCTTATACATTTTCTCCCTCCGCCCATAGTAATATTGTATTATAACTCATATCCAGAAAATCCCCCTTATATTTTTCATGTGTTTTTACAGTTATTTAAGAAAATCTATGTATTTTCTGCGCAGCGCATCAAAAAAAGACAGTGCCTGTATCACACTGTCTTTTAAATCCTGATTTTTTTATTTATGCTGCTCGTCTCACAGCCTGCCGAAGCACCGGTCCCACAGCCAATGCTGCCATGATCTTAATGAGATCACCTGGTATATACGGAATCACGCCCGCAGCCAGACCCGCACCAAATGTCAGATTCGACTGCACACACAACCATGCGGTCCCGAATATGTATGCTACCACAGTTCCCAGTATCATTCCCGATGCCTGCAGCACTCTTTTTCCCTGAAATCTGTCCACAAAAAATCCCGCGATCCATGCCATGAAAATAAAACCGACCAGATATCCCCCTGTAGGTCCTGCCATTTTTGCAAAACCTCCGGTGAAACCGGAAAATACCGGAAGTCCCACTATTCCAATGAGCAGATAAACCAGATAACTGACCGTTGCCGAATTGGCTCCAAGCACAAAGATACTGAAATAAACTGCCAGGTTGGTAAAACTGACCGGCACGGGACTAAACGGCAGCGGTATGGCAAGAGGGCCTAAGATGCTGGTCACTGCTGTCATAAGCGCGATCATTGTCATCTGTCTGGTGCTTATTTTTTTGTTTTTATTGGGCATTGCTGTTTCCATATACTATTCCTCCGTTAAGAAATTCTGCTTTCCTTTACATAGCCTGAAGGCATCCTGTAGCTTATGCAGCAGCAAGTGCTGCACTATAATGTATAACCTAAAGGGCATCCCATAACTTATGCAGCAGCAAGTGCTGCACTATAATGTATAACCTAAAGGGCATCCCTTAACTTATGCAGCAGCAAGTGCTGCACTATAATGTATACCCTAAAGGGCATCCCTTAACTTATGCAGCAGCAAGTGCTGCACTATAATGTATACCCTAAAGGGCATCCCATAACTTATGCAGCAGCAAGTGCTGCACTATAATGTATACCCTAAAGGGCATCCCATAACTTATGCAGCAGCAAGTGCTGCACTATAACGTATACCCTAAGGGGCATCCCATAACTTATGCAGCAGCAAGTGCTGCACTATAATGTATACCCTAAGGGGCATCCCATAACTTATGCAGCAGCAAGTGCTGCACTATAATGTATAAGAAAAGTATAATAAATTCGCCATTAAATGTCAACTAATTTTTATAACAAAGTTTACAATCATACACAGCCTTCTGGCAGAAAGCTATATACCTGTCAATAAAATAGCGTTTCAGACGGTATATGGGATTTTTTTATTTTTCTAGGATTTTTAGTGAGATTACCTGTATATCATTTTAAAACTTCACATTTATTTCTTCCAGTATATTACTCGGCTTTTCTTGAGTTTTACTTCTCTTTCCCTGGTCTCTGGATTTTCTATATCACCTATTATCGCAATAAAAATCTTATCATTACGAGTTAAAAACATATTTACGCCTCCTAGTGTAAATAAAATATACCTAAAATAATGAATAATCAGCATTTAATCATATATAAAGAATTTTCTCAGTGATCATTTCATAGAACTTCTTTCTTGCCTCTGCATACTATACAATAGATTCTCCCGTCCGGGATTTCCCGGCCTGAAATGGAGGAAAAAATGTCTCTTACTCCGCTCTTTACCCTGTCTCCCGACGAGTCAGGGATTGTTAAAACAATTCAGACAGACAATGCCAGTCCGGCGCAGCAGCAGACTATCAAACGTCTTATGGATTTGGGGTTGATCGAAAATACCAAAGTTATCTGTGTTGGAGTGAGCGCCTTTGGAAGTCCCAGAGCTTTTCTGATCCGGGGAGCTGTCCTGGCCTTGAGAAAAGAAGAGGCTTCTCTGATTCTTGTTGAAAAGATCAAAAACAAAAGTGTGCTGTAACATGCTTCTGTTGATATGAATTAAGAGGTGAATAGTTCTGAAAAAAGAAATGAAAAAGGAGTTTCCGCTCCGTAATATAGCATTGATCGGCAATCCCAATGTAGGTAAGAGCACGGTGTTCAACGCACTTACAGGCATGCACCAGCATACCGGAAACTGGTGCGGTAAAACAGTGGAATGTGCTGCCGGGAACCGAGTCTTTCACGGAAAAGAATATCGTTTTGTAGACTTGCCCGGGTGTTATTCTCTCTCCTGCCGCTCCAGTGAGGAGGAGATTTCCAGGGATTATATACTGCAGAGTCATCCGGATGTGGTGGTTGCTGTGTGCGACGCTACCTGTCTGGAAAGGAACCTCAATCTCGTTCTCCAGATTTGTGCCGTGACACCACATGTGCTTCTGTGCGTAAATCTCATGGACGAGGCCAGGAAAAAGCACATCCGGATAGATTTTCAGCGTCTTCATAAGGAACTGAAGATTCCTGTGATCGGCATAGCTGCCAGGAGCAGAAAGGGCCTTGAACGCATATTCGTGGGGATTGAAGACGCCCTGTCCAACAAAAAAGCCGTCACCCCAATTCCTGATATTTATTGTCAGAATGCGGAAATGTGCTGTGCATCCGCGGAATACTGCGGCACCTATGTCCAGCAGGCAGCAGGTATCTGCAAAGCCTGCGTCACTTTGGAAAATCCCGATTATGCCAAAAAAGACAGGAAACTGGACAGGGTTTTTACCAGTAAATGTACTGGTTTTCCCATTATGCTGCTTTTCCTTCTCTGCATTTTCTGGATCACCATTGTGGGGGCCAATGTCCCGTCTGATCTGCTGAACAAAGGGCTGTTCTGGCTGGAACCCCATTTTTACCGTGGGCTTCTTACGCTTGGCCTTCCCGAAATTTTCTGCCAGGTTCTGATTTACGGAGTATACCGGGTTGCTGCCTGGGTTGTAAGTGTCATGCTTCCCCCCATGGCCATTTTCTTTCCGCTTTTTACTCTGCTGGAGGATTATGGTTACCTTCCCCGTGTAGCCTTTAACCTGGACCATTGTTTCCAGAAATGCTGTGCCTGTGGGAAACAGGCGCTTACCATGTGGGTGGTTGGTATCTGTATGCAGTATCACAAGGTATATGTCCTGCTCAACGGTGCATGATTGAAGCGAAAATAGATTTTCACTTCCTGTTTCTTTATCTTTGTGTTATCTTTTTTTTCATATTTTCCCTGGGTAATTTCAATATGATCAACCAACCGGTACAACAGATCTTCGGTAAGTTCGGTGGGCTCTACAATATCATTCAGCATTTTCTTTAATTTATTAGTTGGATTTTCCTGTTCCTTGCTTTTATCCTGATTGTTTAGAGCCTCCAGTCTTTCCGAGATTTCTTCACTATCAGACTCATATTTCCGAAGCATCTTTTTCAGCCTGTCTGCATTAATAATTTCTGCAACATAATCCTCATATAATCTCTCGATCAATATATCCAGTTCACGGCTGCGTTTCTTCAAAGAGGCAGTTTCTTTTTCTTTATCTGTGAAGGAAACTTGCTTTTTTATACGGTTCTGTACCTTTTCCAGTATCTCTTTTTCGTCCTGCTGTGACACCCGAACAAGCTCCCGAATACTGGTTAGGACAATACTGCACAAGGTATCATAATCAATAAAATGATTGCTGCACTCTTTACTCCCATATAGCTTATATCCCCCACAGGCAAGATTAGCCGTTGCACCTTTTTTACGTGTGCCGACTGCAGACATATTTCTTCCACAGTCCGCGCATTTTGCCATACCGGTAAAGATATTGTGAAATTTTCCCTTTTGGCAGCAGGTCCGCAGTTTACTCCTCCGTGCAGCCAATTCAAATAAGTCACGGCTGACTAATGGCTCATGGGTATTTCTCACTATATACCAGTCTTCTTTAGGGTTAGCTATCGTCATATCACTTTTGAATGAAACTTTTGTGGTTTTCCCCTGAGCCATATCCCCTACATAGACGACGTTTCTCAGCATTTTTATTATGGTAGAAGAGGTCCATTCCTGCCGTTTTGAGAAATTTTCTATGTTCAAATCAGGATTCTGGAGACAACGATATTGTGACGGTGTTAATACCTTTCGGCTGTTTAAATCCCTTGCTATCTGTACCGGCAGTTCCCCGTTTCCCGCTTTTTGAAAGATTTCTCTCACAATCTCACCGGACACGTCATCTATGATCAAATGGTGCTTATCCTCCGGGTCTCTCTGATATCCATAAGGGGCATATGCCCCTATATAGGCCCCCTCTTTCATGTGGGTCAAGAATGATGAACGTATTTTTTTGCTGATGTCTCTGGCATACATCTCATTGATAATATTCTTAAAAGGAGCAATATCCGTATAGGGACTCTCAGAGTCATACCCGTCATTAATTGCTATATATCTCACCTTTTTTGCCGGAAAATATATCTCCGTATACTGACCGGCAAGGATATAATCACGGCCAAGTCTGGATAGATCTTTCGTAATGACCATATTGACCTTTTTATTCTCAATATCCCGAATCATCCTTTTGAATCCCGGTCTCTCAAAAGTCGTACCGGAAACACCGTCATCTATATATTCATCATAGACTAAATACCGGTTTTCCTGTGCATAAGCCCTGAGCATCTTTCTCTGGTTTGTAATGCTTGAACTTTCGCTGTCTCCATCATCATCCCTGGAAAGACGCATATAAAGTGCTGCTGAATAATATTTGGAATCAGGCAGCCTTTTGCCTTCCATATATTCTCCTTTCAAAATCAGACTACCTGCAGTGGCTATATTTTATTATAATCTGTTCTAACATAGCCATCGAATGTACAAATTTTTTCCAGCAGTATTTCTATCAGCAGTTCTTTCAAAGCCTGCTTTCCTGAAAACCTCAATTCAACCTGATAAACTTCTTTTTTCTCCGCCACAAAATTCACCCTCTTACCTATCAGCCAAAAACAAATACAGCTCACTTGATAAAATTTATGATGTTCTGCTTGTACAGTATGATAGCTTCCCTCGCTCATGAAACCCGTATTCCAATACTGACAGCCAATGCCTTGTCTGCTTTTTTCTGAATCGCAGGCGTGATCTTTCTAAAATATTTCTGGGGTCTTTGCTTGTCAATTGTACGGATTTGTTCCAGCAATATTGAGGAATTATGTTTCTGGGATGCATGAATATTTGATTTTCAAGGTTCAAACCTATTTTCTTTTGTGCAATCGTTTTATGTTTTAGAATGCTCTGTAGTTGTGCATTTTAAAAATAGGTAAGAGATTTTTCCACTCTTACCTATTCCGCACTTCTAAGTCAAAAACGAAGCCTTTTTTTTATTTTTAACATTTTTTCTAGTTTCTTATTTTCGCATAAACTCAGTTTATCCTCTGATGCCCCTTCGCTGCGATCAATACTCCACGATAAATACTGTTTTCGATTTCATCTATATGGGATTCGTCGGAAGGCCCTGGTCCAGATAATTTAATTTTTCATTTCCATGCAGTTCCTCCATGTCAAGTGTCATAGGAAGCCTGTCCATAAATGCCTGCGTTGTTTCATTGTCATATAGTATCACCGGGAACCGCGTCCCGTCTATCTCCATCACCAATTCCTGCATTTGTATACCTCCTGTTTCTTCCTTGCTGCCTTCGTTTTCTTTTGCGGAAGGCTCTTCCCCTTCCTCAGGGCTGCCCTCAGGTGTTTCCTGTCTATTCACCCAATAAACTCCAAACGAATTAAGTCTGCTCAATGCTGCCAACTGCGCGTAGTTTTTGGTAAACTCCATGGGACATATCTCTAGTCTATAAAATTTCCTACCAGCACCACCGCCCCGAAAATGCTAAGGAATGTCCCAAATATCCGGTTCATGATTTGAGAACGATCATTTTTCGCTATTTTCTTCAGCACTGTGACTATGCCAGATAGCGTTCCCCACCAAAAATATGTTCCGATAAATACGCCGCAGACCAGACATATCCCGTGTTTAAGGCCAGTCTGCCCCTGTATGCAAAACCAGGAAAAGGCAAACAGAAAGGTAAGAATAGCCGCCGGATTCGTGATTCCCACTGCAAAGGAGGAAGCAAACATACGGACGCCCCTGGCAGTGTCTAATGTGTTTTTCTGTCCGCCTTTTTTTGCCAGAAGCATACGGATACCCATTCCCAGTATCAGGCAGCCTCCGGCAAGATTGATGATGCTCTGATACCGGATCAGAAAGCTGGATATCAAGGTCAGTCCAAAAGCGCCGATACAGGCGTAAAGACAATCTGCCACAGATGAGCCAAGGCCCGTTAACAATCCTGCTTTCATGCCGTAATTCAGGGTTCTTTGTGCGGTCATGGCCCCGACCGCTCCGGCTGGCATGCCAAAGAGAAGACCAATAAAAATCCCCTTTTAAATAAAACTGCCCATTTGCCGTTCTCCTTCCTTGTCCTGTTGTATATTCATCGGACAAACAATTATCTTAGTTATCTTCCACAATATCTATCTGAATCTCTCCGGACAGGGTTTCAATCTGGTCTGCACCTGACACTGCTTCTCCAAGTTCATACAGACCGCTGGCACCCCCACACTCACCGTAGTAAAGAACGACATTGCCCCAGGGTGCATAGTATGCAAGCGTTCCGGCCGGACCTTCGGCCAGCGGAGTACCGCTGGTATCCAGTTCATCCGGAGGATAAAATATTTTTTCATTATGGCTGTATTCCTCTATCTGAATAGAAAGAGGCAGTTGTTTATACAGTGTGTTTGCGGCTGTGCTGTCATTTAACTGGAAGATGATATTCTGTCCGTCTTTTCCATCCACCCGGATCTGTGGTTCGTCGGCACGGTTTTCCCCCGGTTCAGAATTTGTTTCCTCTGATTCCGGCGTCTGGGTTTCAGCAATAGATTCTGTAATCGTTGGCTCTGTCTGAGCGGAATCTGTGTTATCAGGTTCAAACTTGGAATTGCTGCCGCAGGCGGAAAGCGAAAGCAGCAGAATTCCGCCAAAAAGAAAGGACACTATTTTTTTCATAGCAAAACACCTCCTGTAAAGTCTGTAATTCCCATATGTATTCTTCCTGTGTTTATCCTGTTGTTACTGTAATTATGTAATTATCCCGCCATTTGTTCTGTAGTATTACTCATGCGGCAGGTAATGACTGTCTGATCAGGGTCCACTTTATCTTTGTCTACGATGAATTCTTCTATATAATCTGCCTTTATAATCCCGCCTGACGGATTCATCACACTATCAATCTTTCCGTTGATTTCCACATCCACAGTGGAATACTCGAAAGCTAACGTGGTATTCAGTCCCTATGCAAATACTTTGCTCAGCCGCCTACCCTGCAATAACGCTTTTTTCATCCTGCCAAGTCTCTCCTTTCTGAAGAATCAGGGACTTTTTTCCTGTCCTTGGGTCCGGAAGGATTTCATCCACAAAAACCACATAGAACTGTACATAGTCTAAATTCTTTTCTAAAAGTCCAAACCCGTATTTCTCACCCTCTGCCAGAAAAAAGTTTGTAACAACCGGAGTTTCCATCACCACCATCTCATTGTCTACATATTCCACAGCAGCGCTGTTGCTTTCCGCAGATGTATCATCATCCCCATGGAGGCATGGAGGTCATACTGCGAAAGGATATCTAAGGTTTCTTCCACATTTGCTGCCCAATCAAGAAGCAGGCGAATGGCTGTTGTAGTTGTAATATCCGGTTTATCCGTATCCTGCTCTATGGTCTGGTCATCCTCGATCATGTTGACGGACACTGCAAAACCCTCTTCATTCATGCCGTCTAAAGGTGCATATAGTCCAATGACGGCCTGCGCAGTATCCGGCAGACTTGAAATGTCCAATCCACCGGCCTGTATGAAGACCATGTTGACTGTGGAAAACCGGTTTCATCATAAAATCAATGCCCTGCACCTCGTATCCGTCTATGGCGTACTGTGCCAGGCTGGTGATAAAAATAATACCAACTGCCGGATCCCTGCTGCGTATTTCATGCGCCACCTCAAGCCCGTTGCTGCCCGGCATCTCGATATCCAGAAAAAAACATCGTAATCTCCCTGATATTCTTCCGGAAAATCAAAACTTGCGTAGAATATTTTTATATTAAGAGTTATATCTTGCTCCTGCTGAGACTGCTCCAGATAGGTAACAATACGCTGTGCATCCTCTTTTGAATCATCTACAACCGCATTTTCATTTGTATTTTCCCCCTTTATTTAACTTGTGCCAGAATGATTTTTATCTGTTTTTATCATAACAGTCCCGGATTTTGATAGCAAATACTTATATGTAATACAATTCCATAGTTTTTTATAATGGTTATGATGTTGTTTTTCCTAAAACGTAAAACCAATTGAAAGCATTAAAAAAGGATATTCCGGAGTTTATACTGCCTTTGGAATATCCTTCTTTAATGGTCTTTGAATGTATGATCAGAAAGCACTTCATTTTACAGCTTTATTGCCATTCCTTTTTTGCCTTCCTCTTTTCAAAACTGAGATCAAATCGTTTTCATTACTTTAGCCGGCACGCCGCCCACAATGGTATTGTCCGGGACATCTTTCGTTACCACCGCCCCAGCCGCAACCACTGCCCCGTCACCAATCGTAATACCCGGAAGAACGGTGGCTCCTGCGCCGATCCAGACATTCCTGCCAATATGGATCGGCGCAGGGATAATATCTCCCCGGTGTCCGGGGTCCAGATTGTGGTTCAGGGTTGCCAGGACAACATTGTGACCGATCAGGGAACCGTCACCGATGGTAATCCCTCCCTGATCCTGAAACTTACATCCGGTATTAAAAAATACATGTTTCCCAATGGTAAGGTTTTTTCCGCAGTCTGTATAAAAGGGCGGGAAGAGGTTGAAGCTTTCATCCACCGGCTTTCCTGTCAGCTGTTCCATCAGATTCCTGATTTCTTCCGGGGTATGATAGCATCCGTTTAATTCTGCCGTCAGCTGCAAAGCCTCCTGTGACAGTCTGTGCATACACTCATGTATCTCGGTGCCCCTGATTACTTTTTTCCCACTGTCCATATATTCTATAAACTCTCTTACTCCTATCATTTCTACTCTCCAATATCTCTGAAATTCTGTTTATCCGTTAATCCTGAAGCGATATCCAGCTCCCCATACGGTCTCTATAAACTGGGTTTTTGAAACATTTTTACCCAGCTTTTCCCGCAGACGGTTAATGTGCACGGTCACAGTTGCGGCATCCCCCATATCCGGTCAAAAAGCATGTCTTTGGAAAAGACCATATTGGGATTTTCCGCCATAAAGAGCAGAAAAGCAAATTATGGATATGAGACTTCACCCTGGCCACCAATTCCGCAGGGCTGAATGGTTATTTGCCTCCATGATAAATAAAGGCAGTATCATAATAGTTATGCCGCTCTCCATGCACTGGTCGATCTGCTTCTTTCTGTTTTGCTTTTATGCACATGCTGTTATTTGATGTTCCTTCTTAATGGTTTCATCAATCTTAATTTCACCTTTTGCATCCTTGTCATCCAAAATGATGTTCCCCACATCCGGAACATGGATCGTGCCGGACAACGGATTTTTAATGCTTATCACCGGTGTCAGGATAACTGCCTCTACTTCAGATTTCTCAAAAGCAAGGTCTGTGTCTGTCATTTCACAGTCAACCAGCTTCAGATTCCTGCAGTAACAGAAAGGCTGTGTACCTGTAATCTTACAGTTAATCAGTGTCAGACCGTCTGAGTACCATGCAAGGTATTCGCCTTTTATAACACTGTCCTTCACGGTTACATTTTTTGCATGCCAGAATGCGTCTTTTGTATCGAACCGGCACTTTTCAAACACTGCATCCTCAATGTACTGGAAGGAGTATTTGCCTTTTAATGTTACCCCTGAAAAGTCCAGATTTTGGGCATGCATAAAAAAATACTCACTTTCTGCATGACTGGTCTGCACTGCAACATTTTTTACAGACCAGCCAAATTCCGGAGAAATAATATCGCAGTCTCTCATTACAACATCTCTGCATTCCCGGAGGGCTTTAATGCCATGCAGTTTCGTTTCTGTAATTTCTATATGGTCGGAATACCATAAAGCCGCTCTGGAAAACTGGGTAAGTTCTGTTTTGCTGATTTTTAATCCATGGTCATGCCAGAAAGGATACCGCAGATTCCAGAAACAATCTTCTACTTTTATGTTACGGCATTCTTTTAAAGCACTTTCGCCGTCTTCCGGTCCGTCGAAGTTACAATTTTTAACATAGATATTCTCACTTCCATAAAGAGCCCGCTCCATATCAAATGTCTGATTCTCAATTTTTTTCATCTTCATTTCCTCCTGTTCTTATCTGCCTATTTTTATTCCTGCGAAAAACAAAACGCAATCTAACAGAGTCCCGACACAAAGGCTAACCCCTGATAACTGCTGGACTTTGACTTGCTTCCGGATTTGAGAATATAACTTCTTCTCTTTAATATCAGTATAATATTGCAGCCAAAAAATAACAAATACTTATAATTAATGATTCTGTATAGTTGAAACCTATTCTATTACATGCAAACCTATATTCATAACCCATGCGGGTATCTCGTGACGCATGCTCCTTAGGAGAGGAATAGCACCGTCCCGATCTCCATGGTATCCACTGCTGGCTTCAATCCCTTAAGTAGGCAATACACCATAACAAAATGAAACTCTCCTTTGCCGGGAATAAATTCTATTTTCTTCCGGAATACTACAACACTAATTTTTTACTGAACAACTGATCTCAACCCGTTTGATCTGACAGCAAAAAATGCAGGCCCCTTTTCCGGTAACCTGCATTTTTTTAATCTCCCTTTCCCTTGCAGCCTAATATTTTTCCGGAATCCGGATATGAGCCGCATTATTAAATTTATATTTTTCTACCATATACTTTTTTACACGAAATAAAATATAACGGTAGCAGTCAGCTACACCATCCGCAAAAGAACCTGCATTCCCTTCCCTTAATTGCTGAAATGCTTTAATGGTCTGTTTATTGAGACATGGAATGCTATGTTTCCTGGAAGGATAACAAGCGAAATGATGTCCCCAATCCAGAAGACGGCAGGTTTCAGATAATATAACAGATAAAGGCTCTAAAGTGGTATGTTTTAATATGGCTTCAAACATATCTGCTATATAAACAGAACCCCTAGAAGCAAATTTGTCTTCTAACTGGTCCAATTCCTCTTTAGTAAACCGCGGAGCTGCGGCCAACGAAGCGGGATAAATGATCAACACCATTAACTGCAGGGCATGAAGATAACGTAAGGCCTTTTCCGCGTATCCGGAGTTAAGCGCCAGCTGATGGCTCCTGGTATCATCCGGTGCAATAACAATAGTACCTTTACCGTTTAATGTTTTTACAAAACCTCTTTGTTCGAGTTCGGATAATGCCTTTCTGACCGTTGACAAAGAAACACCGTACTGGCTGGCCAGCTGTTTCTCATACGGAAGATACATTCCAACCGCGTATTCTCCAAGGCCGATTTTCCGATTCAACTCGTCAACGATTTTTGAATGGTAGTAATCCTGTCCCCGCATGGGATTCCAGGAAAATGATAAATTGGTCTGTGCTGAACATTCAGGCGATACATCTGATAAATAATCCAATGTGCTTTCAATGGAATCTGTCAGTCTTTGATACATCTCTGTTAATTGATCGTATTTCACGGAAGGGTCCGTACCTTTCAAGATATCTATAATAACACCGGTCACAGATACAGACCCCTTTAAAAAGTGTTGAGAAAAATAAGGACATTTTTCTGTGAAAAATGTAAGTTTATTATAGAGGCCAAATGTAGAATAGAGTTCACTAAACAATGAATTCCCACCTATTCTCAATATATCGTATCCCAAATTAGAAGAAGGACGCCATCCACCAGCAGAAAGTCCTAAACGTGATACTTTCATGGCCTGCTTATAGTGTGGCATGATCTCTATATCACAGCCCTGTGAAGCAAAAACCTGAATAGATGGCATGATCAGGGCAAAGGTTTGGTACACCTGCAGGATACTATCTTTTTGTTTCAAAATCTCAGTTACGGTGTCCGAAGAATTAGGCGCATCTTGTCTCGTAACAACCCTAGGTGCAAGACGGGGCTGAATCTCGATCAGCCCTTCTTCCCGCAGCGCGTCGAAAACACGGTTGATCGTATATCTGCTTACATGAAATTGGTCACAGAACGCCCTTGAAGATGGCAGGGAATTGCCGGGGAGTATCTGACCGTCTAAAATACACTGTTTAATTTCTTTATATACAAATTCAAATTTAGTTTCCTGCGGTTTCATAATTCATCTCCTATTTGTCTGAATTATAACATGATGAACCATTTTTGTCAGTATTAAAATATGATAACCTATTTGCACACCTTACCAATATAGTTATTGCTAATCAATTATAAGTTTAGTTATAATTAAAGTAGCGCCCAGCGCCAGGAAGCTGTTGACACTGACGCTTTAGCCAGTGAGCAGTGTGATCAAAGATCAAGTGGTGATACAATTCCCGGACAGGGAAACAGACGGCATTAAAAAGGGAGGAGATATGAATATGAATCTAAGAGACTGTTATATAAATTTCGGCGGCGATTACGATGAAGTATTAGGCAGATTACTGCGTGAACAGACGGTACGGAAATTTCTTTATAAATTTCCGGATGATAAAAACTTTCACATGCTGGAAGTATCCATGCGTCACGAAGATTATGAGGAAGCGCTCCGAGCCGTTCATACCCTCAAAGGGATTTGCCTGAATCTTGCTTTCACCAGGTTATATGAAAGCAGCAGTCTGATGACAAAAGCGTTGAGGGAGGGCGATCATAAAAAAGCAGTTGATATGATGCCGCAGCTGGCAAAGGACTATTATCAAATACTTAACACCGTGAAAGAATACGAGCGGTCCGGGGAGGCGTAAGGTAAATGGGAAGCAGTAAACAAAAAAATCCTACAACACGTTTTTTACTATACAGTTTTATCGGTCTTCTGCTCTTTAGCGTGGTTGTATTCAGTCTTCTGGGCATTTATATGAATCGTAAGAGTAAAAAGACCATTTACGAAGTTGGGGAAATCTACATGTCCGGCATGAATGAACAAATGTCCAGGCATTTTGAAAATATCATCAAACTGCGATTTGATCAGGTAGATGGCATAATCTCCGTGGTTTCAACAGAAAACTACGATAAAGAAAGCCTATATGAGGAACTCGTTTACAGAGCCCAGGTCAGGGGCTTTGGCTATTTAGCGATCTGCTCTGATGAGGGGAAATTTGAGACCCTCTGCGGAGAACCAATACAGCCAATTAATCCGCCGCCTTTTGTGGAGGCGTTAAAACAGGGAGAACAAAGAGTTGCCGTAGGCGTTGACACAAATGGAAATGATGTGGTATTGTTTGGTGTCCGGGCTGATTACCCTATGCAGAATGGTGAAAAAGGCCTGGGTCTGATCGCTGCTGTTCCTCTGGATTATATCACGGATTTTCTTTCCTTAGAGGATGAGGGGCAGCTGACCTATTACCATATCATCCGGCCTGATGGCACTTTTGTGATCCGCAATCCTAATAACGAGTTATGGGATTACTTCAAACAACTGCAAACGCTGTATGATTCCCCGGCAGCCAACTCCTATTTAGATAATTCTCTTGCGGAGTTTGACGCAGCATTAAAAACCGATAAAAAGTACACTACGGTACTGGAAATAAATGGCGAAGACCGGCAGATTTATGGTACACCCCTCCCTTGTTCCGAGTGGTATCTGGTAGGGGTAATGCCATACGGTATACTGGACCAGACCATAAACAGCCTGAGCGTTCAGCGCATGTATATTACACTGCTGGCCTGTGCCTCTGTATTAATCCTTCTGACCTTGATTTTTCTCCGGTATTTTTCCATGACCCGTCAGCAGCTGCAGGAACTGGAAAAGACCCGTCAGTCGGCTATCGAGGCAAATAAAGCGAAAAGTGAATTTTTGGCTAACATGAGTCATGATATCCGCACACCAATGAATGCCATCGTGGGTATGACTGCCATAGCCACCGCCCACATAGAAGACCGGGAACAGGTGCGCAACTGCCTGAGAAAGATCACACTGTCAAGCAAACACCTGTTAGGACTGATCAATGACGTTTTGGATATGTCTAAAATTGAAAGTGGTAAATTATCTTTAACAATAGAACAGATTTCTTTAAAGGAAGTTGTTGAAGGGATCGTTAACATTATGCAGCCCCAAGTGAAGGCAAAAAAGCAAAATTTTGAAATACATGTTGATAATATTCTGACGGAAAATGTGTGGTGCGATGGTGTACGTTTGAATCAGGTTTTACTAAACCTGTTGTCCAATGCCACAAAATATACACCTGAGGGAGGTTCCATACGATTATCCCTGTTTGAGGAAAAATCTCCAAAAGGAGACAGCTATGTGCGCATTCATATTCGTGTCAAAGATAACGGAATTGGCATGACACCGGAATTTTTGAAAAGAATATATGAATCCTACAGCCGTGCTGACGGAACCAGAATACATAAAACTGAGGGAGCCGGGTTGGGTATGTCGATCACAAAATACATTGTGGACGCAATGGAAGGAACCATTGATGTACAGAGTGAGCCGGACAAAGGTACAGAGTTCCATGTTGTAGTGGACTTTGAAAAAGCTGCCACAACGGAAGTGGATATGGTCCTCCCTTCCTGGAATATGCTGGTGGTTGATGATGACGAATTATTATGCCAAACTGCAGCAAATGCGCTTAAATCTATTGGAATAAAGGCTGAATGGACACTGAGTGGCGAGAAGGCCATAGAACTGGTGATCCGGCACCACCAAAAGAGAGAGGACTATCAAATCATCCTATTAGACTGGAAACTGCCCGGAATGAACGGTATTCAGGTTGCGAAAGAGATTCGACGTAATTTGGGGGATGAAATACCCATTCTTCTGATTTCCGCATACGATTGGAGTGAATTTGAAACTGAGGCCCGGGAGGCAGGAATCAGTGGTTTTATCTCCAAACCGTTGTTTAAATCCACTCTATTTTATAGTTTGCGTCAATATATGGGCAGTGAAGAATCCCATGACCGGATATCAGATCAGAATCTTGACATGACTGGACGTCGTATCCTGCTTGCCGAGGATAATGAACTGAACTGGGAGGTAGCAAAGGAATTGTTGGCCGATCTGGGTATAGAACTGGATTGGGCAGAAGATGGCCGGATATGTCTGGAGATGTTCCGGAAATCACCTGAGGGATATTACGATGCTATTCTAATGGATATACGGATGCCGCATATGACAGGATACGAGGCTGCAAAAGCAATCCGGGGGCTGAATCATCCGGATGCTTTATCTGTTCCCATCCTTGCCATGAGTGCGGATGCTTTTTCAGATGACATACGGCAATGCCTGGAGTGCGGTATGAACGCCCATATTGCAAAACCTATTGATGTCAAAGAACTGACCCGCTTATTGAAAAGGTATTTATTATAGATTTATCACCCAAAAGGAGACCGTTTCCGGCTTTGTGTAAATGCGAAGCCTGAAACGGTCTCTAAAAATTTAAACCCCTGATTTTATGGGCAGATAACACATACAACCAGCCAAAACTGCCGGATTCCCCTATTCCCTCAACACTGGAATCCCGCTGTACCTGTATGAATGTCTGAAAGGCGCACGAGACTCGCCTCTCATACGCCTAAAATACCATAGGCCAGCAAACCGCCCACTTGGTAACAACTCACTCCCGTTTATACCGATGAGTTGAAATGTGCAATCCACAAACAGCTAACCTTTTCTTCTTGATAAGGATATTAATGTTATATAGGCTATTATTGAGTACAAAAATAAAATAGGTCTGCCTCAATGGACAGATCCGTTTTATTTAAGATTAAAAAACCAGCTTTTAGGCTCTGAATTTTTCTCCTGCTTCTTGAATTAGTTTTTCAAAGGATTCTGCAAATCTCAGATCATCTTCCTCTGTTCTCTGTGCGGGGCCTTTCAGATGATGCTTTCCTTTTCCCATACGGGCTTTCTTTGCCAAATGCCGTTCCATCAGCATCTGGTCTATATTCTGATTTGTGTACCACTTCCCACTTTGATGAATTCCATACGCACCTTTTCCGAGAATCATGGCCGCCACACCATAGTCCTGGGTCACAACAATATCTCCCTTTTGACATTGGTTTACCAGAGCAAAATCAACGGCATCCGAACCGGCTCCAATCACTTTTACTTCACTGTAATCTGAGTTTAGCACATGATTTGTATCGCACAACAGAATGACCGGAATGTTTTTCTCCTTTGCTGCCTGTTCTACAATTCTTATCACTGGACAGGCATCCGCATCCACAAGTATCCTCATACCAATCACCTCTTTCTTGAATCCAATGTATCATAACACAGAATTTCCGGTAAGGCCAGAAACAACAGGAGGCATACAGATATGTAAATGGGAAAAAGATGCTCAGTTTATGCCCAATATTGCTGCAGTTCATTTACAGAATAAAATACCAGTCTCATAAAAAAAGCGGAAAGTTCTTGTAACTCATTTGAGGGAAGGTATGTATTTAATGTTTCTCTTTCTCTTTTTAAAGCATCCTTGAATTCTGCATAACCATCAAAATTACTTTTATTACAGAAACGCAGATCAACCTGCTGCTCAATACCTTTTTAGTATTAGTATTGAAGGAATATATTTCCTGCACAGGTGTTCTGCAAGATCTGCCTGAGTTACTGTCCTCCCTGCCGATTCCGGCCTACTTGATCTTTGCACTGCTTTTTTTGCAGGAGCGACCATCAGCGGCACGATATGTGTCATGCAGCTTCTTCGTTTTTATCAGTTAAATCAAACTCTGGGAAATATGATAAAAACCGAAAGCCCCTTTCCCCATTGGGATTCTGCTTCCAGCTGTAAATTAAGATCATCCGCCATCTTTTTTGTAAGATACAGTCCCATGCCGGTGGCTTTCTTCCGGCCGTGGGTAGAGTCACCGGTAAAACCCTTCTGAAAGATATAGGGCAGATCGTAACTCTTGACCCCGATACCGTTATCCGCAATGATCAGAATTTCTGCCGCAGTGGACTGTTGCAGGGATACGGTAAGCCGAGGATCATCACCGCTGTATTTGATGGCGTTGCTGATGATTTGTCCCAACATGAATTGAAAACCCCGCCGGTCTGTATAGACGGTTTCAGATTGCAGGCGGTTTTCAACAAGAAACTGCTTTTCTTCCAGAAGAGGCGCATAATCATCCATGATTTCTTCTAATGCGCTTTGAAGGTGAACAACCTCAAACCGGTAATCTTTTGTACTGCTCCCCAGCCGGGCATAGTAGAGTATTTGGGTAATGTCCTCCTGAAACTGGCTTCGCACATATTCTAATTTGGCTTGCAAAGAAGGAGAAAGCTCATCGGCCCGATTATCCAAAATCATGGTGAGCAGAGATAGCGGTGTTTTGGTCTCGTGTGCCCACCCCTCCACATATTCCTCATAATCTCGAAGAGATTCCTCCATCTTCTGAATCCTTCTCTCCTTTTCCTGCAAGATAGAAACCAGCAGATAAAGCTGTTCCCGTTCTTGCTGACTCACCGCCCCCAGAAGTTTCTCCGTATTCACCGCATCCGGCTCCGTAAGAAAAGCCTGAAAGAGTGCTTGTTTCTGTTGCTCTTTGAGGTAAAAAATCAGCACGGCTGCTGAAAAAAGCACAAGGCTTGCCAATACAATGAGTCCAATAAGAAATGGAAATGCCTGCGCATCGCAAAGCCAGAGGAGCAATGTGGAAAAGACATCTATGATCAGCAGCAAAAGAAGCCACGGGGCACATCGTTTTAAGATTTTCCAGAACTGTTTCATGGTGTGCCCTCCGATTCCAGCCGGTAGCCCAACCCACGGACAGCCACCACTTTCTGCTTCATGCCTAAATTCAGCATGGTCTTTTTAAGACGCGTCAAATTAACCTGTAGTGCGTTTTCGTCAATGAACTCCGTGGTATCCCAGAGCGCCCTGCACAGCTGCTCAGAAGTCACCAGATTGTCTCCTCCCGCAAGCAAGGCTTCCATAAGCTTTCCTTGATTCTTGGGAAGTACCACGGAAGTGTTGTTTATATACAAAGTATAAGTCCCACGATCCAGCAGGAACCCCTGCCCTTCCAAAAGATTGGAGCGGCCTTCATATCGTTTGAGAATGTTGGTGATCCTGGCCAGCAGCCGTTCTTTACGGCAGGGCTTTGTCAGATATTCGTCTGCTCCAAGCCGGAGGGCGTGTAATTCGTCGGTCATCTGGTCTCTGGAAGTCAAAACCAGAACAGGGATGGAGGTTCTCTGCTTGAGATTCCGGCAAATCTGAAAACCACTGATTTCCGGCAGATTGAGATCCAGGATCACCAGATCAGGAGTGATGGCTGTCAACTGCTCTGCGGCATTTTCAAATGCAGTTATTTCCAAAACGGAGTATCCTGCCTTCTCCAGCATACTGCAAAGTTCTTCACGCATATAGACTTCATCTTCTACAACTGCAATTCTCTTCATGACAGCCCTCCTTCGTCACTCTTCTCTCTGCGGCTGCATCAGCGTCAGCAAGTACCGGTCGCTGGAACGCTTAATAACGGTCATATATATATATTCTACCACACACAACAGAAAAATCATAGCGGCAGACACCACAAGCATTTCCCTTTGTGTACCCTGTAACCGGGCGGAAAGCAAGCCCGTAAACAATGCCTTCACCCCAAAGATACTGCTGATTGCCGCCACAAAGACGGGCACCCCCATAAACCAGCTGATCTGTTTCCGTGCAGATAAACAAATATCCTTATAAGTAGCACCAAGATGTACCAGCGTCTGGTATCTGCGGCCCGTCTGCTGTTGATCCATTAGGAACTGGACGCCCATGATGGTATTGGCAACCACCAGAAAGATGATGGCCAAGTAGATGGTGATATAACTGGCTGCTACCATGTAGAATAACTGCCGCCCTATATTTTGCAGATAGCTTTCATATTCAATTCCCATGTCCTGAAGGCAAATTCCATCCAGCCGGGCGTTCATGTCTGAGATCGCGTTCATAAGGCTGCCGGCCCTGGTGGCGTCCTGGCTCATAATGCCGTTGATATAGACCTCATAGTCTCCATTTGTATATTGTAAAAACTGCTCGTCAGGCAAGATCAGAGCAAAAGACAAGGTGATAGATCGGTCTGTCACCAAATCCACAGACTGGATCTCCCCTGTCAGATACACAGGATTTCCTTCCAGCATGGCTTCTGGATGGCCGGAAAGGATTTTATTGAACATGGCCATTCTGGACGCATTCGTGAATTCAGTATCCTGATAGACGGCTGCCTCATTCTCTGCCAGTGTCAGTGCAGGCTTACCGGCGGCCTTCAGCAAACCGTTATAATCTGACAAACAGATAAGATGTGGATAGCTGGCATAGCTCAGATTGTTCAGAAGAACATCCCGGTCCTCCGACTGTGTAAGGTTACGCAGGGACTCCATAACAGAATCCATCTGAAACACATTGTCGTAATTCTTTGTGGTTTGGACGTATCCTATCCGCATTTCAAAGAGCCGGGAGAAATGACTTTCCAGATTGTTTTCCTTCAGTACGGTTTGTAAATGGGGAAGGGCATCCTGTGGATCTTCCGTGTTATACTCTCGAAAAGTATAATCCAACACGTGATCCCCCCCTTGCTGGCTGGTGCTTGCAATTCCGATGCCAGCACCAAAGCAGCACAGCGCTGCCAAGATCAGCAGAGAACTGATGGCCATAGAGGTAGACTGGTGAATGACATTTTCCTGAATCTGACGGAATGAAAATACATGAAGCTTTCGATTTGCTTTTCCCACTTTCACCAGTAAGGCAATTATCGCCCGCATCCCATAGAACAGAAGAATTGTTCCCAACAACCCCAGAAGCATGGTGAGGAGCATCATATCTGCTTCGGACCAAGCTATCCCCTGAATGGCCATGGTATAGGCGGCTGCCAGCATTATGACGCCTAAGACTGTACAAATCCCATAGACAAATGCCGGCTTTTGCTTTTTTTCATTCCCGGAGGAATGAGCCAAAAGAGTGCCAATCTCCTGACGGCTGATCTTACCGCTGAGGATCAAAAACGCTGCCAGCTTAATGGCGAGAAATCCCGCAATGGTAAAGCAAACAGCAGACAGAGAAAAAGTGAACTGATGTCCAATGATCCCCATGCCAACAAGCCTGGCAGTGACAAGACTGATGAGTTCAGAAAGCAGCACCGCAACCGGAATTCCAATGACCAGAGCCAAGATACTGCTCAAAAGATCCTCCGCTAGAAGCATGATAAAAAGCTTGCTTCTGCGCATCCCCATCATCAGATAGACACCGAACTCTTTTCTGCGGCGTTCCAGCTGATATTTACAGGCAAAATAGCTCAGGAAAAATAGGATTCCCAATGTCATCACATAAAAAACGGGAATCATCAGCAGCAGCCGATTTACTGCATCACTTTCCATTTTCGCAAGAAAAATCATCACATCCTGCTTGGATAGGGAGAGGATTATATAAAAAGCCACAATGGAAATGACCAAAGAGCCGAAAAACAGCCCGTTTTCTTTGCGGTTGCGTCTGCTATTTCTAAGTATCAGATCAGAGAACATTGCAACTACCTCCTCCCAACTGAGCCATGACTTTTAGGATACGTTGGTAGAAATCCTGCTGGCTTTCATCGCCACGGCGAAGCTCATGAAAAATCACTCCATCCTGGATAAACAGGATTCGTTTACAAAAGCTGGCTGCGTTGGTATCATGGGTCACCATCAAAATAGTGGCCTGTTCGTCCAGATTCAGACCGGAGAGTTTTTCCATAATATTCTTCGCATTTTTACTATCCAATGCGCCTGTAGGTTCATCCGCAAGAATCAGTTTAGGATGAAGGATCATAGCCCTGGCTGCTGCCACACGCTGACACTGACCACCGGACATCTGCATAGGAAATTTTTCAAGTACATCCGTAATTTCCAGATATTCTGCCAGTTGCTTCAGACGCAGATGACTCTCCTTTTCTGTTACATTGTGGAGCGAAGTAGGCAGCAAAATATTTTCCCGGCCGGTGAGATTGTCCAGCAGTTCAAAGTTCTGAAACAGGTAACCCACGGTTTTCCCCCGGTATTCCGCCAGTGCCTTGCCGTTCATGGACTGCAGATTCTTCCCATCCATCACGATACTGCCGCCGGTGGGTTTAATCACCGTTGCAATGCAGTTAAGCAGCGTGGACTTTCCGGAGCCACTGCTTCCCATGATCCCCAGAAATTCTCCGGGCATCACCTGAAAGGTGATGCCATCCAGCGCCTTGGTTTGGTTGGGCACAATACCATATGTTTTTGTTAGGTTTTCAATATTCAAAATCGGTTCCATAAGATACCTCCTTTATTTTTCTGGCAGTGTCAATTTTATATCTCCAAAATCGGCTTAACCCCAAAAAATCAAGGATTTCTTTTGCTTGATGGCCCAAAATATTACGTCGGGAATCCAGTCAAGGCTGGGCTGAAAACCCGTTAAATTCAGCCCCGACGGAGTTTCCGTAAGTAAAATATCATCGGTCAGCCCCAAGGAAAAGGGTTCGATTTTTTATAATCTGTTTTACACTACCATTTTCTGCTCAAATGATAGCACAGCTTTATGAAAAAATACACTTACAGTTTCTGTAAGATTCATTAGCATACAATCTTTCTTGAAAAGAATAATGTGCTCTGAAAACAAATAACGCAAATGTATGAATGTAACTTTCTCCAACATTTGCCCATGCCAGAAAAACCAAAGCGAGTATTAAAAGTAAAAACTACCAACAATATTTTGTCATGTCCAATAATCTTAATATCCAAAATCATATCTCCTCTCAACTGTTGATTTCCATCAACACAAAACTTTAATTGGAATGGATAAAATTCATATTTTTTTCTAAATGCTTGCGGGCTATATTTAAACATCGCCTTAAAACCTATCGTAAACGACTGTTGTGTTTCATATCCGGAAGATAACTCTATAACCATAATAGACTTGTCCGTGAAGATAAGCAATCTGACCCCTTCAGTTAATCTTCGCCGCTGTACATGATTATGAACCGTAAACCCAACAATACTTACGAACATTCTGTGTAAATGATATTTCGAGTAGCCCGCTTGTCCAGGTTGACATCTCAAGGGATAGAAACGGTGAGTTTGAACCTAAACGCATTCCCAAGTACCAGCCGGATGTTTCTGGTATGAAAGAGCAGGTGATCTCTCTGTGGAAGAGGGCTGTCCACCAGGGATATTCATGGACTTTCAACTGGTTCTGAACGTGTCAAATGACCATGCAATATATTTACTGAACACACTGGGAATACGAGTACAGAAGGGTGAACGCTTCAAGTCTGGGAACCTTGTCGCAGGGCTATATGAGAATTATTCTGTCCGCTTGGACAAATATACCGAAACAGGCCGGACAGTATTATGCCTGATCATACCGGATGATTGCAACCACTTTTCCCACTGCAGTTTGTCCAACTTTCCTGCTATTTTTATCCTGATATCAACCAGCCATGTGCATGGGATTTGGATGCAACGCAGCCGGGGTCACCGGATGCCGTATTATTGACTCTCCCAGGGAACGTCTCATTGCCATCCTGACCAACAGTTTTGTACCCTGCAACGGACGCTTTCCCACTATTTTAGCTGTCCTCACCATGTTCTTTGCTGTGGGAACCGGATTTTTCACGTCCCTTTCCCTTGCTGTTTTGTTGGCAGCGGTCATTTTGCTTGGAATATTCATGACATTTTTTTCTTCCTGGCTGCTGTCTAAAACCGTATTAAAAGGAGTTCCGTCTTCCTTTACCCTGGAACTCCCCCCTTACCGGCGTCCCCAGTTCCTCCGTGTTCTGGTACGCTCGGTGCTTGACCGCACGATCCATGTGTTATGGCGCGCACTGATTGCAGCAGCCCCCGCCGGTCTTATCATCTGGGTTTTAGCAAATATAAAAGCCGGGGATACCACACTGCTGTTGCACCTGGCTGGTTTTCTTGATCCTGCAGGAAAGCTGATGGGTCTGGACGGAATAATTCTGCTTGCCTTTATCCTGGGGCTTCCGGCCAATGAGATCGTGGTTCCCATTATGATCATGGCTTATACCGCCCAGGGCACCTTAAGTGACGCGGGAAGTCTTACCGGGCTTCATGCGCTGCTGGTACAAAATGGCTGGACCTGTTTTACAGCAGTTTCCATGCTGCTTTTCACTCTCATGCACTGGCCCTGTGCCACCACGCTTTTAACTGTAAAAAAGGAAACCCACAGCCTGAAGTGGACGTTTCTCGCCTTTCTTCTTCCTACAGCTATGGGATTTCTGTTTTGTTTTCTATTTAATTGTGCGGTGCGGCTGTTCTTCTGAACAGCCGTACCTGAATCACATTATTGGAATGAAATGTTCTTTATATATAAACCGGAAACAAGGTCAAATTCAAATCCATTCGCTTCTAAAACTTTTATGGAGGCATCATTTCTTCTTGTCTCCTCTATCGTTGGATCTGCAAGGATTCGGACCGCAGATGGATCTTTTTATCCTGTAAACTGCCATAGACCAATGCGCCCAAACACCATATCAGGGTCTATGTGATTTATTCCAGTGTCTAATCCTTATTCTATAACGCAATCCCCTACTAACCCGTGTTTTATAAATATTTTTCTACCGAAAAGCGTAATGGCCTGCACAGGGCAGCGATTGACACAGCGGTAACATTTAAGGCTTTCCGCAGCATTTTTATATTTTTTCTCCGCATCCTGTATGATCTTCCGGTTCTGCTCAGAAGCCACAGCAAATTTTCCCACAGATACACACCTTGCAATTCTCTTGCATTTCATTTATAGTTGAAACGAAACACTTCGTTCAAAAATTTGGCTGTAAGCTGCACAGATGCAGGTAATTACCGCCGGAGAAAAAGAAGGAGACTGGCTTGAAGAACATATTCAAATACATAATAAAACCATTTTTATTTCTCATCCTGATACTGTGCATACTTCTTATCTATGCGCATTTTGTGGAGCCTAACCTGTTGGTAAAAACAACATACACTGTGCAGGCCCCTTCCGATGTAAAGGAATGTAAAATCGTCTATTTTTCAGACACTCACTTGGGGAATCTGTATGATCAGGAACACCTCTCACGGATCGTTGAAAAGATCAATTCACAGGACCCCGATATTGTTGTGTTCGGTGGTGATTTACTGGATAACTATGCCCGTGACCAGGAAATTCTGGATTTGGACTTTATAAAATCCAAGCTGAAAGAGATCAGCCCTGATTCCAAAAAATATGCAGTATATGGAAACCATGACTATGGCGGCGGTGCCAGCCGTGTCTACTCTGACCTTATGGAAAACGGTGGCTTTACCATCTTAAACAACACCAGCCTGTATTTGGAAGAATTCAACCTCCGAATGACTGGTTTTGATGATTACCTGTTAGGCAGCACAGACCCGGAACTCTATCAGAGCCGGGAGGAAGCATTTACGGTCCTGCTTTCCCATGAACCGGATGTTGCCCAGCTGATTTCCATGCCCCAGGCGGGCCTTATGCTTTCCGGCCATTCCCACGGCGGGCAGGTCACACTTCCCTTTCTTACGGAGCATAGCCTGCCTATTGGTGCCACCAAGTATATCAAGGGGCACTATCCGGAATGTGGGATATCTGCAAACCTTTCCCTCTATGTGAGCAAGGGAATTGGTATGACCGTGCTGCCTTTCCGGTTCCTCAATCCACCGGAAATCATGGTGCTTCAAATCCGGAACTAATAGACCTCCTGCCGCAGTCCCCGCCCCTATTTATCTGTACAACAGGTATTTTATTCTCCTGCGGCAGGATCGGGTATTATGGTGATCCGTACCTTTTCTACCCGTTTTCCTGCCATTTTTATTACCTGTACTTCCAGGTTCCCGCAGGTAAAACTGCTGCCCTCCATTGGCACCTGCCCCATCTGGTCCATGACCCAGCCGCTCACTGTGAGTACCTCAAATTCTTCTTCTTTTCCCAGCATCTCAAATACTTTTTCGATGTTGGCACTTCCCATGACCAGATATTCTGTCTCTGCTATTTTTTCAATTTCCTCTATTACCTTGTCATGTTCATCCCAGATTTCCCCCACCAATTCCTCTAAAATATCCTCCAGGGTAACGATGCCGATGGTTCCTCCAAATTCATCCAGCACTACTGCAATATGGGATTTCTTCTTCTGCAGTTCTTTAAGCAGCGCCCCCACCTGCTTCCCTTTTGAGATAAACAGGGCCGGGCGGATAATGGCCTGGATATCCTTATCTGTATTCGCTATGTAATTGTGAAAATCTTTCTGATAGATAATTCCGATGATGTTATCAATAGATGTCTCATACACCGGCAGTCTGGAATAACCGGTCCGTACAAACACATCCGCGATCTCCTCTTTCCCGGCATCGGCGGATATCCCTGTGACATCTATCCGGGGAGTCAGTATATCCGCTGCTTCCAGCTCTGAAAATTCGATGGCGCTCCGGATCAAGGTTCCCTCCTGCTCATCAATGCCGCCCTCCTGCTCAGCCTCCTCCACGATAGTCAGAAGTTCTTCCTCTGTGATAGACGGGTCGCTGGATGTTTGGAATACAAGGGAGAGCAGTTTTTTCCACTGCTTAAACAAAAAATTAGCCGGCGTCAGCAGGACGACAAAAATATTCAGGATAGGCGCGGAAAACATGGCAAACTTTTCCGGGGATTCTTTGGCTATACTCTTAGGAGACACCTCTCCGAATATGAGCACCACAATGGTTGTGACCACCGTGGAAACACTGGCCCCTGCCTCATCCCCCAGCATTTTCACAAATATGACCGTCGCCAGGGACGCGGATGCAATGTTCACAATATTGTTTCCGATGAGTATGGTTGACAGCAGGCTGTCATAACTCTCTGAAAGACGCATTACCAGCGCTGCCCTTTTGTTTCCTTTCTCTGCCATATTCTTTACCCGGATTCGGTTCAGGGATGAGAACGCGGTCTCGGTAGCTGAAAAATAAGCTGACATGATAATACAGAACACAATAATAATCAAAGATAAACTATCACTTTCCATCATAAAAATCCTTTCTGATTTTAATATACAATATTTATACCCGTATGCAGAAGAAGATATATCCTTACATGGCAGCCTCCTTTTCGGAGGAGACCCTGCTATTCATTACAAAACAAAAAGACACAGCCACATCCCATTTCCAGGGCGCAGCTATGCCTTGTTCTATACTCATATGCTTTCGTTTCTTACAACTGTGGTACGGGGCAGCGTCACTATCCGCGTTGTCCTTCATAAATTCCTCCGATGATCATACACAAAATTTTAATCGTATTATACTAGATGTTTCCAGCAAATGCAAGCTGTTTTTCACTCGGAAAACAATAGGTATTGTTTGAGATCTTATGAATGTATTGCGTTTTATAAGGATAGGTGAGATTCCGGAAGGTTACTCAATAAGGACAGGGATAAATTTCCCTGTCCTTTTGGGTATGTTCCGGATAGATAAACACAGGTTGTTCAGACGTCCGGCTGCCGGCTGTGGCAGCGGCCCGTATAATTTCCGGTTATCTTTTCTGCATATCCCTCAGGGATCTTTATTCTGCATTCTGATTTTGAAAATTATAGAACGTCAGAATCCCCAAATCGTCCAACACACGTTCATATGCCATGACCAAAATATGGCTGTACGGGCTGTCCTGTCTGAGGCGGATGCGTTCCCTGTAAAAATTCAATACGGAGTTTTTGTCATTTTCTTCATATTCCGCATTGATGGCTGTATAGTTTTTATTTACCTTTATCCATGTTTTATCATCTGCACATAATTCATCTTATGGAGTACCACACCGCCGATCAGGTTCGGGATGAAGAATCCGGTCCTGTAAACACCCTGCCCTCTATATCCTTTTGTCAACAGATATGCAAGTAAAAATGTAAGTATATGGACTGCCAGTACAACTCCAACCGCATATTTGAAGGTCATGACCAGTGATTCCCAGAAATCCAATCACGGGTATCTTTCTACTCTGTCTTTTTCCTATTTATCTCTGTCAAACACTGCAGATATTGATGTATCATGCGCATCAGTTCCAGGGTACTGCGGAAATGTATCTTTTCTTTCGGAAATCTTACTTCTCCCTGCATGGAGGCATTCTTCCTGCAGTATATCTGAATGGTGATATTCTTCTTATACAGTCGGCGGTCCCATTGGGAAAAATCCATACCGCTTTCCTCCTTTGCGGCACCTTCCCAATTACAAAATCGCGGAAACTTCTCTTCACACATTTTCAGACACCTGGGGGCAAAATCCGCCTGCGGGTACCCTGCCTGTTCCATTATCTCATCCATTATGAGAAGCATCTGATCCAGGCCATGAAAAATCATTCTTGTATTGTGATATAACGACCTTAATTCACCGCTTGGCACACAATCTTTGTAATTAAAAAACTGTATAATAACGGCTGCTGCATATTCCTTGTTATCCGCCCTAAGCCTGTCATCTTCAAAAATACTTTCTGTTTTCCACTGCCTCATACTGGTTTCCTCCTATATGCAGAAAACACACTGTATCCCATTCCATGTCTTATCTTTGTACAACCACGGAATAAATATTCTGTGGTAACTGTCATACATACGTGTGCTTTCATCCTCTGATTTGTTGATGTCATTATAGATGATTCAAGAATAAAAATCAATAGGATTTCCGTTTCCTCATATGAAAATAAAGGATTCCGCAGCGAATAAGCCTGATACAAATAATTCTTGTTATAGGCTTGATTTTCCATGTGATTTTGAAGAATTTCACTTCTATTTTTCGGATGCTCCAAAAATGTTTTTTCTTTTTCGCAGGAGAAACCACAGAATATTTATTCTGTGGTTTTTTTGTTTAAACCACTAACTTCATCTTGGAAATAATACGCTCATGCTCCCGGATACTTGTCTGAACATAGATTCGTGTGGTCTCAACAGAAGAATGCCCCAGTATATCTGCTAAATGGGCCAGATTTTTATGAACCGCGTAAAAACAGCGGGCAAATAAATGCCGAAAATTATGGGGGGATACTTTATGGACATCCACATTTGCTTCTTTGCATAATTTTTTCATGTCATGGCAGATGTTGGAGCGGTCCAGTTTTTTTCCACTGGAGGTGCAGAATACGGCGCCTGTGTGAATTCCCTGCTCTTTGGCATATCGGCTCAATTTATCCGTTAATTTCTTTGGCAGTATGACCGTTCTGTTTTTTCCTTTCAGATTAATATCTGCACGCCCTGTGCGGACAGCCTCCACGGTTATAAACGGAAGCTCGCTGACCCGGATTCCCGTCCCGCCAAACGTCAGCAGTAAATAATACATTCTTTTATTTTTCAGTTTCCCTGCACTTGACAGCAGCCGCCGATATTCAGCTTCTGAAAGTTCCTTATTCTCTTCAATAAAAGAACAATGCTGAATCTTCAATAACTTCACTTTACAAGCCTCCATGCCGGAAAAGACAAGATATGCATTGATAGCCGACAGCTTTGCATTAACCGTGCGGGCTTTATACCTTTCCTGTAATTGTCCCCTATACTCCAGCAGCCGGCTTTTCCCGATTGGCTGTCCCTGTAGAAATTCTTTTAGATTTTCGATTTCGGAAATATACTTTTGTATTGTCAGCTTGGCCTTCTCGTGTTCCCATAAATAATTTTGAAACTCCTCGATCATAGCTCTGGTAATTATGTCTCTTCTCATATATATCTGCCTCCAGTCTAAAAATATCATCCCACAATATTTTAACTGATATACGCCATATGAAAAACAATAACTGACCAGTGCTCTTACAACCAATTGTTTTCTATGATCCACATTATATAACGAAACCTTTAGTTTTTAATTCCTGATTACGCAACCTTTATTCCGTTTGTTTTTGTGCATACTTACCATAATACAGTTTTTATCATCAAATTTATATGATATTTACAACCGTACAATCATGATTTTACAGAAAACCGGAATCTATTTCTTCTGATTTTAATAACTTCGCCGAACTAAACACTACTAAGAGCGGCTCATTGAATCCCAGGACCGGATAACACCGGAAACACGCTCACTACCGCACCCGGTAATATACAGGTGCGGTATCATTCTTATGTGGGGGCAATCCCCCGGTCTTTTTCTTTGTCTTTCTCTTTTTCCTCCCGGAAAAATGCCTTTGTCTCCGCGATCACAACAGAGCTGAGCCCCAGAAGCCCAATGAGATTTGGAAAAGCCATACATGCATTGGTGATATCTGCCAGCAGCCAGATCGGTTTCAGGGATAAAAACGGTGCCACTGCGATACATGCAATATAAACCATCTTGTACGGAAGTATGTATTTCACACTGTTTAACAGATATACCAGACAGCGTTCCCCATAATAACACCAGCCGATAATGGTGGTGAAAGAGAAGAAAATAAGGCCGATCGTCACCATATACATCCCCATATCTCCGGGAAGGCTGGCATTAAACGCCGCATTGGAAAGCAGGCCTCCGTCCAGATCTGTGGTCTCCAGCAGACCGGAAGTGATCACAACAATGCCGGTCATGGTGCAGATAATGATGGTGGTAAAGAAAACACTGGTCATGGAAATAAGCCCCTGACGCACACAGGATTTTGTCTTTGCCGCGGCCACAACGATGGGGGAACTGCCAAGACCGGCTTCATTTGTGTAAATTCCTCTTGCAAAGCCTGTCCGCATGGCTGTCATAACAGAGATCAAAATAGTCCCTCCGGCGCCGCCCAGCATGGCATGAGGGGTAAACGCTGACTCAAAGATAAGGGAAAAGGCTCTGGGTATGGCTGAAGCGTTGACGAAAAGCACTGCAAAGGAGCCGATCACATAAGCCGCCGCCATTACCGGAACCACCAGCTCTGCTACGCGTGAGATAGATTTCAGGCCTCCCAGGACAACAGCCGCCACCGCCATGGTAACCACAATGCCAATAGCTGCCACCGGAAGATGGAACGCTTCACTGGCTGACTCTGTGATGGCATTTACCTGAGGAAAGGTACCGCAGCCCAGCAGTGCTGTGATGATGCCAAAAAAGGCAAACAGCTTTGCAAGCCAGATCCATCTTTTTCCCATGCCGTTCTGGATATAGTACATAGGGCCGCCTGCGATCTGCCCGTTTTCATCCACTGTACGGTATTTGACTGCAAGCAGGCCTTCCGCGTATTTTGTAGCCATCCCCACAAAAGCGGAAACCCACATCCAGAAAAGCGCACCCGGTCCTCCCACACGCAGTGCCGTGGCAACCCCCACGATACTGCCGGTTCCAATGGTTGCTGCCAGAGCCGTACACAGGGAACCGAATGCCGACACATCACCTTCCCCCTCCTCTTTTTCAAAAATGTACCGCAGTGCTCTCGGAAGACGTGTAACCTGCAGACATTTCAGCCTCAATGTAAAATATAAGCCTGTCCCAACTAACAAAATCATAGTAGGCGGTCCCCAAACAACTGCCTGTACTTTTTCCAGCAAATGCAGAATACTATCCATAAATCTACCTCCAATCCAAGATCCAATGAGAAAAAGAGCGCGGCAAAGGTACGCAAACCGACATCTGTCTTTAACCTATTGCCGCGCTGTTAAATACTTTATGTATTAAAAATGATAGTATCAGAACAAGGTTGTAACATCTGTATTTTCCATATTGAAACTTAACGATACATTTTTGCATGTACTTAATCCATTATACGTATTAATAGCAGAATACACAACATTATTTTCTTTGCATGCTGTCTCAAGTCCCTTTCCGGCAATCTCAAGACCATATTTCAGGGTTGCGTTGGTCAGTGCAATGGTGGATGTTCTGGGTACAGCGCCCGGCATATTTCCCACACAGTAATGCACTACACCATCCACAACGAAGGTTGGATCATCGTGATAGGTGACTTTTGTTGTCTCGCAGCATCCGCCCTGGTCCACTGCAACATCCACGATCACACTACCCGGTCTCATATTTTTCAGATACGCTTTCTTCATGATCTTAGGGGCTGCTTTTCCCGGGATCAGAACAGAGCCGATGACCAGGTCCGCATCAGCAACTGCATTTTCAATGGCAGCGTCTGTGCTGTACAATGTCTGGATCCTCGCACCGAAAATATCGTCCAGATAGGCAAGGCGGTTCAGATTAATATCCGTGATCGTCACATTAGCTCCCATTCCTATGGCAATTTTGCAGGCATTGGTACCTACATTGCCGCCGCCCAGAATGACTACATTGGCTTTTGGTGTGCCCGGCACGCCGGAAAGGAGAACACCGGAGCCTCCAAAGGGTTTTTCCAGATATTTTGCGCCCTCCTGAATGCTGAGACGTCCGGCTATCTGGCTCATAGGTGCCAAAAGCGGCAGGCTGCCGTTTCTCTCGATCAGGGTTTCATAGGCCACGCCTTTTACTTTGGATGAAAGCAGCGCATCTGTAAGAGGACGGTCCGCTGCAAGATGCAGGTAGGTATAAAGGATAAGTCCCTCATGGAAATATTGGTACTCTTCCTGAAGCGGCTCTTTTACTTTTACCATCATCTCCGATCTATCCCAGACTTCTTTTGCAGAATCAAGAATCACGGCTCCTGCTTTTCTA
The DNA here is from genome assembly GCF_001689125.2 of Blautia pseudococcoides. Classification (NCBI taxonomy): domain Bacteria; kingdom Bacillati; phylum Bacillota; class Clostridia; order Lachnospirales; family Lachnospiraceae; genus Blautia; species Blautia pseudococcoides. The sequence goes on along the minus strand of NZ_CP015405.2, from coordinate 349,951 downwards.
TACTCATCTGTGGTAAATCCAGAGCCAATGCCAGCCTCATTCTCAATATAGACTTCATGGCCCGCATTGACATAAGAGACAACATTATCCGGGGTTAAACCCACACGATATTCATTGTTTTTGATTTCCTTCACGCATCCTACTCTCATAATTATATCCTCCTGATATTTTTTGTTCCGCTGATAATAGAAACACCCCAGGCCACGGAATAACATGGGTATTTTATTTATTTCAAAACCGTCCGGTCATGAAATTCTAATGAGATACACTTATGATATACTATGATGCAGCATTTGAAACAAATAACCGTACTGTAGCCATATTTATGAATATTATTTTTCATTTTATATATTAAAAGACTTTTTTTCTTCTTTTCTTCTATGGCTTTACTTTACCACATAGAATCTGTTTGTGCAATAAGACAGATTTACAGAAAAACCCGACGGTTTTTTGGTTAAATTGTCCATTCAAAATTTTATGATATATGTTACAATTTTAACATACACAAAGGATGTCCTGAATTTTCGGAAAAGTCTGATTATTTATTAAAAATCCCCGGATAAGGGGGATTGTTGGGGGAATTATTATGAATGAAATAAAAGAATTGCTCAAAAGCACAAAACTTACCAAGACTGGCAAGGTCATTGCAGAATTTATCATAGATAACATAGAGGAGGCCTGCTTCATGACCTCCACAGATATAGCCATGAAGCTGGAGGTCAGTGAATCCTCTGTCATCCGCTTTTCCAGAGCCCTGGGATTTACCGGGTTCATGGACTTTCAGCGGAATCTGCGGAACAGCTATAAAGACAATGTGTACAGTATGTCCAGTAACATCACCGTCCCCTATGAGCGGCTGAAAATGAGCATGGAACGGGGCGAAGCCAATTTTATGGAAGAATTTCTGGTGAACACGGAAACCAATATCTCTTCTGTCTTAAAGAACAATTCCAGGGAAACCTTTGACAGGGCCGCTGATTTCATAATCAAAAGCCGGAAAAAATTTGTGATCGCTTCCAGAGCCAATTCCGGTGTGGGGGCCTATACTTATTTTCTGTTAAAACATATGCTGCCGGATGTATACCCTACCAATGATTCCAATGCCAATGTCATTGACCACTTAAGTGACATTGGAAAAGAAGACTGTGTTATCGTCTTCAGTTTCCCCAGATATTCCAAGCTGGATATGATGGCAGTCCAGATGGCGGAGGATGCCGGCTCAGGTATTGTGGTGATCACGGATAAGAGAAGTGCGCTTCTGGCCCAGTACGCGGACATTGTATTCACCGTAGGCCTTAACAGCAGCACCTTTTTTAACTCTTATGTGGGTGTGGAATTTCTCGTGGAAATGTTATGCGCGGATATCAATAACAAAATCGGCTGTTCCAATGAGGACAAATTAAAAAATATTGATAAATATATCAATGAACTGCAGGTGTACTAATGTCCCCCGATGGTATCCACAAGTGTGCGGTACAGCACCTCCTGGTCAATTGGCTTCGCCAGATGCCCGTTCATTCCCGCCTCAGAAGCCGTACTACATCCTCCCGGAAAGCGTCTGCCGTCATGGCAATGATGGGAATACTTTTGCCCTGGGATGTGAGGAACTCCGAATCCTGACTGTGGTCCGTCTTCTGCGTAATCCACAAGGCTCTTTACAGAGATTGTTATAAAGCCAGACCACATCCAAAATCAGTAGCGAAATTCAAGGCGAGAATGCGTAAGCTGACCTGCCGAAGTTGGAGCGTACGGCGCATCGGGTCGCAAATACAGGAAAAAGAATAGCCCACATGTGCCACAATAGGTTGATACAGAAGTATTGGCAAACCGTTCCACTGCCTTGGTGAAACTTGCAATGGTCTGGTCAGCGTCACCGTGTTCGATCCCATCTCTGACTGCCCCCGCAGTTGGTCATCCATATTTTTCCCCTTTTTCTTACTGTATTTTTATGCATTTTATCACAAGTGCAAAAAAGTCAGTATTCTTTATTTTGTCATTAAAATGCCTTTTCTTGCAGTGATCCCTTTTATTTCAGGGTGTTGTGAGCCGGTTCATATATTCACGCTTTGTCTCAGCCTGTATATGTACATAAAGATCAAGTGTTGTTTTCACAGAAGTATGTCCCAGAATCTCCGACAGGGATTTTGTGTCAAACCCCTGCTCAATCCAGCGGCAGGAAAACTGGTGACGGAGGGAATGGATTTTTATGTGAGGTATCTGGCATTTTTTCAGAAGGGACGCGTACCTTCGCTGGACTGTGCGGGGTTCCACACAATTTTCCGTACCTGTAAGGAGAAAGCATCTGCCATTTTTCTTTAATGCTGTGCCAATTGACAGCAGCCGGTCCGGAAGGGGGATTTCACGCATGGAAGTAGAGGTCTTAGGCGTGCCAATGTTGAGCCGCGTCCGCGGGCATACCCCTTGCCCCTCTATAAGGGTCATATCCAGGTTCTTTACACGTGTTACGGTCCGGCGGATATAGATTTTGCGGTGGTTAAAATCTATGTCCTCCCATTTCAGTCCGCACAACTCCCCTACACGTATGCCCGTATACATGCACAAAAGAATGCCAAATGTAAATGGATCCGAGCCTTCACTCAAGCAGGCATCCAGCTTTCTGAAATCCTCTTTGCTCATGATCCGGATTTCCTTACTCCCTGCAGGAATGCGCGGAAACTTAAGAAGTTCGGCAGGAAGGCATCCCAGTTCCTGTCCGTAATGCAGTATGTTCTTCAAAACGCCCATGATCACATGTATACTTCCGTAGGACATTCCCTTCTCCAGCTCCCGCTGGACAAAACTTAAAAGGGTTTGGTTTGTAAATTTTCTCACAGAAGTCTCTCCCAACGCAGGGAGGATATGGTTCTCCAGTATCTCACCGTAATTTGAATAGGTGCTTTCCTTGACCGTATAACGGATATGGTTTTTCCAATGCGCGCTGACCGTGCAGATCCTGTCATCCTCCAGCAAAGCAGAGGGCTGGCTGCCGTATGTAAAAAAGGCCGGATATTCTGATATCATTCTTATCTTCTTCTCCTTAACCTCTTTGTATGACCTGCCATACAGATAACCGTACCTGATCTTACCGTTCATATCCCGCCCTTTCATATAACGGGCCTCCCAACGACCGTCTTTCCTTTTCCTGATGTTTTCACCTTTTCTTGACATCTTGACCTCCTTGACCACTTTTCTGTCCACTCATTGTCGGCTGCTGCTTCCACGAAAAGGCTATGTTCTTAATTTTTGACATAGCGGGGCTGTTTAGCTGCCCTTCCTATGCTAAATGATTTGATTGAATATTTATTATTTTTTGATTTATTGATCTTAAAGCCTTTTCGCGTTAAATTAAAGTTTGTCTAATGATGAAAAAAATTTTGTTCCCTATTTTCCATCACTCAGGATGTCACTCCCTGCACAATAATAAAAATTTATGTTATTAAAAAAAGCCATTACCTCAACTTTTGTTGGCAATGACTTTCATTGTTATGGTCAAATCTCACTTTCAATAGTTTCTCATAAGGATAAATATTTTGTCAATTCATTCTACTATAAAAACCCCCATTTTCCGGATATCACTATCACAGCAGCAGGTTTCCACAATTTTTCTATGCTTTCTTTTGCTTTTCAGCACAATCTATTATATAATGTGAAAGAATCAAATCATTTGTTTGCATAGAGGATTTCCAATGTTAAAAGAAAAATTACATTCTCTTATCCGCTTTCCTTACGAGGAAAAATACCGTGACCAGCTGGAACTGGGAATGGTATCTTTAAATTATAAATCCGAACGGACCATTGCTTTTGTTATGCTGGTCATGCAGCTATTTATGATCATAGTCTTTACCTTTCGTCCAGGCAGTATCTTTTACAGTTACCGCAGACTGCGTTATGTGATAGCCTATGCTGTGCTGGCTGCAGGACTGATCGTGCTTTTGACCATACATAAGCGTGCCAAAAACAACTGGCGGCTGCATGCAAGACTCTGCACCGCCTTTGGAATACTGCTGGTCTTCTGGATCAGCTTTATCTCCTATCTGGATTCCCTGGGTGGTCTGAGCATTATTGTATACTGCTCTTTTCTCCCCATGATGGCCGCCTTTCTCATACTGCCGCCACATATTTTAAGTATCCTGCATATTGTTACCTGTATCCTGACAAACTGTCTGGTACTTGGGACCCCTTACGGACAGGAAAATGTGTTCAGCACAATGATAAACAGCAGCTTCATCTGCCTGTTATCCATTGTTTATTCCTACCGCCTGTACCACGCCCGTCTGGCCGGTATCTATGACAAGATCATCATTGACCAGAAAAACCAACAGTTGGAGGCAGCCAATGAAAAACTGGACCGTCTGTCCATGACAGATACCCTGACCACCCTTGGCAATAGACGCTACCTGGAGGAATCCGTGAAATCTCCTCTTGAAAAATATGGTGTACATATGGGTTCCCTGGCGGTTCTGCTGCTGGACATTGACTTTTTCAAACAGTACAATGACCGCTATGGACATCAGCAGGGAGATGTATGTCTCAAGACTGTCGCCTCTGTCTTATCTTCTTTTTCAGAACAGGAAGATTTTCATGCGGTCCGATACGGAGGGGAAGAGTTTCTACTGGTGACAACCGGCCTTCCCGCTGAGGAGATGGTGGCAAAAGCGGAACAAATCCGCATGTCTGTGGCATCCACCCAAATAGCCGGCCCGCAGAAAACAAAAACCTCCGTGACTGTCAGTATTGGCGTGTCTTATCATAGCTCATGGAAGCCCGGTCTTCTGGAAACGGCTATAGAGGAGGCTGACAGAGCACTGTACCGGGCAAAACAAAACGGGCGCAACCAGACAGAACTATACTCCTAAACTTTCATTCATCGTAAAAAAGAATCCCGCCGGGCTTACCCTATAAGCAGCCGACGGGATTTTCTTTTCCCTACTAAATTCCATTATCTCCAGCTAAAATCTGCATTGCCGATTCTTCCTCGAACTGCCTGGAATACAGATCATAATAATATCCCTTCTGTCTTAACAGCTCTTTGTGGCTTCCCTCCTCAATGATCTTTCCGTCTTTCACCACCAGGATCAGATCTGCCTGACGGATGGTGGAAAGCCTGTGGGCTATGACAAAGGAGGTATGCCCCCTCAGAAGCTGGTCTGTGGCTTCCTGTATTAACTGTTCCGTCTGGGTATCAATGGAGGACGTGGCCTCATCCAGCACGAAAATACTGGGATTTGCCAGAATCGCCCGCGCAAAAGATATCAACTGCTTCTCTCCTGTGGACAGCCTGCCTCCGCTCTCTCCCACATTACTCTCATACCCTTTTTCCAGCTTGCCTGCCACAATATCCGCGGAAACCTTCCTTGCGGCCTCCCGGACCTCCTCGTCCGTGGCCTCCAGGCGCCCGTACCGGATGTTGTCATAAAGCGTACCGGAAAACAGATGGGGATTCTGCAGCACATACCCTATCTGGCTGTGCAGCCAGAGCTGTGACCGTTCCCGGTAATCTTTTCCGTCAATGAGGATACGGCCTTTGGTAGGTTCAAAAAACCTGCCCAGCAGATTCACCAGGGTGGATTTTCCTGCCCCGGTCTCCCCCACAATGGCTACATTCATTCCCGCGGGCACATGCAGATTGAAATGTTCCAGCACATATTCTTTTCCGTCCGGATACCGGAAAGATACGTCCTCAAAGACAATATCCCCCTCTATCCTCTCCCAGTTCTCCTTCTTTGCCTCAAACATATCCCCGTATTTTTCAACCACTTCCGGTGCATCTGTCACATTGGACTGCTGCTCCAGCAGATCCATAACACGCTCAATACTGGCCTGGCAGGAGATCAGATCCGCCAGAAGACGGGCAAGCTGCTGTATGGGCTCGAAAATAACCACCGCATAAGAGATGAACACAGACAGGGTTCCAAGCTGCATCACCTGGCTCTGCACCATATATCCGCCCCTTGCCAGCACAATAGCAGCTGCCACGGAGCTGAAAAATAATATAGTCGGAATATACACGGCGTTCAGCATGGCAGATTTGGTTGCCGCCTGATGCATATTCTTTGTAATACTGCGGAAATTCTTCTGGTTATCCTCCTCGATCACCATACTTTTTGAGGTTCTCACCCCTGTGATCCCCTCATTGTAAGCACTGGTGATCTGGGAATTGACCTTCCTCACTCTTCTGTTCCAGTGAAGGATCTTATTCTGGAAATATACGGTGAGGACTGCAATAAAGGGCACCACCAGCATGATGATAAGCGCCAGTTTCCAGTTCAGCAGAAACATGATCACAAATACACTGACCACATAGATAAACGCCCAGAACATATCCACCAGTCCCCATGCGATCATTCCCGCTATCTTCAGGGTATCACTCATGACTCTGGCATGGATATAGCCCACCGGGGTGGTATTATAATAGGAAAATGACAATGTCTGAAGATGCTCAAACTGCGCTTTCTTCAAATCCTTTCCCACATTCATCTCAATGGTGGTGGCTGCATGGACAGACAGATATACGGATACTGTCTGTGTCACTATCATTGCCACATAGACCAGAGCAAAAACATTCAGCCCTTTTAATGTGTTCAGTGCGATAAAATGGTCGATGGCATAGCTCTGAAACAAAGGAACCAGCACATCAATCCCCGCCAGGATCAGATTCAGGCCTATGGTAATGGCAAAAAATTTCGTATACGGTTTAAAAAAGGGCAGCATTTTAGCCCATGTCTTAAAGCTGAAGGGTTTGTTATAATCTTGTTCTTCGTATGCCGCCATTTTACACCTCCATCTGCATTCTGTCGTCCTGGCTCATCTGGATATCATAAATTTTCCTGTAAATCCCCTGCTGTTTGATCAGCTCCTGATGGGTTCCCATCTCTTCAATGCTTCCCTGGTTCAGCACCATGATCTTGTCAGCGCTCATCAGTGTGGTTACCCTGTGGGAGATGAGGATCACAGCGGCATCTCTCCGGTTCTCCAGAAGCGCCTTCCTGATCTTGGAATCTGTCTGGGAATCCACGGCTGAAAGAGAGTCATCAAATACCATAATGGGTGCTTTCTGCAGCAGCATTCTGGCTATGGCGATCCTCTGCCTCTGGCCTCCTGACAGGGTTACTCCCCTCTCACCCACCAGGGTTTCATACCCATCCGGGAAGTTCATAATGGCCTCATCAATGCAGGCTATTTTAGCCGCCTGCCTGATCTCCTCAAAGGAAGCCTCCGGCACAGATGCCGCTATGTTCTCTTTGATGGTTCTGGAATAGAGGAATGGTTCCTGGAGCACCATTCCTACATTTTTTCTGATCCATTCCAGCGGGATTTCACTGATGTTTTTTCCGCCCAGCGTAATATTCCCCTGGCCTTCCTCCAGCTCATACAGCCGGTTGAGAAGCTGCATAATTGTGGACTTGCCGCTGCCGGTACCGCCCAGAATCCCCAGTGTACTGCCCTGCGGGATGGAGAACGTAACATCGGAAAGCACCTCTTTTCCATCCTTATATCCGAAGTTTACATGAGAAAATTCTATGTCAAATCCCTGATCCCGGCTTTGGTTCTTATACTCCTTTTTATCCTGATAAGCCTCTTCCCCGGCCCCTATGATATAATCCACACGCTCAAAGGAAACGCCCGCCTTGCTCATGTCCGAGAGAATTCGTCCAAGCCCTCGGATAGGCCAGACTAAAGTTGTATTATAAGAAGCAAACGCAATAAATTCTCCCACAGAGATATTCCCGTGTACGGCTTCCGCTGCCCCAAGAACGATCACTGCCACCACCTGCAGGCCGGTTATCAGATCCCCGATTCCCCAGTATAGCCCTGACAAGGTACCAAGCTTGATCCACAACTCTGCAAATGCATTATTTTTCTCATAAAAACGTTCCATCTCAAATTTTTCTCTTCCGAAGGCCCGCACCACCCGGACGCCTGTGGCATTCTCCTGCACGACGGTGGATAATTCCCCTTCCGCTTCATCAGCCGTGGTAAAACGCCCTGCGATCAGACGGTAGAAAATGGTGGAGTACAGAGCCACCACCGGCACAAAACACAGCACAATAAAAGAAAGCTTCACATTCATGGAAAACATCATTCCGAACGAAACCGCAACCAAAAATACGGTACGAAACACCTCCAAAAGCTGGGTCACCACAAAGTTTCTGATAACCTCCACATCTGAAGTACAGCGCTGTATAATATCTCCTGTCTGGTGTCTGTCATGCCATTCCATGGGAAGCCTCTGCACGTGAGAAAACAGGGCGTCTCTCATGTTCTTTGCAAAATTCTCACCGGCTTTTGCCGTGTAGGCCCGGCTCAAAAAAAGTGCCGCTCCGGAAAAAAGTGCCACTCCTACCAGCATCAGTGCCATGATCCACAAATGCTCCGATAAATATTTATATTTATCCCCACCCAGCACAGAGTCCACGGTAAACCGGAAAATCTGGGGTGTCAGGGAATTTAAACCGGTTGTGACCAGCGAGGCTGACACTGCCACCAAAAAATATTTCTTGGACCCCTGGAAAAACCCCATTACCAAGTCCGCTTTTCTATGTTTTTTACTCATAATCCTCCTTAACCTGCCTCATTCGTTTTCGTACTATCTCCATAATAATCTGTATTGCGCATATATTCAATATCTATATCATATTCTCTTCATCCATGCTATAATTTCTAGTAAAACCGGAAAGGAATATAGCATAATGAACACTCCCACAATCAAAACAAAGCGCCTGATCCTCCGCAGGTTCACCCCCGGGGATGCTGCAGCGCTCTTTCAAATCCTGAGCGACGAGGAGGTAAACACCTTTCTTCCCATGTTTCCTCTGAAAACCACGGAGGAAGCCAGGGATTTTCTGCAGGAGCATTATCTGGATACCTACGACCAGCGATCCGGATACCGGTATGCGGTCTGCTTAAAAACAGATAATATCCCTGTGGGATATGTCAATATAAGCAGCAGTGAAAGCCGGGATCTCGGATACGGGCTGCGAAAAGACTTCTGGCATAAAGGTATCATGACAGAGGCCTGCCACGCTGTAGTGGAACTCCTGAAAACCCAGGGTCTCCCGTTCATCACTGCCACCCACGATGTAAAAAATCCCAGAAGCGGGGACGTAATGAAAAAAATCGGAATGACGTATCAGTATTCCTATGTGGAACAGTGGCAGCCTAAAAATATCCCTGTCACATTCCGCATGTATCAGCTTAATCTTGACGGACAGAAAGACCGTGTATTTAAAAAATACTGGGAACAGTATCCTGTCCATTTTATAGAGGATGTGTAACGATCCATCCAAAGGAATCGTTAATAGGATTTCACTTAGGAGAGAAAATATGTTTATCCAATACAATAATCTGGATATTAACTTTACCATTGGAAGCACCCGGTTCCGCACCCTCAATATCGCATATGAACACCTGCACCGCATCATCCCCAGCCACAGCCACGGGGACAACAGTTATGAGATCCACTATGTCGTATCCGGCAGGGGATACATAAAGGTGGGGGAACAGACACACGAAATCACCCCCAATACCCTCTATCTGGCAGGCCCCCATGTGGCCCATGCCCAGATATCCCTACAGGGTGATCCCATGGTGGACTACTGCATTTACCTGAGACTGCACCGCACCTCCCCAGGTGAAAAAAGAACCGATGACCTGGACCGCCTGTTTACAGAGAAGACCTTCTGGATCGGACAGGACAACTGCCAGATAAAAAATACTCTGGAACAGCTATTCCGGGAGTTAAAGGAACAGAAAACAGGCTACACCGTCTACGTGGAGACCCTGCTGCGGCAGCTTATTGTGCAGATGATACGCAACTATCAGGGCGGCCAAAAGGCCCGCCACCACTTCAAGCCCGCAACACCGGCAGAAGCCCAGGACTTTATCATAGAGGAATCCTTTTTGTACGACTATCCTGTCCTCACACTGGAACAGCTTGCGGACAGACTCGGTCTTGGGTGCAGGCAGACCGAACGGCTCATGCAGGACATATACGGCAAAACATTTCTGCAGAAAAAAGGAGACGCCCGCATGTCGGCAGCCTCCATACTGCTTACCTATTCAGACCGCAGCATCTCCTCCATCGCTGAGGAGCTGGGTTATTCATCGGTGGAGCATTTCTCTGCAGCATTCCGGAAATACTACAAGAAAAGTGCCCGCCAATACCGGAAAGAAAACCGGGACCGTCCATAAGGGGATAGCCTTTTGTTGTTACAACAGGCACATCTGTGAGCAGCAAATTTTCGCTGTGCAAAGGTGTGCCTGATTAGTCCACTGGTTCTTTCTTTCGCCTATCCATTGGCTGATGTATGCACTTCCATTTTCTCCGCTTTCTGGTAATTCAAAAGGAAGATGCCTGCGCATACCAGCAGAAGGGCAGTCACAATCTTCCATCCCTCCGTCTGATTCTTTTCGTGCAGGAAAACAGAGGATAGGATAACCCCAAACACGGGATTCGTGAATCCGAAAATAGCGATTCTGGATACCGGATGGTGTTTCAGCAAAATCCCCCAGACGGAAAACGCCACAGAGGAAATAAGCGCCAGATACACCAACATGACCACGCCCCGGAGGGAAACCGTATAAATACGCCCCCCAAGCATAAAACCGCATCCCATCATAACAAGTCCCCCAAGCATAAACTGGTATCCGCTTAAAACCACAGGGTCTTCATCCCTCGAATATATTTTGAGAAGACTGGACGCAAAGGCATAGGCAGTTACAGACACCAAAAGGAATCCTTCACCGTTTATTTTAAGCCCTGCCCCCATGCCGCCGCCATTTAAATTTACCAGTACCACACCGGCAAATCCTACGATACAGGCTGCTATTTTCTTCCCGGTCAGCTTTTCCTGACGGAAGATCAGACTGGCGACCAAGATACTCAAAAAGGTGTTGGAAGCCGTTATAATGGAGCCTTTCACACCAGTGGTATGAGCCAGCCCCAGATAAAAAAACACGTATTGTAAAATTGTCTGAAACATAGATAGCTTCACAATGTTTCCCCATGATCTTCTCTTTGGCACCAGCACCTTTCTTGCAAGGATACTTCCAAATACCACAGCCAGCAGCCCTGCCAGGGCAAAACGCATACCCGCAAATAAAATCTGGGATGCCGGGCTGTCTCCCGGTATCTCAAAAAGTTTATAGCCTATTTTTATACTTGGAAAGGCGCTTCCCCACAGTGCATTGCACAAAACAGCAAGCCCGCAGACCACCCAGGCCTTTTCCAGCATAGGTTTTTTATATGTATTCATTTCTCCGTGTTCTCCTCTTCCGGCACACGGTAATCCTTCAGAATCACGTCCGCAAATTCTTCTTTTACATGAAACTCCTCTATAAGACTTTCTTTGACCAGCTCCCTGGCTGCCTTTAGCTGTCTGCAGGTCTCCAGCATTGCAGGTATTATAGTCTCCAGCCTTTTCTCTTCCTCAAGCTCCCGGCTGTCTTCCAGTTCATCACACGCCTGCATAAATCCTCCTCGCTTTCTTCCGTACATAAACGACTGTTTCTCCGATACATCTTGGCCCGGAAAAATCTACAAGATATATTATTCAGTATAGAGGATATTGTCTCATTTGGCAAGTCAAGCTTTGCTTTGGCTGGCTGCCCGCGGAAATAAAATATTCGTTACTGTTCACTCTGTGCCCAGCAACACGCTTCGCGATGCACAGATATGGAGCATTTTGCTCCATATGGCGCTGGCTGCCTCGGGATCTTCATGCCTTCGGCCTGAAAACACCTGGCGGGACAGTGGCGCGTGAACAGTAACAAATATTCTTCCGTGCACAGGGAATTGAAAAAGGCGTATCCGCAAACGGGATACGCCCTGGTTTCTTTCTGTTTCTTTTACTTTTTCAGCACCATTTCCACCGCGATTTTCCACCCGGAATATTTCTTATCCACAAGGCTTTTTTCCATCTGCGGTTCAAAAGAAGTCCTCCTCATTTTCGCAAAAAGTTCTTCCTTTTTGTAGATGCCAAGGCCAATACCTGCAGCATAGGCGGCACCGATCCCGGACAGTTCCTCAGCTTCGGGTACCTGTACCGGTATGCCTGCCATGTCACTTTGAAACTGCATCAGATAAGTATTTTTTGTAGGGCCGCCGTCCACTCTCAGTTCCCGGATCGGTATCCCGGCGTCCTCCTCCATGGCTTTTAAAATATCCGTGATCTGGTACGCAATGCAGTCAAGTCCTGCGCGCACCATTTCCGCTTTCCCGGTGGTCCTGGTGATCCCGCAGAGGATCCCGGTGGCAGAGCTGTCCCAGTAGGGGGCGCCAAGGCCGGTAAATGCCGGTACAAAATATGTCCTGTCCTCCGGCGCCGCCTCCCTTGCAAGCTGCTCTGTCTCCGCTGCGGACGCAACCAACTGAAGGTCCTTCTGCAGCCAGCTTATCACCGCACCCGTATAATTGATATTGCCTTCCAGCACATAATTTACCTGCCCGTCCATCCCCCAGGCCAGGGAGGAAACCAAACCGTGGCTGCCAAATACCGGTGTTTTTCCCACATTCATCATCACAGAGGAGCCGGTGCCGTAAGTGGCTTTCACCATTCCCTCCTCCAGACATCCCTGCCCGAAGAGAGCGCCGTGGGAATCTCCCAGCACTCCGTGGATGGGAACCGGTTTATCCAGAAATCCTTCAAAATCCGTCTCCCCATAGTAACCGTTGGAGTCCGAAACCCGGGGCAGATTTTCCGCCGGGATTTGAAAGGCCCTGCAGATCTCTTCCTCCCAGGCAAGTGTCCTGATGTTGAAGAGCTGGGTTCTGGATGCATTGGAATAATCCGTCAGAAAGAACCTGCCGCCTGTGAGCCGGTATACCAGGAAACTGTCCATGGTTCCATAACACAGATCGCCTTTTTCGGCGCTTTCCCTGGCCCCCTCCACATTTTCCAGTATCCAGGCAATCTTTGCCGCTGAAAAATAGGGGGAGAGCTTAAGCCCTGTCCGTTCTCTGATCATCCCGGCACTGTCTGCGATCCTGCTGCAGATTCCCTCTCCCCTGGCACACTGCCATACCACGGCGTTATATACCGGTCTGCCGTCCTTTTTCCAGGCAAGGGCAGTCTCCCTCTGGTTGCTGATGCCCGCACCTGCTATCAGGTTCTTATCGATACCGGCCTTTTCCACCACATTCTTAACCGTCTGAATGGTGTTTCTGTAGATCTCCTCCGGGTCATGCTCCACCCAGCCGTTGCTGTCTATGATCTGTCTGTGGGGAAGGTCCGCACGGGCAGTCAGGGCTCCCTGTCCGTCAAAAAGCAGTGCTTTTGTCCCCTGCGTGCTCTGGTCAATTCCCAGTATGTATCTCTCCATATCAGACTAACTCCCTGGCTTTTGCCGCGATTCCTTCCGCGTTTAATCCGTAGTGATCAAATACCTCCTTTGAGGTTCCTGTGATGACCGGCGCATCCGGCAGGGACAGGTTCACAACCTTTTTCGGGCATTCGCTTCCCACTGCCTGGCTCACCATACTGCCAAGTCCCCCGAAAGGCGCGTGCTCCTCCGCTGTGATCACAGCCTTCACACCGGATACCATCTGAAGCAGAGTCTCTTTGTCAAAAGGCTTTACACAGTACATATCCAGGACTGCTGCGCTGATGCCTTCCTTTTCCAGCAGCTTCGCTGCGTCAAGAGAAGGCTTTACCATCTCTCCGCACGCCACGATCGCCACGTCTTTTCCCTCTTTCACCACAGTGGCTTTATCCATTTCAAAAGGACAGTTTCCTTCTTCATAGACATCCTCCACCGCATTTCTCCCCACACGGATGTAGGCAGGTTTTTCATCCCCCAGCAGCGCCTCAGTCAGGCACTTCGTCTGATTTTTATCACTTGGTATGTAAACCCTCATATTCGGAACTGCTGACATGGCAGCCATATCCTGGGCAGAGTGGTGGCTCATGCCCAGGGCACCATAACTGATGCCGCCGCTGATACCGATCAGCTTCACATTGGTGTTGGAATAGGCCACATCCACCTTTGCCTGCTCATAGCTTCTGGTAGATAAAAAGCAGGCGGGGGATACCGCATAGGCTTTCTTACCGCACTTTGCAAGGCCCGCGGAAATGCTCACCAGATTCTGTTCCGCAATGCCCACCTCCACAAACTGTTCCGGGTAATTCTCTGCAAAAGGTGTCATGGATGCGGAACCGCGGGAGTCACTGCACAGCACCACAACGTCTTTATCTGTCTTTGCTTTCTCCATCAGTACCTGGCAGATCACCTGCTTATTTGCTATCTTATTCATGAAGAGCAGCCTCCTTCCCTGCGGCGAAATCACTGATAATCTGATTATATTCCTCCTGTGTGGGTACCTTGTGATGCCAGTTTGCCTTATTTTCCATAACAGGGGAACCATACCCTTTCGTGGTATTTGCTATGATGACACTTGGTTTTCCCTTTGTCTGTGACGCCTCTGAAAATGCCTGCAGAAGTTCATCCAAATCGTTTCCCCGCACACTGATCACATGCCATCCGAAAGAGGAAAATCTCTCTGCCAGGTCATCATGTCCCATCACATCTTCCGTACAGCCGGAAATCTGCAGCCTGTTTCTGTCCACCACTGCACAGAGATTATCCAGATGATACTGGTTGGCAGCCATGGCTCCCTCCCAGACAGAGCCTTCTGCCAGCTCACCGTCTCCCATAACTGTATATACCCGGTATTCCTTTTTGTTCATCTTTCCTGCCAGAGCCATTCCCACGCATACGGGAAGGCCGTGTCCGAGGGAACCGGAATTCATCTCGATCCCCGGCAGTTTATTGTTTGGATGTCCGATGTAAGAGGAACCGAACTTTGAAAACTTTTCTTTTACCTCTTCCAGATCAAGGAATCCCTTTGCGCACAGCACCGCATAATAAGCCTCCATGGAATGTCCCTTGCTGAGGACAAACCGGTCCCTGTCCGGGTCATCTGCCCGTTTTGGAGAAACATTCATAACACGGAAATACAGAGCGGCCAGGATTTCCATAACACTCATATCACCGCCGATATGACCTCCCTTTCCGGCAACAATAATATCAACTGTATCCCTGCGCAGATCAAACACTTTCGCTTTCAGATCATCCATCTCATTCACCTCTCAAATATGCCTTAACCTGTTCCTCGATCGGATCATACAAATCCGGTTTTACACCTATATACTTGCAGGCCTCGTAGAGCACGGGCACCACATCCTTGTGGATACCCACACAGTGATGGATGTATGGCCCTTCCACCAGCTTTGCCTCCAGGCGCTTAAGATTCTCCACCTCGGCCCAGACATAGGTTCCCTTGGTATACGGTCCTTCCACACCCTTCGCGTGCCCCAGAAGCAGGGAGTATTCCCCGTTGTCTCCGTCAAAACGGCACAGGGTCATATCCCCGTGTTTTGCCTCAGCCTCCACAGCTCCGGGATGGTCAAAGGCCAGGGGATAACCAATGGATGGCTTTTCCTTTGCCACAGAGACAGGCCAGGGGCCGCAGTGCTGCAAAAGCTCACCGTTTTCATTGTCGGGATGACGCACCGTCCAGTCTGCAAAGAAGGTCCTGGCCTCATCCATGCCTGCCGCTTCCATGAGAAGTGCTGTGACGGCGCCGTGTATATCCGTCTCACAGACGACCGGGATTCCCTCCTCATTCAGCAGGGAATTGGCCGCACAGGGCATAATTCCGATTTCTCCCTGAAGGGCATTCCAGCACTGGATAGCAATGGCATTACAGCCGTATTTCTCTGCCAGATTCTTCATGGCAGCTTTCAGCGCAGCCACGTTTTCCAGCTCATTTTCCCTGATTCTGACACACATATTGTCATGACAGTATGCCATGATCTTTACCACCTCTGTGCCCTCTTCCTTTACCTTTTTCATCTCTTTTGTCAGCTCGGGAATCGGTATGGGAGAAAGCTGGATATTAAATCTTTCCAGCAGTTCGCCCTCGTTGCACATGGTACTCCAGAAGTCAAACGGGCGCGGCCCGATCTGCAGGATTCTTGTATTTCTGAACACCTTCACCACATTGCACACAGCCAGGAAATCCCGGATTCCCCGCTGGAACTCCGGGTCTGTAAGCCTGCAGTTTGTCATGTAGGTAAACGGCACCTGAAATCTTCTGAGAACCTTTCCGGTGGCAAAAAGCCCGCACTGGCTGTCACGGAGACGGACGCCGTTCTCATCCGGACGCTCATCCCTCGGCCCCCATAAAAGCACCGGAACATTCAGTTCCTTTGCCAGCCTTGCGACCTCATATTCTGTGCCAAAATTGCCGTGGGGGAAGAAGAGGCCGTCCACCTTCTCCGCCTTAAATTTCTCCGCGATCTTTATTCTGTCTGCCTCGTTGTACAGAAGTCCTTCCTCATTGATATCCTTAATATCCACAAAGGAGACGCCCAGTTCACACAATCTTTCCCTTGTCAAATCCGCATATTTAATGGCATCCGGAGCACTGAAAATGCTCCTTCGTGTTGGGGCGAACCCTAATTTTATCTTATTCAAACTCACACACCCTGCTTTCTAATTTTTAAGTTCAAGGACACTGTCCCGCTCAATAAATTCCGTACAGATCTGAATCTTTGTCTTGGCTGTGCTCCTCTCCTGCATCATCTCCACAATGCGGCGCACTGCCAGCCTTCCCATCTCCTGCTTGGGCACCCTGAGGCTTGTCAGCCTGGGCACTGCGATCTCACAGAAGGGGAGGTCATCAAATCCGATGATCGACACATCCTGCGGGACCCGGTAGCCGGATTCCTGCAGCGCTTTCATGGCACCCAGAGCCAGATTGTCATTATCCGCAAAAAAAGCGGTGGGCAGCTCCGGTTTCCCCACCAGGTACCGCAGCATGTCCTGGTGGGCAGCCTCCATGGTAACGCCGATGGTCACCGTGTACCTGTTCTCCAGCCTCAGATTATGCTTATTGAGGGCGATCTGAAATCCGGAAGCTCTGGAGCCGAACGCCTTGATCCGGTAACTGCCCCGCAGATATCCGATTCTGGTATGGCCTTTCTGGATCAGATACTCCCCGGCCATTCTGGCCGCGTCCGCGTTGTTGATAAACACCCCGTCAAACGACATATCGTGGTTCCAGTAATCCAGCACCAGAAAGGGTACTTTCATGCCTCTGAACACCGCTGCCTCCTCGTCTGTAAGCTCTGTGCCCAGAAGTACAATGGCGGAAGCCCGGTCCAGGCACAGGTTTTCCACCTGTCTTTTGTAATCCTCTGTCTGCCGGTCCAGATAACAGAGCGCCATCTCATAGCCGGCCTCCCTGCACTCCTTTTCAAATCCATCCACAACCAGGGAAAAGAAGGGATTGTCATCCACGATCAGGCCCTTGTCCTTATAGATGACAAGCTTGATCTTCGTGATCCCCATCTCCCCGATATAGCCCAGTTCCTTGGCTGCACGGAGGATTTCTGACGCGGTGTCCTTATTCACACCTTTTTTATGGTTCAAAGCATTGGATACGGTAGCCGGAGAAAATCCTGTATATTCTGATATGGTCCTTATATTTACTTTCACCGTCTCACCTCCAACGAAATCTTATGCTTTTTTTATCTGCACTGCCATGTACTGTTTTCCCGGCAGCTCAACTCTGAATTTCCCTTTATGGATGCCTCTGTTCTCCACAGTCATATTCCAGGTATCCAGCACGCGGACTTCAAACGCGGTCTCATCGTCAAAGTAAAAATCCCGGAAGGAAGGGCGCATGAAGCTGTAATAAAACAGATAATACTCTTTTACAGCCTTGATCAGGGATGTACTCTCCTCAGGTACGGCACACACTTCATCCCAGCCGCATTTTTCATAAGGCATAAGTCCAATGCCCGGCGTCTCCTTCATGACATTCAGAAGGAATCCGAAACGTTTGTGGCTCTCCCCGTGAAGTTCCCCGCCGTGTGACCACCAGAGGATATCCTGGGGATGCATATATGTCTCTCCGTGTCCCGGATACCCGCCCCGCACAGCAGCCTCCCAGAATCTGCGCAGCATCTCCTCTCCGCTTATATTTCCCCAGCCGTGCTGGATATTTCCCTCGTAGGCGATCTCATCCAGTACAACAGGCTTTTTGTACTTCTCTCGCCATTCATTGACCATCTCTGCGGATTTGTATATATCCTGCCTCTGGATGCTGCAGTGCGTGATCCATGGGCGGTTGTGGTCGTAGAAATTTCTGCAGTTGTGGATGGAACGCAGATGTTTGTACGGGTCTTTTTCGCAGATGATTTTCGCATAACGCTCCCAGTCTTCCACGTTCTTTTCCTCAAACAGGTCAAATTCATTGGCCAGAGACCACCAGATATTTCTGTAGGCGGCAAACCGGGCGATCACATACTTCCAGTAAAGGTCATCCTCCTCAGGCTTCATGCAGGAAAATCCCCAGCGGTCATAAGGATGCATGACGATCAGGTCCGCCTCGATGCCTAAGTCTCTGAGGACCTCAATGCATTTCTCTATATGTCTGAAATGTTCCGTGTTGAATCTGGTAAAATCCCAGTCATTTCCCTCACTTCTTCCTGTGTATTCCTGGAAGTTCTCCTTTGTGAGCACACTGGAATCCATAGGGGTTCCCTGGTAAGGATAGGAGCGCGGTTCCCCCAGGTTATAGTCATAATGTTTCGGGAAAACGCAGAACCGTATCTTATTAAAAGCGCTCTCCTTTAAAGTCTTAAGTGTCTTCCCGATCAGTTCGTCGGACTGCAGGTCCCACACATAGCAGGTCGTTCCCACAGAGTAATAAGGTGTGCCGTCCTCGTACGCAAAATGGAATGTATTCGCCACTCTCACAGGACCGTGATTGTCCTTTCCGGGAGCTGTGGCTGTAAAGCGTCCCACCAGGTCGGCATCCAAGAATCCCGCACGGATCCTGAAGGTATATTCCTCCTCAAAGGAGGGCATAAACCGCACTTTATAGATACCGTCCCCGTCGTAAAAGCCGTCCGCTTCTGTGCACTCATTTTTGCTCTCAAAGGTTCCTGTCACTTCATAGTCCGTGAATGGATTTCCCGCTGCGGGGCCCTGGATCTCCACCTCAAAAACATCCCATTTTTCCACCTGTTTTTTGTACTTCATTGTCTCCATACTCTACCTCCAATTTTTTTCTTTAAACGGTCAGGCTTTTACAGCACCGGCCATGCCTTCCACAAAATGTCTCTGGAAAATCAGATACACGATCAGCACCGGAACAACGGAGATCAGCACGCCCGCGCACAGATAGCCGTAATCTGTTCCATGCTCGCCCACGAAGGTCATGATACCTACCGGAACGGTTTTCTTCATATTATCATTGATGATAACACTTGCCAGCAGGTACTCATTCCATGTGGACAAAAAGTCTGTGATGATCAGTGTTGCCACAGCAGGCTTTGCCACCGGGAAGATAATTTTATAAAACAACTGCCATTTGTTGCATCCGTCAATGTATGCCGCCTCGTCAAGCTCCCTGGGGACACCGTTGAAAAAGCCCCGCAGGATCAGAATACCAAAGGAGATACCGAAGCCCACATATACATAGAACAGTCCAAAGTAAGAATTCAGCAGGCCCAGCTTGCTGTAGATCACATTGATCGGTACCAGGGCTGTCTGCATGGGAAGCATCATTCCAATGAGGAAGAAGATAAAAGTTCCCGTTTTATGCCTGATCTCCAGCCTGGTCAGGGCAAAGGCTGCCAGGGCCTCAATGAAAATTCCCAGAGGCACTTTTAAACAGGATACGATCAGGTCGTTTTTCATATAAGTGAACAGCCGGCCTTTTGTAATGGCATTGACAAAGTTGTCCCAGGCAACATGTGCCGGCATGCTGAACAATCCCGCGCCGCTGTAGAAATCAGATTTACTCTTGACCGCTGTTGCCACCAGTGTGAACATGGGTACTACCCAGATAAGCGCCAGGATGATCAGAACAAGATATAATACTGCTTTTTTTGTGATTTTCTTTGTTTTTCCTTCCACGATAATCCCTCCCCGCTAATCTTCTTTTGCTGTAAAGGATACATAAGGAATGATAACGATCATCATCATAAGTACCATAATACAGGCAACTGCTGTTCCGTATCCCACGTTATTGTACTGGAACACCTGTGAATACATATAGGTGGAAAGCATCTGGGTGGCATTGTTGGGACCGCCGCCGGTAAGACCCTGTACCACATCGTAAACCTTCATAGCTGCCACGATCAGCGTGGCGATAACAATGACAAAGGTATCCTTAAGGAGCGGTACTTTGATCAGGAAAAACTGTTCAATTCCGTTGGCGCCGTCAATAGTGGCAGCCTCCAGAACATCCGGTGAGATAGCCTGCAGACCTGCCAGAAACAAGATCATGGGCTGTCCGATGGCCTGCCACAGAGCTGCCGCGAATACGGCATAGATGCTGACATTTGGGTCCGATATCCATCCTTGGGAGAAGTTGATCCCCAGTGCTTTGAAAAATTCATTGATAAAGCCAATATTGGGGTTGTAGATCCATCTCCAGATAATAGCCACCGCAATGGGTGCGATGACACACGGAAAATAGAAAAAGCCCCTGAAAAATGTACGTCCTTTAAACTGTTTGCTCAGTATCACCGCAAAAAGCAGTGCAATAGTCATAGTCACAAATATAGTCAAAACAATCCAGATCAGGTTGTTGATGATTGCCGTATGAAAGATTTTGTCGCCTTTAAAGAGATTTATGTAATTAGATAAGCCTACAAACTGTTTCTCGCCGATACCGTTCCATTTGAACAGGCTGATAAAGAAGGAATAGCACACAGGTGCCACGATCACGGATAAATAGATGACCGCCGCCGGGAGCAGGAAGAAATACGCGGCTTTATCTGTCCTGGTATAGTTTTTCTTATTTTTCATGGTTTCACTCCAATCTGTTTGGTCAGCACAGTGGTTTTCGGAAAGCGGAGGAGCGCCTCAACTCCTCCGCTGACCGTAAGAAAATCCTCTTAATTATAGTTATTTGTTATTGTAAGCCTCGATCGCCTCCTGGATACTCTTTGCTCCGTCTTCCGGTGTCATCTGACCATTGGCGATAGCGTCCTGGGCATTGAACAGCACGTCAGCAACCTCTGTGGGGAATGCCTGGTCTGTGATGGTAAAGATGCCGTTTTTCTCGGATGTCTCTAACAGTACAGGTACATTTGGCTGCCCTTCCGGCATTTCTGCGCCCACTACAGGGAGAGGAAGGTTATAATATTCAGCATATTTTTCTGTATTTTCTTTATTGTAATAGTAATCTGTAAAGCGCATGCAGGCTTCCAGTTCTTCGTCCGTATTATCCGCATTAAACTGTGTCATCTCTGCAAATGCGGACATTCTGTTTGTCTCTCCGCTTGGGAATGCAAACACGCCGTACTGGTCCATATCAAGGCCTTCCTGAATAATTTTTCCATCCTGCCACTGGCCCTGGATATCCATGGCGCACTGGCCATTTGCCATACCGATCAGGGTATCATTGGGGTCCTGGGTCAGGAATCCATCCGGGAAGTAACCTTTATCACAGAACTCCTGATATTTTGCCAAAGCCTGTACCACTGCGTCGTTGTCATAGCTCTCATCAAATGTATTCATCTTGTCATGAAGTTCTGAACCTGCGTAATGTTCAATGAGAAGTTCAACAAAACGCATGGTATGCCAGCCGTTAAGACCTGCGGTGGAAATGGGTGTAATGCCGTTTTCTTTTAACGTTGCACAGGCTGTTTCAAAATCTTCAAACGTGGCCGGCACTTCTATGCCGTACTGCTCGAAAATATCTTTTCTATAGTAAATTCCCAGAACATTATAGCTTGTAGGATAACCGCAAAGCTTTCCGTCTAATGTACACAGGTCCATGGAAGTCTGTGTGAATTTCTCACTCCATTTATTTTCCTCAGC
The DNA here is from genome assembly GCF_001689125.2 of Blautia pseudococcoides. Lineage (NCBI taxonomy): Bacteria > Bacillati > Bacillota > Clostridia > Lachnospirales > Lachnospiraceae > Blautia > Blautia pseudococcoides. Next base: position 328,108 of record NZ_CP015405.2, on the reverse strand, counting down.
GTACTGTGTCAGGTCATAGGTAAGGCCGTTCTCTGCATAGAAGCCGCCCAGACTTCCCCCCCAGTTGAACCACATATTCGGAAGGGTTTTTGAAGAAGCGGCAACTTTACAGGCATCCTTGATCCCGTCCGTATCATAATAGGAAACGGTTACTTTAACATCATCATTGGCTTTGTTGAACGCTTCCACAATAGGGTCCACTGCATTCTGCCTGGTATTCAGTGTCCAGAATGTAACCTCTGTAGCCCCGCTCTTGGAATTTCCCCCTGAACTGCTGCTCTCTTTACTCTCGGAACCGCCGTCACTTCCGCATCCTGAAAGCGCCATAGACATAACCATTGCTGATGCCATTGCCAATGCCATTACTTTTTTAATTTTCATTTTGAATCCTCCCTGAATTTTTAAACAAATTGTTTAAATCGCTTTTGCTTTTATTTAAATATCGACGTCGTTTATTTAAACTTTTTTGCTCTTGATTTAAATTTATTTTAGCATTCGTTTATATATATTTCAAGCACCTTTTTACTTTTTGCTCATTTTCATAATATTAACATAGCTTTTTTATGCATTTTTCACATATATTTTTGCTATTTTTTTACCACTTTACCTTTTTTAGAGTGTTTAGTTAAAGTTTTATATAAATTTTTACATAAATAAATCCAGATCATATTTTATATAAATCTCAACTTATTTTATACAAAAAAACATACAGGAATTATGTCCCACTTCCTATAACTGCAGCATTTTCTTACAGACATAGAACGGACTTTATGATAGATTAATGAGTAAATAAGCAGGAAAACCAGGGAGAAAATGAAAATGCTGCAGAAAACATTTGAAAGTATTGAAAAAACAAAGAGATGTTTTGAAGAAAGTTTTAAATCAGGAACCTATTATGACAAACAGACGCAGGACGAGACGCATCTTATGCTGATATTAAATGCCATAAAAGTAACGGGCAGCATGAACATACTGGATTTAGGTACCGGAACCGGCTATCTTGCCTTCCCTCTTGCCCGGAAATACCCGGACGCACAAGTTACAGGCCTGGATATTGTCGAAGAAGCATTAGATAAGAACCGGGAGTGCGCCGAGTCTGAAGGCTTGAAAAAACTTGGTTTTGTCAACACTTTTTCGGAAATCAGCAGAGTTCTTAAACCCGGCGGAATTTTCTTCCTGTCCGACCCGGCCCCCAATGATAATGATACGGAAGGCTTTGTAGACGCCTACATGCAGATGAAAAAAGACGGACATATTAAATTTTATACTAAACAGGAGTGGCAGGAAATCGGCAAAGAAGCCGGTTTATCCCTGGCGGATGACTTTGAAACCTCGATCCGTTTTCCTAAGAAAATTGAAACTGCATTGGAATTTAATGAAATCATGAGCAGATTTGCCGAACAAGTGACAGACGGATATTTGCTGGAGATAATGGATAATGAAATCTGGATCTCCCCTCCTCCAGCACAAGCTTTCCCCTGCCGTCCTTCACTTCCCCGCATTATCCTTTACATTTTCACACTATTCCCCAATATCATTTTTTCATTCACCAGAACAACGCGTCCATACCCGTCATCCACCCGGCTCATTAACTCCAGCAGAAGTTCTGCCATCAGCACGCTTCTCTTTTTATGAGGCACTTCAAAATGAGTTAGTTTATAGGGTAAAAGTACCGTATCCGGAATGGCGTCAATACCCAATAGGGAAATCTCATCCGGCACAGATATTCCCAGCTTCATCAGTGACTGGGCCGTCCCCACGGAGACCAGGAAATTCTCAAGAAATACCGCATCCGGCAGTACCTCACAGCCCTTCATGTAATTTGCTGCCCTCTCCTCAATCTGTTCCCTCTCATTTCCCGTCTCCCAAAAACTCCCCTCAATTTCCGGGTTCCTGCACAGATATTCCCAAAAGGCTTCTCTCCTTGCCCGGAAATTGTAGATAGTCTCCTTATTTTGAAAATAGACGATCCTTCTGCATCCATGTGCTTTCAGATGATCCATCCCTTTAAAAACCGCCTGCCGGTTATTAAAATTCACAGTATTCCAATCATACTCCCTGGGGTCGCAGTCACTCATGACAATGGGAATCCTGCACAAAGAAAGCAGCTCGTAATCGTTTTCCCCGAATTCATCTGCCCGCAGCAGTATCCCCCTTGTGCCATCCGAATTGCTTTTCAACAGAGCCTCCTTCAGCTCCTCGTTGCCGTACGCATAGACAAGCCGGACTTCCAATCTATCCTTCTGGAGGCGCTCCACACTCTCCACATAGGTAATTCTGAAGAAAGACCCCATCCCCCCAGACAACACCCGGGGAGAATTTTCAAAAATGATCAGTTTCACAAAGGTGCCTTTCGCCACGTCTTTCCCCTGCTGTCCGCTGATGTATTCCAGAATCCGCTTTCTTGTCTCCTCATTTACCCCCGGTTTCCCGTTGATGGCAAGGGACACCGTAGCAGTGGACACACCCAGGGCCTCCGCCACCTCTTTTGACTTAACCTTCATTGCCGTCACCGCCGTTTCTGCCTTTCAAATCCTTTACACTGTCCCGCTCCACAAAATTAGTGCAGACCTGGGTCTTTGTTTTGATTTTATCGGTTCCGTTGATCACTTCCAGGATTCTTCTGACTGCCACCCGCCCCATCTCCTGTTTCGGAACACGGAGTGTGGTCAAAGGCGGATTGGCGATCTCACAGAATGGCAGGTCATCAAACCCCACCACAGAAATATCCCCGGGCACCTCATATCCCTTTTCCTGCAGAGCTCTGATCGCCCCCAGAGCAACCATATCATTATCTGCAAAAAAAGCGGTGGGAAGCTCCGGTTTTGTCTCAAGATATGTCCTCATGTCCTCATAAGCTCCATTGATAGTGGTGGACAGTGTAACCGTATATTTCTTTTCCGGGACAATTCCACTCTTATTCAAAGCAGTGGCATACCCCACTGCCCGGGAACGAAAGGCTTTGATCCGGAATTCCCCTCTCAGATACCCTATTTTCCTGTGGCCTTTTCTCAGGAGATATTCTGTTGCCATACGGGCAGAATCCGCATTGTTGATCAATACACCGTTGAAGCTCATATCCCAGCTCCAGTAATCCAGCATCAGAAACGGGCAGGATGCATTCTTATACAGAGCCACATCCTCCTCCATCAGTTCTGTGCCCAGCATGATCACCGCGGAGGAATTATCATGGATCAGCCAATTCACCTGCTCCTTATAGTCCTCATCCTCATAATTCAGATGACACAGCACCATCTCCATGCCGGAAGCCCGGCACTCTTTTTCGATCCCGTCGATCAGAAGTGAAAAAAAAGGCGTATCATCCAGAATCAAACCATTTCTTTTGAAGATAACGAATTTGATTTTTCCGATACGCGATTCACTGATGTACCCCACCTCTTTCGCAACACGGAAAATCTCGGCTGCCGTATCTGCATTGACCCCTTTTTTGTGGTTCAGCGCATTGGAAACGGTAGCAGGCGAGAATCCTGTGCGTTCACTGATATCTTTTATACTTACTTTCATAACTGACCTATCCCTTTATTTGTTACAATCCATGCCCGGTAATTACACAGAGTACGACTGCAGCTTATCTCTCCACCTATAGAGGCGGGAGATAACACTTATCAAAAACTACATATAAATATTTTATCAAAAAATTTAATCTTTTTCAATAAGCCTGTTGTTGTTTTCTTTCCACATCTTCACAAACACCGGCACATACAGCACCCAGGTCACGGCCATGAGGACACCGCAGCATACGATCAGGCCATTTACCAGAGAGCGCGGCAGCCGCAGGAAGAAAAACAGCACGAACATTACCAAATAAGAAAATGCAGTACAGACCTTTCCATACCATTTAGCCCCGTCCAGCTTCCTGCCCCGGTAATGGGACAGGACAAGCCCCATAATCCCCATAAATCCCTCTTTCAGGACAAACAATCCTACCAGCCAGCGCATGTTTTCATACCGGAAAGCCAGACAGAGGATCATAGCCCCCAAAGTCAGCTTGTCCGCCACCGGATCCAGCGCTTTGCCAAGCTCTGTGATCATGTTAAAATGCCTTGCCACTTTGCCGTCCAGCATATCCGTGATCCCGGAAATCCCCACCAGCACGGCGGCCATATAATATTCCCTCACCGACTCCGCGTGATAATACAGGAGCACATACACCGGAATCAAAAGGATCCGAAAGTATCCCAAATCCTCCCACTTATACACCATCTAAAGCTGCGTCCTGCCCGCATTTCTCTGCTGACCGGGCACCACGTATCACAATTGAAACAATATCCCGGCAGCAGCCGCTATCCCAATGTAAGCAGCAGGGTGAAGCTTCCACCTTCTCATTGCCAGAAACACTGCGGCTGCCAGAAGAATGGGCGGAACTCTCAAAATCTGCCCTGGATTCCCTCCTGCAGCATAAACCTCAGCATTCAAAAGCGCAGTCCCTGCAACCCCAAGCCCTGCCGACGCAATGAGTCCTGTAGATGCGGGACGCAGGCCATAGAAAGCATCCTGCACCATCCTGGAATCCTTGAATTTCTGAAGCACTTTACTTATTACTATGATAATCACAATTGACGGGAATATCAACCCCAAAGACCCTAAAACAGCCCCCGGCACTCCCGCAGTGGTAAATCCCACATACGTGGACATATTTACCCCCATGGCTCCCGGTGTGGATTCAGAGACAGCGATCATATCTGCCACATCCTGATAGGTAAACCATCCCGTCTTCTCTGACATGGCATACAAAAAGGGCAGTGTGGCAAGCCCTCCTCCCACAGCAAAAAGCCCTGTCTTAGCAAACTCATAGAACAGTCTGAGCAGTATCATACTCTCTCACCTGCCCTTCTCATGCCCTGCCGAAGCAAAATCCCCAGCACACCTGCCCCCACTACAAGGATTGCCGGGGATACCGGAGTAAACATGGACAGCAAAAGCACTGCGGCGCAGACCGCCAGGCATTTTAAATCAACTACGGATTTCTTTCCCAGTTTCAGCACTGCATCCAGGATCAATGCACAGACGCAGGCCCGAATCCCGTTAAATGCGTGGCTCACAAAAGCAATATGGGAAAAATTCCGCAGAAATGCCGCGATAACCGTAATGATCACAAGGGATGGAAATACAAATCCCAGTGTCGCCGCAATCCCTCCCAGCACGCCTTTTCTTTTATATCCGATAAATGTGGATGTATTGACCGCAATGATCCCGGGCGTGCACTGGCCTATGGCATAATAATCCATAATCTCCTCCTCCGCTGCCCATCCCCGTTTTTCCACCACTTCCCGCTGTATAATGGGAAGCATGGCATAACCGCCCCCAAAAGTAACGGCACCCATCCGGGCAAATACCCAGAATAATGATAACAGCTCTTTCATCTCTTCTCCTTCTGCCTGTTTAAATCAGTTCCCGGATCTTAAGATATCCAAGTATAGCCTCAACACATCTGTCTGCCCCCAGAATACTGCTGTCCAGGCATAGTTCATAGTCTTCGGCTCTCCCCCATTCCCTGTGCGTATAATATCTGTGAAAGGATGTCCTGGCCTCATCGGTCCGGCTGATCTTCTTTCTGGCACTGTTCCTGGACAGGCCTTCTGTCTCCATCACATACTGAATTCTTTTTTCCATATCCCCATGAATGAAAATACTCACAGCATTTGGGTCTCCCCTGAAGATTTCACTGCCACACCGGCCAATGAGCACGCAGGGACCCACGCCGCACAGTTCCCGGATACGTGCAAAGGGAACCTTTTCCATTTCCCTCTCCACATTATTCATGGCAATGGCGTACAGCAGGCTGTCCACAGGCTGTTCCTCATAAAACTCCCTCACTTCTTCGTAATCTCTTCCTCTGGCAATCTTGGTAAGTTCTTCTTTATCATAAAAGGTGCAGCCAAGCTTCTTGGCAAGCTTTTTTCCTATCGCCTTTCCCTGGCTTCCGTACTGCCTTCCAATGGTGATAATACCCTTTTCCATCTCTACCGCTCCCTTCTGCTACATAAATCCTGCAAATACTGAGGCACCTATCACAGTCAGAAGACCCGCTACCGCAATAGCCAGACTGCTCATGGCCCCTTCCACCGGACCGAGTTCCATGGCCTTGGCCGTTCCGATGGCATGGGAAGATGCCCCCAGGGACAGACCTTTTGCCACAGGCTCCTGGATATGAAAGATTTTAAATACCACTTCCCCTATCATGTTACCCAAAATTCCGGTAATAATGATAACCGCCACCGTAATTGTGACAATTCCGCCCAGTTCTTCAGATACCCCCATGCCGATGGCTGTTGTGATGGACTTTGGAAGCAGTGTCACATACTGGGCATGATCCAGTCCAAACAGCTTTGCCAGCAGAAATACACTGACAAGGCTGGCAAGCACACCGGATATAAGCCCTGCTGCCACTGCTTTCAGATTTTTCCTTAAAAGTCCCATCTGTTCATACAAGGGCACTGCCAGACATACTGTGGCCGGAGTCAAAAGGTAGCTGATATATTTGCCGCCCTCATAGTAACTGTCATAATCAATATGCCCCACTGCCAGCACGCCAATCACACAGATCACACCTATCAGCAGCGGATTAAAAACCGCCATCTTAAATTTCCGTTTCAAAAGCAGTCCCGCCTCATATCCCAAAAGGCTTAAAACTGCTCCCCAGAAAATAGAATCACTCAGCAATGCATTCATTTTTCTTTCTCCCCTTCCGTATGATCCCCTGGGTCACAAGCCCTGTGACCACCATGACAAAAACTGTAGTAACGGCAGTGATAACCGCAACCGGAACGAAGACAGGCTTCAGCACCCCCCATGCGTTCAGCAGTCCTGCCGCGGCAGGTATGAACATCACAGGCATGATCTCAATCAAAAATCCCGCCGTTTCCCTCACCTGATGTGTTTTTAAGATACCTGTCTGAAGCGCAGCCAGCATCAGAACCAGGCCGTAAACACTGGCAGGCACGGGAAGCGGCAGGATGATATGCAGCCCTTCTCCTAAAAATGATAACAGTAAAATAATGCAGAATTGTCTCAGATACTTCATAGCTCCTCCTTCTGTCTCTGTGCTTTAAAATCCGTCTGTATGTACCTAAAAAATTATACAGCCTCAGAATGAAAAGTCAATGTGTACCTGAAAATTCCTTTTTCTGCTACTGCAGGATATCCCCCCTGCTCTAAGCCTCTTGGGCCCAGGTATCCGATAATTTCCACGGCGAATGCAGATACATATCCCCGGCAAGGCGCAATCCCCTTTTTGTCCTGAAACCGCCAGCGCAGGCCCCTCCCGCTCCTGAAGCTTCCCATCACTGCGCCCGTATTTACCTCCGCGGGTTTAATGCCAATATCATACACCAGGGCTGCCTCCTCCTCTTCCCCTTTAAATTTCGCAAAGTTGTATACTTTTACAAAATGCCGGATCCTGGGTACATCCCCGGTAAAAAAATCCTTTAAAAAAGCGGGCAAAGTGTCAATATGACCTCCTTGTCCGCTTTTTCCGTACTCTCATATTCATTTACTGGCAGCTTTTTAACTGTTTTTTATTATATCATCCCAGCCTTCCTATGTCTATTTACTTTTTTTAAGTACCACCATATCAAAACCTTTTACCGTACCGTCGTATTCGCCATACCAAACCGCAAACGGTCCCTTCGGCAGGCGCACCTCTGTACTTCCCGGATTGAAATTCTGTACGATCAGGTAATACGCATCCTCTGTCTCTCTGGATGTCACTTCGATTCCGGCAGGAATGTGATGGATGTATCGTTTGATCCCGGCCACTTTTACCAGCTTTCTGTAAAACTCGTCGTAAAAGCCCTGCTCAAAATCCGCACACACATAATAAGCTTTTCCCTCACCATAAGTATTGCAGGTCAGCGCCGGCATTTTGGCGTAAAAATCTTTTCCGTAGGTCATAATAACTTCCGCCCCGTTTGTCCTTACCAGGTCACAGAGATGCTCACATGTATATGTCTTTGTCATGTTCAGCGCATTTCCTTCCACCGGAACACCGCAGTTGGTCTCCCCGTCATACAGCCCGTCAATTTCCGTGCTGCGCAGACCGCACACATCCATCAGACCGTGAGGAGTGCCGCCAAGGAAACAGAGGTCTGTATCATCCACAATACCTGACCAGTAAGTGAGGATCAGCTTTCCGCCTGCATGCACAAAGTTCTGTGCCTTCTCCTCAAATCCGGCTCTGAACATATACAGCATTGGGGCTGCTACGATTTTATAACCGGCCAAATCCTGCTCCATGTCAATAACATCCACATCAAGCCCCTGCTTGCGGAAGGCATAGTAAGACTTTTCCACCGCCTCTTTATAATACAGGTTTTTATTTCTCGGACCAGCCGCGTCCTCCATAGCCCAGCGGTTTTCCCAGTCATAGATAACCGCCGCCTGTGAATGGGTACGGCTTCCCGCCATCTCACGCAGGGCATCCAGAGCTTCTCCTACTTCTGTCACTTCACCGAATACTCTGGTGTCATCCCCGCCGTAATGGTCAATGACAGCACCGTGGAATTTCTCGCTGGAGCCCCGGCTCTGGCGGAGCTGGAAATACTGCACACTGTCTGAACCGTGTGCGACTGCCTGGAGGGAAGCTGCCCGCAGCATCCCCGGCTTTTTCAGCTTGCTCACACTCTGCCAGTTTGTAGCTGACGGACATGACTCCATGAGAAGGAACGGTTTTTTCAGGATACTCCTCATAATATCATGCTGCATTCCTGTATCCATAGCCGTATGGGACTCCGGTCCTTTGTGCCATGTGGGATAGTTATCCCATGTGACGATATCCACCACGTCTTGAAATTTATGGTAATTTAAGCCTCGGAAATTGTACATCATGTTGATCATCACCGGAAGGTCTGAGCCGCCGTCCTTCACTGCCTGTGCCTCATGCCGCACAAAATCCACGGTCCTGTCCGTGACAAAACGTTTCCAGTCCAGATTTAATCCATGAAGACCTGACTCCCCTCTCGGAGACGGGCTTTCCACCTGTGAAAAATCATTGTAAATATGGCTCCAGAAAGTTGTGGCCCAGGCTTTATTCAGTGCATCAATAGTACCGTATTTCTCCTTTAGCCACCTGCGGAATTCTTCCTGGCAGAGGGAGCAGTGGCACTCTCCGCCATACTCATTTGAAAGATGCCATCCGATAACACCGGGATGCTTTCCGAATTTTTCAGATAACGCCATATTCATCTGCCGTACTTTTTCCCTGTATACAGGAGATGTATAGCAGTGGTTATGTCTGCCGCCGAACAGATTTCTGTGCCTGTCAGCCTCCACCCGGAGAACTTCCTGATATTTGTCGCTCATCCATTTTGGACGGGCACCGGATGGAGTTGCCAGGATCGTGGAAATGCCGTTTTCATACAGACGGTTGATCATCTCTTCCATCCATCCGAAGTTGTATTCCCCCTCACGTGGTTCCAGCACTGCCCAGGAGAAAATCCCAAGAGAAACTTCATTGATCTTCGCCTTTTTAAAATACTCTATATCCTTCCTAAGGATGTCCGGGGAATCCAGCCACTGTTCCGGATTGTAGTCCCCCCCGTGGATCATTTTACCGAAATTTACGTCTTTGCCCATATCTGTCCTCCAATGGGCCGCACCATAAAAGGCCGGCCCTGTCTTAAACTGTTTTGTACTTTTATACCCCTTTGAAGCTGAATGTGAATTCCATTTTGTCCTCTGTGTTCAGAAGATATTCCGGATGGGTTTTGGAACCCCAGCTGTCATCTCCGGCTATTCCCATCTGCTTTGCGGACACCCTGACAACTGTATAATGTACTTCCGGAAGCTCAAAAGAATGCATGGCATTCTCAATCTCATGAGGCGTATAGGGAAGTGCGGAGAATTCCATCTTATCCCCTGTAAAAAGCATTCCCCTGCCTTTCCGGTCTGTCACACTGGCCCAGCGGACACCCACCTTATTACCGCATTCCTGGGGAACCAGATACGCAGCCATATTATCAGCCACTTTGTTGCTGTAGATACCAAGTTTGGCACCCTGACAGCGGTCAACATAGGTCTCCTCCGGTCCCATGCCATACCAGCTTACATGGTCATGATCCGCATCAAATTTGAACATAACGCCAAATTCCGGCATATCCCCCAGTTCTTTGACCGGGTCATAGGAAAGTGTAGTCTCAATGGTTCCGTCACCGAATACTTTATAAGCAAGGCTGCACTCCGCAGAAGGGATAGATGGCATATAGTATGTATAAGTGACCACAGCGCAGTCTTCCAAAACTTCCAGTTTTGGTATGCGGTATCCGCCCTGAGGATCTTTGTGGTTCAGATACATGCTTGCCAGTTTCCACTGTCCGTAGCGCATAGGCATCAGATTGCCGCAGTCATTGTCTGTAGGCGCCCGCCAGAAGTTTGGTTTCGGAATGGCCTTGATCATCTCCACACCGCCGTACACATAAGATACAAGTCCGCCGTTCAGATAGGAGAAGAGAACACGGAAACCATCCCCGTGAATCCCAATGTTGTGTACACTCTTTACGATATCCATCTTTCCTTTATGTAAAACAGCAGGTTCCCCAACCTGATACACACCCTGACCGAAGGCAGTCTCGTGCCCTCTCTTTGCCCACAGGGTATCCTCTTTCAGGCGGAAGGAAACCGTAACCGCATACTCTCCCGGCAAAGTCTGAACACGGACCGGCAGTTCATACACATCCTCAGAAAGAGGCGCCGTATGTGTTTCCAGACATGCTTCTTTTATCAGGTGCCCATTCTTTTCCACCAAAACAACGCAGTCAAAACTGTCTGTATTTACAAACAGATTTTTGTTGATCACCCGCACTTTATCTTTTTCCACAATGGCTGTGATATTCTGATAATTGAATTTTACCTCCTGCATCTTTGGGGAAGGTTCCCTGTCCCCCCCATAGGCAATGCCGTTGCCGCTGAAGTTATAATCGCAGGGACGGTCATCAAAATCACCGCCGTAAGCCAGGAATTCTTTTCCGTAACGGTCTTTTTTATATATGGACTGGTCAATATAATCCCAGATAAATCCGCCCTGGTATAAAGGCTCCGTATCGGTCAGATCTGTGTATTTATGCATAGCACCACAGGAATTCCCCATGGCATGGGTATATTCACAACAGATAAACGGTTTGCTTCGGTCTTTCTCCAGGAATGCCTTGATGCTTTCCACGGAAGGGTACATCTGGCTTTCCATATCGCTGGAGCCATTATATCTACGGTCCCAGAATACGCCTTCATAATGCACCAGTCTTGTGGGGTCTTCCCTGCGGTAGAACTCTGACATCTCATAAATATCCTTTCCGCCGAAGGATTCATTGCCGCAGGACCAGATAAGAATAGCCGGATGGTTTTTGTCTCGCTGATACATGGAATTTACACGGTCCAGCATCATGCCCAGCCATTCCGGATGGTCGCAGGGCACTACCTTATTGAGGTCCGGCTCTTTTTTCTCTGCCTGGGAATCCCAGGAACCGTGGGACTCCAGATTATTCTCCGCGATCATGTAAAGCCCGTATTCGTCACATAAGTCATAGATGTCTGAACCATCCGGGTAATGGCAGGTGCGGATGGCATTGATATTGTTCCTCTTCATGGTCACAATATCCTTGACCAGCTCTTCCCTTGACACATGGCGGCCGCTTACGGAACTGAATTCGTGACGGTTCACACCTTTGAACACCACTCTTTTGCCGTTCAGCGTCATAATATTGTCTTTCATCTCAAATCTTCGGAAACCGACTTTGTAAGGGATCACCTCTGTTAAGTTTCCTTCCTTGTCCGTGATCTGGATAAGAAGGTCATAAAGCACAGGCGCTTCCGCGCTCCAAAGCTCTGGGTTCTCCACTTTCATCACCAGTTTTGTCTCACTCTCCAGCCCGCATCCCTCTGTCATCAATATCTCATTTTCCTTTGAGAGGGTGATCTTTGCTTTTCCTTCCGCCGTGGCTTTCAGCACGATCTCCAGATCTGCTTTTGTGAACGTATCATCCAGCAGTGTGCGGATCCTCATATCCTCCACATGCACCTGGGGTATGGCATACAGATATACATCCCTGTAAATACCGGAAAAGCGGAAGAAATCCTGGTCCTCACACCAACTGCTGCTGGTAAATTTGAAAACCTGGGCTGCCAGTTTATTTTCCCCCTCCTTAAGATACGGGGTCAGTTCAAACTCGGACGGGGTAAAGGTATCTTCACTATATCCCACATAGCTGCCGTTCAGCCAGACTGCAATACCGCTCTCCGCGCCCTGGAAAGAGATGAAAACACGTTTGCCTTTCATATTTTCCGGCACTTCAAAATATTTCACATAACTAGCCACAGGGTTAAACCGTGTGGGAATCTCCCCGGGTTCCAGCTCCTCCCAGCCCTCCCAGGGATACTGCACATTGGCATACTGGGGGCAGTCATATCCCTCCATCTGGATATGAGCCGGTACATGGATATCATCCCAGGACCTGCAGCAGTGATCCATGGACGCAAAGCCGGGGATCGTGCTTTGATAATTCCTGGCATAGTGGAATTTCCACAGACCATTCAGGCTGTACCTGAAATCATCCTGCTTCTGCTCCATCTTCTCCACGGATCCATAATATCTGTGGTCCGAATGGGCGTTGACCCTGTTTTCCTGAAACCAGGCGGGGTCTTTGACTTTCTCGTACTGAAATACTTTCATGTTTACCTCCTGTTGATTGGCTGGCAGTGATGTTTTTCTTTCATCTGCCGTATGATTAAAAATCAGGCGGATATCTCATGTAAATAAAATATCCGCCTGTATAGTACATATTTTGTAACTGTGAAATTACCAACAGTCACCTTATTTTCAACAGCCCGGCAAGACCGGTTCCTGTCTTTTTTTTATTTGACAGCACCTGTAATACCTTCGGCAAAGCTCTTCTGCAGACAGAAGAATACAATTGCAGTAGGCAGCGTACAGATAAGTACGCCGAGCATCAGCATACCGTAATCAACTGTATAACCACCTAACAGGTTGGCTACCAGCATAGGCATGGTGATGGAGCTGTCTGTCTGTAAGATTACCTTTGGCCACAGGTAGTTATTCCATGCGTTCATGAATGTGATGGTCATGGCTGCCGCATATGTGGAGCGCATGGTCGGGAAGAACATACGGAAGAAGATTCCGGTTTCGCTCAATCCATCAAGGCGGGCTGCCTCAATAATATCATGCGGGAACGAACGGGCACTTTGCCTGAACAACATGATCAAAAACGGGGTTGAAATGGTAGGAAGCATAAATGCTGCCATACTGTTGACCATTTTCAAAGTGGAGAACATCTTGAACAAAGGGATCATGATAGCTGCGAAAGGAATCATCATAGCTGTCAGAAGGAGTGTCATAACAACGTCCTTACCTTTGTCATGATAAATCTCAAAGCCGTAACCTGCGATAGAACAAACCAGCAGGGCCAGAGCAGTCAGGATAACAGCATTTCTGAAGGAGTTCCACATAGCTCTTGCCAAATCCTGGTTCGCCAGCAGGGCCTTGAAATTTGATATAATATAGCCGCCGGGAATCAGCTTGCCGGCTACTACATCTGTACTTTTGTTTGTCGCTCCGCAGAACATGTAGTACAACGGAAATACAGAGAACAGTGAAACGATCGTCAGGAATACATACTGAAATATTTTTTGGCCTTTATTCATCGTTCATCACCTACTTTCATCTGGATAACTGCCAGAATTGCAACCATGATCAGTACAATGATAGACATTGCTGCCGCATAGCCGAAATTCGGGCTCTGTACAAAGGATGTATTGTATATGTAGTGGGACAAAGTCATGGTTGTTTTACCCGGTCCGCCGTTGGTCAGGTTCAGGGACTCATCGAACAACTGCAGGGTTCCGTTTGTGGACATGATGGTTGTCAGAAGAATCGTTGGTTTCAAAAGCGGTACAGTAATTTTGAAGAAAGACTGGAGCGGTGAAGCGCCGTCAATCTTAGCTGCCTCATAAACAGAGTATTCAATATTCTGCAGGCCTGACAGATAGAATACCATATTGTATCCTGTCCATCTCCAGATCAGTGCAATGATAATAACCGCTCTGGCTGTCCATGCATTGGCAAACCACATGATGGGATCTGCCCCCATTCCTCTTAAAACAGTATTGATAAAACCATCATTGGCAAACATGGAACGGAAGATCATAGCATAAGATACAAGGGATGTTGCACAGGGAAGGAAAATCGCTGTACGGAACAATCCTTTGAACCGCAGATGCTTATTGTTCAGCATGGAAGCCAGTGCCAATGCAAGTACCAGCATCACCGGCACCTGAATGATCAGATAGAAAAATGTGTTGAACAGACACTGCTTAAATGTAGGGTCTTTCAGAATACGAAGGTAGTTCGCAACTCCTCCGAAGGTTAAATTAATACCGATACCTGTCTGCAGAGACATAACGAAGGCTTTGATCATGGGATAAAAACTCATCCAGCAGATCAATGCTGTAGCCGGGATCAGAAATACCCAGCCGGTCACATTATGCTTCTTTTCCAGAGACATCCCTTTTTTATTAGGACCACTCATAAATATGCACCCTCCTTTTTAGAATTTAGTTATAAACAGATGCGCTTCCCGTACTGCCGCACCCGATTAAAAAGGTCCGCCGCCGCCTTTGATAAGCAGCAGCAGACCTTTCATTTCTAGAAATAATAATCAATCAGGGGTCTTTTATTTATCAGCCGCCCATTGTGAAGTCTACAGTATCCTGTGCTTCCTGAAGTGCAGTTCCGATATCTGTACCCTGCTGTGTGATCTGGGAAAGTGCAACACCGATGGCATCACGAGCGTCATAGTAGAACGGTCCTGTAATGTTGGAAGGTGTCTTAGTAGCAAAATCTACGATCTTAGCATAAACTTTGTCATTTCCGAAGAACGGAACTTCCTGATTGTAAACATCAGATTCACCAGCCGGTGCCCATGTTGCCAGAGCGCCTTTGGAGATCAGGTCATCGTAGAACTCTGTGCTTCCGCCGAATGTGGATTTCAGGAAATCTACAGCCAGGTCTGGTTTCTTACAGTTGGATGTAACTGCCCATGAGGAACCGCCGTTGTTGGAGTAGTTGCTGGCCTCGCCAACACCTTCCATCTTAGGCAGGTTTGTGATAGCCCATTGTCCGGACTGATCTTCCTGTGCTGTGATGGTAGCCATGATCCAGCATCCATTGATAACGCCTGCAACGGTTCCGTTGTTGATAGAAGCTACATACTGATCCCAGTCAGTTACTTCTACTAATGTGCCGTCTTTTACCATCTGAGAATAAATCTCTACAGCTTTCTTAACAGCTTCATTGTCAACAACATTTGCTTTTCCGTCTTCTGTGAAGCAGGAAGCTCCGACAGACTGGATCATCATCATGATGATATCCGTAGAACCTGCCTGCTGTGTCAGCAGAGGCTGTCCTGTTTTTTCTTTGACAACTTTGGCTTTTTCCATAAAGTCGTCCCATGTGATATCTGTGAAGTCAGCTACTGTATATCCGGCCTGCTCCAGAAGGTCTGTTCTGTAAGCGCCGATAGCAGCACCGTTATCAAACGGAACACCGTAGTTCTTGCCGTCTAAGGTAGAGTAAGCTACTTTAGCTTCTGAGAACTCTGTAAAGTCAATACCCTTGTCCGTAAGATCAACGAAGATATCCGGGTAGTTGGTAGCATATTTCTGGAAAGAGTTATCCTGCATCAGGAAGATGTCAGGTAAGGTACTTAAATCGCCTGCTGACATAGCTGTTGTCAGTTTTGTCTCAATATCATCTGACTGGATCTCCGTAACTTTTACATTAAATCCGTCATGGTCTTTTGCGTAGATCTCAGCAGCTTTGTTGATAGCGTAGATGTTGAAGTTGGGGTCCCAGCACCATACTGTCAATGTATTGTCATCATCTGTAGCTGCTACGGCGTCACCTGCCGCCTCTTCTTTCTTAGTGTCATCTGTTCCGGTGGTCTCTTCCTTCTTGGTATCACCGCCGTCTGTGGTTCCGCTTCCGCTATCGCCTCCGCAGGCTGCAAGTGAAACAACCATCATAGAAGCCAGCATAGCTGCAACAATTTTTTTCTCATAACACAAATTTTTTCTCATAACACAAATACCTCCCTTTAATTATTAAGCCTTAAACTCATGAATGTACATACGGTCCTATTATTCGACAGATTGTTTTGTAATATGACCACATTTCCGTTTTTTCACGGTCCAGCATATATGTATATTACATCATCTCGCCGCATATGTCAATATTTCATTTGTCTAATTTGTACATTATCTACTTTCTTGTTCATTTACCCGTTTCCGGGGGGCCTTACCAGCCCTTTAACACCGATACATTGTAGTTGGAAGGGTTGTCTTCCTTTTCCCTCGCCGTGCTTCTCCACTGGTGCGGAGCAGTCCCCACAATCTTCTTGAAGTTACGGATGAATGTGGCTGATGCCTGGAAACCAACCTTAACGGCAATGTCCTCCAGACGCTCGTCTGATTTCGCAAGAAATTCACAGGCACGCTCAATCCGTACAAGATTCACATATTCTGCCGGAGACGTATTCATAAATTCCGTGAACACCCTTCTGAAATGTGTCTCGCTCATATGGCAGATCTGTGCCAGCTGTCCTACCTTGATCTCTTCCTGATAATGCTTTTCTATGTAATCCAGAACCGCCAGGATACTGTTCAGACTTCCGTCATCTATGATCTTGGCCTCCGGCATACTGTCCACCGGATTCATTCTGGCTATTTTGAGAAGCAGTGTGAGCAGACATCCCTGCACGCTCTCCAGATAAAATTCTTCTCTGTTGCGCATTTCATTCAGAATGACACGGACAAGCGCCTCGATCTCCGGTGCTTCTTCCCTGCTGGTCAGAAACATACGGCTGTGAAGCCGCTCCAGCACCGTATTTGCATACACAGGTTTTTCCGCGTATACGGTCTTTAAAAAACGCTCCGTGTCTATAAAAAGATACTCCCAGCTGTCAAAGACTTCGTCCCTTCCCGTTGTGTGATGGGGAAAATTTTTGGGGATAACCGTAACAGTTCCCTCCCCATATTTGACGTCCTCTTTTCCCAGGTGCATAACACCCTTGCCATAACAGCAGTAGCCTATCTCCATATAGTTATGGAAATGCATAGGATCACTTCCATACCTCGTTACCCAGCGTTCCCCCATAAGTGCGATCAGGGGCACACGCTGCGGGATCTCATAATACCGGAATTCTACATATTCTTTTTCTCTCTTCTTCATCTGTAAGCCCTCGTTTCCATCCTAAACTAATACCTTATTCTTTAGCTTATCATAGCTTCTTGGGCTTCGTCAAATTTTTAAGGGCTTGTTGAAGAAAAACGTACAATCTCGGTTATTACAGACTCTCTCAGACTTTTCTTATAAGAAATTCCCCCTTGTCCAGGATTTTTCTCCGATTCCTATTGTCAATCGGCCTGATCACCTCGGCTTTTACCCCTTGGTTTTCATCAATTATACCATCATATCTCTGGTTATTTTACTCATAATCGGTTCGTTTTTTTGCATTTTCAATCATTTTAGCAACTTTTGTTCACCGTTTTTGTATCAAATGCCAGGTTTTTTGCACACCCGGCCAACAAAAAATGACGAAAGCAGTAGAAAAACCGGCAGTTTTACAAAACTGCTCCCCCCGTACTTTTCTCTGGCGCAAAAAAGGCTCCCGCACAGCCTGCTCACTGCCGCGGAAGCCCTTTAAAACCTTTCCACCTACGGCTCAAACCGCAGGAAATCCTCTGTCATTTCAATCCGGCACACACTCTGTACACTGCCGGTCATCTTTACCCGCCAGTCCTCGTCAATCTGGATCCAGAGCTTTCCGCCGGGCATGTGCACCATCACATCCGAATCTGCCAACCCCAGACGGAAAGCCACTCCAGCCGCGGCGCAGCTGCTGGTGCCGGAAGCCAGGGTATATCCCACACCCCGCTCAAATATCTCTATCTGAATGTTATTTTTATCGAGAACTTTCATGATCTGTGTGTTGACCCGGTCCTCAAAATATTCGGAGCGCTCTGAAAAGGCGCCTATTTTACAGACCTTTTCCCTGGAAATCTCCATCATGGGGATCACACAGTGTGTATTTCCCATGGAAACACAGGAACAGTCATATGAATTTTGTCCGAATACCATCTTCTCTTCCAATGCTTCCCGTGGCTCACCCGCAAGTCCTGCTTCTTTGCTGGAAAAGGACAGCTTTCCCATATCCGCCTGGATCCTGGTTCCGTCCGCATTGAGAAAACGCACCTGCACCTTTCCGCCTTTTGTCCTGATATTCAGCCGCTCGCTGAGTGTGTACCCTGCGTCCTTTAAATACTTGGCAAATATACGGATGCCGTTTCCCGCTCTCTTCGCTTCACTTCCGTCCGGATTAAAGACACGGACAGCAAATTCTCCGTCTTCTATATAAGGTCCTGCCAGGATGCCGTCTGAGCCTACTCCGAAATTCCTGTCACAGACTCTCCTGATCATTTCTCCGTCCAGTTCCTCTGTATTCTTCTGACAGTCATATACCAGATAATCATTTCCTATTCCATGATACTTTTCAAATTTCACTGCTCTCTTTCCTTTCCTGTTATGATGCACCTTCCTAATCCGGCGTATGCTATCATACGCTATCCATGTTTTAGTTTACGGTTCACAGGCCGCTGTTGTGCGAGATCCATATCTTTACCTCTTTATCTCTATCTAGTTTATCAGACACTTTTATGTTATAATATAAGCATCGTGTTAAAAACATTGCAAAATATGCTGAAACTAAAACAGTCCCACAGGAGGAACAACATTGGATTCTTACAGTAAAACCGGTTATCTGAAAGACGATTTCCGCCTCTTTCATATTACAGACGGGGAGGAGCACAGCTTTTCCTATCATTATCATGATTTTTACAAACTTCTGGTTTTCATCCGGGGGGATGTGACTTACCACATTGAAGGAAAATCCTTTGATCTAAAACCCTATGATGTTGTCCTGGTAAATGCCGGCGAGATCCACAAGCCGGTCATCAACCGCCGTTCCACCTACGAGCGGGTGATCCTCTACATTTCTCCTGCATTCATAGATTCCTGCCGGGATGGAGGGGATTCCCTGAACCAGTGCTTTGTGCAGGCCCAAAAAAGCGGTTCCAATGTACTGCGCATTGAGCTGTTTGGCCAGAGCCGCCTGTATCAGGTTCTGCAGGAGTTGGAAAAATCCTTTGGGGAGGGGGCCTTTGCCGCTGCTCTGTATCAGAAAGCCCTTTTCCTGGAATTTCTCATTCTTCTGAACCGCTTTTCCATGGATGCCTACACAGGCACTTATATACAAAACAGCCGCTGCAATCCCAAAATCCTTCCCGTGCTTGACTATATCGGAGAGCACCTGGCAGAGGACATTTCCATCGACCTGCTGGCATCCCGGTTCTATATGAGCCGTTATTACCTTATGCACTTGTTCAAGCAGGAAACAGGATACAGTGTTGCCAGCTATATTTCCACCAAGCGCCTGCTGCGGGCCAGGGCGCTGATCCAAAACGGCATGTCTGTCACAGACGCCTGCTACCGGTGCGGCTTTAAAAATTATTCCTCCTTTTCCAGAGCCTATAAAAAACTTTTCCACACATCTGCCAGAGGCGAACGGTATGAAAGCTAACACGCTGCTTTTCCTCTAACACATCTCTTTTCCCTCTTACATATAGTAAATAAGAGTTCAGACATTCAGGAGCCAGGCAATGAGTCACAAAAAATTTGATTTTGCAGTCATCGGCGGAGATATGCGTCAGGTCTATCTGGCACAATATCTCCTGGAATGCGGCTGCAAGGTTTGTAAATATGCACTTTGCGCAGATATTCCGGGCACCTCCTGCTATACTGCCCCCTCTCTTTTGGAGGCAGTTTCAAATGCAGAGACCATTCTTGCGCCAATCCCCATAAGCCAAAGCAAAGATATCCCACTGTCCCTTTTGCCGGATATGCTCCGGGAGGGCCAGTCCTTATTTGCAGGATGCATACCCAGGGACTTCCAGGAAAAAATTTTTTCAAAAGGCATTTTTGTCTCTGATCTGATGAAGGATGAGATACTCACTGTAAAAAACAGCATAGCAACCGCAGAAGGCGCCGTTGCGGAAGCCATTCAGAAAAGCAGCCGCAATCTCCACGAAAGCCGCTGTCTTGTACTGGGATACGGAACCTGCGGGAAAACCCTGGCCTCGTATCTGAAAGGGATGTTCTGTCATGTAACGGTTTGTGCCAGAAGACCCGGCGTGCGGGCAGAAGCCCAGGTGCTGGCAGGGGACGCTATCTCTTTGGAGGAACTGAAAGAACACGGGGGCAGTTTTGATTTTATCTTCAACACAATTCCCGCGCAGATCATTGACAGGTCACTGTTAAAGAGTTTGAAAAAACAGGCTCTTATTATTGATATTGCTTCCGCTCCCGGCGGTTTGGATCATGCCGAAGCGAAGAACCTGGGGATATCCGCATATCTCTGTCCGGGACTTCCGGGGAAATATGCCCCTCGTTCCTCCGCCTATGCCATTGCGGAAGCTGTTTTTCGTATATTAAAGGAATTTGAAGAATAGGAGAAACAATCATGTCGTTAAAAGGAAGGAAAGTGGGAGTGGCCTTTACCGGCTCCTTCTGCACATATAAAAAAGTGTTTGAGGAATTACAAAAGCTTGCAGACGAAGGTGCAGAAATACAGACCATCTTTTCAGATGCCGCCAAAAGCATTGACAGCCGTTTCGGCAATGCAGAGGACTTTATAGAAAAAGCACGCAGCATAACAGGCAGGGAACCCATGCTCACCATCCCCCAGGCAGAGCCTATCGGCCCCAAAAGCCTGCTGGATATCCTGGTGATCCTGCCCTGCACAGGCAATACTATCGCAAAGCTTGCAAACGGCATTACCGATACCCCTGCCCTCATGGCAGCCAAGGCACATCTGCGGAACGAAAAGCCTCTGCTTATCTCCATCTCCACCAACGACGCACTGGGGATGAATATGAAAAATATCGGCCTGCTTCTGAATGCCAAGAACATCTATTTTGTTCCTTTCGGTCAGGATAACCCAGAGAAAAAGCCCAATTCCATGATCGCCCGCACAGAACTTCTCATACCTTCCATTGAAGCGGCTTTAAACGGAAAGCAGTATCAGCCGGTCATACAGTAAAAAACTGCTGTCACCGTCAAACGAAGCTCAATTTTTTACCCAGCAAGGGGTTGCCCGCAGCCGTATGTGGGCAAAGCCCTTATGGGGCATCAGCAGAAAGGGGGATTTCTATGTGTGGTATCGCAGGATTTTGTAATCCGAAAAGAGATTTTACGGAGGAAAAGGGGAAATGGAATCACATCCTGGAGGAAATGAACCGGATACAAAAGCGCCGGGGACCGGATGATCAGGGGACTTATCTGGACAAAAGCTGCGGCCTGGCCCATGTGAGACTGGAGATCATTGACCTTGTCACAGGTCATCAGCCCATGATACGAAAGAATGCGTCCGGCACTTATGCCATCGCATACAACGGTGAGATCTACAACATGCCCGAACTGAAAAAAGAACTGATAAAAGAAGGGGCTGTCTTTGAGACTGCCAGCGATACCGAAGTGATTCTGAACGGATTTATGCTGCACGGGAAGGAATACACGAAAAAATTAAATGGTATTTTTGCCATCGCTCTGTGGGATTCCTCCCAAAATCAATTGTCCCTTATCAGAGACCGCCTGGGAATCAAGCCTCTTTTCTATACATGGGCTGAAAAAACCCTGGTCTTTTCCTCTGAGATCAAAGGTCTGTTCGGCTTCCCCGGGGTAACACCCCAGCTGGACAGGGACGGCCTGTGCGAAGTATTCGCTCTGGGACCTGCTAAAAGTTACGGAAAAGGCGTCTTCAAAGATGTCCGTGAGATACTTCCGGGACACTGCCTGACCTTTGGACCAGGCGGAGTCTCTGAACATGCTTATTGGAACCTGGAAAGCCGTCCCCATACAGACTCTTTTGACGAGACCGTGGAAAAGACAGCCTGGCTGGTAGAGGACGCTGTTAAAAAACAGATGCTCTCCGACATTCCCATCAGCACCTTTCTCTCCGGCGGTGTGGACAGCAGCCTGGTCACATCTATCTGTGCCGCAGAGCTGAAAAAACAGGGAAAAGTCCTGAACACCTTCTCTTTTGACTTTAAAGACAACAATAAATATTTCAGATCCAACGCCTTCCAGCCAAGCCAGGACCGTCCCTGGGCAGAAAAAATGGTGGAGTACGCCGGCACAAACCACCGTTTTCTGGAGTGCGACAATATGGCACAAGTGGACTGTCTGTTCAAAGCTGTGGACGCCAGAGACCTGCCGTGTATGGCGGACGTGGAATCCTCCATGCTCTATTTCTGTTCCCAGGTCGTGGAGCACAACAAAGTGACTCTCACAGGTGAATGCGCAGATGAAATCTTCGGAGGGTATCCCTGGTTCCATAAAAAAGAGGCATTTGAGGGAGACAATTTCCCCTGGTCCATGAGCATGGAACCCAGAAAAGTCCTCTTGTCCGACGATTTTGCCGAATCCCTCGGCATGGAGGAATACGCACATGCCGCCTATGAAAAGACCATCCGCGAGACACCGGTCCTGCCGGGAGAGAATCCCGAAGAAAAACGCCGCCGTGAAATCTCCTATCTGAACCTGCGCTGGTTCATGGTGACACTGCTGGACCGCATGGACCGCACCAGCATGTATTCCGGCCTGGAAGCCCGTGTCCCCCTGGCAGACCACCGGATCGTGGAATACATCTTCAATGTCCCCTGGAGCATGAAATGCCCGGACGGCATCGTAAAAGGCCTGCTGCGCCATGCAGGGGAAGGGCATCTCCCCAAAGAGATCCTCTGGAGGAAAAAAAGTCCCTACCCCAAAACCTACGACCCTGCCTATGAAAATCTTCTGGGCGACCGTCTAAAAGAAGTTCTGGCAGACCCCAATGCCCCCATCCGCCCAATTTTGGACACCCGCAAAGTACACGCATTCCTGGAAAGCCCCTCCGACTACGGCAGACCCTTCTACGGCCAGCTCATGGCAGGCCCCCAGATGCTGGCCTACATGCTCCAGGTAAACTACTGGCTGGAAAAATACAAAATCCGTATTTTATAGCCGGCAAACGAACTAAGCTCCATATCCCCCCACCATTTCAAAACCTTCCGCCAAAACCGGAAAAATCCTCTAAAAAGGCTGGAGAATCTCTCTGTCATTCTCCAGCCAGTCTAAAGCATCCTGCAGTCTACAAAAAACCGCCCCATCTCTCCCATAAGCCTCTGCTCCGGCCTCTCTGCCCACAGCCTCCCCTGAATCAAAAACTTCATCCCTGAGGCACTACCTCACATACCGTAAGAAGTCCCTCCCTGACAGTAAAGCGGACCTCCAGCCCTGCAAAGCCAAATCCATAGACCCGCTCCGGATCATTCTGATATGCCGGCCTTGGATCATTGGCCAGAACGCCCCTGAGGGCCTCCCTCTTATGTTCCGGCACTTTTTTCTCCAGTTCCTCCGGAAGTTCCACTTCCAGCCTGTCCTCCCTATGTCTGGACGCAAACCCGCCCTCTGCCTCCGGGCGGCTGTCCGCATGAGGAACATAAGGCTTAATATCCAGAATCGGAGTTCCATCCATTAAATCCGCCCCTCTCACATGGAGGACAGGGCCATATTCCGGATGCATCTCAATCCGCTCCAGACGTACACAGGACAACCCTATCGGATTTGGCCGAAAAGGCGAACGCGTAGCAAATACCCCTTTCCTTATGTTCCCCCCAAGCCTCGGCGGTCTCACCATAGGCTGCCATTTATCTCTTGCCGATTCAGAAAACTCCCAAATAAGCCATATATGCGAAAACTCTTCCAGTCCCCTGAAAGCGTCCGCATTCCTATACTTTGTCTCAAAAACCACCGTTCCAGCCAGATCCTCCACCAACCCACTCTGACGCGGAATCCCAAACTTCCCAGGAAAATCCGTCCGGATCCAGCCTATCCTATTGATCTCCATAAATCATTCTCCCTTCCTCTCATTCCCATTCTCACCATTCCCCTCATGATCCACCATACTCCCAACCTCACTGTAGGATACATTTTCCACCATACCCACTGCCTTTACTGTTTTTCCGTCTTTATCTCTGATCGCAGTGAGTGTAATGCGGTTGCGGACTGTACTGCCATCCCCCATTTTTGCCTTCACCACACAGGAGGCTCTGTCCTCTCCCCTGTAAATAGCACGGTATATATCCCGGAAGGTTTCCTCATATCCTTCACACACAGTACCCTGCTCGATAAATCCCTCCGGTGCATTTGCCACCGTGGCATCCAGGCCAAACGCCTTCTGCGCATATTCAGAATAATATGCGGTCCGCGTATCCGTATCCAGTTCAAAGATCACGGATTTTGTAGCCTCCATAGCAAGCCGGAAGCGCTCCTCACTTATGCGGAGATTCTCAATACTGTTCATCCGTACGGTCTCATCCGACAGGGCCGCGTAAAATATTTCACTGCCATAATTGGACGTCAGGCAGAAAAGACGTATCCTCAGCCAAAGGACAGACCCACCCCTTCTTTTCCGCACAAAAACCTCCGCGCCCTTTTCTTCTTTGCTGCGTTTTGCTTCTGAGAGGGCATCGGTTATCTTTTCCCTGTCCTCAGGAAAAAGATCCCGCATAACATCCACATGGCCGCTTCCACCCATCCAGTATTCGCCCATCAGCCGGCAGTATTCCCCGTTGGCTCTCAGAACATAGAGGTGGGTCCCATCGTAACTGTACTGAGCCACAGCGCCTGTAATATTACCCAGCAGCCGGTCGGTCAATGTGTCTTTGTGGAACAGATCGCTCAAATCCAAAAGGTGGCTGCTCTCCACCCGTTTTTTCCCGCCGTCACAGAAATCCACTTTGTCAGGCGCAAGAAGCAGATTCTCAAATTCCCCGATACTCATAGGACAGTAGTAATAAAAGCCCTGCCCGTAGACACAGCCCACACTGCGCAGTGTTTTCACATGTTCTTCCCGGTTGACTCCCTCAGCGATCACCGGCAGATTCAGCCATTTGCTCATATGCAGGATCGCGTCCAGTATCCCCAGGCTTTTCAGCCCCTCCCCATCCATAAAATGCATATCCATTTTTAGGATGTCAATATTGGTGCTGCTCAGCATATTCAGGGACGAATACCCATTGCCGAAGTCATCCATCAGGATTGTAAATCCATTTTTCTTCAGCCTCTCCGTCTCTTTAATGATCCGCTCAGACTGTCCGGCATATACACTTTCTGTGATTTCCAGTTCGATCAAACCGGATGGGATATGATACCGCTCCATTATGTCTGTGAGCACAGAGCACACGTCCATATCAAAAATATCCATGCGCGACAGATTTACGGATACGGGCACACAGGTACCGCCCTTGTCAAGCCAGCGCCTGATCCAGCCAGCCGTCTCCTCCCAAACATATAGATCCAGCTTTTCGATAAAATGGTTTTTCTCAAACAATGGTACAAAATCCCCGGGAAGCAGCAGACCTTTTTGGGGATGCTGCCAGCGTACCAAAGCTTCTGCCCCCACTACTTTGCCGCTCTCCATATTGCATTTTGGCTGCATATAGATTTTAAATTCCCTGTTTTTGATCCCTGCTTCCATGCTGTTGGTGATCTCCTGCTCTCTGAGGAGATTTTCCCGCATACTTTCCCGGTACACTGCCACATGGTGGTCATTGCCTTTTACAGAATTCAGCGCCATCAGCGCTCTGCCGCACATATTTCCGGCGGGAAGCACTTCCTCCTCCATGCGATAAATTCCAACTGCCAAAACCACCTGGGCGTTCACAGGGCTCCCGCTGAAAATCCCCAGCAGATGATCCACTGTGCTTTTCTCATCCTCCACAGGAATGCAGAGAGCAAAGACATCATCCCTCAGGTTCCCCGCAATATGTTTTTCCCTGCGCGAAATGTGCCGAAGCTGCTCTGCCACGTATTTTAAAAGCAGGTCTCCCTGCTCTTCACCGTACAATTCATTTATCATTTTAAACCGTTCAATATCTATGCAGATGATTTCAAAACGGATATGAGGGTTCTGCTGTATAGCTCCGTCGGCAGATGCGCAGAAAACCTCCCTGTTGAACAACCCCGTCACCTGGTCATATTGTTTCAGCCGTTTGATCTCTTCTCTTAACCTTCTGTTCTCATCCTGCAGTTCTTTATCTTTCCTATCTTTCTGCATTTTTGTTCCTCAACGATTCTTTCGTAATATTCGGTGCTTTATACATATTTTTATTCTAACACTGCTATGGGTAAAATGCTATATAATTATCCTTATGGTTTCAGAGCGGGCTTCCCAAAATCCATAGGCGTTCAGACAGCGGAACTGTCACCTAAATTCCCCAGATATTGATTTATACACTGGGATATATGCAAAAAACAGGCGGTACATCCAGCCATGACTGGGGTATGCCGCCCGTTTTCCTTATTTGCATAGTTTGACAGCTCACCTTCCGGTTCTGCCATATATAAATTTATGTATATTTTTGTCCGATGCAAGAGGATTCAGTCTCAACACCTGTTCCCGGATCCTTTCTTCTGCCTCCTTGCTGCTGGCCGCGGACGCCGCCTTCAAAACTTCACTGTCCCAGAAATCCTCTGTTTTGCAAAAGGCAGTGGAATCCCAGCCGTAGGGCTTTCCCTCCGCGCTGATTTTATGCCTTCTCCCGCATATGGTGAGGAAAAAATTCATCTGCAGTTCCACTAAAGCCCTGTCAAAACGGGATTTGTCTTCTTTTCCAAACCCGGCTGCCTTCTTCAGTTCATGCAGTGGCATCACGCCTTCTTCCTCTATGCTGGTATATATACGTTTTGCCTCATTGCTGATCCTGCCTTCCAGGTACATATCCACAAAATCCATAACGCCCCTGCGGCAGGCAAAAAAATACGGATACCATTCTTTGGTGATATACCCGCTTTTCCTGAAAAAGAATTTCGCGTAAGCCATATCATTTCTTTCATCCAAGACCCGCATACGCCACTCCCAGGGGTCTGTCTCCCTGTCTCCTGTGTGCCACTTGACCGGCGTATCATATGGAGGCTCCTTGTCCCAATCCCAGTTAATAATGGAATATATACCCTCCGAATTGCCGCCGCCCATGGAAAATCCGGCATTTTGCAGCACTTCTGTAAAATCCTCATAGTTCAATATTTTTTTCATCTTTCCCTCCATTCCTGCACGGCACCTTCATTCTGCGTTCTGTACATATGATCTACCTTTTGTTTCTATCCTTTTATCTCCTTTTCCGCAATTAAGCTGTCCTTTTATTCTACAGCCCGCAACATGACATCTGTATGTCATCTTCCTTTTGCGCAAAGTGCAGTTTCCAATGTGAAGAGCCTCCCTGCGCTGAACGCGGTTCCGGATTTACCATGGCAGCCACACACGGACACATCCGCCTCCAAATGTTTCGGAATTTCCTAATTCCAGCCTGCCGCCATGCTCCTCTATAATTCTATCTGCAATAAACAATCCCAGACCGGAATGTACGCCCCCGCTTCTGGCACTGCTGCCTGTATAAAATTCTTCTTTTCCTTTTTTGAGCGCCTCCCCTGTAAATCCCGGGCCGCTGTCCTCCGCAACAATCTCTAAGCCATTCTCCAGGGAAGAGGCACCCAGGCAGATGGTTCCCCCCTGCCCTGCATATTCCGCGGCATTGGCTATAATATTCAGCAGTGCCCGTTCCAGGTGCTGCTTATCCGCCTGTATTTCCCTGCGGGTTTCTGCTGCCTGCCATATCAGGACCGCCTGTTTTTCCGCTGCCAGCCCCTTTGATTTTTTGTGTATCTCCTCCAGGAATGCATCTGCGCAGACAATATTTTTTAAAAACTCCGCCGGCTGCTTCCCTCTTGTCACATCCAAAAGCTGCTCTACATACCCCTGCATCTGGCGGATACTAACTTCTATAGCCTCCACACAGGCGCGGTCTTCCCCCTTAAAGGTGCTCTCCAGCAGCAGTTCGTTATATCCCCTCACGATGGTAATGGGTGTTTTCAGATCATGAGCCAATGCAGATATCTTCTCCTGTCTGGCTTTTTCCATATCCCACTGGCTCACCAAGGACTTTTTCAGTGCCTCCTTCATGTGGTCCAGGGCAGCCCCCACACGGTCAATCTCACGGACACCGCAGTTTTGCACCTGGAATTCCAGATTCTCCTGCTCTATTTTTTCAATGGCACTCTGTATACCGTTCATCTTCCGCTCCAGCATCCTGCCAAATCGCACGGCCATGTACATCAAATATGCCAGGATTTCCAGTATTACACATCCATATATGATCTCCTCCGCTGCCGGAAGATATTTCCGAAGCTTTGGATCCGCAAACTGAGCTTTCATGGAGTAACGCAGCACCAGAACTTCACCCTCCCGCTCCACCTTCTGGTAAAAAATACGGCTGAAACCGGAATACCCTCTGTGACTTACTTCCCAGGCTTTCTTTGCATCCTTTTCAGGTATGGTCCCCTCTTTCCAGGTTCCGTCCTCTGTAAAAAGTGCATAATCCATAAGCGGAGGAATATCTTCCATGCGGATCTCTTCCGTATTTTTTAAATTTTCTTTCTCCCATTCATATTCAATATCCCCATAATTTGCAGGATAAATATATCCTGCCTGCATAGCCAGGGACATGAGTATAAAGCCAAGGAATGCCAGGATCAGAGACCCCAGCAGCCAGATGAACAGATATTTTATAAAAAACCCTTTTAAACTTCTTTCTCTTTCCATGTATATCCAATCCCCCATACGGTCTGTATGGGAATCCCCCCCAGTCCCTCTGCCTTCTGCCTGATATTTTTCACATGCATGGCAATCACTGAGCTGTCACCCTCCGCGTCATAGCCGAACACGCTCTCGTAGATCTGATCTTTTGACAATGTCTGTCCGTGGTGCAGTGCCAGATATTCACAGATTGCATATTCCCCTTTTGTGAGGGGACAGACCTGCCCGTCTTTCTCCATCTGTTTCGCACCCAGAAAAAAACGGAATCCCGATACCTCCAGAGCATGTTTTTTCTCCCGCTGGTCTCTTCTCAGATGTGCGTTGACCCTTGCCCGGATCTCTTCAGCACCGAATGGCTTTTTCAGATAATCATCCCCGCCCAGTCCCAGCCCGCGCAGTATATCTGCCTCCCCACTTTTGGCCGTCAGAAAAATGATTGGACAGTCCACCAGATCCCTGATTTCCCGGCATAATTCAAATCCGTCAAGCCCGGGCATCATAACATCCAGCAAGATCAAAGAATAGGCAGACAGGGAAAGCTTCCTAACCTCCACAGAGCTGCCCACAGCCGTAACCCGGTGCCCGTCCCTCTCCAAAATTTTCCGTATTAAAATAAGGAGCAGAGGATCATCATCCACTGTCAGAATTGATGCCATATTTACGCCTCCTCCCTGCGGCCTTCAAACTTTTGAAACCATAAAAATGTCATGACTAAGAATAGCACAGATACTACCAGATAGCAAACCCCTCCAAGACGGATCTGCCCCGTCAAATGTTCATACATGCCCTGTCTGAGGGCAAGTAACATGGTGGAAAAACGCATACCATAGGAAGGCCACCACACATACCAGACTCCGTCACCAAGTCCGGTCAGCATTACCGCTGAAACCACAGATTCCGCCACCCCTGCACCAATCGTCACTCCTTCTCCGAATTTAAGTCCCAAAAACAGATGCTCTGCATAGACAGGCAGGTTGGATGCCCAAAGTACCAGTGTCAGAAGGAAGGGATCTCCCGCCCCCAGTCCCTCTCCCTGCAGGCACAGCACTGCCTGAAAACCAAATACCGCAATGGCCATAGCCAGCAGTCCAGACAAGAGCAGGAGCACGAGTTCTGCTCCCAGGCCTTTCGCACGGCTGGGCACCGCCAGCAGATTCTGCATTCTTCCCGCTTTAGCCTCCCTGTCTGTCAGCATTGCCGTCACGATCCCCGTAACAGCGGGATAGGCCATGGCTAAAAGTGTAACATAAGAAGTCAGATGTTCCCAGCCCCCTGCAGAACGTAGTCCTATGTATGCCACATATAAAAATACCCCCAAAGCGGGAATGAGAATATGTGACGCAAAAAAGAGAGAATGCCGCATTCTGTATCCGCTGCTTTTTAGAAACCTGTAAAATTCCTTCATATCAGACCGCCTCCCGTCTTTCCCACCATTTTACACTGCCAAATGCGGCTGCCGCCAGCAGCACAGCCGCCATGCAGAAGCCAGACAGAAAAACAACGGGATTCAAAAGAACATCCCCGGGCTCCAGCAAAAGCCCGTTTGGACGGATCAAAAGAACAGGGCACATAAGGCGGTCTGCGATGGAGAACGGAAACAGGAAAAACAACCCTTTTTCCACCATGGAAAAACTGAAAAAAGCAGCCAGAAGTCCCAGCATAACACATGGGATCATGCCAAGCCTTGAAGCCAGCATGAGATAAAAAGGAATCTGCCATAAACTCACCGCCCAGACGATCAGCATACCTGCTCCCCCGGAACTGATGGGAACTGATGTGGTGAACACTATTCCCAACAGACTGACGACAGCCCAAAAAACCACTTGTGGCAACAGCAGTTTCAGCGCCACAGCAATACATTTTGCAGTCCACTGTCCCGCCCCGAATGCCGGTGAGGCCAGCATGGTCTGGTAATGGAGTCTGATCTCACATCGTATATTCATGGCACACAACAGCGGCACCAGACAAGGGTATAATGTCCCATACCATATATTGTAAGTATACTGCTGGGCATACGGCCCCGCCATACTGATGAGGTACCCCAGCAAAATGGTCATAACCGGCATAACCCACATGGATTTTCCCATGGTGGAGTGCCGCATTTTAAGTAATTCCCCGCGAATCATTCCAATCATCTTATTCCCTCCCATTCTCTCTCACAACCTCCATAAAAAGCTCCTCCAGATTTTCCTTCCCGGAGATATCCCCCTCATATCCCAGGATACCTCCCGCTATGATACCGATACGGTCTGCGGTCTGCTGCACTTCACCCAGTATATGGCTGGATAAGATAACGGTTATTCCCTGTTCAGGAAACCACCGGATCAGATTTCTAAGCTCCTGTATTCCAATAGGGTCCAGGCCGTTTGTGGGCTCATCCAGGATCAGTAGCCGGGGATTCCCCAGAAGGGCCGCGGCAATGCCCAAGCGCTGCTTCATTCCATAGGAAAAATGTCCTGCTCTTTTATTCCCCGTGTTTTTCAGGTCCACAGTATCCAGCACCTCATGGATCCTCTTCTCCGAAATTCCCAGCTGCAGGGTGTGTACCCTCAGATTTTCTTCTGCCGTCAGATTTTCATAAATAGGCGGGTTTTCTATCAGCGCACCAATATGGTATAAATCCTTTCTGCACCATTCATGATCACGAAAAAAAATCTTTCCTCCCGTTGGTCTCAGCATTCCTGTGATCATCTTCAGTATGGTGGATTTCCCCGCACCATTTGGCCCCAGAAGGCCGTAAATACAGCCCTCCTCAATAGCCAGCGATACTTTGTTTACCGCTTTATGTCCTTTAAATGACTTACTGAGATTTTCTGCCCTTAAAATATATTCACTCATATGATTTCATCCTTTCTTTGAAAACCGCAATCCGAGGCTTTCTTTTTCTTATACACAGGATAAAACGTAATTTTAAATTTTCTATAAAGACAGTGAAAAAATCCGGGAGGTACTGTACAAGAATTTAACAAATATAGTAATTGGTATGTAGAGGACAGTACAGATACTTGTGCAGGGAAAACCCAAAGTGATACTGTTCATAAAATCCACAATAGGATCAAAGAATCGGGAAATGGGGGCGAAGTTTATGCTGCTGGAAGAACTGATCAAAAGTGCTGAAAAAAAGGCCGGTGCTGAGGGACTTGACAAAGGACGTATGGAAGGCATCTCTAAAGAAAGAAGCGAGGAACAGAACCGCTACAGCGGACTGATTCTCCGGTTGGCCAAAGACGGACGAAGTGACCTGATCGTAAAAGCCGCTTCAGACGCACATCTGCTGGATGCTTTATATCAGGAGTATAAATTATAATCTCATACTCACTGCCTCTCCATGCAGTTAATGCACAGACCTTCTGAAGCATTACTGCAAATCTACCATAGAAAGCACGTCTATGTGAACTTTCTATTCTCATGAATCAAGGCGGATGAAAACCATCCGCCTGTCTGAATATTTCTATTTACATTCCACAAAACAAATCATATATGATGCGGAATTCTGCCTTTTTCTTTTGGAGCCTGTCTCTCCACTTTCAGAGTATTCTCTTTCAGCTCTTTACCCGCAAAATGCTTATCACGCAGAGCTTCAGATATCATCTATTGACCTGATGCTTTTTAAAAGCATAACCTGAAGCCAGCGCAAATACTGCAATACAGAGTATATACACCACAGCCAGCATGGAAGGCAGGCCAATGACCCTGCCCGGTATGTGGTAGACCATATAGTCCGTAAACCGAAACTCTGATATTTTAGGAGGAAGAAGCGCCAGAACATGTTTCCAAAGATATCCCCCTGTATTTTCATATAAAAAGTTTGGTATCAATACCAGAAGAAAGTCCACAATGATCACACCGTAACTGTTCTTAAACACAGAAGACAAAAGCAGCGTAACTGCAGTCATACAGAGCACCGCCCCGTAATTCAGGAACACCACCAGCAATACGGCCTGCCACATAGTCATGTTATAGCTGATGGAGTTGGAAGTGTCATATGCCTGTATGGGAAGAACGGCGCCCTGGGGACCGCATATCATAAGATAAATCCCGGAATACACCAGAATGATCCCCCAGTAAACTGCTGTTGCATAGAGAAATGCCGTAAGTATTTTCGCTCCTGCCAGTCTGCTCTTTCCATATCGCATGGTCAGCAGCAGAGAATCCGCCCTGCACTGGTATTCCCCTGCGAAAACAGGTGCAGTCCCCACACAGATCAGAGGTATGATCAGTATGATCCATCCTGCGGAATCTATCATGTTTCTCCAGAACCGGAAATTTCCCAGCTTTAAATCTTTTACCTGTGCATCCTTTTTCAGCCAGTAATCTTTCTGGTCTTCCAAAATGATGCCGTACTTCACAGACCTATCCAGCGCGATCCGCACCTGTTCGCTGCGGCTCTGATAAAAATCTTTTCCTATACTTTTTTGAAACACTTCCTTCATATTCAGAGCTTTTAAAATGCCTAATTGCCGCTCATCCTCTATCCCTTCAGCGATTAATTGGCTCTCCAGTTTTCTTAAATTCAAATCACCACATCCGCTTGAAAGTCCTGACAAAATATGATCCAGGCTCTGAATCAACTCATCATCCGGCAAGTGGTTCAATTCTTTTTTATGAGCCTCTGTGGCGCGCCGCGGACAATGCCAATATAATTTATAACTCTGGCATTTCCCTGTAAATCGTCAATTAGATCCAGCGACATAAATGCGGTGACGATCAGGGCAACACATAAAATAACCGGAACAAAGATCCCGCCTAATATTGATACTGCTTTCCTCATATTATTGCCCTCCTTGGTTCTTTCAGGTTTATAGTAATGCATATTATTTCTCCTATATGCACTGCTGTCTTAAGAAATTAATTTTATCTGTATTCTGAAACAGATGATAACCATCATTCATTATATACTGTATATATAAAGAAGTCCAGCAAGGAAAGAACGGAGGAATACAGAATAAAACGATCCGCTGCGCAGATATTTACGCGCAGCGGATCGTCATAAAATTATTTGCCCAGAAGCTCTCTCTCGATTCTCTCTCTTGCCTCCGGTGCCTGTCTGTCCATTTTCTCCGGAAATCCGAACATGGAAACACAGGCAATATTATCGCCGCCCACTTTGGGAGCGTTCTCTTTTAACTGTTTACCCGCGAAATCCATATCCCGCAGGGTTTCAAAGATGCCGTCGAAATCCACATCCCCTTCGCCCATAGCCAGATGCTGATGTATGGTCACATCTGCTTTGCCGCGCCCGTTCAGCCAGGGCGGATTTGCAATGTAACGGCAGTCTAACGTCTGATTAAAGGTATCTGCAAACAGAACATGGGTCAATTCTTCTCCTGCGTATCTCAGCATAGAGCGCACATCCCCTTTGCCCTCGTCATAGAAAAACCCGTGAGGTGAAGAGTAAACATAACCCAGGTTTTTGGAACGGAAGGACTTTACCAGGTCACATGTCTCATTGTTCCGTTCACAGAAATCGTAAGGATGGGACTGGATTTCCACTCGGATGCCTTCCCGCTCAATGATGGGAAGCAGTTCCTCCATGGATCTGAACCACATGCCATTGCAGATTTCCTGCTGGTTCGGGTCACCTGACAGCTCTGTGTTGATGACCTGTACCCCCATATCCACCGCTATCTCAATCATACGTTTCCAGTTTGCAACCGCAAACTGTCTCTGCTCCTCTGTGGGGCCTGACCAGCGGTACACCACAATGAAAGAGGATATTTCCACGCCCGTCTCCTTCAGGGCCTGTCTGTATTCCTGCTCACATTCCTTTGAAAAAAGCGGATGTTTGTAAAATGGGTTGATCCTCGGATGGGGAGACTGCTCAATATACTTATATCCCCAGTCAGCTGCCTGATGGACCATGCGGTTGATATCCATCTGTTTTGCCAGTACATCCACGTCAAATGCTATCTTCATATCCATTCCTCCTTGTAATCTTTATGGTGTCCTCCCGGCATCCGTACCGGGAGGATTCCTATTACAGACCTGTCTTTTCCGCGATATAAGCCCTTGCTTTTTTTGCATATTCCAGGGGATTGGCCTTTGCAGGGTCCTGCTCTGCTTCCACAACAACCCAGCCTTCATATCCTGCGTCCTCAAGGATCCTGAAGATGGGAGCAAAATCCACATCTCCGTCACCGGGAACTGTAAACACACCTTCGCGGACACCTTTTAAGAAACTCCATCTCTCATTCCCGGATTTCTCCACCATCTCTTTGCGGATATCTTTTAAATGTACGTGTTTTACCCGGTTCACATATTTTTTCAGAACCTTTTCCGGATCAATGCCCGCAAAGGACAGGTGGCCGCTGTCAAAGAGAAGAAATACCAGTTCCGGGTCAACCGTTTCCATGAAACGGCCGATCTCCTCCTCTGTCTGTACGACTGTGCCCATGTGGTGGTGGAATGTCAGCGTCATGCCCTTGTCTTTTGCTATTTTTCCAAGCTTATTCAGACCTTCTGCCAGAAGCTTCCACTCCTCATCATTCATGACGTATTTGCCTTCCCACACAGGCTGCTCCATCTTTCCCTGGATGCTGTAGCTCTGCTCCGATACGCCGATCACTTTTGCACCCATCTCTTTCAGGAAATCCGCAGCCTTGATGAACTCCTTCTCTGTCTCCTCAAATGGTTTGGAAATGAGAAAGGAAGAAAACCACTGGTTGCAAATCTGGATTCCTCTCAAATCCAGTGCTTTCTTAAGCACTTTTGTATCTGCAGGGTATTTGCCGCCCACTTCGGAGCCGGTAAATCCGGCCAGCGCCATCTCGCTTACGCACTGCTCAAATGTATTTTCTTTGCCCAGATCCGGCATATCGTCATTGGTCCATGCAATGGGAGCTATGCCCAGCCTGACTTTGCTCTTATCCAACATCCCTTAATTTCCTCCCTGTCTGTTCTCTTCTTTGTTTCTGATATAATCCAGAATCATGGAAACTGCACCTTCCACACCGGTCTTGGACACGTTGACCACCATATCGTAATGTTTCGGATCATCACGCCTCATTCCGGTAAATTTCTGGTAATAGCTGTTTCTCATCTCATCTTTTTCCTTCAATTCTGCCAGAGACATGCCGCCGTAATATTCTCTGCCTTCTTTTTCCCTGTATTCATCGTCCGCGTAGAGGAAGAAGGAGTATGTGTGCTCCTGTCCGCCCAGAATAAAGTTCGCGCATCTCCCCAAGAATACACCCGGTGCTTTCTGTGCAAGGCCTCTGATGATCTGGCTCTGTTCCTCAAACATCTTGACAGCACTCATATCATCCGCCACACCGGCCTGGGGGTAGGCATACGGTGAGAAGGTAGGCTCTTTGTCCCCATAATTGTAATTATCCAGATATTTCTGCACTTCCTCCAGATTGGAAGTCTCCATTCCCATCTTCTCCGCCAGCAGACAGATAATCTGGCGGTCATAGACCCGGCAGTTCAATTCTTTTGCAATTTCCTCTGCAATTTTTCTTCCGCTGCTGCCATAGACACGTCCGATCGCCACATTGATCTTATTTTCAGAGTGGGCTGCCACAGGAATCTCCTCCGGCTCCCCTTTGCCTTCCCTGGAAATCAGTTCACGCATCATTTTGTCATACATTTTATCCAGCTTATAACATGCTGCAATGATAAACATGATCACCCAGATCGCAATAGGCACATACAGATAGAAAGTCTTGATCGCAGAGATCGCAGATGTTGTCTGCTCTGCTGCAGTGGCTTTCAGTCCATCAAATGCTGCCATGGAAAGGATGGCACCCATAATAGCGGATGTGAAACCGGAACCGGCTTTCTGTCCCATACTCATGGAGGAGAACATCAGTCCTTCCACACGGACGCCTGTTTTCCAGTGGCCATACTCAATGGCATCACTTGGCAGTGAATACTGTACGCCGTAGAACGGAGCAATACCAAACCCTCTCATAATACAGGTAACAACACCCAGAGGAACGCTTGTGATGTTCATAAGGAAGAGCAGCTGTCCTGCAATACCCAGGATACACCCGGCGCAGATCAGATTTCTCTTACCGTATTTTGGAAGCAGTTTGGGAAGCATTGCAATACCGATGATAGTGGCAATCTTCTCTGCTGCGGACAGCGGCATGACCAGATCCACATCATTTAACACATACTGGCAGTAATACGTCAGGTCTGTTCCGATAATGATCTGATACGCTGTGTAGAATATCATCAGGCCAAGGGCAATGAGGAAATACCTGTTTGTCACTGTCACTTTGAAAGCAGTCCAGAAGGGGGTGTTGACTTTTTCCTTCTTGTTTGTGTCCGCTGCCTGCACACGCTCCGTACAGGTACAGTATGTATTGATCAAAACGAATACGGATACAATGGCATATGCCGCAGTCACAAGGATCCAGGCCATCTGCTGGTTGTCGATCAGTTTTGCCACTTGATTGATAAGGGGCAGGGTAAACGCTGTAATGATCATACTCGCCGTGATAGAAAGTACCATACGGATGTTGCAGATCACGTCCCTCTCTCTCCTGTCACGGCTCATAAGCGAACCGAGGGCATGGAAAGGCTGGCTGATCGCGGTATATACCACTGTGTTCATAATGTTATAAGTTACAAAAGCATATATGATCTTTCCCATATCTCCCATGGGGGGCATAGTAAACAGCAGGACCGCTGCCAATGCGTAAGGTATTGCCAGACGGAGAATCCAGATCCTGGCTTTTCCGTATTTAGAGTGGGTCCTGTCGATAATGGTTCCCATGAGTACATCGGAAAATCCGTCAAATACCCTGGAGAGCAGCATGATCATACCCACTGCGCCTGCAGATATACCTACCACGTTTGTGTAGAAATATATCAGCAGTGTTGTTGTCATTGTGTACATCAAAGTCAGAGCCGGGTCGCCGAAACAATATGCCAGCTTTTCCGACATGGGGACTTTGATGAATTCATTCATATCTTTTCCCTTCTGCTTATAATTCAGCAGTTCGGGAAGTCCTCCCTTTGCCATAATATCACCTTTTTACAGGGCAAATCTTACCCATCTGCCCTGCCCCTTCCTCCTCATAAAAACGCCTCGCGGGATAGCGGCTGTGAATATTGTCTTGACGTTTAGCGTTTGGATTTTGTACAGCCAGTCCGTTTTACTTTTTTCATTTTCTTATGTCCGGGAGGTTGTTTGCATTTTCCAAACAGCCTCCGAAAGGACATATGAATTATTTAGAAATATTTTTGTACAAATGCTTTTGTCACTTCAGCAGCTTTTTTCACGTTCTCTTCATGGGACATCTCATAATATTCAGGACGGAACTCTTCAATTGTGCAGACACCGTCAAAGCCGATCTCCTTTAATACCGCTGCGATGCCGGCATGGTCTACCACACCCTCGCCCGGCCACAAACGTTTGTCATCGCCGCAGGAGCCAAGGGGCAGGTCTTCACAGTCATTTAAGTGGTAAGCAAAGATTTTTTTTCCGTCCGCTCCCTTTAAATCCTCCAGTTTGGAGCACATTTCATGGAAGTGGAAAGTGTCAACTGTGATACCCACATTGTCACGGTCTACTGCTTTCACTACATCGTAAGCAGTGCCGAACTGGTTGATGGAGCAGTTTGGAGCGCCGCAGAACTCCAGGGAAATTCTCATATCAGCGCCAACCTTGTCTGATAAATAGCGGAGCCTTTCCACTGCTTCTGCTTTGATCTCGCTAACGCTCTTGTCTTTTACATCAAAATTCGGAACTGTGATCAGCATTTCCATACCGATGGCTTTGGAAACTTTCAGGATGAAATCCACTTCATCGTCAATTTCCTTCTCGCCTGCCTCGTCTCTCTGGTTAAAGTAGATCAAAGTGTTGTAAGCCCATGGTTTCAGATGATGGTTTTTAAACCAGTCAGCCAGTTCCTCCAGGGTATGCTCCTGTAAATAATCTTTTACACAGTCAAAGCGTATTTCGATATAGTCAAATCCGTATTTTTCACACATTTCCATATCAGCCAGAAGGGACTGTCCTTTGCACTCCAATGCAGTTGCCTCATTAAATCCAATTTTCATAATGATATACCATCCTTTCGGTTCTTGTTTTATTTGTTATGCCGGACACATTTGGGAGCATCCGGCTTTAAGGTTCCGATTTATCTTCTTATTTGTAGAACTCCGGTTTTTCTACGGCTGCGTTGATCTTTTCCACAGCGCCAGTTTCCTGTGCCTTTACAAGCGCATCTGCTGTGATAGCTGCCAGATATCCGTCCCATGCAGTAGGCCCGTTGATCGCGCCCTCTGCTGCTGCGTCTACCCAGTCCTGCACCTCTGTATCGTAAGCATCTTTGAATCTCACGAAGCAGTCCGTATCAATGGTTGTGGAAACTGCTGCATTTTTGCGGATGCTTGGGTAGATGGGTGATGGCATCTTGATAGCGCCGTCTTCACATACCACTTCGCAGTTGATGTCATAACCGAATTTGCAGTTTACAAATACTTCAACATCAATGCAAACACCTTTTTTGGTGCGGAGCAGCATGATCTGCGGGTCTTTTAACTCAGAGTGCGAGTATTTTGTAACCTTAGGCATAATAACCTGTGCGGACTCATACTCATCATCCACTAACCAGTGAAGCACATCAATCTCATGGATCGCTGTATCATGTACTGCCATTGGAGTTGTATAGTTAGTTCCAACTTCCGGATTTCTGTGTGTGCAGTGAAGGATCAGCGGTTCGCCGTATTCGCCGGATGTGAGAGCTTCTTTTACCTGCATGTAGCCTTTGTCGTATCTTCTCATAAAACCAAGCTGGATCAGATGTTTTCCTGATGCCACCTCAGCTTCGACTACCTTCAGGCAGTCCTCAGCAGTTGTGCAGAGCGGTTTTTCACAGAAGATCCTCTTTCCTGCCTTGATCGCTGTGAGAAGAGATTCCACATGTGCAAATCCCGGAGATACAATGAATACTGCGTCCACATCCGGGTCATTGATCAGTTCGTTTGCATCTGTGTATACTTTAGCTCCACAGATTGCTGCTGCCTGCTTTGCACTCTCCTCAAATACGTCTGATACCGCTGTAACCTCAGCTCCCTGAATTTTGTTTGTCAGTCTTTTGATATGGTCCTTACCCATTCCGCCGCATCCGATAACTCCTACTCTTAACATAATACATGTCCTCCAATTCTCTTTTTCATTGATTCGCTGTTATTTGTTTTTTGGTTTTGTTCTTTCTTGATGATGCAATCATACCATAGCGTTCACGTGAACGCAATGGCTTTATTGTACAAGATTCACAGTCCATTTTTATTAAATTTTGCCAATTGATAAAAAAGAGACAATGTTTTTGTGCATGTTGTCTATTTCCTCCACTTACTCGCTGTATTGGCAGCCTCTATTTTATGCATTTTTACTTTAGCATGATAAAATGATATTTTTATTTCTTTTTCACCAAGAGGCTTATATTGTTATTTTTTTGCTTATTTATGGTATGTGATGATAATATTTTGAGTATGTTCTTGATTTCCCATGTGTGTGCACGTATATTTTATATGGAATACTTGTTATGTACACTGGTCTGTCTTCGGCAGCAGTCCTATTATAATAACAGCAGTGCCTCTTGTTCTGAAATAATTCCGCAGTCCTGCGCATTTACTGCATAAGATACAGAACCGTAATGAAGAGTCCGCTTATTTTTATTGGGATTTCGGCAGAAGCGCCTTTGATTTTTTTGCAAATCCTGATTTCTTTGTTTGTATCACCAAACGGCCGCTTATCAGGCGGCCGTCCATCACAGATTGTATCTGTTTTTAATGACAATTTCCGCATACCGGTAAACAGACTCCGGTTTCTCGTCATCAAAGAGCAGGTGGAACAGCATCATTACCGGTTCATATCCCTGCATATAGGAATCCTGTCCTATAAGGAAGTTTATGGCTCCCCGTTCCACCCACTTTTTATTCTCATCCAGGAAATCATTGCCTATGACTTTGATCTCCCGCTCCTTCCCTTGTTTTACCAGTGCTTCGCAGACACCTTTTACCGCAGTACCGGTCACGTAGATGCCTTTCAGCGCCGGATACTGCTCCAAAAGCTCCTCCACGATCTTTGCCGCAACCCACTCGTCATCATAAGAATATTTTGTACCTACCAGCTGGATGTCCGGAAAGCTTTCCAGTATCTCCGATTGAAAACCCCGGATTCTGTTGTTCAGCGCAGGGTTTGAAATATGGCCGGAGATAACCGCCACCTCCCCCTCTCCCCCTGTGATCTCTCCCATGAGCCCGGCTGCGGTCCTTCCGCTCTGGATGGTATTCTGGCCTACAAAGCAGATTCTCTTTGTATCTTCTATATCTGAATTGAAGGTGATGATCGGGATGCTGTACTCCTCGGAAAACTGGTTGATCATCTTTTTGAGCATGGTGTCTTCGGACGGAGACAGGGCTATGCCTGAATATTCCTGTTCTTTTAAATCCTGCATGATTTCCATTACACGGCCTGCATCCACACCGTCTACCCGGAATATCTCCACGGTACCGCCCAGACTTTCCACCTCCTGCTTGGCGGCTTTCATTCCCTCATAGACTTGTACCATGAACGGGGTCTGGGCTGACTGCATGATGATCCCAATCTTCAGATTTCTTTTCGCCAGGACAAGGGCTCTTCCTGCAAGGCTGGGCTGATATCCCATTTCTTTTGCTATTTGCTTTATTTTCTCTGCCACTTCGGGACGGACTCTTCCTCTGTCTTTCAACGCCCGGTCTACGGTTCCCCTGGATACTCCGGCGGCCTCTGCAATTTGTTGTAGTGTTACTGGCATAATATTCCTCCTGCCTTTAGATGTACTCGTGCACGCATTTATATTTTATTATATTCCTTTTGGGTAGGTTATGCAAGTGTAAAAATGAGAGGGATAGAAACGGACAGAAGGAGGCGTAATGCCCTCCTCAATCAAAAACAGCCTGACAGCGTCCGTGATGGCTGCTGTCAGGCGTTTTTCTATATCATTCTTAGGCACATAGCGGAAAATGGACAGCTCATACGCGTCAATGGCATATTCCAGATGAGATGTGATAAAAATGATCTTTACATCCGGGAGAAAAGGCTTTATTTTTTCCGCTAATTCCATGCCGTCCGTTTCCGCCATCTCAATATCTAAAAGGATCAAATCATAACGGGATCCATCTTCCGTGATATGGCAGAGCAGTTTTTGAATGCGCGTATAACACATAGCCTCCCCGGCGGCACTACACGCTTCCTCTGTTTTTCTTTGCAGCTGTGAGGGTACCGGACCGTCATATTTCTTTTATTATAGAGGATAGTGAAAACTTGTGCAACGGCATATTTCTCACTGCTGTTTATCTGGATATATCCAGAACACCTGCCGCGTTTTTCATGGAAATCTTGTATAAAATAAACTGGTAGATGCCGATCACTGCAATAACAATTACCATCACCCCTGCGATTCCCACTTCACCTGCTGTCATGATACCGTCATTCTGCCACATGATCAGGATTTCATATATAAACATCAGAAGACATCCCATTACGGTAGGCAGGACAAAGCATTTACTTATCTGGCTTTTCAAAAGTCTGCGAAGGTACTTTTTATTTGCCCCCAGCTTTTCCAAATCCTTAAAAATCTGACTGTTCTTCAGTGCCACATTCTGACTCCTTGTATATAGGATAATACTCTCGGAGGCCAGGCAGATAATGGCAATGTATACAAACAGCAGTAAAAAGATGGCACGCCTCATAGCAGCATTTTCCCTTTCAAGGGGCAGGACTGTAGGACTGTACAGCCAGTCAGATCCCAGGGCCGGCCTTTTCCCGTCATAAATCCCCTGCATATTATATCCATAATCTTCTCCCAGAATTTTTGCCTGATATCCATTATAGGCAGCAATATAGTTCATGCTTTCCGATGCCCTGCTGCAAAATTGTTCATATAACGCTTCACAATATGCATAGGACTGGTCACTGTCCTCAATATTAAACAACACCTGACGTATTATTTTGTCATCCTTGACTCCGGTTTTCACCTTTTCATAATCCGCGTCACTGATAATATACCTTGTCTTAGAATCATACCCCGTATCTGTTACGAGGGAATGGTATAGCTCCAGTCCATCATATTCCATAGAAATATAATCTTCTTCGTTGGACAAATATAATCTGGTCAGATCATCAAATTTATAGAATATATTTTCTCTTGCCCCTTCCCTTTGTATTACCCGATAATGGCCTTCTGTAACCTCGGTTTCTTTTCCGGTCATATCCGTAAACAAGGAAGCACTGATGCACTCATAGTAAAAGTATTTTTCTTCATACTGTTCAATAAGGTTATTATTCTCATCCATGTCATCACGTCTTACACCGTCCCCCAACACCTGGACGAACTCTGCCTCCCGGTAATCCTTTACTGAAATCTGATATTTGTCTGCCATGGAGAACACATCCTCCTCGGACAATTCATCCACATCAACGGGATACCGGTAAGATATATCATCCTCTGCGTCTTCAAAATCATTGCCCCCCTGAAGCGGCAGATAAAAGATACCAAGCAGGACGCCCATAAGCAGCAGTGATATGACAAGCATATTTCTGACAACAGAGCCTCCCTGGAATTTGAGCATACCGTAAGATATCATATTGTCATAATATTTCTGGGGATTTTTCCCCTTTCTGTGTGAGGCAATGGAATAAACTAAAATACGGTAAAGTCCAACTGCCGCAAGGATATAGAATAGATTCGTCCACCCTCCCAGCCAGTGGCCGCTCACTTTGACGGTTATGATCGGCAGAAAATATCCTATTAACAGGCCCACCAGAATCATCACAATACCGGATACCAGATAGAAAAATGACACGCTCTTTTTCAGCGGTTCCTGCTTGCGCTGTT
Source organism: Blautia pseudococcoides (assembly GCF_001689125.2). NCBI lineage: Bacteria > Bacillati > Bacillota > Clostridia > Lachnospirales > Lachnospiraceae > Blautia > Blautia pseudococcoides. Next base: position 284,499 of record NZ_CP015405.2, on the reverse strand, counting down.
CATTGATAATGTCCATAACATTACTTCTCTTCATAAACCGCACGCACATGAACGCAACGCAGAGTATCAATAGGAGGCAGTAGATAATGCCGCCTGCAACTCCCATGACAGAAATGGAAAAATGGTTATTATTTCCGCTGCTTGCGACTTTTTCAAACAGGATGCCTATGATTGACGCAAGTAAGATACCAAGCATAACCCCTGCTGCCGAACACAATGCCATCATCTTGCCGATTTCGGTAAATAATGCCCTGGCAAGTTTACTTTTTCCCGCTCCCAGAGCAAGGAAAATACCGGTTTCCCTGCTCTTGTATCTTAAAAACTGACTTGCCGTATAGATACTGAACATAACACATCCCGCTGCCGCAAGAACGAAGATCATATCCGCTATTTTTCTGGAATCTCCTCCGTTCGGCAGTGTCTTCTGCACCAGATCACTTCCGTACATGACAAGGTATGAGGTGATCAAAAGAATAGAAAGTGTCATGCAGAACTGGAACTGCAAATATTCTTTTTTATTATTTTTCCTTAATTTCGCAAATAATCCACTGAGCTTCATTCTATTCACCACCGTTCATCTTTCTCAAAACATCCAAAAGTTCTTCCATGAATTCTCTGTGATGGCCCTTGCTGATAAGTTCTGTATAGACCGCTCCATCTTTCATCACAATAACCCGGTCGCAGAAACTGGCTGAAAAGCTGTCATGGGTTACCATGCATGTGGTTGCATTTAATTCTTTCTGTGCCTCTAAGAACGCCCCGATCACCGCCTCGCTGGAACGGCTGTCCAGGTTGCCTGTAGGCTCATCTGCAAGGATCAAAAGCGGATTGTTCATCAGGGCCCTTGCCACTGCGGTGCGCTGTTTCTGTCCGCCGGATATCTCAGCCGGGAATTTTTTCGCAATATCTGCAATGTCAAACATCTTCAGGAGTTTCTGGGCTTTTGTCTCCATCTGCCTGTATGGTTCCTGGTGGATCACTTTTGGTACACATACATTTTCAAAAACACTCAAACCGTCCAATAGCATGAAGTCCTGAAAAACAAAACCAAGTTTTTCATTTCTTATTTTTGCGATCTGTTCTTCTTTCATGTTGGAGATATTGACTCCATCCAGCAGGATTTGGCCCTTATCATGAGGAATGAAACAGGAAATGCAGTTCAAAAGTGTGGTTTTACCGGAACCGGACGGCCCCATAACTGCCACGAACTCCCCCTCCTCAATGGAAAATGAAACATCCTTCAATACCTCGTATGTGGTGTTTCCTGTTTTATAGCTCTTGTATAAATGATTTACCTGTAACATAAGTGATCCTCCCTGTTATATATATTGTGCTTTTTTGTTCTGCACTTGTTGTTCTTATGCATTTATTCTACCGAAAAAAGGGAGGAGATCACAGATGTACAAATGACAAGTTTGACCCGTTTTTTGTAAAGTTTGGCATGACGGTTTTTCCGCAAAAATTGACCGGGGAATGCAAAATGCATCCCCCGGTCTGACTCTAACCCTATCTTTTACCCATATCCTTTTCTGAACCGATACCAATAACGGCATATTCCCGAGAAAGGCTGCCTTTTCTACACCCCATCATTCTGTTCTGTCCCCCATCTGATTTTTCCTGATCCACATTTCATACCCCTGGCGTCTCGCAGAATCGTAAACCGGCCTCATATTCTTTTCCAATATACGGAAGAATTCTCCCTTTGAATTCCCTTTCCGGTATAATTCCCGGTTTGCCCAGATAGAATGCAGATTATCCCGGTAACAGGCTTCATATAATTTATGGATTCCATCCATTTTATGTATTAGTCCATACATAGCATACTGATTACCAGCAAACCTCCCAAAGAATGGTTCCCAGCAGGGAAGCTTATTGCTCTTTTCAGAATTCAGTGAGGAGTCCATTGGCATCAGATTCCACAACTCATCATTCATGACAAAGGACCAGGGAATGAAGTGATCCACATCATAGGATCCCTCATGGATTGGCTGGTTCGCAAACACGTCCACCACAGGATGTATTTTCAGAATGCTCTCCCACAGCTTTCTTACATGAGCCAGCTTCCGCATCTTTTCATCCAAGGGAGCTAATTTATATATTAAACTGGGGACTTCCGGATTATTGTTTTGAAGCCACTTTACTTTCTCCATTTGAACCCATCCCAGAATAGACACCGTATTATCCTGAATCATCTGTATCCATCCGTCATTAAAGTAAATGGTTCTCTTCAGCCCATTCTCATCGCCAAATGTATATGGCAGAAGGACGGTTGTCTCGTTGAGAAGATTAAAATAGGCCCTCATCCTCCCTGCACTTCCATCCAGACTGACCTGCTCCTCCCCTGTATTGGCAAATCCCGAGAGTGCCTTGACAGGAACATTTTTTGTCAGTTCCATCTTCCTGTTATGCAATTCTCTGTCTTTATCAAATTCAGCTATTTTATTCTTTATCTCAATCTTCGATGCATGGCTGGGAAGTGCTGTCAATTTCTGTAATCTGATCACTGCTTTTTCTAGGTTGTCTTTGATCATCCCCTCACCATATATCCCGCTGAGATGAACGTGAAATTCCAAAACGGTATACCAGGCATTTGCGATCATTTCATTAATAAGCTCATCATAGGAGGCTTTGTCTCTGCCCTCAGAGATCAGATGTACGATAGCTTCCAGCCAATAGAATTTATAACAGTAAGAAGGATCTTTCATCATTCTGAAAAAGCCTTCAATGTACAATGTATTATAATATTTCTTATCAATATAAAGCTCTGCCAAACTTATGCCTCCTTACCCCCAAGAATCCCGGCCACTGCCATCCAGCCAATCAGGCTCCGCTTACTAAATCCGCATATCCGAAATCTGTAGTTTCTGGTATCCATATATTTGATTCCCATAATAACTGATCACTTTTTCTCTTCCTTGATGTAATCACCAGCATTTTCCACGGTCACCTTAGAATACGGCAGATAAACATATTTATCCTTCACGAATTTGATCTGCTCCATACCTTCCCCGGTAACGAGGGCCACTGCCAGTTCTGCCATTGCCTCCGCCTGTCCCTCTTTATCGTTATACACGGTCCCTGCCATCTCCGAATCCAGGACGGCTTTGAGCCCCACGTCTGTGCCGTCTATCCCGAAAAATACAGGCAGGGCAGATTCCGTATAATTTAACTTCTTATAGGCATCAATGGCGCCAAGAGCCATATCATCATTGTTGGCCAGCACAAGTTCAATCTTATTCTGATACTGGCTGAGCAGCAACAGCATTCGGTTCTGGGCCTGTGCCCGGTTCCAGTTTGCGATCCCGTAGCTGAGTTTTTCCAGTTCAATGCCATTGTTTTTCAAGGTTTCCACAGCATTCTCTGTGCGGATAATGGCATCCTGATGGCCCGGTTCTCCTTCCAGCACCACATATTGGATCTTTCCGTCTTTATTACGGTCTATCTGACTGTTCTCTGCCAGTATGGCGTCTACCGCCAGTTCCCCCTGCATCACGCCTGACTGTTTCGCGTCTGCCCCAACATAATAAAGCCCGTCCCACTGCATCAGATCCTCTGCAACCGGCTCCCTGTTAAAGAATATAATAGGCACGTCATTATCCCTGGCAAGGTCGATGATCTCTGAGGGGTCTGCCCTGTCCACCAGATTCACACAGAGCACATTACAGCCCGCGTCGATCAGTTCCTTCACCTGGTCATTCTGGGTCCGCTGGGAACCGCCCGCATCCCTAAGTGTCACTGTGGTTTTAAAATCATCGCTCTCAAAATGATGAAGCTCTTCTTTAAAACAGGCGACCAATTCCCCAAGAAATGTATCACTCTGGTTATAGTATATGACTCCTGCGTGAACCTTATCTGACGCAGCCGTCTGCTGTTTCCCGCAGGCGCATAAGAGCAGTATACTCATGCAGAGAATCATTCTTGCCGCCACTATTTTTTTTGCTTTCATTGTATACCTCTGGTTTTCTTCCTGTTTATCCATACGACGCAGGTTTCAAAAAGTGACAGGCCTGCCTGCTTTTACTGACTCATAGTAAAAAGGACTTCCTGGTTTTCTTTTGAAAACAGTGTATCTCTGCGGATAACCGTATAGGATACGGTTCTGTCCTGCATCTTGTAAAAATATTTACCGAGGCGCTCTGCTGCCTCCGTCAGACTTTGATATCCCACATTAAATGCATCGGGCACCACAAGACATTCCGCAATGCCTGTGTCCAGATAATAAACCGCTTCCGTAGAATTACCGATTCCATACACCAAGGCCCCATGCAGATTTTTGGCGGCAGAATATTCCCCGGCTGTTATCAGACTGTTATTATCAAGGGCGATCACAAAATCCACCCCGGGCTGGATCCCCAGAATATTTTCCTCCTTTTCCATAAGAGGACCGGATACAGACCAGCAGATCTCAGCGCCTGTTTCTTTCAGCACATCTGTAAATCCCCTTTGGCGATTACGTGCGGCTTCTGTATTGTCGGTTTCCTGAAGAATGCCTAAAGTTTTTCCATCTAAATTTCCGTTATAGTCTTTCAGCAGTTCTTCTGCCAGTGCTGTGCCCATGGCATAGTTATCGGGTTCTGTAGTGGGAATCACGGAAGCCTCTTTTTCTCTGGATGCTGTGTGTTCTACAAGCATGACCGGAACATTTTTCTCCATTTTTAACAACATTTTTTCTGCGTCATCCCCCAGAGCAGGCTGTACAATAACCGCGTCTGCCCCGTTTTCGATTTCACGTTCTATCAAGTTTCTCTCCTCCTCAACCGTCAGGGGGCCTCCTGTGCTGACAACAAACATCTCCAGCTTCAAATCTTCAGCTGCCATTCTGAGTCCATATTTAAACGCGGACCATTGCCCGTCATCCGAATTCTGAATGATCACAGAAACCTTATCAAGATCTTTTCCGTTTCTTTCCCGGAACATGACAAAAGCAAGTACCATAACCATTACAGCTAAAACCGCTTCTATCAGAATAAACAATCTCTTGCTGTTTTTCATCTCTCTTTACCCTGTGTTTTCTTGTCAATCATTTCTTCCCTGCTGAAAATATATCCCTTTTCAAGGATCTTGCAGTTTTCTTCCGTATAGGGAACCGCCGGAATGCAGATGGATACTGTGGTCCCCTCATCCGGCTCACTTTCAATCCTCAGTCCATATTCTTTTCCGAAGAGAATCTGAATACGGTTGTTCACATTCACAAGTCCTACCCCGGAGCCATGTTTATGCACCCGCTTGCTGTCTGTCAGGATGAGGCTTACCTCCTCCTTTGACATTCCGATCCCGTTATCTGTCACAGAGAAGATAATATTTTCATCTACCAGTCTGCCGGCCACTTTTATCTCACCACAGTCATCCATGCTGCTGACCCCATAGGCAATGGCATTTTCAAGTATTGGCTGCAGGATCAGCTTCACAGTACAATACGAATAAATTGACGGGTCCACATCAAACACAATGGAAAATGCGTTCTTATACCGGACTTTCTGTATATTCATATAACTCTGCGCATGCTGCAGTTCATCTTTTACACTGATGACCGTACGGCCCTTTGAAAGACTGATCCGGAAAAGTTTCGCAAGCTGGGATATCATAAATACCGCATCGTCATTCCGTCCGCCTTCCACCATCCATGTAATAGACTCCAGTGCATTGTACAAAAAATGCGGATTGATCTGGCTCTGCAGTGCATCAAGTTCACTTTTTCTTCTTTCGTTCTGTTCCAGTACAATTTCCTTCATAAGCGTCTCAATCTGCTCATAGGACTTCTGTATGGAATACCCCAGATGCCTGATTTCCAGAGGGCCGCCCATATAAATCTCCGGCTTCTCTCCTGCCTCGTATTCCATTACGGAATTATTCAGTTTTAGAATAGGTCTGGATATCCTCACAGAAACAACACGGTTGATGATCACAAGCATCATGGCCATCAGGAGCATAAGCGCCATGATAAAATACCGGATATTGACCATACCGTGCGTAAATGTGGAATAGGGGATCACCCCTACCAGCTTCCATCCGGTATAGCTGATGGTGTTGACAATAACCTTGCGGCGCTCTCCCTGAAATGTCTCATCATAGACGCCATCCTTGTACTTTGCCGCTGCTTTGCTGTTCTCACTGCCGATTCCGTCGCTGATCTGAATCTGCCGCATGTGATAGATGATCTCCCCGTTGCTGTCACACAGATAATAATACTGACCGTTATTTAAGGTGTTGATCTGTTTCATCATCCGCGAGATATTGGAATAATCCATATCCACAAGCAGAACTCCCAACTGGGAATCCCCGTTATTTGTAAGCTCCACAACACGGCTCAAGGAGATCACCCAGTAATAACGGAAGGTTCCGTCATCAAAGAGATTCTGGATATGAGGCGTGGAAAAATGCATATTCTCCATCTCGCCCATGGCTTGTTTAAACCAGTCCTGCCTGGTGACATCAGGGTCCTCTTTCTGGGACGCAAGGGGTTCTGCTGCCATCAGGCTCCCATAATTGTTGTAGATAGCAATACTGCGCAGGTTGTCTCTGTTGGCTTCATACAAAAGATTCATTCCCCTCTGGATATCCATATCCTGATTGGATAGATCATTCTCTTTTATAACATTATAATAGACTGCATCCGATATCTGCCGCATACTGCCCAGATAATCCTCCAGGTTTTCCCCTGCCTGTTCCATCAGCTTCTGTGTACTCTGTGTGATCTCCTGCCGGGATAAGACAGAAAACCGGAAATACATCACAATCCCTAAAATCAGCATAATGGAAATAGATATCACGGAAATGGCAAACATAACTGTCGACTGCATTCCGCTGGGCTCCGCCTTCTTCAAACGTCCGAAATACTTATTTTTCACTTTCTGTATGCTCCGTTCTGTATTTTGAAGGTGACACGCCAAACCGCCTTTTAAATACATAACTAAAATAATTTGGATCCGTGTAGCCCACATTCCTTGCTATGATATAACTCTTTTCATTTGTCTCAATCAGCAGCCGTGATGCACGGTCCATACGATAGTCCGTCAGATAACCAATAAATGAGCTACCAGTCTCTTTTTTAAAAATAGTTGAGAAATAGGAGTTGGAAACGCCCAAAACCTCACAGATATTATCCAGTGACAACGCTTCATCCGAATAATTGCTGCGGACATATTCCATTGCCCTGGATACAAAAGTTTTTGTTGACCTGCTTCGTGCACTGATCAATTTTTCCCGAAAAGAAAGGCTGATATCAATGAGCCATTTCTGCAGTGCATCCGGTCCCAGATCAAGAAGGCTGCTGTACAGTTTCCGCATATCTCCCGAAAAATCTTCCGTGGCAATATCATTATTAGCGGTGAACCTGTATAATGCGCTCACCAGTTCCATAATGTCAATATGATGCTGCTGCAGGGATTTTGACGGAAAAGATATTTGGTCCAGATACTTCCTGACTGCCTGTACAATATCCTCCGCCGGATTCAGACGTATGGTTTTAAACAAGTTCGATAATTCTGTATCACTGGCGGTATCGGATCTGCTCATCTCCTGGGGCGCGATCTCCTTAATATTTATGGCTCTGGAAGCGCCATAGATCACCCTGTAAGAAACAGCCTTTCTTGCGCCGCTGTACGACCTGGAAAGTTCAAGGATATCTCCGCAGACCTGCCCAATCCCCACAGTGACAACCGCACCAATGATCCGGTGGGCATATCTGCAGAATCTGTCACATTCATCCGTCAGCTCTGAGACCTGGTTTTCACTTTTCAGCTGTGCGATCAAAATGGTATTCCCCAGATAAGAAAAGCATTTTGCCTGCCACTTTTCTCCCAGACGTTCCGTTGCCTGGTTATAGACAGACGTGGATAACAGCAGAGGATTCATATCCTTGGGGACCTGGCTTGATGATGTATGAATGACAAGACAGCAGAAAAACGGCCCCGGAAAAGAGATCTGGTAATCCGCAAGATATTTGGGGATCTCCATTTCCTGGATTCTACCCTCCACCAATGTGGAGTAGAAGTTAGCCTGCAGAAGCGGCAGGGATTCCAGATAACATTTCTGCAAAGTCTCCACATTTCGCTTTTCGCTTATCTCCTGATCCAGTTTGATCTTAAGCTGCGTGAGCACATTGGTCAGCTCTATGGAATTGACCGGCTTCAGAATGTATTCTTCCACCTCCAGATGAACCGCCTCTTTGGCATACTCAAATTCATCAAATCCTGTAAAGATCAAGATCTTGGTTGCGGGAAATTCCGTCTTAATGCGGTTAGACAGCTCCATTCCATCCATATACGGCATTTTGATATCCGTCATAACCACATCCGGCTGAAACTCCTCGACCATCTCAAGAGCCTTCATACCGTTGTTGGCATATCCGATCACCGAAAAACCCAGCCCTTCCCAATTTATTTTTCTCATGATGACCTGGATGACTTCCTCCTCATCATCTACCAATAGCACTCCATATGTATTCATCTTTTTATCTCCATGGTGTGAGCCATTTCCTCCTTTTTCGATTGGGTAAGTGGCATTTGTCAAATTTATTATAACAAATACACAAATGTATGTAAATGTCGCCGTTGCCCAAAATATGTTACTGCCCACAGGTTTCTCAAACCGCAAATTTTGTGCCGTGACACCCATCCCGGAACAGTGGCCTGTGAGCCAGTAACCCAAATACATCAAAAGGGCCAGAACTGCTTCTGACCCTTTTGGAAATCATTCTTATTTATTTTTTCTGGACATATTTCAGACAATCCAGCGTTACTGCCGCGATAATAATGATACCTTCAAATACGAACTGAAGGTTTGTATCAATACCAAGAATGGTGAGCGAGTATGTAAGTGCTGTAAAGATCATTACACCCACCACGACACCTGATATCTTACCGATACCACCGGTAAATGACACGCCGCCCACTACGCAGGCTGCAATGGCGTCCATCTCCCAGCCCTGTCCATAAGCTGCGGAACCGGAACCAACCATTCTTGCACATTCCAGCCAGGAACCAAATCCGTAAAGAATACCTGCCAGAATAAACGCGCCAACCGTTACGCCGAATACGGAAATACCGGAAACTGCTGCTGCTTCCGGGTTGCCTCCCACAGCATAGAGATTTTTGCCAAATGTGGTTTTATTCCAAATGAACCAGACGATCGCAATAGCTGCCACTGCCCAGACAATGATAGTCGGGAAACCGTTTACTTTCGGAATGATCATGTTCGGAATCGTAGGTTCAATGGCACCAAATGACACACCTTTCGTGGCGTATGTGACAAGTCCGAAAATGACCAGCATATTCGCCATGGTTGAAATAAAAGGATGCATTTTAAACCTGGCAGTAAAGAAACCTGCGATGGCCGTAAAGAATGTACATAAAACAATACATACAACCAGTGCCAGGATCACTCTAACACCGATGGGCATACTTGTGAAGTCAAACACATGTCCGAAAACCGCGCCTGTATTAATACCCTGATGCATGATAATGGTTGCAGTCGTCATACCCATACCGACCATACGCCCAATGGACAGGTCCGTGCCGGTAAGGAGAATCAGTCCGGCAACACCTAGTGCAAGGAACATTCTCGGAGATGCCTGCTGAAGAATATTCAAAACATTATTGTATGTAAGCAGAGGAACATTTTTTATCACCGGAGTAATGGCACACAGCATAATAAAGATCAGGATGATAGCAATATACAATCCGTTCTGCAGAAGAAATGCCCTGCGGTTGAATGTATATTTATAATTTTCCCATTTCTGTGCCCTGGATTCCATAAAGGTGAATTTTGACATACGCAGCATATCAATCAGATGGTATTTATAGTTGTATGCCATATGCCTTCTGTCTTTTACCTGCTGCAAATCTTTTTCCAACTGCATTTTCGCGTCAAACAGCCGGTTCTTATAAACATACTTCTCATCTTTTATTTCCTGGTGGTCCGTAAGCTTTGACATGATCTCCTGATGCTGTTTTTCCAGCTCCGCAATTCTTCTGCGGTGCTTCTCCTGAACGGCTGTTTTTTCCTGCTCACAGCTTTCTTTGACCGGCAGATAATAGTCCCTGTCAAAATGCTCTTTGAGGTAAGCCTCCGCATCAGAGATCAGTTTTGAAATCTCATCATTGTGTTTCGCATCAACCGTTTTTGCCTTTTCCAGCTCTGTCCGGATTTTTGCGATCTCGGCTTCCTTCTCTTCTTTTGTAAAATTGCGGTCTCTCTTTACACTGTCAATTTTATTTTGAAGAGAGATAACTTTGTCTATTCCATCCACTCTGAGGCTGTCAATCTTTGTCTGAATTCTACCGACATAATCCTCGATTGGCTGACGCAGCTGCATTTCCTGTTCAGCCGTAAGAATCTTACTGTTTCCTTTCGCCATATCCATCCATCTCCCTCATTATAGGTATTTTGCGCTGAGCCTTAAAAGCTCTTCCTGGTTCGTCTCTTTTGTATTAACAATTCCGGAAAGATGTCCGTTTGACATCACACCGATACGGTTGGTGATTCCCAAAATCTCCGGCATCTCAGATGAGACAACAATAATGGTCTTGCCCTGTTTTGCCATATTGATGATCAGCTCATATATTTCATACTTTGCACCCACATCAATACCCCTTGTGGGCTCGTCCATCATAAAGATCTGGGGACCACGCTCCAGCCATTTGCCGAAAATGACTTTTTGCTGATTACCTCCGGAGAGGCTTGCGATCATATCCTCCGGGCCCATACACTTTGTATGCATGATTTTGATTTCATTGGAAGTGGCTTTTATCATCTTTGAATCAGAAAGGGCCAGACCGGATTTATACTGTTCCAGATTTGCAATGGTGGTGTTAAATGTTAGATCACCTTTCAGGAAAAGCCCATTTGCTTTTCGCTCCTCCGTGATCATGGCAAATCCATGTTCCATAGCTTCCTTGGCACTGCCAAAATTCATGAGACGGTTATTAAAATAAACACGTCCTGCCGCTCTGGTGCGGACACCGAAGATGGTTTCCAGAAGTTCCGTACGCCCGGCACCTACCAGGCCGTACAATCCGAAGATCTCCCCCTCTTTAACGTCAAAAGAGATATCCTGCAGATGGGGCTCAAACTTTGTTGACAAATGCTGGATCGACAGGATCACATCCTTTGGTGTATTATCCACCGGCGGAAATCTGTTTTCCAGAGAACGGCCCACCATAGCTGCAATAAGTTCATTCATATCTGTGTCTTCGGAGCGTTTTGTCATAACCAGATCACCATCCCGGAGCACGGATATTTCATCACAGATCTCAAAAATCTCATCCATTTTATGAGAGATGTATATCAGGGAAATTCCCTGTTCTTTCAGCATCCGCATCATCTCAAAGAGTTTATCCACCTCCTGCACGGTCAGGGAGGAAGTAGGCTCATCGAGAACGATCACTTTGGAATTATAGGAAATCGCCTTGGCGATCTCGCACATCTGCCGCTGTGATACAGACATATGCCGCATGGACTGGGTAAGATTTACTGTCATCCCCAGTTTTCGGAAGAGTTCAGAGGCTTCCTTTTTCATTCTGCCCTCATCAATGACCCCCATAGAATTGGTAGGATAACGGCCAAGGAACAGATTATCAATCACATTTCTTTCCAGACACTGGTTCAATTCCTGGTGAACCATGGCAATTCCGTTTTCAAGAGCATCTTTCGGTCCGGAAAAGCTCACTTCCCTGCCCTCAAGGAAGATATTGCCCTCATCCTTCTGATAGGTACCGAAAAGACATTTCATCATTGTGGACTTACCGGCACCATTCTCACCCATAAGCCCCATGACAGTTCCCCGCTTCACATCCAGATTGATGTGGTCCAGAACCCTGTTCCGGCCAAAGGACTTGCTCATACCGCGTATGGATAAGACGATATCATCTTTCTTATCTTCCATATATTTTTACTCCTGTATACTAGTATTCAAACAATTAGGGAGAATTTCTTCTCCCTAATCGTCTTATTTCAACGGTATCTGTTTCTTACCTTCACTGTCCTTTACTGATTAAGCAAAGAAGTATAAGAAGCTGCGTTGTCTGTCTTAACCATGTTGATCGCAAATGCATCGTACTGGCTTGGATTTCCCAGACGGTTTGTAATGTTGGACTCTGTCTGTCCGTCACCGCCGATGTAATCTACATCCAGGTTGAGAAGATCATCATAGTTCTGAAGAAGCGGCTGATAGGTTGAGCTCAGGAAGTTATCGGAAGCATTGTAGATATCCAGCCATACCTTCTTGGTTGCATGTGCGCTTTCGTCAAGCTGGGTTGAAACCGGCTCGTAAACTTTTGTTGAGTCTGTAAAGTCCTTGTAATTGTCAGCAGTAACTGCAACATTCAGTGCGTAGTAGGAACGCTCATCCTCTTTGTATACATATACGTCCTCACCCAGTACATTGCCGGCTTCGTCGGCAGTACCGATACCTGTATCAATGTCTACTCCGTCTAATGCGTTACGGAGAACGCGGAGGGTCAGATATGCCTGAACATCAGCGTGCTGGCTAATCGTTCCGCCATAGCCTTCTGCGATGGCAGCCACTGCGTCGTTGTTTGCATCATAACCAAAGGTAGGTACTGTGTTGTCTTTTGACCATGCATTGAACATAGACATACCCATGCCGTCATTATTGGAAACAACCACATCAATTTCTTCGCCGAAAGAGGACGCCCATGTGCCAATGGCGTTGCCTGCTGTAGCCGCATCCCATGTAGCACCTGCGGAGTTCTTCATCTCCTGGGAAGCCAGCTCACGGATAGTATAGGTCTTTCCGCCTGCTTCGATGGAACCATCCTGTACGGCTGATGCTGAACCGTCTGAGTTTGTCCCTACCGGTTCACTGTTAATGTCGCCGTCTTTCTCAACGCCTGTGCCAAGGGCTTTACGAACACCTCTTGTACGCGCGATGGAGTCATTATGGCCGATATCACCGATCGCCAGAACATACCCGATGACACCGTCACCGTTGCGGTCAATCTTGTCAATGTTATTCTCTATATACTCTTTTACCATCTGGCCCTGAAGCTCAGCACCCTGGTTTGCATCAAATCCCACATAATATGTATCGTTATTATAAGTCAGAGCTGCCATATCAAGTGCCCCTGTTGAACTGTTGGATGGCTGACGGTTAAACCACACTAATGGTTTATCCTTGTTTGCCACGTCTGACGCTTCGGCTGCCGGTTCCTTTTTATCTTCCTGTTTTGTTGTGTCTGTGCTGCTTGGCTCCGCATTATCAGAACCACATGCGGTAGCTGAAAGTCCAAACAATACTGCCATTGTGAGTAAAACAATTTTTTTCTTCATAGCTGTTTTCTCCTTTTCCTTTAACACTCTTTTTTCCGTGTTCTTTGTTGATATTGACAGTATATCTGATATTTAACGAATAAAACATAGAATATTTTTTTGTATGCATTGAAATTTTTAAGGTCAGGTTCGTTATATGTGACAATTTTCGACATGTATTCTTTATATTATGAGCAGGGAATTTGCTTTGAATAAATACCTACGGAATAGCTGCAATGGAAAATGGCGCTTATGTTGCCGCATAAAACAACCTATGGTATACTAAACAGGTGATCACGCTGGTGTGTTTGAAAATTGCTTTCGGCAAGCCGTCAGATCGTCGGAATGAATTTTCAAACACACTCTGGCAGCGGATGCAATTTCTTACGCCCACTAGTTTTTACGAATGAGGGTGATGCCAATAAATACACTTGAAATATTGACATTACTGCTTGTGATTTTTGCGGCCCTGACTTACATAGATCAGCATAACGACAAAAAGAAATAGCATCCGGCCCTCAGAAAGTTGATGTGACCCCTAAAAGTTTATAATATATTAAAACCGAAAGGATTACTGACTTATGCTGAATCTGGTAATTTGTGATGATGAGAGAGCACTGCGCAATGATTTGAGAAAGGTTCTGGAGACAGAATTGGATCTGTGCGGAAAGACATTTAAAATTGCGGAATTTGACTGCGGTGAAGCGCTGGTCCGGGCGCTGAATGATTCTGCTTTTGATATAATATTCCTGGATATTGAGATGAAGGATTTGGACGGCGTGGCAACTGCCCGGGTGATAAGGAAAAAGACTTCTGCGCCGGAGATCATTTTCGTCACCTCTTATCCTGACTTTGTGTTCCAGGGATATGAGGTGCAGGCTCTTAACTATATATTGAAGCCGTATCAGAGGGAAAAGATCGTCTCTGTGCTGCACACTGCCCTGGAACGGTTAGGTAGAGATACGGAAAAGTATTATCTTGTGGAGTCTAAAGGCCAGAGACTGCGCCTTCCGCTTAATCAGACCCTATATTTTTCCAGTGATAAGCGGTCTGTAAAAGCCGTAACCCCGGAAGACCAGTATACGTTCTACGGAAAACTTTCTGATCTGGAGACAGAGCTTCCCGACCATTTTGTGAGAATACATAACCGTTATCTTGTGAATCTGAAATATGTACAGTCCTTACAGGGAAACTCTGTGCTGATCGGGGAGGAAGAATTACCGGTCAGCCGTTCCTGCAAACAGGAACTGGCCATCGCATTTGCAAAATATATGCTGGACTGATAAGCATTTATGGAGCTATGGATATACGAACATAAGCCGGAAACGGACATAGCAGGATATACCCGGTACCGGATATATCCCGCTAAAATTTTTCATCCTTGGACTTATTCCATAAACGAACACACAGCAATTCATTAAATACAAATTTACTGCCCTCTGTTTAATGATACATACTCTTTATAATCATCAAATATAAGATATTGAGGTGCTACATCTTCCACAATATTGGGAATCCTCTCCTTTGCTTCATAGAAGCGGTTATCCGTCATATCATCATTTGTGGTGGAGACTTCAAACAGCATTACTTTCCCGGTTCCCTTCTCTCCCTCCCAGCGGTGATACTGCCCCGGAAGCAGTGTTATGCTCTGCCCCGGTTGGAGGGTTACTTTCCCTCCTGCCGGGATTTTTCTTTTTTGTCCATCTATTGTCACAGTCACATCCGTATGGGCAAAACCCTCGTTCTCATCCGCGTTGTATAGCTGGACGATAAGATTTCCGCCTCCTCTGTTAATAATGTCCTCCATCTTGCTCCAATGAAAGTGATAAGGCAGTTCTTGTCCGTCATCTACCAACAGCAGTTTCTCCGCATATGGTTTGGGATAAGTCTCTTTATCATGAAAATTCCCATTGCGGAATGTAAAAATCAACAGGCCGCATTTTCTGAAATCCCCGCTTCCAAAATCCGTGACATCCCAGCCCAGCATATTGTCTACCAGTTCCTTTTCCTGCTCCCCTACTTTTTTCCAATCCTCTACGCTCCATTTTGCAAAAGGAGGGAATTTTATTCCCTTATCCTCAGCAAAATCAATGGCTTCACTGATAATTTTATTTAAGTCTGAACGTTTCATGTAAACCCCTCCACTCTTTCTGCTGCAAACCGCTTCACTCTCTGCACTCTATAACTGTATAAATCCCTGCATTACGAACCACGATTTCCCCGTCTTTTATCTCCGCCTCTGCACTATTGTTATCCGGAAATTCCGCTATTCTCAGCTCATCACAGGGGTAATTCAGCTTTACTCTCACTTCAGGCAGGGTGTCAATTTTATGTGTTTCTTCATTATAGTTATAATTCACAATATGAAGCACTTTTCCATTATCCTTTTGATGCACAGCAACACCGTATTTCCCATCTGACTGCACTCCGATCACCATGGTCTGCATACGCAGCATGTGGATCAGGACATTTTCTTCCTCCGTCTGATACGTTTTATCCGGATCCAGCCCCCGGGGAATCCTTCCAAATGTGAATACCTCCACGCCCGTTTCCTGACAACTTTTCAATATTTCAACAGTACTCTCCTGCATGTTAAATGCGTCAGGGACAATAACCTGCTTATATCCTGAAATTTTTTCAACGGTCAAAGGTTCATCCGGACTTTCAAAAATCACGTTGTAAACAATATCCTTATCACTCATATGCTGAATCAGCCGAAAGAAATTGTCAAAATCCCCATCACAGGAAAACGCCCCCTGTCTTCCGAGTTCTTCCACGCCCTCTAAGCTGATTTTCTCAACCTGATTATAAGTAGCCGTTGTATTTAGGGATGGCTCTGTCCAAAGATTTTCGTATGCAGAGGGCAGATCATAGATCACTGCAATATCTGCTGCCGGATTTTTCGGAAAGAGACCGCTGTTGTTATCCAGCCATGCCCCCAGTTTCCTGAGCACCCGCAGGTCCGGCCAAAAAGCATCTTTTACCTGATTCTGCAGCCATGAGCCATACGGAAATGCAATATGAAATCCATGGGCCATGGGTTCTAATAAGAACAGGATGAGTCTGTCGTGAATACCATTTTTTATATCCTCCAGCATATCTCTTACATACTGATTGGGATCTTCCACAAAACAACACTCTTTTCCGTTCAGCCAGCCAAATGCATACTTATACCATGCATCCTGTCTTAATTTAATATCTGTTTTTTCTCCTGCCAGCAGATCGAGATATTTTTTAGATCTCCAAGAGATCGGAAAACATTGAAAAAGATTAGCCGTTACCGGGAACTCTTCGTTTCTCACCTCTTTTGCATATTGTTTTGCGTGCTGTGAAATCTCTTTGACCACTTCAGAAATATATTCTATCTGCATTTCAACAAAATCTCTGAATAAGGGAATCTCCCATCTCTTATTTCCATTAAAGGGAAGCAGTTTTTCATCGGTATACCCTTTTTCCAGTAAATATTTCCGATAATGAAAACTTTCTATATTCCCTGCGTCGCCGGGCAGCCTGATCTGCATCTTTTTTAGGTACGCATTGAATTTATCCATACATTCATCACAAAAACACCCTGCGTTGTTAAGCACATGTTTTTGTGTGTCATACTCGTCTATATGCAGACCACCGGCTCCTGCATCTATCATCATTTCTACATTCTTCTTTAAATACGAAAGATAAGATTCTTTGCAACAGCAGGGCGAGTAACACTTATGGTCATGCTCCGGAGCCATCAGCCACGCCGACAGAATACTTCTCCCCTCAAGGGATACTGCTTTGAACTCTTCCAGGAAATCTTTTACAGTATTTCCTTTATGATCCTTTAAACCATCAGGAAAATAAGTTTCCATAGGTTTAAATAAATGAGGGTACCGGTTCGTAGATAATTCGCTCATCCCAACATATTTATGGTTTTCAGATGCATTTCTCAAAATATTAAGGGAAAGAAGTTTTGTCTCATCCTCGTTAAATTCCGCACCGAATTCCCACAACTGGGATTTCCAGAGTACAGAAAAAACTTTGATCCCTCTTTTTCTGCACTCCTGGCAGAATTCCTTATCATTCATAAATCCGTACAGTCTCATTCTGGGAGATGTATCATCATTGGCCTCCCGGTCCAAATAAGGAAGTCCTATGGCACCGCTCCCCAGACAGGACCATATAAGCATATCTCCGTGAATGTCTTCAATATCCTGGATCATCTGCATATTTTTCATCGGCAGACTGGGATGATAATTCCACATATCTCTCTGCCACCCCATAAAATAAATACCTTTCAGCATACTTTGCCTTTCTCCTTTCAACTTTTCAAACCTGATAATACCGTTCCCTGTATCAGATACTTTTGTCCGAAAATATATACCAAAGCAGGAACGATCAATGAGATCATAACCCCCGCCATTATCATAGAAACACTGCCTGAAGAGCGGAACCCCCGAAGAAGCATCATTCCCATAGGCAAAGTGTATTTTTCCTGGGAGTTTATGTATATCAATCCCGCGAAGAAGTTGTTCCACTGTTCAATAAACTTCATAAATGCACATACAACAAGTGCAGGTTTTGACATTGGCAGTATGACATGCCAATATATCTGCCACCAATTGGCACCATCCATAATAGCGGCCTCATCATAACTCTTTGGTATGGTCTGCATAAACTGTTTTAAAAGAAAGATACCAAATGGATTTGCCAGATATGGCAAGATCAATGCCAGATGAGTGTCCACCAATCCCATCTTCGTTACAATTAAAAACTGGGCTATTATAATAGACTGATAGGGTATCATCAATCCCGTCAGGATATAGATGAACAGCAGGTTACCCCCTTTGAACTTCAGTCTGGCAAATGCAAAAGCACACATGGAGGAAAACACCAATTGGATGCCTGTTATAGAAACCGTTACCACGACACTGTTTTTAATAAACTCAAAAAAGGGAACTGATGTAAATACATGTGAATAGTTTTCCCAATTCCACTGTGTAGGAAAAAAGGACGGCGGCAATGAAAATGAATCCTTAGGCAGTCTGAGCGATGTTGCGAATACCCAAAAGAACGGCAGCAGCATGGCTGCCCCAAGACATAACAGAACAAGTACCAATAAACTTTGCTTCAATTTTCCTGTAGCGATTTTTCTTTTCATCATAACCTCCTTATTCCATATCGTATGAAACCCACTTTTTCTGTGTTGAAAACTGAATAAATGTTACGATCAGAACAATGACAAATAAAATAAGCCCCAGTGTAGATGCATACCCGAAATGATATTCATTAAACCCTTTTCTGTATATGTGCATTGCAATTGTCTGGGAAGAAACTCCAGGTCCCCCTTTTGTGAGGAAAAATGGTTCATCAAACATCTGGAAACAGTTAATCAGCGTGGTGGTGATCACAAAAAATAAGGTTGGTGTCAGCATAGGCAGCTTAATTCTGAAAAAGATCTGAATCCCATTGGCTCCGTCAATGGATGCGGCTTCAATGTAAGAATCCGGAATATTCTGCAATCCAATCAAGTAATAAAGAAATGCATTCCCTATGAATTTCCAGGCAGAAAACAATGCAACTGCAGCCAGGGACCAACTGGGATCCGTCAGCCACGGAATCGCAGGTGCTCCTGCGCTTGACAGAAAATAATTAAACACCCCGAAATTCGTGTCATACAAATATCCCCAGACAATTGCTACCGATGCCGTAGTTACTACCAGCGGAAAATAAAAAGCCACCCGGAAAGCACCTCTGAAAAACCAGCTTTTTACTGATGTCACGGCTGCTGCCAGCAACAGACCGATAATAATATGTACCGGAGCAATGATCAAAATAAATTTCAATGTGTTCAGCAGAACCACTTTTACATCCGGGTCTGATACTAATTGTTTAAAATTATCAAGTCCCACAAATTTCATGGGGGAAAGCAGATCATAAGATGAAAAACTCAGAACGAATACAGTCATAATAATAGGAACCGCTACAAATGCAGTAAAAAATATCACGGTAGGCGCCACGAACATATATGCAGCTCTCGCCTCTTTTCGTTTTCTCCGTTTTTCATATGTACTTACAACAGTTTTTTCTTTACTCATCATTTTTCCCTCTTTTCACAAGCCATATAGGAAAATGAGAAAAGCGGCCAGAAAAGCGAATTGGCTCTCCGTGCCGCTTCTTCTCAGAGTCTTATTAATTTTTAAACAAACTCTCTATTATCGCTTTATCTTTATCACTCTTTCGGTAATCACTGTTCTGAAGCAACTGATCAATTTCATCATTAGCCAGATCAAGAGCTTCCTGTGCCGTCATCTGATTTGAATATATAATATCCATGTATTTCTGATAGATCGATCCCAGATCAGCGTATTCCGGCGGATCCTGGCTTCTTCTCCAATCACCTGCCTCATAGACTTTATACATACATTCCCAGTTTTCTATGGTTGGATCAGCGGAACAAATCTCAGCGCCAAATTCTGAGTTGGCGGGCAGGGAGCCTGTCTTCATAAAGGTTTCTACATAATCTTTCTCTGCAGTCCAACAGGCTAATGCTTTGGCTTCCTCTTGATGTTTGCTGGATTTCATCACTACAAAGCCACAGGAACCTGCACAAGTCGTATGCCCATTCTTCATTGCCGGCAGGGTATTGGCATAGATATGGGATAAATCACTGGACGCATAATCATTAGAGACCCATCGTCCCCACCAGCCCATGGCTGTCTTGCCCTGTACGATCAGATCAACATCCGTAGTATTGGCTTCCGGCTGAGGCGCCCAGCGGTATTTATGTATCGCATCCTGGAAAAACTGAAATACTTCCACCACTTCAGGGGAGTTGATGGTTCCCTCTGTCCAGTCATCATTAAGGGTTGCTCCTCCATTGGCATATAGCCAGGATGCCAGACAGAAAAAGTTAGTGGGTACGCCGAATGCATAAATTCCGTTATCCGGATCTGAAATCTTGCCGCAAATCTCTTTAAACTCCTCAAATGTCCAGTCTTCATCCGGCAATTCCACACCTTTTTCTTCAAAAATATCTTTCCTGATATGTGTAACAACTGAATTGGCTTCATATGGGATACTGTATCGTTTCCCATCAATAATATAAATGTCCTGCAATTCCTGGGCAATATTGTCTAAGATTGGCTGGTATTTGTCTATGTTCTCATCAACGTAATCGTCAATGGGTATGGCTAAATCCTGCATCGCCATCATTGCCACCCCTTCCAGTCCTACGCACACTACATCCGGAGCTTCCCCTGAAGCGATCATCGTCTTGATCTTAGTCAGATATCCATTCCAGTTTCCCGTATCACTGGTGATGAACTGAAACTCAGGTACGATATCCGGATGCTCTTCTGTAAAAGAGTCAAATACCTTTTTCTGCGCCTCGCTCATATTCTGGCCGTCGCTGTACAATGCCACTTTCAAGTGCACCTTTTCATCGCTGTTTTCACTTTGTGCTTTCATCTTTCCATCAGAACTGCCCCCACAAGCAGTCATAGACAATGTAAGTCCTAAACACAGCGCCATACATAACATTCGTTTCTTCATATTTACCTCCTGTACTTTACATTTTTTGCTACACCCTCCAGGAATTCTCTTTTCCTGTTGAAATTATAATAATGCTTTTTTATCTTAAAGTCAACTATTTTTTATATATTATTATTTAAAATTTTATATTATTCTTTTATATTTCTTTACTATTTTTCCATGTTTTACCAGTAAACTATGTGCCTGCTCCTTAACACATCCCTATTTTCTGTTGATTTACAGCAAAAAGGACCTGCGCCCAAAAGGCGTAAGTCCTTCTTATTTTTACTGTTTTATTAAATTTTTCTAACACTGCCTCTCTCTACCAGTTTTGTTAAAAGCTCTACTTTATAGGAAACCCGTTCCGGCCGGTTGCATTGCTGCATCAATTGCCGCACTGCTGTGATCCCAATCTCCTTTTTGGGAAAATCAATGGTGGTAAGCGGAGGAGAAGTCATTTCACAAAACGGCATATTATCAAAGCCGACAACAGAGACATCTTCCGGTATCTCGCAGCCGCACTCCCTGAGGGCCTTCATTGCTCCAAAAGCAATAATATCATTGGCAGCGCAGTAAGCAGTGGGTATTTGCGGCTTCCCTTCCAGATATTTTTTCATATCTTCATATGCGCCATTCATGGTGGGCTCAACCTTCACCATATATTTTTCTTCAATAGGTATATTAAACTCATTCATGGTATCCATAAACGATTTTTTGCGGTAATAGAAGTTTCTCACAGACACCGAACTGTCAATATAACCTATGTCCCTATGATGATTTTCCAACAGATAAGTAACCATCTTATATACCGAATTCGTATTATCCATAAGGACTGTGTCAAAATCCCCCTCCTTGAACCAGGCATCTACCACCACCAAAGGCGCAGGTAAATTTTGAAAGGGTTTTAAATCCTCCCAGTCCAGTTCTGTGGCAAAGAGGATAACCCCTGAATTCCGCTCTTCCAAAACCACATTCAGCTTTGTCTGAAACTGTTCCTCTCCCTGTTCCAGGTTATAAATAATGGTATCCAGTCCATTTTCTCTGCCTTCCGACTCTATTCCGGCTATCAGATCCGCTATCAACGGAGTCTCTGTCAGAACCCTGCCGCTTTTCTTATACACAACCAGTTTTATATTTTCAATCTTTGTAGAATTCAGATACCCTATATCCTTAGCCACTCTCAGAATTTCCGCTGCAGTATTTCTATTTGTGCCTTTTTTGTGATTTAAGACATTGGAAATTGTAGCTTGTGAATAACCGGTAATCTCACTTATGGTTTTGATATTGACTTTCATATGACCCCCTACAGGCATTTGCAGTAAAGTGTATCAAAGATTTATGATCATCTTTTTAACCACAAAGTCTATTTCGTTTTACCAATTATATAAAATTTTTTATAAAATTTCAAGCTTTTTTTTACATGATATTACCTTAATATTATTTCTTGCATCTTTGCGTTTCACAGACCACTGTGGTTTTCTTTAAAGATATGGTTGAAACAGGAATAATAAATAGGTTATACTCTTATAAAGCAGATTTTTTCTGCATAATAATGTGAAAACAAATTTTAATGCTGCTCTGCCGGCCTAGGAGGACCATATGACATCCCAATCAATCTCCCAACTGGAATATTTATGCAACTTTACGGGAACCTGCACTTATGTGATCTTTCTTTTTCTTCTCCTGCGCAAATTTCTCACACCGCGGAGCAATAAAAAGTGGTTTACCCTGCTGTCCTTCCTGATCCTGCCATCCTTATCGCAGCCCTATATATACCCTGAAGAAATGACAGGAACCGTAGGTGTTCTGCTGCTGTTTATAGTATATTTGCTGATCATATTTAAAGGAACATTCCTGGAACGCCTGTCCGTCTGTATTGTGATCTATCCCATACTGATATCTCTGAACTTTTTGACTGAGAACATCGGTTACCAGCTTTGGGATCTGAACCAGGATATGTCGCTTACAGCCCAGACGGTCCTGCACACCCTCACCATCTATCTGCGCATACCTGCATGGTATCTCATATGGCGGATGAGCCGCAAATGGATTCCCCATGTCAGGGAACTGACTGTGCGCATGTGGCTGGTCATAGACATTATCAGCCTGGCCTCTGCGGTGGGACTGATCACCTTTATCTACTACTCACCTATGGACAGAGCCTACACCTCCTACCCTGCCTGCATCGCCTGTTTTCTGACCAGTATGGGAGCACTCTATCTGACTTCTTATGTGGCAAAAACCATAAAAAGCAATATGGAAATGCAGAACTTAAAGTACCAGCAGTCCTACTATGAAGAATTGGAAGAAAACCAGAAGACTGTGAGAAAAATCCGCCATGACATGAAAAACCATCTGAGTGTGATCTATTCTTTTATCCAGAACCGGGATTTTGATGGGGCGGCGAAATATTTCCAGGAGCTCTCCGGGGAACTGACTGTAAACAACCGCATTTTCTGTAAAAACAGTATTGTCAATGCTGTGCTGAACAGCAAGTATAATACTGCTTTGGAAAACAAGATTGACTGTTTTTTCAATATCTCCATAGACGGACTGTTGGGCCTTGACGATATCAGCCTCTGTTCCCTTTTTTCCAATACTCTGGATAATGCCATTGAGGCCTGTGAAAAAATTCAGGATACCTCCAAACGGCAGATATCCCTGAAAGCCAGATATGATAAAGGATATTTCAGCTACGAAATCTCCAATTCCAAAAGAAATTCCATCACTGTAAAAAAGAACCATCTCGTGACAGAAAAGACACATAAGACCATCCACGGATTCGGTGTGCAGAATGTCCGTGATATGGTGGAGAAATATGCAGGAGATATGGATATCTCTTATACGGATGACAGATTTACCGTTACTATTCTGATTGGAAATCTGTAAAATAAGGGCAATGCCACTATCTGACATTGCCCCGGATCTGTATCCGGCAGTAATATTTCCTCCGTCCACACAGAAGACAGTGCCGGAACCATTGCCGTCTCCTCCTCTTCCTTCTTAACTGACCCGTCATTTTTCCGAAGGGACCAGACAATCCTCAGCATTCTGTCTTCCCTTGTTACATTCGACACATAGTGAATAGTATAATAAATTGTTTGTCCTTCTCTTGAATAAAATTAAATTGTTCCTCTTCTATTTGCTTTTCAATCATCTTGTTATCCTCCGCCTACGTCTCTATTCTGATTGTCTTTCCTTTCTCTTATTGGCATTAAAAGGTCTAACTGCAAATGGTCTAAGTCCACATCATGCGCTATGTGATTATAAAAATTCAAGTGTTCTTCCATTAGCCCACACATATGCTCCTGATCTTGCAAATCACCCGCAAACTCATATTTTTTATTTTTCATAATCCATTCAAGAAATGCGTCCCATTCATTAAAACTACCAAAAGAAATCATGTGAGCCGCGTACAAACCACCATTGAATTGCTTTTTTTCAAGCGGTGCGGGTATCTCCAAATCAGCAGGAATTGTTACCCACGCTTCATAACCATGATAGCCAGTTTCGTCAACTGGATTTGGGTGATTAAATCCAAAACATCTCAAATCCGGCTTTACCTTTTCTAAAGCTCTTTCCTTAACAAAGTTGTCAATTAGAGCATTTGCATGTAGTTCAGGATCGTCACCAATATAATGTGAAGCAGCTATTGTAGCTGGAGGCAGATAGATGATTCGTACATGCCAGCCCCAAGCCTGCGGAACCTCGGGCCAACCTGGCCCGAAGCATAGGGGAACGATCCTCCTTTCCGCTGTCACATGAAAACGCCGCCCGTAGTCTCTACTTAGGCGGCGTTATTCACTGGTTGGCAGTCCATTTTTAGTTGTTTTTATATGTTTACCTTGGTCAAGTGATGGAACCGTCCATGAATTTTCAGACACGCTCCGGCTATTAGAATTCCTCTGCCCGTCATTTGAATAGTCTTTTAGGATTTTTTAGGATTTGTTATATGCCTGATTCAGCATAGATTTGTAAGACAGGACGCTGCAGACCAAAGCCTGCAGTATCCTTTTTTTCATTTTCAGAAATGCTGTTTAGATGTTCTCCATTTCCTTCGCAAAATCTGCGATAGAATCCACACGTGCCGCCAGTTTCAGATATTTTAATAGAATATCCATATTCTGTTCTTTCAGAATTTTATTCCTGAGTTCATCAGGTACAGAACCTATATCCTGCAGCAGAAGCAGGATGGATTCCGCCTTGCCTTCCGCCCTGCCTTCCGCACGCTCATCTTTCAATAACTCTTCCAGCAACATAAACTTCTCCTCCATTTCCCGGCTGCTTCTGACATGTTCCATGAATTCCTGGATCTTTCTGATAAAGTCATCCTGATAATCCAGGACACTTTCTGTCAGATCAGCCTTGACAAATTTAAGGAATTTAACAAGTTTTGGCGGCACCTCCGCCTCATTTTTTCCGCAGGTACTCAAAAAAATAGTGGTACTGCCGTCCGCAGCGGACAATCCTGTTTCCGCACAGATACTCCGGAAAGTATAGCGGTATTTTTTCTGTCCGAAGGGATCAAAATCGCAGATAAAAATCACATAGGCTGCTGGCAGTTCTCTGTAGTCCTCTCCGGTCAGCAGCAGTTCCATATCCATTTGGCTGTGATATTATCTGGCTCTTTTTCCCAAATGGGACTTTGGAGACACTTGCATTTCAACATTATAATGTGTCCTGTTTTCATCCCTGGCAATAATATCAAGCCGTATCCCCCGGTACTCCGGATGGTAGATCATGCTTTTTTCCTTGCTGATCTCCACCTTCTCAATGGGAAACCCCACTGCCATTTCCAAAAAATCACGGCAGATTTCCTCATTTACCATTACAGCGCCAAACATAAAATTATCTTTAAATAAGAGTTGTGCCAGTCTTCTGTTCTGATTCATAAATACCTCCGCACAGGCAGAGGAATCCTGTTTTGATTATAACATAATATTTTTCTTTATGGCAACTTGAAAATGACACAAGCCTCAACTATACTATAAAAGACAAAGGGGGGATGGTCCATAAGGAAAAGCAGAAAAAATTGTGCACAGCAAAGGCTATATTCACGCTTTGGAAGTTTTGCCCCAAGATTTAGTCGAACAAATCCAGAAATATGTTGACGGGCAAGTGCGATACATTATACGGAATATGCAAAATTTATGATCCTCAATTATCACCATTCCAATATTTTAGGGCAATCTCTTTCGCTGTACTGCCGGAAATCTGTTCTTCCTGTGAATCATCATTTAGATATATGGCAAGATATCTCCTTTGTTCCGCTGTTTCAATAAATCCTGCAAACCATGCCTCTCCATCAGAACCCGAACCGGTCTTTCCATATATTTGCTGTGTTCCGTTATCTTGCGTCAGCATAACCTTTTTAAGGATTTCAATGTCCTGCCTGTCATAGAAACTTTTTCCTTCAAATATTTTTGATAAAACTGCCACTTGCTCCAAGGGTGAAATTTTCAACGATGCATTTAGCCAGAATCCATTTAATTCCGGGTATGGATTTATATTACTGCCTTCCCATTGGGAAATATTACAGTTACCGTATTCCAGCTCACTTAACTCTTTTTCCACCTCATCTTCACCTACAGCATCTATGATCTGATGAAAATACCATATACAAGATGTTTGAAACGCTTCCTGAAAAGTTAAGTTCCCATTCCATTCGGGATTTGGATATTCCGTCCCATTATAGTTCATGGTGGATGTCTCATCCGTAATAATATCGTTATGTAATCCCATTAACGCTGAAACAATTTTAAACGTTGAATAGGGGGAAGCTTCTTGTTCCGAAAGGGCCTTATTATAAAAAGAATATCTGTTTTCTGATGGACTGAACAGCACCGCACAGCCATTTATACCCTGAAAGGCATTGCTTAGATCAATCTCTTCTTCCGTAATATTTTGAGTATCATTACCTTCTGCTTTGTCATCTGTTTTATCAATTGTTATATCATCTGCTTTATCCTCTGTTTTATCATCTGTTTCAGATTCTTCTGTCTGTTCTGTTTCCGGCTGCTCCGATTTTTCTTGTTTTTCCGTACACCCGGACAGCATTACCAGGGTAGCTGCTACCATACAAAAAACCTTTAAAAACTTTCCCATACTGTCTCCCTTTCTCAACTATCAATTTTTTTGTCCGGTAACATTATAGCATGGAAAAAATTAAAAACGAAGCACTGCATAAACTTTTAACCGTATACAGCACTTTTTAAAATATTTAAACTTTGCTCCCGTTCCAGAAGTACGGTTTTAGAAAGCCGCACCTTTATTTTTTACAGCCATGTATGTTCCCCTATTTACAATCGGAAAGGCTATAATAGATTTTGCAGAACTGATACAGAAAAGGAAAACCAGCCAATGGAAATTTTTAAGGAGGATATAACTTTGAGCAAAGCAATACAAAAAATGGAAACCATTCAGGCTATTGACCGTGCTTTTCAGGTTCTCGAGACTATATCCCGTACAGGCAATATGACATTAGCTGAATAAAATAAATATCAGCAAGGCATCCCTTTCCCGTTTGGTTTATACCTTAGTGGAGAACGGTTATATTGAGAAGCGAAACAATAATGAATACAGCCTTACGTTAAAGGCCTATGAAGTGGGCATCAATGCTGTCCAGAATTTGGACCAGATATCTTTGATCAACTCCACACTTGCAGATTTGAGCAGAGAGACCGGCCGGGTCGCCCAGTTTTCCATTGAAGATAACAGCCAGCTTCTATGTGTTCAGAGTATTGGACAGACTGCACCGTCCTTCTCTGTATATACCAACGTAGGACGCCGATCACCACTGTACTATACAAGTGCCGGTAAAGCCATCCTGTCCACTTATTCCAACAATGAGATCATAGAACGTTGGGGAAAATTTGATGTAAAACCTCTCACAGAGCATACTATTACAGATGTTCACGCACTGCTGAAGGATATCAGTGAGATCAAACAACGGCATTATGCTCTGGACAGGGAAGAAAATGAATATAATATATTCTGCGTAGGCGCTCTTGTGATGAATTACACCAACACACCACTGGACGCTATCAGCATCAGCAGAATCACACTGACCGGGGAAGAAGAGCGTACGATCAGTGAAACACTTGTTTCAGCTGTAAAAAGGTTATCTGCAACATTAGGATATGTCATGCGGTAGTATTTAATTTCTCCGCCGCCCGGAAAGCAGTACCAAACGCAGAAGCTGTAAAATGGTTGACAGGGCAGATGCAACATATGTCAGCGCGGCTGCCCGGAGCACCTTTCCTGCTCCCTGCAGCTCGCTTCCCGACAGGATCCCCGTCCCGTCCAGAATGCGGAGCGCTCTGCCTGAGGCATTAAACTCCACCGGGAGCGTCACAAGCTGGAATACAACTACAAGGGAGAACAGAATAATTCCCGCGTTTACCAGCCCCGGCGCTCCCATGAGAAGGCCGATAAGAAACAGCGGCCAGCAGAGGGCAGAACCAAAGTTTACCACCGGAACAATGGCTCCTCTTATTTTAATAGGCACATACCCCACGTCATCCTGTATGGCATGGCCACACTCGTGGGCCGCCACGCCGATGGCTGCCACAGACTGGGAGTTGTAAACCGTCTCCGACAGGCGCAGCACCTTGCTTCTGGGGTCATAGTGATCTGTCAGGTTTCCACCCACTCTTTCGATTCTAACCTGACGGATTCCCGCCCGGTCTAAAATAGTCCTGGCTGCCTGTTCCGCCGTCATCTGCCTGGCATTCCCCACGGTACTGTATTTCTTGTAGGTCTGATTCACATTCGCTGAGGCGGTCACACAGAGTATCACCCCTGCGAGAACCAAAAGATATGTGGCATCATAATAAAAAAACATACATAATCCCTCCAATGCATGAAATATTTTTAATAGAAAAGTCCGCATCGCGTACTTTTGTTTGTAACTGTTCAGCACCTTGCAGTTACAAACGAAAATCCATACAGAATCGCTTGACTGCTTTACAGGTTCTTACGGTCAGCGCAGTAAATGCACTGATACTGAATCGTCACATTCCATTTATCATAAGGTTATGGATGTCTTTATTTAAATATACAGAAATCACAAAATTCAACAGCTATTTTCTATTCCGCTCTTCTGAGGATTTCTACCGTCCCATGATTCCCATCCACACGAATATATTCTCCGTCATGAATGATCTTGCATGCTTCCTCCTCTGTCTCTACAACAGCGGGTATGCCAAGTTCCACAATACAGGCAGCACAGCGGGAATCCAGTTTTTCGATCACCCATGCTGTTGGTTCATGTCCCGCCACGGAAGCGGAGTAAAAATGACTTGCCCATCCGTTGCTTCCCTTTCCGCAGGGAAGGATCAAAATCTTTCCCCCGATATATGCTCCGAATTTACTGTTTGCCTCCTCATTAATATGTATTTTGGAAGGTTTTATCAGCGATATGCTGAAGGAAGGTTTCTATGACATTACAACAATTAAGATATGTGGCCTCTATAGCCGAATACGGCTCGCTCAGCAAAGCGGCCAGGGAATTATATATTGCCCAGCCCAGTCTGTCAAAATCCGTCGCTGAGCTGGAGAAAGAAATACAAAAGACTTTATTTGTCCGAACCCCCAGAGGCGTCTTGTTCACGGATGAGGGGACAGAGTTCCTGGCTTATGCCAGACAGGTGCTCCAGCAGATGGATACCTTGGAAAAGAGATATGAGATCGGAAGTGTGACAAAGCACTATTTTACGGTCAGTTCCCAACACTATCCTTTTGCCTCGGAAGCATCTCATTGTCTCTGACCACTCCAGTGCAACAAGCCTGATGCTCTACAGCGACGCCTGCTGTATTACAGCAGGCGCCTCCCCCGGCACCCTGAATGATGAAAGCTGGATCTATATTCCCATAGATGGACAAGGGAAACTCACTGTGGGCCAGATCCGCAATGAACATATGATGATAAGTAAACTGGCACTCTGCTTTTTGGAGGCACTGCAGGATATTGTGGGGGATGTTTGAGACAGTCCACTTTCTGCTATCTCTTCTTTATTTCATGACTGCGCATCCAGATTCCTCTGGTCTTTATCCAGCATGAACACAGAAGCCAGAATAATAATACCTCCGATTATCTGATTGGCTGTAGGTATGGTCTTGTACAGCACAAGTGAGATCAGGATCGTGACCACGGGCAGAAAATCCAGCATCAGATTCGACAGCAGTACTCCAATCTTTTTGATTGCAAAGATATTTAAAAAATAAGCAAATGTAGAATTAAACACACCCAGCACGATCAAATTCATGAAGACGGAAGGTTTTGCCAAAACCGACGGCTCTATCTGATAGAAGAATAAAAACGGCAGTGTGGTGACAGCGCCCACAAGCGCCTGGTAGTTCAGCAATACCGTCTTCTCGTAACCGGATGATATCCTGTCTGTCAGGAAGCAGTAGACCACCCAGGAAACAGTGCTCAGAAGGCACAGGGCATATCCCTTGAAATTGGTGGACATCAGGTCCCCTATTTTTACACCCATCAGGATATATACCCCTATAAGGGAGATCAAGATTCCCAAAATCCCCAATTTTGTCTTCTTCCTGTGGAAAAACACAATTTCCATGATCAGTGCGAAAACAGCCGCAAATCCAAAGAGCAGGGACGAAACCGTAGCTCCTATGGAAGTAACGCTCAAAATCGTGAAACCATGGAAAAAGGTTGTGCCAAACAAGCCGGACAGGATGATAAGACCCCAATCCTTTGTCTTAACCTTCATCATCTTTTTCGTTAAAAGATTATATCCGGTAAACAAAATCGTCATAATAGCCATCTGGATTCCCAGAATCACTACCGTAGGAAGGTATTCACTGATCACAGCTCTGGAAATATAAGACACACCGTAAATCGTGACGACTACCACCATGGCCAGCAGCCCTATGGTCTTGCCTTTAGTCTTATCCATAAGCATTCTCTCCCCTCTAACGCTTGATGTTCTTCGCCTTCTCGGTGGAGCCTGCCGCCACAGCGTCAATGGCATCCCGCACATCTTTGGGCAGGATTTCATGGTCCTCTAATTCTTTCAGCATGCCATTCACCTTCTCCGCGCATACTTTACGGATATCACGGCTGCCGTTTGCCTCCCAGTTCTCCCAGGTTCCCCTTTCCATGTATCTCGGCATCCAAATCTCCTCTTTAAAATGCTCAAATGTATGGTCTGTCTCCAGGAATGTATTACCTGGACCTACCTCCTCCATATTGTCATATGCCAGCGTCTCATCGTCAAAACTGAGAGGGCGGGCCATCCTCTGGAGGATCTGCATACACTCATCCGAATATATCATATCCGCGAAGTCCACCATAAGGTCCATGTCAAGCTGCATGGAAACGATGAAGTCACAGCTCAATGCTCCCGCAAGTCCGCCCATTCCGGTCTCAAATCCGGCCTGTGCATCCAGTACCTTGCCGTCACGCAGATTGGCCGGCATCTTCGTAGGCAGTCCCACATACTCTCCCATCTGTGACATGCCCACCTTCATGATGATACTCTCCGGTGAGGACATATTGATACACATGGTCTTCATATCCATACTGCGCACATAGCTGGAATAGATCACAGGCGCTCCCGGATTCACTAACTGTGACAGGGCAATACAAGCCAGTGTCTCCGCATGGGTATGCACCAGTGCGCTCTCCACTGACATAGGTGATGTCATACCCAGGATTCCACCGGAACTGATAACAGAGGGAACTTTATGAACGGCTGCTTCCATTAAAACATTCGATGTATTCTCATCCACACGGAGCGGCGGCATGGTCAGGACCCAGAAGGATATAAATGGCCTTTTCAGGAATTCTTCTTCGCTTCCCACTGCCAGGCTGGCCATTTTTATAGCATCCCGCACACCCTCTTTTCCCACAGCTCCCCCGGTGATATGCTTTGTAGTATTTTTGATGGAAGTGGCCCAGGTATACCAGTCTGACGCTGCCATAGGCACATCCTGAGGTGTGACCAGCGCACTGGCGATCGTTACAGTATCCAGCTTTTCCATGATTCTTGTGATCAGAGCAAGGTCTCTGTCCGTAGCTTTTCTGCGCAGCCCGGTCTCCGGGTCCAGTACGTGGGTAGCCATGGTCATGGCAGCCAGAGACGGAACCCTGTCTTTTACATGTACGTCTTTGTGGGGAGTCCTTCCGTATAAAACGAACTCCTCTCTCTTGGGAACCGTCTTCAGTCCTTCCTCAATAATGCTGCGGGGTATCTTTACGATCTGTCCGGATACTTCTGCCCCGGCTTTTGCAAAATATTCCCTTGCCTCTGCACCCTCAAATTTCATCCCCAGATTTTCCAGCATCTCCAATGCTTTTTCATGTACCCGTACGACTTCCCCGTCACTTAGATATTTGATCAATGGTCTCATGTTTTTCCTCCTCCATAAAATAAAAACCCTGTTCTGTTGTATCCCCGATACGCATCTTCTTTTGATACATTCAGGATACCACAGAACAGGGCCTATTACTTTTGCTGTATTTTTCTATTTATTGCTCTATATTTCTTTCAGGATTTTGCATAAATTTTTGTTCAGGAAATCCCGCAGTTCCATGGCATCCCTGGTATAATAATCCGCTCCGATTTCCTCCGCGTATTCTTTACTCACGGACAGACCTCCCACGAAGACCACAACCTTGTCCCTGATTCCTGACTTCTCCAACTCCTCTATCACGGCCTTCAACTCACAGACCGTTGTCGGCAGAAGTGCCGAAGCCATGACAAGTCTGGCATCATACTCCATGGCTGCCTGGGCAAATTCCTCTCTGCTCACATCCACACCTAAATCCACAATATCTATGTTAAGGGTAGAGAGGTATATCTTGACCAGATTCTTTCCAATATCATGCATATCCCCCTCAACGGTACCGATCACGGCTGTGCACTGCCTGGCACCTCCCTGGTCCAGATAAGGGGTCAGACAACTGAGACCTGCATTCAGCGCACGGGCCACCCTCAGCGCCTCCGGTACACAGACTTCACTATTGCGGAACTTATACGCCAGTGTATCTACACCCAGAATCAGCCCTTCCTTCAGCAACGATTCCGGAGGATAACAGACAGCGATCGCTTTTTTTACCAAATTTACCACCTCATCGGCCTTCCCGCTCAGGAGGTTCCGTCTGATCTCTTCATATATGTCCATTCTGCATCTCCTATAAGAACTTGTTCCTGTACTGTCCCGGATTGACCCCTATCAGCCTATGGAATGTTTTTGTATAATAACTCTGGCTTTCAAAGCCGCATTGTTTCATGATCTCTTTTATACTTAATTCCCTGTTTCCCATTAGTTCTATGGATTTTTCAATCCTGACCCTCAGAATATAATCATTTATGGTCCCCCCGGTCTTCTGCCGAAATAAGGTACAGAGATAGGATCTGCTTAAAAATACATGGCTGCAGATATCATCCAGGGTGATTTTTCTGTCAAAATTCTCTTCTATGTACTCTCTGACATTTTTCATGACACTGATATGATCATCTGTCCCCAGAAGGTAAATGCTGTCAAACCAGCGGTTCAGCATCCGATAGGTGAGTTCCATCATCTCCTCAATGTTCTCCACACGCTTCATATCCTGCCTGTAATGTTTCACACCGTTCATGACCACCTCGCTGTCCGCCCCGGCCTCCACAATAGCCCTGGCAGTCACTGCCATAAAATCATGGAGCGCCGACTTCACAAGAGATTTGTCGTAGGAACACAGTATCTCTATATCCGTGAAGAGCATCTCCAGCATGTTCTGTATTTTTTCCTTGTCAGCCATTCGCACATACTGGAGATAGCGTTTCTCCCTTTTCAGATAAACTGACCAGTCAAATTTTTCGTTTTCCAGTGTCTTTTTTCTCTCTTCTATCCTGGCGGTCATGGCGTCACGCCAGCTCATAAGATTCTTCTGGTCCATGAAAATGGCGTTTTGTGTCTTGGAAAGATATTGCATCATGACCTGAAGGAGATTCGCAGAGGACTGACACTGGTTTGCAGAGATCACGCGCAGCTTTTTCACGCCCTGGGCCATTTCCCGCCTATCGTTCTCATTAAGGCAGAATTTCTCCGCATCCTGGCAGAAAATATGGTCCGGTTCCCACAAAAGGACCTGTCCGCACATGACAGCCCCCACCTCCGTCCCATCCGCATAGATTGGGACTGCCCACATGACAAGTCCGGCATGGCATACAAAAAAATACGGCTCCCGCCACAAAAATGCCTGCTTGCACGCCTTCTTGTAGGTACGTCTGCAGCGCGCCCTCCCCACCTCTGTATTCTGTACCTGGCGGCAGTATGCACACGCATAGTAGTCCTTACTGGCAAGGAAAACTTCGCCGTAAGTGTTGACCGCTATGATTCCCAGCTCTGTGGCTTTTGCAAAATTATCCAGCATCTCTTCCAGATAATCTTTTTCCTCTGAATGTTCGTATCCCTCTGCCATATCCTTCCTCCGGACTCTTGCTCTTATCCCTATTCTACCGCCGGCGGCAGAAAAAGTAAACCCGGACTCTGCTGCGCATCACTCAGCTCGTTACTATTCAGCCTTCCGTCTTCATAGCAGCAAAAACATGCACACAGACTGCATAAACCGCAGTCTGGCGCGTGGCTGTCTCGGGATTGCCTTGCAATTACAAGGCAGCACCTCGCAGGACAGAGAAAAGCTGAACTGTTACCTCAGCTCCCTACCGACTTATAATGCCTCACCCCTATCTTCCACAGAACAAAACAAGGCAGCAGAAAAACACCTCCCAAAAGCGGCAGGAACATATAAAATCTTCTGCTGTCCTGCTCCAATATATAACAAAGCGGATAATACTGGATCAGCGCATAGGGCACAACAAAAGTACAGAACTGTAAAACTCTCTTTCCATAAATGGCAACCGGATATTTTCCATATTCCCGTGCCCCGTCTGTAAGCACATTCATAAATTCCAGCCCTTCGATGGTAAAGAAACAGACTGCCGCGTAAATCAGAAAAATCCCGGTAAAAACCCCAGTCCCTCCAAGCAGCATGAACACCACAGTCAGCACTTTATCCCATGTCCACTCCACATGGCTTTTGGCGATCCCGTATGCAAACATCACCACTGCCTGCAGCATTCTTCCGATCCTGGTAAGCTCGATCCTGCCTGCCAGCACCTGGAAGATCTCATTTCTCGGCCGCACCATGATCCTGTCAAACTCCCCGTTGCTGATCGTGGAGGAAAAGGTATCAAACCCTCTGGCAAAAGCTTCCGCCAGAGAAAACTCCATCAGTGTGACCGCAAAACACAGAAGCACCTGGCTGTATGTAAATCCCTCCACCTCATGGAATCTCTGAAACATAAAATACACACCCAGAAACACATTGAAGGACACCAGAAACTGCCCCACAGCCGTAAGGCAAAAGGAGGCTTTGTACTGCATCATGCTCTGTATCTGGATCTGCAGATACTTTTTATATAACCGCAAATATCCCATCCTCTCACCCTCCCTGCACGGAAATCTTCTTCTCTGCCCTGCGCATCAGAAGCTTTCCCATAAGAACCAGAACTACCAGCCAGAATACCTGCAGCAAAAGCGCAGTTACTGCCGCCTCTCCTGCCAGATCCCCGCTGTAAATACGAAGAGGCACATTCTGCATGGCTGCAAAGGGCAGCAGTTCCAGAATCTTTCTCACAGAATCCGGGAAGAAGGGAATGGGTATGATACTTCCGGCCAGCAGTTCCACTGCCGAGACTGCCACCATCCGCACCCCATCCGGTGAAATGGTGAAAAAGGTGATCACATACACAAGCATACAGAACGCTGTCACTACCAGCACTCCCAACACCATACCCGCCGCAAACAAAACGGCTGCCTCCGGGGAAACAGGCAGTGTTATGCCATAAGGGGCGGGAACCACTGCAGCTACAAACAAAATAGGCATACACCGCAGAACTGCCTTTGAAACACGGTTGGCCACACTTCTTGTAAACCACATGTTATAAATATCCAGAGGGCGGCACATCTCATAGGAGACATTGCCGTTTCTGATACAGTCAAAGATTTCATTTTCCATAAGCCAGGCCATGAACAGGGCCAGAAATGCCTGCTGAAGCCATATGTAGGAACAGGTCGCCTGCAGCGTCATGGGAAAAGCCCCTGGGTCTGCCCGGTAAAATGCACGGAATACCAGCACTTCCATGCCTCCCCAAGCAAACTGAGTCACGACCCCGGCTGCCGCTGCGGCACGGTACTGAAGCCCCATGGAGAAACGGAGCCGGAAAAAAGACAGATACTTTTTCATATACACCGCCCCCTTATATACGGAAACGACGGTATAAATCCGCCACTGCCTGGTCCAACCCCTTTCCCACTCCCGGTATATCAAAAAGGGTACCGTCCAGCAGGATCTTCCCTTTGCCAATGAGAATAATTCTGTTTGTCAGCGCTTCAATGTCCTGCATATCGTGGGTGGTCAGGATGACGGTGGTATGATATTTCTCATTGCATTTCACAATAAAATCCCGCACCGCCAGCTTTGACACTGCATCCAGTCCAATGGTGGGTTCGTCAAGAAACAAAATCTTGGGGCTGTGAAGCAGAGATGCCGCGATCTCACAGCGCATTCTTTGGCCCAGGGACAACTGTCTGGCCGGTGTTTTCAGCAGTTCTGATAAATTCAGCAGGGAAGTAAGCTCCTCCAGATTGGACTGATATGTGTCATTAGATATGCTGTAAATGTCCTTCAGAAGCTCATAAGAATCCATGACCGGCACATCCCACCAAAGCTGCGTCCGCTGTCCAAAGACAACACCGATATCCTTTACGTGAGCCGTACGGTCCTTCCAGGGAACCTTTCCGCTGATCCGGCACACGCCGCTGTCCGGAGTAAGGATTCCGCTGAGGATTTTAATGGTAGATGACTTTCCCGCGCCGTTTGGGCCAATATACCCAACCATTTCTCCCTCCCTGATGGAAAAGGAGACGTCATCCAGCGCCTTCACTTCCTCATATTCCCGATGGAACAGAGTCTTTACTGCCTGTCCAAATCCTGCACCGCGCTTTGCCACGCGGAAGGTTTTGCACAGATGCTGCACTTCGATCATTTTGTTTTTCCTCCTGGTAGTAATATTAAAAATATCTTGCCAAGCGGTCACTATATCCCTGGATTTTGCCAGGGAAACCCGTGGTAGAGCTTTCCGATCCTTTGGAAAGGAATTTTAGTGTAGCACTCTCACAGACCAGTGTCAAGTCAGCTTTCGGATTTCCTCACACAGCGGCAGCACCATTCCCGGCGCTGTTTAAAGTTCCTCAATCCTCTCCCGCCACATTGCCGATGTTGGTTCATAGATGGTCATTTTAAGTAACAGTTCAGACAGGTCTGCGCATTTACTGCGCTGACCGTATGAAAAAGTAGTGGAAAAGCTGGCGGCAGAAAATGGGTTGGATAAAATCCTTCATGCGGCAGAGAACAAAGATGATCGGATGCAGTTATATCAGGACTACGGTTTCATGTGAAAATTCAGATGCACCAGGCCGCATGGGAATATTCCCCCAACGAACTCTACATATATTGTACCGTGAATATAATATCATTTCATCCATCAAATCGGGCATTGAATAATCCGGTTCTTTAAAGGGGCTGAAGCACTAAAACGTGCGACAGCCCTGTCCTACATTTAAATTATAAGGTGGTGTACAGCTCCGTTTTTACCCTTTAATCCATATCCGGCTGCTGTCCATCATGTGCTTTCCACTGGCATTCCATGATTTGCATATGAGTGAAAACTGCTTTAAAGGAAGAGTCTTCCGGGGAACAGGCATAAATGCCAAAGGCAACTTTTTCCCCGCCCTTAAACATATGGCACACTCTCATCTGGCTAAAAGTAATCCCGTCAAAAGAACACTCTATACAATAATCATCTTCTCTTCTGCTTAAACGATACCACATGGATTTAACAGAAGCATCTATAGCGGTAGTAGCCCAATCCGAATATCCATGATTGGTTACAACACTTCCCAGATGCTGGTATGCTTCATTTTCATACTCTATAGAGCCTTTTAACCAGTTTTCGCTGTCCAGATACATAACGACACCGCATTGATCAAATCTATGATGACTTTCTGCAAAATCTGCTTTTACAACAAAACTAAAATATTTTTCATCCGTTTCAAGCTGTAAAACCGGGGCATTATCATTTTGAAAATGATAATAAGTTCTCTGCCACAAATCCGTATGGGGTTTTGTTACAATTTCAATTTTATCATCACATATTTTATAGCTCTTTGGCTTACGCGTCCATTTAAACTCTTTTAAATTCATTTTATTTCCTCCCCTATCCCTTTGGTAGTGTGAACTTTATATACCTAAGATCAGCTCAAACCCAGTAAATTCCGCATAATGATTCTTATTATACCCTGCCCATTTTTATATATCAAGTTTAGATGGTAAAACTGGAATTTTTACACTGGGCAGTCCCTCACACATTTTATATGATAAGTTAAAATCTCTGCTCCGGACGCCGGATCAAAAAGGTCATCGGAGACAGCTCCCAAAGGAGGAAATGAAACAAATGAATACAGAAAGCAGCCTTTTCCGGGAGATCACCCCGGAAGATATGAAAAGAATCACCTCCCGCCACCTTAACACACGGGACATCAGGGAAGCCCGGCTCATGGAAGGCGGACTTTTTAATACCACATACCAATTAGTCTGCGGCCCCGACAATAAAAAGGTCATTCTCCGCCTTGGTCCGGTAAACCGTCACCTGCTTCTTGGTTTTGAGGAGCATCTGATGGAAGCGGAAGCCCATGTATACGAGCTATTTGAAAGCCATGACATTCCCTGTCCCCGCATCCTGGTCACAGACACAACCCACAGTCTGCTGGGCAGGGATTTTATGCTGACGGAATATTTGGACAGCACAGTCCTGTTAAAAGCAGGTCTTCCCGAAGAGGAAAAGAAAAGTCTTCATAAGGAGGCAGGCCGGTTAGCGGCAGTCATGCACAGCATCACTTCCCGGCAGTTCGGATGTATCTATGACTGTATGCATGACCGTGGTTTTACGTCCTGGTATGCTTTTCTGCACCACTATGTCTCTGACATTCTGGAACGCTCTGTAAATCACAATGCCTTTACCCGGCAGGAAGCGGATGCAATCCTCTCCCTGTTCTCCGAAAATAAGCCGCTGTTTGATAAGATCACCCTTCCATGCCTGGTTCACACAGACCTCTGGGAAGGTAACCTGCTGTTGAAAATGAACAAGGATTCCTGGAGCCTAGCTGCAATTATAGACGGAGACCGGGCAATATGGGGTGACCCTGACTTTGAAATGGCCTCAGGATGGATGATCACTGATAGTTTTCTGGAGGGCTATCAGATAGACAAAGCTGCTTATCTTTCTCCCGAGAGAACAGAACGCAGAAAATACTACAACCTTGTTTACGACCTGATCGACACTTATGTGGGAAAAGCCGAGTACAATCAGGCGGAGCAGTATAAAAACGGCTACAACAGAGTATTGCATTATCTATTCTGACGCTGCTCCCGTTTACATTACTCCTTTTATACCTTATACTGAAAAACAGAACCATTACTATTCACCCAAATTTATCAAAGGAGATCACTGCGCTATGTTAGAAAAAATCAAAGAGTTCTTCAAAAGAGACTGGACACTTGCAGAAAAAATCCTGATGATCCACTGTTTCTTTTATCTGGGCGTTATCAAAGGATTTCTTTTCGCTCCCGTAAGGAAAGGCATTAGCTGCGGCAATAACAACGGAAACAATTATCCCGCATCCATGGAAAATACTCAAAAAGAAAAGAAAAAAGAAAAATAATTTCTGCCCAGATGCCCGGAACACCATTCCGGGCGTCTGTCTGCATATGGATCTCTGCTGCGTATCCATCCTCCCATTCCTTTTTTACAAATTCCACACTGCCTCCACGATCTGCCTGACAATGCGGAGTCCCTTGACTTGAACAGTAGCATCCTTTTTCTGGTGAGGCAGAATATCAAATCTTTGATTTTTTGATCTGCCCCCAAAGTCCCCAGGCGCCCAGCAGAACAACTGCTGTGATGGCTGCTGTAAGCAGGCCTGCATCTATTTTCTGTAACACCAAAACAGCCAGCACCGGAATTATGCCTCCCACAAGTCCGCCCAGCATACCTGCCATAGCCGGCAGACTCTGCTTCACCAGTACAGTCTCGGAAGTCCAGTTGTAATCCGGCATTTTCAGATTGATGAACATCCCCCACAGGGTATTAAAAAGCGCACACACCACAGGGGTTGCAAACATGAGGATCCTCATGGACAGTGTCAGGGGGAACCGGATATTGATGACCAGGGCCGCCAGCAGAGCAGCCGGGATCTGCAGGGTAAGGTTCATTAAAATCTTGCTTTTGCAAATGGTCATATCATCAATGGGCATGGATTTTAATATCCACAGGTTCTTACCCTCCAATGACAGGGAAATACAGGTAGTACAGCTCATGGACAGCAAAGCGCTGACTGCAAATGGCAGAACCCTGGATACCATTTCTGTCATGTTGGGGATCCCTGTCATTGCGTCAAGCTGTTCACTGCTTATAAAGGTCATGGCAACTGTAAGAACAAGGGTCATCAGACACCCCATCCCCATATTCAGGCAGTAGATCGTGGAGGAAAAGAAGCGTTTCAATTCTTTCCGGTAGAGGGCATTTATCTGGGATGATGCCTTCAGCTCTGTCAGCTTATAATCTGAACGGGAATGATAAGTCACCAGTGAGGTGTTCAGCCTTTTATAAACCGGGGATATCAGCTTTACAAAAAGATAAAACCACAAAAGGGACCCCAATAAAAAG
This sequence comes from Blautia pseudococcoides, assembly GCF_001689125.2. Lineage (NCBI taxonomy): Bacteria > Bacillati > Bacillota > Clostridia > Lachnospirales > Lachnospiraceae > Blautia > Blautia pseudococcoides. The sequence goes on along the minus strand of NZ_CP015405.2, from coordinate 243,922 downwards.
CCGGCCATATCCACAATATCTCCCCTGACGATCCCGTGGAAAAACAGGGCTGCAGGCGGATAGAGCCTGTGGACCTGCTCCAGGATCATTTCAATGATAGAATGGATCTGGCTCATATCCAGATCTTCCGCAAACTGTCCCATTCCCATAGACAGCACCAGCACCGCAAGTGTGGCGGCAATGGAAATCACTGTAACCACCGCGTTTGCATATTTAAATCTGGATGAAAAGAGAATGATAAGTGTGCCAAGCAGAGCCGCAAGCGTGGTGGGGATCAGCGGTGCTGCCAGTATCCCCAGTATCCATTCCGGATAAAATCCCACACCCGGGACTGCATAGAGCGCATATCCGACCCCCATAGGGATCAGGACAACCGCTGTCAGAAGCAGGTTCAGCACATACATAGTCAGAAATCGGCTGGCTATCACCGTGCTGGTTTTCACCGGAAAGGACATCATCATGTCATATTCCTTATAGGCAAACAATACCCCGTTTGTCTTGAGCGCGGTAAAGAACAAGGTGATCAGCCCTGTGATGGCAACGCCGTAGCTGGGGATCACTTCTTCCATTCCCATGCTTCCCAGGCCGTAGGCAAGCATATAGGCGTAAAAGGCAATCATCAATACAACCAGGCCTACCGCAAAGAAGGTTATTTTACGCCCCTTGGATTTCAGGCTCCTGCCGAATTCATTTTTCATCTGGGTCTTAAAAAGCAGCCAGCATTTACTCTTTGTCATGGTCGATCACCTCCAGGAACAGGCTTTCCAGAGATTCCTCCTGGGTCAGCTCTTTCGTGGTGCCTGCCACCATCAGGCTTCCGCCCTTGATGATCGCTATCTTATTACAAAGTTTCTCCGCAACATCCAGAACATGGGTGGAAAAAAAGATCGCGCTGCCGTTCTCACACATCTCATGCATGACTTCCTTCAGTGTATGGGTTGCCTTGGGGTCAAGCCCTACAAACGGCTCATCCAGCACCATGAGTTTAGGTTTGTGGATCAGTGCGGAGATAAGGGCTGTCTTCTGTTTCATTCCATGGGAATAGGAAGAGATCAAGTCCCCAAGGCTGCTGGTGATTTCCAGCATATCACCGTATTTCTGGATCAGGTCTTTCCTCTCTTTTGCCCCAACCCCGTAAATGTCACCTACAAAATTCAGGTACTGGATTCCTGTTAAATGCTCATACAGATCAGGATTATCCGGAATATAAGCCAGTATCTGCTTACATTCCACAGGTGACTTCCTGATATCCCTGCCGTCAATCAGGATCTCGCCCTCCTCGAATTCCAGAACACCTACCACTGCCTTTATGGTGGTACTCTTGCCTGCCCCGTTATGTCCGATAAAACCGTAGATATCCCCAGCCTCCACATGCAGGTTCAGGTCACTGACCGCACGCTTTCCACCTTTATAAGTCTTTGAAAAATTTCTGATCTCTAACATTTTCTTTCCTCCCGGCCCAGGCCTTCTTTCTTTTTCTTTTCTTCTGTTACAGGGGATGAGATAAGGGTCAGTTTTCTCGGCTTCCGCTTCCCGTCCGGCTGATGATCCAGAACACTGCTGTAGAGTTCCCCCAGCTTTCCAAAAAACTCCTGAAATTCTTCGTCTGACAAAAGAAGAACCACAGATGACAGAGATATCATATCCTTCCGCGGATCCACATCATCTCTCTTCAGATACCGCTGGAATTCCCCCATGATCCCTAAAAGGGAGCTGTGTATAAGCTGTCCGATCTCCTCTTTCCCCGGTTCCTTGCTGTCCAAAGGGTTATCCTGATTGAGCTTATAAACCTTCTCCACAGTTCCCCGTTTTTTGTTCTCCTGCACCACCTGTATCAGCCCCGCATCCTCCAGGATCCTCATATGCCTGTACAGGCTGGCCTTTGGCACGTCGCTCAACTCTTCCCCAATCTGCACGGTTGTGCCGTGTTCATGGAGAAGAAGATACTGGGCGATCCGCATTCTCACCGGATTCATAACTATTTTTGCCAGGTCCGTTCCATCCATTTGATGCACCTCCCTTTCTCACATACTGCCGCTTATTATTCTCAATTCATATAATATTCTCATTTTTAATACTAATACATTATTCCCCTTCTGTCAATACCTTTCCTGCATCTGGTAAATATTTACGGACACGCAAAAACGCACCGTTTCCAGTGCGTTTTTTATCATGCTATACTCTCCTCTTAATCGCTGTCATCCATGCTTCTTATTGTGTCGGCTTCCTCCCGGGTGATGATCTTGTGCCGTACCATGCTGTTCAGCACTTGATCCACACGCTGGGAAGCCAGCTCTTTATTGACCTCCAGTAAATAGACAGACGGCGCGTTGGGAATCCCTGCCAGCACAGCGGATTTCTTCTTTTCATGGTCATCCTTTCAAACTCCAGTCCTCCGGTCTCTCAACCGGCTGCCTTTACAGGATCAGCCCATATCATCCCTAAGTGCATCTATGATATTTTCTTTTCGTATCTTCTCTGTTGCGTACAGCATAGTGATAAATATCACCAGGAAAACGCCAAGTATACTGATGGCCAGGCTGCTCCATGGAAATATAAATGCGATCTTCGTACCTCCCCCCATAACCATTCCCTTATAAATGATCCAGGAGAAGATGGCAGAGATGGGCAGTCCGAACAACAGGGTCCGCAGCCCATAAAGAACGCACTCAAAACGCATCATCTTATTGAAATCCCGGTCCGACATACCCACAGAGCGGAGCATGGCAAACTCACGTCTCCGCAGTTTGATGTTAGTGGAAATGGTGTTGAACACATTGGCCACCGCGATCAGCGAGATCATGGTGATAAAGACAACCGCAAACAGATTCACGATGAAAAGTATATTGCGGGTTTGATCCAAAAGGCCGTAGATATTTTGCAGCGTGTAGTCCGAGGTGATCCCTGTCCCATCTAATATGTCCTGCATCTGTGCTGTGGACTGTGCCGGAACATCCGATAAAAAGGTAAGGCCTTTGCCTCTGACATCCACCAAAAGATTGGGTGGTACAAGCTTGTCTTTAAGAGACCAGGGTGCCATGATCTGAAAAAAGTATGGCTGCTGCTCATAGCTGCCCGAAAAGGACGGGGTGTCCGGAGGTACGGTTTCCACACAGGTAATTCTTACATTTTGTCCCCATTCCATAATTGGCTTCCCATTTGCTTTCGGAATGACAGTGACCTCCTCGGTAGGATTCCTGAACAGATCAGCAAGCTGGCTCACATCTTCAGCCTCTCCGCTGTTATCCTCCATTTTAGCAACAGCGATCAGCTTCACCTCTTCCCCCATGCCGGTATCCTTCATGGTATATTCACCTAACGACAGACCCAGATCCTGCGCAATTTTCAGAAAGGTGTTGTCGTCAAGAAACTGAATTTCAGCGGACAGATTCTCTGTCCCCTCCTGCAGCACTCCATTCGCAGACTTCCGGTAATCCTCTGAGAGTTCTTCCGTGGAAACCGCGCAGGTGTACTTCATAACAGACTGATAGGAGCTTCCCGTAACATCTTTGGCTGTTTTCAGCTTCTCGAAAATCTCCAGCATTTCCCCGTCATCCATATTCTTGGCATCAAGGCCGATATCAAAGTCAGTGACCACCTTTGCCTGTTCTGATGCCTGTTTCAAGTCTGTAACAAAAGAGCTGGATGCCACAAACAGAAGCACGCTCAGAGTCAGAGATAAGATAATACTGCGGTACCGCCTCTTATTTCTCTTGAAATTTTTTGATGCCAGGATTCCCTCCAGGCCGTAGAAACGCCGTGTGAATTTTCCTGTCTTTACGTGTTTGGCGTCCACCTTGATCTCATTGGTCTGGCGGATACACTCCATCACAGGTGTTCTTGCCGCCTTCTTTGCCGGAATATAGGCTGAGATCAGAATGGTTATCATACTGATCACCCCAGCCGCCAAAAGCGCGGGAACCGACACCTTCAAAGTCAGTGGTACATTGGCATAAAGTACGTTGGCAAAGTTCTTTGCCACAAGAGCAAGTACCAGCTTGATACCCGGAATACCGATCAGAATGCCCATTGGAATACCGATCGCGCCGATACAGATCCCTTCAAACAGCACAGAATTTCTAAGCTGCTTTTCCGTAGCGCCGACTGACATTAAAATACCAAACTGATGTGTACGTTCATTTAATGAGATATGAAAGGAATTATAGATCAAAAATACAGACCCCAGCATAACCAGGGCAGCCATTATGATACCAATGGAATAAAGTATTGTATTGAACAGCTTATCGTCTGAAATCCCCATAAAACGCAGTACATCATCATTCAGCACATAAGCATGGCCTTCCCCCACGCTCTTGGCGTAAGAACGGACCTGTCCCGGTTTCTCCATGGTAACAAACGCGCTGAAACGTCCTGCTGTCTCTGCCTCATCTGCCATAGTTATCAGCGTGTATCCCGGTGCAGCGTACTCCTCAAAAGACGGCCTTTGGCAGATCCCCACAACCGTATAGGTTTTCTCTGCCGTGGAAACCAGCATTTCCTCACCTGCCCGGTAAGGATCGTGCTGGCTGAGTCTCTCATCCCCGGCCTGGCGGGCTCCCACCGAAAGGGTAAGCGTATCGCCAACCGAAATCTGAACGCCGCCGTTTGCCGCAACATGGGCCGGGACAAGTATTTCGCTGCCGTTCTCCGGCATCCTGCCTGACAAAATGCTGATTGGAAGCATATCAAAAGTTTCCCGGTCAAACCCGGAGATAAATAAATACGGTTTATCAGGATTTTCTCCGCCCTCAAGCACCGCATAGCCTATATTCTCCGCGGACGTCACGCCTGCGGCTCTGCTGTCAGCAGTCTGTTCCTGTACAAAAACGGAATCCACATCCGGAAACATAATGTGCCAGTCCCCGTATTTTACCACTGCCCCGTTTATCATATAATTCTGCAGAGACACGGCAAAGGCAGCCACCGCTGTGATCAGGGCGGCTGACAGGGCAACCCCGATAATAGTTACAAGGGTCCTGGTCCGGTTCTTTTTTAGTCCCTGCAGGGCTACTTTATGAAAAATGTTCATTACCGTGCCACCTGCCTCTCATCCCGCACCACTTTTCCGTCAGATATCCCAATGATACGGTTAGCCTGCAGGGCAATATTTTCATCATGGGTCACAAGGAGCAGGGTCTGCCCATATTTTTGATTACTTTCTTTCAGCAGTTTGATGATCTCGTGTCCATTACGGCTGTCCAGGCTGCCTGTAGGCTCATCGGCAAGCATGACCTGGGGTGCGTTCATCAGGGCGCGCCCAATGGCTACACGCTGCTGCTGGCCTCCTGAAAGCTGGTTTGGCAAATGCGTCCTGCGTTCCTGCAGCCCAAGCAGGTTCAGCAGGTCATTGAGCCGCTCCTTGTTGACTTTGCGCTTATCCATCAGGATAGGCAGCGTTATATTTTCCACCACATTCAAAGTAGGGATGAGATTGTGAAACTGATAGATCAGCCCCACCTGCCGCCTGCGGAAAACAGCAAGCTTTTCATTGCTTTGGGAATACACATCCTGCCCGTTCAGATACACCTTCCCGTCTGTGGGCACATCCACACCGGCAATGGCATGGAGCAAAGTAGATTTGCCGGAACCGGAAGAACCGATGATCGCAGTAAATTCCCCCTTCTCAATAGTCAGTGAAACATGATCGAGCGCAGTGACCTGATTCTCCCCCCTGCCATAGACCTTACATAGATCATCAACTTTTAAAAACTCCATTCTATGAGCCTCCTTTTCTTGTACTTCACTCATATCATAGAACTTACCGATTACATTCCGGTGACTTTTAAGTGAGAGATTCGTCACTTTTGGGTGAATACAGTTGAATAAGACCCTGGTGCATGTACTGCCTCAGAGCCTTATATCCTGTAATATTCTTTTCTTCTATGTCAGAGGGTACAATGCTTTCTCAAAGTCCTTCACATAATATTTTATATTTGTTCTGCCCTTCTGCCCAATGCTGTGGCCTTCTGCCTCCAGTTTTTCCTTTTGAGCCTCCACTCCGCCGGGATATTTGGGATTCAGCTCCCCGCTGGCCTTCAGTGTGCGCCAGTAAGGCGTAATATCCTCAGTCCTCTGGTAACTGGCCCAGGCTGCTATAGATACAAAGATACCGGCTGTGATGGGGTCTGTAAAGTCCGCATGGCCGATTTCGGCAAAATAGCTGCGGATTTCCCCCACTGTGGTCAGCCGTCCCTTTGGGATACGCTTCATAACCTCATCATAATGCAGCGGCGGGGCAAAATACATCCTGCTTCCCCCATACTTTTGTATTGTCTTCTCGTCCGTCACGGTCTGTACCTTAGGCATACCTGTGTCTTTATGCAGCATGGCGTTAAAATCCTTTTTATCTTCATTTGCCATATAGGACACCTCCTTTATGCTTTAAGGATATCCGCTTACAGTTAATTATGCAATGAGACTGTTTTATTTTTTTACTGTTTTTCACAAACCCTGTACCGCAGGATTGTTTTCATTTTTTCCGGTGACGTGCGGCTCATATCTTTTAAGTAGATTTCCCTGTGCGTGTGTCCCTTTCTCTCCAGTTGGTTTTCCTTCAGAAATCGGTCCATTTTTTCAAAAGATTCCGGCTCGTCATCAAACAGCCCCGTGTGAAGTATCTGCACACACAGTCCCTCCTCACACGTACGGAAAGTGATCTCATCCAACAGAGGATTCGGTTTTTTCTTCTTCACTTCCCCAAGAGCTTCCCGATACCTTTCCTCTGTAATACAGTCCGGCTGACGTATCATAACCGTATAGATCAACCGCGCCTTATCCTCCAGCACATGGGCTTCAGCCCCCGCTTCGTCATCCATATCCCAAACACCTTCCAGGGGATACACTGCGAATTCTTCCATCTCATCCTGCCCTGCCCCTTTATGTTCCGCCTTATACCGCATCTTTATACTATAGGCAAGAGCATAAAGCGCGCCAACCCGCTCAGAAAACGCATCCTGATTCGGATCCCCTTTTCCGCTTATCATAATAAACTTCTGTTTTGGAACCTCCACAACCACCGCCTTCCCCCGGGGACTGTACAATTCCTTCTCCTGCTTTCTCCAATCATACTTCATATCTTTTCCTCCATACTATTTCTATATACACTCAACGGTCCGCAGCTTTTCATATCTGCTCTAGCCCTACCATAAGTATAACACCCAAACACGACACCTGTATGTCATCTTTAAAACAGTATCCATTATGAAATACTTTTATACTAAAACAATCCCCAAACACCTCAAAGCCTCAGTCAAATAACAAACACTAAAAAAGCGCCACTGTATCCCACCATACAACAGCGCTTCCTCTTTCATCTTATTTTTCCCTTCCCCACGCATTCCCGGCCGCCGCTCCTTCCGTCCCCCCTTCCTAATTCCGAAGCCGAAACGTCTTATCCGCCACCCGATAAACCGCAACACAAGCCCCCACACAATAAACCACACAAAAAAACGTCACCACCGACCCAAACACCAGCGTACTCATCCGCAGATTCATGAACGCAAAGCACACAATATAAGTCACCCAGGTAACAATCTTATACGTCCCCCCGACCACCTCTGTTCCCGCATTATACGGCTGCAGCAGATAATAGCAAGTCAGATAATGCACCGAAAAAAACGCGCTCAAAGCCAGAACTGACACAAAAAGCAGCAGATAATTTAGGGGATTATCCGTCCCGCCGGAGAAATACAAAAGCACCGGAAGCCCCACTCCAATCACTCCCGCAGGCAGCAGATTTACCTTGATGATCTCCCGAAGCCTGATCCTAAACAACTTTAAAATAAACTCCGGCCTCTTATAAAAAGAATAGGTGAGCATACTGTGGTCACAATTCATAAACAATGCCTGTGTAAAACTTGTCCCCCGGTTGATCATATACATGATAAACACAAAATACGGCAGGAACACCATGAGCATCCTGTTTATCTGCCTTCTGACATCCTCATTGATCCGGACCAGAAACAGTATTCCCACAAAAAGGAACAGACAGATCATAGCCTGCCTTTTCACGGATCTCCACAGGATCTTCTGATGTCTCCGCACAAAAAGCTCATTAAAAAATTCAAAGCCCTTCTTATCACTTGTAATTCCCCTATCCTGGCTGATCAGCTTTCGGTTCTGCTCCTCAACGGCTGCTTTTGCGGTCTGTTTGAAATCCATTCCGCTTCTGAATTTAGCTAGAAGCTGCTGGTACAATTCCCTGTAACCATCAAATTTCGCCATATAAACCGCTGCCGCAAAAGCTCCGGCCAGAGATAAGAGCATAACTGCAGCCATAAACCACAGCGGCAGGATAATCCCCAAATACGGCAGTCCATAGGCAGCCGCCAGGAATACTGCTGTCAACCCCCAGGTCAGTCTGCCCGGTAAATTTTCATCCTTGCTTTCCCCGCTCTTTTTAAAATCAGCAAGATAATTCCAGGCTATCAGCATTTTGACAGATACAATAAAAAACGGAAACAGCAGACAACACCAAAGAGGAATATTTCTTCCCACTCCCAGCAGGATAAGAAACGGCATAAACCCCAGAATGCATTTCCCCATATGATACACATAGTTGGTGAGTGTATAAGACCTGGCGTCCATACGCATCAAAAGCATGGCATAATACTTGTCATTGCTGGGGTTAAACATATAAGTATTCATATAAGCACCGATTATAGTGAGAAAGAACAAAATATGTACAAACAGCGTCCCGTTCCCCAGGTTCTCATAATTCGCCCCTATCCCAAATACCAGAATCAGAAGATATAAAAACTTTCCTAAAAATGTACTGATTAGTTCCCACAGCACAGCCAGGATATTCGCTGATATCTTCAGCCCTCTGCTTTTATACAGGCTTTCCGGCAGAAGTTTTTTCACAAGAGGAATCTGTTTTATGGAATAAAGGATCGTATTCACCCGATATGTATTTTTCAGCGAAAAAGAAATACGAAATGTCCTAATCATTCTCCTCCTCCTTCAGTGCCCGTATGATCTTGTCCTTAAACTCCCCGCTGTCCAGATTGGACTGGTCCACCACCTCCAGCTCCCCGTGGTTGAGAATTACGATCTCATCACACAAATCCAGGGCCAGCTCCATAATATGGGTGGAAAAAATAATGATCCTGTCCTGCTTTAACGAGCGCAGAAGCTGTTTCATCTCCTCTGCCACCACCACATCCAGGGAGGTCAGCGGTTCATCCAAAAGAAGAAGCCTGGGCTGTGCGATTATATTGATCAGCATCTGCATCTTATTTTTCATGCCATGGGAGTAGTCTTTCAGTAGCTTGTCCCTGTCCTCCTCCTCAATATTCATAATGGAAAAATACGCGTCCTCCGATTTTTTATCTGCAATACTGCTTTCATTGATATCAATGAAAAACTTTAAAAATTCCCTTCCTGTCAGGAATTCCGGTACAGTGGGCGTTGACAGCACATACCCGATATCCTCTGCGCTGATCTCTTTTTTCTCCCCATTCTCCAGCAGAAAAAACGCACCTCCGTCTGCCCTTAAATCCCGGTTCAGACAGTTAAAAAGTGTGGTTTTGCCTGCTCCGTTTCTTCCCAGCAATCCATAAATCTTTCCGCTGTCAAATGTAAAAGAAATATCTTTTAGTACCTGCTTTTTCTCGAAAGCTTTTGAAAGGTGTTCTATGACAAAATTCATGCTGCTTCTCCTCTCCGGCTATGTCAATAGGCCTTTAGAAATTATAGACATTTATAATATATTATGTCTATTATAACAGAACCTGCCCATCTGTCACGTGAACATTTTGTTACATTTCCGGACACGCTGAGGGCTGCACTGCTGCTTTCCTTTACAGGAATCTGCAGCGCGGCCCAGCTGTTATCTTATCCTTATGGCATTTGATCGAAAAATTCCTGATACACCCTGCTCTTTTCCAAAGGCATTGGCCTTGCGGGTTCACAACAGCGGCATCTTTTTACCGGTGTGGTCATGGTAACCGTGTCATCCGGAAAATATTCTTCCGAACCGGAGCTGAATACAGACGCCGTGTTTGTAATAACACCGCAGGCTCTTGCGTGGACCATGCCTGCGATGAGTAGCGCCACGGTTTCCCCTTTCTTTATGGTACCAATACGTTCTGACCCCTTCCACTCGGCCCAGGTCCTTCCTCCGTCTATAGAAAACTGTAGATTCCACAGCTCCCTTGGAATATAATCGGCAAGTACCACCCCGTATGCGTCCGCGGAACCACTGTTTTCCAGAAGAATGGTATAAATCAGGTATTCACATGGTACAGCACAGTCCGGATAAGCAGTCTTGGTGATAGATAACTCCGGCATCTGCGCAACCGGCGTTACAAGATTACATGTGTTATTGTCAGGATAAGGGTCTCTTGTACTGCTGCTCACCTCCGCAAAATTGGAGAGCTGTCCCGTTGCATTATGGGGCACAAATCCCCGAAGCAGAAGTCTTACAAACGTACCTGCTGCCAGAAATGCAGCGGTCCATGAGCCGTTCCACGGATACCAGTTTTCCCCGTCATCACTGGAACATTCCAGATTCACCAGCGCTGACGGCATGGCATCTTCCAGTGTAACCTGCAGGGCATCCGACGGTCCCGCATTCTTCACAATGACCTCATAGGTAATAGGCGCTCCCGGTCTGGCAGGGTTTGGCTCTGCACTTTTCTTTACAGACAGGTCGGCAGATGCATCCACGGTTACCTCCGCCTCATCTGAATTATTGTCCGGCTCAGGGTCCGGAGTGTCAGAACTTACAAAAGCTGAGTTGACAAGGCTTCCTGTAAAGGAAGGCTCTGTCCGTCCTCTCAGCAAAACCTCCACCCGTTCTCCCGCATCCAGGGATGTGACGGCATAGGAACCTCCCCAGGGGAGCCAGGTAGTTCCTTTGTCAATAGAATACTCTGCCTCCATCAGATAGGGGGATGCCGTATCCTGGATCACTACATTCTCCGCCCTGCCCGGTCCCTCGTTTCTGGCTGTGATCGTGTAGACCACCCTCTGCCCGGCTATAATACTTTCCGTACCTGCCGTTTTCGTCAATACCAGATCTGCCCCCGGTTCCACAGCAACCTGGACTTTTGATGAATTGTTATCCGGCTCTGGGTCAGGAACAGACGAACTCACATGCGCGGTATTGATCAACGTACCGGTAAATCCTGAAACCACTGTCCCCCGCAGCAGCACAGTCACGCTGCTTCCGGCCAAAAAAACAGGCCAGGTATACGAACCGCTCCAGATATTCCACACATTTCCACCATTCAGGGAAAACTCCATTTCTATGATCTGTTCCGGAACAACATCTGTCAGCGTTACGTTCGCCGCATCGGATGGCCCCTTGTTTTCAATTAGTACGGCATATTGGATTCTCTCCCCTTCATATACCGAAGTCTCCGAAGCTGTTTTTATCACAGTCATATCCGCCCACTGATCAACAGGTATCTCTATGGTATCTTTATTGTTTGACAGATCCGGGTCCGGTGTATCGGACTGTGCCTCTGCGGTATTGAAAAAACTGCCTGTGGCCGATGCCGGAATATCCCCTCTGACATGGAACATTACACTGCCGCCTGCCGGTATATCAAATACACTGGTCTGGCCCTCAAATGTCCTCCAAGTCACTCCCCCGTCATAAGAGATCTCCGGTTTTTCCAGTTCTGCCGGAATATGATCCATCATTTTTGCGTTCAGGGCTTCATCCGGTCCTTTGTTTTCCACCTCTATTTCAAATACGATGGATTCTCCTGCAATTCCTGCAGATGGAACTGCGGTCTTGGCTACTGACAGATCAGCCAAACGGTTCACCGGTGTCACCACTGTGGAGGTATTGTCATCCGGGTTGTCATCCTGGGAAGCTGTTGTGACACGTGCCGTATTCTCCACCTCAGTGGCTGTACTGCTGCTGAAGCTTCCCCGGATAAGGACTGTCCGCTCCTCCCCGGCCTGCATCTCCCCGATCTCCAGACTGCCCGTCCATGGGTTCCATGTCCCCCCATGGTCTGTACTGTACTCCGGCAGAAGGATTTCCGGGGGAATATCATCTGTAAGCTGTACCTCCAGGGCCGGATTTGGCCCCTGATTTCTTACCGTGATCGTGTAGATGATCTGATCTCCCTCATTCAGCAATTCTGGTTCAGCCGTCTTCTCCACAGACAACTCTGCCCTTGACTGGATCCCGATGATATAATCCTCCACCTCTCCGTCAGACGCAGGACCCACACTCCTGGCATCCTGCCCCTGTAACGTCCCTTCCGGCAAGTCATCCGTGGTAAGGCGCAGCCTTAAAAATGTATGCCCCGGCCGAAGCTGTGTGGAGGGTGGAACTGTAAAATCCAGAGAAATGATCTGTGTCTGAGAACTGGAAGGCACAGTCTGATGCACTGCCTCATCCTCCTCAAACAATCCGTTATTGTTAAAGTCTACCCAGCCATACAGATTGGCCAATGCCCCTGTCAGGTTCCTGACAGCCGCGTTCACATGATATGTGTTATCCGTCACAGTCAGGGAGGCCAGAGGAACCGTCAGCGCGTCATCCTGTATCTGCCTCTCCAGATCATCCCCGTCTGCTGCGGCATTCTGGTGTGCTTCCGTCTCCCCTGTTATCTGCAGTCCCAGGGTCAGTCCGTCAATGATCCGATGACGGGGCCCGTCACTTGTAAGCAGGGTATTATAATTCCCGCTGCCGGCTGTCCCTCCGATATCAGGGGCATCTCCAAAATCCACTTCCAGCGCCGCATAAGGGCACATGGTTCCATCCTGGAATGTATTCTGCACCGTCTGTGAAAATCTGGCTGCCTGGGCTCTGTCCTGTTCGATCAGATACCGGTAGATAGTCCCATCCCCACTGGATACCGCATAGAGCACCCCGTTCTGGTCCATGACAGCTGCCCCAAAAACACTGCCTGGGTTAGGCCCTGTAGTATCAAGAGCCGTCACCTGACCGTTTGGGTCTATCCGGTATACGGTCCCGTCATCTGCCACCCCATACAGGACATTTTCCCGGGGATGCCACACCCAGTCTCCAATCTGCAGCGGTTCTGTGAGCACTGTACCGTAGTTGTCCGTCTGTTCGGTATAACCGGAGGCCGGGTCCACCAGTTTTAAATATGTTGAGGAACCCGGCCTTAAATCTACGGTGTAGAATCTCCGCTCCCCTGACATGTACAGATAATAGTACCCGTTCAGATCCAAAGTCCCCACATGATAAAAAGCCGCAGGCAGTCCCTGCGGTCTTGGTGTCAGAACATCAATCGCACCGCTGTCATCCACTCGGACAAGCTGGTTTGCTGTCTGGTCGTATCCATAAATATAATAATCCAGCACATTGCAGCCAATGGCATTCACATCACTGTCAGGAATCAGGCTGCCCCGCAGATCTGCCCTGCCGGTCACCATCTCCACCTCATACCAGCTTGTGGGCCTTCCTGAAAACAAGATCATTTTAGAATCACAGACAAAGGGTCCCTTGGCCGAAGCCCGCCCCCCTGTACCATTATTTCTCTCCGCCATACTCATACCTCCGCATCTGTTTCGATTTTTGCCTCCTATAACATATTCGGAGGGGGAGCGAAATGTTCTTCATTTTTATTTGATTGTGTGATAAGATAATAAGATAGAAATCATCAGACATAGAAAGAGTACATACATATCATGAAAAAATCATTTTTTTACCGGGGACTTTATTACGTGGCAGGACTTCTGCTCCTTGCCCTGGGTATTTCCCTGAACACAAAATCCGGACTGGGGGTTTCTCCCATCATATCTGTCTCCTACAGTATTTCTTCCATCTGGAACCTGAACTTCGGGGACATGACTTTTATCCTCTACGTCATTTTCGTCCTTGTGGAAATGTGTCTTCACACAGTCCGCAGCAAAATATACGGTCACAGAGGCGGCCCGGCCCTTGCCCATGCCAACCGGATCAATCTGAAGCTTGTACTGGTAATGGATGTACTGCAGCTTCCTTTAAGCCTGGTTTTCACTCGCTTTCTCAACCTTTTTTCCAACAGGATCCCTGAATTCCAGACCGCGTATGCAGGCAGTTTCTTCGGCAGTTTTGCCGGAAGGACCCTTATTCTGCTTTTGGCTGTGGTCCTCACCGGAGTCGGGGCAGCCATGTCTCTGAACATGCGTATCATCCCTAATCCGGGGGACGGTATTGTGCAGGCCATCGCGGACTGCGCCGGCTGGAAAGTGGGCTTTACCAAAAACTGCTTTGACCTGCTGAATATCTCCTTCACCCTTGTAATCAGCCTGCTTTTCGCGGGACGTCTGGTAGGGATTGGACTTGGAACTGTCATTGCCGTCATTGGCGTTGGAAGGGTGATCGCGGTCTTTAACCACCTTACCCAGGAAAAAATGCTGTACCTGGCAGGAATGCCAGAAATCTGTACCTAAACAGCCGCGGCTGCGGAACAGGGACCTAACATGTCTTTGTTCTGCAGCCGCAGCCATTTTAAAAATATCCTATTTTAATACCAGCGTACCATGGGCAGTTCATTGTTAATTCCCTTTGAGGCCAATACCTGATGAATGTCAATCACCCCATTGTGAAAGGTTGCCGCACAGGACGCCAGGTACAGTTCCCACATACGGACAAATTTTTCGTCAAACATCTCCCTCACTTCCCGGGCATGTTCTTTAAAATTCCTCTCCCAGCACAAAAGTGTCCTGTTGTAATGATTCCTCAGATTCTCCACATCCATGACATGGAATCCGTCCTCCGCCATACAGGAAACCATTTCCCTGAGACTTGGGACCACACCGCCGGGAAAGATATATTTTTTGATCCACGGGTCACCCGGATGCTCTTTCAGCTCACTGATAAAATGCAGAAGAAGCAGGCCGCCCGGTTTTAGGACATGATTGATACAGTCTATGAACATCTGATAGTTCTCACGCCCCACATGTTCCGCCATACCTACACTCACAACCCTGTCGAACTTCCATTCACTTTTTTTAAGCTCCCTGTAGTCCATAAGCTCCACCCTCAGCAGTTCCTCAAGCCCTTCCTCTGAAATCCGCTTCGTGAACTCCCTGTGCTGCTCCTCACTCAGGGTAATGCCCGTCCCTTTTATTTTATATTTTTTAGCTGCCTCTATCAGCAGGAATCCCCAGCCGCATCCAATGTCCAGCAGGCTCATTCCCTCTTTCAGGTACAGCTTCTGCAAAATATAATCCACTTTATTGACCTGTGCCTGGTACAGTGTATCGTCCTCGTGCAGAAAATACCCACAAGAATAACTCATGGTCTCATCCAGCCAAAGCTTATAGAAATCATTACCGATATCATAGTGGCTCCGCACTTCCTTCTCCTGGTTCTTTTTGGCTGTGGAGGAGAAGATAAGCTTTTTCAGCACCTTCTGGTCCATGGAGAATTTATCCATCTGTCCAAGAAAGTGGTCCAGTGCCTCATACAAATCCCCCTCAATCTCCAGATCATCATTCATGTAGGCTTCCCCCAGGGCCAGGGATGTGCTTGTTACCAGTTCCTTCATGGGGATCATTTTGCGGCAGTTGACTGTAAACATGGGATTCCCCTCCCCAATCAGGTATTCCTTTCCCGAAGCCTTCACTAAAAAAGGATACTCATCGAATTTTTTCAAGAACTGTATCATCATGTTTTCTTCCAGCACTTTTTTGTTCCTCCTTGCAGCGTACACGCGCTGTAACAGGTCAGACAAGCTGAACTGTTACCACTCGCTTACTCTATAAGTGCATTTTTACCATAATTTCCACAATTCATACATTTTAAGGCCGCTCAGTCAATATTTCTCTTTCTCTCTGAAACAAACTGTACCCCCACAGCCAGAATGCCACCTCCCAATATCATTCCTGCCGCCATAGGTAAATTCAGGACTTTTTTATTACACCTTGATCATAGGATTGCCCCTTAACAGTTCTTCGATCAGTCTGTCTCTGTCCCGGACGGCACATATCATTTCCTGCCGTCTTCCTTTTATCTCGATCCTGTCCAGTGATGCCGCTGTGGCGGAAATGGGATTACATGTTCTGCGTATTTCCCTGATTTCAGAAATCTCCATGGAATTTTTCATGATTCCAAAATAAATCGCCATCCGGTCCCCGTCCACCACCACATAATTCCTCACATCCAAAGCTGCCGCTATCTCAGCAGAAACATCATTTGACGCAACCAGCTCATAGGCCATCACAAGATTCCCTGCCAGCAGGATCAGCCGGAACCATACCGCAATTTTCCCTTTAAATTTCATATTGGATCACTTCTCTCATGCATTCCCGTCAATGTGTGTAAAAAAGCGCTTTTCTTATGCAGTGCGATGCAGCATGAAAATTACTTTGTACAAGTAGTGTAAATTTTTGAAAAAAATGCTTGCAATTTGTATTTTCTTATGCTATCATAATTCATGGTCGCTCCGGTAAACGCAAAGGGGCAAAAAGATAAATAAACAGTGACGGCTCCATGGTCAAGCGGTTAAGACACCGCCCTTTCACGGCGGTAACAGGGGTTCAAATCCCCTTGGAGTCACTCAGGCGCCATAGCCAAGTGGTAAGGCAAAGGTCTGCAACACCTCTATCACCAGTTCAAATCTGGTTGGCGCCTCTTTTCTCTATTTATCTTAACGGCTCCATGGTCAAGCGGTTAAGACACCGCCCTTTCACGGCGGTAACAGGGGTTCAAATCCCCTTGGAGTCATTTTTTACTTGCATATTTTTCGATTTGTGGTAATATAATATAGTGTAATACTTCTTCAGAACAAAATAAATAGATATGGCGCCATAGCCAAGTGGTAAGGCAAAGGTCTGCAACACCTCTATCACCAGTTCAAATCTGGTTGGCGCCTCTCGTAAGATCTCAGAGATAAAAAGTCTCTGAGATTTTCCTTTTCTTAATATCCCCCAACCCGCGTTCTAAAAAATGATCAGTACCGGTATCAGGGACATGACACATAGTTGTCGTGTTCCTTTTGTTATGATCAGGATATAAAAAAGGAGGTTTCAAGTATGATCGAATCAAGATGTGGTATCTTATGCAGTGAATGTGCGTACAAAGAGCAGATGGGATGTAAAGGGTGTTTACATATTGACAAGCCATTTTGGGGAGATAACTGCCCGGTGAAAAATAGCTGCGAATCCAAGGAGCACCAGCACTGCGGCCAGTGCGGTGAATTTCCATGTGCCTTACTGAAACAGTTCGCCTACGATGAAAAACAGGGGGATGGCGGAAAACGTATTGAGCAGTGTAAATGCTGGATGCAATGCTCTTAATGCAAAGATAAGTGCAGCCCGGCACAAAACTTTTACACAGGCAGATATATTTTAAATGTACTCCCCTCATTTAATTCACTGACAACCTGGATTTTTTTCCCATGCTTATCCAGAATCATCTTCACAACTGCCAGCCCCAGGCCGGAACCCGGTATGCGCTGGGACCTGGATTTATCTGCACGGTAAATCCGATAGACTGAACCAGCTGGGAGAGCTTCGCGGGGCATCATCTCATCCAGTGTCTCCGGCGTATAATATTTGGGCTCCTTTATCTTTCCTGAAGCATCCTGATTCTGCATATGATCCACCAGATCCTTCTCCAGCTTCAGGATTCCATCGGCATGTGCTTCGGCCTTTTCCTGGCTCTCTCCCACTGCTAAAAGCTGTTCCGCCATTTCCTCTCCCTCCGGTATCTCAATGGCGTTAAGCTGCTTCTGGTTCACCGCAGTATAAAAATCGTCTTTCAAATCCGTACCGAATGCAGCGTAAAACCTGGCGGAAATTATTATTGCATCCTTCATAGCCACCGGTTCCTCCAGGATACTGCTGCCTGCAGCACCTTCTTCCTCTTCCCCGTCAGAAGTACCTGTCAGGTCAGAATCTGCCAGGATACCTCCGTCTGACAGATTCTGCAGATCTTCCTTTGCCCAATCGGGAACCTCCTTCAGATCAGGAGCCGGGGGCGCGATCCTTTTTGCCGAATGCCCTGCTGGCCAGCACAAGCATTTGCAGACGGGTGGCTTTATCAGATTCCTCCATTCCCTCTATGACTGCAGAGCGCTCAGCGGATGCAGCGTACCCTTCCGAAGCTTTCATAAAATAATCTGCAAGCTCTCCCACCTCCGGGCTGACCGCTGCAACGGTGCCTGTGTTCTTTTGGGGAGCTTTTTTCTCTGTATACGGTGCAGCACATCCTGCCAGGGATGCGGTTACCAAAAGTATTGCCATAAATGGGAATCATAATGTTCTTCCGGTCTTCTGCATGAGGATAACAAATACTATGTTAGATTTTTTTTAGTTTTCTGCTCCTAGTGTTACAACAGACCTGAAACCATCATTTTGTCTAATATTCTCCTCATAATTTCCCATATTTGATTAATTGTGCACATAAGGACCATCCCCTATAATGTTAGTATAAACCATCGGATATTCAAAAAGAGAAAGGAGTTTTTACTATGTTATCAAAAAGACAGAATTTATTAGAAACCATCCGCGGAGGCCATCCTGACAGATATGTGAATCAGTATGAAGCTATTGCCCTGCTTTACGGAACACCTTATTCTGTAAGAAATTCCATGCCCGCAAAAGGCGGCCCTAATGTAAAGAATGCATGGGGTGTTACCATTTCCTTTCCGGAAGGCATGCCCGGTCCTTTCCCGGTCCATGATGAAGAACATATTGTATGTAAAGATATCACCCAATGGAGAGATTATGTAAAAGCCCCCAATGTGAAATTCTCCGCTGAGGAGTGGGCACCTTTTGTTGCTGAAGCGGAAAAGATCGACCGTGATGAATATTTTGTTGCTCCCTTTGTGGCTCCCGGTATCTTTGAACAGTGCCATTATCTTCTGGAGATCCAGAACTGCCTGATCCAGTTCTACGAGGAGCCGGATTATATGCATGAGCTGATCGACTACATCACAGACTGGGAACTGGCCTATGCAGAAGAAATCTGCAAATACTTAAAACCGGATGCCCTTTTCCATCACGATGACTGGGGTTCCAGAAACAGCTCCTTCATCTCCCCGCAGATGTTTAAAGAATTCTATGAACCTGCTTACAAAAAAGTGTACGGATATTATAAAGAACACGGCGTTGAAGTTGTGATCCATCACTCTGACTCCTATGCTGCCAATCTGGTTCCTTCCATGATCGAAATGGGTGTGGACATCTGGCAGGGCGTCATGAGCACAAACAACATTCCCGAGCTGGTGGATAAATACGGCGGCCAGATCACATTCATGGGCGGCATTGACAGCGGTGAAGTGGACAGGGAAGACTGGAGCAGAGAGCACATTGCCCAGGAAGTGGCACGTGTCTGCAAAGAATACGGAACAAAATTCTTTATCCCCTGCAATACCATGGGCGGCCCGGAATCTATTTTCCCAGGCGTATACGAAACGATCACTGAAGAAATCGCAAAGGTCAGCGACAAAGTTTTCTGACAGAAACGCATGACCCGGAAGGAGATGGATAAATGCCTGAGAAAAAAGAACGGAACGGTCTGAGCACCTCGCTCAAGCGTTTCTTCGGTGTGGGTGATTTTGGCTTTACACTGATGTCCAATATTGATACCTTTTATGCCACTTACTTTTTTACCAATATTGCTAAATTTTCACTGGGTGCCATCACAGTGATGACGACCATCTCCGCAGTTGTAGATGCCATCCTCTCCTGCCTGTATGGTCCGTTCCTGAACAAGATAAAGCCTAAAAAATGGGGGCGTTACCGCTCCTGGCTCATTCTGACGCCCTGGATGGTTCCTTTCCTGTATGCCATGCAGTTCATAAAAATCGGCAATGGGCTGGCAGCTGCCATCTTCGTAACAGTAGCTATGATCACCAGCCGTATTGCGTGGAATATATCTTTTATAGCCAACATTTCCATGATCAATATTGCGGGGAAGACTCCTGAGGAGAGAATGACACTGTCCTCAACCAGAATGGTATGGACATCCCTGGCCTCTGTGGTGTATTCCTACGCAGGGCCTGCGGCAGTTTCCGTTTTTGCCGCGTGGATGGGGGAGAAAAATTCTTACGCCGCCACGGCTTTCGCATTTTCCGCGTTGATGGCTGCCGGATTTTATGCCCATTTCAATATGTTTAAAGGCTATGAGATGACCGGGGAGGAAGAACTCCGCCAAATGGACCGGCAGACAAAAACCGCCGGAACTGTCAAGGCTGCCCCAAAGGTACGCGCTCTTGATGCCATCCGGTGCAATCCCCATCTGCTGTGGCTGTTTTTGTCCTGTATTACAAAATATATTGTGCTTTTCCTTGTAAACGGACTGGCTATCTATTATTTTACATACATAAGCAAAAACGCCGCCCTGCTGACTACCTTTGTCTTCGCAGCCAATCTGCTGGGCGTTGTTGCCTCTTATGTATCAAAATTCATTGTTGCCAGATTTACCGCAAAAAAGACTGTGGTATGTTCCTACTTTCTGATGGCAGTGATCGCCACAGGTGCTTTCTTTGCCTACAGCCAGACCTGGGTGGTCATGGCCGCCATGTGTGCAGTCATGTTCATACTGGTTCTGACCAATGCCTGTGACCCGGAACTTTTCTCAAACTGTGCTGCCTACAGTGGCAAAAAACTGGGTTATGATGTAACCGGAACGGTTATGGGGCTTTTGACCGTACCCATCAAAATAGGGATCGTGTCGAGAGGCATTCTCATATCCGCCTGTCTGGCACTTGCCCAGTTTAACTCAGATCTGGACCCGTCCATGGCCACCCCGCAGCTTCAGAGAGGCATCAGTATGGGATTTATGATCATTCCCGCTGTTGTGATCCTTATAGGGGCCGTCATACTGGCATTAGGTTATAAATTAGATCAGGAAAGATAAAAACACCACTGGTAAAAAATCCTCTGTTACGATAGAATACTAAATAGGAGAAGATTTTTTGATCCGTCCATCTTCCGGCCGGCCTGCATGGCCTTTGCCGGAAGATGGATGGATCTTGCCGTATTTATCAAAACCCGGAGGGAAATACCATGACTGAGAATCACACCTCACCCGCAGGCCTTCTGCTGAGTATGCAGATCTTGTATGAGAAACTAAAAGAACGTGAAATTCCGGTTTCCCTGCTTCCGGCAGACGAGGAGCCTTGTCTGTCCGGCATACAGTTCTATACAGGACAACAGGATTTATCACGTACATTTCTATATCTTGCAGATTGTAAGACCCTGGCCTCCCATCCCTTTTTGCTGCACCACGGTTTTCTGGCGGTGGTTGGGATACCTGCAAAAGAAAATATCCATGACTCCTGCTGCTGCCTTATCTTTCCGGAAACCATGCCTGTGACGGAAATTTTTAATGCTTTGCAGCAGATTTTTGTCTCCTACTCCCATCTTGAAAGAAAGCTCAATGACATTCTGAACCGGGACGGAAGCCTATATGACATTACAGTGGCCGCACTGGAGCATTTTCACAATCCTGTATTCATTCATGATGAATACTTTCATATACTGGCCTGTCCCCGCCATTTTGAGGGAGCTCTTAATTTTACCTATAACGAACAGACAAAACGGTATATGCAGGATTTGAATACCATTAACTTTTTTAGGACAAGCCCGGCATATAAAAGAACCCTGTCCACCTCAGGAGGGCAGTTCTGGGACAGCGATTTTAACAATGACCGCTGTATCTATGTGAATTTATGGATGAACGGGAATTACAGGGGACGGTTTATTATCTCAGAAATGGAAACACCCGTGACACGGGGGCAGCTCTATGTAGCCTCCTATTTTGCGGAAATCGTCAAATTGGCACTACTGAGACGTAATGATGCGGGGGAAGACGAACGGCATCCTCTGGAAAAGCTGATCATAGATACTATCAGCGGCACTGAGACAGACCGTCTGGATATGAGCCGCAAGCTGGAGCTGCTGGGATGGAAGGAAGCGGACCAATATCTGTGCGGCATTATCTCCTTTGAGAGCACAGATGTGACAAAACTTTCCGTATACAGTATCTGCAACGAAATAGAGGAACGTATTGAGGCATGTCAAGCCTGCTACTATAAGGGGCATATTTACCTGCTGGTCAACACCGGCAAAAGTCAGATCACGCCCCAGGACCTGCGCATGAAAATGTCCTATATTATCCGGGAAGGGCTGCTCCGCATGGGCGTATCTTTTCCCTTCCGGGGTTTTTCCACACTGTCCATCCACCTGAAGCAGGCCCAGATCGCACTCAGCTACAGCCAGATGGAACAGGTGCCTCACTGGTATAATGAGTTTCAGGACTATGTACTGAAGTATTGGCTCCTGGAGGGCACCGGTGATTTTACAAAGGAAAGTATCGCCCCGGATACCCTGCACCAGCTCCGTCATTATGACAGGGAACACGGCACGGAGCTGTACGAGACTTTAAAGACCTACCTCATGAATGAACGGAACAGCACCCTCACTGCCCAGCTCCTCAAGATCAACCGGAGTACCCTGCCCCACCGCCTGAACCGCATCACACAGCTTACAGGGGCAAATCTGGATGATTTTATGACCCGGCTGTACCTGATGATGGGCTGCTATATCCTGGATCATATCTGATGTCACTGTACACAGAATGCCACCTATCTGCAGATATCGAAGATAAATTCTGCCACCTGGTCCATAGCATCATAGGCTGCTTTAAAGGGTGACATCTGGAAAACATGCCACATACCGCTGTAATAGTCCAGCTGTACCTGCACATGGTATTTTCGGAGCCTTTTCTGCAGGTTGAGGGAATCAGAGAGAAGAATCTCATTTTCGCCCACCTGAATATAGGTAGGGGGAAACCCGGTGAAATCCGCAAACAGGGGAGAGATCAACGGATCATGCAGCTCCTGCCCCTCCGTGTAGTCCCGGACAGATTTGTCTATATATTCCTCTGAAAGAATAGGATCAATCTCAGCCTTCAGCTCATGTGATTTTCCGCTCTTTGTAAGGTCCGTCCACGGAGAGAAAAGGATGATCCCCCTTGGAAGGATACGGCCCTGTTCTTTTAATTTCTGCACAAGAGTAAGGGCCAGATTTCCTCCTGCGGAATCCCCTGCCACGATCACATCCCTGGCTCCGTATCCAAAATGCATCAGATAGTCCCATACTTTTACAGCGTCCTCCAAAGCCGCGGGAAAGGGGCATTCCGGTGCAAGGCGGTAATCAAAGCTGAGCACATCCATGGAGGTGGTGCTTGCAAGTTTATTGGTAACACTCCTGGCGTAGCGGAAACTTCCTGTGTTATATCCACCGCCGTGGCAGTAAAGTATCACATATTTTTTCATATGCCTTCGATCTACACTGACCCATTCGGCAGGAATCCCTTCTATATCAAAATTCTCATATTTCATCTCTTTGCTTTTTGAGAAGATACCGCTTAGATTTTCCTGGGATGCCCTCTGTTTTTCCACATCAGGGCTTTCTACAAGTGTATGCATCTTTTTAATGGCCTTCATAAGGCTCTGGCTGCTCTTCAGATTAATTTCCATTGGGTTCTCCTTCTGCTTATAGGGTTTCCTGGCAACATAGTTTCATTCTAACACAGGGCAGCCCAAACGTCCATTCCGGTTTTTTTTCTGTTTATATTGATAATTTCCCCGTATCACCTTATAATAAACGTATGGAGAAAAAAACAAACAAAAACCGTGCTACATGGTACAAATTAGATTTATCTGCAAATGTATATCCCACTCTGCAGCGCAAAAATTTCTCAAGTGTTTATCGGATCACCATGATCATGAGGGAGGAAGTGGACCCCGTTCTTCTGCAGAAGGCTGTGGATTTGGCACTGCCCCGTTTCCCGGTGTTCAAAGTAGCCCTTAGAAAAGGACTGTTCTGGCGATATCTGGAACCCAATGACCGGCCGGGGCCGTTCGTCCAGCCGGACATTGTGAATCCCTGTATGCCTATGTCTTTTAAGGCCAATAACCGGTATATGATTCGGATATACTATTACCATAAGAAAATATCCCTGGAAATGTTTCACTCCCTCTCGGACGGCAACGGGGCCTTGTACCTGCTGCGGACGATCACTGCTGTGTATCTTCGTCTGCAGGGGCATGAGATTCCAAGTTGTGACGGTGTACTGGATATCCACCAGGAGCCGGACCCTGAGGAGCTTGAGGACGCCTACCTGCGCTATGCCTCCTCAAAAGTAAAACCGGCGCGGACCCAGGGCAGTGCCTACCGGGTCAGGGGAACAAAAGAACCTTTTTATACGCTGAATATTATCTGCGGTATCATGCCCGTGAATGAAGTTTTAAAAGTTGCCAGAAACTATAAGGCATCTATTACTGAATATTTAAACGCAGTACTCCTATATTCCCTCCTGGAAAAGCAGAAGGCTGATCATGTATTCCGGGAAAAACCTGTAAAGCTTGCGCTGCCTGTAAACCTGCGCAAGTTCTTTCCTTCCATAACACTGCGGAATTTTATCACTATGGTATATCCCTCCATAGACCCCAGAATGGGAGAATACACATTCGAGGAGATTCTTGTACAGGTGCACCATTATATGCGGTATTATATCAATAACAAGTTCCTCAATGCTGACATTACCACCAATGCCTCCACCCAGCAGAGTCCTTTCATCCGCATTGTGCCGCTGTTCTTAAAAGATTTTGTAGTCAGACAGTTCTATATCCGGGTACAGGACCGTCAGTCCACAGCAGGACTGACAAATCTGGGCATTGTACAGGTTCCGGAGGAGATGAAAGAGTATGTGGAACGCTTTGATGTGCTCATGGGACAGCCGTTTTCCCCAAGAACTAACTGCGCCATTGTCAGTTATGAAAATACCCTGACCATAAATTTTGCCAGCAGTATCGTGGAAGCTGATGTGGAACGCATATTTTTCCGCAAACTGATATCTGACGGAATCCATGTCAAAATAGAGAGCAACCGAGAAACCAAGGATTAAATAAAGTTGGAGGAATCCTTTATGTCATACTGTGTGAACTGCGGGGTGGAACTTGACAAGACTTGTAAAGTCTGCCCCCTGTGCAATACAAAAGTTATCAACCCAAAACAACCGCTGGATACCAGTTCTCCCAAACCCTTTCCTACACTGGAAGGCCACACGGAGACAGTGCCCCGCAGTGACATTACAATCCTCATGACCGTTATACTCGCTGCCACGGCTGTCGTCTGCGGTCTGTTGAATTTGTTCATCTTCCAGTACGGAAGCTGGTCCCTTTATGTGATTGGGATTTGTGTGGTTCTGTGGATTTTTTTCCTGCCACTGTTTTTTCCGGCAGGATTCAATCCCTATGTGAGCCTTTTTCTGGATGGTCTGAGTATTGTCATGTATTTTGGGATCATCGCTTGGCTGCATCCGGGCAATGGATGGTATTTTCATCTGGCGGTTCCCATAATAGGCATAGTCACTATGCTCATTCTCATCTTTGCGTTCTGTCTCAGATACCGGCACCGCTCCATTCTGTCCCTGGCGGCAGTGATCGTGGGGGAGATCGCAGTCCTGACCGTTGGCATTGAATTGCTGATCCACAATTATTATGGGGAGCCTTTGTTCCTGTCCTGGTCTGCTGTAGTGCTCACATGCTCTCTCATCATTGACGGGGCATTGATCACGATCCTGCGAAGAAGCGGGCTTAGAAATGAAGTCAGAAGAAGGATGCATATATAAAAGGAAAAAGCAGCCGCACAGACGATCTCAGATCGTGCGTGCGGCTTAACGTTTTATTTTCCGATCCACCGGATCGTCTGTTCCAAATACATTCTGCGCAATATCCCTTCTGTAAAAAACGCCGCAGGGTGTGATCTGATAGGAGATTGCCCTCTTACATCCCCTCTGAATCCTTCCCCACTTCCCAGACATGATCAATCATTTGATCTGCATAGTCCTGAGCACTGCATGGCTCCTGGCCCAAATCCTCAAAAACCCAGCCTCATACATATCCTCCAGCATCTGCGGCTCCCCACAATGATGTCAGGGGTAGTCTGCTTGCCCCGCATAGCTGTCTGTATCTTTGTGGGATAATCAGCGGGCGCAATGGTCACTGTTTCAAGTCGTCTGCCAGAGTCCATGCAACTAGTTTTTCAGAGTATCCTTATTTCCTGCCGTAGCGGATGCATTATTTTTTGTCTCCTCCGATGTGGTTTTCTCTGTATTTCCTACGCTTCCAGAGCCACACGCGGTCATAGAAAGTGCCATCAGACCAGTCAATGTAATAGCCGCTGCTTTTTTTCAGTTGCATACTTTTCATTCCTCCTGATTTTCATTCCGCACTCTTTACAGTGCTGTTTCCTGTTGAGATGGCTTTATTATATCTCTGGCATTGACGGCAGATAATGGCTTAAATTTTAATATGTGTCATTTTTTTAGGAATCATTGCCTTTAGGAAGCGGGAAGTAAATATCTCTTTAAATTTGTCTGTTTTTCAGAGATTATCTGCTTTACTTAAAGGTTCACTTTCCTTATAATAAAGAAAGATCACTCAAAATATAACGATGAAAAGGAACGCTTACACACTATGAAATCCTACCCTTTACGAAACAAGATCAGAAATCATGTCCTGGTACAGACTTTCATCGCGTTGAAAGGAAACCCCAAATGGTCCATCTGTACAGAGCCGCTTTGGTTCATTCCCTATTCCCTCTTTTCTCCGTATCAGGCACTTTATATGCGGAAGATCGGTCTTTCCAGTCTGGAAATCGGAACTACCCTTTCCCTGGGCTTCCTGCTCCAGGTTTTCTTCGCCTTTATCGGCGGTGCCCTGACTGACAAAATGGGGCGGCGGAAGGCAACTGTGATTTTTGACACCATATCCTGGAGTATCCCCTGTTTTATATGGGCTTTCTCCCAGAATTTCTGGCACTTTCTGATCGCAGCGGCTGTCAACGCTTCCTTTCAGATCACCAATACCTCATGGAACTGTCTGTTTATAGAAGATTGTCCTCCAAAACATATTACCAATGCTTTTACTTTGATACAGATATGCGGTATGCTGTCCGTATTCTTTGCTCCAATCTCCATCTGGCTGCTGAAAATATATGACCTGGTGTCCGTATTTCGTGTGATCTTCTTCCTTTCAGGGATTTCCATGACAGCCAAATTTCTTCTCCTTTACAGATTTGGAGGAGAAACCGAGATTGGCAGACAGCGTATGGAGGAGACTAAGAATATGTCCTATTTTTCCATGTTGACAGGATATAAGGATATCTTCTTTCAGATCATACGTTCATCCAGAATGCGCCTTGTGGTTTACATAATGACATTAACTAATATATTACTGATTGCCACGACCAACTTTTTCTCGCTTTATATAACAGAGAGTCTGTATATCTCCGAAGAACTGGTGGCCGTATTCCCGCTTATAAGGACCATCATCATGATCTTATTCGTGGTGTTCCTGCAGAATTTGTTTCACCGGCTCAGAATCAGAAACTCCATGATCATCGGCTTTTTTATTTATACCGCCAGCCATATACTCCTGATCCTCTGTCCACAGAAAAACCTTCTGCTTGTTATGTTGTACACAATCCTGGAATCCTCGGCTTACGCTATCATCATTCCCCGAAAGGATGCCCTTATGGCTTTATTCGTAGATGAAAAAGAACGTTCCAGAATATATGCTCTTTATAACATGTTGATGATTGCCCTCTCTGTTCCGTTCGGCAGCTTGATCGGATGGTTATATGACCTGAATCCGTCCTATCCTTTCTATTTTAATATCTGTGTTTTTCTTCTGGGACTGGCAATACTCTTCCTCTCCAAAGATTTGAGGCAGGAAAAACATTGATTCATGAAAATGCAAAAAACCACAGTACGCCTGTTTTTTACAGGTATACTGTGGTTTTTACTTTTTTCCAATTTAAAATACTCACGCCCAAAGGCGTTTTCTATATAACAAAAAAATCCTACGAACAATTATGCCCATAGGATATATCTCTCATGTACCTTCAAAACCGCATATACAAAACACAAAAACCTTTTTTCTTACCCGCCGTTCGCACTTTCGTGCTTAGGTCAAGCCCTCGACCGATTAGTAGCAGTCAGCTCCATACATTGCTGCACTTCCACCTCTGCCCTATCCACCTCGTCGTCTTCAAGGGGTCTTACTTCTTTATGAATGGGATATCTCATCTTGAGGGGGGCTTCACGCTTAGATGCCTTCAGCGTTTATCCCTTCCAGGCTTGGCTACTCTGCTATGCACTTGGCAGTGCAACAGATACACCAGCGGCCCGTCCATCCCGGTCCTCTCGTACTAAGGACAGCTCCTCTCAAATATCCTACGCCCACGCCGGATAGGGACCGAACTGTCTCACGACGTTCTGAACCCAGCTCGCGTACCGCTTTAATGGGCGAACAGCCCAACCCTTGGGACCTACTACAGCCCCAGGATGCGATGAGCCGACATCGAGGTGCCAAACCACTCCGTCGATGTGAACTCTTGGGAGTGATAAGCCTGTTATCCCCAGGGTAGCTTTTATCCGTTGAGCGATGGCATTCCCACTTAATACCACCGGATCACTAAGCCCTACTTTCGTACCTGCTCCACCCGTCGGTGTCGCAGTCAAGCTCCCTTCTGCCTTTGCACTCTGCGAATGGTTTCCAACCATTCTGAGGGAACCTTTGGGCGCCTCCGATACTCTTTCGGAGGCGACCGCCCCAGTCAAACTCCCCGCCTGGCATTGTCCCACCGCCGGGTCACGGCGGCTGGTTAGAAGCCCAATACTGCAAGGGTGGTATCCCAACATTGGCTCCGGCACAACTGGCGTCATGCCTTCCCAGCCTCCCACCTATCCTGTACATGCAATACCGGACCCCAGTACCAAACTGGAGTAAAGCTCCATGGGGTCTTTCCGTCCTGGCGCAGGTAACCAGCATCTTCACTGGTACTTCAATTTCACCGGATGCATTGCCGAGACAGCGCTCAAATCATTACGCCTTTCGTGCGGGTCGGAACTTACCCGACAAGGAATTTCGCTACCTTAGGACCGTTATAGTTACGGCCGCCGTTTACTGGGGCTTAAATTC